>NZ_PJIL01000002.1:0-259413 GCF_002929335.1 Arthrobacter sp. Y81
CAAATCCAACCAATCCATATAAATAAATTGGTATCAACAAACTTGGCACACTATTGAGTTCTCAAACAACAGACACATTCGAATACTTCTCAAACAAATATTTGAATTCCGATGAATTCTTTGTTAGTATTTCTTCGCTGCGATGTTTCTAGCTTATTTCATTCATTTCCACTTTGCAAATCCGGATATTCTCCAGAAATTCACTTGATGGAATGAATCCGCCCAGCAAAACGTGAAGCAATTTTCCATCTCTGCGCCTTGCGCATGAAGAATTGCTTCTCATTTGTAGGGGGTCTGTCACCACTCAGCGGCGGCGACTCAGAAAACAATACACGCTCCTCCCCGGCCGTGCAAATCGGCCGGGAAGGAGCGTGCGGTTGGCTCCTGGAGACTGCTAGTTCGAGGACAGTGCTACTTCCACGGTCGCCAGATTCTTCTTCCCCCGGCGCAGCAGCAGGTAGCGCCCGTGCAGGAGTTCGGTTCCTGGAATGACCGCGTCGGGATCGGTCACCTTGGTGTTGTTTACATAGGCGCCGCCCTCACCCACGGTCCGGCGGGCGGCCGACTTGCTGTCCGAGAGC
Organism: Arthrobacter sp. Y81; assembly: GCF_002929335.1. Lineage (GTDB taxonomy): Bacteria > Actinomycetota > Actinomycetes > Actinomycetales > Micrococcaceae > Arthrobacter. Next base: position 582 of record NZ_PJIL01000002.1, read on the forward strand.
CCGGAGGCCACGAGCAGGTCAACGATGCCGAGGCCGTCGGCGTTAATGCGGGCCAAAGGCAGTTCAGCGGTTGCGGCCGCAAGGGTGCGCTCGTCCAGAGCCGCGAGGTCCCCGCCACCGAACAGTGCCGCCGAGGCGGCGATGACCTTCTCAGTTGCTTCCTCGCCATGGACAAGCGAGGTCACTTCGAACGCAAGCCTCCGCTGGCCCTCCCGTGCAAAGGGACGCTCGGCAATGGAAACTTCCAAGGCTTCGATTTCGGCGCGGGTCAGGAAAGTGAAGACCTTCAGCCTCGCCGCAACGTCGGCATCGGCCGTGTTAAGCCAGAACTGGTAAAAGGCGTACGGGCTGCACATCTCCGGATCGAGCCAGATGGCGTTGCCTTCGCTCTTGCCGAACTTGGTGCCGTCCGAATTGGTGATGAGCGGCGTACCGAGTGCGTGCACGTGCTTGCCTTCAACCTTGCGGATGAGTTCGGTGCCGCTGGTCAGGTTGCCCCACTGGTCCGATCCCCCAGTCTCCAGGACGCAACCGTAGTCCCGGAAGAGCTGCAGGTAATCCATACCCTGGAGGATCTGGTAGCTGAACTCGGTGTAGCTGATGCCTTCATCCGAGCTGAGGCGAGAGGCAACGGCGTCCTTGCGGAGCATGGTGCCGACACGGAAGTGCTTTCCGATTTCGCGAAGGAAGTCGATCGCGCTCAGCGGGGCGGTCCAGTCCAGGTTGTTGACCATCCTGGCGGCGTTTTCGCCTTCGAAGCTCAGGAAGCGGCGGACCTGTGCCTGGAGGTAACCGACCCACTCAGAGACAGTGTCTTTGGTGTTCAAGGTGCGTTCCGCCGTCGGCCGCGGGTCACCGATCAGTCCTGTCGACCCGCCAACGAGGCCCAGGGGTTTATGCCCGGCCAGCTGGAGCCTGCGCATCAGGAGCAACTGCACGAGGTTGCCCAGGTGCAGGCTGGGTGCTGTGGGGTCGAACCCGCAGTAATAGGTGATCGGGTCCCCCGCGAGCAGCTTCTCCAGTTCCACTTCATCAGTGGAAACGTGGACTAGGCCGCGCCAGTTGAGCTCTTGCCAGATGTTGGCAAAGCCCGGGTCGTTCTGCTGGGACTCGAGATCATTTAGTTGGGACACGTGATCTAAGTTAGCAGGATTGGCTGGTCCCCAGCGCAGCGTGACAAGTCCGGCCAGCGCAGCGTGACAAGTCCGGCCAGCGCAGCGTGACAAGTCCGGCCAGCGCAGCGTGACGGTGCCGCCGGGACGGCAGGAGGCCGGTAGGGTCCGGTCCTCCCGCCATCGGGGATTAGCGTTCGATGCCTGCCGGCACCGGGGCGGCTGCGATCAGCCGCAGCCGCTGCGTTGGCCGGGTCATGGCAACGTAAAGGTCGCCTACCCGTCCGTGCTCGTGGTTGAGCATCATGGCCGGCTCCAGCACCACAACGCCGTCGAACTCCAGGCCCTTGGCTTCCCTCGGGCTGATGACGACAATGTCCTGCTCGTAGCTGCCGGCACCGGTACCGACGCGCCGGCCGTAGGCGGCGCGCAGCGCCGACGTGGCCTGCGGCAGCAGTTCGCCGTCGGCAATCACGGCGAGCAAGCCGCCGTCGAGCGCGTCCAGCTCGTCCGGGAGGACCTCCACGAGCCGGCTGACCACAGAACCGTCATCCACACGGTCAATGATCGGCGACCAGCGGCCTTCGCGGACGGCCTTGGGGGCCGAAACAACCAGCCCTGCAGCGGTGGCCATCCTGGCCGCTGCTTCAGCGATCTGTGACGGCGTGCGGTAGTTGACCGTCAGTTCCTCGAGCTGCCAGCGGTCGCCGAACATCGGTTCCAGCGCGCCCTGCCAGGAATTGGCACCCGCTACGGAACTGGTCTGGGCGATGTCGCCGACGATCGTGAACGACTTCAACGGGCAGCGCCGGACCAGCAGGCGCCACTGCATCGGCGACAGTTCCTGGGCCTCGTCAACCACAATGTGCCCGAAGGCCCAGGTGCGGTCGCTGGTTGCCCGCTCCGCCGCAGTGAGCCGCGCTTCGCGCTCCTGGTTCTGGTCGACGAGTTCCTCGGCCGTCATCAGCACGTCCACGCCGGCGGTCTCCATGTTCACCAGCGTCTGCTTCGCGTTGGCGATGTCCCGTGCGCGGTCGTGCTCCTGCTGAGCCAGTCCGCGGCCGGCCGCGGGATCAAGCTCGCCGAGCAGCTCGGCGGCTTCATCCAGCAACGGCACGTCCGCTTCGGTCCACGGGCTGTCGACGGGACGGCTGAGCAGAGCACGCTCAGCGTCGGTGAGGTCAGGGGTGCAGGCTTCCAGGATGGCCGGCTTGCTGAACAGCTCGGAGATGAGCTTTTCCGGTGTCATCGGCATCCAGCAGAGATTCAGTGCGATCCGGACATCGCGCGCCGTGCGGACGTCCTCGGCCAGATACGAGCGGTCCGCGTTGTTGCCGATGCTGCCGGCCTCAACGAGCTCGGTCATCTGTTCGGTCAGCTCGCGGAGCAGGATCTTCACGAACGTCAGGCGCGCCTCGTTGTGCGGCTTGTGGGTGGCGCGGGCCTTTTCCCGTGCCCGGCGCACCTGGCGCGGGGTCAGGACCAGCTTGCGGCCGTCCACTTCAAGGATCCGGTTCTCGGCCGGAATGCGCTGCCGGTTGGACACCGCGTTGGCCACCACCTCGGCCATGGACAGCCGTCCCTTGACCGCTGCGACGTCCGATTCCTGTTCCGGTACGGCATTGATGCCCGGCATCAGCCGGCCGACGCTCGCCATAACGACGCCCGTCTCGCCGAGGGACGGCAGGACGCGCTCGATGTACTTCATGAACGACGACGACGGGCCCACGAGGAGCACGCCGGCAGTCTTGAGCCGGTCGCGGTGGGTATAAAGCAGGTACGCGGCCCGGTGCAGTGCGACGGCGGTCTTGCCCGTTCCGGGGCCACCCTGGACGACGACGGCTCCGGAGATGGAGGAGCGGATGATCCTGTCCTGTTCGGACTGGATGGTGCCCACGATGTCCGACATGCGTCCGGTGCGCTTGGAGTTCAGGGCCGCCAGCAGCGCACCCTCCCCCTGCAGCGATTCATTGTCGGCCAGCATGCCGGCGTCAAGGACGTCATCTTCAATGGCCTTGACCTCACGGCCCTGCAGGATCAGGTGGCGGCGACGGCGTACGCCCTGGCGGTCGAAGGCCGTGGCCTGGTAGAAGTGCCCGGCCTCGGGCGCGCGCCAGTCAACCATGAGCCGCTGGAGGTCGTCCGTGGTGAGGCCGATACGGCCGATGTACTGGGCCTCCCCCGAGTCCAGGTCGAGGCGGCCGAATACCAGCCGGTCGTCCACGGCATCGAGCTGCGCCAGGCGGTCCTCATAGAGGGCCGCGAAGGCGTCCCGTTCGGAAACATTCTGCATGGTTCCCACGGCTCCGGCACGGCGGACCTGGGCGAGTTGAGTGCGCTTTTCCGCGCGCAGTTCATCCAAGCGGGCATACAGTCCAGCAACATAGTCCCGTTCATGGGCCAAATCAGCGTCGAGCATCGAGACTTTCCCCTATCGCAAAAGACGGACCGTCCATTCTACAACCATTTTGATGGACGCGCCTGAAACATTTCAGTTTCGCCGTTTTCCGGCGCCAAACTCCGCGCGGCCGGACTCCCCGCGGCACTGGTCCCGGCGGGACCACGTCAGATCCTGATGAGCGAGCGGACACGGTGGCCGGTAAGTGCCGAACGCCCGCGCAGCTCGCCGAGCTCCATGACCACGCCCACCCCGGCAACGTGGATTCCGCAGCGTTCGAACAGCCTCGTGGCGGCACCGAGCGTGCCGCCGGTGGCCAGGACGTCGTCGAGAATCAGTACACGGCTTCCGGCCGGCAGGTCGGTGGTGTGCAGTTCAAGGGTTGCGGTGCCGTACTCCAGCGCGTAGTCCTCCGCGACCACCTTGCGAGGGAGTTTGCCGGCTTTCCGGACCGTGATGACGCCCGTGTTGGTGGCGTAAGCGGCAGCGGCTGCCAACAGGAAGCCGCGGGCCTCAACTCCGGCGACGGCGTCGAACTGTCCTTTGAACGGTTCAACCAGTGCGTCCACAACAGCGTGCAGCGCCGCACCGTTGGCAAAGACGGGCGTCAGGTCCCTGAACACGATTCCCGGCTTGGGGTAGTCCGGTACCGTGGCGCACAGGCTGTTGATCAGCTGGTCCACGGGAACGGTTCTTCTGGCTTGGCCCGGCTCGCTTTGATTCACGCATCCACCCTATGCCGGTCGCGGCCATTCTTCACGGTCCGCCCCGTGTGGCAGCGGCGCGTAAACCCGTGTAGCAGCGGCGCCTAAACCGGACGGGCTTTCGCGGCCTTGTAGCGCGAGACCGTGGGATCACCGGTCAGCCAGTACCGCCACGGATAGGCGTGGCTGCCGCCCGCACCTGAAACCCCGACGCGCGGCCCCGTGCTGATGTCGCGTGCCCGTGACACCGGCAGCTCCAACCTGAACGGTTCGCTGAGGGCGTCCCGGCCGCTGTCCGTCGTCGTCAGTCCCAGCGCCGTGGCCAGCCGGGCAGGCCCGCTGGCCAGGTCCTTGGGGGATTTCGACGCCGGACGCCTGGCGCGGGCAAGTTCCTCGCCGCCCACTATTTCCCCGCCGCGGAGCAGGAGCGCAGAGGCAACGCCCGGCGGTCCGCAGACAATGTTGGCGCAGTAGTGCATCCCGTAAGTGAAGTAGACGTACAGGTGCCCGGCCGGTCCGAACATGGGCTTGTTGCGTCCAGTGGGTCCGCGGAAGGTGTGCGATCCGGGGTCCGGGTGCTGCGAGTCGTGCGGACCGAGGTAGGCCTCCACCTCGGTGATCCGCACCGAGACCGAACCTTCGGGACTGGCGTAGCTGAGCACGGCGCCGAGCAGCTGTGGCGCCACATGCCGGGCGTCCCCGGACAGCAGCTGACGCACGGAGTGTTCGTGTCCGGCTCGTGGCGGGCTGCTGCTCATGCATCGACTTTAACAAAGACCGCCTCAACCAAGCCGCCACGGCCGTGTCCGATTTCCGCTAGCACAGGGTGCGGCGAGCTGACAGGATGGAGCCATGGACTTCTGGCAGCGCTACCGGGCAATCGATGCCCGCGACACCCGCTTCGACGGGCAGTTCTACACGGCTGTCCGGACCACTGGCATCTACTGCCGTCCGTCGTGCCCGGCCAGGACGCCGAAGGCGGAGAACGTCACGTTCTACGAAACCTCCGCTGCCGCCCACGACGCGGGGTACCGGGCCTGCAAGCGCTGCCTTCCGGAAGCTGTTCCGGGCACGCCCGCGTGGAACATCCGTTCCGACATTGCGGGCCGGGCCATGCGGCTCATCAACGACGGCGTGATCAACCGCGACGGCGTGGAGGGGCTGGCCTCGCGGCTCGGATATTCCTCACGGCAGCTCAACCGGATCCTGAGCCACGAGCTGGGCGCCGGTCCGTTGTCGCTGGCACGGGCCAGCAGGGCGCAGACCGCCCGGACTCTTCTGGTGTCCACCCGGATGAAGCTTGCCGACGTTGCCTTCGCGGCCGGGTTCAGCAGCGTCCGCCAGTTCAACGAAACCATCGGCGAGGTCTTCGCCATGACTCCGACGGCGCTGCGGGGAACCGCCCGCCACCACCGGGCACCGGCCGCCACCACGGCATTGACGCTCAGCCTGCCTTACCGTGAACCGTTCGATCCGGGCATCTTCGACTTCCTCGCGGTCCGGTCCATCCCCGGGATCGAGACCGGCACCGCAACCTCCTACGCAAGGACCCTGCGGCTCCCCCACGCCGATGCCCGCTTCAGCGTTGAGTACGACGACGGCGCCCCGGGGCGGCCCCTGATCCTCACCATCGGGGCGGTGGACCTGCGGGATCTGCCATCATTGCTGAGCCGGGTCCGGCGGCTCCTGGACCTCGATGCCGACCCGGTGGCCATCGACAGCGCGCTGGCAGCCGATCCGCGGCTGGCGCCGGCGGTAAAGGCCCTGCCCGGCATGCGGATGCCCGGGGCCGTGGATCCGCAGGAGCTGCTGATCCGCGCCATGATCGGACAGCAGATCACCGTCGCGGCTGCCCGGACCGCACTGACCCAGCTGTCCGCCTGCGGAAGCGAGAGCCTGGTGCCCGCGGACGGCCTGCACAGGCTGTTCCCCACGGCCGCCCAGATCGCCGACCCCGGCTTCGGCCTGCTGCGTGGTCCGCAGCGGCGGATCGATTCCGTCCGTACCGCCGCTGCCGCGATGGCCTCCGGCAGCCTGGAATTCGGCTACGGCGACGACCTCGCCGGGTTGCAGGCCAAGCTCCTCCCGCTCCCCGGGGTGGGACCGTGGACCGTGGGATACGTTGCCATGCGGGTGATCGGTGCCCCGGATGTGTTCCTGGCCAACGACGCCGCGGTGAAAAACGGGATCCTTGCGCTCGACGCTGCAACACAGGAGGACCACCGGCTGCCCGGCGAACACAGCCCGGACTTCACCGAAGTACGCCCCTGGCGTTCGTATGCCACCATGCACCTCTGGCGCGCCGCGGCCCTGCGCACCAAGCCCAAACCCAAGCTCCCGGCACCCACGCTGTCTGCCGTTCCGGCAGGTTGACCAAAAGACATGACCCAAAAAATCGTGACCCAAGAAGACTTAACCCAGAAAGTGAAGCCATGAAAGCCCAACTGCTGACCATGTCCACCCCGGACGGCCCGTTCACCATCATTGCCCGCGACGGTGCCGTGCTGGCGTCCGGCTGGACCGCGGAACCGGCGGAGCTGACCGGCCAGATCCATCCTGAACTGCTGCCGGATGAGTTCGTTCCGGTTCTTGAGCTGGGCGAAATTTCTGACGCCGTGGATGCTTTCTACGCCGGCGATCCGGAGCCCGCCATGCGGGTGCCGGTGCTGCAGAAGTCCGGGCCGTTCCGCAGCCATGCCTGGGACGTGCTCCGGACAGTCAGCCCCGGACGGCCGGTGACGTATACCGAATACGCTGAACTGTCCGGGAACCCGAAGGCTGTCCGGGCCGCGGCCAGTGCGTGTGCCTTCAACGCTGCAGCCCTGTTCGTGCCGTGCCACCGCGTGGTGCGGACGGACGGCACCCTGGGCGGATTCAGGTGGGGGCTCACGGTCAAGGAGAGCCTGCTGGGACGGGAAAAACGCTGACGCCAGCGGCGTGCGCTGCCGGCTATTTGGTGATCGGAACGCCCGAGGGCCAGGGTAGGAGCTCCGGGAGGTCAACTCCGTCGGCAGCAGCAGACGCGCGCAGGCTCCCCAGCGAAGGTTCGCGTCCCGCCAGCCAGGCGGCGATGTCAGTCAGCATTCCGTTGATGACAGTGGACCGGTTTCCCGTGCCAATGCTCACCGGCGGCAGGCCCAGTGGCTGGAGGACGAACTTCTGCCCCTCCGGCACGCGGGCTGCCAGGAATCCGAACAGCTGTTCGCAGAACGTGCGGCTCCAGGTTTCCGGACCGAGTCCGGTGTTGAGGTCCGAGGTGTGGATCACGAGTTCCCGCCACAGTGCGGAACCGCCGTCCAGCACCACTCCGCCGCGGTAGGAAATCGGCGCCTGCCAGCCGGCAGCATCCAAAGAATCGAAGGCCCGCAGGGCCCGTTCCAGCGCAGAGTCCAGATCGGCACGGTGTTGCGCCAGGGTGTGCCCGGCAGCCATCTCGATGGCCTTCGTGCGGCCGTCATAGCCGCCGTCGTAGAGATCAACCGTCTCCCCGCGGCCGGCGAATTCGAGTTGCCGGGCCATGGCGTTGGAGATCCCGGCGACGTGCGCCAGGACGTGCCCGCGCGTCCAGCCGGGCAACGTGGACGGTGCCGGGACGTCGGCTTCGGTGAGTTTGCCGGCCTGGGAGGCAACGACGTCGGCAGCTTTGTGGAGTTCGGTGAGCAGTGCGTCCGGTGTGATTGCGGTCATACCGCAATCGTAGCGGACAGTTAATCCGACTTAACGCAGCCCGTTCTCCCGGCCCGGACCATAGCGGTGGCGCACGTGGCGGCGGTCGTGGCGGGCCTGCCAGAACTCAATCTCCAGTGGCTGGATGGCGTAGAGCTGCCAGTCCGGGTTCCTGCTGCCGTCCGCCGCGGGCCGGGCGTCCCAGTCCGCCGCCGAAGCCTCCGCGGAAAGCTCCACGACGCGGCCGGCCACACGGACCTGCCTGCCTTGCAGCGACCAGTTGAAATTCAGCGCAGCCTTCGGGTTCGCTGCGAGTTCCCGCCCCTTGCGTGAGGTGCGGGACGTCGCGATGTGCCAGCCGTCGTCGTCGATGTCCTTCAGGATCAGCATCCGGGACGACGGTTGCGCCCCGGCCACCCACGGTGGCCAGGCTGCACGCGTGGGGTTGCGGCTCCCCCGCGGCCAGCGCTTCCGCGAGCCACCGCCGGAACAGTTCGGCCGGGTCCGCTGGGGCCGACGCCGCGTCAAAATCCGGAAGATCCTCCGGGAAGTCCGGCAGGGCACGGAGGTACTGGCGGAAGGATTCGCTCATGGCGCAATGGTAGCGGGGAGCTTTCGGTCGTTAACGCGCAACGCTCTCTCACTTTTCGCAGGAAAATCGGCAACGCTCTCTCACTTTCTTGAGGAAAGTGAGAGAGCGTTGGCCAAGAAGCTGCAGGAAGTGAGAGAGCGTGCGGCTGTTAGCCGGCGTACTCCCGCACGCCGGCAAGCTCTGCTTCCAGCGCGAGCAGTTGGCGTTCGACGGCGGCCGGCGCCGTTCCGCCCTGGGAGTTGCGGCTGTTGAGCGAACCTTCGGTGGACAGGACCGTGCGGACCTCCGGCGTCAGGTGCTCCGAGATCGCGGCGAATTCCTCATCCGTGAGGTCCCACAGCTCAACATCCCGGCTTTCGGCCTGCTTGACCGCGGCTCCGGAGAGCTCGTGCGCCTCGCGGAACGGAACACCCTGGCGGACCAGCCATTCGGCAATGTCCGTGGCCAGCGCAAAGCCCTGGGGTGCCAGCGACTCCATCCGTTCGGTGTTGAACTTCAACGTCGCGATCATGCCGGAGACTGCCGGGAGCAGGACTTCCAGCGTGTCGGCGGCGTCGAAAACCGGCTCCTTGTCCTCCTGCAGGTCGCGGTTGTACGCGAGCGGCAGGCCCTTGAGCGTGGCCAGCAGCCCGGTCAGGTTGCCGATCAGCCGGCCGGCCTTCCCGCGCGCCAGTTCAGCCACATCCGGGTTCTTCTTCTGCGGCATGATCGAGGAACCGGTGGAGTAGGAATCGTGCAGGGTGACGAAGGAGAATTCCTTCGTGGCCCACAGGATGACTTCCTCCGAGACCCGCGACAGGTCCACGCCGATCATGGCGGTGACCCAGGCGAACTCGGCGAAGACGTCGCGGGAAGCGGTGCCGTCGATCGAGTTGTGCGTTGCCGAGAAGAAGCCCAGGTCCGCGGCCACGGCCTCAGGGTCCAGGCCAAGCGAGGAGCCCGCGAGGGCCCCCGAGCCGTAGGGCGAAACGCCTGCGCGTTTGTCCCAGTCCTGGAGCCGCTGCACATCGCGCAGCAGTGCCCAGGCGTGGGCCAGCAGGTGGTGGCTGAGCAGGACCGGCTGGGCGTGCTGGAGGTGGGTCCGGCCGGGCATGGCCACACCCTGGTGCGCCTTGGCCTGGCCCACCAGTGCCTCGATCGTTGCCAGCACGCCGCGGGCAATGATCCGGGCGTGGTCGCGCAGGAACATCCGGCCGAGCGTGGCCACCTGGTCGTTCCGCGACCGCCCGGCGCGGAGCTTGCCGCCCAGCTGGGTGCCGGCGCGCTCGATGAGCCCGCGTTCCAGCGAGCCGTGGACGTCCTCATCGGACTCCGCTGGCAGGTAGGCGCCGGAGGCAACGTCGTCGTCCAGCTGCGTCAGGGCAGCGAGCATGCCTTCGAGCTCGGCATCGTCCAGCAGCCCGGCCTTGTGCAGCACGCGGGCGTGCGCCTTGGATCCGGCGATGTCATAGCGGGCCAGCCGCCAGTCAAAGTGCGTGGACTTGCTCAGTGCCGCCAGGGCGTCTGCGGGGCCGCCGGCAAAGCGGCCACCCCACAGGGCGCCCGTGTTGGTAGCTTCTGACTTCTGTTCAGCCACAGGGGCTACTTTCCTGCGACGCGGATGTCGCGGCCGGAGGCCACCTTGGCGGACATGCCCCACAGCTCGATGAAGCCGCGCGCCATGGACTGGTCGAACGTATCGCCGGTGTCGTAGGTGGCGAGGTCGAAGTCGTAGAGCGAGGTGTCGGAGCGGCGGCCGTTGACTACTGCCTGGCCACCGTGCAGGGTCATGCGGATGTCGCCGGAGACGTACTTCTGGGTGTCCTCGATGAAGGCGTCCAGGGAGCGCTTGAGCGGGGAGAACCACTGGCCGTCGTACACCAGTTCGGACCAGCGCTGGCCGACAGTCGCCTTGAAGCGGGCCTGCTCGCGCTCAACGGTGATGTCCTCGAGGTGCTTGTGCGCGGTGATCAGCGCCATGGCGCCCGGAGCTTCGTAGATCTCGCGGGACTTGATGCCGACGAGGCGGTCCTCGACAACGTCGATGCGGCCCACGCCCTGGGCGCCGGCGCGGCGGTTGAGTTCCTTGATGGCCTGCAGCGGGGTGACCTTGACGCCGTCGATCGCTACCGGAACACCGGCTTCGAAGGAGATGGTGACCTCATCCGGGGCCGGCGGGAATTCCGGGGTGGCGGTGTAGTCGTAGATGTCCTTGGTGGGGGCGTTCCAGATGTCCTCGAGGTAGCCGGTTTCGACGGCGCGGCCCCAGACGTTCTGGTCGATCGAGTACGGGTTCTTCTTGGTGGTCTCGATCGGCAGTCCCTTTTCCTCGGCGAAGGCGATGGCCTTGTCGCGGGTCAGGGCGAGGTCGCGGACCGGGGCGATGCACTTCAGGTCCGGGCCGAGGGTCTGGATGCCGACCTCGAAGCGGACCTGGTCGTTGCCCTTGCCGGTGCAGCCGTGGGCCACGGTGGTGGCGCCGAATTCGCGGGCGGCCTTGACCAGGTGCTTGACGATCACCGGGCGGGAAATCGCGGAGACCAGCGGGTAGTGGCCCTGGTAGAGGGCGTTGGCCTTCAGCGTGGGCATGCAGTATTCGTTGGCGAACTCATCGCTGGCGTCGGCCACGTAGGCTTCGACGGCGCCGCAGCCCAGCGCGCGCTGGCGGATGGTCTCCAGCGACTCGCCGCCCTGTCCGACGTCGACCGCCACGGCGATGACCTCGGCGCCGGTGGCTTCGCCGATCCAGCCGATGGCTACGGAAGTATCCAGGCCACCGGAGTAGGCCAGAACAATACGCTCAGTCACGGAAATGCTCCTTAGTTGTTTGGTGATGCTTGATGTCTGATGAAAGTTGTTGGTGAAGCTATCTGCTAAGAGCCTGTCACATCGCTGTGGCGGGCCCAATCCCGCGGCGTTCCGCCGGCTATTGGCTGCCGGCTTCCTCGGCGAACTGCAGGAAGCGGGCGGCCACCTCCGCGCCGCCCATCGGGTCCCGCGTGACCAGCAGCACGGTGTCATCCCCGGCGATGCTCCCCAGGATGGAGGGCATGACCGAATGGTCGATTGCCAGGGCGAGGAAGTTCGCCGCTCCCGGCGGGGTCCTGAGCACCACGATGTTCGCCGAAGCTTCGGCCGTGACGAGCAGTTCGCCGCACAGCCGGGCAAGGCGGGCGTCCAGGATCTCCTGCGTGACGCCGGACTTGGCCGCACGCTCCCCGCCCTCCCCCGGAACGGCGTAGACGAGCACGCCGTCCTTGCCGCGGACCCGGACTGCGCCGAGCTCCACGAGGTCGCGGGACAGCGTGGCCTGGGTGACCTGGACGCCGTCGTCCGCCAGCAGCGCGGCCAGCTCCGCCTGAGAGCGGACCGACTCGCCGGTCAGGATCGCGGTAATCCGCGCCAGCCTGGCCGTTTTGGTGGCCGGACTCGGGCCCTGCGCCGCCGGGGGGACGGACATTATCCGCGTCCCCCGACCGGTGCCAGCCCGTCAACAACGGCCAGACCCGACCGGTGCATGAGCCAGGCCATCAGTGCCTTCTGGGCGTGCAGGCGATTTTCCGCCTCGTCCCAGACGATCGACTGCGGGCCGTCAATGACTCCCGCGGAGATCTCGTAGCCCCGGTACGCCGGCAGGCAGTGAAGCACGACGGCGTCCGGCGCCGCCAGCTGCATCGCCGCTTCATCCACGGAGTATTCGCGGAACAGCTGTAGCCGGGCTTCCTTTTCGGCCTCCTGGCCCATGGACACCCAGGTGTCGGTGGCGACGACGTCGGCACCCTTGAGCGCCTCCGCGGCGTCCGTGGTGATCAGGACCGAGCCGCCCGTTTCCGCTGCCCGCTCTTCCGCCGCAGCCACGATGTCGGCGGACGGCAGGTAGCCGTCCGGACCGGCGATGCGCACGTGCATCCCGGCTGTCACGCCGGCCAGCAGGTAGGAGTTCGCCATGTTGTTGGCGGAGTCGCCAAGGTAGCTCATGGTGAGGCCCGTGAGCTCGCCCTTGTGCTCCTTGACGGCAAGCAGGTCCGCCAGCAGCTGGCAGGGGTGGTAGTCGTCGCATAGGGCGTTGATGACCGGGACCTTGGAATTTTCGGCCATGGCCACGAGCCCGGCGTGTGCGCCGGTCCGCCAGACGATGGTGGAGACCATGCGCTCCAGGACCTTGGCCGTGTCCTCCACCGATTCCTTGTGGCCGATCTGCGCCTCCCCCGGGTTGATGATCAGGGCGTTTCCGCCCATGTCCGCCACGCCGGTGGCGAAGGAGACCCGGGTCCGGGTGGAGGTTTTGTCGAAGATGACGGCGACGGTTTTCCGTCCGCTGCCTTCAGCGGCGAATGGCTGGACGCTGTAGGGCGCGGCCTTCATGCGCACGGCGAGGTCCAGGACCTCGGCCTGCTCGGCCGGGGTGAGGTCGGTGTCCTTGAGGAAGTGACGGGTGGTTGCGGAGCTGGTCACTGGGCATCCTTTGCGGTCTGGAGGAGCATGGGCAGTGCCTGGACGAAGCTGTCGGCCTGTTCGGCGGTCAGGATCAGCGGCGGGGCGAGGCGGATGGTGCGCGGACCGGGGCTGTTGACGATGAAACTGGCCTCCAATCCGGCGGTGACCACGGCGGGCGCGACGTCCGCGTCCAGGTCAAAGCCGATCAGCAGGCCTTCGCCGCGCACTTCCGTGACGCCGTCCACCTCGGCCAGCTTCGCGCGGAGGCGTTCCCCCACACTGCGGACGTTGTCCAGGACGCGCTGGCTCTCAATCGCGTGCAGCGTGGCCAGCGCGGCGGCTGTAGCCACCGGGTTCCCGCCGAAAGTGGTGCCGTGCTGGCCGGCCGTCAGGAGTGCGGACGTCTCAGGACCGAAGGTGACCAGCGCCCCGATGGGGAAGCCGCCGCCCAGGCCCTTGGCGAGGGTCACGGCGTCGGGCACGATCCCGGCATCTTCACTGGCTAGCCATTTGCCGGTGCGGCCGATGCCGGTCTGGACTTCGTCGAGGATCAGCAGTGCGCCTGCCTTCGTGGTGGCTTCGCGCGCGGCCTGCAGGTAGCCGGCGGGCAGCGGCCGGACACCGGCTTCGCCCTGGATCGGTTCGAGGAAAACAGCCGCTGTCGTTTCATCGATGGCTTCCACGAGGGCGTCGATGTCCCCGAACGGGATGTGCACCACACCGCCGGGCAGCGGTTCAAACGGCGCCCGGTACGCTTCCTTGGCGGTAAGCGCCAGGGCACCCATGGTCCTGCCGTGGAAGGCGCCCTCCAGCGCGATGATCTTGGTCCGTGTTTTCTCGCTTCCATCCGCGCCTGCGCCGGAGTTGCGGCGCGCCAGCTTGAACGCCGCCTCGACGGCTTCGGTTCCGGAGTTCGCGAAGAACACCTTGGAACCGGCCGGTGCCTTGCTCAGTTCGAGCAGCTTTTCGGCCAGCGCGATCTGCGTGGGGCTGGTGAAGAAGTTGGAGACGTGGCCCAGGGTGGCCAGCTGGCTGGAAATCACCGACGTCACGAACGGGTGGGCGTGGCCCATGGCGTTCACGGCGATGCCGCCCAGCAGGTCCAGATACTCCTTGCCGTCCGCGTCCCAGACCAGGCATCCTGCGCCGCGGACCAGGACACGCTGCGGCGTGCCGAAGACGCCCATGAGTGAGGCGGAGTAACGGGTCAGCCACTCGGCTCCGGTGGTGTGGCCACGGGTCTCCACCAGTTCGACCACCGGGGACTTTTCAATCTGGCTCATGCGTTCGTTTCCTCGTCCGGGACCACCTGCGTGCCAATGCCCGCAGCAGTGAATGTTTCCAGCAGCATGGAGTGCGGCAGGCGCCCGTCCACAATGTGCGCGCGCTCCACTCCTTCGTCGACCGCCTTCAGGCAGGCGGCCATTTTGGGGATCATGCCCGACTCAAGCCGCGGCAGCATCTCCCGCAGCTCCGACGCCGTCAGGGACGAGATGAGCGATGACCTGTCCGGCCAGTTCGCGTAAAGGCCCTCGACGTCGGTGAGAATGACCAGTTTGGAGGCGCCCAGGGCAGAGGCGACGGCGGCTGCCGCGGTGTCCGCGTTGACGTTGAGGACCTGCCCGGTGGTCTGGAACCGCCGGGTACCTTCCTCACTGCTGCCCTCGTCAATGATTTCCGGGGCAACAGTCGAAATCACCGGGATCCGGCCGGCCGCGAGGATATCAACGATGCCTTCCGGGTTGACGCCGACGACCTCGCCGACGAGGCCCAGGTCCACTTCTTCGCCGTCCACGACGGTTCCCGTGCGGACGGCGCGCAGCAGGCCGCCGTCCTCTCCGGACATGCCGACGGCGTAGGGGCCATGGGAATTGATGAGGCCCACGAGTTCGCGGCCCACCTGGCCGGTCAGCACCATGCGGACCACGTCCATGGCTTCGGGGGTGGTGACGCGCAGGCCGCCTTTGAATTCGGACTCTATGCCCAGGCGGCTGAGCATGGCGTTGATCTGCGGACCGCCGCCGTGCACCACGACGGGGTGGATTCCCACATGGTGCAGGAACACCACGTCCTCAGCAAATGCACGGCGGAGCTCCTCGTTGACCATGGCGTTGCCGCCGTACTTGATCACCATGGTGGAACCGGCGAATCGCTGGATCCACGGAAGGGCCTCAATCAGCGTGCCGGCTTTGTCCTGGGCATCGCTCATGGACGTGGTCTCGCGTGTCTGGGTGTTCATGCTGTCTCCCCGGAAGGTGGGTGCGCCACCTAGCTTGAGTAGGCGCTGTTTTCGTGGACGTAGTCGTGCGTGAGGTCGTTGGTCCAGATCGTGGCCTCGGCCTCTCCGGCCTGCAGGTCGATCTCCACGAGAACCTCGCGGGGCTCGAGGTCCACGAGGCTGCGGTCCTCGCCGATGCTTCCGTTCCGGCAGATCTGCACGCCGTTCATGGAAACGTTCAGCTGGTCCGGTTCGAATGCGGCATCGGTGGTGCCAACGGCGGAGAGCACGCGCCCCCAGTTGGGGTCCTTGCCGAAAATGGCGGCCTTGAACAGGTTGGAACGGGCCACGGCGCGGCTGACGATCTCGGCGTCCTTTTCGCTGGCGGCGTTGAAAGTGCGGATCGCGATGTCGTGGCTGGCGCCCTCGGCGTCGCCGATCAGCTTGCGGGCCAGCTCGGCGCAGACCTGCGTCAGTCCGGCACCGAAGTCCCTGGCGGCGGGCACGGCACCCGAGGCGCCGGATGCCAGCAGCACCACGGTGTCGTTGGTGGACATGCAGCCGTCCGAGTCCGCCCGGTCAAAGGTGACCCGGGTGGCGTCGCGGAGCACGACGTCGAGCATTTCAGGCTGGACGTCCGCGTCGGTGGTGATGACCACCAGCATGGTGGCCAGCCCAGGAGCAAGCATGCCGGCGCCCTTTGCCATGCCGCCAATGGTGTACTCGTTGCCTTCGGTGTCCTTGCCGGTGAAGACGGCCTCCTTGGACACGGAATCCGTGGTCATGATCGCCGTGGCAGCAGCAGTGCCGCCGTCGGCGCTGAGGGCCGACTTCGCCGCACTGATGGCCGGGATGATCTTGTCCATGGGCAGCTGCTCGCCGATGAGGCCGGTGGAGCAGACAAAAATATCCGTGGCCGAGACGCCCAGCACTTCGGCGGTCTTTTCCGCAGTGGCGTGGGTGTTCTGGAAGCCCTGCGGACCGGTGCAGGCGTTGGCGCCGCCCGAGTTGAGGATGACGGCGTCGACGCGGCCGTCCTTGACCACCTGGCGCGACCAGTGCACAGGGGCCGCGGCGACGCGGTTCGACGTGAACACCGCCGCTGCCGCCTTCGAGGGGCCGTCGTTGACGACGAGGGCAAGGTCCGGGTTCCCGGACGTCTTCAGTCCGGCTTTGACGCCGGCGGCCCGGAATCCCTTGGATGCGGTAACAGTCACGGGGCAACTCCCTGCAGGTTGAGGCCGGCGGTTTCCGCCAGGCCAAGGGCGATATTCATGGACTGCACGGCGCCGCCGGCGGTCCCCTTGGTCAGGTTGTCGATGGCGCACGTGACGATGACGCGGCCGGTGTGGGCGTCGAAGGCGAGCTGCATCACGGCGTGGTTGGAGCCCTGGACGGCCTTGGTGGCGGGCCACTGCCCTTCGGGGAGCAGGTGCACGAACGGCTCGTCGTCGTACGCCTCTTCCCAGGCGCTGCGCAGCTCTGCTGCCGTGACGCCGGGCTTCACCTTTGCCGTTGCGGTGGTGAGGATGCCCCGGCTCATCGGGGCAAGGGTGGGCGTGAAGGATACCGTCACAGCCTCACCCGCGGCATTGCCCAGCCCCTGTTCTATCTCGGGGGTGTGGCGGTGGCCGCCGCCCACGCCGTAGGGGCTCATGGACCCCATTACCTCGGAGCCGATGAGGTTGACCTTCGCGGCTTTCCCGGCACCCGAGGTGCCCGAGGCAGCGACAATCACGACGTCGTCGGGCTGGAGGAGGCTGCCGGCGAACCCGGGGGTCAGGGCCAGCAGGGCCGACGTCGGGTAGCAGCCCGGTACGGCGATCCGCTTGGCTCCTTTGAGCCTTTCCCGCTGGCCCGGAAGTTCGGGCAGCCCGTAAGGCCACGTCCCGGCGTGCGCGGAACCGTAGAACTTTTCCCAGGCGGCGGGGTCTTCCAGCCGGTGGTCGGCGCCGGCGTCGATCACTACCGTGCCCTCGGGCAACTGCGCCGCGATCTCGGCGGAGGCCCCGTGCGGCAGTGCCAGGAACACCACATCATGGCCAGAGAGGTTCTCCACGGTGGTGTCCTCAAGGATGCGGCTGGCCAAACCATGGAGATGCGGCTGCAATTCGCCTAGTCTGGAACCGGCGTTGCTGTGCGCTGTGATGGCGCCGATGGTGACGTCAGGGTGTCCGGCCAGGAGCCGAAGCACCTCGCCGCCGGCGTAACCGCTCGCACCGGAAACGGCAACAGAAATAGTCATGGGAACGACTATACAGCAAGACTATGCATAGAGGCCGATATTTATGCATCAACTCCCACCTGCCCTCATTATGAGTGTGAGCGTATGCTTGGAGAAGGGTGATCCTGACCGTGCGGTCCGAATGTCGGCTGCAGCGTTGCCCGTAACAGTTACGAGGCCCCGAGTCCATGACCCCCACAACTACTTCGGAGCGCCCCCAGACGCGCGTCCGGCAGCCCAATGCGGTTGTCCTGAGCTACTCAGAACTCCTCAAGAGCGTCAAGGCAGCGGGCCTGCTCGAACGACGCGTCGGCTTCTACGTCACGGTGTTCTCCATCCTGGCGCTCCTGATGACCGCCACCTGGTTCGGTTTCGCGCTCATCGGTGACAGCTGGTTCCAGCTCCTGATCGCCGCCGCCCTGGGCATCCTGTGCACGCAGCTGAGCTTCCTGGCCCACGAGGCCGGGCACCGCCAGATCTTCGCCTCCCGCCGTGCCAACGACTGGGCCGCAAGGCTGCTCGCCACGTCCGTGGCCGGAATGAGCTATTCCTGGTGGGAGCAGAAGCACGGCGCGCACCACAACCACCCGAACGTCATTTCCAAGGACCCCGACATCGCGCCCGGGCCCATCGCTTTCCACACCGAAGCGGTTGTCGCCCGGCAGGGACGGTTCGCCTTCCTCACCCGCAAGCAGGGCTGGTTCTTCTTCCCGCTCCTGTTCCTGGTGGGCCTCGGCCTGCAGATCGATTCGGTCAAGTTCATCTTCCGCCGCGCCAAGGTCACGCACCGCTGGGTTGAAATCCCGATCCTCCTGGCACGCCTGAGCCTTCTGCCGGTCCTCACCTTCACTTTCCTGCCGTGGGGCATGGCCCTGGCGTTCATCGGCGTCCAGCTCGCCGTCTTCGGCTTCTACATGGGCGCTTCCTTCGCCCCGAACCACAAGGGCATGCCGGTCCTGCCCGCGGACAGCCGCGTGGACTTCTTCAGCCGCCAGGTCCTGACGTCCCGGAACATCTCCGGCGGCCGTTTCATGGACATCCTGCTGGGCGGCCTGAACCGCCAGGCCGAGCACCACCTGTTCCCGGACATGGCCCGCCCGCAGCTGGACAAGGCCGCCAAGATCGTCCGCGAGTACTGCGCCAAGCACCAGGTTCCCTACACGGAGACCACCCTGCTGCAGTCCTACGGCATCATTGTCCGTTACCTCAATGACGTGGGCCTCTCCGCGGGCCGCCACTTCGAATGCCCCATGGCTACCGTCACCCGCCGCTACTAGGCACACGCCGCTTAGGCGCACACCCGCATTCCACGTTTGACCCGAAGTGACGGCCGGTTACCGGCCGTCACTTCGTCGTTGGCAGCGGTGTCCCTAGGATGGATCCAGTATCCGGGCCTGGAAATCCCAGCCCAGGGAAGGAGACACATGATGCATGCAATCGTCGCCCGCCAGGCGGGCGGTCCGGATGTTCTGGAGCTGGCAGAGGTGGCTCGGCCGGTGCCCGGTCCCGGCCAGCTCCTGGTCAAAGTCGCCGCCACCGGGGTGAACTTCATTGATACCTACAAGCGCAGCGGCACGTACAAAGTGTCCTATCCGTTCACTCCGGGGTCCGAGGCAGCCGGCACGGTGGAGGAGCTGGGCGAGGGCGTTACTGTGTTCTCGGTCGGAGACCGGGTGGCCACTGCTGAAGGCACCAACTGCTATGCCGGCTACATCCTCATCAACGAGGACAAGGCACTGCCTGTCCCCCGCGGCGTAGACGACTTCACCGCGGCCGCCCTTCCGCTCCAGGGCATCACCGCGCACTACCTGATCAATTCCTCTTTCCGCGTCGAGCCGGGCCACACAATACTGCTGCACGCCGGAGCCGGCGGCGTCGGGCTGCTCATGATCCAGCTGCTCAAGGCGAAGGGCGCCCGCGTTATCACCACCGTCTCCACCGACGACAAGGGGAAGCTGGCCCGCGAAGCCGGCGCCGACCATGTGCTGCGCTACGAAGGCTTCGCCGCCCGGGTCCGGGAACTTACCGACGGAACCGGCGCGGACGCGGTGTACGACGGCGTCGGGAGGGACACGTTCGACGGTTCCCTCGCTGCCCTGCGTGTCCGCGGCACGCTTGTTCTCTTCGGAGCCGCATCCGGACCGGTTCCGCCGTTCGATCCGCAGCGGCTTAACGCCGGCGGCTCCCTGTACCTGACCCGGCCGACCATAAACCACTTCCTGCGCAACGCCCAGGAACGCCGCTGGCGCTCCGATGAGATCTTCGCGGAGGCCGCGAACGGCAGCCTCAAGGTCCGGATCGGCGGCCGCTACGACCTGGCGAAGGCAGGTCAGGCCCACGACGACCTGGAACAGCGCCGCACCACCGGCAAGGTCATCCTGGTTCCCTGACCCGATACAGGAGGGCCGGTAAAAGGCGACCCCGGTAAACGCGGCGCAAACACCCTGCGAACCCCCGGCGAACTGCGACACCTTCTGTTCATCTTGTGCGGAAAGAATCACCCCGTGACTGAACAACCGCAAGCTCCCGGCTCCGCGCCGGAGACCGGCACCGATGCGCGTCCGGCCGTCCGGAGCCTGTACCGGCCGCAACTGCCGGGCGCCGCCGCCGCGCCGCCCGAGCGGACGCTGATCGAGATCCTCCAGGAGACGGCCAGGAAGTATCCGGAGGCCTCGGCCCTGGACGACGGACACCGGCGGCTGAGCTATGCACAGCTGATGGTCGAGGTCCGGGCAACGGCGCGTGAGCTGCACCAGGCGGGCCTCGGAGCCGGCGACAAGATCGGCGTCCGGATCCCGTCCGGCACCAACAAGCTGTACGTCTCCATCCTGGCGGTCCTGCTGATCGGGGCCGCGTACGTCCCGGTGGATGCTGATGACCCCGACGAACGTGCCAAGCTCGTGTTCGGTGAAGCCCGTGTGGCCGCCATCCTCAGGGCCAACGGCGAGATCGTCACAGGGGGCAAGCGCCCGCAGCCGTTCCCGGATCCCCGGATGCCGAAGCCCGACGACGACTCCTGGGTGATCTTTACCTCCGGCTCCACCGGCACGCCAAAGGGAGTCGCCGTGCAGCACCGGTCCTCGGCCGCATTCGTCGATGCCGAAGCCCGGATCTTCCTGCGGGACGAACCCATTGGCCCCCAGGACCGCGTCCTGGCCGGACTGTCCGTGGCGTTCGACGCTTCCTGCGAAGAGATGTGGCTGGCCTGGCGCTACGGTGCATGCCTCGTCCCCGCTCCGCGGTCGCTGGTCCGCACCGGAATGGACCTAGGTCCGTGGCTGATCAGCCACGGGATAACAGTGGTGTCCACGGTGCCCACCCTCGCCGCACTGTGGCCGGCCGAAGCGCTGGAAAACGTGCGCCTGTTGATTTTCGGCGGCGAGGCCTGTCCGCCGGAGCTCGCGGAGCGGCTCGCCGTGGACGGCCGGGAAGTGTGGAACACCTACGGACCGACCGAAGCAACCGTAGTGGCGTGCGCGGCACCGCTGGGCCTGCCCGGTCCCGTCCGGATCGGCCTGCCGCTGGACGGCTGGGACCTTGCCGTGGTTGATGCGGGCGGTGTTCCGGTGGCGGAGGGCGGAGTGGGCGAGCTCATCATCGGCGGCGTGGGGCTGGCCCGGTACCTCGACCCCGCCAAGGATGCCGAAAAGTACGCGCCAATGCTATCCCTTGGCTGGGCCCGGGCCTACCGGTCCGGAGACCTGGTCCGCTACGAAGCGGAGGGCCTGGTCTTTATGGGGCGCGCCGACGAGCAGGTGAAGCTCGGTGGCCGGCGGATTGAACTCGGCGAGATCGACGCGGCGCTGCAGGCACTGCCGGGTGTTGCCGGCGCGGCGGCGGCAGTGCGCACGACGGCGGCCGGAAACCAGATCCTGGTGGGCTACCTTGCCCCTGCGGGCACCGCGGACATCGACCTCGCCGCCGCCCGTGGCCTGCTGGGGGCCAGCCTTCCGGCAGCGCTCATCCCACTTCTGACGGTGGTTGAATCTCTGCCCACGAAGACAAGCGGAAAAGTTGACCGCCACTCCCTGCCCTGGCCGTTGGCCGGAGCAGGGGCCGCCGACGCGGACAATGCCCCGCTGAACCTGCCGGACGACGCCAGCTGGATCGTGGAGCAGTGGGGCCGCGTCCTGGGGACACCGGCGTCCAACCTGGATGCGGACTTCTTCGCCCACGGCGGCGGATCCCTCGCAGCAGCGCAGCTGGTCTCGGCGCTGCGGGTCCGTTACCCCACCATCACCGTGGCCGACATCTACGCCACCCCCAGGGTGGGCGCACTGATCGACGCCGCCCGGCAATCCCTGCCTGAAGGAGTGGCGGGTCCGGCGCCCGAGCGGGAAGTCCGCCCCACGGCATTGAAGTCGCAGATTTTCCAGACGCTGATGGGCGTTCCCCTGCACATCCTGGTGGGGATGCGCTGGCTCACCTACGTCATGGCAGCCAACAACCTGCTGGCAGCCTTTGCCGGCTTCTCGGCGGCTCCTGTCATCTCGTGGTGGTGGGTGGCTGCCTCCTGGCTGGTGTTCGTGAGCCCGGCCGGCCGGATGGGCATTTCTGTCCTGGCTGCCAGGACCCTGCTCCGGAAGGTGGTCCCCGGGACCTACCCCCGGTCCGGCAAGGTGCACCTGCGGCTGTGGCTGGCGGAGCAGATCCAGGATCTGTCCGGCGCCATCAGCCTCGCAAGCGCTCCCTGGGTTCCCTATTATGCGAAGGCCCTTGGCGCGAAGATCGGCAACGACGTCCAGCTGCATTCCCTTCCGCCGGTCACCGGAATGCTGTCGCTGGGGCGCGGCTGCAACATCGAACCCGAAGTGGATCTGTCCGGGTGGTGGATCGACGGCGATTCCGTCCACATCGGCCGGGTGCATGTCGGGGCGGGCGCAGCAGTGGGGGCGCGCAGCACGCTCATGCCGGGCGCAAGCATCGGCGCCGGCGGCCAGGTGGAGCCGGGTTCCGCCGTGCTCGGCAAGGTCAAGGCCGGGCAACTCGTGGCCGGTTCCCCCGCCGAGCGGATCGGCAAGGCCAAACACTCATGGCCGGAGACACCGCCCGCCCATCCGCTGATCGGCAGGCTCTGGTTCGGTGCATTTGCCGCAGCCTCCGCCGTTCTGGCCACTATCCCCTACATGTCCGCTTTCGCAGGGGCGTTCGTGGTGTTCCTGTTCATCCGCGGCAGCGAATCCCTCTCGGCTGCGGTGCCCCAGGTCCTGGCCTCACTGCCGCTGGCGGCGCTGGTGTGGTTCATCACCAATCTCCTGCTGATCCTCGCCACGACCCGCCTGCTGGGCGTGGGTCTCACGGAAGGCTACTTCCGGGTGCGGAGCCGGATCGGCTGGCAGGTCTGGGCTACGGAACGGGTGCTGGACCTGGCCCGCGATGTCCTGTTCCCCATTTACGCCAGCCTCTTCACCCCGGTCTGGCTGCGGTTGCTCGGAGCCAAGGTGGGCAAGAACGTGGAGGCGTCCACTGTCCTGCTGCTCCCCAAGATGACAACCGTGGGCGAGGGTGCGTTCCTTGCGGACGACACCATGGTGGCGTCCTACGAGCTTGGCGGCGGATGGATGCGGATTGCCCCCGCAAAGATCGGCAAGCGCTCCTTCCTCGGCAACTCCGGGATGACCGGTGCGGGACGCAGCGTCCCCAAGAATTCGCTGGTCGCCGTCCTCTCGGCCACCCCGGCCAAGGCCAAGTCGGGCACCTCCTGGCTCGGCAGTCCGCCCGTGCGGCTGCGGCGCACGGCCATCGCCACAGACAACACCCTGACGTTCCAGCCGCCACTGCGGCTGAAACTGGCGCGCGCCCTGTGGGAGCTTTGCCGGTTCATCCCGGTGATCCTCACGGTGGCCCTGGCGGCCGGCGTGATGCTCGCGTTCGACTGGCTCGCCGCGGTGTCCGGCTACGGTATCGCGGCCCTGCTGGGCGGCCTCGTGCTCCTTGCAGCAGGTGCCGTTGCAGCGGCCAGTGCCGTCGCCGCGAAATGGCTGCTGGTGGGCAGGATCAGGGCCGGCGAGCACGCCCTGTGGAGTTCCTTCATCTGGCGGAACGAGGTTGTGGATACCTTCATCGAAATGGTCAGCGCGCCATGGTTCGCCCGCTCGGCTTCGGGAACGCCGGCCCTTGTCTGGTGGCTGCGTGGCCTGGGCGCGACGATCGGCCGCGGCACGTGGTGCGAGAGTTACTGGCTGCCCGAGGCGGATCTTGTGACGCTGGGCGAGAGTTCAACGGTCAACCGGGGCTGTGTGGTCCAGACCCACCTTTTCCACGACCGCATCATGAGCATCGACACTGTTACCCTCGAAGACGGAGCCACGATGGGACCACATGGCGTCATCCTTCCGCGGGCACGCATCGCGAGGGGCGGCACCGTGGGGCCGGCATCCCTGGTCATGCGCGGGGAAACCGTTCCCGCCGCGACGTACTGGATGGGCAATCCGGTCAGCCCGTGGGCAGGCCCGGCAGTCCCGGCTCCGCGGCTCAAGTAGCTCCAGCACGGCATGTCCCCGGATCCGCAACGTTCGCAGTACGAAGGCCCGCTCTATGAGTTTTGCAGCAACATCCAGCCCCGACGGCGTGCGGCGGCCGGACGAACCGTCAGGCTCCCCGGATACCTACGTCCCGGGGCACGGCACGAACGCCTACCGGGTCACCAGGTACGAACTGGACCTGGACTACAAACTGGCCAGCAACAGGTTGAACGGCCGGGCAGTCCTGCACGCGGAGGCGGACCGGGCGGCGTCGGCCATTGTCCTGGACCTCGCGGGAATGCGCGCCGTCAAAATTTCACTCAACGGCAAAAAGGTGCGGAAATTCAGCCAGCGCGCTGAGCAGCTGGTGGTGGTCCCTGACGCCGCCCTTCTCCCGGGAGACCGCTTCATCCTGGACATCCGGTACGAGGGAAATCCCGGTCCCCGGCGCGGCCTGTGGGGCGAAGTGGGATGGGAGGAACTTACCGACGGAGTACTGGTGGCAGGCCAGCCCAACGGCGCCGCCTCCTGGTTTCCCTGCAACGACCACCCGCAGCACAAAGCCAGCTACAGGATCGCAGTGACCACGGACGTCAATTACCGTGCCGTGTGCAACGGACTGCTGATCTCCCGCAGGACAGGGTCCAGCCGTGAGACGTGGACCTACGAACAGGCCGAGCCGATGTCGACCTACCTCGCCACTGTCCAGATCGGCCGCTACGATGTCCTCACCCTGGACACGACACCCGTTGCCGGCAGCGTCCCGCAACACGTCGCGGTGCCCGCGGCCCTGGCAGATTCCGCGCGCCGCGGCCTGGCCCGCCAGCCGGAGATGATGCGGACGTTCGTCAACAGCTTCGGCCCCTACCCCTTCCAGGAGTACACCGTGGTGGTGGCCGAGGACGAGCTCGAAATACCCCTCGAATCCCAGACGCTATCCATCTTTGGCCCCAACCACCTGGACACCGGCTGGGAATCGCAGCGGCTGATCGCCCACGAGCTGTCCCACCAGTGGTTCGGCAATTCCCTGACCGTCGGGGCCTGGAGCGACATCTGGCTGCATGAAGGATTCGCCTGCTACGCGGAGTGGATCTGGTCAGAGGCGGCCGGCGTCATGAGCGCCTCGGAGCGCGCCGCTTCCGCCTGGCGGAAGCTCGACGCCGGGCGCCAGGACATCGTGGTTGGCGACCCCGGCCCTGAGCTGATGTTCGATGACCGCGTGTACAAGCGCGGCGCCCTCGCACTGCACGCACTGCGGATCCGGTGCGGCGACCTCGCCTTTTTTGCGCTGCTGCACGACTGGGCCGCGAACAACCGCCACGGATCCGTTTCCACCGCCGGATTCATCCAGACCGCGGACCGTGTGGCGGGCATCGATTCGGAAGCCCTGCTCCATCCCTGGCTGTTCGAGGAGACACTGCCGCCCCTTCCGGCCCGTTAGCACGCCCGGCTACTTCGGCCGGACCCTGAAATCACCCGACGGCGACGGCGGCCACCAGGTCCACCGGCAGTCCGGAGACAGCGGGGGCCAGGTCCCTGACGCCGGGGCGGTCAAGCACGTCAACCGTCTCCGGCGCCCGGCTGAGGCCCTCCCCGGTCATCTTCAGGAAGGCCTCCTTCCGCGCCCACAGCCGGGCGCGTCCGCGCAGGAGGTCATCCCCGTGCAGGGATGCCACAGCCTGGCGTTCCGCCGTCGTCAGCGCCACGGCGTCGAACCCGTCAAAATCCAGCCGCTGCGGATCTTCGACGTCGACCCCCAGCCGTTGCAACGGACCGGGGTCTGTCATGGCCGCCAGCAGGGTCCAGCCTGCTGCCCGCGACAGGCTCAGCAGCAGGGGTGCGGGCGCTCCATCCAGCATGTAGCCGGGCCTGCCGTGGGTGATGCCCGGACCGCTGCCGCACTGCGGGCAACTGTAACGGGCGGTCAGGTCCTGCGCGCGCACGCCAAGCAGTTCCGCCGCGAGCAGGCGCTGGGCCATCCTTGCGGCCAGGAAATCCTGCCGTGGCACGGCCATCATGGTGCGGGCGCGCTCCAGCTCCGGCGGGTCCAGGAACTGCCGGGCATCGCGTTCCAGCTCCGCTGCCGCCCGTGCTGAATCCTGCCCGGGTACGCGAAAGGGCGGGCAAGCACGCACAATAAGTTGTGATGCCATGGCCCCGCCCTTCCGGTCTTAGCCCTGAGCGCTTGGCGCTGACCCGCTTAGCGCTGAACGGCCCCGAAGCGCTGGGCGGCCATGGCAACGGCGCTCTCACGGGCGGCAGACGCCTCGTCCGCCGTCAGCGTCCGGTCCGGGGCACGGAAGCGGAGGCCGAAGGCCAGCGACTTCCTGCCGTCCTCGATGCCCTTTCCTGCGTAAACGTCAAACAGTGCCACGTCTTCCAGCAGCTCGCCGGCGCCTTCACGGAGGGCGGCCAGGACGTCGTCGGCCGGGATCTCCTTGGGAACCACCAGGGCAACGTCCTGGGTGGCCACCGGGAAACCGGAGATGTGCTTCGCGACGATGACGTCGGCTGCCGCGTCGAAGAGGGCGTCGGCGTTGAACTCGAGCGCCACCGAACGTGCCGGCATGTCGTGCGCGGCCAGCAGCTTGGGGTGCAGTTCGCCGGCGTAGCCGACAACTTCGCCCGAACGCAGGGCCAGCTGGGCTGCGCGACCCGGGTGGTAGGCCTGGTGGTGGCCCTGGCTGACGACGATTTCGACGCCGAGGACGTCTCCGGCTAGGCGGGCTATGTCCACGGCGTCTGCCCAGTCCCAGGCACGCGGCGTGTGGGCTGCGGCAGCGGGCGAGTCATGGCCCGTCAGGACCGCTGCGATGTGCAGCGGCTGGTCCGGAACGCCGTCGTACAGGGCATCCAGCACCTCATCTGAGGGCTTGACGCCGAGCGGCGGGATGGACGGCGTACCCACGGAATCACCCGGCAGGAACACCAGGCCGGCCTCAAAGACGGCCAGGTCGCGGAAGCCGCGCGAGTGGTTGCGCTTGGCCACCTCGATCAGGCCGGGAAGGACGGACGTCCGCAGGTAGCCCTGTTCCTCGCTGATCGGGTTGGCCAGCTTGACGGCCTTGCGGGCGGTTCCCTGCTCGGCCACGCCAAAGGTGTCGTTCGCGGCCTTGGACACGAACGGGTAGGCCAGGACCTCGGTGAGCCCCGCATCGGCCAGTGCCTGGACCAGACGGCGGCGCTGCTGCTGCACGCGGGTCAGGCCGCGTCCCGGGGGTGCCACGGGGAGCGTCGCCGGAATCTGGTCGTAGCCGACCAGCCGGGCGATTTCCTCGGAGAGGTCTTCCTTGGTTTCAAGGTCGTTCCGCCAGCTCGGGGCAGTGACTGTCCAGCCGGCGTCGTTCTTCACCACGGCAGCGCCGAGGTCCTCGAGGGAGGTGACGATCTGCTCTTCGGTGAAATCAATGCCGATCCGCGCTGCGGCAAACGCCGCGGGCAGTTCGATGGCCACGGCGTCAGGTGCAGTGCCGACATCGGTGCCGGAATCGTCGGCAGTGCCGCCGGCCAGCTCGACCAGGAGGTCAACCACGCGCTGCGCGGCAATGCCGGCAACCTGCCAGTCAACGCCGCGTTCGAAACGCTTGGACGCTTCGGAGGGCAGCTTGTGCCGCCTGCGGGACCGGCCGATCGACACCTCGTCGAAGTGTGCCGCCTCAACCAGGACGTTCGTGGTGGAATCAGACACTTCGGTGGCGGCGCCGCCCATGACGCCGGCGATGCCGATCGCCCCGGAGCCGTCAGTGATGAGGAGGTCCTCGACGTCGAGCGTGCGCTCCTTGTCGTCCAGGGTGGTGATCTTCTCCCCTGCGACGGCGCGCCGCACCACGATGTCGCCGGACAGTTTGTCCAGGTCGTAGCAGTGCGTGGGCTGGCCGAGTTCCAGCATGACGTAGTTCGAGATGTCCACGGGGAGGGAGATGGAGCGGATCCCGGCAAGTCGCAGGCGTGAAACCATCCACAGCGGCGTCGGTTTGGTCGCGTCCACGCCGCGGACGGTGCGGGCCACGAAGCGGTCGCAGCCGGGGTTGCCGTAGATGGGGGCGTCGTCGTTGAGTTTGACACCATAGCCGCCGGCCAGCTCAGCCGGAGCCTGCACCTTTGCCGCCGGGTCCGTGAAGGACGTTCCGGTGGCGTGGGCGTATTCGCGGGCAACGCCGCGGATGGAGAACGCGTAGCCGCGGTCCGGCGTCACGTTGATCTCGGCGGCCTGGTCGTAGAGGCCAAGCAGTTCCATGGCGTCCGTGCCGAGTTCCGGGTCCAGCCCGATCCGGGACAGCACCAGGATGCCGTCGTGGTCCTCGCCGATGCCCAGTTCGCGGACGGAGGCGATCATGCCGGCGGACAGGTGGCCGTAGGTCTTCCGGGCGGAGATGTGGAAGTCGCCGGGCAGCACGGCGCCGGGAAGGGTGACTACGACTTTGTCGCCCTCCACGAAGTTGTGGGCTCCGCAGATGATGCCCTGGACACCGGACGGGTCGATGCCCTTGCCGGTGAGGGTCTGCTCCTGGCCCTCGGGGACCACGCGGACCTGGCACCAGTTGATGGTCTTGCCGTTGGTCTGCGGTTCCTTGACCAGGCTCAGGACCTGGCCCACCACGACGGGACCGCTGAGCGCGTCCGTGGGGCGGTGCACCGCTTCTTCTTCAAAACCGACCTTGACCAGTTCGGCCATCACGTCTTCGGCCGTTGCTCCGGCCGGTACCTGCGCGAACTCACGCAGCCAGGAAAGTGGGATACGCACTGTTAGATCTCCATCCCGAAGTGCTCGCTGAAACGTACATCGCCTTCGATCATGTCGCGCATGTCGCCCACCTCGTTGCGGAACATAAGGGTGCGCTCGATGCCCATGCCGAAGGCAAAACCTGAATAGACGTCCGGATCGATGCCGGCAGCCCGAAGGACGTTGGGGTTGACCATGCCGCAGCCGCCCCATTCGATCCAGCGGGGACCGCCCTTGGCGCCCGGGTGCCAGATATCCAGCTCCGCGGACGGCTCGGTGAACGGGAAGTAGTTGGGGCGCAGGCGGATCTGGGCCTCGTCACCGAACATCTGCCGGGCGAAGTGCTCCAGCGTTCCGCGAAGGTCCGCCATGCTGAGCTTCTTGTCGATGGCCAGGCCCTCGAACTGGTGGAACACCGGCGTGTGCGTGGCGTCCAGTTCGTCGGTGCGGAACACCTTGCCCGGGCACAGCACATAGATCGGCACTTCGCGTTCCAGCATGGAACGGACCTGCACCGGGGAAGTGTGCGTGCGCATCAGGAGGTGGGCCTCCGGGGGCTCCACAAAGAACGTGTCCTGCATTTCGCGGGCCGGGTGGTCCGGCTTGAAGTTCAGGGCGTCAAAGTTGAACCACTCGGATTCCACCTCGGGACCTTCGGCGATTTCCCAGCCCATCCCGACGAAGATGTCCGCCACACGGTCCTGCAGCGTGGACAGCGGGTGGCGCGCACCGGCACGGCGGCGACGCGGGGCGGCAGTGACGTCCACGGTCTCCTCGACGAGGATCCGTGCGTCATTTTCGGCTTCCAGCTCGGCGGTGCGGTCCGCGAGCGCCTTGTTGACGCGTCCGCGGGAGGCACCCATGAGTTTTCCGGCGGCGGCCTTCTGGTCCTTCGCCAGGCCGCCGATTTCACGGTTGGCGAGGCTCAGCGGCGACTTCTCGCCGGTGTGCGCGAGCCTCACGGCCTTGAGCTCATCAAGGGAGGAGGCAGCAGCAATGGCGGCGACGGCGTGGTCTACAGCGGCAGTAATGGCAGCTTCATCCAGAGGGTTCGGGATGGCAGCGCCCGGCAAAGTTTCAGTCATCTACTGTTCTTAGCTACGAGTCGGGTATCGCCAGCGACCTGTCCAGCTGCATTCGGGTCCACCGGCAGCGTGTCCGTCACTGACTTGTCTTTCCGCGCGGCCGATTTCCGCGGACGCGTGAAGTGACAAAGGGCAGGGCTCGCCGGAATTCGTCCGGCGGGCACTCTCCCCCAGTCTAGTTGAAGGCGCCCGGCTGAACGTGCCACAGCGCTCAACGTGACAGCCTCTGCAGTGAGGCTGCAGGAGGAACGGCGGGCAGGAGCAGGCATCACCGGCTGCCGCTACCATGGCCTCATGACCTCCGGACAGCGGCTGCGGCAGATCGCCAACGCGCTGAATGCATCTACGCTTCTGGGCCTGCTGCTGGCCCGGTGTGCCCGCACGGCTGTCCGCACCGGACCGCGCGGCCTGCTGATCGCCACCGGCTACCGGTGGCGCCTCCCCTTTGCCCAGGCGTTCACCGTGGGGAACGTGGTGCTGTTCCGTGCCGACGCGCCGGAGGCCCTGTCCAATCGGGCGCTGTTGCGGCATGAGGAACGGCACAGCAGCCAATATGCCTGGTGCTGCGGCTTGCCGTTCCTGCCGCTGTACTTCATCGCAGCCGGCTGGTCGCAGCTGCGGACGGGAAACCCCGGCTCCGCGAACATCTTTGAACGCCTCGCAGGACTGGAGGCCGGCGGATACGTGGATATGCGCATCCGTAAACCGGGCAAGCGCCGTAAGGACAAACGCCGTGCGGGCAACTCAGCCGCCGATGGAATTGAGGCATGACATGACCAAAATCGCGAGGACAGTAGCGGTGACGGGCTCGGGGACGGCTGAGGCCGTGCCGGACCTCCTGACTGTGTCCGTCGGCGTCGAGTGCCGCCGGGAGGACGTTGGCGCCGCGTATGCGGCAGCCGGAAGGGCCTCGGCCGGGATATCGGCAGTCCTGCGCGAGCACGGTGTGGACGACCGGGACATCAGCACCTCCGGCCTCAACGTCCGCGCGGACGTCGTCTGGAAGGAAGGCGAGGGCCAGACCGTGGCGGGGTACGTGGCCTCAAGCGTCCTGTCCGTCCGGCTGCGCGACGTTGCCGGCTCCTCGGAGGTTATCGCCGGGGCGGTGGGCGCCGGCGGCAACGACGTCAGGCTGAACGGGCTGGACCTCGGCTTCGCGGACCCTGCCGCCGTCACCGCACAGGCACGGGAGGCCGCCTGGCAGGACGCCCTTGCCACGGCCAGTCAGTTCGCGTCGCTGGCGGGGGCTGAACTTGGTCCGGTGGTCTCCGTCACCCAGCAGCCCGGCGCCCCGGGACCGATTCCGGTGGCGAAAATGCAGCGCGCCATGGCCACGGATTCCGTGGGGATCGAGGCCGGGCAGTCGAGCGTGTCGGCAACGGTGGGCGTCGTCTGGGAGCTTCGCGAACGCAGCTAGCGCCGCCGGCCGGCGAGCGCCGCGACGCGAGAGGTTAGTGGACTGTACCCGCGGACAGCTTGACGTCCGACGTCGTAGCCAGGGCAGTACGGACGACGACGGCGAGCGCCTCCGCCATCACGGGTGCGGGCAGCGACGGGGTACCGCTACCCTGGGGCACCTGCCGGGTCTCATACGGGACATGAATGAAGCCGCCCCGCGTTGCCGGGGCGCCTATTCCGGTGCTCAGTGAGTGCATCAGGGCGTAGAAGATGTGGTTGCAGACGTAGGTGCCGGCGGTCTGGGAAACCTCGGCCGGGATCCCGGCGGTTCGAAGCGCCTCGAGCGCCGCCTTCACTGGCAGTGAGCTGAAATAGGCGGCCGGGCCACCGGCGACCACTTCCTCGTCCACAGGGCGGTTTCCGGCGTTGTCCGGGATGCGGGCGTCGTCGCAGTTGATGGCGACCCGCTCCAGGGAGATCCGCGGCCGCCCGCCGGCCTGGCCGACGCAGATCACAAGCTCCGGGTTGTGGCGCCGCAGCGCGTCCTCCAGCACTGCGATGGACTGCCCGAACACACACGGCAGTTCCACGGCAGCGACGGCGTGGCCCTCCCCCTGCAGGATTCCGGACGCCGCCTCCGCGGCGGTCCAGGACGGGTTGGTGGTTTCGCCGCCGAACGGTTCGAACCCGGTCAGGAGAATCATGGCCCCAGCGTAGCAACAGCGGCTCCACACGGGTGTCGGGGCCTTGACTTCTATTCGAACATACCTTCGAATGGTAACCATGAGATGGGACGCACAAGCACTCCGGCCGGCGACTGCAGGCAACACCGCAGGCAACGCATCAGCAGCCGCCCCAGCCGTTGACGCGTTGCTGCCGCTGGCCGGACTTGTGCGTTCCGTCTCAACCCCCGAATTCGCCGGGGTCACTTTCCACGAGGTCACCGCCAAATCGGTGCTCAACAAAGTGGCGGCCGGTTCCCGCATGCCCTTCGAATGGACCGTCAATCCCTATCGCGGCTGCAGCCATGCCTGCGTCTATTGTTTTGCCCGTAAAAGCCACACCTACCTGGACTTTGATGCCGGCCTGGATTTTGACAGCCAGGTGGTGGTCAAGATCAACGCTGCCGAAGTCCTGCGGAAGGAACTTGCAAAGCCTTCCTGGGGCCATCACCACGTGGCCCTGGGCACGAACACGGATCCGTACCAGCGCGCCGAGGGCCGGTATCAGCTGATGCCGGGCATTATCAGCGCGCTTGCCGATTCAGGAACGCCGCTGTCCATCCTCACCAAGGGGACCCTGCTGGCCAGGGACATCCCGCTGCTGAAGCACGCCGCTGCGCAGGTGCCGGTCGGGATAGGGATTTCGCTGGCCATGACTGACGAACAGTTGGCCGAGGCAGTCGAGCCCGGCACTCCGGGACCCAGGGCGCGGCTCAAGCTGGTCTCGAGGCTACGCGAAGCCGGCTTGCCGTGCGGCGTCATGGCCATGCCTATCCTGCCCTGGCTCTCCGACAGCGACGAAGCACTGGACTCGCTCTTTGGCTCACTCGCCGCGGCAGGTGCTACGGGTGTTACGGCCGGAGCCCTGTACCTGAAGCCGGGGACGCGCGAATGGTTTATGCAATGGATCGCTGCCCGCCACCCCGAACTGGCAGGCCGTTACCGCCGGCTGTACGGCACAGGGTCCTACGCGTCCAAGGAGTACCGCGAATGGCTCGCGGGGCGGATCCGCTATTTCAAGGCCCGGCATGGCTTTTCCGGTTCGCACGGCTTCAGCCACCGCGATCTGGCCCAGGACCCCAGGGAAGAGGAAGCACAGTATCCTGCTGGCAGCATGCCCGAAGCGGGAACCGGCCCGGGGAGGACAACGGGCCTCCGGGGCACCGCAGCAAACACCGGCAGGGGCGGTCATGCCTCCAGTGAGGATTCCGCCCGGCCCACGCTGTTCTGACCCTCTTGAACAGCCTCTGCCCGCGCGGGTCGTCCTTCATTTCAGCCTTGACGGCCAGGACGTTGTAGTAGGCACTGTCCTTGCCCTCCACGAGCAGCTGCTTGTCGGCGCTCAGCCCGGCCGGCAGGGCGAATGCCAGCGTTACAATCGCGGCGTCCTTGTCATTGAGCGCCTGCGGCAGGCTGGCGTTCTCGATCTCGGTGAACTCGAGGTTCTTCGGGTTCGCCTTGACATCCTTGAGCGGATCTCCAAAGCCTGTGACCGCCGTGCGGCGCGCCCCACTCCGGTAATTTCGAGGGACAGCTCGACGTTGGCCTGCACAGTCCGGCTGCTGAGCAGGTTGAGGTGCTGGAAGATCATGCCGATGTTGTGCCGCGCGCTGCGCAGCCCGGAGCCGGTCAGGGACGTGACGTCGCGGCCGTCCACTGTGACAGATCCGGAATCGGGGCGCTCCAGCGAATTGACGGTCCGGATCAGGGTGCACTTGCCGGCACCGCTCTGGCCGACGACGCCGAAAATCTCACCGCGGCCGACGGTCAGCGAAACGTCGTCAAGCGCCCGGACCGCTGTCTCCCCTGAGCCATAGCTCTTCGACACCCGGTCTACGGAAATCATGGAGCTCCCTGTGGTGGCTCAAATCCTCGCGGAACGATTTTCCGTAAAAGCGGGTGCGGACATCGTCCGCACCCAACTTAAGAATTCTGCCAAGAAGCCACTGAAGGCGGCCAATCCGAATTCATCCCGCTGAAACGGGGTTCAGCACTCGGATAATTTCACGATTCCAGTGGAACCCGCTCTGAGCCGGCAACGGCGGCCAGCAGGGCCCGGACAATCGGGAAGTCCGCCGGTATCCAGGGCAGGGTGAGAGCTTCCTCACTTTCCGCCAGGCTGATCCAGCGCAGTTCGTCGTGGTCTTCCA
This sequence comes from Arthrobacter sp. Y81, assembly GCF_002929335.1. GTDB lineage: Bacteria > Actinomycetota > Actinomycetes > Actinomycetales > Micrococcaceae > Arthrobacter. The sequence goes on from NZ_PJIL01000002.1 coordinate 34,454, forward strand.
GCGGGCGGGGTTCGCCGTCCGCAATCTCGGCAAACCAGACCCGCATGGAGGCCCTGGCATTGAGCGGCCAGCCGGCGGCGGATTCCGCCAGCAATTCAGTGCCCAGCCGGACGCCGATGCCCAGTTCTTCGCGGAGTTCGCGGTGCAGGGCGTCTTCCGCGGATTCGAGCGGCTCCACCTTCCCGCCCGGGAACTCCCACATTCCGGCGAACTGGGGCGGCGACGTCCGGCGCGCCACCAGGAGCCGGGCAGGGGCACTCAGCGAATCCACAACCGCTCCGCCGACAACATTGATGAGTCCAGTCACCGCAACAGTCTATGGGGGACAATGGTTGAGGCCGATTCCACCGCCGTCCCCGAAAATGGCCGCCACGCCGGAATACGGACCACTCCCCCATCGTTGCAGTAATCAGATTTATTCAGTCGCGTCTCAGCCGCTACTTATGCTTCCCGCACCGCGGGAACGGTGACCGCCTGAAGCAGACCCGCCAGAACCGGAACTTTCGAAGAGCAGGCCAATGACCTCCACGCCCACCCTCAGCCCCGCCAAGCCAAAGGCAGGAGCCCAACACCTTGCCCTGGCCATCGTGTCCCTTGCGATGGGCGGATTCGGCATCGGCGTCACGGAATTCACCATGATGGGACTGCTCAAGGAGGTGGAGCAGGGCCTGAACATCGGCACCCCGGAAGCCGGCCACCTCATCTCTGCCTACGCCCTCGGCGTTGTCATCGGGGCGCCCCTCCTTGCAGCTGTCGGCGCCAAGCTTCCCCGCAAGCACCTCGCGCTGGGTCTCATGCTGTTCTTCAGCCTGGCCAACCTCACGTCGTACATCGCTCCGGATTACGGCACCATGCTGCTGTCCCGGTTCGCGGCCGGCCTGCCGCACGGAGCGTTCTTCGGTGTGGCGGCCGTGATCGCTGCGTCGCTGGTCGCGCCGACGAAGCGCGGTTGGGCGATCTCCATGGTCATGGCCGGGCTGACGATCTCGAACGTCATCGGCGTTCCGTTCGCCACGTGGCTGGGCCAGGCCTTTGGCTGGCGCCTGCTTTTTGTCCTGGTGGGCGTCATCGGGCTGGTCACGCTTGGCATGCTCTGGAAGTTTGTCCCGTTCCAGGCAGCGCACCCTGACGCCAGCATCCGTCGGGAACTTGGCGCCCTGAAGCGGCTGCAGGTCTGGCTCGCCATCCTCATCGGTATCGTGGGATTCGGCGGCTTCTTCGCCACCTACACGTACATTGCGCACACCATGACCTCCGTGGCGGACATCCCGGCCGCCTGGCTGCCGCTGGTCGTCGCGCTGTACGGCCTGGGCATGGTGGCGGGAAACATCGTTGGCGGCCGCATCGCGGACAAGTCAGTGATGGGCACAATCTATTGGGTCCTGCCTGGCATCGCGGTCGCGCTGGTCATCTATGCGGTGGCGGTCCACTGGCCGTGGTCCGCCTTTGTGATCGTGTTTGTGGTGGGTGGGGCAGGCTCCCTCCTGGTCCCGGCACTGCAGACCCGGCTGCTGGACGCCTCCCCCGATGCCCCGTCCCTGGCATCCTCGCTCAACCACGCGGCCCTGAACGTGGCGAACGCCCTCGGCGCCTTCCTGGGCGGCCTGGTCATTGCGTGGGGCTGGGGCTATGTTGCGCCTGCACTCGTGGGGGCGGTCCTGGCCATCCTCGGCCTCGGCGTTGCCCTCCTCAGCGGCCTGCTGGAACACAAAAGGCCGCTGGTCTCCTAGCCTGCCCTAACAGGTTCGGTCCAGCGGCCTTCGGCGGCCGTGGCAGCCCGGGCGGGTTGGATCAGACGTGCGCGCGTTCCACGTCGGGTTCAAGGTAGATGACCCGCGCAATGGGCACAGCCTCGCGGATGCGGCTTTCGGCGTCGTCGATGACCTTGGCGATCTCCGCGCCGGTGGCGGCGGCGCCGACACTGATCTTGGCCGCAACCAGCAGTTCTTCCGGGCCAAGGTGCATGGTCTTCAGGTGGATGATCCTGGTGCCGTCGGCCTCGAGGGCTCCGCTGATCCTGGCGGAGTCAGCTTTCGTGGCGGATTCCCCGAGCAGCAGCGACTTGGTCTCCAGGGCCAGCACGATGGCGATGGCCACCAGCAGGAAGCCGATCATCGCGGTGCCAAGGGCGTCCCAGATACCGTTACCGGTAATCAGGGTCAGGCTTACGCCGAACAGTGCGAACACCAGGCCCAGCAGGGCACCGAGGTCCTCGAGCAGGATGACAGGCAGTTCGGGCTGCTTGGCGTTGCGGATGAAGTGCACCCAGCTCTGCTTGCCGCGCACGTGGTTTGACTCGATGATCGCCGTCCGGAACGAGAACGATTCAGCGACAATTGCCCCGATTAGCACAGCCAGGGGAACCCACCAGAAATCGCCTTCGATGGCGTGGGGGTGCTGAATCTTCTCCCAAGCCTCGTACAGAGCAAACAGGCCACCCACGCTGAACAGCACAATCGAGACGATGAACGCATAAATGTACCGTTCGCGTCCGTAGCCAAAGGGGTGCTCGGGGCTCGCGGCACGCTTGGCGCGTTTGCCGCCCACCAGCAGGAGGATCTGGTTGCCGGAGTCGGCTACAGAGTGGATGGCCTCAGCCAGCATCGACGACGACAGCGTCAGGAAAAAAGCGACGAACTTCAGTACAGCGATGGTCAGGTTTGCAGCCAGAGCCGCGACGATCGCCTTGGTACCGCCATTTGCAGCCAAGTGAGCTTCACCTCTTCAGGGATTGACGGAAAATTTGCACGTGCGATCACCGCACAACGCTGATGCCCGCAATGAATACCGTACCCGCCAGCCGCGACCGGACATACCACGCGTCACGGTGGATGACATCAAAAACAATGAAACTAAGCCTGCTGACAAGGAAACACACCGTGTGTTAGCTTGAAGCCATAATCGGGACCCGTAGTGAGTTCCGACGAATATGTAGGAGGAGACATGGGCTTTCTTGGCTGGATCATTCTCGGACTCATTGTAGGAGCAATCGTCAAGGCAATCATGCCTGGTACGGTCGGCGGCGGCTGGGTCACCAGCCTCGTGCTTGGTGTCGTCGGCGCCATCGTCGGCGGCTGGATCGGCGACCTTCTGTTCGGCGGCGGCAGGATGGAATTCTGGAACCTCGGTTCCTGGCTTCTCGCCATCGTCGGCGGCCTCGTCGTAGCCGGCATCTACGGCTTCATCACCGGCCGGAAAAAGACCACCACATAACTACACTCACCACCGCTCAGGGCACAGAGATGCCCAATGGTGAAGATTACGACGGCGGGGGCCCACCGGAAGGTGGGCCCCCGCCTTTGCGTTGTGGGTGTGGCTGCTGGTCAGCTGCGCTCTTGCGACCGGGCGCTGGCGTAGAGGCAGACCGTGGCGGCGGTTCCGAGGTTCAGGCTCTCCGCTTTCCCGTAGACGGGTACGGCCACCCGGTAATCGGCCAGCGCGATTTCATCCTCGGACAGGCCCTGGGCCTCGTTGCCGAAGAGCCAGGCTGTGGGCTTTTCCAGCGCGTAAATCGATTCCGCGGCGGAGTCCCCCAGACGGCGGGCCGCGTTCTCGTCCTGGAGTCGGTCCAGGTTCAGCTGGCCGTAACCGTCGGCGGCGAGGACCCCGATCCCGCGCTCCTTGCATCGGGCCACCAGCTCGGCTACGTCGGCGCCAAGGACGATCGGCAGATGGAAGAGGGATCCCGCCGTCGAACGGACAGCTTTAGGGTTGTAGATGTCCACGCTGGACGCGGTCAGAATGACGGCGTCGGCGCCGGCGGCATCGGCTGCGCGGAGCACGGTTCCCGCGTTACCGGGGTCGCGGACCTGGCACAGGACGGCAACCAGCTGCGGACCGGCGTCGAGTACCTGCTCAAGGCTCACGTCCAGGAAACCGCAGACCGCGAGAATGCCCTGCGGGGTGACTGTGTCCGCCATCGCGGCGAGCACTTCGTCGGTGGCGAGGTAGGCGGTGGTGCCCTCCGCGAGTGTCTCCAGGTCCGGGTGCCGGTCCAGGCAGGACTCGCTCGCGTAGACCTCATAGACGATGCCGGGCTCCCCCGCGGCAATCCGCTTCTGATGCAGTGTCAGGGCCTCGCGCACGGCCTGCGGACCCTCCGCCAGGAACTCGCGGCGCTTTAAACGGGCCGGGCGCCCGGCAAGTTGTGCCACCTTCCTCACCCGATCAGCTCTGGGGTTGGAAAGTGGAAAGTCTTGCGGGCGCCCGGTTTCGTTCATATAAGAACCTTAGTTGCTTTGGCAGCCGGTTCTTGAACGGGGATGTTACTCGGCAGCCTCGTCAGCAGCCGGCTTCTTTGCAGCCTTGGCCTTGGGGGCCTTCTCAGCGGGAGCTTCCTCTGCCTTGGCGGCCTTGACGGCCTTGGCCTTCGGTGCCTTTGCCTTCGGGGCGGCTTCGGCAGCGACGGCCGGAGCGGAGGTGTCAGCAGGCAGCGAGTCCTTGGCAATCTGCACCAGGGCGGCAAAGGCGTTGGCGTCAGAGACGGCCAGTTCTGCCAGCATGCGGCGGTCAACCTCGACCTCAGCGGCCTTCAGGCCCTGGATCAGGCGGTTGTAGGTCAGGCCATTGGCGCGAGATGCAGCGTTGATGCGCTGGATCCACAGGCGGCGGAAGTCGCCCTTCTTCTTCTTGCGGTCACCGTAGCTGTACACAAACGAGTGCAGCAGCTGCTCTTTAGCCTTGCGGTACAGGCGTGAACGCTGTCCACGGTAGCCCTTTGCGCGTTCAAGGATAACCCGGCGCTTTTTGTGGGCGTTTACCGCCCTCTTCACACGTGCCACGTGCGTACTCCTTCAGAATTCTGATCCCAAGCGACTACTGCCGGAACAACCGGCTGGCCTGAGAAGCCTTTTTGGTAGTTGACTGCTGCCAGGTGGCTAACAGTCAGAGAACTTGGAACTTAGATGCCGAGCATCTTCCGGATGACCTTGGCGTCGCCCTTGAAGACGATCTTGTCGCCGGCGAGGCGACGGGTCAGCCTGGAGGACTTGTGCTCGAGGTAGTGGCGGCGGTTGGCCTGCTGGCGGCGCAGCTTGCCGCTGCCGGTCAGCTTGAAGCGCTTCTTAGCACCACTGTGGGTCTTCATCTTCGGCATGGGAACCGATCTCCTTACGTATCCGCAGACATGTCTGCAGTCTTTCGTGCAGCCACCCCTGCGGGCGGCATGCTGGTTGCTTGCTGCGCGAAGGCACTTCGCGCAGCTTTGAACTAGTTGGTCTTCTTGCTGCCCGGCTTGGGAGCGGCCGGCCGTGCTGCAGGCTTGGGTGCTGCGGGCCGTGCTACCGGCTTGGGCGGCGGCGCGGGAACTCCGGCAGGCTTCGGTGCCACGGGGGCAGCCGCAGCAGGCCTCGGCGTTTCAGGCGCCTTGGCCACAACCGGCCTGCTGACCGCGGGACGCGGTGCTTCTGCAGCCTTGGGGGCTTCGCGTTTCGGCGCTGCCTGCTTCGCTACCTTGGGAGCCTCCTGCTTGGGAGCTTCCTGCTTCGGAGCTTCCTGCTTGGGCGCTTCCTCGGCCGGAGCTTCCTGCTTCGGAGCTTCCTTGGCCGGGGCTTCGGCTTCCGGTGCCGCAACCGCTTCGGCGGGTGCCTCGACGCTCGTTGGCGCCGTAGTGGCCTCAACGTCTGCCTCGGGCGCTGCCTCTTCAGTCGAAACAACGTAACCCTCAGGAAGCAGGTCCGCGAGGGACTGCGTCATGGCGGGCTGGTCGCGGCTGACATCCACCCGGCCGCTGGCCTTGGCTTCGTTCTCAGCCTTTGCTTCAGCGCGCTGCGTCGCACGGCGTGCTTCGGCCTTGGCCTCAGCCTTGTTCTTCAGCGGTCCTACAACCATGACCATGTTACGGCCGTCGATGCGGGGGCTGGACTCGACAACTCCCACTTCGGCAACGTCGTCGGCGAAGCGCTGGAGCAGGCGGATGCCCATTTCCGGACGCTGCTGCTCGCGGCCACGGAACTGGATCATGGCCTTGACCTTGTCCCCGGCGCCGAGGAAGCGGAGGGCGTGGCCGCGCTTCGTCTCGTAGTCGTGGGTGTCGATCTTCAGCCGGAACCGGATTTCCTTCAGAACCGTGTTGGTCTGGTTCTTCCGGGCCTCGCGTGCCTTGACGGCGGCTTCGTACTTGTACTTGCCGAAGTCCATCAGCTTGCACACCGGAGGCTTGGCCTGCGGTGCAACTTCAACGAGATCAAGGTCGGACTCGGCAGCCAAACGCAGGGCGTCCTCAATACGGACAATTCCTACTTGTTCGCCTGCAGGGCCGACCAGCCGCACCTCGGGGACGCGGATACGCTCATTGATTCTTGGCTCGCTAATGTTAGAACTCCTGTGGTTGAGGTGAGTATTCCACCGACAAAATAGAGAAGGCCCCCAATTGCCGGAGCAATCGAAGGCCTCGAAGATCGGATGTACAACGCCTCCGGGGAGGCTGTACGCGTTCCACCCGGCTGACGCCGCCATGGAATGCCCGACCAGGTACCCGGCAACCTTGCTTCCGCGGGAATTGCTTCCTGGGAAAACGGCTGACGCGGGTGGGAGAGAACTCCGCTTGCAAACTGAAAATCAATTCTACAGAAGAACCACGAAAGCTGCACATTCACAGCCACGAGTTTCACATAGCAAAATAACGACATTCAGTCGGTCTGTGACAAGCTTACCAGTATGAGCACTTCAGACAGTAATTCACACGTTTTCGAGCCCTCCACCGGCCAGGGAGGCGGCCAGGAACAGGTGTCGCAGCAGATCCGCGATATCTCCGAAGTTCCCGCCATCGAGGTCATCACCACCGCCGCTGTGCACCTCATGAGCGCCTCGGCCGTCAAGCTCGGGCTCGCCGCCGAGGAGAACGCAGAAGAGCTTAAAGACCTGGATGAGGCCCGCAAGCTGATCACGGCGCTGGCCGGACTCGTTACCGCTGCCGCCCCGGAGATCGGTTCCCAGCACGCCGGTCCGTTGCGCGACGGACTCCGTTCCCTGCAGCTTGCGTTCCGGGAGGAGTCGATTATTCCGGACGCCCCGGGCAAGGGGCCGGGCGAAAAGTACACCGGGCCGGTCAACTAGGCGATCCACAGAACGCGACGGCGGGCGGACCAACGAAGGTCCGCCCGCCGTCGTTGTTTCAGGCCGGTTCCGGTCAGCCGTCAGGCGGCCATCCGGCGGCGGCGCAGGTGCTGCAGCACCAGGCCCAGGAGGCAGAGGACGACGCCGGCGGTACCCACCGAGACAAACCCGGCGGAGGGCCCGATGCCGTCGATGAACACGCCTGCCAGCGGAGCACCCAGTGCAACTCCGGCAGTGAGCGCGGACCCGTACCACCCCATGGCCTCGCCGCGGCGGCTCTCCTCCACGAGGTCGGCCACCTTTTCCGAGGCGGAGGACAGGACTGGTGCGCACAGCAGCCCCGGAAGCAGCGATAGAAGGCACAGCGTCAGGGTGTCCTGGGCGAAGCCCATCGGGATGGTCAGGGCAGCCATTCCGAGCAGCAGGAGAATCGGCGAAACGGGCCGGTGCATGGCGCCATAGAGCACCCCTCCAACCACGGAGGCCGCACACCAGAAGATAAACACCAGGCCGATCTCCGCCTGATGCCCGCCGGTCTCCAACGCAGCAACAATGCCCACGTCCGTGCCGCTGAGCACCATCCCGGCCCCGGCCGCCACGGCAAAGACCGCGGCCACCACTGCGGTGAACCAGGCAAAGTTGTGGGCCACCTTGTCCCGCAGCCCCGAACGCCGAAGCCCACCGGCCGCCATCGGCGCGAGTTCCGCCGCGGCTTCCTGCAGATGCGCCGGAGCCGCTGCGACCACGGCCACTTCGGCGCCTTCCTGCTGGTCCGCTTCGTAGTCAGCATCCGCCGCCGCACTGCGGGTGGGAGGGTTGAACCACATCAGGAAGAGTCCGGCCACTGACGTGGACACGCCAACCACCGTCAGCCCGATGACCGAATGGCCGGTGGTGGCCACAATCGCGCCGGCGGCGGGGCCGATCATAAAGACCAGCTCGGTGGTGATTGCGTCCAAGGCGAATGCCGTCCGCCGCTGATCGCCGCCAACCAGGACGCCAAGGGACTGGCGTACCACGCTGAAGATGGGCAGCGTGAGGAGTCCCCCGACGAACACCAATGCCAGCAGCCATTCGTACGGCACATGCGGCACCACCGACCAGATGACGGCTTCGGAGATCACCGAAGGAATCAGGGCCCTCCGAAGGCCGACTGTGTCAACCCGGCGTCCGCGCCACGGCGCGCCCACGGCGATGCCGATGGTCATGACGGCTGCCGCTGCGCCGGCGGCGGCATATCCCTCACCCAGGGTGAGGACGATGTGCAATGTCAGCAGCACGCCCGCCGCGGAGTGCGGTATGCGGGCTATCATTCCCACAATCAATAGCCGTCGCACAGGCTTGATCGCCAGGAGCTCTTTGTAGAGAGCGAAATTCACGGGTTACGTCCTTCATCCTGCCGGCGGCAAGTCCGGGACGTGTCCCCCTTACCGCCAGCTACTCTGCTGCGCGCTGCAACTTTACCTCGATCGAGTCAACGCGCTCGGCGAACACCGCATTCCGGGACCAGTCGGAGTTCAGTCCCGCCACTATTGACTGGACACCGGCAGCGTCGAGTCCGTCTTCCAGATACAGCACCACCCTGAGTTCAGGCCCCGGGCCGCCGCCGGGGACGACGGCCCCGCCTGCTGTGGCCGAGGCAACGCCGCCGCCCGGTTCAAGTTCGACACGCCTTACCGGCGGATAGCCCGCCGTAGCCTCGCCCATGGCAAGAGCCAGCTCGGGATCCGCATAGGACGGCAGCCACTCGCGCTGCTGGGCGAGGGCCCAGACGGCCGGCCGGCGGACGACGAACGTGTACTCCGAGCCGGGGTCCAGGACCAGGAGTTCCGCACCTTCGGCCACGGCGGACAGCGCCGCCCGCGGGGCATAGACTGCCACCGGCCGGGCTTCCGGGTGCCACGATGCCAACGCCGCCGCCGACGTGAACACCGGCATCGCCGTCCGGCCATCCGGTGCCTTGAGCGTCACGAGCGCCATGTCCGCCTGCTTGTCACCATGCAGGGTCTCACCGTGCGGGCTGTCACTGTGCGGCGTAGCCGCGGCTTCGCCTTCCTCGGCAAGCTGGGCAACGATGGGAACGAAGACCCGGGCCGCGGCCAACGATGCGACCACGGCGGCTTCGTCGCCTGCCGCCGAGCGAAGAGCCGCAACCGCGGCGAGGTACCCGGCGTCGGCCGTACCGTCGTCGTCCTCGAAGTTGTGGATCTTACCGTCTTCACCGGCGAGGCTGCGGCCTGCCCAGGGCTGCCCGGCGGAGTCCGTGGCGCCGCCGGAACCTGCAAGCGCAGCGGCGATGTGGCCCGGAAGCTCGCGGGATGCCCGCGGCGCAGCCTTCGACGGGCCGCCGGCAAGGTCCCCGGTCGGAGACTCCTGGCCGGCCGGGCTGCCGCCGGCAGGCGATGAGGGTCGCTGGTCCATGGTGGCTGCGGGCCTAGCGGCGGCCTGCTACGTCCAGCGCTTCCGGCAGCGTAAATGCCCCGGCGTACAGCGCCTTGCCCACGATGGCGCCTTCGACGCCCAGCGGGACGAGGGACCGCAGGACCTTGAGGTCATCAAGGCTGGAGATGCCGCCGGAGGCCACGACCGGTTTGCCGGTCTTCTCCACCATCTGGCGGAGCAGTTCAACGTTGGGGCCCTGAAGGGTGCCGTCCTTGGTGACGTCGGTGACCACGTAGCGTGCGCACCCGGCTTCTTCGAGCCGAGCCAGCACGTCCCACAGGTCGCCGCCTTCCTTGGTCCAGCCGCGGCCCGCCAGGGTGGTCCCGCGCACGTCGAGTCCGACGGCGATCCTGTCGCCAAAGCGGGCGATGGCGCGCGCTGTCCACTCCGGGTTTTCCAGGGCGGCAGTACCCAGGTTCACCCGGGCAACGCCCAGGTCCAGGGCCTTCTCCAGCGACTCGTCATCGCGCAGGCCACCGGACAGCTCCACCTTGATGTCCAGCCGGCCCACGACTTCGCGGAGCAGGTCGGCGTTCGAGCCGCGGCCAAAGGCTGCGTCCAGGTCCACCAGATGCACCCACTCGGCGCCCTGTTCCTGCCAGTTCAGCGCAGCTTCCAGCGGGGTGCCGTAGCTCGTTTCGCTGCCGGCCTCGCCCTGGACCAGGCGGACCGCCTGGCCGTTCACGACGTCGACGGCGGGCAGCAGTTCGAGTACGGGCAGCGGCGTTTCGGTGGTCATCTTCGGGTCCTCAGGTTGTAGTGAAGCTGCGTTTGTGGAGCGGTGCAGGCCGTGCTAGTTCGCCTGCAGGGTAAGCAGGTAGGCGGCCAGCAGCGCCATTCCGGCCAGTACGTAGAAAACGATCTGGGTCCAGAGCGGCTTGTGCTGCTGCCGGAAGGACAGAGCTCCGCCAACCAGGAGGCCGGCGAGGCCCATCAGGACAATCGACCACATCTAGGCGGCCGGTCCGGTTGCCGCAGTGGCTGTGGGCGTGGCTGTCTGCGCAGCGTGGCCATGGCCGCGGCGCAGGCCGTTGACCCAGTTGCGGAGCAGCCGGGCACCGGCGTCGCCGGATTTTTCGGGGTGGAACTGGGTGGCGCACAACGGTCCGTTTTCCACAGCGGCGACGAACGGTGCGCCGTGCTCGGACCAGGTGACGAGCGGCGCCGCCATGCGGGGCTGGATGACATCGAAGTCCCAGTGCTGCACGCCGTAGGAGTGCACGAAATAGAAGCGCTCGTTTTCGACGCCGTCGAACAGTTTGGAGCCTTCCGGCACCGTGACCGTGTTCCAGCCCATGTGGGGAACCACTTCGGCAGGCAGCAGTTCCACCTTTCCGGGCCACTCCCCCATGCCTTCAGCTTCGGTGCCGTGCTCCACTCCGGCTTCGAACAGCACCTGGAGGCCCACGCAGATGCCAAGGACCGGGCGGCCGCCGGCTACGCGCCGGCCGATCATCCGGATGGCGTCCACGGCCTTCAGTTCGCGCATGACCGTCTCGAAGGCTCCGACGCCGGGGACCAGCAGTCCGTCAGCATTCAGGACATCCTCCGGTTTGGCACTGAGGATGACCTCGGCACCTGCACGCTCAAGGGCACGGACCGCCGAGCGGACGTTGCCGGAACCGTAATCCAGCACGGTGACGGTGGGTTTTCCTTCCGGAGACGCAGGCTTCGCGCTCCCCGCAGGATCCAGGATGGCCCCGTCCTGGAGGACCGGGCCGGTCACAGCGCACCCTTGGTGGAGGGGATGCCTTCAACGCGGGGATCCGGCTCCACGGCCGCCCGCAGCGCACGGGCGAAGGCCTTGAACTGGGCCTCGACGATGTGGTGCGGGTCCCGGCCGGCGATGACGTTCATGTGCAGGCAGATGCCGGCGTGCAGGGTGATGGCCTCGAAGACGTGGCGGGTCAGGGAACCCGTGAAGTGTCCGCCGATCAGGTGGTATTCCTGGCCTGCGGGCTCGCCGCCGTGCACGAGGTAGGGTCGCCCGGAGACGTCAACCACGGCGTGGGCCAGGGCTTCGTCGAGGGGAACCGTGGCTTCGCCGAACCGGCGGATCCCGGCCTTGTTGCCCAGGGCGGTGCGGAGTACCTCGCCAAACGTGATGGCGACGTCCTCCACCGTGTGGTGGACGTCGATGTGGATGTCACCGGTCGCCTTGACGGTCATGTCGATGAGCGAGTGCTTGCACAGGGCAGTCAGCATGTGGTCGTAGAACGGAACCGAGGTGCTGATGTCTGAGACGCCCGTGCCGTCAAGGTTGATCTCGACCAGCACGGACGATTCGCTCGTGGCACGCTCCATGCGTGCGGTCCGGGCCTCGGCAGCAATGGATCCGGTGGTGCTCATGTGTTGTGTCCTTTAGATGAAGGAGAAGTGTTGTCTGGGTGCCGGCTTGTGAGAACCGGGAGCGCTGGTGACGTGGGACTGATTCCAGTTTAGGCCGGGACGCTGGGCTGCCCGGTCAGGATCAGTTCGAGGGCTTCCAGGAACGCTGTGGTTTCCGTCTCAGTTCCGGCCGTGACGCGCAGGTGGCCGGGGATCCCCACATCCCGGATCAGGACCCCGGCGTCCAGCAGTCCCTGCCAGACCTCGTGCGGGTTTTCCAGCCCGCCGAAGAAGACGTAGTTGGAATCGGACGCGGCGGGCTTAAGGCCCATTCGCGTCAGCTCCGTGACGATCCGGTCGCGCTGCAGTTTGATGTCCTCGACGTCGGCCATGAGGGCTTCGCGGTGGGTCAGTGCGGCCAGGGCCGTGGCCTGGGTGATGGCGGACAGGTGGTACGGCAGCCGCACCAGGCGCAGGGCGTCAGTAACTTCGGGGGCGGCGGCCATGTAGCCGAGCCGTGCTCCGGCGAGGGCAAAGGCCTTGCTCATGGTGCGGGACACGATCAGGCGCTCACGGCCGGGAAGGAGCGCCAGCGCGCTGGGCGTGCCGTCGTGGGCGAACTCGTGGTACGCCTCATCAACGATCACAACCGTCTGGCTGGCCTCCCCGGCGGCGTAGACGGCCTCGACCACATCCAGTCCCAGGCCGGTGCCGGTGGGATTGTTGGGCGAGCACAGGAAGACGATGTTGGGCTGAAGCTCCCTGACCTGCCGGGCTGCCGATTCGGCGCTGAGGCCGTAGTCGTCGGCCCGCTGGCCGACAATGTATTCCGTGTCCGTTCCGCTCGCCAGGAGCGGGTACATGGAGTACGTGGGCGGGAACCCAAGGGCTGTGCGGCCCGGCCCGCCGAAGGCCTGCAGAATCTGCTGAAGCACTTCGTTGGACCCGTTGGCGGCCCAGATGTTCTCCGCTCCAAGGCCGTGCCCGAGGTACTCTGCAAGGCGCTCACGTAGTTCGGTGAACTCACGGTCCGGGTACCGGTTCAGTCCCGCAGCAGCTGCCGTCACGGCCTCGGAAATGGCCGCGAGGACATCCGCCGGAACCCCATGGGTGTTCTCGTTGACGTTGAGCAGGATGGGAACGTCCAGCTGCGGCGCTCCATACGGGGTGAGGCCCCGCAAGTTGGTCCGGAGGGGAAGTCGGTTCAGTCGCTCTAGCTGGTCAGTCACTTCAACAGTTTAAGTGAGGGTGGCCGGGCCACTGAAACTGTGACGCCTGCCGGCCTGCGCTGGCAGGCCCGGACCGGATTCTGCAGCATGGCGGCGGGCGGGCCCGGCAGGTCCCGGCCACGGAGGCGTCCGGGCCGCTGTTCTACTTCGACGGGACGAAGATCTGCTGGCCCGGCATGACCTTGCCGCCGTCAAGGTTGTTGAGCTGGACGATGTCCGCCACCACGTCGCGGGGATCGCGCTCCGGCGCCACGGTCCCGGCAATTCCCCAGAGGGACTCCCCCGGCTGAACCGTGACAGACACTGTTGGAGTCAGCGACAGCTCGGACACGGAATCCGCGGCCTTGGCCGGGGAGTTCAGGAAGCCGGCCAGTGAAATGAGCACCACAGACAGCAGAATCAGCGGGAGGCCCACCAGGACGATGCGGCCCCGGCGGGTCAGGCGGAGCGGCGGCTGCGCGGACCTGGCCTTCCCTGAAGGACCGTCCTCCCAGTTGAAGCCCTGCATTCCCGAGCCGCGGTCTACCCGGCTGGTGGAATGCTGCTCTTTCGAACGCTGATGACCCGAACCCTGAATAGCGCGTGTTGCTGACATGAACTGAGCCCTCCTGGACCTGACTGTGCCGCCCGGCATGTTCCCAAAGATGCCATCCACCCGTCCCGGCCTTCGAACATCGAACTCTTCGAACATAGAACCGAATGGGGCTTGCGACTAGAACACATATTCGAACTTTGCTGGTTCTGTTCTAGCACTTATTAACGAACATTGTCGAGACTCACTAGAACAAATGTTTGAAAAACGTGTGCGGCTGACCTACGTTTGAGCTACAGAACAACCACTTCTGCAGTTGATCAGCAGGGTCTGACATTTTCAGGCCGGAAGTTCCCGGCAGCTGCAGCCACGGAGGCCGGGTGGAACGAAAGGCGTTGGCGAACATGGCAGCACAAGCCACCGGCGGCAGGGCTACGCAGCGGAGCCAGCAGTCACCAGCGAAGCCCAAGGGCCTCACGGTGCGGCAGAAGAAGATTCTGGAAACCATCCAGCGGTCCGTCAACGACAACGGCTATCCGCCGTCCATGCGTGAAATCGGCGACACCGTGGGCCTGGCCAGCCTCTCCAGCGTCACGCACCAGCTCTCACAGCTCGAGAAGCTGGGCTACCTCCGGCGCGACCCCAAGCGTCCGCGCGCCATGGAAGTGCTCATGCCGCTGACCCTGGACGAGGGAACCGCCAAGATCTCCGGCGTGGAGAAGCCTGCCCGGCTGCGCACCATTGGCGGCTTGTCCGTTTCCGAACTGGCGACGGCAACGGATACGGCAATGGTCCCCCTGGTGGGCAGGATTGCGGCAGGCGGCCCCATCCTGGCAGACCAGATGGTCGAGGACGTCATGCCCCTGCCGCGGCAGCTCGTCGGCCACGGCGAGCTTTTTATGCTGAAGGTTTCCGGCGACTCCATGATCGACGCGGCAATCTGCGACGGCGACTGGGTGGTGGTCCGCCGGCAGAGTGATGCCGTCAACGGCGACATTGTGGCCGCCCTGCTCGATGATGAAGCCACCGTCAAGACATTCCGCCAGCGCGACGGACACACCTGGCTGCTCCCGCAGAACACGCAATACGAGCCCATCCTCGGCGATCACGCCAACATCATGGGCAAGGTCGTTTCGGTTCTCCGCTCGCTGTAGCCGCCGATCCCCCGCGTCAGCCGGCAGCCCGGCCTACGCGGGGGCCTTCGCCAGCCGGCTCAGGGCCGCCACCGCGATCGCAGGATCAGTGGTCGGCCAGAACGGCGGCAGGGCGGCCCTGAGGAAGCCCCCGTAGCGTTCCGTGGACAGCCGGGAGTCAAGGACAGCCACAACGCCTTTATCGCCCGTAGAACGGATCAGGCGGCCTGCCCCCTGGGCAAGCCGGATGGCTGCATGTGTGGCAGACACCGACATAAACCCGTTGCCGCCCGCTTGGGCCACCGCCCGGGAGCGCGCCGTCATGAGGGGGTCATCCGGCCTGGGGAACGGGATCCGGTCGATGACCACCAGCCTGCACGAACCGCCGGGAACATCGACCCCCTGCCAGAGTGACATGGTGCCGAAAAGGCACGTGTCCGGTTCGTCGGCGAACTGGCGCACCAGGGCGGTCATGGTTGATTCGCCCTGGCAGAGGATGCTGACATCCAGGCGCGGCCGCATGGCCTCGGCCGCGTCCTCCGCGGCCCGGCGCGACGAAAAGAGGCACAGTGCCCCGCCGCCCGAGGCCCGGATCAGTTTCTCGAGCTCGTCCAGCGCTTCGGGCGACGTTCCGCGTCCGGGCTTCGGCAGGTGGCTGGCAACATAGAGGATGCCCTGCTTGGGGTAATCGAACGGCGATCCGACGTCCACACCGGTCCAGCTGGGCGCCCCGGGCCCCACCAGCCCGAGCCCTCCCGCGGCCGGTTCGAAGGCCGATCCGATCGCGAGCGTGGCTGATGTTAGGACCACTGTGTGGCCCGCGAAAAGCCCGTCGCGCAGCTTCCCGGCCACGCTCAGGGGGGCAATGTTGACCAGGGCCGGCGAGGCGTCGTCCGGCTGCGAGTAGCCCTGCTGCGGGTCAAAGGTGCTGGCACGCGAGAACCAGACCACCTCGCGGTTTTCCCGGGCGGCAATCAGGCGTTCGCAAAGCTCGAGGATGACCATCAGGCGTGACCGCGCAAGCTGCCGCCCGCCGTCGGCCGTGTTGGCGCTGTCCCCTTTGGAATCGGAAAGGGCCGCGCGGCAGGCTTCCCGCAGCTGGTCCACACAGTCGAGCTGTTCGTCGTTGAGGCCGTTGGGCAGCAGGCCGCTCGGAACTCCGGCGATGGCCACCTCAAGGTTCGCGGCTGCGTTGTTGAGCGCATCAACGGTGATGCCGGTGTTTTTGCGGGCGCCCGAAGCGGCGGCGTGGACCATGGCGACGGAAAGCTGGCCGGAGACTGCTCCCGTCACCCTGTCCTGCAGCTCGTGGGCCTCGTCAACCACAACGACGTCGTACTCCGGCAGCACAGCGAGGCCTTCGAAGGCACTGACGGCCAGCATGGCGTGGTTGGTGACCACCACGTCGGCCTCGGCCGCGTTCTGCCGGGCCAGTTCGCTGAAGCACTCGGCAGCCATGGGGCATTTCTGCGCTCCGAGGCATTCCATCGACGTCACGGACACCTGCCGCCAGGCGCGGTCCGTCACACCGGGCATCAGCTCGTCACGGTCCCCCGAGGCCGTCTTCTCCGCCCACTCGCGGAGCCGGACTACTTCCTTACCCAGCTGCGACGCAGGGCCGCCCAAGGAAGCGGCGAAGTGCGGGACGCTGGTGTCCTCTCCCAGCGAGAAAAGCTGTCCCTCGGACGGCTCCTCGGAAGGGAACCCGCCGTCGAGCTTGTGCCGGCAGACGTAGTTGGACCTGCCCTTGACGAGTGCCACCTTGACGGGTCGTTCAAGGGCGGGGGTGATCGTTTCCAGCAGTCTGGGGAGGTCCCTGCCCACGATCTGGGTCTGCAGGGCGAGGGTGGCCGTGGAGACGAGCGTGGGTTTGTCGCTGACCAGTGAATGGGCGATCAACGGAATGAGGTACGCCAGGGACTTTCCGGTGCCCGTTCCGGCCTGGACCAGCAGGTGGTCGCCGCTGTCGATAGCGCGTGCCACCTGCCGGGCCATCTCGTGCTGGCCGCTGCGGCTCTGTCCGCCCATGCCGGAAACGGCCCGGTCGAGCAGCTCGATGACGAACTGCTCGCCGGCAGAGCCGCTGGTTTCTCCAGCCCCGGGATCAGACATTGCTGATGAAGGATTCCAGTTCAGAGGCAAGCCCCTCGCGCACCATGACGAGGGCACGTGTGCCCTCTTCCTCATGCTCAAGGCGAAGGATCTCGGCGTCCGCTTCGTGGAGCTTACTGATCAGGTCCCCGCGGTGGTAGGGAATCAGCAGTTCCATCTTGACGCTCGGCCGCGGGATGGCCTCACTGATCGCCTTCAGCAGTTCAGCGATGCCCTGCCCGGTCCGTGCGGACACCACCACATGGCGTGGTTCGCGCTGCTTCAGGCGTTCCACCACGAACGGATCCGCGGCATCAGCCTTGTTCAGCACGATGATTTCCGGGACCTTGCGCGCGTCCACTTCGCTGAACACGGCGCGGACCGCGGCGATCTGGCCTTCCGGATCGGGGTGCGAGACATCCACGACGTGCAGGATGAGGTCCGCGTCTGCCACTTCCTCCAGGGTGGACCGGAAGGCTTCCACCAGCTGCGTGGGAAGGGAGCGGACGAAGCCCACGGTGTCGGCCAGGGTGTAGCCCAGGCCGTCGGCCGTTTCCGCCTTGCGGACGGTTGGATCCAGCGTCGCGAACAAGGCGTTCTCCACCAGGACTCCGGCGTCGGTCAGCCGGTTCAGGAGCGAGGACTTTCCGGCGTTCGTGTACCCGGCGATGGCAACGGACGGGACGGAATTACGACGGCGGTTGGCCCGCTTGGTTTCCCGCGCCGGCTTCATGGCGGCGATTTCACGCCGCAGCTTGGCCATCCGGGTGCGGATCCGCCGCCGGTCCAGTTCGATCTTGGTTTCACCGGGGCCACGGGAGCCCATGCCGGCACCCGCGCCGCCCACCTGGCCACCGGCCTGCCGGGACATTGATTCGCCCCAGCCGCGCAGGCGCGGGAGCAGGTACTCGAGCTGCGCCAGCTCCACCTGCGCCTTGCCTTCGCGGCTCTTGGCGTGCTGGGCGAAGATGTCCAGGATCAGGGCCGTGCGGTCGATGACCTTGACCTTCACGATGTCTTCAAGTCCGCGCCGCTGTGAGGGTGCCAGCTCGGCATCCACCACCACGGTGTCGGCACCCGTGGACATCACGATGTCTTTGAGTTCCAGGGCCTTGCCGGAACCCAGGAACGTGCCGGGGTCGGGCTTCGCGCGGCGCTGGACGATGCCGTCAAGCACTTCCGAGCCTGCTGTCTCCGCGAGTGCGGCAAGTTCACGCAGTGAGTTTTCGGCGTCCGCCAGGGTTCCCTCGGACCAGAGACCGGCCAGGACCACCCGTTCAAGGCGCAGCTGCCGGTATTCAACCTCAGTGACGTCCTCGAGCTCGGTGGACAGGCCTGCCGTACGGCGCAGGGCCCGGCGTTCTTCAAGGTCCTGCTGGTCCCCGTCAAAGATGCTGTGTTCGCTGTCCTGGCGGGAAATCGCCTGCGCCGACCCCAAAACTCCCCGCGGATCTTCCGGGTCGGATTTGGCGGAACGGGCCGGGACATCCTTGGACAGAATCCGGTCGATGACAGCCTGGATTTCCTCAGGACTCATGTCCTGTGAGGCTGAATCTGATCCGGTGTTGGGCTGGTTGGTCATGTTCTCCTTTGAAGATTCGACACCTTCAGAATAGTGCTGATTACTTGTCTGCGGGGCGGTATTCGCGCTGGGCTGACGACTATTGGTCATTCGGGCTCCTGGGGTGCCGGCGGCTGCGGCGCAGCGGGCGGCGGTATGGGCGGTGGCAAGGCGGCCTGCCTGGCAGGCGCCGTTGCGCAGGATGCGGTGGCGTCGGTGACACCGGAATGTTCAGCGGACGGTCTTCCACACGGAGCGGCGTTCCCACGGGGAAGTTCACGCGCGCCGTCCAAATGACGGGATTCCGATGGCAGGTCAGATGATCAGCATTGCTGGACTCCAAGTAGTTCGGGCAGCACGTCCGGCCGGAGGATCACGGCAGGGCGGCGCACTGAGCGGAAGGTGATTACCTGCGTCGCTGCGGGACGGGCCAGGGCCCGTGCCGGCTACTCAAAGATCAAGAACATGAATTCAAGATTAGCAGACCGGTTTCCCCGGCCCGTTCCCCCGCGTTTCCCATCCGCGCCCGGGACAACTAATCTGGCGAGTTATGGAGTCTGCACACTATTTCAGCGCCCAGCCCGCCGGGCCGTTCACCCGCAAGCCGCTAACCGTGGAGCTCGCCGGTGAAACCCGCAAGCTGCAGACCTCCAGCGGCATCTTCAGCCCCGACGGGATCGACAAGGGCACCGCTGTGCTGCTGGCTGACGCGCCGGCCCCGTCTCCCCAGGGCAACCTGCTGGACATCGGCTGCGGCTGGGGTCCGATCGCCCTGACCATGGCCCTCAGGGCCCCCCACGCGCACGTCTATGCCGTGGACGTGAATGAGCGCTGTGTCGCACTGACCAACGAAAACGCCGGCCTGCTGGGGCTTGGCAACGTCACGGCCAGCCTGCCGGCCAACGTTGATCCGGGCCTCCGGTTCGACACCATCTGGTCCAATCCGCCCATCCGCATAGGCAAGGACGAACTTCACTCCCTGCTGCTGCTGTGGCTCCCCCGGCTGGCCCCGGGCGGGTCCGCCTGGCTGGTAGTCCAGAAAAACCTTGGTTCGGATTCGCTGCAGCGCTGGCTGGGCACCGAACTGGACAGCAGCTACACCGTCACCCGGGAGAGCACCTCGAAGTCGTTCAGGATCCTTCGGGTCAGGAAAGCGTCCCACTAGCCACGATCACGGCCGGACCGCTGAGTTCCACATGCTCGTGGCCTTCCGGCCCCGGAAAGAATTTCACGCCGACGACGCCGCCCGGCACCTTGACGTTCCAGGCATCCGGAGCGCCCTGCCCGGCCCAGTGACGGATGGCAACCGCTGCTGCGCAGGCGCCGGTGCCGCATGACTGCGTCTCCCCCACGCCGCGCTCGTGGACGCGCATGGTGATGGTCCCCACGCCGTCATGCACCAGCGGTTCGGAGGGTACGACGAACTCCACATTGGTGCCGTTGGCCGGCTTCGGGTCAACGTGCGGTGCCTTGAACAGCTGGGTTGCCTCAAGTTCGCTGAGCTCTGCCAGCGCCACCACAGTGTGCGGGTTCCCCATGCTGACAGACAGCGCCGGCCGCGGCACTTCCAGGCCGTCGGCGGTCACAAGCGAGTCCATGGCGCGTGCCGTGGCCTCTCCCGGGAAAATGAACTCCCACGGGCCCATGTCCACGGCGTAGCCGTTCTCGGTCCGCACGACCGTTTTGACGCCCCCTCGCGTGCCGATGGTCAGCGCATCGCCGGTCTCGAGCCGGACCAGTCCTTCGGCAACGAGGAAGTGGACGAAGACGCGCACGCCGTTGCCGCACATTTCCGACAGGGAGCCGTCGCCGTTGCGGTAGTCCATGAACCACTCGGCGTCCGGGTGGACTGTCTGCAGCTCGCGCCCTTCGGGGAGGTAGCGCGACGGCACGGCGCGGATCAGCCCGTCGCCGCCGATTCCGCGGTGGCGGTCGCAGAGTTCCGCAACCTGCTCGGGTGCGATGGGCCATGTGCCTCCGGGGTCAGCAACAAGCACGAAATCATTGCCGGTGCCGTGGCCCTTGGAGAAGGCCAGGCCGCTCAGCCCCTGGAGTGTGCGGTCAGGGGTGGGTGCAAGGGTTTCGTCCATGGTTCAAGATTACAGTCACGGGTGGACGGGCCCGAAAACCGTGTGCACGGGGCTGGCGCGGGCTGAGCAGCGCCGGCTCAGCGGCAGACGGCCGCTGCTTTGTCCACCAGGTCCGGGTCCTGCCAGTCGAGCCAGGTGATGCGGGGATCGGCCCTGAACCAGGTGAGTTGCCGGCGGGCGAATTTTCGCGTGGCCACAATGGTGTCTTCCGTGGCCTGGCCGGCATCCCATTCACCATCGAGTACTTTGAGGAACTGGGAGTAGCCCAGGGCACGGGACGCGGTTTTGCCGTTCCTCAGGCCTGCTCCGTCCAGCCGCTGCACTTCGGCCTGCAGTCCGTTGGCGACCATGCGGTGGACACGCTGTGCCAGCCTGTCCTTCAGGAGCTCCCGGTCCACCTCGAGCCCGATCTGGACGGCCGGCTGGAAGTACTCCCGGGCCGGCATGAAGGAGCTGAACGGGCGTCCTGTCAGCTCGAAGACCTCCAGTGCGCGGACAACCCTGCGGGCGTCTCCCAGCCGGGCGGCGGATACCGGGTCCACGGCTTCCAGCCTGCTGCGCAGGGCGGCCAGGCCGGTTTCGTCGGCCTCCGCTTCGAGACGGTGCCTGATGTCCGGATCCGTTCCGGGAAACTCGAGCACGTCCAGCGCTGCCCGGACATACAGGCCCGATCCGCCGACGAGGATGGCCCGCCTGCCCCGGGCGTGGATATCGGCGACGGCAGCGCGCGCCTGCCGCTGGAAATCGGACACGCTGGCTTCCTGGGTGACGTCGAGGGTGTCCAGCAGGTGGTGCCGGACTCCCCTGCGCTCCTCCACCGTGATCTTCGCTGTGCCGATGTCCATGCCGCGGTAGAACTGCATGGCGTCCGCGTTGATGACCTCGCCGTCAAGTTCCAGCGCGAGTGCCACGGCGAGGTCCGATTTCCCGGATCCGGTGGGGCCGACCACCGCAATGACAGGTGGCTGACCGGCGTCGGCGCCGCGCGCGTCAGCCGACGGCACAAGGGCGTCCTGGCCGTTCCCTGTGGGCGTGGCCATTGCCTAGCTGCGGCGGACGGGGAGCGCCGGCATACCGAGGGACACGCCGCTCTTGCCGCCGGTCGCACGGTTGCCGGCGCCGGGCACCGGGGCGCCACAGGAGTCCGCCTGGGACCTGTCCCAGGCGTCACCGGCACGCGACCGGCGGAGCGCGTAGTCTGCCGGCGATGCCGGATCGGCCACCAGGTGGAAGGCAGCAGCTTCCGTGATGGTGACGGTCACAAGGTCTCCGGGCCGGGGCTTCTCCGCACCCTCCGGGACTGAGAAATGCACCAGCCGCTGATCCTGCGACCGGCCCGACAGCCGGTGTGTTTCCTCCGACTTACGACCGGACTGTGCCGTGACCATGACCTCCACCCGGCGACCCAGCTGACGGGCGTTTTCCTCGGCCGCGATCCGGTCCTGCAGGGCGGTCAGGCGCTCGAAGCGCTCCTGGACCACGGCCTTGGGGAGCTGGTCCGGCAGGTCAGCGGCGGGGGTGCCGGGGCGCTTCGAGTACTGGAAGGTGAACGCAGTGGCGAAGCGCGACTTTTCGACGACGTCCAGCGTGGCTTGGAAGTCCTCTTCGGTTTCACCGGGGAAGCCGACGATGATGTCCGTCGAGATGGCGGCATGCGGAATCCGTTCCCGGACCTTGTCCAGGATGCCCAGGAATTTGGTGGAGCGGTATGACCGCTTCATGTCCTTGAGTACTTTGTCCGAGCCCGACTGCAGGGGCATGTGAAGCTGCGGCATGACGTTCGGGGTTTCGGCCATGGCGTCGATGACGTCGTCCGTGAAGGCAGCAGGGTGCGGGCTGGTGAACCGGACCCGCTCCAGCCCTTCGATTTCACCGCAGGCACGCAGCAGCTTGGAGAACGCCTGGCGGTCGCCGAATTCCACGCCGTAGGAGTTCACGTTCTGGCCCAGGAGTGTCACCTCGATGGCGCCGTCATCCACCAGTGCCTGAATCTCGGCGAGGATGTCGCCCGGACGGCGGTCCTTCTCCTTGCCGCGCAGGGCAGGAACGATGCAGAAGGTGCACGTGTTGTTGCAGCCCACCGAAATCGACACCCAGCCCGAGTACACGGAGTCCCGTTTGGTGGGGAGGGTGGAGGGGAAAACGTCGAGTGATTCCAGGATCTCGAGCTGCGCCTCATTATTGTGACGGGCGCGGTCGAGGAGCGCGGGCAGGGCACCGACGTTGTGGGTGCCGAAGACGGCGTCCACCCACGGGGCCTTCTTCAGGATGGTTTCGCGGTCCTTCTGGGCCAGGCAACCGCCCACTGCGATCTGCATCCCCGGGTTGGCAGCTTTGACCGGGGCCAGCATTCCGAGGTTGCCGTAAAGCTTGTTGTCGGCGTTCTCCCGGACGGCGCATGTGTTGAACACCACGACGTCGGCGTGCTCATCGGTCGCCGGGACATACCCGGCGCCTTCGAGCATCCCGGCCATGCGCTCGGAGTCGTGAACGTTCATTTGGCAGCCAAAAGTGCGCACCTGGTAAGTGCGCGGCGGCGCCGCTGAGGGGGCTCCATCCGTGCTGGCGGAAGTGCTGGTGCCGGACGCTGGGGAGGGAATGGTCAAACTCACCTGTTAAGGGTACCGGTTCATAGGAATTCCGTTTCCGCCTGCCCGCCGGCTGCGGTGTCGAGGACCTCCCCGACGATCCGGAAGGCCTGCGACGGCTGGTATCCCTTCCGGGCCAGCATCGAGGCCAGCCGACGCGTGACCTTGTCCCGCTCGGCTCGGTCCGTGAGGTCTGCTGTGCCTTTGAGCTTGCGTTGGACGAGTTCACGGGCGGCAGACTCCTCCGCTTCGTCACTGACCTGCTCCAAGGCCCGGGCCGCAATGTCGGCCTCAATACCTTTGTCCGCAAGCTCGCGCCGCAACGCACCCTTGGCGAGCTTCCTGGTCTGGGACCTGCTCCGGACCCACATGTCCGCAAACTCGGCGTCATCCACGAGCCGGGCTTCCTCGAACCTGTCCAGTACGGCCTCGGCCACGTCCTCCGGAACATTGCGCTCGGCCAGCTTGCGGGCCAGCTGCAACCTGCTTTTCGGCGAGGCGGTCAGCTGCCGAAGCACGATGGCCCGCGCCACGGAGGCCGGATCCGGCTCAGCATCGTGATCCGCTTCCGGCTCCGGCACGAATCCGGCCTCCGCGGGGAAGGTCCCGTCCGGGCCCGCATCGCCGAACGCAGCCGGGCCAGGTTTCCGGGATCGGAATCCTGGCCCGCTCCGCCGGTTTCCCCTAGAAACCGTCAACGGCCTTGAGCTTCGGAGACGCTTCCTTTTCAGCCTCGGCGGGCTTGACGCCGACGCCGAGCTTTTCCTTGATGAGGCGCTCCAGCTCCGAGGCAAGCTCCGGGTTGTCGCGCAGGAAGCGTCGCGAGTTCTCCATGCCCTGGCCCAGCTGGTCACCGTCGTAGGTGAACCAGGAACCGGACTTCTTGATCAGGCCGTGCTCCACGCCCATGTCGATGATGCCGCCCTCGCGGGAAATGCCCTGGCCGTAGATGATGTCGAATTCGGCGATTTTGAAAGGCGGGGCCATCTTGTTCTTGACGATTTTCGCCTTGGTGCGGTTGCCTACCGAATCAGCGCCTTCCTTCAGCGTCTGGATGCGGCGGACGTCGATGCGGATGGAGGCGTAGAACTTCAGCGCCTTACCACCGGTGGTGGTTTCGGGCGAGCCGAAGAAGACGCCGATCTTCTCACGCAGCTGGTTGATGAAGATGGCGGTGGTCTTGGTCTGGCTCAAACGTCCGGTGATCTTACGGAGCGCCTGGCTCATCAGGCGGGCCTGCAGGCCGACGTGGCTGTCGCCCATGTCGCCTTCAATTTCCGCGCGGGGCACGAGGGCGGCCACGGAGTCGATGACAATCACATCGAGGGAGCCCGAGCCAATCAGCATGTCCATGATTTCCAGGGCCTGCTCGCCGGTGTCCGGCTGGGATACCAGCAGCGCGTCGGTATCGACACCCAGCTTGGCGGCGTATTCCGGGTCCAGGGCGTGCTCGGCGTCGATAAACGCAGCAATACCGCCCAGGCGCTGGGCATTCGCGACGGCATGCAGGGCAACGGTGGTCTTACCTGACGATTCCGGGCCGTAGATTTCCACGACGCGGCCGCGCGGCAGGCCGCCAATTCCCAGGGCAACGTCCAGTGCAATGGAGCCGGTGGGGATTACTTCGATGGGCGCACGCACTTCGTCGCCCAGCCGCATGACGGATCCTTTGCCGAACTGCTTGTCGATCTGGGCAAGCGCTGCATCGAGCGCCTTCTGACGATCCGGGGCTGCCGCCATGGTTCACACCTCTAGTTTTCTCGCTGTGGAGTGGCCTGAGCGGCCCTTTATCTGTCATCACCGACGCTAACGGCACCCACCGACATTCTTGCCGGATGACATTGCGTATGTGGAAAACGCTCTGAAAAAAGCATAGCC
The DNA here is from genome assembly GCF_002929335.1 of Arthrobacter sp. Y81. Classification (GTDB taxonomy): domain Bacteria; phylum Actinomycetota; class Actinomycetes; order Actinomycetales; family Micrococcaceae; genus Arthrobacter. Next base: position 59,382 of record NZ_PJIL01000002.1, read on the forward strand.
CTACCCGAACAGATATTCGAACAATTGCCCGGCGTGTCAGGGCGGAGCCATCCAGCGTCAGGGCGCCGTGGATCAGTTGCGGGACGGCTTGACGTCCCTGCCGAGCCGCCGGTCCGCCGGGACGTCCTGCACGTCGCACATGGCGAGCCAGACCTGCCGCGGAGGAACACCGGCTGCCAGTGCCTGGTCCGCTGTCCGGCTGCCGACACCCGCCAGCACCAGTGAGCTGCTGAGGACACGGGAGTAGCCTGCACCGAACTCATCGTCCATTAGCCGCCAGAAGTCGCTGATTCTCACCGATAAAGTCTCTCACGGCTGCGGCCAATAGAATGGTTGCCATGAGCAACCCAGCCGTGGAACCCGATGCCCCAGGGGCCACCGAAAACAGCGTCGACGCGGCCCTGCGAACCGTGGAACATCAGATCAGCCTGTTCTGGCGCCGTGGCCGCGCCCTGTCCCAGCAACTGTCGCGGGAAGTGCACCCGGACATGGAACCGGCAGCGTACGGCCTCCTCACGGTCATCCGCCGGGAAGGTCCCATCAGGCTCACGGAACTGGCATCATGCATCGGCGTCGGCAAGCCGTCTGTCAGCCGGCAGATTGCCTTCCTCGAAAGCATCGGCCTGGTGTCCAAGGAGGCCGATCCCCTCGACGGCCGGGCCCAGACCATCCAGCTGACCCCCAAGGGCGAGGAGAAGATGCACCAGGTCCAGGACGCACGGCGGGAAGTTTTCCGTGAGCGGCTGGGCGAATGGCCGGTCGAAGAACTTCAGACCCTTGCCACATACATGGCGAAGCTCAACGCGACGTATGAGCGCGACGGCTTCCCGAAGGACGAAGCCAACCGGCCCGGAACTTAACCCTGGTTTGAACGCCGAAGGGCCTCCGGCTTAGCCGGAGGCCCTTCGTGTGAGTCTGGTATGACTGAGTATGAACGACGCAGGTCAGCGGGCGCCCGAGAGCAGTCCCTTGGCCAGTTCGTCTGACAGTTCAGTGTTGAGTTCGCGGTCAAGGTCGCGGCCATAACGCTGCGAGAATTCCTGCGGAACGGTGTCCGGAACAGCAACGCCCTCAGCGACGGCAACGCGGTCGCTGACTTCGCGGAGCATGCTGGACAGCGGGACGTCCAGGGCCGAGCAGATCGAAGACAGCAGCTCCGAAGAGGCTTCCTTCTGGCCGCGCTCCACTTCACTGAGGTAACCCAGGGAAACCCGGGCACTGTGTGAAACTTCGCGGAGGGTTCGGCCCTGACGCTGGCGAACGTCGCGCAGAACATCACCGATTTCGTGACGAAGTACAACCATCTTGCGCTCCTTCTGTTCGCTCTTTGCCTGATCGGCGAGGCCCACATCCTTCCAGCGGACAACGCCGTTCACGGATACGGGCTGCTTTACCATCTGTATCGCCTTGCTCCCTCGTTCGTCAGGCCCGCCTTCATCAGACGAACCATAATTATTTACTCATCCTAGGCGCCTCCGCGATTCGGAAGCGACACAATGTAACAACTATTAGGAATCAAATTTTGTTCCCGGCAACTTTACGCCTGGTAAGCCTCAGAAGATAGCGCCTCAAGCAGCCGCTCTAATGCAGCCGCGCAGGCCTGTCCGCGGATGTCGGCGCGGTTCCCCTCGAAAACGTAACCGAACGACGTCGTGCCCTCCGCGGTGGCGATGCCGACGAAGACTGTTCCCACGGCTTTCCCGCCGTGCGGTTCCGGACCGGCGACGCCGGTTGTCGACACGCCGACGTCCGCGCCGCAGATCCTTCGGGCTCCGGCTGCCATCGCTTCTGCAACGGCTCCCTCGACGGATCCGACGGCGTCGAGCAGCTCTTGGGGCACGCCCAGGACGTCTGCCTTGACTGCGTTCTGGTAGGACACCACTCCGCCCTGGAGCATGCCCGAGGCGCCGGGTGTGTCAGCGAGGACCGCCGTCACCATGCCCGCTGTCAGCGATTCGGCGGTGGCGACTGTCAGTCCCCGCGCGATGGCGCCGGTAACTGCCTGTTCGGCGATGCGGTGCAGATTGCTCACGGCATTTCTCCTTGAACGCGCTGGCTGGCGGCACGACGTCCGCTTGCCCGCAGCTTGAGTGCTTCGACAACATACTGGACTCCGGTCCAGACGGTGATGGCCACGGCCGCGAGCATCACCAGGAAGGCGACCACACCGAGCCACGGCGCCAGCGATGCGAGCGGAATCACATACAGCAGGATCGCAACGGTCTGCACAACGGTCTTCAGCTTGCCGCCGCGCGACGCCGGGATGACGCCATAGCGGATGACAAAGAACCGGAGCGCCGTGATGCCCCATTCGCGGACCAGGATCAGGATGGTGATCCACCAGGGCAGCTCGCCCAGGACGGACAGCATCACCAGTGCGGAGCCCGTCAGCAGTTTGTCCGCGATGGGATCGGCAATCTTGCCGAAGTTGGTGATGAGTCCCCTGCTGCGGGCGATGTCGCCGTCGAGCTTGTCGGTGTAGATGGCGACGGCAAACGTCAGGGCAGCGGCCCAGCGCCAGCCGCCGTTCTGGCTATCGAGCCCCGGGGCGTCCGCCACGAGGAACCAGACGAAGAACGGCACCAGGGCAATCCGCAGCATCGTCAGGATGTTCGGAAGGTTCCAGATCCCGGAGGCGGAGCCTGAGCTGTTGGCTTCAGTGCTAGTCACTCTCCTAGGCTACCGTCCGGTGAGCGACCAGGCGTCCTCGGAGCCGTCCTCGTCGTCACCGGAGTTGCCGTCGGCACCGTCGTAGTATTCGACTTTCTGGGTGCGGTTGTCCAGGTCCGCCGCCACGAGGTCCTCGGCATAGCCGCCCTGGGCGATGTTCGCATTGGCGTTGTCGCTCAGCGCCGCGGTCTGGGAATCCGGCGCGGCCGGGGCGTCCTGGCCCTTCATGGCTGCGAGGACCGCGGCGAGGTCATCGGGCTTCACCAGGACGTCGCGGGCCTTGGAACCCTCCGAAGGCCCCACCACTCCCCTGGATTCGAGCAGGTCCATGAGCCGGCCCGCCTTCGCGAAGCCGACGCGAAGCTTGCGCTGCAGCATGGAGGTTGAGCCGAACTGGGTGGTCACCACGAGCTCGGTGGCCTGCAGCAGGACCTCGAGGTCATCCCCGATGTCGTCGTCGATCTGCTTCTTCTGCGCCTCAGGGGCGACGTCGTCGCGGTAGTCGACCTTGAGCTGTCCCTTGACGTGCTCAACGACCTTGTGGATTTCCGATTCAGTGACCCAGGCGCCCTGCACGCGCATGGCCTTGGACGCGCCCATGGGCAGGAAGAGCGCGTCACCCTGGCCGATGAGCTTTTCCGCTCCGGGCTGGTCCAGGACCACGCGGGAGTCGGTCACGGAGGAGGTCGCAAACGCCATGCGGGACGGCACGTTGGCCTTGATCAGGCCGGTGACGACGTCCACCGAGGGCCGCTGGGTGGCGAGCACCAGGTGGATACCGGCGGCACGCGCCAGCTGGGTGATCCTGACGATGGAATCCTCGACGTCGCGCGGGGCCACCATCATGAGGTCCGCGAGCTCGTCCACGATCACCAGCAGGTACGGGTAGGGGCGGATGACGCGCTTGGAGTCGACCGGCGGGTGGACCTTTCCGGCCCGGACAGCCTTGTTGAAGTCATCAATGTGCTTGAACCCGTAGTTGGCGAGGTCGTCGTAGCGGGCGTCCATCTCGCGCACCACCCACTGCAGCGCCTCCGCTGCCTTCTTCGGGTTGGTGATGATGGGCGTGATCAGGTGCGGCACACCTTCGTACGCCGTGAGTTCCACGCGCTTGGGGTCCACCATCACCATGCGGACCTCGTCCGGGGTGGCACGCATCAGGATGGACGTGATCATCGAGTTCACGAACGACGACTTACCGGCACCGGTGGCACCGGCCACGAGCAGGTGGGGCATCTTGGCGAGGTTCGCGACCACATAGCCGCCCTCGACGTCCTTGCCGACACCCATCACCATGGGGTGGTCGGTGCGTCGGGCGTTCTGGCTGCGGAGCACATCGCCGAGCGAGACCGTCTCGCGGTCCGTGTTGGGGATCTCGATGCCGATGGCGGACTTGCCAGGAATCGGGCTCAGGATGCGGACGTCGCTCGAGGCAACGGCGTAGGAGATGTTCTTGGAGAGCGCCGTGACCCGTTCCACCTTGGTGCCCGCGGACAGTTCGATTTCGTACCGCGTGACTGTGGGCCCGCGGCTGAAGCCGGTGACCTGCGCGTCGACGTTGAACTGGTTCAGCGTGTCCGTCAGGGAGGCCACGATGGCGTCGTTGGCCTCGGTGCGCTCCTTGGGGATTGAACCGGGTGCCAGGACGTCCGAGGACGGCAGGGTGTAGGTGACGTCGCCGGCGAGCGACAGCTGCTCCGTGCGCTGCGGGATAGGCGTGGGCAGTGGCGGCGGGGCGACGGGGCGTGAAGGCACCTGCGCGGCCGCGGCGGCCGCCCCTGCTGCTACAGCTCCTGCTGCGGCGGGGGCAACGGGGTTCAGGGAACCGGCGGCGACCATTCCCGGGGTGACGAGCGGAATGGCCTCTGTGGCGTTCTCACCGTTGAATTCCGGGCCCTTGGTGCCCAGGCCCTGGGCTGCCTTGATCTTTTCGACGGCGATCTCGGCCTGGGTGGGCCGCCGGACGCCGGGTGCCGGGCGGGACCCCTTGCCGCCTGCCTTGGTGCCGTTGGCGCTGTCGGTGGCCTCGTCGTCGATGACGGCATGTTCGAACGCTTCGTCCCCAACGTAGCCTTCGAGTCGGGGATCGGTGTCCTGGTCCTTGCCGAACAGCCGGCCGCGCCTCTTTTTCTTCGGCGCAGCCTGGGCGGAGTTTTCGTAGAGGTAGCTGCGGTCGTGGGCGTCGCCGGCTTCCTGCAGATCGATGCCCATGAGGTGCTCATAGGCGTCCCTGATCCTGCGGGGAATGGCGCCGAAGGGGGTAGCGGTGATGATCAGGAGGGACGTGAAGGCAAGAAGTCCGTAGACGGCCACGGGCACGGCCGTGTGCAGGGCGGCCAGCGGCGAAGCGGCCAGGAAGCCTAGCATTCCGCCGGCCCGGCGCAGGCCGTCGAATCCGTCCACTACTGTGGGCTGGCCGCCGATGACATGTGCCAGGCCGCAGCCGGCAAAGGTCATGATCAGGAAGCCGATACCAATCCTGTTGTTGCCCCGCCCGTCCGACGGCTGGCGGAACAGCCGGAAGGCGCAGACGAAAAGCATCAGCGGCAGCAGCAGGGACATCCAGCCGAAGGTCCCGTTGACGATTGCGAAGACAGTGTCGGGGAACCATCCCGTGAAGCCCCACCAGGCGAAGGTGGCAACAAACACGCCAAGGGCGAGATTGAAGAGGGCAGCTCCGTCCCGACGGTCTTCCGGCGCGAGGTCGCTGACGTCGTAGCCGATCCTGCGCACGCCCCCGCCGACGACGTGGCCGATGCCCAGCCAGGCCCCTGCGGCCACCCGTACGAGCCACGGCTGGCGGGGTTCGACGGCGGCCATCTGACGTGTGCGTGCCGTGCCTGACGTTCCTCCGGTCCGGCTGGATTTGGACGCAGCGGAGCCGGAGCCCCGGCCCGCAGAGCTGCCTGATTTACCGCTTGAGTTGCCTCTAGGCGCGGAGGAGGTACGTGTCGCCATACCCGCCACGGTACCCGAAGTGAGGCCAAAAACCGCGGATTTTCGGGGCAGTCCGGGCTGCATGTTGCGGAAGGGACGGCGGAAATAATGCGCCCTTGACCCGTCCGAGCGCCTTAAACACCGGGGCCCTCCCCGCAGGCAGCTGCCGTGGCGGCTACGTTTCTGCGGGGAAGGCCCAGGTGGCACAAGACCTGATGCTTAGGCCTCGAGGACCACCGGGATGATCATGGGCTTGCGGCGAAGCTTGCGGTTGACCCAGGTGCCGACGACGCGGCGGACAACCTGCTGGAGCTGGTGCGTGGTGTGGTCCGTGTGGTTGAGCACGGCTTCTTCCAGCGCAGCATTGATCTTGGGGATGATTTCGTCGAAGACGGAATCATCTTCAGCCACGCCACGGGCGTGGATTTCCGGCCCGGAGACCACCTTGCCGGTGGCGCGGTGGATCACCGTGATGATGGAGATGAAGCCTTCATCACCGAGCGTCTGGCGGTCCTTAAGATCGGCTTCCGTGACTTCGCCAACGCTGGAGCCGTCGACGTAGACGAAGCCCACTTCCACCTGGCCCACGACGTCGGCCTGGTGGTCACGAAGGTCGATGACGGTGCCGTTGTCAGCCAGCAGGATGCTCTCATCGGGCACGCCCGATTCGAGGGCGATCTTGCCGTTGGCGATCAGGTGCCGCGTCTCGCCGTGCACCGGCATGGCGTTCAGCGGTTCGAGGATGTTGTAGCAGTACAGCAGTTCCCCGGCCGCGGCGTGGCCGGACACGTGGACCTTGGCGTTGCCCTTGTGGATGACGTCGGCGCCGAGCTTCAGCAGGCCGTTGATGATGCGGAAAACCGCGTTCTCGTTGCCCGGGATCAGGCTGGAGGCCAGGATCACGGTGTCGCCCTTGCCCACGACGACGCGGTGGTCCCCGTTGGCCATCCGGGACAACGCAGCCATCGGCTCGCCCTGTGAACCCGTGGACATCAGCACTACGCGGTTGTCCGGCAGGTTGTCGATGTTCTTGATGTCCACCAGGATGCCGTCCGGCACGTCAAGGTAGCCAAGCTTGGCCGCGATGGCCATGTTGCGGACCATGGAGCGGCCCACGAAGGCAACCTTGCGGTTGTGGTTGGCCGCAGCGTCCAGGACCTGCTGCACGCGGTGGACGTGTGAAGAGAAGGAAGCGACAATGATCCGCTTGCTGGCCTGGCCGAAGAGCCGGTCCAGTGTGGGGCCGATTTCCTTCTCGGCGGTGGTGAAGCCGGGGACGTCCGCGTTGGTGGAGTCGGACATGAACAGGTCAACGCCTTCTTCGCCCAGCTTGGCGAAGTGGCGAAGGTCCGTGATCCTGCCGTCCAGCGGCAGCTGGTCCATCTTGAAGTCGCCCGTGTGCAGCACGGTGCCGCCAGCGGTGCGGATGAACACGGCCAAGGCGTCGGGGATCGAGTGGTTGACCGCAATGAACTCGGTTTCGAAGGGACCGAAGCGCTCCACCTGGCCCTCTGTCACGGTGAGCGTGTTGGGCTTGATCCGGTGTTCCTGCAGCTTGGCCTCGATGAGGGCAAGGGTGAGCTGGGAGCCGACCAGGGGAATGTCGGCGCGCAGGCGCAGCAGGTACGGCACGGCGCCGATGTGGTCCTCGTGGCCGTGGGTCAGGACGACGGCCACGATGTCATCAAGCCGGTTCTCGATGTAGGAGAAATCGGGCAGGATGAGATCGACGCCGGGCTGGGTCTCCTCAGGGAAGAGGACACCGCAGTCGACGATGAGCAGCTTGCCGTCGATTTCGAAGACAGCCATGTTGCGGCCGATCTCCCCCAGGCCTCCGAGCGGCACGATCCGCAGGGTCCCTTGGGGCAGTTTCGGTGGCGTGACAAGGCCGGGAAGGGCGGTTTGGGTCATAATGCACTACTTTCCGGGCGGAACAGTGGGGTCTTTGCCGATCAGGAAAAGACCATTCCTGCTTCCGCCAAATCCTCGCGGATGGTTACGATCTCGGCTTCGTCCGGCTCCACGAGGGGCAAACGGACAACCGAGTTGGGCAGGACTCCCTGCCATTTAAGAATCTGCTTGGCCGCAACGGCCCCTTGCACGCGGGTCATCGTGGCCCGGATAACAGGTTCGAGTTCAAAATTGATCTTCCGGGCGGTGCCGAAGTCGTTCGCGTTGACGGCGTCGATCAGCTCGCGGAACCGGCGGGTGGCAACGTGGGTGGTGACGCCCACGAGTCCGACGGCGCCCAGCGCCATCCACTGCAGGGTCAGGCCGTCGTCGCCGGAGTAAAAGAGCAGGTCGGTCCCTGCCATAACGCGGGTGGCGGCGGCGAAATCGGCCTTGGCGTCCTTGACCGCGACGATGTTCGGGTGCGCTGCCAGACGGATCATGGTTTCCGGAGCGATCTGGATTGAAGAACGGCCGGGGATGTCATAGAGCATCACGGGCACATCGGTGGAGGAGGCGATAGCCTCAAAGTGCGCGCGCACGCCGGCTTGGCTGGGCTTGTTGTAGTACGGCGTGACGATCAGGAGGCCGTCGACGCCAACGTCGGCTGCCAGCCGGGAAAGATGCACGGAGTGCGCGGTGTCGTTGGTTCCGGTGCCGGCGATGATCGCTGCACGGCCGCCGACAGCTTCCTTCACCGCACGGAACATCCCCACGTTCTCGTCGTCGGTGAGGGTGGAGGTTTCGCCGGTGGTTCCGGTGACGACCAGGCCGTCGCAGCCGTCGTCGACAAGCTTCACGGCCAGTTCCGCCGCCTGCTGGTAGTCCACTTTGCCGTCCACAGTGAACGGCGTGACCATTGCGGTCAGGAGGGTGCCAAAAGCAGGGATATTCGCGGAAGTGTCAGCCATAGGAAAAACGTTACCCTGTCCCCGCCTTGTTAGGACAATGGCGGCGGCGTGATGATCGTCAAAGTCGGCCCTTCAGGCGTCACTTTTCAGGGGTTTGACACGGTTCCCGGCGGAGGGGTGCCGCAGTAGCGGCTGACGGCTTCCTCCCGGAGCGACTCCGCCCACGAAGCGAGCCGCTGGGCGGCGCGGACGTAGTGGAAGAGCTCCGTGGGCGTCAGGGCCTCGAGGTCGCACTCAGAGAGCCTGCGCGCCAGTTCCGCGCCGGGCGGCTGGGCTGACAGCGCCACACCTTCCTTGCCCCACTGAATGTCCTCGGCCGGGTCGCCGGCGACCAGCCGGCGGAAGAGGTAGTCCACCACGCCGGGGCTCATCGCCTTGAGCGGTCCGGCCGGCGTTCCGCGTTCTGGTGCGTTGTTCATGCAGCGATCCTATTCGAACATATATTCGAACACAAGGGGTTCCGCCAGGATATGAGACGATCGGCTCATGACCTCCCGTGGCACTGCTTCTCCCTCGCGGACCGCCAAAGGCACCACCAAGACGACGAGACTCACCGGGATCGACGCCGCCCGCGGGCTGGCGCTGCTCGGCATGATGGCCACCCACCTGCTCCCCACGTTCGAAGCCGACCCGCAACTCACGCCCACCTGGATCGGCCTCACCTTCTCGGGCCGGGCGGCGGCTTTGTTTGCCGTCCTGGCCGGGATCGGGCTGGCCCTGTCCACCGGAAAACAGCGGCCGCCGGAAGGCCGGGAGTTGTGGGGTGCCCGCCGCGGCATCGCCCTGCGCGCCCTGGTGATCGCCGTCGTCGGGCTCTTCCTCGGCGGCCTGGAAGTCAACGTCGCGGTGATCCTGGTGCATTACGCCGTGCTGTTCCTGTGTGTCCTGCCGTTCATCGGCCTCAGCATCAGGCCGCTCTGCGCCTTTGCCGCGGGCTGGGTGATAGGTTCGCCGGTGCTCGCATACCTGCTGCGGCCGTGGCTCCTGGCCGCTTCCCCGCCGCTGCAGCTGCGCCACAACCCCAACTGGGACGACCTTGCCACGCCCGGGCGCCTGCTCGGGGACATCTTCCTGACCGGCTACTACCCCGTCCTGCAGTGGCTCAGCTACCTGCTGATCGGGCTGGTGATCGGCCGGCTGGCGCTGACGAAGATGGCCGTGCAGGTCCTGCTGCTGGCCGGAGGCACTGTGGTGGCCGTGCTGGCCAAATGGCTGGGCGTGCTGATGATGAACGAGTGGGGCGGCAAGGCCGCACTGCAGGCGCAACTGGCTGACCCCCGCTACCCGCTGGACAGCCTGCTGCAGGTGAACCTGGCCGGCGTCGACCAATCGGGCTCGTGGTGGTGGCTGGCGGGAAGTGCACCGCATTCGGGCACAACGCTGGACCTATTGCACACGTCTGCCGTAGCCGTTGCCGTGGTGGGCGCCTGCCTGCTCCTGGGGCGCCTGGGTGAATGGCTCAACCTGGACCTGCTCCTGCCGCTGCGTGGTGCCGGCGCCATGACGCTCAGCCTGTACACGGCGCATGTGAGCCTGGTGGCTGCGATGTACCTGCAGCCTCTCCCCGTCGGCTGGACTGAGGAAGGCGTATATGCCGCCCAGGCCCTGACCGCGGTCCTCATTGGAGGTTCATTTGCGGCGCTCCACTGGCGGGGGCCGCTCGAGTGGGTGGCCCACGCCGCCAGCGAAGTTGGCAGGTACCAGCGGGCGGGCATCCGCTAGGCGGTGCCGCTGCCCTCGCGGAACAGCTTCAGGGCGTCGCGCATGGATGCCCGGGCGCGTTTGCGGTCGCCCGCGGCGTCGTAGGCGCAGCTGAGCCGGAACCATGAACGCCAATCATCCGGCGCTTCCTCGGCTTCGATCCGGTATTTCTCAAACTCGGCGTCTGCCGATTCCCGCACGATCCGTCCGGCGGGTGTGCGCTGCAGGTTGTCGACGGGCAGGCCGCCTTCGGCCTCGAGGACCTTGGCCATCTGCTCCGTCCTGGCACCGAACAGCAGCTCGCGGACCAACGCCCAGGCCCCGATGGCGGGCAGGATCAGGTACGCGGCGCCGATGGCCTTGGCCACCGGATTGGGATCGGTGAGGAGCAGCACGGAACGCTGGAAGGACACCACGAGGTAGAAAACCAGGAGGAGCGTCACCGCGCCGACCCAGATCTTGGTGCGGTTCTTCTTCAGGCCGGCGAGGACATTACCCACGGCCGTCAGACTCCGAGGTCCAGGTAGCCGTCCAGGCCTACGGTCAGCCCTGGGTGGCCGGCGATGTTGCGCACTCCCAGCAGCACGCCCGGCATGAAGGACGCCCGGTTGAAGGAGTCGTGCCGCAGCGTCAGCTGCTCCCCCGGTCCGCCGAGGAGGACTTCCTGGTGCGCCACGAGGCCGCGGAGCCGCACGCTGTGGACGCGGATGCCGTCGACATCGCAGCCCCGGGCGCCGGCAAGTTCGGTGGTGGTGGCGTCCGGGCCGGCGCCGATGCCGGCGGCGGCACGTTCAGCCGCGATCAGCTGCGCGGTGCGGACTGCGGTGCCCGACGGTGCGTCAACCTTGTCCGGGTGGTGCAGCTCGATGACTTCCACCGACTCGAAGTACTTGGAGGCCTTGGCGGCAAATGCCGACGCCAGCACGGAGCCGAGCGCGAAGTTGGGGGCGATGAGGACGCCGATGCCGGCATTCCGGCCAAGCAGTTCCTCAAGGTCATGGAGCCGGGCGGCGTCCCAGCCGGTGGTGCCGACGACGGCGTGCATGCCGTGTTCGACGGCGAAGCGGACGTTCGCTTCGGTGCTTTCGGGGACGGTCAGGTCCACCACCACCCGGGCTCCGGCGTTGACCAGCTCATCCAGGGAATCACCCCGTCCGAGGGCCGCTACGAGCTTCATGTCGGCGGCCGCTTCAACGGCGTTCACGGCCTCGGCGCCCATGCGCCCGTTCGCGCCCAGGACGGCGACGGCAAGTTGTTCGGTCATGGACTTAACCCTACCGTCGGGCCGCCCGCCCGGATGAACCGGGCCGGCAGGTTACCGCCGGCCCCGCCTTCCCTAGGCGCCGGCCCCGACCCATTCGACGGTTCCGTCGCTGAAGAACTGTTCCTTCCAGATGGGCACCTGCGCCTTGATCCGGTCAACGAGCTCCGAGCACACCTCGAAGGCCTGGCCGCGGTGTGCCGCGGACACCGCGCACACCAGGGCGGGGTCGCCGATTTCCAGCATGCCCACCCGGTGCGCGGCCCAGATCCGTACCGGCTCTTTGCCGGAGGCGGCAGCGTCGCCGGCGTGTTCGGCCACCAGCTGCGCGACGACGTCGGCCATCACCTGGTGGGCGGTGGGATGCGCACTGTAACTGAGCCGCTCAACCGGCTTCCCGCCGTCGTGGTTCCGCACCACGCCGCTGAAGCTGACCACGGCACCCGCCGTGTCCGATTCCACCGCGGCAATCGCCTGGGCCACGGAGATGGGTTCCGCGCTCAGCACCGCATTCACAATCTCGAATCCGGAGCCCGTACCCGCTGCAGTGCCGGTTTCCATGCCTTTTTCAGTGCCCATGATCTCCCTCCAACTGGTCGCACAGGTGGCCGATGACCGGATCCAGCACGCCCAGGCCGTCCATGACGCCCTTGGGTGATCCGGGAAGATTGACGATGAACGTCCGCCCGGCTGCGCCTGCGTGTCCGCGGCTCAACATGGCCATGGGCGTCTTGGCCAGACCGGCCTGCCTGATTCCTTCCATGATCCCCGGTATTTCGCGGTCCAGCAGGGGAACCGTCATTTCGGGGGTGAGGTCATCGGGGCTGAGCCCGGTTCCGCCGCTGGTGATGATCACGGCGGGCCGCTGCGTGAGCAAGGCGCGGAGCGCGGCTCCCACGGGTTCGCCGTCGGGCACCACCATGGCCGGGAACGTTTCGAACCCGTGCTCGGTCAGCCAGTCAATGATCACCGGGCCGGTTTCGTCGCGGTAGATGCCCGCCGCTGCCCGGTTGGAGGCAATCACGACGCCGGCCTTCCGGCCGGTGGCCTCTCCGTGGCGGTGCGGTTCCGGCTGCTGTCCAAAGCTGCTCATGCTGTCCAGTCCCCGCTCTTGCCGCCGCTTTTGGCCAGCACCCTGATGTCGGTCAACACTGCATGCTTGTCGACTGCCTTGATCATGTCGTACACGCTGAGGGCCGCCACCGACGCTGCGGTGAGCGCCTCCATTTCGACGCCGGTCACGCCGCGGGTCTTGACGGTTGCCAGCACTGCGACGGCATCCTTGCCCAGTTCAAAGTCGACCGTGACCTTGGAGATGGGCAGCGGATGGCACAAAGGGATGAGCTCGGGTGTTTTTTTCGCCGCCATGATCCCGGCCACGCGGGCCACCGCCAAGGCATCGCCCTTCGGCAGGTCGCCCGCACCCAGGAGTGCCAGCACCTCGGCTGTGGTGCGGACCGTGGCGGTGGCTGTGGCCTCCCGGGTGGTCTCGGCCTTGCCGGAAACATCAACCATCTGCGCTGTTCCGTCCCGGCGCAGATGCGTCAGGCCGGCAGCGTTATCTTCATTGTTCACAGCGTCCATACTTCCACTTCCGCGCCCGCGGCGAGCGCAGATGTCCCTACCGGGACATGGATCAGGGCGTTGGAACCGGCCAGGGCATGAACCAGGTGCGAGCCTGCGCCGCCTTCCAGCCGGACCGTGCCGTCCGGTTGGAGGGTGCCGCGCCGGAGCTGGTGTTTCCCCGCGGGTGATTCCAACGGGTCCGCCAGCCTGGCCCGGATGGCCGGGCGGGGTGCCGGTGCGCCCAGCAACGCGCTGAGGACCGGGCGGAGGAACATCTCGAAGGAGACCAGGCAGCTGACGGGGTTACCCGGGAAACCCACGAAGGGCACGCCGTCGAACCGTCCGATGCCCTGCGGGCCGCCGGGCTGCATGGCCACATGCAGGAATTCCACGTCCTGTTCCGCGGTGGCCTGCCGGACCACTTCATAGGCGCCCTTGCTGACGCCTCCTGTGGTGACGATCAGGTCGACCCGCGGGGCGTGCTGCCGGAGCAGTGCTGTCAGTTCCTCCGGGTTGTCCGTTGAGATCGCGGTCCGCAGGACGTCCAGCCCGGCCTGGCGCATCGCGGCTTCCAGGAGGGTGCCGTTGGCGTCGTAGATCTTGCCGGGTTCCAGCGGCCTGCCGGGCTCCACCACTTCGTCCCCCGTCGTGGCGAGGAGCACCCTAAGGTTCCGGTTCACGGTGACCTGTGTGATGCCGAGCGCTGCCAGGAGTCCCAGCTGGCCCGGCCCCAGGAAGGTTCCGCCGGCGAGCGCCAGCTCCCCTGTCCGGACGTCGCTTCCCGCATCGCGGACGTAGGTGCCGGATTCCGTTGCCGGCAGCCGGACGGACGCAGGGGTTCCGGGACGGGGGAAGTAGTCGGGAACGGCCCTCTCGATGGGTACGACGGCGTCAGCCCCGGGGGGAATCATGGCTCCGGTCATGATCGGGGCGGCCGTGCCCGGTTCAAGCGGCGCCGCCACGGCACCGGCGGGGATGGGGTCCACCACCCTGAGTTCCCTGCCGACGTCGGGAATGTCCGTGCTGCGGACAGCAAAGCCGTCCATTTGGGAGTTTGCGAACGGAGGCAGGTCCACGGGAGCAGTGATGTCCGCCGCCAGCCCGCGTCCCAGCGCCTCCAGAAGGGGCAGCTGCTCGGTGCGGCCGGGGCCGCAGAGGCCTGCCAGCAGCTCCCGTACGGCCTCGCGGTGCGCCGCCACAGTGCGGGCCGGATGGCCGCCTTTGTCCCCGGACCTGTTGCCGTGACTGCCGCCGGTGACGTGCCTGTTGTCGGTGCGGTGCATGCGTTCCTTACCTCGGTCCGGGCTTACTGCAATTCGGGCGTATTGCGAGTTCGGCGCACTGGGCTTGCGGTCCACTGGGGCTTGGGCCTGCTAGGGCGTCACGTCAACTCTAATGGTGTGGAATCCCGTAGCGCCGTCCGGAGCGACCTGTGACCGCTCTTCGATCTGCGGTACACCGTTCAGGTCCGTGGCCCTGACCTGGATCTCATACTGCCCGGGCGTCAGGGGCAGCGACAGCTGCCACTGGTACCACGTGTCCCGCGATATGCCGGGAGCAAGCTCCACCGTCTGCCAGTCGCCGCGGTTGACGCGGAGTTCCACCTTGCTGATTCCGGTGTGCTGGGCCCAGGCAACACCGCCGAACGCCACCGTCCCGGCACGCACCGCGCGGCCGGCCCGCGGCACGTCAATGCGGGACGACGTCTTGATGGGCCCGCGCTCACTCCAGCCGCGGGGCGTCCAGTAGCCGACGTCGTCCGCGAACCGGGTCACTTTGAGTTCAGTGAGCCATTTGGTGGCGGAAACGTAGCCGTACAGGCCGGGAACGACGAGCCGCGCCGGGAAGCCGTGCTCCAGCGGCAGCGGCTCGCCGTTCATGCCCACGGCGATCAGGGCATCCCGGTCGTCCGTGAGAGCCTCCAGCGGGGTTCCGGCCGTCCACCCGTCCTTGCTGCGGGACAGCACCATGTCGGCGCCGCTCGTCGGCCCGGCCATGGCCAGCAGTTCCCGAACCGGCCAGCCAAGCCACAGCGCATTGCCGATGAGGTCCCCGCCCACCTCGTTGGAGACGCAGGCGATGGTCACGTGGCGTTCGGTCATGGGTTTTGCCAGCAGCGTGGCGAAATCCAGTTCGATTTCCCGTTCCACCATGCCCGTGACCCTGAGGACCCAGGCGTCCGGATCCACCGCAGGAACAGTGAGGGCTGTGTCGATCCGGTAGAAGTCGCGGTTGGGCGTCACCAGCGGATCCATGCCGTCCAGCCTCAGCTCAGCCCCGGCCGGAACCGGCGAAGCCGGGGAAGCAGCGGACGGCAAGGCAAGTTTGCTCCGGATTTCACTGACACCTGCAGCCGCTCCGCGCAGCCCTGCAGCTAGGGCTCCGCCAACGGTCGCGACGACGGCTCCCCCGCCCAATGCCTGGAGGAACCGGCGCCGGTCGGGTCCGGCGTCTGGTCCGGCGTCTGGTCCGGCGTCTGGTCCGGCGGCACCTCCCGCGATCGGTGCCGTGGCCGGTGCGGCGGCCGGTGCGGGACGCTCCCTCGCAGTTGTCGACGTCGACCAGTCCCGGAGTCGCGACATCAGCCAGCGCAGCACCAGGATTCCTGTTCCGGCGGCAAGCAGTGGCAACGCAATGGCGTTGCCGGTCACCTGGGCGCGGCCAAGGACAGCCACCAGCCCCACCACACCAAAGATGCCGATGACTGCAAACCCGGTAAAGCGTCGCCGCCACTCCAGGAGGCCGGCCAGCGCAGCCAGCGCGGCAATGGCCAGTCCCATGCCGACGAGCAGCGCCAACTTGTCAGCGGTGCCGAACACTGCGACCGCCCAGTCCTTGACGGCTGGCGGTACAGCGTCGATGACGGCACCCCCCACACCTGTCATGGGCGAAAGCGCCGGGCTGACGAGGGCAGCGACGAGTTCGCCGACCACCACCCCCGCGGCCACGGCCACGACTCCTGCGGCGGCCGCCCACCGGCCGGGAGTGCCGGCGGTGCCGGGTCGAGTGGCGGCCGCGCCAACGGACGCCTTTCCTTGGAGATCAAAGCCCACGGGGCACCTCCGCGACCGGTGCGTCCCTGGTGGTATGCGCACTCCTGCGCGCGGCGTCGGCCGGGCCAGCCGGATCCTGGGCGGGGAGGCGAAGGGAGAACCGGCAGCCGCCGTCGACATTCTCAACCGTCACGCTGCCCTCATGGGCCCGGACGATCCCCGCCACCATGCTGAGCCCGATCCCGGCGCCGCTGTATCCTGCCATCTCCGGATCCCGGGCCGCTTCGGGATCCCGTCCGGGCTCCGGCCCGGCAAGGCTGGCAGCGCCGGAGCGGCTGCGCGACGGGTTCTTCTGCCATCCGGTGTCGAAGAGGTGCCCGATGTCTTCCGGAGCGATTCCGCCGCAGCCGTCCGTCACGGAAACCAGCGACTCCTTCCCGTCCCTGCCGACTTCCACGGTCACGGCAGAGCCGGGCTTGCTGTAGAGAATGGCGTTCAGCACCACGTTGCGGACCGCGCGGCCCAGCGAGGGGCCGTCCGCCAGGGCGAGGCACTCCCGGAGGCCGCCGCCGTCGAGCGTGATCTGCCGGCGGGCGGCGAGCGGCGCGAGGTCGGCGATGGCGTCGCTGGCGAGGTCGTAGAGGTCCAGCGGCTCGGCTTTGAGACGCAGGGTGCCTGCCTGGATCTTGGAGAGTTCCAGGAGGTCGTTGACCATGATCGCCATCTGGTCCGTCTGGCCGATGATCTTGCGGTAGTAGCCGCGGACGTCTGCGGCCATGCCGTCCTCGAGGGCTTCGGCCATGGCCCGCATGCTGGCCAGCGGTGTGCGGAGGTCGTGGGAGATCCAGCTGACGAGTTCCCGGCGGGCACGCTCGACGGCGGCCTCCCGCTCCCGGGATTCGGCCAGCATGCGGCTGCTGCGTTCGAGTTCGTCCGCGAGTTCGGACAGTTCCGAGCTCATGAGCGGTGCCGGCAGCCCCGGGCTTTCGCCGCGCCCGATGCTCCGTGCCGCGGCGGCGAGCAGTTTTGCGTTGCGCGAGACCCGTGCTCCGAGGACCAGGGAGATGGCCAGTGCAACGGCGGAGGCGATGGCCAGGACGTACCACATGACTTCGAGGTCCCGGGCTGAAATGAACATGGCGTTGAACGCGCTGACCATGCCTGCGGTCAGTACGGCCACAGTGGAGAGCACCACGATACAGATCTGCACGGCGATGGACGTCCTGCGGAGTGGCTTGAGCAGGAGCAGCGACACGGTTCCAATGACCACGGCCCACAGGAGCGCCCAGGCCACGATGGCGAGGAGCTCAGAGGTTTGCACCGGAGGCTCCGTCCGGGGTGTCGAACCGGTAGCCCACGCCCCACACCGTCTTGAGGAGGGCAGGCCGGGTGGGATCCGCCTCGATCTTTTCGCGCAGCCGGCGGACGTGGACGGTGACCGTGGACAGGTCCCCGAAATCCCAGCCCCACACGGCCTTGATCAGTTCCTCCCGGCTGAACACCTGGTTGGGGCGGCGCAGCAGGAACGCCAGCAGATCGAACTCACGGATGGTCAGGGCGAGCGGAGCTCCGTGGTGCGTCACGGTCCGGGCAGCCGGGTTGAGCTCGAAGCCGGCAACCTCCACCGCAGGTTCGGGGCTGAATTCCTGGACGCTCCGGCGCAGCACCGACCGGACCCGGAGCACCAGTTCGCGGGGCGAAAAGGGCTTGGTGATGTAGTCGTCCGCACCGACCTCGAGCCCCAGGATCCTGTCGTCCTCGGTTCCCAGGGCCGTCAGCATGATGACGGGAACGCTCATCGTCTGGCGGAGCCTGCGGCACACTTCAACGCCGTCCAGGCCAGGCAGCATGCGGTCCAGCAGGACTAGGTCGGGGTTCCGCTCCGCCGCCAGGCGAAGGGCGGTGAATCCGTCCGCTGCCAGGTCCACCTGGAAGCCCGCCTGCATAAGGTAGTCACGGACCACGCCGGCGATGGTCTGTTCGTCTTCGACGAGGAGTATCCGCCGGTTTCCGACCGCGGCCTGGACCGGGGCGGGCTGGGACGTATTCACACCTCCAGCATAGGTTCGGGGCCCAGGCCGGACACGTGTTTGCCGCCTGCTGTGGCGATCCGTAGGGATTCCGTAAGATCCGCCGATGTCACAGGCGTGATGGTTGCACCAAGGTGGCGTAGCCTGAATTTATGAGTGTTCAGCTTGGCATGCCGCAACCCCGGGAGGGGGCCGGTTCCGATCCGGGAGTACCCGCACTGCCGCTGCCGTCGCGTCCCGAGGGTATGCCGGCCGGCCTGATGGACCGTTACGGCCGCCGTGCCACGGACATGAGGCTGTCCCTGACGGACAAGTGCAACCTGCGCTGCACCTACTGCATGCCGGCCGAGGGGCTTGAATGGCTGGCCAAGCAGGCCGTGATGTCGGCCGAGGAGATCGTCCGGATCGTTCGGATCGGCGTTGACATGCTGGGGGTGCGCGAACTGCGCCTGACCGGTGGGGAACCCCTGGTCCGGGCTGACCTGCTCGACATAATTTCCGCCCTGCGCCAGGCCCACCCGGAGCTGCCGATCTCCATGACCACGAACGCCGTGGGCCTGGACAAAAAAGCGGCCGGGCTCAAGGCAGCCGGGCTCTCCCGGATCAATGTCTCGCTGGATTCCCTGCACGAAGAGACTTTCACCAAGCTGACCCGCCGCCCGTTCCTGGACAAGGTGCTGGCCGGAGTGGACGCCGCCTGGGCCGCGGGTCTCGGTCCCGTGAAACTTAACGCCGTCCTGATGCGGGGAATCAACGACGCCGAGTCCCCGTCCCTGTTGGCGTGGGCGCTGGACCGCGGCTACGAACTCCGCTTCATCGAGCAGATGCCGCTCGACGCCGACCATGGCTGGACCCGCCGGAACATGATCACCGCGGCGGAAATCCGCGCGCTGCTGTCCGTCGACTATGTGCTCAGCGCCGATCCGAGGGACCGCGACGGCGCCCCGGCCGAACGCTTCGAAGTACGACGCCGGGTCCCGGGTTCCGCCGAAGCCGCCGGTCCCGTGTTGGGAACCGTCGGGATCATCGCCTCCGTCACAGAACCGTTCTGCTCGGACTGCCGCCGCACCCGGATCACAGCGGAAGGCAAGATCATGAGCTGCCTGTTCTCACGCGAGGAAGTCGACCTCCTGGGGCTGCTGCGCGAGGGCGCCACCGACCAGCAGCTCGCCGAACGCTGGCAGGAGGCCATGTGGATCAAGCCAAAAGCCCACGGCATGGACCACGTCGGTTTGGATGCTCCGGACTTCGTCCAGCCGGACCGCAGCATGAGCGCCATCGGAGGCTGAAAACTTGAACGTACGTTACTTCGCTGCCGCACGCGCCGCAGCAGGGGTCGAAGAGGAACGCTTCGAGCTCCCCGCCGGCTCCACGGTGGAGGCACTGTTGAGCGCAGTGCTCGACGTCGACCGGCCGGTTCCGCCCGCTGGGACGCCTCCGCTTGCACGGCTGCTTTCGCGAAGCAGTTTCCTGTTGAACGAAGTGGCTGTCCGCGACCGGTCGGTGGTCCTTGGCCCGGACGACGTGGTGGACGTGCTGCCGCCGTTTGCCGGCGGCTAGGCAGTTTGCCGCCCGGCCGGGATTCCGCCGGCCAGCCCTTCATGCCGACGGCGCGACGGTCTCCGTCCCGAGCGCCAGGGCCAACAGTGCGTTCCTGCTCCGGACGCCGCACGCGGCAAAAACCGCTTTGAACTGGTCCTGCACCGTGTAGTGGCTGATGCCAAGGGCAGCCGCCATCGCGGCAGTGTCCAGTCCGCTGGCGGCCAGGCCGAGCAGGCTGCGCTGCCTCGGCGTCAGGCCAAAGCACCGGGCAAACACCTCCAGCCTCTCGGCCGCAGGGCATTCCTGGATGGTCACGGCGAGCGGCGCTTCGCCGTCCTTCCCCACGTCCATCCGGAATGACCTGAGCACAGCCCACTGGCCGAAACCGATGGGCACCCGGGCCGATGCCTCGTGGGCATCAACCCCGGCCTCGCGGGCCAGCAGCTGCGCGGCGACGTTGAAAACCTCGGCCGGGACGGATTCGTAAGGGGAGGGTCCCGGCTGCAGCAGGCTGATCCAGTCGGCTGCGGAGGCGCTCCGGCCGGTTATTCCGAGTCCGGCGTCCAGCGTTAGCACTGCCTGTCCGGGCAGGCCGCGCCGGGGACGTCCTTCCTCAACTTCCGGCTGCCGCGCGCCGCGCCTCAGCCGGGCGTCCCGCCTCATCTGCGCGGCCCGGCTCCGCCGCAAGCCGGCCGCAATGACTGGTGCCGCCGTCGCCAGGTATGTGGATTCAGTGTCAGTGAAGAGTCCCCCGTCACCGGACCGCCACAGGTCAAGCCAGCCCCAGCAGCCGTATTTGTCGCCGAACACCGTGAAAAGCACGTCGGTCACCTCATACCGGCGGAGGATGCCGTCCCACAACGGGCTGAGGGCCGGGTTACCGCCGGTTGCCGCCTGCAGGGTGACGGCTTGGGAGCCGCTACTCAGGAGCGATGTCCAGCGGCCGGCTTCCGTCAGGTACTTCAATTTGATCAGGGCGGGCAGTTCTTCGGGACAGGGAATGCGGGCCATGGGCGACATGCCGGTGCAGGTCCCGGGATCAGCCAGGGGCCACGCAAACCAACTGAACGGAACAACGCTGCCCAGCTCGGCGAGTACTGCCGCTCGCATTTCATGGTCCTCCATGGAGCCGCCGCACAGGTGACCGATCCGTTCCAGGCTCCGGCTCAGCGCCCAACGCGTGGTCATGGAACCCGACATGTGGTCATGGAAACAGTATGGCCCGGCACTCCGCCGAACAGGCGTTTGGACTGGTCCGCCCCAGATTTCTGGGATACCCCGTGCTCACCGGACAGGCCTACCGTGTGGCCATGGGGTCGACCTGCAGGCCCTGGACGGAAAGGATTGACATGTACACGCTTCAGATCGAGCACGGAATCAAGGACTTCGGGATGTGGAAGGCTGCGTTCGACCGGGACCCGGTAAACCGGACAGCCTCGGGCGTGCTCGCTCATCGCATCAGCCGGCCGGTGGACGATCCGCACTATGTGGTGGTTGAACTTGATCTTGCGAGCCGGGAACAGGCCGAGGCGCTGCTGGCCAACCTTCAGCAGAAGGTGTGGAATTCACCTGCCGCGGCTCCCGCCCTGGACGGGGCACCGCGGACACGGATTGTGGAATCAGCAGGCTAAGGGTCATCCGGCGGGCCGCCAACTGTCCGTTCGCGCTCCGCGGGGCCGCAAATGCCCTTGGAACTGAGACACCCATTTCGATGATCTGGAGACATTTCACCGACAACCCTGCCGTCCCTTGAGGACCACCCCAGCCAATTGTGCCCGTTTTGATCGATTCAGGCAGTTGGTGACGGGCGGGATCCCCCGGCGTATCCGTCGGCCGCTTTCATCAAACGATGACTGATTTTGCCAAAGGAGACCCGGAACCCGCCAAGGCCATTTTCTCCCACGGCGAGGATGGGTCCCTTGCGAATCCCTGGGGTCCCCCGGTTGTGGGATGGGATCGGGTATCCAAGGCCCTCGATTCAGCCGCTGCCCGGTTCAAAGATGGACGTGTCACCGCTGTTGATGCCCTCACCAGGCACGTCACTTCCGATCTCGCAGTCTTCCTCGACATAGAACATTGGCAGGCAAAGCTTGGCGGAGGAGACGAAATATCGCAGTTTGATTTGCGTGTAACGAGCGTTTATCGCCCCGAGGGGACACCTGGGCACTGGTGCATCGCCACGCAGACCCGGTCATCACACCGCGTCCCCCGGACGCTGTCCTGCATAACTAGCGATCCCTTCGACGCTGGATTCTGGCATGAGATACCTTTCTTGAGTGGCGGAGGCCGCAACTGTCCGTTCGCGCTGTCAGGTGCGGCGGCAAACGGACGTCATGAACGGGGCGAACGACGTGGCCTCGGCCAGGCGGACCTCGGACCTGTGTGTCAGCACGCCGTCGTCCACCCGGAATGTGTGCCGTGACGTGGCCCGGCCATTTCGGCGTTCCACGGTGAGCACACCGCCGTGCCAGGTGCACCGCGTCGGGGCTTCCCGCGGCAGGCCCACACTGTCCACGTGGTACCAGACGGTGTCCGGGTGGTCGGGATCCAGGGTGAACATGCCATGCCGCTCAAACCGGATCCCTCCGGTTTCCGTGTGCCGGTAGCTCTGCAGCACGGCATAGCCGCCGGCGGCCTTGGTGAACACCACTTCGGCCTCCGCTGTCCGGGCAGGCCCGCGCGGTGAAGCCTCAATATGGGTAGTGCCTGTCCAATGGCCGAGGAAAACCTCGAGCTCCTGGGCAGTGCCCGGGTGCGGATGGTCCATCGTTCCTCCAGTGTGGCCCCGGGTTCATCATCACGCGGCCACGTTGGGATGTCCAGCGTTCGGATGTAGAGCTCACAGCCCGCAAGCGGCGTTTCAATGCCCGGAGCGGGAGGGGTCAGAGGCCGAAGGTTTCGTCTTCCTCGAACGGACCCACAACGGTCACCGTCCGCGGTGCCGCTGCCAGCTCCTGCGCCAGCACCCGCACCTGTTCCACGGTGACGCCCTTGATCTGCCGGAGGGTCTCCTCGATGTCCTGGTATTCACCGGACACCAGTTCGGCACGGCCAAGTCGGGACATCCGCGAACCGGTGTCTTCGAGTGCCAGCACAATGCCGCCGCAGAGCTGGCCCACGGCCTTCTTGAGCTCGTCGTCGGAGATGCCGTCTTCTGCCAGCTTGTCCAGCTCGGCGCCGAGCAGCTCCAACACCTGGCGGACCTTCGACGGCGTGCAGCCTGCGTACATGCCGAAGTAGCCTGCATCAGCATAGGAGGAGGCAAAGGAGTAGGTGGAGTACACCAGGCCGCGCTTTTCCCGGACTTCCTGGAACAGCCGCGAGGACATCCCGCCGCCAAGCACCGCGTTCAGCACGCTCATGACGTAGCGGCGCTGGTCCGTGGCGACGATCGTCGGGCAGCCCATGATGATGTTTGCCTGCTCAACGGGCCGCTTGACCACATGGAGTCCGGCCGTGCCGGTGATGTCGGCCCGTTCGGTGGAGCGCCGTTCCACCGGCGCGGCCCCAGCCTCCAGGGCCCAGCCCGCCTGGTGGAGTGCATCCACCACGAGCCCGCAGACGACGTCGTGGTCCAGGCCGCCGGCGGCCGTGATGACGAGTTCATCCGGACGGTAGTAACGGCGGTAATGGTCCCAGACCGAATCGCGGGCCACCGCGCGGATGGCCTCAGGGGTTCCGCCAATCGGACGTCCCAGCGGATGCGTTCCCAGCACTGCGGCGACGAAATGCTCGTGGGCGACGTCCGTGGGGTCGTCGCTGTCCATGGCGATTTCCTCCAGGATGACGTCGCGTTCCTGCTCCATCTCCTGCGGGTCCAGGACCGCGCCGGTGATCATGTCCGCGATGACGTCGATCGCCATCGGCAGGTCGGTATCCAGGACCCGGGCAAAGTAGCAGGTGCTTTCCTTGGCTGTGGCCGCATTGGACTCGCCGCCAACCTCGTCGAAGGCGGACGCGATTTCCAGCGCCGTGCGCCGTTTGGTGCCCTTGAAAAGCAGGTGCTCAAGGAAATGGGTGGAACCGTGCTGCCCGTGGGCTTCATCGCGCGAACCCACGCCAACCCAGAAGCCAATGGTCGCGGAACGCTGGCCGGGCATGGCCTCCGTCAGTACACGCACGCCGCCGGGGAGCACCGACCGGCGGACAACGGACCCGCCGTCGGCTCCGTGGATCAGGGTGTCACCGGTCTGGTTCTGCACTAGCGGCAGGGGTACGACAGTCATCAAGGCCTTTCAAGAAACGGGTGCCAAATCTGCCTGCAATCGTACCAGCGGACCATTCCCCCTATGCTCCAGGAACGGCCGTTCAATCGCTCGGCTTAACGACGGCGGCGGGCATATCTTAACGGCGGCGGGGCCGGTGGATGATCCACCGGCCCCGCCGTCGTGTTTGTCTTACGAAGTGCCCTGCAGACTACTCTGCGGCTGCCTCGACGACTTCGGCGCTTTCAGCGCCTTCTTCTTCGGCGATGACCGGGGACAGGGACAGCTTTCCGCGGTCGTCGATCTTGGTGATCTCAACCTGGATCTTCTGGCCCACGGAGACGACGTCCTCGACATTGTCAACGCGCTTGCCGCCGGCGATCTTGCGCAGCTCGGAGATGTGCAGCAGACCGTCCTTGCCCGGGGTGAGGGAAATGAAGGCACCGAAGGTGGTGGTCTTGACGACCGTACCCAGGTAGCGCTCTCCGATTTCCGGAACCTGCGGGTTGGCGATGGCGTTGATCGCGGAGCGTGCGGCGTCGGCGGACGGGCCGTTGGTGGCGCCGATGTAAACGGTGCCGTCGTCCTCGATGGAGATGTCCGCGCCGGTGTCTTCCTGGATCTGGTTGATCATCTTGCCCTTGGGCCCAATGACCTCGCCGATCTTGTCCACGGGGATCTTGACCGCGATGACGCGCGGCGCGAACTCGGAGAGCTCGTCCGGGGTGTCGATCGCGGAGTTCAGGACCTCGAGGATGTGCAGGCGGGCTTCGCGTGCCTGCTTCAGTGCAGCAGCCAGGACGGAGGCCGGAATGCCGTCGAGCTTCGTGTCCAGCTGGATGGCCGTGACGAACTCGGAGGTACCGGCAACCTTGAAGTCCATGTCACCGAAAGCATCTTCGGCGCCGAGGATGTCAGTCAGGGCCGCGTAGCGGGTCTGACCGTCAACCTGGTCGGAAACCAGGCCCATGGCAATGCCGGCAACGGCAGCCTTCAGCGGCACACCTGCGTTGAGCAGGGACAGCGTGGAGGCGCAGACGGAACCCATCGACGTCGAACCGTTGGAGCTGAGAGCCTCAGACACCTGGCGGATGGCGTACGGGAATTCCTCGCGGGACGGCAGCACCGGCACGATGGCGCGCTCTGCGAGTGCACCGTGGCCGATTTCGCGGCGCTTGGGCGAACCCACGCGGCCGGTCTCACCGGTGGAGTACGGCGGGAAGTTGTAGTTGTGCATGTAGCGCTTGCGCGTTACCGGCGACAGCGAATCGATCTGCTGTTCCATCTTCAGCATGTTCAGCGTGGTGACACCCATGATCTGGGTCTCGCCGCGTTCGAAGATCGCCGAACCGTGGACGCGGGGCAGAACCTCAACCTCGGCGGTGAGCTGGCGGATGTCCGTCAGGCCGCGGCCGTCGATGCGGATCTGGTCCTTGAGGATGCGCTGGCGCACAACCTGCTTGGTGACCGAGCGGAAGGCTGCGGACAGCTCCTTTTCGCGGCCCTCGAACTGGCTGGCGAGCGAAGAGGTGACTTCGTCCTTGAGCTCGTCGGAAGCGACGTCGCGCTCCTGCTTGTCAGCGATCTGGAAAACAGCAGCAAGCTTCTCAGCGGCAGCGGCTTCAACAGCGGCGTAGACGTCGTCCTCGTAGTCGAGGAAGACCGGGAATTCGACGGTGGGCTTGGCGGCGCGGGCAGCCAGGTCGGCCTGGGCGTCGCAGAGGGCCTTGATGAACGGCTTGGCAGCCTCGAGGCCTTCGGAAACAACCTCTTCGGTGGGAGCGGTTGCGCCCTGTTCCTTGATGAGGTTCCAGGAGTTGTCCGTGGCTTCGGCTTCAACCATCATGATGGCGATGTCGTCTCCGTCGGCTCCCGACACAGTCCTACCGGCAACGACCATGTTGAACACGGAGTTCTCGAGCTGGGAGTGCTTCGGGAAAGCAACCCACTGCGAGCCGTTCTCGTCAGCAACGAGGGCAACGCGGACGCCGCCGATCGGGCCGGAGAAGGGCAGGCCTGAGAGCTGGGTGGACATCGAGGAAGCGTTGATGGCCACGACGTCGTAGAGCTCGTCCGGGTTGATCGCCAGGACGGTGACCACGATCTGGACCTCGTTACGCAGGCCCTTGATGAAGGCCGGACGCAGCGGGCGGTCCATGAGGCGGCAAGCCAGGATGGCTTCGGTGGACGGGCGGCCTTCACGGCGGAAGAACGAGCCCGGGATGCGGCCGGCGGCGTACATACGCTCTTCGACGTCAACGGTGAGCGGGAAGAAGTCGAAGCCTTCACGCGGGTGCTTGCCGGCGGTGGTTGCGGACAGCAGCGCGGTGTCTTCGTCGATGTACACCATCGCTGCGCCGGCTGCCTGCTTGGCAAGACGGCCGGTTTCGAAGCGGATTACACGCTTACCGAAGCGGCCATTATCAATGACGGCTTCTGAGAACTGGATTTCGGGACCCTCCAAGAGAGTCACCTCCGTTTCTTGGTTAACGGAAGTCCAGCCGCATCAACCCAGTCCAGCATCTGTCTACTGGCCTGCACTGCACCCGGTCATCGATCGAGACCCACGGGCCGGGCTTCATTCTTCGAAGCCGTTCCCGGGAATCACTACCGAGGACCGCGAATGCGTGATGCGGTTGATCCTCCTGTTTAGTTTTCTACTGAAGAAGGCGGCCCGTCCCTGAAGGAAAGGGCCGCCCCGTAATTCAGACTAGCGGCGCAGGCCGAGACGCTCGATCAGCGCACGGTAGCGGGCAATGTCAGTGTTCTTGAGGTAGGTGAGCATACGCTTGCGACGACCAACCATGGCCAGCAGACCGCGCTGGGTGTGGAAGTCGTGCTTGTGCACCTTCATGTGCTCAGTGAGATCCTTGATCCGCTGAGTCAGGACTGCAACCTGGACCTCCGGCGAACCGGTGTCGCCCTCGGACGTTGCGAAATCCTTGATGATGGACTGCTTTACAGCGGCTTCAAGTGCCACAATAACTCCTAGAGATGTGCCGTGAGGCCCGAATCAGTAACTCACTGCCGGGTGTGCTTGTACCGGAAATCCCGGCCTAACCGGGAATTCCTGCACATAACAAGAGCCAGCCGCCACGGACTGCAGCCGGATCCAACGTTTAGTTTACCGGCCCAGCCGCAATCTTGTCGAAACACCGTGTTGACTCATCAAAGATGCGCCGGCGCCTACGGGCGCACGGACTACGGGCGTGCCAGCAGATCGCGGATCGCAGCGACACCGCGGTAGACCTCCGCGAAAGATGTACTGAGCGGTGAGAGCCCGATCCGGATCCCGTGCGGTGCCCGGAAATCGGGGATGACATCCTGCTCCCAGAGCTCGGCCGTCATCTCCCGGAAGTCCGGGTGGTCCACGGTGATGTGGCTCCCCCGCTGATCCGGGTCCCGCGGTGTTGCCAGGAGGACACCGGCCGGAGCCAGCCACGCATCATGGAGTTCAAGCGCGAAGGCCGCCAGCTTCCGGGACTTTTCGCGGAGTGCCTTCATCCCGGCTTCTTCGATCAGGTCCAGCGTGCCCTGCATCGCGATCATGCCGAAAATTGCCGGTGTTCCGCTGAGGAAGCTGCGGATCCCCGGGGCCGGTTCGTAGCCGGCCGCCATTTCGAAGGCGTCCTTCCGGCCCATCCAGCCCCAGATCGGCTGGTTCAGCGCCGGCAGGTGCCGCGCATTGACGTAGGCGAAGGCGGGCGAACCCGGTCCCCCGTTGAGGTATTTGTACGTGCAGCCCGCGGCGAAGTCGACGCCGGCGCCATCAAGCTGCAGCTCAACTGACCCGGCGGAATGGCACAGGTCCCACACCACCAGCGCACCGGCGTCGTGCACAGCCGACGTGATCGCCGGGAGATCGGCGAGGAACCCCGAGCGGTAAGCCACCTGGCTGAGGACCACGACGGCGGTGGCCGGCCCAACGGCCGCCGTCACCTGATCCACCGTCACCCCGGCGGCCGGGTCGGCGTCGATCCAGCGCAGGGTCAGCCCTTCCTCCTGGGCGATGCCTTCCAGGAGGTAGCGGTCCGTGGGGAAGTTGTCCGTGTCCAGCACGATCTCGGTTCTGGCGGGGTCCTTGACCGCGGCGAGGGCGGCGCGGATCAGCTTGTACAGGACCACGGTGGTGGAGTCGGCGATGATGGTCTGCCCCGGAGCCGCGCCGAGCACTACCCGGCCCAGCTGGTCGCCGATGGCCTCGGGCAGCTGGAGCCAGTCTTCGTCCCAGCCGCGGATCAGCCGGCCGCCCCAGCTGTCCTGGATGAAAGCGCTGATGTCAGTGACGGTCCGCTTGAGCGGACGGCCCAGCGAGTTGCCGTCCAGGTAGGACAGGTCCGTGTCCGTTCCGACAAAGTGGTCGCGGTAGCCTGCCAGCGGGTCCGCGGCGTCGAGTTCGACGGCGCGCTGCAGCAGGACGTCTTGGGTCTCGTGCACCGTGCTCATTGGCCGATCTCCGTCCGGACGGCAAAAAGTTCGGGGAAGAAGGTCAGCTCCAGGGCCTTCTGCAGGAACGCGGCCCCGCTGGAACCGCCGGTGCCCGCCTTCATGCCGATGGTCCGTTGCACCGTCCGCAGATGCCGGAACCGCCACAGCTGGAAGTTGTCCTCCAGGTCCACGAGTTCCTCGCAGGCCTCGTAGGCACCCCAGTTGTCCGCCGCGTTTTCGTAGATGTGCTTGAACACGGGCACCAGTTCGGGGCAGAACTCGTGCGCTTTCGTGACGTCGCGCTCCAGCAGGGAGGCCGGAACCTCGAAGCCCTGGCGGTGAAGGTAGGCCAGGAATTCGTCGTAGATGCTCGGCGCCTCGAGGACGCGGCGGAGCTGCTCGTGGGCCTCGGGATCGGATTCGAACACCGGAAGCATCTTGCGGTTCTTGTTGCCGAGAACAAACTCCACTGCCCGGTACTGGCTGGACTGGAACCCCGAGGAATTGCCCAGGAAGCCGCGGAACTGTGAGTACTCGGTGGGGGTAAGCGTCGCCAGGACGGACCATTGCTCGGTCAGGGTCTTCTGGATGTGCTTGACGCGCGCAATCGCCTTCAAAGCGGAGCCGAGGTCGTCGCTGCGGAGCCATGCAGCCGCGCTGCGCAGCTCGTGAAGGACCAGCTTCAGCCAGAGCTCAGTGGTCTGGTGCTGGATGATGAACAGCAGTTCGTCGTGGTGTTCGGGATCGCTGACCGGCTGCTGCGCGCTCAGGAGCGTGGGCAGCTGCAGGTAGGACGCGTAACTCATCCGCGAACTGAAATCCCGGACTATGTCCTTTTCCAGTTTCCTTGTGTTCTTCTCAACGGACACAGCGGTGCCTTCCTTG
Organism: Arthrobacter sp. Y81; assembly: GCF_002929335.1. Taxonomy (GTDB): domain Bacteria; phylum Actinomycetota; class Actinomycetes; order Actinomycetales; family Micrococcaceae; genus Arthrobacter. Next base: position 88,461 of record NZ_PJIL01000002.1, read on the forward strand.
CCAGTGACTGTGGTCAGCGCCGGAACAGGATGTCGTGGGCCTGGACGACGTCCAGGCGCATCTGTTCGACGAGCGCTTCCGGCCCACGGTACGCCACCATGCCCCGCAACCGCGCCACAAACTCCACCACTACTGTCTGGCCGTACAGATCGAAGTCTTCAACCGGCTCTTCCGGGCGGTCGATCACGTGCGCTTCAACCTGCCGGCTGACCCCGTCGAACGTCGGGTTCGAACCGACGGAGATGGCTGCAGGCCACCTTGTGCCGATCTGGTCCACCAGCCAGCCGGCGTAGATGCCGTCCGCAGGAATGTAACCGCTGGCTTCAGAGGCCAGGTTGGCGGTGGGGAAACCAAGGGCACGTCCACGGGCTGCACCGTGCACCACCTCGCCGCGCATCCGGTGCGGGCGGCCAAGCACGGCAGCCGCGGTGGTGACGTCGCCGTCCCGCAACGCTTCACGAACCCAGGTGGACGAACAGCGGCGGTCCTTGCCGCCGTCGTCGTGAATGGGAAATCCTTCGGAGCCGAACTCACTGATGACCTGGACGGTGAAGCCGAACTTCTCCCCCAGCTCCTGCATGGTGGAAAGGTCACCGGAGTTTCCGCGGCCAAAGCGGGCATCGTGGCCGATCACCACGTGGCTGGCCTTGAGGCTGTCCACGAGGACGCCTGCCACGAACTCTTCGGGGGTAAGGCTGGCGAGTTCCAGGGAGTACTTCATGACCAGGACGGCATCCAGCCCCAGTTCGCCGAGGGCAACAAGCTTGTCCTCCAGGCCCATGATGAGCTCAGGAGCCGACTCGGGCCGGTGGACCTGCGCAGGATGGGGATCAAAAGTGACCGCTACTGACCGCGCCCCGTTGAGTCGGGCCGTACGGATGAGCTGTGAAAGCACCTGCTGGTGCCCCCGATGCACGCCGTCGAAATTGCCGAACGTGACAACGGTAGGGCCGAAGTCCGCGGGGACCTCGGACGGATCGTTCCAGATGTGGACCATCAACCTCGCCTTTTACTGCCTGCCATTGACTCGTCCGGAGTGCCGCGCCGGGCTCCGGAACTCTCTAAGATTACCCGCAATTGCCCGGAGCAACCGACGCCCCGGCCGGTGCCCAGCCTGGCCTTCCGCGGGTCTGCGTCCCGGACTAGGATGCAAGGGCAGCACCCGGCGACGCAGCTGCGCGCCGCGTCCAACGATGCTCTCGGCCGCCCGCCGGGCTGAAGGAGAATGCCATGACTGACCTCCGTGAGATTCTGGATCAGATGCCGGTCGACCAGATTGCCGGGCTGTTGGGCACGGACAGGGAGTCTGCCCAGGCCGCCATCGAGGCCGCTGTACCCACCCTCCTCGCCGGCATGCAAAGCAACGCACAGGCGCCGGATGGTGCCGCGTCCCTGGAATCCGCCCTGGCCCAGCATCGTGACGGGCTCGTGGACGGCGGCGTGGACGCCTCGCAGGTGGACACTCACGACGGCGAGAAGATTGTGAGCCATGTGTTTGGCGGGCAGCAGGACCAGGTGGCAACCCAGCTCGCGGGATCTGCCAACCTCGGCGGCGTTGGCAGCGACCTCGTCCGGAAGCTGCTGCCCATTCTCGCCCCCATTGTGATGTCTTACCTCGCCAAGAAGATCCTCGGCGGACAAAATGCGGGAGGCGGGGCCGGCGACCTGGCTGGCCGCGACGGTTCGGGCGAGCCTTCTGACGACAGTGCGGGCCAGCCTGGCGGGATCGATCTCGGCAGTATCCTGGGCGGCATTCTTGGCGGCGGCCCGCAGGGCGGCACCGGCGCCGAAGGCGGAGGCTTCGGGGATATTCTTGGCGGCATTTTGGGCGGGGGCTCGCAGGGCGGGCAGCAGTCCCGGGGTGCAGTAGTCCCGGAACGGGTGAGCAATTCGGCGCCGCAAGCCCCGACCGGGCCTCTGGGTCAGCCGATACCGCAGGGCGGTGCGCCCGTTCCGGGCGAGTTGATCGACGTCGACCTCCCCGACGACGGGACGGCCGGGTACAAAGAGGAGAAAAAGAACGACGGCGGCGGCCTCGGCGGCCTGTTGGGCGGGCTCTTCGGGAAGAAATAGCCACCCGAAGCTCACCTCAGGGGTGGGCCGGGGGCATCAGCTGCGCGCACCGGACCCGCCGCAGCGGTTGCGAGGTGGGCCAGCCATTCGTCCAGCTCCCCGGGCCTGCGGAACGCCATCACCGGCGGCATGTCCGGATCGGTCTGCCACTCCCTGAACACCCGTTTTTTCCTGGCGAATGAGTTGAAGTGCCAGTAGAAGATCGAATCCCTCGCAAAGAGCCTCCCGAGTGTTTCCACGTTTCCGTTGCACACGGGCTGCCTGGTGATGACGCGCCGGAGGGAACGGCGCAGCAGGCGGGAGAGTGAAAGCCAACGGGGATAGTCCAACACGACAACGAGCTCCGCGCGGGGAACAACGATGTCCCGCCACACGCCGTAGGCGCTGTCGAGGACCCAGCGGTCGCGTGCAGCGACGGCCGCTGCGATTTCGCGTTGCTGTTCGACGGTGCGTTGCTGCCAGCCGGGAAGCCAGCCGATATCGTCGTCGGCGGAGTACTCCGGGAGCCCCGACGCTGCCGCATATTCATGGGCCGCCGAAGACTTGCCGCTGCCCGTCACACCGTAGAAGAGCACACGGGACGGGTTTTTGGGGATGGGTTTCGCGGGCTGGCTCATGAGGATTTTCCCGTGCTGCGGGCCGCGCGCTCCGGACCCTGGCTGGCACTGGTCCGTTTGCCGGTGCGGCAATAGCCTCCGGTGCCGTGTTGTTGGGCTGCCTTGTTCACGATTTGCTCCCCCTGTTTGCCCGGCGCTTTCGTGTGTCCCCTGAAACACTGCCCACCGGCGAGTTGTCACGATAGCACCCATGGAATTCTTCGTTTGCTGACAGCATTTCAGCAGGCCCCGGCGGAGCTCTGCCATGCAACACTGGTCCGATGCCTGATTTCAGCGTTCACGTCGGCAGCGGGATTGCCGACGCAGATGTCATCGCCGTGTACGAATCCGTGGGATGGACCGCCTACACCGGGGAACCCGAAGTGCTGGTCCGGGCGATCCGGAATTCAGCTTTTGTGGTGACCTGCCGGGACGGCGCAGGAGAAATCGTCGGCCTGGCGCGGGCAATTTCGGACGACGCCACCATCTGCTATGTGCAGGACATCCTGGTTAGGCCTTCGTTCCAGGGATCCGGCGCCGGGCGGGCGATGCTTGAAGCCATCCAGTCGAGATACAGGCATGTCCGGCAGACGGTACTCATCACCGATAACGGACCCGGGCAGCGTGGCTTCTATCAGACCCTGGGATTCACCGAAGGCTCCGACTTCAGCCCCGAGCCGCTGAGGATGTTCGCCAAGTTCCGCTAGCCGCGGGCATGCCCGGCAGCATCATTCGAGTCTGAAGTAGTTGTTTCGCCCTGGTGTTTGACGGGGGTCGATGTGGGGTGGCGGGATGAACCACGGGACCCCGGTTTTGACCTGGATGTGCCACTGCTCCTTGTGGATCAAATGGTGGTGATGGGAGCAGAGCAGGGTTCCGTTATCGGTGCCGGTGTTTCCGCCGTGTGACCAATAGGAGATGTGGTGGGCTTCGCACCAGGGCGCCGGGATGGTGCAGCCGGGGAAGGCGCAGCCCTGGTCGCGGGCGGTGATGGCTTTGCGGATGTGGGGCGGGAAAATCCTGGTGGTGCGGCCGATGTCCAGGATGCGGCCTTCGCTGCCGAGCAGAACGGGGATGATATCGGCATCGCAGGCGATCTTCCGGACCGTGGAAGCGTTGACCGGGCCGGTGAACGCGAACGACCCGGTGGCTGCGGTTCGGTAGCGGGGTCCTTGGGCGGTGGTGTGTTCGAGGCGGTCCAGGAGGTCCTGGTAGTCGATGGTGACCATCACCTGGGGCCGGAGCCCGCCGGCAGTGGGGAGGCCGTTCGTTGTCAGGCCTGCTTTGCAGGCACCGACCAGGCCGTCGAGGAGCCGTTGCGGCCGGGTCCGCTGGTCCAGGCCGGCGTCAGGTGGGCCGCCGGTCCCGTCGCCGCTATCCGCTGCAGTGTCTGCGTCGTTGCCGGCGTCGCTGCCGGCGTCGATGTCCTCGGTGGTACCGACCCGGGTGCGGGGGTTGGTGGCGGTGTTCATGACGGTCAGGAGGGGTTCGTACTGGTCAGGGGTGGCGAAGATTTCCAGGTGGTGGAGTCCGCGGCGGGCCGGGCGGAGGAAGACGCCCTGGCGGCGGCGGAGTTCTTCCTCGGAAGGTTCGGATCCGTCCTGGTCGATCGCGTCGGTCCAGCGGCGGGCGATCCGGGTGAGGAAGTCGGTGTCGTATTGGGCCGCGGTGCGGGTCAGGGCGTGTTCCATCCGGGCTGTGGTGTCCTCGGTGGCGTGGTGCCGGACCCGGTCCAGGGCCAGAGTGATGATGGTCGCGGGGCGGGAGGCGATAGTCCCGGCGGCAACAGCGGCGGCGAGTTCGGGCCGCTCCGGAGGCTCCGTATGGCCGGCAAACCCTGTCCGGGGCAGCACCGCGGACGCGAGACTGATCCGGCGCCGGGCCTCGGATGCGCTGATCCGTAGCCGTGCCCGGAGGAACTCGGTGGCGTTCCGGGACCCGTCATCAGCCGGGCAGGGTGTTGAGGGCTTGGGCGTATCAGGATCCGCGGCAGTTTCTGCGCCCCATCCGGTGACCCAGCCGACCGCCGCGCCCGAACCTGAGCCTGAGCCGACTGCGGCCGAGCGCGCAGCCACTGCGGCTTCCCGACGGCTCCGCTCCACGGCCCCGGCCGCGACGATCTGAAGGTACTCCGCGGCCCGGGAGATTTCCTCGACCTTGTCGGCGAAGTCCGCGGCCTCGCGGAAGCCAAGCAGCGCCGCTTCGTCGACCGCCGTCGAACCGATACTTTTGAGCAGCTCAAGGCACCGCGCCAGATCACCGGACCCGCCGCCGTCGGACGCTATGGCGGCCGGATGCTGTGGCCCCGCAGGGACACTGCGCAGGCCGCGGATACGCACAGCAGCAGCATCAGTGGGCAGGTTGGCCCACCGCAACGCGCCTCCTGCTCCGAGCTCCCCCATGGCTTCCACGGGATAAGTCTGCCAACGGGGTCAGACAAAATAGGCCGGCGAGTCAGCCGGGAAACTTAGTCCGTGTGGCTCAGCCGCGTCAGCCCAACTTCGGGGTCGGTCGCCGCCGGTACAGCCACACAAGCCCCAGGATGGGAAGCAGGAGGGGTATAAAAGCGTAGCCGCGGCCGAACAGGGACCACACGGTTTCGTGCGGGAAGTTGACGGAGTCGAAGATACTCAGCGCCCCGACCACCAGTACGCCCACCAATTCCACAAGAACCGCAGCCACGGATACCTTGAACCAGGTCCGTCCCGCCTTCGCCAGCGAAACCGTCGCCACGACGTAAACGAGCGCCGCGAACGCGGAGAGCAGGTACGCCAACGGGGCTTCAGAGAACTTAGTAAGGATCTGGTAGCCGGCCCGCGCCGTGGCGGAGATGGCAAAAACGGCGTAGACCGTGATCAGCAGGCGCCCGGGGCCCGTGTTCCGGGTGTCCTTGGGCTGGGCCTCTGCGGCAGCGTTCTCTGCCTTGTTGACGGGGGTTTGCGGAGTCAATTCTGCTTCTTCCACTTAGTACCAGATCTGGTTCATGCGGGCGGCCATAACAACGGCGGTGACCCCCACGGCAGCCAGGACAAAGTTGCTCCACCGGGTGCGCTCCAGGACGGACCAGTACACGGCGCCCACCGGAAGAATCAGCGCAGTCACCAGGTAACCCCAGAACTCCCACGCTTCGCCGACGATCTGCTCCCCCGACGCCACCCGGACGATCGAACCCACCAGGTAAACCAGCAGCGCGAGTTCCACAGCTGCGACGGACAGGATGGTCGTATCGTTCGGAGCCTTCTTCATGATCCCCGCCGCGGTGCAGATGATCGTGGAAAGCAGCCCGACGGCCAGAATGATGTAAAAGTACGCGTCCAAGCTACTTGGCCTGCTGTTCGTTGCTCGGGGCAAACACCAGCACCGGCTTTGCGTAGCTTCCGGCGTCGGCCAGCAGGGCCACCAGCGTGCCGTCCGGAGCGAACGCCGCGGCAGGTTTGTCGGCAGTGGCGGCTTCCGGTGTCCCGGCAGCGACGCCTGCGGCGATACGCCGGCCGAAGGAAATTTCGGTGGTTTCATCCTCGCTGAGCTCGCGGTTGGGCATGAGGGCCCGTGCGGCCAGGGACATTTCCAGCACTTCGAGTTCCTCGGCCAACTGTTCCAGGGTCCGGGCCTGGTCAAGGGTGTACGGGCCGACCTGGGTCCGGCGAAGGGCTGTCAGGTGGCCTCCCGTACCCAGCGCTTCACCAAGGTCCCGGGCCAGGGCACGGATGTACGTTCCCGAAGAGCATTCCACGGTGACGTCCACGTCGAGGATTCCCCCGTCACGCTCCGGACGGACTGAGTGGACGTCGAAGCGGTGGATGGTGACCGGTCGCGCGGCGAGCTTGACGTCTTCGCCGGACCGGACCCGGGCATAGGCGCGCTCACCGTTGACTTTGATGGCGCTGACGCTGCTGGGAACCTGCTGGATCTCGCCGGTGAGAGCCGCGACGCCGGCCCGAATGGCTTCCTCGGTGACGGCGGCGGCAGATTGAGTGCTGACGACCTCACCCTCGGCGTCGTCCGTCACGGTGGACTCGCCGAGGCGGATGGTGGCCGTGTACGTCTTGGATGTGCCAACGATGTACGTCAGGAGCCGCGTGGCCTTGTTGATCCCGAGGACGAGTACACCCGTGGCCATGGGATCCAGCGTTCCGGCGTGCCCCACTTTCCGGGTACCGGCCAGCCGCCGCATCCGTCCAACCACATCGTGGCTGGTCCATCCTTGCGGCTTGTCCACTATTACCAGTCCAGAAAGCACGCCTCCCAGTATATCCGCGCCGACGGCTCTCCCTTTTCGCCCGACGGCAGGCAGTTAGGATGGCAGACATGCCTGAGCTTGCCGCACATGCCCGCGACGTTCCCGTCAACCAGATCCGCGAGATCACTGAGGCCGCGTGGGCCACCCCCGGTGCCATTGTGCTAAGCATCGGAGAACCGGGGTTTGCCCTCCCCCGCCACGTCCTCGAGGCCGGCATGGCCTGCCTGGACCGCGACGAAACCAACTACACGCCGAACGCCGGAATCCCCGCCCTCCGCGAGGCCTTCGCAGACAGGTTCCGTGAGCACAATGGCGTTGACATCGGTTCCGAGCGGGTCTACATCGTGGACGGCGCCCAGCAGGGCCTCCACTTCGCCATGAGCCTGCTGCTCTCCCCCGGCGACGAAATCCTGATCCCCAACCCCGGTTACCCGACGTTTGCAATGACCGGCCGGCTGCTGCACGGAGTTCCCGTGGGCTACCCGCTCTACCCGGAGCACGACTTTCAGCCGAGGATCGAGGACATTGAGGCACTCATCACGCCGCGGACCCGGGTGCTGATCCTGAATTCACCGTCCAATCCCCTGGGCGCGGTCCTGGGCGAAGAGCTGACCCGCAGCATGGTGGAGCTGGCTCAGCGCCATGACCTGTGGATCATCTCCGACGAATGCTACGAGGCGTTCACCTACGATGTTCCCCACGTCAGCCCTGCCCGCTTCGACAGTGATGTCCCTGGGGAAGCCAGGGTTTTTACGTCCCTGACGCTCTCCAAGACATACGGCCTGACGGGGCTGCGGATCGGTGCGCTGGTCTGCCCGCCCGGGCTGGAGCGGAAAATGAACAACGTGATGGAGTCGATTGTTTCCTGCGTCGCGTCCCCGTCCCAGTACGCCGCGATAGCTGCCCTGACGGGCCCTCAGGACTACGTCAGCCACGCGCATGCCCACTACCGGGCCAACCGGGACTCGGCCTCGGCGGTGCTGGAATCCAAGGGCATCCCGTTCCTCTCCGCGCAGGGCGCCTTCTACCTGTGGGCCGATGTTTCACACGTCAGCGGCGGCGACGTGCGGTCCTGGGTCCGGACGTTCCTGGCCGAATCCGGGGTGTCCTTTGCTCCGGGGACGGCCTTCGGCTCCATCGGCGAAGGCTGGATCCGGATCGCGCTGTGCGCCGCCCAGGCAGACCTCGTGGAAGGCCTGGGCCGCCTCCCGTCGCGAAGCTGATCCTCCCGTCGAGGAACTGCTCCCGAAGCTGATGCAGCCCACCTGAAGAAACAATCTCCCCAAGTCGGGCACAGAGCCCCTAGTGCACGAGCCGGCCGACCCCTAACCTGTCCACAGGGGCGGCTCCGGAGAGGAAGATCATGTGGTGGCAGGACCTGCTGTGGGGCTTCTGGAATGGTATTACGGCGTGGATAGTGCTCATTGCCCACGTGTTCGGTGCGTGGGCGGAGTTCCCCTTCTACAACACCGGCAGGGCCGGCAACTGGTATGACTTCGGCTTCCTGCTGGGCATGGGATCACCTTTGCTCGGAGGGCTGGGTGCGCGCGGCCGGCGGTCCCGGCGTACCTAGCACGGGACCCAGCCGCGGTAACTCAGCTCAGGCTCGAGGACAGCGCGTGTTCCAGCCATGTCCGGAGCTCAGGCGCCGGTGCGGCACCCGCCTGACGGGCGATCACCGTTCCATTGACGATCACCATCAGCGTGGGGATTGCCTGAACGGCAAACCTGGAGGAGAGTCCCGGCGCGCGGTCCACATCCACCTTGACCAGCTTGATCCGTCCCGCCTTCTCCGTCGCCAGTTGGTCCAGGACCGGACTGACCAGCCGGCAGGGGCCGCACCATACGGCCCAGAAGTCGATCAGCACAGGCACGGTTGACTGCTCTGCGATGTGCCTGAAGTCAGCGTCTCCGGCGTCGACGATCCACGGCAGGTTATGGCGGCAGTTTCCGCAGAGGGGACGGCCGGGAGCCGCTGCGGGGATCCTGTTCGTCTTACCGCAGCCGGGACACCTGATGAGTCTCGGTTCCACTGCTCCCCGCTGCCTTCCAGTCGCGCCTGAAGCCATAGGTTAATCGCACGCCCGGCTGCCGGGGCCGCATAGAGTCGAAGGTCCCGCCGGCCCGGCAGTCTGCTCCTATCCGCGGCCGGGGCTCAGTATTCGGTGCGGTCCGGGTTGTTGCGCCACGCGTCGAACGGAACGTTCGACGTCGGAATGTCGGTCTGGCGGACCGGCATAAGTTCTGGCCGGGTGCCCTCAAAATACTCGTAGAACAGGGCGTCGTCGAACCCGGCGGCCGCTGCCCCGTGCCTGTCCGCGGCAAAATACACACGCCCGATCCGCGCCCACAACGCCGAGGCCAGGCACAACGGACACGGCTCACAGCTCGCATAAAGCACGGCGCCGCTCAGGTCGAAGGTCCCGGACGCGGCCGCTGCTGTCCGGATGGCCACAACCTCGGCGTGGGCAGTGGGGTCGTTGTCGCGCGTCACCCTGTTGACGCCGAAATGGAGCTTCCCGTCTGCAGCGACCACTAATGCACCAAACGGGCCACCGCCGTCGGCCACATTCTGAACGGCCAGGTTAACGGCCTGGCCAAGGAACTCCTGGATGTCAGCGGCTGAAGGTTGGGCGTCCATGCTCCGATCATAGCCAGCTATACCCCGCTTCACGTGCAGAAGCCGGCTGCAGTTTGCCGGATCCATCGACTTACCCGGAGGCGAAGAAATAGAATGTGCCCAGTGGGGGCGGCGGTCTTTCCCGTAAGCCGAATGAGTGGTCTCAATGATTCCCGGTAATCATCATTGGCCATTTGGAGACCACCATGAGAAAGCACGTTTCGCTTGCCGCGGCTGCTGTCACCGCCGCGGTTTTCCTGGCAACCGGCTCTGCAGGCGTCGCAGCCCCGCCGCAGAGCGAACCGGTCACCCTTGCAGACGGGCTCGTCGGCCCGCTCCATGCCAGCGCCGGCCGCGACGGATCCGTCACGGTCAGCGAGTCATTCGCCGGCCGGCTGACCCGGATCGGCTCGGACGGCGCCAAGTCGGTGCTCTATTCGGACCCCGCATGGGATGTCGCCGGTAGCGGCGAACGCCGCGGGACCACGTATTTTGCCGAAAGCCAGGGCGCCGGTCCCTTTGATGACCGCCCCCTTGCCGGTCACATCCGGTCCATCCAAGAGGATGGCACCCAGCGCACGTTCGGCGATTTTGCTGCACTGGAGACGGAAGAGAACGCCGATGGCGGCGAACACTACGGCTTCAAGGACCTTCCGGACGCGTGCCTGGCACAACTGCCGCCCGAGGTGCCGGCAGCATATAACGGCGACGTCGACTCCCACCCCTACGGGATTGCCGTCGCCGGCCGCACCATCTACGTTGCCGATGCCGGCGCCAACAGCGTGGTGTCCGTGGACATCCGGTCGGGTGAAACAGAAACGGTGGCGGTGCTTCCGTCGCAGCCCTACCGGATCACTTCGGAGGTGGCGTCGACCCTGAAGCTCCCTGACTGCGTTGTGGGCCGAACCTATGCCTTTGAACCCGTCCCCACGGACGTCGCGGTGGGTCCCGACGGCTGGCTGTACGTGTCCGTGCTCCCCGGCGGACCGGAGGATCCCGCACTCGGTGCCCGCGGCGCCGTGTACCGGGTCAATCCGGACAACGGCAGGGTCAGGCTCTTTGCTGACGAGGTCATGTCACCCACCGGGCTGGCATTGGACGACGACGGCGACGTTTACGTCGCGTCCCTGTTCGGCGAGGGCGTGCTCAGGATCGACGGCGACAGCAGGAAAAGGACGGTGCTGGCCGGCGTCCTCACGGCGGACGTTGCCCTTGAGGACTCGACGCTCTATGCCACTGTGGATGCCCTGCCGGCGGCGAACCAGCCTCCGAACGGACGCCTGGTCTCCGTGGACCTGGACGGGCATTCCCGCCACTGACCGGATTTAACACACAAGTGTGGCCGGCCCCTTCGCGGGTCCGGCCACACTGTTGCTGCGTCTATTTGTTGCTGCGCTTATTTGTTGCTGCGCTTATTTGTTGCTGTCTTCGTCGATTTCTTCGTCGTCGAGGAGGTCGTCATCCTCTTCGTCGAAGTCGTCCTCGTCGATTTCCACATCCTCGGGAATGTCGCTCTTGTAGGGATCTGCGTCGCCGGCATGCTTGGCGCCTGCAGCCAGGGCAGCCACCTCTGCATCGCGCTTCTTGGCGGCGCGGAGCAGTTCCTCGAGGTTGGACGCGTTGACCGGAATCTGGTCGGCCACGAACTCCAGGGTGGGGGTCAGCCGAACGGTGATGTTGCGGCCGACTTCCTGCCGGAGGACGCCCTTGGCCTTCTCCAGACCCTTGGCGGCATCCGCCTGGACAACCTGGTCCCCGAACACGGTGTAGTAGATCGTGGCGTGCTGCAGATCATTGGTCACACGGGCATCGGTGACGGTAATCCCCTCAAGCCGGGGATCCTTGACCTTCCGGCCCAAAGCCTCTGCAACAACAACCTTAATCCGCTGCGCCAACTTGGCAGCGCGTGCCGGATCAGCCATTTCCACTCCTAAATATTTGGATGTACGACGGCGCGATAGCGGCTGACGTACTCACGTTGGGTAATTGCCACGCGCCTAAGGCGAGTCTACGACGGACTCCCGTTGGATTTTTTCCGGCGGCCTGGGAGTGGCATCGGGCCTGCCGAAGCTGGGTGGCCGACGTCGTAAGACGTTGGCCACCCAGCGAAGGGGCGGGGCCGCCGGGAAAAACCCAACGGCCCCGCACCTGTAACGCTAAGACAACCTAGACGCGCGGCTTCTCGCGCATCTCGAAGGTCTCGATGACGTCGCCTTCGGTGATGTCGTTGAACGAGCCAAGACCGATACCACACTCGAAGTCCGTGCGGACCTCGGTTGCGTCGTCCTTGAAGCGCTTGAGCGTCTCAACGGTGAGGTTGTCACCGATGATCTTGCCGTCGCGGCTGATGCGGGCCTTCGTGTTGCGTCGGATAACACCCGAGCGAACGATGGAACCGGCAATGTTGCCGAACTTGGAAGAACGGAACACTTCGCGGACCTCGGCGGTGCCAAGCTGGACCTCTTCGTACTCCGGCTTGAGCATGCCCTTGAGGGCCATCTCAATGTCATCGATTGCTGCGTAGATGACGGAGTAGAAGCGCATGTCCACGCCTTCGCGGTCTGCCAGTTCGGCAACACGCTCGGCGGGCTTGACGTTGAAGCCGATGATAACGGCGCTGTCGACCGTTGCCAGGTTGACGTCGTTCTGCGTGATCGCACCGACACCGCGGTGGATAACGCGGAGCTGAACGCCTTCGCCGACATCGATCTTGAGCAGCGCGTCTTCGAGGGCTTCCACGGCACCGGACACGTCACCCTTGAGGATGAGGTTAAGGGTGTCGATCTTGCCATCGGCGACGGCCTGGTCGAAGTCTTCCAGGCTGATGCGCTTGCGGCGCTTGGCCAGGGCGGCGTTGCGGTCTGCTGCTTCACGCTTCTCGGCGATCTGGCGGGCGGTGCGCTCGTCAGCGGTCACGAAGAAGGTGTCACCTGCACGCGGGACGTTGGACAGACCCAGCACCTGAACGGGGCGGGACGGGCCGGCCTCGGTCAGGACGCTGCCGTCGTCGTCGAACATCGCACGGACGCGGCCGTGGGCCGTGCCTGCCACGATGGTGTCGCCGACGTGGAGCGTACCGGACTGAACCAGGACGGTAGCAACCGCACCGCGGCCCTTGTCCAGGTTGGCTTCAATCGCGATACCGCGGGCGTCCTTGTTCGGGTTGGCGCGCATGTCCAGGGCTGCGTCTGCGGTAAGCAGGACGGCCTCGAGCAGCTCGTCGATGTTCAGGTTCTGGCGGGCAGAGACCTCCACGAACATGGTGTCGCCACCGTACTCTTCCGGAACCAGTCCGTACTCGGTCAGCTGGCCGCGGACCTTTTCCGGGTTGGCGCCTTCCTTGTCGATCTTGTTCACAGCCACGACGATCGGCACGTTGGCGGCCTGCGCGTGGTTGAGGGCTTCAACGGTCTGCGGCATAACGCCGTCGTCCGCTGCGACCACCAGGATGGCGATGTCGGTGACCTTCGCACCACGGGCACGCATGGCGGTGAACGCCTCGTGGCCCGGAGTATCGATGAAGGTGATCTTGCGTTCGATGCCTTCGTGGTCAGTGGTGATCTGGTAGGCACCGATGTGCTGCGTGATGCCACCGTGTTCACCCGCGACGACGTCGGAGTTACGGATAGCGTCCAGCAGGCGGGTCTTACCGTGGTCAACGTGGCCCATGACGGTGACAACCGGAGGACGTGCCTCGAGTTCCTCGTCGCCTTCGGCTTCCAGCTCGGCGTCGAAGTCGATGTCGAAACCGGAGAGCAGCTCGCGCTCCTCGTCTTCCGGGGACACGACCTGGAGCTTGTAGCCAAGCTCCTCGCCCAGCAGGGCGAAGGTCTCTTCATCCAGCGACTGCGTGGCCGTGGCCATTTCGCCGAGGTGGAAGAGCACGGTCACCAGTGCAGCGGGGTTCGCCTCGATCTTGTCGGCAAAGTCCGTGATGGACGAGCCGCGACGGAGCCGGACAACGGTGTTGCCGTCGCCGCGGGGCACACTTACGCCACCCAGCGACGGAGCACTCATCTGCTCGAGTTCCTGGCGCTTGGCACGCTTCGACTTGCGCTGCTTGCCACGGCCTGCGCCGCCCTTACCGAAGGCACCCTGGGTGCCACCGCGACCGCGGCCGCCCTTGCCGAAGCCACCGCCGGCCGGAGCACCGCCACCGGCACCCGGAGCGCCACCCGTACCCGGTGCGCCGCCTGGGCGTCCGGGACCGCGGCCTCCGCCGCCGGGACGGCCTGCACCAGCGGGTGCGGGACGTTCGGTGCGGTTAGGCATCATGCCGGGAGTAGGACGGTTTCCGCCGCCTGCGCCGGGACGTGCACCTGCAGCGCCGGCCGGACGCGGAGCGCCCGGACGTGCACCCTGTGCGCCAGCGGGACGGGGAGCACCCGGACGGGGACCCCCGGCGCCGGCTGCCGGACGCGGGCCGCCGGGGCGTTCGCCCTCAGTGCGGTTTCCGCCCGGACGGGGCATGCCCTGGGAAGGCGCGAACGGGTTGTTGCCCGGACGCGGCGGACGTTCGTTGTCGCCGCCGCGGCCGCGGGGCATGCCCTGGGACGTGGCGAAAGGGTTGTTGCCGGGACGGGGACCGCCCGGACGGGGTGCTGAACCCTGGCGTGCGGATGCTGCCGGAGCCGGAGCCTCAGCCTTGGGGGCCGGGCGTGCGCCGGGCTTCGCACCGGTGGACGGTGCACCCGGAGCGGGCGCCGCAGGCGCAGACGCTGCAGCAGCGGGTGCTGCCGGAGCCGCAGCCGACGGAGCGGCCGGGGCGGGGGCTGCAGCCGGAGCTTCAGCTTTGGGTTCCGGAGCCTTGGGAGCTGCCGGTCCCGGCGCGGGCGCCGGACGGGAAGCCGAGGGGCTGGCGGGCGCCCTGGGCGCTGCAGCGGGAGCTTCGGACTTCGAAGCGCCGGCGGCGGGGTAGGCGTTGCGGAGTTTCCTCACAACGGGGGCCTCAATGGTTGAAGAGGCGGAGCGAACGAATTCGCCCAGTTCCTGCAGTTTGGTTACTGCATCTTTGGAAGTAATACCGAGCTCTTTAGCAAGCTCATGTACGCGGACCTTGGCCACATTTCTCCTGTCTCGGTCCGCACCGAGCCAGGCACGAACCGTCTACTTCTTACTGCGGACCTTCGCCGCGATAGCAGCTGAAAGGCCCATTGCAGAGCGCAACAAAGTTGTCATCGTTGCGCACTCATCGCTGGGAACTCATCGGGTTTCCATCAGTTTTCTGACCCGCTTTCAGGTTGGACGGTTGTTGCTGCAGCCACCGGAGTGTCCACGGCATGCGTGCCCGCCGTTATCCGGCGTTCGACAGCGGCAGTTCCGGTTGTGCCCGGGAGGGCACGTCCGAACGCACGCCGCTTGATTGCCAGCGCCAGGCACGTTTCGCTGGAGTGCAGCCATGCACCCCGGCCAGCCATCCGGCGTCGTTCGTCAACGATGACAGCGGTGGAACCGCTGCCTTCGGCGACGAGCCGGAGTAGCTCAGACCGTGCGCCCTTCTTCCGGCATCCGATGCAGGTACGCTGCGGCTGATTCTCAAGGTGTTGCACTAGTGCCACGGTGAGTATCTTCCTGCCCATACATATCTGCTGCCCCGAGCCCGCCTGCGTCAGCCGCATTCGTAATGAACGCAGATTTGCGGGCACGCTCAAGGCGCACGAATACCGGCCATCAGGCGCGGTCATGTCTATTCTAGCCCCTCAGGTGCCCCGGCCCCGAAACGACTGGTCGAAACCGGGCGGGACAATCCGAGGGGCACTCCGCCGAAGCGGCTTAGTTTTCGCGCGGAACCGCGGCGTCGGAGACGATGTCGATGCGCCAGCCGGTGAGCTTGGCAGCCAGGCGGGCGTTCTGGCCCTCCTTGCCGATGGCAAGCGACAGCTGGTAGTCCGGCACAACAACACGTGCGGAACGCGTTGCCTCGTCGGTGATGGTGACGGAATTCACCCTCGACGGCGACAATGCGCTGGCGATGAAGGCTGCCGGGTCCTCGCTGAAATCGACGATGTCGATCTTTTCGTCGTTGAGCTCGGTCATGACTGCCCGGACGCGTGAACCCATTTCACCGATGCATGCACCCTTGGCGTTGATGCCGGGGATGTTTGCCTTGACGGCGATCTTGGTGCGGTGTCCGGCCTCGCGGGCCAGCGCCACGATTTCCACGGAGCGGTCGGCGATCTCCGGAACTTCCAGTTCGAAAAGCTTCCGGACCAGGCCGGGGTGCGAACGGGACAGCGTGATGGAGGGGCCCTTGGTGCCGCGGTGAACGTCGATCACGAAGGCGCGCAGCCTGTTGCCGTGAATGTACTTCTCGCCGGGTACCTGCTCGGGCGGGGGCAGCAGCGCCTCCACCGTTCCCAGGTTGACCTGGATCATGTGCGGGTTGTTGCCCTGCTGGATGGTGCCGGCAACGAGCTCGCCCTCACGGCCCTTGAACTCGCCCAGGACGTTGTCGTCCTCGACGTCGCGCAGGCGCTGCAGGATGATCTGGCGGGCGGTGCTGGCAGCGATGCGGCCGAAGCCGGCCGGTGTGTCCTCGAACTCGCCGATGGGGGCACCGTCGTCGTCGATTTCGGTTGCCCAGATGGTCACGTGGCCGCTCTTGCGGTCCAGCTCTGCGCGGGCCTTTTCGAAGGCTCCCGGAGACTTGTGGTAGGCCACCAGCAGTGCCTGCTCAATGGTGGGGATCAGGAGGTCCAGCGGAATTTCACGCTCACGCTCCAGAAGTCTCAGTGCGCTCATGTCAATATCCATCAGGCCTCCTCAGAAGGTCCATTGTGTTCGTCTTCCAGACCGACCTCGTCGAGGTGGCTGAACTCTATCTCGACTTTTCCATTACGGATCCTGTCGAAAGGAATTTTCTCGGGCTCGCCCTGCTTGGGCTTCATTCCCTTTTTTGCCGCGATCTCCGGAACCAGGGTCACGCCGTCGTCGTCAATGGACTGGACCCTGCCGGTCAGGTTCTCCCCCTGTATGACATTCACCTTGACCATGCGTCCGCGAGCACGGTGCCAGTGGCGCGGTTCGGTCAGGGGCCGTCCGACGCCTGGCGAGGAAACCTCGAGGTCGTAGGGGCGGCTGTCGTAGGTGGGGTCGCTGTCCAGGATGCCGGAGAGCTCCTTGGAGATCTCCGCGATGACGTCAAGGCTTACTCCGCCGGTTTCCTCCTGCGGCAGGTCCACCACTACGTGGACCACCCGGTGGGAACCCTGGATGTTGATGGCAACGTCCTCCAGGTAGAGCCGGTTTGCCTGGACCGTGGGTTCCATCAGCGCCCGGACGCGCTCAGCCTCCGGGTTGTGCACGGATTCGGCCTCAGCCTTTCCCGTCCCGGTCCGGTCTGATGAAGTCGTGGCTTCTGCATTACTCACGATGCCGGCCGCCTCCCGCTAGATGATGTTGTGTGTACTAGCGTAGCGATTTTATGGGCGCCATGGTGCACTCGCTTGCTGCCGGGCATGACAACATGGTCTGTTGTGAAAGACGACACCAAGGAAAATCGACGGCCGGGCCGATATTTCCGGTACGGCATCCTGGCGTCATTGGCAGTGCTGGTCATCAGCCTTGGGCTGGCGCTGACTCCGGGGCCGCCGCCGCAGGCGCCGGAACCGCCCTTTTCTGAACGGGCACGGGCCGCGGCCCTTGCCGAAACGATGCAGCTGCGCCTCGCCGGCAGCAAACTTGCCGACGCTGTTTCCGGCGCCGAACGCCAGGGTCTGCTGCGCGCTGTGACATTGCTGACAACACAGGCAAAGGCGCTGACCGGGCCCGATCAGGGTCCTTCGCCGTCAGCCACAGGCCCTGCCGTCGGCACCCCTGCAGCCACCGCGTCCGGTACCTCCGCCCCCTCGAGCGGGCAGGCGGCACCGCTGGACTCACCCGCTGCGCTCATCACCGCGTTGTCCGCGAGCGGCGGGCAGCGCCTCTCGGATGCGGAGGAGTCCGACGGCGGGATGGCACGGCTGCTTGCCGCCGTCGGTACCGCCCAGCTGCTTCAGGCGTCTTCGCTGGCCACGGCTGTGGGGGCAGCAGCACCGGACATGCCTGCCCTTCCAGGACCGGCAGCGGCACCCGCGTCGTCGACAGCACCTGCAGGCTCATGCCCGCCGGTCCCCACGCCCTCCGGAGCGGGTGAAGGAACAGCAACTCCGGCAGCCGCCCTCGCGATGACAGTCAAGACCGAGGCCGAAACCGTTTATGGCTACCAGGTGGCGCTCGCCCGCCTCGAAGGCACGGCCGCCGGCTCTGCGGCCCAGCTGCTGGCACGGCATGAATCGGTCCTTGCCGAGGCCGAGGCCCTGAGCCGGGCACAGTGCGTGGACATTCCGGCACGGGAAGCGGGCTACACCCTGGGCCCGCTGTTCCTCGAATCGCCGGCGGCCGGCCTGGGCAGCCTCGAAGCAGGAACCCTGCCGGTTTACGGTGACCTGGTGGCGTTGAGCGACGGTAGCACCCGGCAATGGGCCATTTCAGGCCTCCTGGCCGCTGCACGCCGCGCGGCGCTCTGGGGCGCCGACTCCGGTCCCCTGCCGGGCATTGTGGTGGACACCGCGCAGCTCCCTGAACTGCCGGACGCCAGCCCGGCGCCCCAGTCTCCCGGTACAGAGTCCCCCGGAACACCCTGAGCCGGCGCTGCAAAGTATGCCTAGCCTTCCTTAGCCCCGTATTACTGGCACGCCCCCGGGCACTGGTGGTTTGCTGTAATCATGGACACCCCCGGAGCACCTGCGCTGCACGAGAACGAGCCGCATGGCAATGACGTCGCCCACCGGCTGAACTGGCTGCGCGCCGGTGTACTCGGGGCCAATGACGGGATCGTTTCCGTGGCCGCCATCGTGGTGGGCGTGGCCGGTGCCACCACCCAGACCGGCCCGATCCTCATCGCGGGCGCGGCCGGCGTAGTGGGCGGCGCAATTTCGATGGCCCTGGGTGAATACGTTTCCGTCAGCAGCCAGAGCGACAGCCAGAAGGCACTGATCGAAAAAGAACGCCGCGAGCTTGAAGAAGAGCCCGAAGAGGAGCTGGCCGAGCTGGCGGCCATCTATCAAAACAAGGGGCTGAGCCCGGACACCGCCCAGGCAGTGGCCAGGGAGCTCACGGCACATGACGCCCTCTCCGCCCACCTGTCGGCTGAACTCAACATCGACCGGGAGGACATCGTCAGCCCCTGGCATGCCGCCTTCGCCTCGGCAATCGCCTTTGTCGCGGGTGCCGTCTTGCCAATGCTGGCCATCCTCCTGCCGCCCGAGAACATCCGGGTCCCGCTGACTTTCGCCGCCGTTCTGGTGGCACTGGCCGCGACAGGTTCCGTTGGCGCCTGGCTCGGCGGCAGCTCCAAGACAACGGCAGCCGTTCGGGTGGTGATCGGCGGTGCACTGGCGCTCGCTGCGACATTCGCCATTGGCAATCTCCTGGGCGCCACCGGCATCATCTGACGTCCGCACCGGAAGCCCGTGCCTCAACTAGTCTGGAGTAGATGAGCAGCCCAGCAGAAGTCCCGATCCCGCCCGACCTCAGCCGCCGCTACAGCGGAAGCAGCGCGGGACGTGCTTGGCTTGCTTCCCTGCACGGGTTGATTTGCGGACGCCTGGAGCGCTGGGGACTCGAGGTCGACCTCGAGCCCGGCCAGCTGCCGTGGAACGGCCACGGCGGGGTGGTGGTCCCGGTAACGCGGGAAGGTGTCCCTGCTGCGCTGAAGGTTGCCTACCCGCACGACGAAGCCCGGGTTGAGCGTTTCGCCCTGCGGCTCTGGGACGGCCACGGGGCGGTCCGGCTGCTTGAGTCCGACGCGGGAACGTGTTCGATGCTGCTGGAGAGGCTCGACGCCGGCCGCTCGCTCCAGGAGGTTCCGCTGGAAACAGCCGTGGAGGTCTGGGGCGGGCTGACGCGGCAGTTGAGCCTGGCGCCGGACCACCGCCCGGAGTGGCAGGAGTTCGACCACGTTGCGGCGCGCGCCGAACAGTGGAGCGATGACCTTCCGGCGGACTGGGAACAGCTGGGCCGGCCCTTTCCGCGGTGGCTGTTGGAGGCCGCCCTTGAGGTTTGCCAGACGCGCGGTGCCGTGGGCCGCCGTGCCGGGACCGACGTTCTGGTCAACACCGACTTCCACTACCTGAATATCCTGGCCCGGCCCACGGACCAGTCGTTGCCACCGGCCGCAGCCGGCGCCGGCGCAGATACTGCAAGCGTCGGCGGCAACGGCCGCTCCAACGGTTTTGCGGCTATAGACCCTCAGCCGATGGTTGGCGAGGCGGAGTTCGCCGTTGCCCCGCTCCTCTGGAACCGCATCCGGGACCTTCCCCGAACGGATCCCCGGCAGGGACTGTTGGACAGATGCCGGGACTTCAGCGCGGCCGCAGGGCTGGATGCCGAAGTGGCCCGGCAGTGGAGCCTTGCCCGTGAAGTTGAAAATGCCCTCTCGTATGCCTCGCGGCCTCACCATGGCGGTGACCTCGCACGGTCCCTGTGGGTGGCAAGCACGCTCGCAGGACGGACCCTGGCATGGCTCCCCGCGGCACACGACCTCCCTGCCCCTGGAGAAGCCGTGGGGCTGGCCGTTTCCTAGCCGCGTTCCGTTGCCAGGGCCTTCCGCACCGCATCGACGGCTGCCTTGACGTCGCCGTCGTCCGTGGTCCAGTTGCTCACCGAGATCCGCAGGACATCCCGTCCCTGCCAGCGGGACCCCGACATCCACACCAGCCCGTCCGCAATGATCCGTGCCGTCACGGCCCGCGTTGTGGCGTCATCACCGAAAGCCAGCGAGACCTGCGTGTATTCGACGTCGTTGAGCACTTCGACGCCGTCCAGCCCCGACAGCTGGTGCGCCAGTTGCGAGGCACGGCTGACCAGGTTGCGCACCTGTGCGGCCACTCCGTTCCGGCCGAGGGACTTCAGCGCCGCCCACACGGGAACGCCGCGGGCCCGGCGGGACAGCTCCGGGACGAGCTGGAACGGGTCCGCGGCCTCAGCTGCGTCGCGGATCATGTAGCTGGGGTTGACGCTCATCGCGGCGCGCAGGGCTTCGGTGTCCCGCACGGCGACGATGCCGCAGTCGTAGGGCACGTTGAGGGTCTTGTGCGCATCGGTGGCCCAGGAGTCAGCCAGGTGGAGCCCGGCGGTCAGGGCGGCGAGTTCAGGCACCGCGGCCGCCCAGAGTCCGAAGGCACCATCCACGTGCACCCACGCTCCATGTGCTTTCGCGACGGTCACCGCCTGCAGGAACGGATCGAAAGCTCCGGAATGCACGTTCCCGGCCTGTAGGCAGACCAGCAGCGGGGCCGGGGCCGATCCATCGGCACCGCCCAGCGCACGGTCCAGGGCGCAGTCCAGCTCCGCCGCATCAATGCGGCCCTGCCGGTCCGAGGGCACCACGATGGGGCGTCCCATGCCGAGATACCGCAGTGCGAGATCGATCGAGTCATGGCGTTCCTGGCCCACGAAACAGCGCATGGGCGGAGCGCCGGTCAGCCCGTCGGCGTTCACGTCCCAGCCGGCTTGCTCCAGGACGCGCCAGCGGGCGGCGGACAGACCGGCGAAGTTGGCCATTGTCGCTCCGGTGACGAAACCGACGTCGGCCTCTTCCGGCAAGCCCAGCAGGTCCAGGAACCAATGCCCGGCTGCCGCCTCGATGACCGCGGTGGCTGGCGTGGCGGCACGGAGGAACGAGTTCTGGTCCCAAGCGCTGACGAGCCAGTCCGCTGCCAGTGCGGCGGGCAGCGTACCTCCAATGACCCAGCCGAAGAAACGCCCCGAGGGCATGGCCATGAGGCCCGGTTCCGCCTTGGTCGCGAGGAAGTCGATCACTTCGCCCGCAGGGAGGCCGCTCGCGGGCATTGGGCCGCCGAAGACGGCTTCCAGCTCCCCTGCCGTGGACCGGGGCCCTACGTGGCGGGTCGGCTGGCTTTCCAGCCATTCACGGGCATGCCCCGCTGCTGCGTCCAAGGCGTCCCGGAAGGGTTCGTCCCCTGTTGACATAGGAGCATGCTACGCCGGGTCCTGCCCGTCCGGGAGGGTCTTTCGCATGGTATCCGGACGGCAGGGTTGCCGGATCGGACGGAGGCTAGGCGAAGGTGTCCTGCCAGATGTCGTAGCCCAGCTTGATGATCAGTGCGCCCACGACGGCGAGGAAGACGTTGCGGATGAAGGTGCTGCCCTGCTTCACCGCGGTCCGGGCCCCGAGGTAGCCGCCGGCCATGTTGGCCAGCCCCAGCACGAGTCCCACGCCCCACAGCAGTGAGCCGTGGGGCAGGAAAAAGATCAGGGCGCCGGCATTGGTGGCCATGTTCACGATCTTGGCCTTGGCACTGGCTTCGAGGAACGCGTACCCCATCGCGGACACCAGGGCGATGATCAGGAACGAGCCCGTCCCGGGTCCGATCAGGCCGTCGTAGAAACCGATGGCCGCGCCGATGAGGCAGGCCACCACATAGTGCGTCCTGCCGTCGTGGCGGAGCGCCGTCAGGTCGCCGATGTTCGGTTTGAAGGCCGTGAAGAGCGCGACGGCGACCAGCGCCGCCACGATGATCGGCTTAAAGACGCTGGCGGGCAGGGTGGCGGCCAGCACGGCACCGCCGAAGCTCCCGGCCAGCGCGATGACCGCCATGGGGATGGCCGTGCGCAGGTCAGGCCTGACGCGGCGGTAAAACGTCACAGCGCTGGTGGTGGTCCCGAAGATGGAACCCATCTTGTTGGTGGCAAGCGCCTGGACCGGGCTGATGCCCGGCACCAGCAGCAGCGCCGGGAGCTGAATGAGCCCTCCGCCGCCCACCACGGCGTCAATCCATCCTGCGGCGAAGCCCGCCACGATGATGAGGATCAGCGTGGCGGGCTCCAGCGACTCGAATCCGGAGATCACTCCTTCGACTGCGGGGAGTTACTTGCTGCGGACGGCATTGACCACATAGTCAACCGCCTTGTCCACAGCCACGTTCTCCGCCTCGCCGCTGCGGCGGTCCTTGATCTCCACCACGCCATCCACGAGCCCCTTGCCAACGGCGAGGATGGTCGGCACACCGATGAGCTCGGCGTCGCCGAACTTCACGCCGGGGGAAACCTTGGGACGGTCGTCGTAAATGACCTCAAGTCCATTGGCTTCAAGCTCAAGGGCGAGCTGCTCTGCAGCGGCGAAGATCTCCTCGCCCCTGCCTACAGCGACGACGTGGACATCAGCCGGTGCCACTGCCCGCGGCCAGATCAGGCCCTTGGCATCGTGGTTGGATTCGGCCAGGGCCGCGACAGCACGGGTCACGCCAACGCCGTAGGAACCCATGGTGACCACAACCTGCTTGCCGTTCTGGTCCAGGACCTTCAGTTCAAGGGCTTCGGCGTACTTGCGGCCCAGCTGGAAGATGTGGCCCATCTCGATGCCGCGTTTGGTCTCCAGAGGACCGGAACCGTCCGGCGCTTCGTCACCGGCGCGGACCTCGGTGCACTCGATCACGCCGTCCCAGCCGAAGTCGCGGCCGGCGACGAGGCCGAAGACGTGCTTTCCGGCCATGTTGGCCCCGGTCACCCAGGCGGTGCCGCTGACGACGCGGGGATCCACCAGGTACAGGAGCTTCGCAGCGCCTTCCAGGCCGAGGAGGGGCGTGCCAAGCGACATCCCCGGGCCGAGGTATCCCCGGACGATGAGCGGGTTGCGGGCGAGGTCTTCCTCGCCTGCGGCCTCCACGGTGATCTCGCCGGCGACCGGCAGGTACGTGCCGATGTTGGCCTCAACACGTTTCAGGTCCACGCCGCGGTCACCGGGCACGCCGATGACGACGATCTGGCGTTCCCCGGTGGGCAGTGTGACCGCGAGGACAACATTCTTCAGCGTGTCCGAGGCCGTCCAGGCACCGCCGTCGTTCTCCCCGCGCGGCACCAGCTGGTTGGCGGCGTCCACGAGCGTTTCGATGGTGGGGGTGTTCGGGGTGTCCCGGATGTCGGCGGCCGGAGCGTTGGTGTAGTCAATCTCGGCGGGGACCACGGTGGTCACGGCTTCCACGTTGGCCGCGTAGCCGCCGGCCGAGCGCACGAACGTGTCCTCGCCGATCTCGGTGGGGTGCAGGAACTCCTCGCTCCTGGAGCCGCCCATGGCACCGGCAGTGGCGGCCACCGGGACAACTTCGAGGCCGAGGCGTTCGAAGATCTTCAGGTAGGCGGCGCGGTGCGCGTTGTAGCTGGCGTCCAGGCCGGCGTCGTCGACGTCGAACGAGTAGGAGTCCTTCATGATGAACTCGCGGCCGCGCAGCAGGCCCGCGCGGGGCCGCGCCTCATCGCGGTACTTGTTCTGGATCTGGTAGATGCTCAGCGGAAGGTCCTTGTACGAGGAGTACAGGTCCTTGACCAGAAGCGTGAACATTTCCTCGTGCGTGGGAGCCAGGAGGTAGTCCCCGCCCTTGCGGTCCTTCAGCCGGAAGATGCCCTCGCCGTACTCCGTCCAGCGGTTGGTGGCCTCGTACGGCTCCTTGGGCAGGAGCGCCGGGAAGTGGACCTCCTGGGCGCCGATGGCGGCCATCTCCTCGCGAATGACCTGCTCCACCTTGCGCAGGACGCTCAGGCCCAGCGGCAGCCAGGTGTAGATGCCCGGCGCGGCCCTGCGGATGTATCCGGCACGGACCAGGAGCCGGTGGCTCGCCACTTCGGCGTCGGCGGGATCTTCGCGCAGGGTGCGCAGGAACAGCTTGGAAAGTCGAAGGACCACGGGTAGGAATCCGTTTCTTGGGAGGTGCCTGTTCAGATGACGGGCTGGGGCAGATCTGTCTGGTTACTAATCTACCGTGACGCGGCGAGTGCCCCGGTCCCCCATAGCCTGCCGCCGGCTGTGCCCGTTCCTGCGGCACCGCTTAACGGGGAAGAGCCACGCCAGAACTAAGAGGAAGCCCCTGGCCGTTGCCGGCTGGTCATCCTGTTTTGGCGTGGCTCTTACGGTCCGTCAGACCGTCAAGTCCGGAGGAAGCGCTGGGCGTGCCTGGCTGGGAAGGTCAACGCTCAGTGCCAATTACTGATTCCCCTCTGAGACCGCACGCACCCCATCGGCGCGGCTAGGTCGAACCTATGTGATCCACGGCACCATTACAAGAGTCGTCACGCACTTTTCTGCAGTTGACTTGGGGTTACACCAGGTGTCCGTGGAAGACGGTCCGCTAGTCAATGAGGGCGGCAGCCTGGTCCAGCAGTTCCTCGGCCGGGGCCAGGTCGGCCGAGGTCACGCCGGTGCCTGACGCCTGTGCAGCGATCAGGACTCCGCCCTTGACCGCAAAGGTCATCACCGTGCTCTGCGTGGTACCAGTGGGCAATGTGACGTCCGTTCGCATGGCGATGGCGCCGGGGGTGTCAGCCCCGCTGTCAAGTCCGGTGGTGGTTGCTGTCACGGACATTTCGCCGATCTTCATGCTGAGGTTTCCGCAGTCTGCAATCTCCTTGCTGCGCGCGGAAAGCGTCTCGTCCAGCTTTTGCTTGTCCACGCCGGAGAGGAGTGAGAGCGTCTGGGTCAGTTCGGCATTGGAGGACGTGGACGCACCAACGGCCATGGTGGTGCTGCTGTCCGGCTTCAGCGCCGTGCCTGTGGCGATGGAATTGCATTCGGCAGGTTCCACCTGGACCTCGGTCATGAGGGACATCATCTGGTCCAGCGCCTGGGAAACTTTGTCCGCGGGCATCACGGCCAAAGCGACGCTGTCCGCGTCCTTCACTCCTCCGGCGATCTCCGCGAGCTCATCGGAAGTCAGCATTTTGAAGGCGTCTTCCGTCGGCGTGGGGCTTGGAGTTGTTGTGGCGGAGGTTTCCGGGGCCGCACCGCCCCCTGCGTCCGCCGGCTTAGCGGGTCCGCCACAGGCTGTCAGAGCCAGCACCAGGAGGGCAGATCCCCCGAAATAGCGCACAACAGACGTATTCATTTATCCCCCAATAAGTTCGAATGCCGGCCGGTACCGGCCAGCTAGAACAGAACTGTAGCGAACGTGCCCACCTGGCGGAAGCCCACACGCTCGTATGTGGCCCTTGCGCGCGCGTTGTAGTCATTGACATACAGGCTGGTGACGGGCGCGAGCTGCTGCGCCAGTTCCACGACGGCGGCCATGTAGCCGGCACTGAGCCCGAGTCCGCGGAAGGAAGGGTTCATCCAGACACCCTGGACCTGCGTCACGTCGGCGGTGACGGCGCCCAGCTCGGCCTTGAACAGGACCTGGCCGTCCGCGTTGAGGTGGACCAGGGAATGGCCCTGCCTGATGAGTCCTTCGACGCGCCTGCTGTAGAACTCGCGGCCGCCGAGGAACGGCGAATAGCCGACTTCCTCCTCGAACATGGCCGCGCAGGCAGGCAGGATCCGGTCAAAGTCGGCGAGCTGGCCGAAACCCAGGTCCGTATTTGCCAGTACTGCGGGCTGCCCGGTGATGGTCATCAGCGGCTGGTCCGCCCGGACCTCGTGGGCAGCTTGCCCCAGCTGCTCCAGCTGTTCATAAATGGCCAGGACCGTATCCGCCGGGCCGAAGATGGAGGCGAAGCGGCGGCCGGAGCGGTGCGCGTGCTCGGCCACGAGTCCGGCAAGTTCCGGGTCCAGCTGCACGGGAACAAGGTTGGCCCCCGCCCAGCATGCGCCCACGAGGTCGTCGCCGTCGAACACGCCAAAAATACTCGCCCCGCCCAAAGTGGGCGCGGCGCTTCCCGTCGCGGCCAGGTGCGACAGGATGAAGACGTTGGCCACAACGTCGGTCCGGGCCAGTTCCCGCAGCATGGCGGTGTCCGGCCCGGACAGGACCCGGATTGATACGCCGGGTCCTGCATTCTCCTTACGAGACGCTAACCACGGGGCTACCCTTGACAGCATCTTCGCCATCGGCCTCCCCCATCTCTTCAGCGATACGCATGGCCTCTTCGATCAGTGTCTCAACAATTTCGCTCTCGGGGACAGTCTTGATGACCTGGCCCTTCACAAAGATTTGTCCCTTGCCGTTGCCGGAGGCCACGCCCAGGTCGGCTTCACGTGCCTCACCGGGGCCGTTGACGACGCAGCCCATGACGGCAACACGCAGCGGGATCTCCATGCCTTCAAGCCCTGCCGTGACCTGCTCGGCCAGGGTGTAGACGTCCACCTGGGCACGGCCGCACGACGGGCAGGAGACAATTTCAAGCTTGCGGGGACGCAGGTTCAGCGACTGCAGGATCTGGTTGCCAACCTTGATCTCCTCGACGGGAGGAGCCGAGAGGGAAACGCGGATGGTGTCGCCGATCCCCCTGGACAGGAGCGCACCGAAGGCCGTGGCGGACTTGATGGTGCCCTGGAAGGCCGGTCCGGCCTCGGTGACGCCAAGGTGCAGGGGCCAGTCGCCCTGTTCGGCAAGCATTTCGTAGGCCGCGACCATGATCACGGGGTCGTTGTGCTTGACGGAGATTTTGAAGTCGTGGAAGCCGTGCTCCTCGAACAGCGATGCTTCCCAGACCGCTGACTCAACCAGGGCTTCCGGGGTGGCTTTGCCGTACTTCTTCAGGATGCCGGGCTCCAGGGATCCTGCATTGACGCCGATCCGGATGGAGGTGCCGTGGTCCTTGGCGGCGCGGGCGATCTCCTTGACCTGGTCATCGAACTTACGGATGTTGCCAGGGTTGACGCGCACCGCAGCACAGCCCGCCTCGATCGCGGCGAAAACATACTTGGGCTGGAAGTGGATGTCAGCGATGACCGGGATCTGCGATTTCCGCGCGATGATCGGGAGGGCCTCGGCGTCGTCCGCGGACGGGCAGGCAACCCGCACGATGTCACAGCCTGACGCCGTCAGCTCTGCAATTTGCTGCAGGGTGGCGTTGATGTCCGTGGTGGGGGTGGTGGTCATCGACTGCACGCTGATGGGCGAATCTGAGCCGACCCCCACCGAGCCCACCTTGATCTGACGGGTTTTCCTGCGCGGAGCGAGGACGGGGGGCGGTGCTGACGGCATTCCCAGGCTGACCGAGGTCACGTGGACTCCTATTTAGATCGAAGTATCGATGGTGTGTGGTTCCGGCTGGCTAGGCGGCGTGCTCGGCCAGCAGGCCGGTCACGGGGGCCCATTCGGTGGTGCGCGTGCCGGCGATCACGCTGGCCGCGGCGAAGGGGTCCTGCTTGAGGATCCCGTTCAGTGCGTTTTCGTCGTCAGCCTTGAAGATGAGCAAGGCACCGGCTCCGTCGCCGTAGGGTCCGCTGGCGAGGAGTGCGCCTTCACTGGCCAGCCGGGCGGTCCATTCCCGGTGCGCCGGACGGGCGGCGTTCCGCGCTTCGGTGGACTCGGGGGCGTATACGTACTCAACAGCAAAAACAGTCATACGGATACCCTATCCCCCTGTCCGCCTGAGTTTGTATCCGGTTCAGTTGAGGAAGAGGACCCTGACAAGGGCGGCAACCCCGGCGGCCCACAGCATGGAGGCCAGCGTGCCGATGATGAACCTCTCCGCGGCAACGGGTGTCTCCTTCAGTTCGGCGAAGCGCCCCAGGCCCTTGATTGCCACCACGTAGGCGATGGCCACGGGCTGGCCGGTGAGGATGGCCAGGCACACTGCCAGCCTTTCCAGGACGCCGATGATGGCACCGCCGCGCAGGATCCGCGTGCTGTGCGCCGGCGAACCGGCTGCCGCCGTGGCTGCCTTTCCCGTTTCGTCCCGGGTTTCGTCCGCGGCAATGGTGATCTCTCCGTCGACGGTCCCCCGGTCCGCCGTTACTTTGTCCGTCGCGTCCTTGTCTGATGTGACGTTGTCCACTGCTTTTTTGTCCACGGTGACGTCGGCGGAGGGATCGTCAGCCGACTCTTCGGCGGCCCGGTCGGCGGCAGCCTTGTCTTCGGCGGCCCTGGCCGCGTCCGCTTTGTCGTCGATGGTCCGCGCCAGCCGGAACACCAGGGCCGTGACCGGCCAGCCGGCGAAGCCTGCCGTCAGGAGGGCGAGCGTAATCCAAAGAGCGTTCACGTTTGTCCTTCCAGGACTGCGTCATGGGCCAGGGCCAGAAGCATCCCGGCGGCCGGCCTCGCCGCCCATTCTTCCTGCCAGCCGGACCTCAGCACGGCGCGGCTCACCGACTGCTCCGTGATTCCCAGTTTTGCGGCCGCAAGCTTCTGGGTGCCATGCCTGGCGGCCGAGTCCTGTTGCAGCGCCCGAAGGGTGTCCACGACTTTCCACTGGGCGTCCGTACGGTCCTGCACCAGGCGCCCGATGAGACGGAGGACCGCCTCGGCGTTCGCGCAGGCCTGGATGCCGCGCTCGGCCGCCGGCAGCGATGCGCCACCGCGGCGGAGACCGCCGGAAACCACGGACAACGGCACATGGGATGCAGCAGACTTGGCTTTCTCGACGGCCAGCCTGGCAGCAACGAACGCCGGCCCGGATCCTTCCCTCGGGCTCGCAGGCAGGGGGAGGTCAACGGCGCCCACTCCGATTCCCACGTACCACTGGCCGCTGCGCAGGGAGTGAAGTGCAATTTCGACTACTTCCGCCGGCTGTTCCACCACGCCCTGGACTTCGTCGCCGACGGAGCGTTCGAAGCGGCCGGCGGTTGAGATGCGGTGCAGCTCAGCCAGCAGGCCGGGCACCCGGTCCCTATCTCCCGTACTGCCCCGCTGGTCGATCGTGAGTACGTACATACCGCAAACATAATCGACTGATTATCTGATATCAATCATTTTCGGCTGATTCATACAAATCAGTCAAAAAAGGCTGATTATTGAATCCAAACCGCTGGAAGCTGATTATCCAAAGAGATTTACCGGCTTGACGATGTCCGCGTAGATCAGCAGCGCACTCATGCCCATCAGCAGCGCGGCCACCACGTAGGTCACCGGCAGGAGCTTGGCGATGTCAAACGCACCGGGGTCGGGCCGGCCGAAGAGCTTGGCCGCCCGCCGTCGGAAGCCTTCATAGAGCGCCCCGGCCACATGGCCCCCGTCCAGCGGCAGCAGCGGGACCAGGTTGAACACGGCGAGCGCGAAGTTCAGGCCGGCCAGCAGCCCCACCAGCGCAGCGAGCCTGGACTGCAGCGGGACCTCTTCCATGGCGGCCACTTCACCCGCCACGCGGCCCACACCCACCACGCTGATGGGTCCGTTGGGATCGCGGGGCTCTTCGCTGAAGGCCGCCTTGGCCACGCCCACCACCCGCGCGGGGAGGTTCAGGACGACGCCGGCCACCTGCTGGATGTTTTCCCCCGCCATGGGAAGAACGGATGACGCCGGCTGGGAGACAAGGGTGGTCTGGGCGCCGATCCCCAGGAAGCCGACTTCCTGGTACTGCAGGGTGCCGTTGGAATCAGTGGCCTGCCGGCCGTCTGCGCCGATGACCGGCCGGGCCGAGAGAACGGGGGTCACCGTAGTGGTGACGGGCGAGCCGTCCCGTTCCACCGTGATGCTGACTTCCCGGCCGGCGGAGGCCCGGATCCAGCCGGTGAGTTCGTCCCACTTAGTCACGGCCTTGCCGTCGAAGGACGTGATGGTGTCATTGGGCTTGAGCTGTGCCGCAGCCGCGGGAGTGGGCTTGCAGTCGGCGGAATCCGGATCCACGGTCTCCCCTGCCTTGACCTGGCATTTGGAGACGTCCGCAATGGTGGTGGTGGGTGTGCTGATCCCGAATCCCATCAACAGCACGGCCGTCAGCGCCACGCCGATCAGCAGGTTCATGGCGGGACCGCCGAGCATCACGATCACCTTCTTCCAGACCGGAAGCCGGTAGAAGACCCGCTTCTCGTCGCCGGGCCCCACTTCCTCGTGGGCCATGGAACGTGCCTCGGTGGCGAGGGTCTGGAACATCCCGGTGCTGGACGGACGCACGGTGCCGTCGTCCTTGTTCGGCGGGTACATGCCGATCATGGACACGTAGCCGCCCAGCGGGATGGCCTTGACCCCGTACTCGGTCTCCCCCTTGCGCTTGGACCACAGCGTGGGGCCGAAGCCGATCATGTACTTGGTGACCCGCACTTTGAACAGCTTGGCCGGAACCAGGTGGCCCACTTCATGCAGCGCGATGGAAATTGCGATGCCGATCGCCACAAAGACGACACCGAGGATGAAGAGAATGACGGGACTCATGCTTAGATCTGCTGCTTCCTAGAGACTGCTCACTGCTAAACGTTCGTGGGTGCGCGCTCGTGCCCACGTTTCAGCATCCAGCACGGACTCAACTGTCAGCCCGGAAGATCCTGGGTGTTCGCTGAGCACCGCTTCGATAGTATCCACAATGTCCGTGAACCGGATCCGGCCGGAGTGGAAGGCCGTCACGGCCTCTTCGTTGGCAGCATTGAAAACGGCGGGATAGGTGCTTCCCTGCTTGGCAGCGTCCTTGGCGAGCGCGACGGCGGGGAACGCCTCGGCGTCGAGCGGTTCGAAGGTCCAACTGGTTGCCTGGGTCCAATCGCACGGCGTGGCCGCGTTCGGGACACGGTCCGGCCATCCCAGCCCGAGGGCGATGGGCAGGCGCATGTCCGGCGGCGAGGCCTGGGCAATGATGGAGCCGTCCACGAACTGGACCATGGAATGGACCACGGACTGAGGGTGGACAACGACGTCGATGCGGTCCAGCGGGATGTCGAACAGCAGGTGCGCCTCGATCACTTCAAGGCCTTTGTTCACCAGGCTGGCGGAGTTGGTGGTGACCATCAGGCCCATGTCCCAGGTGGGGTGCGCCAGGGCATCCTGCGGCGAGACGTTGTGCAGTTCCTCGCGTGTCCTGCCGCGGAAGGGCCCGCCGGAGGCCGTCAGGATGAGCCGGTCCACCTCGGCAGCCGTGCCGGAACGCAGGCATTGTGCGATGGCCGAGTGCTCGGAATCCACCGGGACGATCTGGCCTTCCCGCGCGGCAGCCTTTACCAGGGCACCGCCGACGATCAGGGATTCCTTGTTGGCCAGTGCCAGGGTGGCGCCTGACTTCAAGGCCGCCAGCGTCGGTGCCAGCCCGATGGAGCCGGTGATGCCGTTGAGCACCACGTCCGCGTCGATCTCCGCAATCCTGGTGGAGGCATCCGGGCCGGTGATGATCTCGGGGCGGTAACCGGTGACGCCGGCCGCACGGGCGGCGTCGTCGATCAGTTCCTGCAGGACGGACGCATCGCCGCTGGCGGTGCCCACGGCCTTCGCCTTCGTGTGCACGGCCTGCCGGGCAAGGAGGTCAAGGTTGCCGCCGCCGGCACTCAGCGCCACCACCTCGAAAAGGTGCGGGGCGCCGTCGACGACGTCTATCGCCTGGGTGCCGATGGAACCGGTGGATCCGAGAAGAACGATTCTGCGTGGCTGCATCCGTTAAGTATCCCGCACGTGACTGGCCTGCCGGCGCCTGCGCGGCCTACCCGAAGGCCAGCTCCACCACGCCCTTGGTAATCGTGGATACGGCTCCCGTGTAGGCGATCACCACCACAATCCGGCGGACGGCCGCCGGCCGCACCCGCCCCGACAGCAGGTCTCCTGCGACGATTCCGAGCACCATGGCGACCAGGACCCCCAGCCACTGCCAGCCTTCGAGGGCGGGAACATGCCCGCCGGAAAAGAAGTACTTGGTCAGCAGCGAGGACAGGCCCGTGGTGACGAAGTAAGGCTGCAGGGTAGCGCCGAAGCTCTTCTGGTCCCAGCGCGTGGCGATGGCATAGGCAGTGATCGCCGGTCCGCCCACGCCTGCCGCGGCGTTCATCAGGCCGCTGGAAAACCCCAGGGACATCATGGGCACCGGCCCGCTGGCGCGCCAGGAACTCCGGGTCAGCCGCTGGGAAGCGAGCAGGGCGATGATGAGCAGCACACCGATGCAGATTTCCAGCGGCGCCTCGGGGACATTGCCGGCGAGCCAGGCACCCGGGGCCACGCCCACCACCGCGGAGGCGGCCAGGCCGGCGTAGCGCCGCCAGTTGACGTGCCGCCACACCCGGGACAGGACCAGCAGCGACGACGCCGCGCCGCAGAGGTTGATGATCATCACCCCGTCAAAGGGGCCAAGCAGCACCACCAGGACCGGCGATACGAGGAGGCCGAAGCCGAGGCCTGCAATACGCTGGGCCATCGCCCCGGCGACAACAGCGATGAGCACCAGCGCAAACATGGTTCGATCCTAGTGCTGCGGTGCATTGACGCCGCGGACGGCAGGCGTAACGTGAACAACGTGGAGTGGACCGCATGGTTCGACGCGCCGGAGTATGAGCTCGCCCGGCAGGTGCTGCAGCGCGGCATTGCCACGATCTTCTTCGTGGCGTTCCTCTCCTGCCTCAACCAGTTCCCCGCGCTGCTCGGCGAGCGCGGCCTGCTCCCGGTCCCCGACTACGTGGACAGCTTCAGGCGGCGCCGGCGGCCCAGCCTGTTCCTCTGGCTCTACTCGGACCGCCTGCTGCGGTGGGTCTGCTGGAGCGGCATGGCCATCGCGGCCACGATCGTAGCGGGGCTCCCCCAGATCGGGCCGCCATGGCTGCCAATGATCGCGTTCCTGTCCCTGTGGCTGCTGTACATGTCGATCGTGAACGTGGGCCAGACATTCTACGGGTTCGGCTGGGAAATGCTGTTGCTTGAAGCCGGGTTCATTGTGGCGTTCCTGGGTTCGGACCAGACTCCCCCGCCACGGACCATCCTGATCCTGCTGGCGTGGCTGCTGTTCAGGCTTGAGTTCGGTGCCGGAATGATCAAGATCCGCGGAGGCAGCGAATGGCGCGACCTGACCGCCCTGTACTACCACCACGAGACCCAGCCGATGCCCGGACCGTTAAGCCGCCAGGCGCACCTGCTCCCCAAGCCCCTGCACCGGATGGAGGTCCTGGGCAACCATTTCGCTCAGCTGGTGGTCCCGTTCTTCCTCTTCGCCCCGCAGCCGCTGGCCAGCATCGCCGCGGGCATCGTCATCTTTACCCAGCTGTGGCTCGTGGCGAGCGGGAACTTTGCCTGGCTCAACTGGATGGCCATCCTGCTGGCCTTCGCGGCCATCAGTGATCCGGTGGCCCACGCTGTGCTGCCCGTTATCCCGTTGGACTGGCACGCATCCGGTTCCGGCGCGGGCACCGGCGGTGCGCAGACCCCGGTGTGGTGGCTCGCCGTCGTCCTCGCCGTGACGCTGCTCCTGCTGGTCCTCAGCTACTGGCCTGTCCGGAACCTCCTCCAGCACCGGCAGCTCATGAACGCCAGCTTCAACCGCTGGCAGCTGGGCAACACGTACGGGGCCTTCGGCACCGTGACCAAAATGCGGATCGAGATCGTGGTGGAAGGGACCCTCGACGCCGAACCCGACGACGATTCCGACTGGCGGGAGTACGGTTTCCGGGGAAAGCCCGGCGACGTCCGCCGGCTGCCGCGCCAATGGGCCCCGTATCACCTCCGGCTGGACTGGCTTATGTGGTTCCTGCCCCTTCGCACCGTCCACGAGGAGTGGTTCTACGCCTTCCTGGCCAAGCTGCTGGAAGCTGACGAGCCGGTGCTCCGGCTCCTGCGCCAGGACCCGTTCGACGGCGCCCGCCCCCGGTGGGTGCGTGTGCACAGCTACCTCTACCGCTTCGCGAGCCGTGCGGAATACCGCGAAACAGGCCAGCGCTGGATCCGGACCCTGCTGTATGAAGCCATCCCGCCGCTGTCCCTCCCACCGGGGCACCGACGGCGCTGATGTTACACAGGCTTCAGGGCGTAGCGGCGCTCGGGACGGCCTGCACCGTACTTGAGCCGCACCTCCACCCTGGACTCGTCGTGGAGGTATTCGAGGTACCTGCGGGCACTGACCCGGGACGTGCCCAGCAGATCGGCCACTTCGGCGGCCGACAGGTCCGCCTCGGCGGAGTTGAGCACGTCCACCACGCGCTTGAGGGTTTCGGGGCTGCAGCCTTTGGGAAGGTGGGGCTCGGTGCGTTCGGCGCTTTCCAGCCCGAAGACCCGGTTGACGTCCGATTGCTCAGCAACGTCCTTGGCGAGGTCCAGGCCCTGGTAGGCGCTGCGGTAGTGCTCAAGGCGTTCCTGCAAGTCTGTCTGCGAGAACGGCTTGATCAGGTAGTGGACAATCCCGCCCCGCAGCGCACGGCGGACTGTCTCCACCTCTCGGGCGGCACTGATCACCAGCACGTCCAGTTCAGGCGCCGCCTCGCGGAGCCTGGTCATGAGGTCCAGCCCGTTGATATCGGGCAGGTGGATGTCCAGCAGGACCAGGTCAGGCTGCAGGCGGGCGGTTTCCACCATGGCCTGGGCTCCGGTGTGCGCAACCCCCACGACGGCGAATCCCGGCGTGCGCTGGATAAAGCCGGCATGGACTTTGGCCACCATGAAGTCGTCGTCGACGATCAGGACATTGATCATGGCTTGGCCACCTTTCCTTTGCCTGGCATCCGTTTCAGCGGCGCCCTTTTCAATCGTGCGGTGAAGACCGCACCGCCGTCGTTTGCCACGGCAAGCTCTCCGCCGCTGCGCCGGCACACGACACGCGAAAGCGCCAGGCCAAAGCCCCTGCCGCCCGCGGGTCCCGGCTTTTTGGTGGTGAAGCCCTGCCGGAAGATTTCTTCGGTAGCCGCAGCATCGATGCCCGGGCCGGTGTCCCGGACAGTAACCACCACTTCCTCGGGACTGTCCTCGACGAGGACCCGGACAGTCGCCTCCGCGGCCCCCGTGACGGCGTCGAGGGCGTTGTCCACGAGGTTACCCACCACAGTTGTCAGGTCCCGGGCGAGCTCGTCGTCAACCCGCTCCAGCGCAGACTGCGGGTCAAGCTGGAGGGTGACTCCCCGCTCTGTGGCGAGGCTGGACTTGGCGATCAGCAGGGCAGCCAGCGCCGGGTCCTGGATGCGGCTGGTCACCTCATCATTGAGCCTGGTCCGGTCCAGGGTGGCGCCATTAACGAACTGCACCACGGAATCGTACTCGCCGATCTGGATCAGGCCGGAAATGACGTGCAGCTGGTTGGCGAACTCATGGGCCTGCGCGCGCAGGGTATCGGTGGCGGTCCGGGTGGCGCCCAGTTCGCGCTCCAAGGACGAGAGTTCGGTCCGGTCTCGCAGGGTGGTGACGGAGCCGATGTCGCGGCCGCGGGAACGGATGGGCACGCGGTTCAGCACCACCAGGCGCTCGCCCACCAGCACCAGCTGGTCCGGACCTGGCTGCTCCCGGGTCAGGACGTCCTTCAGCGCAGGGTCCACCGGCAGGACCGCCAGGACCTTGCCTACGCAGTCCGCGGGCAGGCCCAGCAGTTCGCGGGCACTGTCATTGGCCACGGTGATGCGTTCGTGCGGGTCGAGAGCCACCACCCCCTCCTTCAGCCCATGCAGCATGGCCTCGCGGTTCTCCACCAGCCCGGTGATTTCGCTGGGTTCCATGCCCAGGGTCTGCCGCTTGACGCGGCGGGACAGCAGCAGCGAGCCTGCCACGCCCAACACGCTGGCCACTCCCAGATATGTGAGCAGGTTGGGTACGGCGTCACCCAGCCGCTCCCAGGTGGACGGGTAGTCCCGGCTGATGGAGGCGATGCCGATCATTTTTCCGGCGTCGTCGAGGACCGGGACGTGGGCGGACAGTACCGGGGCGGCATTGCCGTCCACCACGCCGGTCCACGCCCGCCCCTCCATCACGTGGCTCTCGCCCAGCTCCAGCGGACGGCCCAGCATTCCGGGGTCCGAAGAGGCCACTACCGTGCGGTCCAATCTGGCAAGGGCCACTTGCGCGGATCCGGAGACGGTGCGGACCGACTCCGCGACCGCCGGCAGGGCAGAGCCGCCGCGCGATTCGGCCGAAGGCAGCAGTGCACGGACGGTGGGGTTGTTGCCCAGCGCTTCCGCGGCCGACAGGGCGCGGCGGCCTTCGATCCGTTCAAAGGCCGCAGCGGACTGTGCCAGGGAGATGGCGACGACGGCCACAAGGACGGCCAGGACAATCAACAACTGCAGGACCAGGTATTGCCCGGCGAGGGACATTCCTCTTCGTCGAGTCACGTGCCGTCTTTCCTATTTTCTGAGTGCCGGTTCAGCCGGCTTCGTGAAACCAGAGGCCGGAGTGCGTGCGCGGGGCTCCCGATCCGCCGCGATGCGCTGAACTATACCCCACCCCGGAATGCCGGTACCCGGTCGGTTTCCAGGGCAGGCTCCGCGACGGTTGAGAACCGGAAACGTGAACGAAATGAACTTAACTTTCTCTGCGTACACAAGAGTGATGCCCGTCACTTTCGGGCCTAGCATCAAATCACCAGTCAGTTTTGCTGACCTGTTTTACCGAGAACTTTACTGAGAAGAGGAACACCATGCGCCAGATCCGCGCATTGCGAATTGCCGCCGTCGCCGCCGGTATCGCCCTGATGGCCACCGGCTGCGGTGCCACGGGAAAGAGCTCCACCGGCGGTGCCACCTCCGGCGCCCCTGCCGGCCCGCTGACCGGCCTCCAGATCATGGTCCCCAACACCCCCGGCGGCGGCTACGACACAACTGCCCGCGTCGCGGCCAAGGTTCTCGACGACGAGAAGGTCGCCACCAACACCGAAGTGTTCAACCTCGCCGGCGCAGGCGGAACTGTGGGCCTGGCCCGCATCGTCAACGAAAAGGGCAACGGCGACCTCGCCATGCTCATGGGGCTGGGCGTGGTGGGCGCGAGCTACACCAACAAGTCCGAATCCAAGCTGACAGACACCACGCCGCTGGCCAAGCTCATTGAAGAGCCCGGCGCCATCATGGTCAACAAGGATTCGCCCTACAAGACCATCGATGACCTGGTGACCGCCTGGAAGGCCAACCCCGGCTCCATCAGCGTGGGCGGAGGCTCCTCCCCGGGCGGCCCCGACCACCTGCTGCCCATGCAGCTCGCCGGAGCCGTGGGAATCGACGCCACCAAGGTGAACTTCGTCTCCTACGACGGCGGCGGAGACCTCCTGCCGGCCATCCTGGGCAACAAGGTGGGCTTCGCGGCCTCCGGCGCCGGCGAATACCTGCAGCAGATTCAATCCGGCGAGGTCCGCGTGCTGGCAACCAGCGGCGAGGAACGGCTGGACGGCGTGGATGCACCCACCCTGAAGGAGTCCGGCATCGACCTGGTGTTCACCAACTGGCGCGGCATGGTGGCCCCTCCGGGAATCAGCGACGCCGACAAGGCCAAGCTCATTTCGGCCCTCGAAAAGATGCACGGCACCGAGGCCTGGAAGGAAGCCCTCAAAACGCACAGCTGGTCCGATGCGTTCCTCACGGGCGATGAGTTCAAGACGTTCCTGACCGAGCAGGACAAGCGGGTGGCGGACGTCCTCACGAAGCTTGGCCTGACGTGAGCTCTTCACCAACTTTGGCCTCGCGGCTCAAAGGCCGCTCCGAGCTGGGGGTAGCCCTCCTGCTCGGAGCGGCGGGCGTCCTGGTCCTCGTGGACGCCATTGCCTTGGTAACCCCGTACTCCCAGTCGGATCCGGTGGGACCAAAGACCCTGCCGTACCTCGTGGCCGGTTTGCTGATCGTCTGCGCGATCATGTTGGCAGTCAACGTGCTGCGCGGCGGGCAGGGCGAAGCCGAAGGCGGGGAGGACGTGGACCTCACGCATCCCGCCGACTGGAAGACCGTCCTGCCCCTGGTGGGAGCCTTCGTCGCCAACATCCTGCTCATCGACTGGGCAGGATGGGTGATCTCCGGAACCGTCCTGTTCTGGGGCAGCGCGTGGGCCTTGGGAAGCCGACACTACATCCGTGACGGCATCATTGCCTTGGCCCTCTCCGTGCTGACCTTCTACGGCTTTTACCTGGGCCTCGGTATTCCGCTGCCCGCCGGCCTCCTGGAAGGGGTTCTCTGATGGATGTCTTCTCCTCCCTGATGGACGGCTTCGCCACCGCCCTGACCCCCATGAATTTCCTCTACGCCGTCATCGGAGTGCTTCTTGGCACCGCCGTCGGTGTACTCCCGGGCCTGGGTCCGGCCATGACCGTTGCCCTGCTGCTCCCGGTCACCTACGCCTTGGAGCCCACCAGCGCCTTCATTATGTTCGCCGGCATCTACTACGGCGGCATGTACGGCGGCTCCACCACCTCCATCCTGCTTAATACGCCGGGCGAATCCTCCTCGGTGGTCACAGCCATTGAAGGCAACAAGATGGCGAAAGCCGGAAGGGCCGCGCAGGCCCTGGCGACAGCGGCCATCGGCTCCTTCGTGGCCGGCACCATCGGCACCGCCCTGCTCGCAGTCTGCGCGCCGATCGTGGTGAAGTTTGCCGTCAGCCTTGGCTCGCCGAGCTACTTTGCCATTATGGTGCTTGCACTCCTGGCGGTGACCGCCGTCCTTGGATCATCCAGGCTGAGAGGCTTTGCCGCCCTGGGCCTGGGGCTTGCAATTGGCCTGGTGGGCATCGA
Source organism: Arthrobacter sp. Y81 (assembly GCF_002929335.1). Taxonomy (GTDB): domain Bacteria; phylum Actinomycetota; class Actinomycetes; order Actinomycetales; family Micrococcaceae; genus Arthrobacter. Next base: position 127,225 of record NZ_PJIL01000002.1, read on the forward strand.
CTCCGTGACGGGCCAGCGCCGGCTCACGTTCGGCCAGCCCCTGCTGGCTGACGGCCTGGACATCGTGGTGGTTGCAGTGGCCATCTTCGCCGTGGGCGAGGCACTGTGGGTTGCCGCGCACCTGCGCCGCAACCCGCTGCAGGTCATACCGGTAGGCCGTCCGTGGATGGGCAAGAAGGACTGGAAACGGTCCTGGAAGCCCTGGCTCCGCGGAACGGCGTTCGGTTTCCCCTTCGGCGCGCTTCCGGCCGGCGGGGCCGAGATCCCCACATTCCTCTCCTATGTGACCGAGAAGCGCCTCAGCAAGCACCCCGAGGAGTTCGGCCACGGCGCCATCGAGGGTGTGGCCGGGCCCGAAGCAGCGAACAACGCTGCCGCCGCCGGCACCATGACACCCCTGCTTGCCCTGGGCCTGCCCACCAACGCCACTGCCGCCGTGATGCTGGCAGCGTTCACTTCCTACGGCATCCAGCCGGGGCCGCAGCTGTTCGCAAGCCAGGGGCCGCTGGTGTGGGCCCTGATCGCGAGCCTGTTCATCGGCAACTTCCTGCTCCTGCTCATCAACCTGCCGCTGGCACCGCTGTGGGCCAAGCTCCTGCAGCTGCCCAGGCCCTACCTCTACGCAGGGATCCTGTTCTTCGCCACGTTGGGCGCCTACTCGGTGAACCTTCAGGCATTCGACCTGGTCATCCTGCTGGCGCTCGGCGCCCTGGGGTTCATGATGCGCCGCTTCGGGCTCCCCGTGCTGCCGCTCATCCTTGGCGTGATCCTGGGGCCGCGGATCGAAGGCCAGCTGCGGAAGACGCTGCAGCTCAGCGCGGGCGACCCCGCTGGCCTCTGGAGCGAGCCGATCGCCGTCGGAATCTACATCCTCATCGCGCTCATCCTGCTGTGGCCCCTCCTGTTCAAGCTGTACCGGCGCAACCGCCCGGCTGCCACACCTGCGGGCATCCCGGTGACGTCCGGCTCGTCAGCGCCACGGGACGCCACCGGCAGCCACAGCCACAGCTCCCGCAGCGGCGGCGAGCCCAGCGACGGTGACGGCGACGGCTAGTTCCCCAGGCACAGCCCACCACCGGAACACACCAATCTGGAAGCACAGATAACACAGACGAAAAGGAGACACCATGACCATCGTTGTGGGCTACGTTCCAACACCAGAGGGCGAAGCCGCCTTTGACCAGGCCATCAAGGAGGCACGGAAGGCGCAGTCCAAACTGGTGGTCATCAATTCCTCCCGGGGCGACGCCCTGGTGGACAAGCGCTATGCCGGGGAAACCGAAATCGAGGGGATCGACCAGCGTCTCGGCAAGGAGGGCATCGAGCACATCATCCTCCAGCCGGTTCGCGGCCACGACGCCGCCATTGAGGTCCTGGAGGCGGCGGAGGCACACCAGGCCGACCTGATTGTGATCGGGCTGCGGCGGCGCACCCCCGTCGGCAAGCTGATCATGGGCAGCACCTCCCAGCGGATACTCCTGGAAGCGGACTGCCCGGTGCTGGCGGTGAAGGCGGGCTAAGCGATACAGCTGAACAAGCAGAGGCCGGGAGTCTTACGACTCCCGGCCTCTGCTTTGGTTCAGCACTGGTATTACCTAACTGCCTGTTCCCGTCGGCGCTCCCTAGCGGGCTGCCTTAGTGGACTGCCCGCCGCAGGGTGGATTCCGCGTGCTTCAGGATGGGCCCGTCGATCATTTTTCCGTTGAACTGGAACACGCCGCTCCCGGCCGCAGCGGCAGCCTCCAGGAGCTCTTTGGCCGCGGCGACGTCCGATTCCGCGGGAGCATAGGCGCCCCGGACGACGGCAACCTGGTTGGGGTGGATACAGGCCTTGGAACCGAATCCCGAGGCAACGGCGTCGCGTGACTCGGCGGCCAGCCCTTCGAGGTCGGGAATGTTGACGTACACCGAATCGATGGCCTCTTTGCCGAAGGCCCCGGCCGCCAGCAGCACGGTGGACCTGGCGTGCAGCGCCACTGCCCGGTAGCCGCCGTCGTCGTTCCTGCTGGAGGTCCCGCCGAGGGAAGCGAGCAGGTCCTCGGCACCCCACATCAGGCCCACCACGTTGGGTTCGGCGGCGATGGCGGCGGCGTTGAGTATTCCGGCGGCCGTCTCGCACAGCGCAATGACGCTGTAGCCCTCGAGCGCCTTGAGCTGGCCGGGGTTTTCGGCCTTGGCCAGCATCACGTGGCGGTACGGGGTGTGCTTGAGGCAGTGCAGGTCCTTCTCGAACTCGTCCGTTCCGGCCGGGTTGATCCTGATGATGGTGCGGCTCGGATCCAGCTCCGGAACGTCGCCGGTGGCACCAAGCTGGGCGAGGATGGCGCCGCGGGCACGCTGCTTGTCAGCCGGCGCGACGGCGTCCTCCAGGTCCACGATCACGGCGTCGGAACGCTCAGCGGCCTTCTGGTAACGCTCGGGACGGTCGGCGGGACAGAACAGCAGGGCGGGACCCATCAGGAAAGTCATGCTTAGATTGTCCTCTTTTCGGCGCTTTCTTTCTGCCCGGTTTCTTCCCCGGCAGCTGCGTGCGCCTCCCGCGTCCACATCAGGCAACTGCGTGTGGCCAGTGCCACCACCACGCCGTCCTGGTTCCGGCCTGTGTGCTGCATGGTCACGATTCCCTGCCCGGGCCTCGAGGACGACAGCCGTTTGCCCGTGATGACGGTCTCCGTGTACAGGGTGTCACCGTGGTACAGCGGGTGCGGAAAGGACACATCGGTCAGTCCCAGCTGCGCGATGATGGTCCCCTGCGTCAGCTGCGGCACGGACTGCCCCACCACCGTGGCCAGCGTGAACATCGAGTTCATCAGCCGCTGGCCGAAAGGCTGCCCGGCGCTCCAGGCCGCGTCGAGGTGCAGCGCCTGGGTGTTCATGGTCATGGTGGTGAAGAGGACATTGTCGGTTTCGGTGACCGTCCGGCCCGGCCGGTGGGCGTAGACAACTCCTTCTTCCAATTCGTCGAAGTAGAGGCCGCGCTGTTCAATCACGCGGGGCGTACCTTCCGGGTCCGCCGTCATACGGTCAGTTCCTGGTCTTCCTCGAAGAGCTCGGCGCCGGTGGCCGCGGCGACGTCTTCGGCCGTGACGTTGGGAGCCAGCTCCCTCAGTACCAGCCGGGACGAGCTGCCCTCGGTGACCACGTCGATGACGGCGAGGTCGGTGATGATCCGGTCCACGCACCCTTTGCCGGTCAGCGGCAGCGTGCACTTTTCCACGATTTTCGGATTTCCGTTGCGGTCCACGTGCTCCATCATCACGATCACCTTTTTGGCCCCGAACACCAGGTCCATGGCACCGCCCATACCCTTGACCATCTTGCCGGGGATCATCCAGTTGGCCAGGTCGCCGTTCTGCGCCACTTCCATGGCCCCCAGCACGGCCACGTCCACGTGCCCGCCCCGAATCATGCCGAACGAGGCTGCGGAGTCGAAGAACGCGGCGCCGTTGTTGACTGTGACGGTTTCCTTGCCGGCGTTGATCAGGTCCGGATCCACCTGGTCCTCGCCGGGGTACGGCCCGACGCCGAGGATGCCGTTTTCCGAGTGCAGGACCACTTCGACGCCGGCCGGAATGTAGTTCGGGATCAGCGTCGGCATCCCGATACCGAGGTTGACGTACTGCCCGTTGTGAAGTTCCAGGGCCACGCGTGCGGCCAGTTCATTGCGGGTCCAGCCTTTGGTCTCCGGACCGGTGTCCTCGGGATGCCCGACGGCGGACCGCCGGTATTCGTGGCGGACGGCCTCGGGGCGGGGCGGGGCTCCCGGTGTGGTGTTCGATTCCACGGCTATGCTCCTGCCTGCTCAGTTGCTTGCTGGCCAGTCCCCCGGGAGGGGTTGCCGGCGGCGGCCACTGCGACCGTCCGCTTCTCAATGCGCTTCTCCCCCTGGGGCGCGACGACCACCCGTTGGACAAAGATGCCGGGAACGTGGACGTGCTCCGGATCCAGCTCGCCGGGCTCCACCAGCTCCTCGACCTCCGCGATGGTGATCCGTCCGGCCATGGCGCACAGCGGGTTGAAGTTCATGGCCGTGGCGTGAAAGACGAGGTTTCCGTGCCGGTCGCCCTTCCACGCGTGAACGAGGCCGAAATCCGGGGTCAGCGATTCCTCCAGCACATAGTCGGCGCCGTTGAAGGTGCGGACTTCCTTGGGCGCGGAGGCGATGGCGATGCCGCCGTCGGCGTCGTACTTCTGCGGCAGGCCGCCGTCGGACACCTGGGTACCCACGCCGGCCGGCGTGTAGAACGCCGGGATGCCTGCGCCGCCGGCGCGCAGTTTCTCCGCGAGCGTCCCCTGCGGGGTCAGCACCACCTCGAGTTCGCCGGAAAGGTACTGCCGGGCGAATTCCTTGTTCTCCCCGACATAGGAGCTGATGGTGCGGCGGATCCGGCCGTCCTTCAGCAGGATCCCCAGCCCCCAGTCGTCGACGCCGCAGTTGTTGCTGACGGTTTCCAGGTCCCGGGTTCCGTGCCGGTGCAGTGCATCGATCAGGGCCACGGGAATGCCGCACAGTCCGAAACCTCCGACGGCGAGTGACGCGCCGTCGGGGATGTCGGCCACCGCGGCCTCGGCGCTGGCAACAACCTTGTCAATCATCGTCGATCCTTCCTGGTTACGCGCGCTGATTTGCTCCCGGGCGGGGTGCTAAAGGCCGAGTTCGCGGGCAATCAGCATCAGCTGCACCTCGGTGGTGCCCTCCCCCACTTCAAGGATCTTGGAGTCGCGGTAGTGGCGTGCCACAGTGAATTCGTTGATGAAGCCATAGCCGCCGAACACCTGGGTGGCGTCCCGCGCGTTGTCCATGGCTGCCTCACCTGCGACCATCTTAGCGATGGCCGCCTGGGTCTTGAACGGCTTCCCGGCAAGCATGCGCGCGGCGGCGTCGTAGTACGCCAGGCGTGCCGTGTGGGCGCGGGCCTGCATGCGGGCAATCTTGAAGGCGATGGCCTGGTATTTGCCGATGTTGTGGCCGAAGGCGCTGCGTTCCTTGGCGTATTTCACGGACAGGTCCACGCAGCCCTGCGCCGCCCCCGTGGCCAAGGCTGCGATGGCGATGCGGCCCTCGTCCAGGATGGAGAGGAAGTTCGCGTAGCCGCGGCCCTGCTCGCCGAGGAGGTTCGCCTCAGGGACGTGGACGTCCTTGAGCGTGAGCGGGTGCGTGTCCGAGGCGTTCCAGCCCACCTTGTTATACGCCTTCTCCGCCTTGAACCCGGGCGTGTCGGTGGGCACCAGGATGGTGGAGATTTCCTTCTTGATGCTGCCGTCCTTGCGCTCATGCTTGGCGGTTACGGCCGTCACGGTAACCAGGCGGGTGATGTCGGTGCCGGAGTTGGTGATGAACTCCTTGTTGCCGTTGATGATCCAGGTCTTTTCGCCTCCGACGACCTCGAGCCGGGCAGTGGTCTTGGTCCCGCCCGCATCTGAACCTGCTTCCGGTTCCGTCAGGCCGAAGCCGGCGAGCGCCTTGCCGGAAGCCAGGGACGGCAGCCATTCCTCCTTCTGGGCGTCGGTGCCGAACCGGTACACGGGCATGGCGCCAAGGGAGACGCCGGCTTCCAGGGTGATGGCCACGGACTGGTCCACCCGGCCCAGCTGCTCCAGCGCCAGGGCCAGCGCGAAGTAGTCCCCGCCCATGCCGCCGAATTCTTCCGGGAAGGGGAGGCCGAAGAGGCCCATGTCGGCCATCTTGGAGACGACCTCGTACGGGAAGCTGTGTTCCTCGTCGTGTTTTGCGGAAACCGGGGCCACCACTTCGTCGGCGAATTCGCGGACGGTGTTGCTGAGGTCCTGGTATTCCTCGCTGAGCTCAAAATCAGCCATGTTGGGACTTCCTTGTCTTGACTTTGTCACGGGTCTGTTGGGTGGGGTGAATGGTTTTGTTGCGGGGCGGGCGGGCTAGTCTCCCGTGCCCATGGCGATGACGGATTCCTCCACCGCGTCCTCCGCTGCGTCCTCCGCCACGGGCGGGCCGGATACGTGGACAGTGGCCAGCACCTGGTCTGCCTTGACCAGGTCGCCTGCCTTCGCGCTGATGTGCACCGTCCCGTCCTGGGGAGCCACCAACTGGTGTTCCATTTTCATGGCCTCCACGGAAAGGAGCACCTGTCCTTCATCCACGTGGTCGCCGTCGCTGACGGAGACGGACACCACTGTCCCCGGCATGGGTGAGCGGACTTGGGGGTCGGCCGCGCCTTCCTCACGCTGGATCGCTGCAACGACGCGGGCCAGCCGTGTCTCGCGGGTGAGGACCTCGAGCCGGCACGACCAGCCGTCGTTGCCGAGGAAGAGTTCCGTGGGGAGGCCCGGCTCCGGGTTGCTCCAGTTCGGCGTGGCGGGGCCGCTGTAGACCGGGGCAAACGAGTAGGTCCTCGTCTGCCCGTCCAGTGTGACCTCGGCACGGCGGCGGCTTGAGAAGTCCACGGAGGCGGTCCGCCACGGGCCGCCGTTCACCGACACGGCAGGCTCACCAGCTCCCCCCTCGCCTGCAGCCGTCTGTCGCAGCGCCACCGTGGCGACACCGCCGTCGGACGTTCCCAGGCTGATCCTGCGCGGCGCGTGCCCACCGGGCCGCCACCCGTCTTTCCGTTGCCACACCCCCGCGGGAGGTTCGTGCCTCTCCTGCTCCGCTTCGCGCGCTGCGACGAACAGGGCGGCGGCAACAACCTCGAAGTCGCCTACGCGGCGGAAGGCGAAGTCCGGCATCTTTCGCTCGATCAGCCCGGTGTCCAGGCGGCCGGCGCGGACGTCGGCGTCGTTGATGAGCAGGCGCAGGTATTCGACGTTGGTGTCCACGCCCAGCGCGGTGTACCCGGCGAGCGCCGCGTCCAGTGTGTCGAGGGCAGCCGTGCGATCCTTTCCCCAGGCGATGACCTTGGAGATCATCGGGTCGTAGCTGGAGGAGATCTCCAGGCCTTCGAGCAGCGCCGAGTCCACGCGGACTTTGCCCTCTGCGTAAGCGGGGAGTTCGTCCAGCAGTCGCACGGTTCCGGTGGACGGCAGGAAGTTCCGCTCCGGAATTTCGGCGTAGACGCGTGCTTCCACGGCATGGCCGGTAAGCACGACGTCGTCCTGGCGGACGGTGAGTTCCTCACCGGCGGCGATCCGCACCTGCCATTCGACCAGGTCGATCCCGGTGACCATCTCGGTAACCGGATGCTCCACCTGCAAGCGGGTGTTCATCTCCATAAAGAAGAACTCGTCCGGGGCGTTGTCCGAGACCAGGAACTCCACGGTTCCGGCGCCGCTGTAGTGGACGCTCCTGGCTGCCTGGCAGGCCGCTTCGCCGATCCTTGCCCGGGTGGCGCCGCCGTCGTTCAGCGAATCCAGCAGCGGCGACGGTGCTTCCTCAATCACTTTCTGGTGGCGGCGCTGCAGCGAGCACTCGCGCTCCCCCAGGTGGATGACGTTGCCGTGGTTGTCAGCCAGGACCTGCACCTCGATGTGCCGCGGGGCGAGCACGAGCCGCTCCAGGAAGAGGGTGTCGTCGCCGAACGCGCTCGCCGCGACCCGGCGGGCGGTGGCCAGCGTGGCTTCCAGCTCCTCGGCGCGTTCCACAACGTGCATGCCCTTTCCGCCGCCGCCCGCGGACGGTTTGATCAGCAGCGGGAACCCGACGCCGGCTGCGGCCTCGATGAGCTGCGCGTCCGTCATCCCGGGCTCGGCAACGCCCGGGACAACCGGGACGCCGTAGCCCGTCACATGGTTCTTGGAGCGGATCTTGTCGCCCATCACGTTCAGGGATTCCACGCCGGGGCCGATGAAGGTGATGCCGGCCGCTTCGAGGGCGCGGGCGAAGTCGACGTTTTCGCTCAGGAAGCCGTAGCCGGGGTGCACTGCTTCGGCGCCGGTTTCGCGGCAGGCCTGGATGATGGCCTCGATCTTGAGGTAGCTCTCGGAAGCGGCCGCCGGGCCGATCCGTACGGCGACGTCGGCTTCGCGCACGTGGCGGGCGCCGGCGTCGGCGTCGCTGTACACCGCCACCGAACGGATGCCCAGGGCACGCAGGGTGCGGATCACTCGGCACGCGATTTCGCCGCGGTTGGCAACGAGGACGGTGTTGAACAGCGGCTTCTGCCGGGGTGTGGAAAGAATGGTCGGCGAAGAATCGGTCATGGCTGGCTCACATCCGGAAAAGGCCGAAGGAGGTCTCCGGCAGCGGGGTGCGGGAGACGACGTCGAGCGCCAGTCCCAGGACGGTGCGGGTGTCCGCGGGGTCGATCACGCCGTCGTCCCAGAGGCGGGCGGTGGAATAGTAGGGGCTGCCCTGGTCCTCGTACTGCTGTTTGATGGGGGCCTTGAACGCTTCCTCGTCCTCGGCGGACCATTCCTCGCCGCGGGCCTCGTACTGGTCCCGTTTGACGGTGGCGAGCACGCTGGAGGCCTGGTTGCCGCCCATCACCGAGATCCGGGAGGCCGGCCACATCCACAGGAAACGCGGCGAGTAGGCACGGCCACACATCGAGTAATTGCCGGCGCCGAAGGATCCGCCGATCACCACGGTCAGCTTGGGCACGCGCGCGGTGGCGACGGCGGTGACCATCTTCGCTCCGTTCTTCGCGATGCCGCCCTGCTCGTAGTCCTTGCCGACCATAAATCCGGAGAGGTTCTGCAGGAAGACCAGCGGGATGCCGCGCTGGTCGCAGAGCTCGATGAAGTGGGCTCCCTTGAGCGAGGATTCGCTGAAGAGCACCCCGTTGTTGGCCACGATGCCCACGGGGTGGCCGTGCAGCTTCGCGAAGCCGGTGACGAGGGTGGTGCCGTAGTTCTTCTTGAACTCGTGGAAGCGGCTGCCGTCCACCAGCCGCGCGATGACCTCGCGGACGTCGTACTGGGCGTTGACGTCCGTGGGGACGGCGCCGTAGAGCTCGGCGGGGTCCGCGAGCGGTTCGACCACGGTGTCGATATCCCAGGCCGCGGCGGCCGGCTTCGGCAGGGTGGAGACGATGTCCCGGACGATCTGGAGGGCATGCTCATCGTTCTCGGCCAGGTGGTCGGTGACGCCGGAGATTTTCGAGTGGACGTCACCGCCGCCGAGCTCCTCCGCCGTGACGATTTCGCCGATCGCGGCCTTCACCAGCGGCGGACCGCCCAGGAAGATGGTGCCCTGGTTGCGGACGATGACGGTTTCGTCGCTCATGGCGGGCACGTAGGCGCCGCCGGCGGTGCAGGACCCCATCACGGAGGCGATCTGCGGGATCTTCGCGGCAGACATCTTCGCCTGGTTGAAGAAGATCCGGCCGAAGTGCTCCTTGTCCGGAAAGACCTCATCCTGCTTCGGCAGGAAGGCACCGCCCGAGTCCACCAGATAGATGCACGGCAGCCGGTTCTCCAGCGCGATCTCCTGCGCACGGAGGTGCTTCTTGACCGTCATCGGATAGTAGGTGCCGCCCTTAACGGTGGCGTCATTGGAGATCACCAGCACCTGGCGACCGTGGACCAGGCCGATCCCGGCAATCACTCCGGCGCCCGGGGAATCGTCGTTGTACATCCCGGTGGCCGCGAGCGGCGCGATTTCGAGGAACGGGCTGCCGTCGTCGAGCAGCCGGTCGATGCGCTCGCGTGGCAGCAGTTTTCCACGGGCCACATGCCGTTCCCGGGACTTCTCCGGACCGCCGAGCGCTGCCTGGGCGAGCCTGTCCTTCAGCTCGTTTGCAAGTGCCAGCTGGGCTTGCCGGTTGGTGGCGTAGGCTGCGCTGCCGGTGTCCACCAGGCTGGCGATTGTCTCCATTGACTGCTTCCGTTCCCGGACGCCCTGGCAAGGCCGTCCTGAGCGATTCGGTTAGTACCGCATAACTGAGATTTAGGTTAGTCTCTATTAACTGTGATGTCCAACACGCGCTTGCATTGCTAGGATTTGCAGTTCCAAGGAGGAAATGTGCCGATCATCGAGCGCGACCAGGCGAGCGGGCGCGGCCCGGCGGACCAGCGAGTTCAGACAACCCAACGCAGCCAGGCCAAAGAGAGCCGGCGCCAGGCGCTGCTGTCCTCAGCCGCCACCCTTTTTGCCCTTAACGGCTTCAACCGCGTTTCGCTTGAGGACCTGGGCGCCGCAGCAGGCGTCAGCGGCCCCGCCGTCTACCGTCATTTCGCCGGCAAGCAGGCGGTCCTGGGGGCGCTGCTGCTCAGCGTGAGCCAGGAACTGCTGGAAGGCGGGCGCCGGGTGGCGGCAGATGCCGGCGACCCCGCTGCGGCGCTGGCTCGCCTGGTTCAGTTCCACGTTGACTTCGCCCTGAGCAACCCGGACGTCATCCGGGTCCAGGACCGCGACTTCAGCAATCTCTCCGACAACGACCAGGCCGAGGTCCGCACCCTGCAGCGCAACTACGTGGAGCTGTGGGTTGAAGTGCTGCAGGAGTTGCACGGGGGCACGGACACTGCGGAACTCCGGATGCGCGCCCATGCGGCTTTCGGACTCATCAACTCCACGCCGCACTCGGTCCGCAGCCATGGCCGGCGCGTCGCCGTGAAGTCCGCCCGGCCGCTGCTGGAGAGCATGGCCCTCGCGGCCCTCCTGGTGACGGCCAGCCCGGTACCCGGCGAGTAGACGCACAGCTGCCGGCTGCTCGTTCCCCTCGGCACCCCGGCTCGCGGCCCAACCGGGGCACTTAGACACGGACACGCCGAAAACCTGTGGGGCCGCCGTCGTAAATCGACATCAAAGTGCCCTACGACAGCCGACCCTCGCGCCCGCCGGCTGCGGCACAGGAAAACCGCGGCCCGAGAAGGGCGCGACCCAAGAAAGCTGGCGGCTGCCCGTTCCCCTCGGAACGGACAGCCGGCAGCTGTGGTGTATCAGCTAGACCATTGCCAGGACCATGCCGGGATCAGCCAGGATGGCCCCGATGTCCGCAAGGAAGCGGGACCCCTGCTCGCCGTCGACCAGCCGGTGGTCGAAGGACAGGCTGAGCGTCATGACCTGGCGGAGGGCGACCTCGTCCTTGTACTCCCATGGCATTTTCCGCACGGCTCCCATAGCCAGGATGGCCGCTTCGCCGGGGTTGAGGATCGGCGTGCCGGCGTCGATGCCGAACACTCCGATGTTGGTAATGGAAATGGTGCCGCCGGAGAGCTCGGCGGGACTGGTCTTGCCGGCGCGGGCAGTTTCCGTCAGGCCCGTAAGCGCCGTGGACAGCTCGGTCAGGGACATCCGGTCGGCGTCCTTGATGTTCGGCACTGTCAGTCCCCGGGGAGTCGCCGCAGCAATCCCCAGGTTCACATAGTTGAACTGCACGATCTCCTGGCTGGCTTCCTCCCACCGCGAATTCAGCGACGGCTGGCGGCGCAAGGCAATCAGCAGTGCCTTGGCCACGAGGGTCAACGGAGTCAGCTTGAAACCCTCAAACGCCCGGCTGGCCTTGAGCCGGGCCAGCAGCTCCATCGTGGGGGTGACATCGACGGTCAGGAATTCCGTGGCGTGCGGTGCCGTGAAGGCACTGGACACCATAGCCGCAGCGGTCAGTTTCCGGACACCCTTGATGGGCGTCCGCGTTTCACGCTCACCCTGGATGATGCCGCCGACGCCGGCTGCCGGAGCCGCCCCGGCCGGAGCACCAACCGCAGTACGGTCTCCCCCGCCGGCAAAGTTCTGCACGTCCTCGCGCGTGATCAGCCCGCCGGCGCCCGTGCCGGTCACGGCCGTGAGCTCAACGCCCAGGTCCTTGGCCAGCTTCCGCACTGGCGGTGTGGAGCGCGGACGCTCGTCCGCGTTTGTTGGGGCAGTTTCGGCCGGGGCCGTGGGTTCGACGCGTTCAGCCGCCGCGGTGGCGACTGGCCCGGCAACCGGCGCCGCGGCCGGAGCTGGGGCCTGAGCAGCGGCCGGAGCAGCGGCCGGAGCAGCGACAGTGCGGGCACGCCGCGTTGGCCGGCCGGAGGCTTCGACGATGGCGCCGTACCCCACGAGGTTGGGCTCGCGTTTGGCGGTCTCCGCCTGAGCCGGACCGCCGGCGGAGGGCCCGCCGTCGTCGCCCTCCACCTCGAAGGAAACGATCGGCTTGCCCACCTCCACCACTGTTCCCGGCTGTTCGTGCAGGGCGGTGATCACACCGGCGAATGGCGACGGCAGTTCAACGACGGCCTTCGCCGTCTCCACTTCCGCAATGACCTGGTTCAGGGCAACGGTGTCGCCCACGGCAACTTTCCAGCTGAGGATTTCCGATTCCGTCAGCCCTTCGCCGAGGTCCGGGAGCCTGAATTCCTTGATCATGGCGGCGCTCATCCTTCCAGCCCGCTGAGGGAGTTGGGGCGGCCCAGGGCACGGTCCACGCCGTCAAGGATCCTGTCGAGGCTTGGCAGATGATGCGATTCGAGCTTGGAGTACGGGTACGGGACGTCGAAACCGGTGACCCGGACGGGGGCGGCTTCCAGGTGATAGAAGCAGCGTTCCGTGATGCTGGCGGCCACCTCGGCGCCGAGCCCGCCGGATTGCCCGGCTTCATGCGTGATCACCAGGCGGCCCGTCTTGCGCACCGAGGCTTCCAGCGTTGCGAAGTCCAGCGGGGCCAGCGAGCGCAGGTCGATGACCTCGATCGAGACGCCGTCGTCCGCGGCGGCCAGGGCGGCGTCCTTGGCTGTCTTGACCAGCGGACCGTAGGCGACGAGCGTGACGTCCTTGCCCTCAGCCACCACACGCGCCTTTTCCATTGACAGCGCGGTGGCCGGATCGATCGACTCATCAACCTCCCCCTTGTCGTGGTAGCGGCGCTTCGGCTCGAAGTACAGCACCGGGTCGTCCGAGGCGATGGCTTGCTGGATCATGGTGTGGGCGTCCTGCGGGTTGGAGACGCTGACCACGCGCAGTCCGGACGTGTGGGTGAAGTACGCCTCGGGAGACTCCGAGTGGTGCTCCGGGGATCCGATGCCGCCGCCGAACGGGACGCGCACGGTGATGGGCATCTTCACGGCCCCCTGGGTCCGGTAATGGATTTTGGCCACCTGGGACACGATCTGGTCGAACGCCGGGTAGATGAACCCGTCGAACTGGATTTCCACCACCGGCCGGTAACCACGGTAGGCAAGGCCGACGGCGGTGCCCATGATGGCGGACTCGGCGAGCGGTGTGTCCACAACGCGGTGTTTGCCGAAGTCCTTCTGCAGGCCGTCGGTCACGCGGAAGACGCCGCCGAGGGTGCCGATGTCCTCGCCCATCAGGATGACTTTGGGGTCGTTTTCGAGGGATTTGCGGAGGCCGGAGTTAATCGCCCGGGCAAAGGTCATTTGCGTCATCAGCGAGCACCTTCTTCTGAGTGGGTCCCTGCGGGATCGCCGAAGGAAGCCAGGTAGCGGGAGTAGTGGTCCTCCTGGCGGTCCAGCCAGGAATTGGGGGTGCTGTAGACATGCTTGAAGATGTCCAGGGGCTCCGGGTCGGGCATGTTGATGCAGCCGGCCCGCATCTGGCGCGCCACGGCGTCGGCTTTGGCAGCCACCCGCGCTTCGAGCTGCACCGTGAGCAGGCCCTTGCGTTCCAACAGGCCCTTGACGCGGGCAATCGGATCCTTGGCCGCCCAGTCTTCCAGTTCGTTGGCATCCCGGTATCGGGTGGGGTCGTCGGCCGTAGTGTGCGGGCCCATCCTGTAGGTGACTGCTTCGATGAACGTGGGGCCGCCGCCGTGGCGGGCCCGTTCGAGTGCCTCGCGCGTCGCTGCCATCACGGCAAGGACGTCATTGCCGTCCACCCGGATGCTGGGAATCCCGAATCCTGCCGCGCGGTCGGCGATTTTGATGTGGGACTGCAGGCGAACCGGCTCGGAAATGGCCCAGTGGTTGTTGGAGCAGAAGAAGATCACCGGGGACTGGAAGCTGGCTGCGAAGACCATGGCCTCGTTGACGTCTCCCTCGCTGGTGGCGCCGTCGCCGAAATACGTGATGGCCACGGAGTCGGCGCCGTCGTTCTGGATGCCCATGGCATAGCCGGTCGCGTGAAGCGTTTGGGCGCCGATGATGATCTGCGGCGTGGCCATGTTGACGGTGAAGGGATCCCAGCCCGCCGAGGCGTTACCCCTCCAGACCTTGACGATGTCGGCAAGATCCACGCCGCGGCAGTACGCGACGCCGTTCTCGCGGTAGCTGGAGAATACGAAGTCATCGTCGCGGAGTGACCTCGCCGAGCCTATCTGGGCTGCCTCCTGGCCCAGGAGCGGCGGCCACAGGCCGAGTTCCCCCTGGCGCTGGAGGGCGGTCGCTTCGGTGTCGATCCGCCGGATGACCACCAGGTCCTCGTAAAGGAAACCCAGCTGCTCGTCGCTGACATCCTGGACCCAGGCGTCGTACTGAGGATGACTGACGCGCTCACCCCCGGGAGTGATCAGTTGGACCAGGCTCTCGCCTGTCCCGCCGTGATGTCCTGCACTGTTGTCCGGGCCGCCGGCGGCGATGCCGCCCTGACCCAACTCGTCTGTAAACACAGTTGCACGCAACCTTCATACGTCGTGTCACCAGCGCTCAAAGGACTCGTGATCCCCGTGCACGCCAGCCGCCCGGGCGCCGTTGCCCCGGATATTTGTGACGATACTCACAATGCTCAATGGGTACAACCACTGCCAAAAAAACTGAGCAGAATGCACTGTTTGAGGACCCGCGGCCGTGCTAGCCTTCGCATTATGCAACCTTTGGATGGCACTGACACCCGGCTCCTTTCCGCCCTCGCAAGGGACCCGAAGCGGACGGTGGTGGCCCTGGCGCAGAAACTGGGGCTGTCCCGCAACACGGTGCAGGCCAGGATGGCCCAGCTGGAGAAGAAGCACGTCTTCCTGTCCTTCGAGCGGCGGATCAGTCCGGCGGCCCTGGGATACCCGCTCATGGCGTTTATCTCTGTCCACGTGCAGCAGCAGAAGCTTGGCCAGCTGGCAGTGGACCTGGCCGGCATTCCGGAAATCCTGGAGGGCTACGGACTGACCGGTTCGGCGGACCTCCTGCTACGGGTGGTGGCGCTGGACGCGGAGGACCTTTTTCGCATCAACGGCAAGATCCTGGCCTGTGAAGGGGTGGACCGGACGGACACGGCGCTTGCCATGGGAGAGCTCATCCCGTTTCGCATCCAGCCGCTGCTTGAGCGCGGCTCCGCCGAAGGGTAGGCGTTCGCCCGGACCGGATGGCTCCCGGGCCCGTTGGCACCCCGGGCCGGATACCGGGGCGGTCGGATAGCCAGGCACAGTGGGCCGGGGTTATAGGCTGGGGTCCAGTTGAACGAATCGCGGCCGTGAACGGCCCGTGCAATCAGGCAGTGGCCAAGCGGCCTGCCGGAAAGGCTTGATCTTGAGCAATCCTCAGGAACCGTACCAGCCGGCCCAACCGGACGCCGGCGAGCGGCGCCGGCGGCAGCCGCCTCCAGTACCGCAGTATGGACCCCGGCCAGGAGTCCCAGGACAACCGCCTGTCCCGCCCCATGCACCCTCGGGTCAGCAGCCGCCGGCACCGCCGTACGGTGCGCCCGGAGCTCCGGGGCAGCCGCCTGTCCCCCCATATGGGGAACCGCAGTACGGGCAGCCGCAGTACGGGCAGCCGCAGTACGGCCAGCCACAGTACGTGAACCCGCAGCACGGAGCTGCGCAGTATGCTGCCCCCGGGCCGTACGGCACACCGGACCAGCAGCCGCCGGCCCGGAACCGCAAAAAATGGATATTGCTGGGCATTGCGGGTGGCGTGCTGCTCCTTGTCATCGCGGGAGGGGTGTTCGTGTTCAACCTCGTGGGCGGCGCAACGAACAAGGCCAGGAACCTCGCCGACGATTTCACGCAGCTGGTCATCGCCGGAGACACCGACAAAGCCTACGACGACTTCCTCGACCCGGCCCTTCAGGAACAACTCTCCAAGGAGCAGTTCGCGGCCGGAGTCAAGACCCTCGAACTGAATGACACGTGCAAGCCGACGTACAACGACCTCAAGGTGAGCAGCGAAAACGGCAACAACACGGCCGACGTCGCGGGGGTCATCGGCTGCGACGGCAAGGAAGTGGATCTGGCCTACAGCTTCGACAGCGATCGGGATATGAAGATGATCAACATCAAACTCAGGCCCCGGGCCTGAGCCCACAGCACTACACAAAACAGGAGCCCCCGTATTCACGGGGGCTCCTGTTTTGTTCAGCTGTATCTTTCTCCGTCAGCTGTGACCTGGCAGAGCGGGTGTCAGTGGTCCACCGCCTTCTCGGCACCAACGCCGGTGAGGGAACGGACTTCCATCTCGGCCTGCTTGGTGGTGTCTTCCAGCTTCTTGTCCAGCACGGTGCCGAGCCAGCCGAGGAAGAACGCGAGCGGAATGGACACGATTCCCGGGTTGCTCAGCGGGAAGATCGCGAAGTTCGCCGTCTGGATCATGGAGGTCTTCGTTCCGGACACCACCGGGGAGAGGGCAATCAGGATGATCGCCGACGCCAGGCCGCCGTACATGCTCCACACCGCGCCCTGGGTGGTGAACCTGCGCCAGAACAGCGAGTAGATGATCGTGGGCAGGTTCGCCGAAGCCGCGACGGCGAAGGCGAGCGCCACCAGGAAGGCGACGTTCTGGCCGTTGGCGAAGATGCCGCCGACTATCGCAAGGAGTCCGATGACCACGACGGTGCGCCGTGCCACCTTGACCTCCGTGTCGGCGTCGGCCTTCCCCTTGGCAAGCACGTTGGCGTAGATGTCATGGGCGAAGGATGCCGCCGCGGTAATGGTGAGGCCGGCCACCACGGCGAGGATGGTGGCGAACGCCACCGCCGAGATGAAGCCCAGCAGCAGCGGTCCACCGAGGTGGAAGGCGAGCAGCGGTGCGGCCGAGTTGACCCCGCCCGGAGCGGACTTGATCGTGTCAGCACCCACCAGGGCAGCAGCGCCGTAGCCGAGGACCAACGTGAAGATGTAGAAGATGCCGATCAGCCAGATGGACCAGACGACCGACTTGCGGGCTTCCTTGGCCGTGGGGACCGTGTAGAAGCGCATCAGCACGTGTGGGAGTGCCGCGGTGCCCAGCACCAGGGCGAGGCCCAGGGACATAAAGTCCAGCTTGGACGTTTCCGACTTGCCGTACTGGAGGCCGGGGTTCAGGACCGCCGGGTTCTTGGACGTCTCCACCGCGCCGCCCAGCAGATCGGAAAGGTTGAAGCCATAGATGGCCAGGACCCAGAACGTCATGACTGCCGCACCGGCAATCAGGAGCATGGCCTTGATGATCTGCACCCAGGTGGTACCCTTCATGCCGCCGATCAGGACGTACATGATCATCAGGGCGCCGACGACGATGATCACCAGCGCCTGTCCGCCCCAGTCGCTGATGCCCAGCAGCAGCGAGATCAGGCTGCCTGCGCCGGCCATCTGGGCCAGGAGGTAGAAAAAGCAGACGGCCAGGGTGGAAATGGCGGCCGCGATCCGGACCGGACGCTGCTTGAGGCGGAAGGAGAGCACATCCGCCATCGTGAACTTGCCGGTGTTGCGGAGCAGTTCGGCCACGAGCAGCAGGGCGACGAGCCAGGCGACCAGGAAGCCGATGGAGTACATAAAGCCGTCATAGCCGTTGATGGCAATGGCGCCGGTGATGCCGAGGAAGGAGGCCGCGGAGAGGTAGTCCCCCGCGATGGCCGTACCGTTCTGCGGGCCGGTGAAGGAACGTCCGGCCGCGTAGTAGTCGGCCGCCGTCTTGTTGTTGCGGCTGGCACGGATCACGATAAACATGGTGACCGCCACGAACAGGCCGAAGATGCCCATGTTCAGGAGCGTGGTGTCTTTGAGGGCGGCGACGTTGACCGCAGGAACCATTCCGATCATTTTGTTGTCCCGCTTACCCGGTTGCCGGCTTTGTCGAACTCGTGGCCTTCAATTTCGTGGCGGATCTCGGCCGCGATGGGATCGAGCCGCCGGTTGGAATAGCTCACGTACCAGCCTGTGATGGCGAAGGTGGATACAAACTGCAAAAGGCCCAGGATGAGCCCGATGTTGATGTTGCCCCAGACCTTGGTGGACATGAAGCCGACCGCGTAGTCGGCCAACAGAACGTAGGCGAAGTACCAGAGCAGGAATGCAATGGCCATCGGAAAGACAAAACTGCGGTGACGCTTGCGTAGTTCCTGGAACCGCTCCGTCGACTGCACTTCCTTGAAATCCACGGCCGCCGCGGCGTCCGTTTCGTGGGCATCGTGACCCATCGTTCCTCCTCATTGAGACTTTCCGTCCACACCGGCTGCCCTGCTCTTCCACAACAGTCCCGGCCAATGTGACTGCACTCACTCTGACGCGTGATGGCGGTTACATTCCAGAGAAGCCGCCAGACGGTCGCTCAGCGGTCCCGATGCTGCGCCAAACGGCACCCGAAGATACGCTGGGCCCATGCCGGACTCTCCGTTGTTCACCGCCGCCGCCATCGCCGTGATCGCGATGGCGATCGCCGTCGTCGTCGGCGTGGGCCTCAAAGTCCTGCGGTCCTTCCGGGAGCTGGGCACCGACGCGGAGCGTGCCACCTACAAGACCCTCCATGCGGCTTCACGGGCCGGACAACACCTGCGCACCGGGCTGAACCCCGCTGGCGCGGCCAAAGCCAGCAGGCAGCTGCGCACCATCCTGGGCTGCGATGCCCTGGCCATCACCGACACCTCGGGCGTGCTCGCCTGGGATGGCGCCGGCGAGGAACTCCGGCCCGCGCTGATGGGTCTCGCGGCTAACGTGCTCGACGGCGGCCACACGGCCGTGATCCCGGCGGGCGAGCTGTACCTGCTCGCCGGCGACGCGGCCTCGGAACCGATCCCGCAAGACGTGGAACGCGCCGTCGTTATTGCCCCCATCAAGGCCGGCGCCCGGGTTGTGGGAGTGGTGGCGGCTTTCGCCCCGTCAGCGGGAGCCGGGCTGGTCCGTGCCACCGGCGAAGTGGCCGACTGGGTAGCGGCCCAGGTTGAACTCGCCGAACTCGACGCTTCCCGGACCCTCCTGATGGAGGCCGAGGTCCGGGCCCTCCGCGCCCAGATCAGCCCGCACTTCATCTACAACTCGCTCAACGCCATCGCGTCGTTCATCAACACGGATCCCGTGCGGGCCAGGGAACTGGTGGTGGAGTTCGCCGACTTCACCCGCTATTCGTTCCGCCGCCACGGGGACTTCACCACCCTCGCCGAAGAGCTCCGCTGCATCGACCGCTACCTGCTGCTGGAACGGGCAAGGTTCGGCGACCGCGTGCAGGTCAGCCTGCAGATCGCCCCCGAGGTGCTGAGCACGGTCATCCCGTTCCTCAGTCTGCAGCCGCTCGTCGAGAATGCCGTCCGCCACGGCCTGGAGGCCAAGGAAGGTCCGGGCCACATCACCATTGCGGCGAATGATTCCGGCACCTTCGCGGAGGTCACCATAGAGGACGACGGCGTGGGGATGGATCCGGAACAGCTGCGGTCCATGCTGGCCGGACACAGCGACGGCGACCATGTGGGGCTGCGCAACGTGGACGCCCGGCTCCGCCAGGTCTATGGCGAGGACCACGGCCTCGTCATCGAAACGGCTCCCGGCGAGGGCACGCTGATCACCATGCGTGTCCCCAAATCACAACCCGGCCACGACGCCTGAGCGTCCGGGCCGTCGCGGGGCGGGCCGCCGGGCTAATCTAGAACCATGATCAACGTCCTCGTCGCCGACGACGAACTCCCCGCCGTCGAGGAGCTGGCGTTCCTGCTCGGCCGGGACGACCGGATCGGGGCCATCCACCGGGCGTCGTCCGGTGCCGAGGCCCTCCGCGTGCTCGATGCCGAAGCCGTGGACGCGGTGTTCCTCGACATCCACATGCCTGCCCTGTCCGGCCTGGACATCGCCCGGGCCATCTCGCGCAGCAGCAATCCCCCGGTAGTCGTCTTCGTCACCGCGGACGAAGAGTGCGCACTGGAAGCGTTTGAACTCGCCGCCGTCGACTACCTGCTGAAACCCGTGCGCGCTGAACGGCTGGCCCGGTCGGTGGGCCGCATCAGCGAACTCATGAAGGACGGCGCCGCACCACCGGAAATGATTACGGTGGATCTCGGCGGCACCACCCGGATGATCCGGCGCGACGACGTCACGTATGTCCAGGCCCAGGGCGACTACGCGCGGCTGCACACAACCGACTCCAGCTACCTCATCCGCGTCCCCCTGGCCGATCTGGAACAGCAGTGGGCCGAGGCCGGCTTCCTCCGCACACACCGGTCCTACCTCATCGCCCTCAACCACGTCAGCCATATGAAGCTCGCCGCTGCCCGTCCGACCGTCACCGTGGCGGGGGCCGAACTGCCCATCAGCCGTCGCCACCTGCCATCTGTCCGGGAGAAGCTCGAAACAACGCGGATCCGGCCGCAGGCATGACGCGCGTCAGGGTGACAGCCCCGCAGTCCGCTGCAAGGCCGGTGCTGGAATCCCGCGAGGCCGCCGAGGAATCCGATGTGGGCCAGGTGTTCGTCCGGTCCCTGATCCGCACGCAGCTCCGGCTGGCAGTGGTGGTTGCCGGTGGGTTCCTGCTGATCCTGCTGGCCTTCCCCCTCATGCTGGGACTGGTTCCCGGGCTGGCGGAATCGAAAATCGCGGGCATCCCGTTCGGCTGGCTGCTCCTCGGTGCCGGAATCTACCCGGTGATC
The DNA here is from genome assembly GCF_002929335.1 of Arthrobacter sp. Y81. Taxonomy (GTDB): domain Bacteria; phylum Actinomycetota; class Actinomycetes; order Actinomycetales; family Micrococcaceae; genus Arthrobacter. The sequence goes on from NZ_PJIL01000002.1 coordinate 147,773, forward strand.
GGCCTCAGTGCGTGGCTGTATATCCGGACGGCCACCCGCAACGAGGCCCGGTACCGGGACCTCGCGGAGGACAGGTGAGGCGGCCTTGAACCCGGTGGTGGGCATCGCCGCGTTCGCTGCCGTGTCCGTGGCCACGGCGGTTATCGGGTTCTACGGGTTGCGGATTTCACGCACGACCGGAGACTTCTATGTGGCATCCCGGACGGTCCGGCCATGGTGGAACGCTTCCGCGATCGGCGGCGAGTACCTCTCGGCCGCCAGTTTCCTGGGCGTGGCCGGACTGATCCTGCTCTCCGGCACGGATGGGCTCTGGTTTCCCATCGGCTACACCGCGGGGTACCTGATGCTGCTGCTCTTCGTAGCGGCTCCGCTGCGGCGCTCCGGCGCCTACACCATCCCGGATTTCACGGAGGTGCGGCTGGATTCCCGGGCGGTCCGCCGGGTCACCAGCCTGGCGGTTGTGGTGGTGGGCTGGCTTTACATTGTGCCGCAGCTCCATGGTGCGGCCCTGACGATCCGCATCACCACGGGGCTTCCGTCCTGGGTGGGATCCGTGGCGGTGGTCATCGTGGTGTGCCTGACGGTTGTGGCCGGCGGGATGCGCTCCATCACCTTCGTGCAGGCGTTTCAGTATTGGCTTAAGCTGACTGCACTGGCGGTGCCTATCGTGTTCATCGCCCTGGTGCTGGCGGGCAACGGCACCCCGGCAATGGCCGAAGCCAACACCAACCCCACCGGGCTGGCACCGACCGGTCCGTACCAGAACATCTCGCTGCTGGTTGCCCTGCTCTTCGGAACACTGGGCCTGCCGCATGTGCTGGTGCGGTTCTACACCAACCCCGACGGACAGTCGGCGCGCCGCACCACCCTGATCGTGCTGGGCTTGCTGTCCGTTTTCTATCTCTTTCCCACCGCTTACGGAGTGGCCGGCCGGATGTTCGCTCCGGACCTCGCCCAGAGCGGCCGGTCGGATGCCCTGGTCCTGCTGCTGCCGGGCCGGCTGATCGGAGGGCCGGCCGGGGACATGCTCTCCGCGCTTGTGGTGGCAGGGGCGTTCGCCGCGTTTTTGTCCACTACGTCAGGGCTGGTGGTATCGCTCGCCGGCGTGATCAGCCAGGACGTGCTGGGCGGGAGTGTCCGCGGCTTCCGGCTGGCTGCGCTGATTTCAGCCACCGTGCCGCTGGGCTTCGCCTTCATGACGGACTCGCTGGCTTTGGCCGGAAGCGTGGGCCTCGTTTTCGCCTTCACCGCGTCCACGATCTGTCCGGCCCTGCTGCTGGGGATCTGGTGGCGCGGCCTTACCGACGCCGGAGCCATCGCCGGAATGGTGACAGGGGGTGTCCTGTGCGGCGGCGCCCTGGTTGCCGGCGCACTGTCCGGTCCGGCTGCGTCCGGCGCCGCAATGCCGCAATGGCTGGCCCAGCCCGCCGCCTGGACGGTGCCGGCCGCCTTCGCCGTGATGATCCTGGTGTCCCGTGCCACCAAGGACCGCGTGCCGCGGACGCTCACGAAGGTGATGACCAGGCTGCACACACCGGAACGTCCGCTGGCCACCGAACGCTAGGAGAGCCGGCAGGCCTGTCAGCCGAGGCAGGGCCCGTCAGTCGATGGCGGCCATCAGCTCGACCACGCGGTCAAGGAAGGCGTCCACCTGGGTTTCTTCGTAGCCGTCCTTGCCCTTGGCCGGACGGAAGACCGCGCGGCGGACATTGTCCACGCTGAGCGGCTGGTCCTCTTCGAGGTACCCAATGAGGTCACGGCACAGGTTGTCCACGTCCACGGTGTTGTAGCTTCGGCCGCGGCCGCCGGACGGCCGGCGGAACCGGTCGCCGTCGGGACGGTGGAGCCGGCCCCGCAGCAGGCCGGACAGCTTGCCGATTTCGCGGAGCCAGGCGTCCTCGCCGCGCGCCTCAATCAGCTCATCACGCTCGCGCCGGGCAAAGGCGTCTTCCAGGCGGTCCAGGGCGGCGTCGACCCCGGCCGCGGCGTAACCGCCCTTGACGGGATCGAAGCAGACAGCCCGGACGTCGGCACTCTTGATGATCTGGGCGGTTGCGGCAGGATTCTCAAACGAAACCCGTGCGCGCTGGAGGAACTGGTCCACCTGCTTGGCGTTGTAGCCGTATTCGTTCCGCTGCACACGGTCGAATGACGCAGGTATCTGCCGTTGAATGTCCACTGTCACTATGCTTCCTTCAGTGCTGTTCAGCTGTTTTTGCTCCGCACCAGTCTAAGGCGCCGAACTGTTGCCAGGCGGGACGCCTCAGGCTCCGGAAACAGCTGTGAACAGGATAAACGCCGCCGGAGAGGCGAAGACGATTGAATCCAGGCGGTCCATGACGCCGCCGTGTCCGGGCAGGATGCTGCTCATGTCCTTGATGCCGAGTTCCCGCTTGACCATGGATTCGGCGAGATCGCCGATGGTTGCCGCCGCCACCATGCCCACGGCCAGCACCACACCGACCCACCAGGGTTTGTCCAGCAGGAAGAGGCACGCCAGGACACCCACGGCAATGGCTCCGCCGATCGATCCGGCGAAGCCTTCCCATGATTTCTTCGGGCTGATCTTGGGCGCCATGGGATGCTTCCCGAAGGAGGCCCCGACGAGGTAGCCGAACGTGTCATTGGAAACAACCAGCAGGAGCATCGTGGCGATCTGCCAGGCACCGGGCGGAATCACTCCGCCGGGCCACAGGCCCACCGGCGTGACGCTTCCCACCGCATGCAGCGGCAGGATCGCGAAGCTGATGAAGAACGGCACCCAGGCCAGGGTGAACACGCCCGCGAAGATGCTGCGCGCTGATCCGGCTGCGCTCTCGATGGTCCGCCACAACAGCACCGCCACGCTGCTGGCCAACAGGGCGAACAGCAGGCTCTCCACTCCGCCGAAATACGCGGCCAGCGGCATCCCCACGGTGCCCACCATCACGGGGACGATGGGCAGCCGGGTGCCGCTTACCTCGAGCGCCCGGAAGATCTCCCAGACGCCGAACACCGCGAAGGTGGTGGTGACCAGGACGAATCCCAGCGGCAGGAACAGGAGACCCCCCAATACGGCGAAAAGCATTGCCAGACCCACCGCGGTGGCGGCCGGAAGGTTCCGTCCGGCCTTGGGCGTTGGGTTGGAGCGCTGCTTCCCCCGGACCCGGACCCTGTGTCCGGGTGCCTGCTGTGCCTGATCCATCAGACCTCGAGCAGCTCGGCTTCCTTGCGCTTGAGCAGGTCGTCGATGCCGTCAACGTGCGATTTGGTCATGGCGTCGAGTTCCTTCTCGCCGCGCGCGCCCTCGTCCTCACCGGCCTCGCCGTCCTTGACCAGTTTGTCCAGCGTTTCCTTGGCCTTGCGGCGAATGTTCCGGATGGACACCTTGGCGTCCTCGCCCTTGGACTTGACGATCTTGACGTATTCCTTGCGGCGTTCCTTGGTCAGCTCCGGGATGGTGATCCGGATGACGTTGCCGTCGTTGGACGGGTTGGCGCCCACCTCGGAGTCGCTCAGGGCGCGCTCAATATCCCGCAGTGCCGTCTTGTCGAATGGGGTGATGAGGATGGTGCGCGCGTCCGGGATCGCGAAGGAAGCCAGCTGCTGCAGCGGGGTGGGCGAGCCGTAGTAGTCCACCAGCACCTTGTTGTAGAGGCCCGGGTTTGCCCGTCCGGTGCGGATCGAGGCGAAGTCTTCCTTGGCAACCTCGACTGCCTTGTCCATCTTGTCCCCGGCTTCGAGCAAGGTCTCTTCGATCACGGTCTCTCCTCAGAAATTGGTGCATTCCGGCTAGCCGGAACAATGCACGGTACGTTCCGTCTTTGCGGCCTGCCCACCGGGCCGGCCTTCCTCAAATCATCCTAGCCGTTGCTAGGGGGTGACTACGGTGCCCAGCTGCTCGCCGCGGATGGCCCGGGTAACGTTGCCTTCGCCTTCCATGCCGAACACCACCATGGTGAGGTTGTTGTCCTTGCACATGGTCATGGCCGTCTGGTCCATAACGCGGATGTCGCGCCGCAGGGCATCGTCATAGCTGAGGTGGTCCAGCTTTTCGGCGCTGGGGTCTTTCTTGGGGTCGGCGGTGTAGACGCCGTCCACTCCGCTCTTTGCCATCAGCACGACGTCGGCATGGACTTCCAGCGCACGCTGGGCAGCAACGGTGTCGGTGGAGAAATACGGCAGTCCGGCGCCAGCGCCGAAGATCACGACGCGGTTCTTTTCCATGTGGCGGATGGCGCGGCGGGGAATGTACGCCTCGGCCACCTGGCCCATGGTGATGGCGCTCTGCACGCGGGTCTCGACGCCGGCCTGTTCCAGGAAGTCCTGGAGCGCGAGGCAGTTCATCACGGTACCCAGCATGCCCATGTAGTCGGCACGGGAGCGGTCCATGCCGCTCTGCGACAGTTCGGCGCCGCGGAAGAAGTTGCCGCCGCCTACGACGATCGCGACCTCGACGTCGGGAACGGCTGCGGCGATCTGCTTGGCGACCCCGCGGACGGTATCAGGGTCCACGCCCAGCTTTCCGCCACCGAAGACCTCGCCGGACAGTTTCAGGAGGACGCGACGCCGGCTCTTCTCTGACTGGACAGAATTGTTGACGGTTTCCATGGTGCCTTCCCGTAAATGAGCTCTGAGCTAGGTTATCGTGCCGGATGGCCAAAGGTGTCATTTCCCCGGCCCGTACGTGCAGCCCTGAGGCTGCGGTTGCATGCAAAAGGGGCGGCCACCGAAGTGACCACCCCTTTGCGTGTCTAACTAGGAACCGACGCGGAAACGCGCGAAGGCCGTAGCCTTGACGCCGGCCTCGTCGAGGATCTGCGCCACAGACTTCTTGGCGTCCTTGGCGAATGCCTGGTCAACCAGCACCTCGCCCTTGAAGAAGCCCGTAACACGGCCTTCCACAATCTTGGTCATGGCTGCTTCGGGCTTGCCCTCAGCCTTGGCCGTTTCCTCGGCGATGCGGCGCTCGGACTCAACGAGCTCAGCCGGAACGTCTTCGCGGGTCAGGTAGTTCGGAGCCATCGCGGCAACGTGGACAGCAACGTCGTGTGCTGCTGTTGCGGCTGCGTCGCCTTCGCCCTCAACGGCGAACAGGACGCCGACCTGGGCCGGGAGGTCCTTGGAGGTCTTGTGCAGGTAGGCGTCGACAGTGCCGCCCTCGATGCGGGCAATACGGCGGACAACAACCTTTTCGCCGAGGACTGCGCCCTCTTCGACAACAACCTCGGACAGCGGCTTGCCGTCAACCTCGGTGGCCAGCAGGGTTTCGATGTCGGCAGCGCCTGACTCGACCGCGATGGCCAGGACCTTGTCGGCGAGCTGGATGAACTTGTCAGCCTTTGCCACGAAGTCGGTCTCGCAGTTGACTTCGATCATCACGCCAACGCCGCCGTCAACCTTGGCAGCAACCAGGCCTTCTGCGGTGGAGCGGCCTTCACGCTTGGTAGCGCCCTTCAGGCCCTTGATGCGGATGATCTCGATGGCCTTTTCGGCGTCACCGTTGGCTTCGTCAAGAGCCTTCTTGACATCCATCATGCCGGCGCCAGTGCGCTCACGCAGAGCCTTGATATCAGCGGCAGTGTAGTTCGCCATGTGAACCCCTCTGTCTAGAAATTTTGTGTGGTGTACGGACTGACAGGACGGCAGCCCACCAAGTGAGCGGCCATCCTGTCAGAAACCCCCGGCACTGCGGACAGTGCCGGGGATGGTCCAGATTTACTTGTCTGCCTACTTGGCAGCGTCGGCTTCGCCGGCGGCGGCTTCGGTTTCCTCGGCAGCTGCCGGGGCTTCCTCTGCAGCTGCGGGCGCTTCTTCAGCAGCGGGCGCTTCTTCAGCAGCCGGAGCTTCTGTGGCGGCGGGAGCTTCTTCAGACTTGCTGCCTTCGAGGAGCTCGCGCTCCCACTCGGCCAGCGGCTCTTCCGGAGCTTCCGTGGTGCCGGTTGCGCGCTGGTTACGGGCGATGAGGCCCTCAGCAACAGCGTCAGCAACAACGCGGGTCAGCAGGTTGACGGAGCGGATGGCGTCGTCGTTGCCCGGGATCGGGAAGTCGACTTCGTCCGGATCGCAGTTGGTGTCCAGGATGGCAACAACCGGGATGTTCAGCTTCTTGGCCTCGTCAACGGCGAGGTGTTCCTTCTTGGTGTCCACGATCCAGAGCACGGAAGGTGCCTTGGTCAGGTTGCGGATACCGCCGAGGTTGGTCTCGAGCTTGGTGAGTTCACGGCGAAGGAGCAGCAGTTCCTTCTTGGTGTACGCCGAGCCGGCGACGTCGTCGAAGTCGATCTCTTCGAGTTCCTTCATGCGCTGGATACGCTTGGAGACCGTCTGGAAGTTGGTCAGCATACCGCCGAGCCAACGCTGGTTGACGTACGGCTGGCCAACGCGGGTGGCCTGCTCGGCGATGGATTCCTGCGCCTGCTTCTTGGTACCGACGAAGAGAACGGTGCCGCCGTGTGCAACGGTGGCCTTTACGAACTCGTAGGCACGGTCGATGTAGGACAGCGACTGCTGCAGGTCAATGATGTAGATGCCGTTGCGCTCCGTGAAGATGAATCGCTTCATCTTCGGGTTCCAACGACGGGTCTGGTGTCCAAAGTGGACGCCGCTGTCAAGCAGCTGGCGCATAGTTACGACGGGCATGCCGACGCTCCTTCCGGCAGGTCATTCATGAGAGAACCCAAGGCTCTCTTACCCTGCCAATAGTTGACGGTTGATTAGCTTCACCCAGGCGGGCGTTGCTCCTGGCATCCACTGCGCTTCCCATCCGGGCCATAGGGCACGGACCGCAGGAGGCACAGTCCTTCGCAGCGGAAGTTTTGGCTTCGTATGAGGAGGGCTGGATACGCGTAGTCAGCCACTGCTCCCCCACACCTCTGAATGAGACGTGCTGACTAGAACGGCCTGGAGGACCAAGCGACCCGAAAGTACTTGAACCGCCGGCCGGGCATCGTTGAGGGCACAGCAAACTGCTCCGTCAAGTGTACTACAGCGGCCCCGCCGGATCGGACCATTTCCGGGCCCGCCGCACCGCCATTTTCCGGACTCTTTTCCGGCTTGTCCACATAACGCTACGCGCCCCTGTCAGCGAATGCGCGGGGCAGGCAGGCTGAGGGAATGAAAGCCCGGATCCTGATGGCAACACTTGTATTGGCCGCGTCCGCGACGGCCCCGGTTTCCGAGGCCGCCTCCAGTGCGGCGGCCGGACCCTCCGCCGCCCCGACAGCGGGCTGGAGCTGGCCCCTGACACCCAGGCCGGCAGTGCTCCGCGCGTTCGACCCGCCGGACAAGCCGTGGATGAGCGGGCACCGCGGCGTGGATCTCCAGGCGGCGGCCGACGGCGGCCCGGTCACCGCACCGGAGTCGGGAACCGTCAGCTTCGTGGGCATGGTGGTGGACCGTCCGGTGATCACCATCGATCACGGCAATGGGCTCCGCAGCAGTTTCGAGCCGGTGGAAAGCGGCCTGGCGGCCGGCGCCACAGTGTCGAAGGGGGACGTCCTCGGGACGGTACTGCCGGGCCACTGCGCAGCGACGCCGTGCGTGCACTGGGGCGTGCGGCGGGGCGAGGAATACATCAATCCGCTGTCCCTGGTGACAGACCTGCGGCCCTCGATCCTGCTTCCCCTGCTGGTGCCGGGATGAGGATGAGGGGCTAGACGATTGCCGAAATGCCGGTGATCGCGCGGCCGGTCACCAGGGTGTTGATTTCGTGCGTGCCTTCGTAGGAGTAGATGGCTTCGGCATCCGAGAAGATCTTGGCCATCTCGAAGTCGGTGACGATGCCGTTGCCGCCGAGGAGGCTGCGGCCGATAGCCACGCTTTCGCGCATTCTGGCCGTCGTAAAGGCCTTGGCGAGGGCGGACTGCTCGTCCCTGGCTTCGCCCGCGTCTTCGAGTTGCGACAGCCGGACCATCATGCCCATCGAGCTGACGGCGTTGCCGAGGATCTGCACGAGCTGGTTCTGGACCAGCTGGAAGGACGCGATGGGCCGGCCGAACTGGCTGCGTTCCACTGCATAGCGCCGGGCGACATCGAAGGCTGCGAGCTGCTGGCCGACGGCCTGCCAGGCCACGGCGAGCCGGGTTACCTTCAGGACCTTATTGGTGTCCCGGAAGCTGTTGGCGTTGGCGAGCTTGAAGAAGTCCGGCACCACGACGTTCTCGAGCGTGATGTCGGCGTTCTGGACGGTGCGCAGGGAGATCTTGTTTTCGATCTTCGTGGCGCTGTAGCCCTCGGTCGCCGTGTCCACGAGGAAGCCCTTGACCTGGTTGTCGGCGAGGTCGCGGGCGTAGATGACCACCCAGTCGGAGAACGTGGCGTTGCCGATCCAGCGCTTGGCGCCATTGAGGATCCAGCTGTCACCCTCGCGGCGGGCAGTGGTGCGGGTGCCGCCGGCGACATCGGAGCCGCCGAGCGGCTCAGTGAGGCCGAAGGCGCCGATCTTCCGAAGCGAGTAGATATCCGGCAGCCATGCCTCCTGCTGCTCCTGCGAGGCGAGGGCCTCGATGGACCCGGTGAACAGACCGTCATGGACGCCCATGAACGTGGCGATGGACGTGTCCGCGCGGGTGACCTCGGCGTGCAGGATGCCGGCGAAAAGGTTGGAGTAGCCCTGGCGCCTAACGGGGCTGACGAGGTCGATCTCCGCCAGCTTCGGAATCAGGTCCATCGGGAACTCGCCGCGGTTCCAGCAGTCGACCGCGATCGGCTTGACCTCGCGCGCCAGGAACTCCCGGACTTCGGCCAGCCGGTCCCCCTCTTTGCCGCTGAGCAACTGCTCGAAGGCGAAGAAGTCGCCGTCAGCATACGGCAGGTTGTTGATGTCGATTGCAGCTTTGGACATATTGTTCCTTCACGTGTGATCAGCAGCGACCAAAGGTCCCGGACTACGAGCCAGCATAAGTTACTCACGAGTAACATACCGCAGCGGAAGAGGTCGGGCAAGCGGGCACGGGCTCTTTGCGGCAAAAGAAAAAGGAGCCGCGGCCGATGTCTGAACATCGGCCGCGGCTCCTTGGCACAGGCTCCTTGGCACAGACCGTCTTGGGCCTGGCGCTCCTGGTACAGGATTCCTGCCCCGCCGGGGAGGGCGGAGACGGGAAGTTTCGTAGGGCTACTCGGACTTGAACCGAGGACCTTAGGATTATGAGTCCTTCGATAGTTTGGCGTCAATAAAGGGAAGTTGGCATTGTGACTATCCTGCCACTATCCACCGGCTTATAGAGTTAGCTTGGCATCCAACCTTGCCGCGCTCTCGTGAAGGTCCTCATCGAACAACCCTGCGTAGGTATCCAGCGTGAGAACCGCCGTGGCGTGTCCCGCTATCCGCTGCACAACTTTCACATTTGAGCCTACGCGGATGTGCAGACTGACGGCAGTATGTCGCAGGTCATGCGGCGTCAGTGTGGGAAATCCTGGCAGGTCGGTGCGGGCCGCTTTTACTAGCGGAGTGAACACGTCGCGGCGGAAGTTCTCAGCGCGAAGCGTCAGCCCGCGAGGCGACGTAAACACGCGCTCGTCAGGCCTGCGGCCTTCCACCGCAAGCGCTAGCCGCTTTGCCAGCTTCCTGGGCAGCGGCACAACCCGCGCCTTGCCGCTCTTAGGCGACTTCTCAACGCGGCCTCCCAGATCCTTGGGAACGTCTGAGATGGAGGCCTCAACACTCATATAGGGATTGACGCCAAGGATAAGGTTTCCGACGCGGAGCGCTGCCAGCTCACCGAACCGCAAGCCGCAAAGGCCAGCCGTGAGGATCATGTCCTCATATGGCCCCGCCTTGCTGGCGAAGGCGGCAAGTTGCTCCATTGTCAGGTAGACGTGGTCCGTCCTCTTCTCCACCCTTGGCATGTAGTCGATGGAACCATCGCGGAGCTTGGCCGGATTGGCGGGCAGGAGGTTGAGCCGAACCGCGTAGCCCAGCAGCTGGGAAAACAGCTTGGCAACCTGGCGCTTCGTGCTGGCCCCTGCGGGGCTGCCGTCGGACTCGAGTGCATTGATCCAGTCAGAGACGTTCGCATATCGGATGCTGGCTAGCGGAGTGTGGCCCCAGCGTGGTTCCACATATTTGGCGTACTGCGCCCGGTGCTTGGCGTGCGTGGCCGGCGCCCACGGCTTACCACGAGCGCTGACGCTGAGCTTGAACGTGACGAACTGCTTGTTCAGTTGCGAGACGGTCATAGCCTTAGCCCTCGACATGTCGAGATGCGTGCCGCTGGACACTGCCAACGTCTGCTCTCGATAGTGCGCTTCGGCTTCCTTCTTTGTGCGGAAGCGCGGCTGTCGCCGAGCCCCGGAAGCATCGCGATAGTCAGCAACCCACGGCTTGACCGTGGGCTTCTCCGGAAACCGCTCTCGCGCATCGTAAACAGCCATGCCAACTATCCTAGGTCAGGCTATCCAGAAAGACCCCTGATCTAGCCCGTCCAGGGGCATGCTATAAACGATTCGAGATTACGCCTGCCCGCACGGCATAATTGTGCAAGTGGTACAGGAGTTCCCAAAGGTTCCTTCTGATACCCCACACCCCCTCCCTTGATCATTTGGAGTCCGCATGCTCAGCACGTTCCCGCCGCGCAGTAGACGCAACGCATTCCGCCGTTGTGCAACTTTGCTTGGCCCTGGGGCCAAGCCTGTGCGCTGGGAGTCCGATGAACGAGGAATTGCTCGAACCTGAATACCTGAACCGCAAGCAGGTTGCTGTCCTGCTTGGCGTCTCCGAGAAGTGGCTAGCCCAAACCGGCAAGGAATCAGGTCCGCCCCGCTTCCGCTTCGGCGGCATGATCCGCTATCACGTCGCGGACGTGAGGAACTGGGCCAAGCAGCAGAAGGTGACCGCGTAATGACGGCCGCCGGCTGCCTGGCGCAGGTGGAGCCCTGTGAGGCCCCCGCAGGGGCCCTGCGGAGGGTACGTGATGCAGCGGCGCGGCGGGCGCTGCCCTATTTCCACAAAGACTCGTACCTGTCAGCAGTTGCGGCGGCCCCGCTGCTTGCTTCCGAGAAGCGCACCATGGCCGCGTTGCTGGAAACGGTAAACCCTGACGGCTTCACTGCCGTAGACCGCGAGACCGTGGCCGTCGACACAGGGCAGACCGTCAAGACCGTCTCCCGGCACTGGCAGCAAGCCAGGGCCGCAGCACTACTGGCAAGCAAGGCGAGGTTCAACAACTCCAGCGTGCACCTGGCCACCGTGCCGGGATCGGGCGCCGCCTTCCCCGCGGGCTGGGCAGTTGCCCCACCGCTGCAAGGGCACTTCTGGACGGACGCCGAGCTTGCATGGTGGGACTCTGACGCTTCCCTCTGTGGCAAGAATGCGCCGTGGGGAAACGCTCATCCACCCTTCTAGCTAAATGTCCTTCTATATATAGGACTAGCTGCTGAACACGGCTCCGCCGGTTCAGCTCCAGAGGAAGAAGACACGAGTGGCTACGCAGCCACTGGGCAATGAGGTCGCCATTTCACCCCACCAACAAGCGGGGCGCAGGCCCCCCAAGGGCCGCAGCGCCGAGGGTTGGCCGGTGACTGTCGATGATGTTGCCACTGCTGCTGCATGCGCGTCGGCGCCAGCCGTAAGCGCGTTTGCCTCAGCCTGACGTGCCCATAGGCCGTGCGCCGTTATTCCCCCTGAGGTCTGGATGTCGACATTCCGTTCTCGGTCCAGATCGCAACAGGCTTAGGGTCAGGGCACTCATCGGCCGGCTTAAAAGCAAGCTGCAAGTGCTTTTTCAGCCGAGTCGGAGAAGCAATCCAATCCAGCGAAATGACGCAACTCCCCCAGTCTTGAGGCGGCACTATCGCCCAAAAGTCGACTGATTCCCCAGGCGGCAAAACGGCGACCCAGCCATGAGCCTGCGAATGGCCCAGTGGGCTGGAGGTTGGCGTAGTCATCCCACAACTTCCTGAGGTCACTTTCATCGTGAGCCTGAAGGCACTGGCGTCACCTGCGTTGGCGAGCTTCCCACGCACGGAGATATGGCCTCTGGGAAAATGCGGTTGGTTTGAGTGCTCGTCCACGATATGGGCGTACACGTCATATACCCAGTCGGCCTCCGCCCTGGACCGGTTACGCGCCCAACTGCCTATTGCCCACGCCAGCCCGGTGCTCAGTGCAGTTGCGGCCGCAACGGACGCGGCCACTGCCTGCCAGAACACCTCTGCATCATTCATGAATCGAAGCCTACCTGCGGCCTGCGTGTCGGCCCATCGTGAGAGGCTCTGCTTATGGTTCTAGATTTTGGGGATTCCGGTAACGGCCCGGAGGTCCTTTGGGCTGGGATGTTCACGCTAGTGGCTGTTATTGGGTCGGTGCTGCTTGCCCTGTGGTCCCAGCGCAGGGATTTCAACCGACGAGAAGCGGAGATGAAGTCCGCCTTCGAAGCACAAGAACAGGCGCAGTGGTCCGGCTGGCGTCGGCACATGGCCGAACGCTGCATGGCACTGATCTCTAAAGTAGCGGACCTCGCGACGGACAGAGTGGATGGCGGCGACTACTTCCGCATCCTGCATGAAACCGAGGAGCTGGACTCGCTACTTCACCTTGATTGCCACGAGGGCGGCGCCGCCCTGGGAGACTGGATTCGCGCTCAGGTTTCCGCGATGCTCGAGCTGGACGAGCGCAGCGTCGACAAAATCAGCGACCTTTACAATCTCGCCGCAACTGCCCGCAGGCAAATCACGGACTGGGCTGTAGACCCATCGTCCATGGTTGATGACGCCGCCTTGATGTCTATGGCAACGGCCCCTCACGTCCACTGACGCCGTCCTCGGACGGCGCTCCAGTGGCAGCTTCCGCCCAAGAGTCTTCGGGAGGCGCAACAACGGATACCGGCTCAAAGCCAACTGGCGGCGCAGGGGTGGGCGGCACCGAGACAGGGGATGGAAGTGTGTAGCATGTGGGTACAAGGGAGGGGGGCGGCATGGAGCACAACGAGGTGAGACTCAAGATATTGGGTGCGCCCAACTCTATCGACGTCCGTGCCCTCCACAGGTCGCTGGGCGGCTTGATAGACCTGCTTCATGGCGCAACAGAGTCGCATTGGCTGATTTCTGATCTGAAGGTGTCCAGCGCTCTCGTTGAGGTTCGTCCTGATGAAGACTTGGATTGGCATGCTGCCTTTGCTGAAATTACCGACGGCCTGCGCCACCTCGAAACCACTTCTTCCACGCCCGCAGATTGGGGCGATTCCATGCTTGAGGCCGTTGTGCAGGCGGGCGGTCTAAGCAAGTTCGCAGGGGTTGAGGGCGTCGAATTGACCGTTGGGGCCGGTGAGGCAATTCGCTTAGACGGAGAAATTGTTGCTAACGCGTCACGTGCTCTAAAGGCTCCAAACAAGTCCCTAGGATCGGTCGCTGGGAAGATTGACCGGTACCTTAGCCGCAGCGGGAAGAAAAACTTTGGCCTCGTTGATGAGAGCACGGGCAAGTCCGTCAAGGTCGCCTTCTCAGCCCAGATGGAAGCCCGCGTGGTTGAGGCCATTGGCAAGCAAGTATTGGCGTGGGGGGAACTCCGAAGGGACCATTCTGGACGAAAAGTGTCGCTCTCTTTGGAAGATTTCGAAATAGTGCAGACAACTCGGCAGCCTGTTTCGGTTGACGAACTTGCTGGGCTGCTTGGAACGGAATGGACGAATGGTCTCAGTTCCGTCGAATGGGTTAGGAAACAGCGTGACGAGGACTGAACCGCGGCGAGCCATCGATACATGCGTCTTGCTGAACATCCTCACTAATGGAGGTAAAGACGACGCTTCCTGGCTGCCACGCAGCAGGCAGGTGCTTGAGGCTGCCATTCAGGGAAAGTACAAGCTGGCCTTGTCCGCCTACCTCATTCCTGAAGTGGCAGGGAACGGCAAAATCCGTGGATCTCATCTACCTCCAATCGACAGGAAGCAACGGGTCGCCCGTACGCGGGAATGGATCCGTAATGCTGGATTCATGATCGTGGAAATTGACGGACGAATTGCCGCCCAAGCGGCCGACCTTGCTATAACGAAGCAGCTCCGGGGTGGAGACGCCTTGATTTTAGCGAGCGCCATACAGGCGAAGGTTGAGGTCCTTTATACGTGGGATTCTGACCTACTCAAACTGAACGGCGTGTACGACTTCGAGATAGCTGAACCGCCCTCACCTAGTGATGAGGGGCAGTTGGACCTATTTACTGCCGCCGCTTCCTAAGACCTTGGGAGTGCCTGCGGTAGCTGTGGATACTGCCCATGCCACTGCGTGGGCTGAGGCTGGGGCAATTGAATCATCAGCGCATCGATCTTGCAGAGCGCCCTGTACAGGGCGACCGCCATCAGCACAGAGCCAGCAATCGCCGCAGCGGCCGAGAGGAGTGTTAGCAGGACGCTGAAACCGTCCGGCCCGGATGAATAGATTGAGGTCGAGGAGGAGCTCATGCTGACGACTCCGACGCAGCCCATCACTGCTCCCCCGATAGCTAGCCAGGGTCCTGTAACAAAAAGCCCCGCTGAGCGGTTAAAGCGCATCTTCCCCCTGCATTGCGATGTCAGATCAGACTACACACGGATTTAGCCAGCGGGGACCCTTTGGGGAGAATTTGTGCCAAATTGCGGCGGAGGCCAGTAAAAGTCGCCATCGGATGCGGTTTCCTGCTTAATCAGACCGTAGGTACGAGAGGAAGGCCGGAAAAGGCTGCTGTACGCCTTTCTAAGAGCCCAGAACCCAAGGGAGGCCCCAGCCATTAAGGCCGGAGCTTCCCAGCGCCCCAAAGGCTTAATTAGGGCCGTTCCGTGGCAATTAGAGCGCACTCCCCCATCGCTAATTGCCTAGAGGCCATTTTCTCTGCTACTCCTGCTTTTTGCCGGGGCAAATGGCGTCGTGGAGCTCTTGCAAGTGCCGCAGAATGTCCAAATCGCTACCGTCGTCAATTTGGCCACAGATAGTGCAACGCAATTGGTGGACGAGTACGCCCGACATTCTCAATCCTCGTAGTCAGGGCTCATCCTTGCGCGGAGTTCTGCTCCTTCGCGGCAGAGTCCCTCGTTGCGGTCACGAACCCTATGAGAGCTTCCACTCAAGGATCGAATTTGATCCGGTGTACCTGACCTTGATCATTGGGGTTGCGGCCTGCCCTTGGATGATGATCCACCCCCGGACACAGTCGCCCCATGCGAGCTGTTCTTCAGTCGGGTACATCGGCTGCGCTTCCCCGTTTGTCCAGTAAGAGGAAGCTAACGTATATCTCCGGTTTTCGGCATCCAGGAGCGCCCAGGGCTGATTGGTGACAACCGGAGCTTCGGCCGCGGCCGAAGGCGGTGCTGCCGGCGTACAAACCTGCACGTCGATTGCCTCCTGGTTGGGGTCTCGAGGCTCGGCACCCTTCCGGTGCTCGAAAACAGTGACAGTCGAGCCACTCTTTGAGGTCTGCGGCTCGCCCATGGCGGCCGGCGATGTGGGCGGCGCGGGAGATGGCGGAGAGGCCGTTACTGTCACCGTAACCGTGGGTGAGGCGCCACCCTCGCCGGGGGCGCTGCACCCCGCTAGAGCTAGGGCCGTGACCGCGAAAACGACAAAGTTCTTCTTCATAGTGCCCCCAAATGACGTCGGCGCTATTGGCGCCCGAGTAAGTAGTTGCTCGAATTTAGCAGGCCTGCCTTAGATACGGACCAACCGCGCCGCCAAGAGAATGGGCCGACCTGTGGGGCCGGACTACGGATTACTCCGGCGACGGACTCCCACCCGGTCCGTGATTGTCGATATTTCGTAACGGTTCGGTAACGCATTTCATGGCCGCGTTAGGAATCCGCGTTTATAACGGCCACTTTATTCCGAGGGACAAAATATTTCAGCTGTCCGCTGGCAAATCCCAGAAGATTCCAACCCACTCATTATTAGAGACAAAGTTTTCAACGGCTCGCCTTGATGGCGGGCCTTTCCTTTTTCCTCTATTTGTCAACGCTCTTCAACACCGAAAGGAAGCCCGATGCCCCTACTTCGAGGGGAGCAACATCCCCACCACCGACTAACGGCCGATGACGTGCTGAGTATCCGCGCCAGCTACATTCCCGGCGTCAATACGCTGGCCGATCTGGCCCGCTGCCATCACGTCTCCAAGCAGACAATCAGCGTCATTCTTCAGGGCAAGACCTGGAGCCACCTGGAAGGCACCCACTTATGACCGAGACAATCGAAAACGCTTTCGCCGTTCGCTGGCTTGCCGCTGTGCGCTTCACTCCGGGGCTCACGGGCCGCGATAAGGCCGTTGCCAAATGGATGGCCAGCAACCTGAACGGTGGAACCATCGTGCATCGCACCTGGCAGCAGATGAGGAACGAGATGAAGCTCCCCAACTATGCCGCAGGCATTCACCTCACAGCGCTGACAAAGATGGGATTTGTCGGCGAGCGTATTCGCACAGGTCCCGACGCCGGCTTCCCGCTGGAGCTGCCGCTGCCCAAGTCAAAGACTCAGCGGACGAACGAGCGCATTGCCGCCGACCGCCGCGCTGCTGACCTCAGGGCAGATGCCAAGTGGCTGGCCAAGTGATCCCCCATTTAGTGAGCGAACTCGCGGTAACCCACCATGAGCGCCTATGAGCCCTTCGCCTTCGGCAGGGCTCTTGCTGCAAGTCGGCTGACTACGAAAGCCAAGATCACCGGCCATAGCTTGGCTGTCTACGCAGACGGCAAGACGGGCTATTGCTACCCCACGCAAGAGCAATTGGCTGTGGCCAGTTCGCAGAGCGTGCTAACGGTTACGCGTGCGCTCGCAGAGTTGGCGGAGGCAGGCTTTGTCACGGTGGCCAAGAACGAGCGCAAGCGATGGAACCGCAACAACCAGTACTGGCTCCGCGTCCCGAAGGAAGCGCGAGCGCTTGCCGGGGCAATAGATGAACGGCCGCCATCCGAGCCTGAACCGCAGCAGCTCCAGACTGCCGACCCGCTTCCGCCGCCGACCGTCCCCGACCCCGTCAAGGCTCCGCCTCCCACCGAGAAGCCGCCGCCGTCCGCACCAGGCGCCTTTCCGTCGGTGCCAGCATGGCGACGCGACTAAGAATTACCCAAACGTGTGAAGGGTATTTCTTAGTCGAGGGTTCACATACCCATCAGAGGTTAGGGCAATACCTATCAGAGGTTGGCCCTAACAAATCAATACCTACTAGTTAGACAGGCCGTGGGCGAAGCCCGTAAGGCCTGATCTATAGCTAGTGATTGACCGCCGATAGCGAAGCCTTTGAGCTGGCGCTCACGGCTTCCTTCCTGGGTGTTTCCACCGCCTGCTTACTTCCCGTGCACTGGCTCCGCTGGCTACGGCCTTCGGCCTCCACCAGTCGCCAGTGGCCAGCATGCCGTTTCTCATCCCCCCGCAATACCCACCGCTGACGCATGTCCGCTGTCACGGTAACCACCGACAGAAAGACCTCACTATGACCACCGCTGCACTTACCGCCGCCAAGGCCGCTGCTACTGCTACTGCTGCTGACCTTGAAGCCATTGGCCACCGCCTGGAAGTGGCTACCGCTGCCCATGCGGAAACCTCCGCCGAACTGTCAGCCATCCTCGCAGCCGATGCGGCCGGCGAAGCCGAAGCCGTGGCGCACGACGTTGCCGTACTCCGCTCTGAGTTGGACCTCCGCGCTTCACGCGTCGCTGCACTGAAGGCCAACCACGCCAAGGCAACTGACGCCAACACTCAGGCAGGCTTCCGCCTGCGTGCCGAGAGGCTGAAGGCCAGCAAGTCGATCCTTCCCACGAAGGCTGTGGATGCCCTTGTAGAGGCCGCAAGCGGTGAGGTTGAGGACATCCTCCGCACGCTGGCCGCGAAGCTCTCAGAGGGCAACGAGGCCAACGCCGCCGCCATCAACGAAGCCTTGGAGCTCAGCCGCACTGGCTACACGGGCGAGGGCTTGCAGGTCTCCGGCGCGACTCAGAATCCGACCGTCTCAGTCAACGGTTCGCAGCTCGTGGACTTCATCAACGTCACGTCACGGCTGGAAGCCGTGGGCAAGGTTGCCGCCTTCACCGTCAAGGAGGAACTGCTGGCACCTGCCCGCGCCGCACGCGCTGCCAAGGAAGCTGCAGACGCCGTACGGGATGCCAAGTACAAGGCGGACCTCCGCGCCATGCATGACCGCAACACCACCCGCGTGGACTTGTCCGCGCTCTAACCACTAATGCACTGGAATGGGAGTGACAGCCAATGGCTGATCTCAAACTAATCGGCGCCGTCGCCGTCAAGGTACGGCCGGACGCCAAGGGCTTCCGAGGCGCAACCAAGAGGCAGGTTCTCAAAGAGCTTGCCGGCCAGGAGTACGACGTAGTCGTAAACCTGGACCTCGATGCACAAGGCATCAGGGAGAAAGCCAAGCGGATCGTCCAACAGGTCAGGCGCGAAGCTGACGAGTCCATCGGCCTGAAGGTTGGCGTCGACAAAGACATGCTCCGCAAGATGAGCGCTGACATCGACCGCACGCTGAAGGACCTCGACGGCCGCAGCATCAAGGTCACGATGGACGAAGAGACCCTGCGCAAGGCCAACCAGCAGGTGCAGGACAGTTTGAAGGCTGCCGGCGCTGCCGGGCTAAGGGTGGACATCACCACCAACGAGGGCCTCGAGCAGGCCCAGCGCGACATCGACAAGTTCCTCCGCGAAAACGACAACAAGCCAGTGAAGTTCAAGGCCAACATGACCGGCCTCGACATCGCAGCGGCCCAGCTGAAGTACGCAACCCGCGACCGCCGAGTCAACTTCTTCATCGACGTCAACAAGAAGAGCTTGCTCGTCGCCGAGGGACTCATCAAGTCACTCTCGGGCCTTGGAGTGTTGACCTCCGTCGGTAACCGGCTTGAGTCACTTATCACCAACTTCGATAAGTTCAGCCTCAAGTCTGCCGGCTGGGCAACTGCCATTGCCGCGCTCGTCAACACGCTGGCATTCGTTGGCACGTCGGCATTCACCGTTGGTGAAGGCGTGGTGCAGTCCATTGGCTTGCTCGCTGCGCTACCCACCGCCTTGGCGGCTGTCGCCGCAGGTGTGCTAATCAACGTGGCGGCATTCAAGAACTTCAAGTCGGCGATTGATGGCGACGTTGAAGCACTGGCGGCCCTGCCGCCACAAGCCCGTGCCGCAGCCAAGGCGCTGCAGGGTACGTGGAAGTCCATTCAGCGGCCGGTACAGGCGGCCTTCTGGGAGGGCATGGGCGACTCAATCCAGCGGTTCGCCGCTAACGCTATTCCCGTCCTGCGGGACGGGCTTACGCGCGCGGCTGACGACGTCGGACGCTTCAACGCTGGCATTCTTGACAGCTTTGATGAGATTGCCCGCAACGGGTCCATGGCCAAGATGTTCGGCAATCTTGAGGGTTTCTTCAAGCAGGCCAGCGCAGCAAGCAGGCCATTTGCCGACGCACTCAACGTGCTTGGGCTGCGTGGCTCCGAGTACCTGCCCCGCTTCGGCGGCTTCCTGACGGACATCAGCCAGGGATTCAAGGACTGGGTAGTCGAGAGCGACAAGGCCGGCAAGATCAACGTCTGGATTGAGGAGGGCGTCCAGAGTCTCAAGGACATGGGCGGCGTCGGCGTAGCGGTCGTTGATATGTTCAAGGGAATTACCCGGGCGGTCAATGATGCAGGCGGCGGCGGACTTCCTGAGTTCCGCAAGAACATGCGGGGCATTGCGGACATTATGTTGGCCGAGCCCTTCCGCTCGCGCATGGCCACGATATTTGCGGGAGCCCGTAAGGGCGCGTCTGAACTAAACGTCGGTGTCAAAGACCTTGGCGAGACGATAGGCACGTCTGCTGGTTACGTGAACCAGCTGCTGACGGGTCTGGGCAAGCTAGGTGGCGGTCTTCTCTCCGGCCTAGCCAAGACCCTTGGTCAGCTGCAGTTCCAGACCGGCACGCTTGAGGGTATCCGCGACATGCAAGGCGCGTTGGATGATCTTGGGCCATCGTTTGCGGGTCTCGGGCGCATCATCGGCAATATGAGCCGCGTAGCCGGCGAAATCTTCAAGGGTGTTGCTCCGGTAATCAATACCGTTGTGGGCTTCCTTGACAAGAGCGTCGGCAAGCTGAGTGGCAACCTCGAGAAGGTGGCTGGGCCACTGACTGGACTGGTGAACGCGCTCGTTACGGCGGCCTCCGGCCCCCTCACGATGATTGTTGACGTGCTCAGCGCCACGCTGGGCTTGTTCGGTGACCTACCCCGCCCGCTGCAGATAGCAACAGGTGCCTTCCTGGGCCTCCTCGCGCTGCGTGGCCCACTGGGTGCCTTCCTGACGATGGCTCAGAGCTCAATGGCCAGGTTCGCGGGCGCGTTCACGGGCTCTGCCAAGATCGCCGCAGACGGCGGCAAGCGCATCGGTGACATGGTCTACTACGCAGACGGCACGGTGCGGCGCTTCGACGCAGCCCCCATGAACAGGCAGCTGGGCAGCATTCAGGCCAAGGCGGCATCTGTCGCCAAGTCGGTAGGCGGAAGCCTGCTGGCACTCGCTGGCGGCCCCTGGGGCCTGGCTATCGCTGGTGCCGTTGCTGCCATCGCCCTTATGGGCGACGCTGCAGCCAAGCAGAAGAGCAAGCTTGACGACCTGAGGACGGCACTCGATGGCCAGACGGGCATCAATGCTGCCACTGAGCGCGTAATCGCCAGCCAGCTGCGGGCAAAGGATTCCTTCCTTTGGCTTGAGCGGGCATCGATTGCTGACAATGCATCAGCCATCGGCATCAGCCTGCGGGACATTCAGAAGGCCGCCGAAGGCGTGCCTGAGTCTGTTGATAAGGTCAACGACTCTCTCAAGAGGGCGGCGGAGTCCCGCGACCCATTTGAGAAGGTGGCAGACACGCTCAAGGGTCTCGGTGGTTCCCAGATGCTTGGGCCGCTCAGCAGCTTCGCGGACGCCGTCGGCAACCTGTTCGGCTCCACCGGAGCCAAGGCGGGTATCGGACTGCAGAAGCTGAGGGATGACCTCGAGGCCGTCAAGGTAGAGACCGCCGCGACTGCCAAGCAGCTTGGTGTTCCTGTCGGCGTCACGGCTGGCATCATGTCGGCAATCGAGACGCTGGCAAGCAAGGCGTCCACCGCTGACGACAAGCTGCGTGCGGTCAACGACATCATCCGTCAGATGAACGGCAAGACGAACCTTGACGACGCCGTGCAGACGGCCAACGACTCCGCCCGCGACTTCGTCAAGAACCTCGAGGCGATCGTCGAAATTGGCAAGGGCGAAGGGCTTGCCCTTCCGTCCCTGTTCAAGGCCGATGGCTCCATTGACACCGTATCCAAGGCAGGCTCTGACCTTCGGACCGAGCTGACAAAGGTAGCGGACGCCGGACGCGACTCGGCCCTCAAGCTAGCGCTGGCGCAGAAGGACCCGCAGGTCGCGATCGAAACATTGCGCACCAAGATGGGCGAGACTCGCGCGCTGATTGCCAAGCAGCTCGAGGTGGGCCAGGTTCCGCCTGAGCAGATCGAAGCTATCCTCGCGCAGCTGGACCTCGACCCCGCAAAGATCGAGTTCCTGCTCAACCCCGAGTCGAAGGACAAAGCATTGGCCGACCTCGCAATAGCCAATGGCCAGGCACAGGCGGCCATGAAGCCCGCCGTCGTGGGTCTCGATGTAGACGCCAGGACTAACTTCGGACCTCGGCTACAGGCGGCCACCAACGATCTGGGCATCTTTACCAACCTCAAGCCCAAGCCGACGCTTGACGCTAACGACGGCCCGTTCTCCAAGATCGTCAGCCAGGCGGAAGCCAGGGGCGTCGACTTCGGTGGCAAGACGCACAAGCCGAACCTTGACGCCAACAGCACGCCATTCGACAACGTCATCGGCACCGTCAAGGCAGCTGGCAACTTGCTGGCTCAGACGACCTTCAAAACGACTATCGACGCGGCTGGCAACGCGCTAGACGTGGTCGGCGATATCTGGGCCACGCTCACGAAGTTCAGCGGGCAGTCGTTTGCATTCAATATCGCCGCCTCCATCGCAACCGCCATCTCCGGCAGCGAGCAGGCGAACGGCTCCATCTACAACCGTGGCGGCCGGTTCGATCCCCGCTTCGCGCCGAAGTTCTTCGCGAACGGTGGCATTGAGCGGCACGTCGCTCAGATTGCCAAGCCGAGCAGCACGCTGCGCGTCTGGGCGGAGCCGGAGACGGGCGGCGAGGCATACATCCCGCTGGCCGCTTCCAAGCGGGCTCGGTCGGTGGCAATCCTCGATGAGGTTGCCGGCCGGTTCGGATACGAGTTGTACGCCAAGGGCGGCATCCACGGCGGCGGAGCTGGTGCTTCACCCAGTGGCGACACGCACTATCACAGCCATATCGACGCATCGCCCGGCGTCGCGTACCTCTACGCCAAGGAGATTGCCCTGGAGGCAACCACCAAGCAGCGAGACGCGCAGGCGCTGTACGACTACGCCTAACCCAAACAAGAACAACGCACGCGGCCCTTTCGGGGGCCGCGTGCTGCACCACCAACCAACCACTTAGTACACAAAGGGGAAGTACCACCATGAAACAACCCGCCAACAAGCGACCCAGTACAGCTCAGGGCTGCATGCAGCCGACGCAAGCTCAAACTTTCCGGTCGGACCAAAGAGCTCGGTTCTAGTCGGAGGTCGTTTCACTAGAATGACTCCTGTAGTCTTCAAGTCAGCGACAATCGCTAGAGATTGAAAGAAGAGCCATGGACGTCGACAAATTTCGGGAAAGCCCGATTGGAAGTCTCGTACGCATTCGAGGCATGGACGGACTGAAGCGCGAGTACGACCACTTTTCGTACGTTCCCCACCCGCTGGGAGCCGAGCCGGAGCTCAGCAACACCGCCTGGCACGCCGTGAGCCGGGCAAATCGTGCCTTGGGCGCACTTGACAAAGCCAGTCGTCAAGTGCCGAATCCAGCTCTGATCCGCATGCCTATGATCAGGCGAGAAGCTCAGAGTACTTCGGCATTGGAAGGGACATACGCGCCTCTTGACCGAGTGCTTGCCGTCGATGATGCCTCTGACAAACCGCGAAGTGCAGAGCTAGACGAGATCATGAACTATGTCGAGGTTGCTGATCGAGCCTTCGACTGGGTGCAAGCCGGCCGCCGGATAACCCCGGGCCTCCTCACCGATCTGCATCGAACCCTCGTAAGGGGGACCGCGGCTGACAACTCTGATGCCGGCGCTGTCCGTTCGGTGCAAGTCGTAATCGGAAGTCGCGGAGCGGATATCACGGATGCCCGATTCATCCCTCAGCCTCCTGGCATTGAGTTGGATACCTCTATCCGAGACTTGCTGGACTGGATCAATGAGGCGCCTGCAGGTGGGCGAGACCCCGTCATAGCCGCTGCCCTGGCGCATTATCAGTTTGAGACCATTCACCCTTTCAACGATGGCAACGGGCGGCTGGGAAGACTCTTGATTGTCTTAGGCCTTATGCGAGACGGTGTTGTTTCCGAGCCACTGCTTAGCGTTTCACCGTGGTTCGAAGCGAGGAGAGATGTCTATCAGGACCAGCTTGCTAGGCTCAGCGAGACGGGCGATTGGTCCGCGTGGGTGGAGTTCTTTGCGGAAGGTATTGCCGCGTCCGCCCAGGAAACCGCCACGCTCGTGGATGACCTTCTGGACGTGAGTCAGAAACACATGGACACGCTCCGGGAAGCATCGGCTACAGGTGTAATCCTTGACATCGCTGGGTCTCTCTTGGCTAGTCCGATCGTGACCAAAGCCCGCCTTGCCAAGAAGTTTGGGAAGAACTACCAGACCGTCAGTAACGCCGTGCTCAAACTGCAGCAGCTCGGGATCTTGGAGGACTACCCATTTGAAACCTCCCAAAACACCTATATCGCGTCCGACATCTTCAGCATCCTCAATCGAAAATGATTTTCGTATCTACTGGAAGCGCTTCCAACTAGAACACAGTCCAAAGCATTCAAGTGGACTTGAATCCACGGGACAGTGTTCTAGTACTCGAAGGTTTTACTAGAACTCTAGGTAAGAGACTCTATGAGATTTGAATGCTCGGCTCGCAGGGACTCGAAACGTTCAGGCATGGCAGCTGGATACTCCTTCTCGCCTATGCCCATGCCCATGCGGAAGGGTACGACGTATTCGCATCCATCAATCGGACAGTGAATCGAAGATTTGCGCCACTCAGGAGATTGCCAGCCAATCGCCGTTCGCCTGCTGAACCCACAGCTTGTAAACGAGTCCGGCCGCATGGTGCCTGCCCAGAAATTCAGCTTGGGAATTGTCGAGAGCTTCGAACTCAGCGAGCACGTCGTGGTCATCCTTGTGGTCAGTCACTTTGTAGGTAGCCATGCGTCCGATCATAGGGCCCCGAAAGACGGGGCAGTTCCCTACCTGAGTTACCGCCAAGGCTTTCCGCCTCAGGCGTCCGGCTCGTCCGCCGGGGCCTCGTGGTCGCGCTCCTCCGCGACCTGAACGTGGTGGACGCGCTTCGCGGAGTCCTCGAGGTCGGCCGGTACTGGCGGGTCCTTTTCCTCATCAGATGTCATGGGCCCAAGTCTAGATGCCGACATTATCGGTCGGGTTTCTCCATCTCAGATTGCTCGGCGGGCGGAGCGAGTCCGACGCTGGCGTCTTCGGAGGCCGGGGCTCTTCGTCACTGTTGGACGGCAGGACGGCGGCCCGAACCGGCCCCAGCAGAGACTTTCTCGAGGTGTCTCCGCGTCCCCCCTTTGCGGAGCGGCCAAAGACCCTCATGCTTTAGTTGCCCCGACTCGCTTGGGGGTTTCCTTTTCGGGGAGAGTTAGCCCCCGGGGGTGGGGGTGAGGATCACCGTGAGCACGGCAGTCAGGACACCGATAGGGACGCTGAGGAGGAGGCTGAGCCCAGCGGCCTGCCATTTGAGCTTCCTGTCGTGTTCACGTTGCTGCGCCGTTGCCTTGGTGATGGTTTTGACGACGGGGTAGTCCTTGGCGCTCCATTTGCCTCGGATGGTAACGCAGCGCTCTGCAATCGATTTGGCTTGATCGAGCGTCACGGGAAGGTTGTTGAACTGCGACGGCTCGGAGATGGTAATGGTCATATAGGAGCGTTCGAGTCCGTAGCTCGAGTGGCCCTTGTTATTGATGATGACGGTCGCCTTGCTGTGCTCGACCCCGCCGGCCGGGGCCCCGCCCAAGTATGCGAGGACCATAACCTCGTTCAGCTGGACGTCTGACATGGCGGCAATTTCGTCGAGGGTTTTGGGGGCGTTGTTCACCGTGTAGCTGACTTGGCCCAGCGGCCCGGCTAGCTCCGCGCCGATGGCGGCGAGGTCCGCCAGCGTCTTTACCTGCACCGGCTTGCGGAACCTGGCAGATGTCCCGTTGTCCTCCCAGGGCCGGGCCCGATCCGCGAGCAGTTGCAGAATCTCGTACAGCCTCATTTGAATCCCCTCTTCTTCGCAGCCACGAATCGGGCTGACCGCCTCGCAAAGATTACAGGCCGCTGACTCCTGCCTTCTATTGAGGCTTGGGGGCATTTCACAAATAGTCCTCAGCGGCCCCCTGACAAAGCAACAGCGCAGCCCCCGCAGGCGCCGCGCTAAACCAGGGAAGGCCACAACATAGGGCAGGCCGGCCTGACCCGCACCCCCGGCGTTGTCAGCTAGACGTAGAGCGACCAGATATTAGCGACAGTCCCGATGCTCAAGCCAAGTCCGACAAGTGCCACCTGCAGGCCCAGCCCACTGGCTGCGTGGCTGTAGATAAGGCCCTTGACGAGTTCGGGCATGTGCATCATGTCGCCGTAGGTAAACATCGTCTTGCCTACGGCGACATACTCAGCGCGGCGCTCCTCCCTGATGGCCGTTTGGCCTAGCGTCACTGCCTCCCTGGCGTACTTGGCGTCAATCTCACGGATGCGCGCCAAGAGCGCCACATTTTCCTTCATGTCCTTGTGCACTATGAGCCATGCCCAGAGAATCGCACCGAAAGAAAGTATGAACGCAGCGACGTTCATTAGGGTCAGGATCGTCAGCATAGGCAGAGTATGTCACCTCCGACCCAGCACTCCGGCGCCATTCGCTGCGCCGCTTCCACCCGTTCTACGAAATGTCCTTCTATATAAGGGCTAACTGCTGAACACGGCTCCGCCGGTTCAGCTCCAGAGGAAGAGAACTAGGAAGACGCGGAACTGACCGCCAACCAGTTCGCCCTCTCACCAGCCAATATGCGGCAGCTCCGGCCCTTTCAGGGTCCGGCTTGCCGACGGTTGCTACGTGAATCTCCGACCCAGTTGCATGGCTACCCGCTAGGGCCTCGGCGCCAGCCGTAAGCCCTGCTGCTCAGTCTGACGTGCCCGAACTTCCAGCTAGCACTCGTGTTCGCTCCCCTGCATTACCACTGCAGCTACGGCCCTCATGAGGGCCTCTTCTCACCACCGCCACTAGCCAAAGGGATTGCCCCATGTACGTACCCACCGACTGGACCGCCACCACCTGCACCACGGACGGATGCGAGCGTGACCGCCACGGAGTTTTTCACACACTTTGCCGGACGCACTATGAGAAGTCGCGGCGGGAGAGGAACGCCAAGCTTGCGCCGCTGGGCTTTACCAGGGGATGCAGCGTGGCCGAGTGCGAGAGGCCGCACTACGCCACCGGCCTATGCCGGCTCCACTACAACCGTCAGATCACGACGGGCTCAACGGAGTTGAAGCCCAAGGCACCGAAACCAGAGACACCACGCGGTGAGTGCGACGTCGAAGGATGCACGGCACCGAAGAAGTCGCCGGGCGTGGCCTACTGCTCCCGGCACTACTCCAATTTCCGCAGGCATGGCGTGCCTGTCCTCCCGAATGAGCGCGGGCCGCGTGATGAGCCGAAGCTGGACAAGTTCGCGCGGCATCTGACGGCCGACGACGAGCTTGGCTGCTGGCTGTGGTCAGGCATCATCAACGAGGACGGCTATGGCAAGTTCAACCTTGGGCAGGGGCGCGGTGAGGTCAAGGCACACCGCTGGCTCTATGAGCAGCTAACCGGCAGGGCGCTCACTCCCGCGATTCAGCTTGACCATGGATGCACAGATTGGGACAACGACCCCAAGAGGAGGCGCTGCGTCCGCCCGAGCCACCTGCTGGAAGTCGACCAGGAGCAGCACACGATGAATACGGCGGCGCGCAAGGCAGCACCCGATGGCCTCTGGTACAAGCCGAACGAGACGCCGCGTTCTATGGCTGAGGTTGGCTACGCCATCACACACAACCTGCCAATGCCCTACGTGTCAGGGTTGGGTGAGGCCAGCAGTTCAGAGCAAGTCCGCCGTGTGATGTAGGGCGAGAACCAGGAACTGATTCACGATGTCCAGCCAATCTTTGATCGCCGTGCGCGACGATAGTCTGATGAAGAGCAGCAGTCCCGGACCCCGTTCCGGGGGTCCGACGCCGAGGCGATCGATCACCCCGGCCCAGAAACTTGACCACTTGGCCGCCTATGAAGACGCTATTTTGCGGAACGAGGGGGGCGCGTATTTGCGGGAGCAGGGGATCTATTCTTCGCAGATCACCGAGTGGCGCAAACTCCGTGACGCCGGCGTCCTTGAGGGAAAGAAGCCTGGCGAGCGGATTGGCCGGTTGAGTCCGGAGCAGGCCGAGATCGCCCGGCTGCGGCGCGAGATCGAGGACTCGAAACGGCGTCTGGCCACGACGGAGGTGGCGTTGGAGATCATGTCAAAAACGCACGAGCTCTTGGCAGAACTGTCGAAGAGCTCGCGGGACGAACCACCGCACACGAAGCCCTGATGTCCGCCTACCGTAGCCTCACGGCCGCCGCGGTTCCGACCCGGACCGCCGCCCGACTGGCCGGGGTCGCGCGGGCTACCGCGACCCGGAAGCCGCGCCTGCTGCCGATCCCTGCAGCCGCGCCGGTGCCGGCGAACAGGCTCGGTGCTGCCGAGCGGGCCAGGATCCTGGCGGTGGTGAACTCGGTCCGGTTCGTTGATCTGCCGCCGGTCCAGATCTACGCGGCCCTGCTCGACGAGGGCACGTATCTGGCGTCGATCTCCACTATCTACCGGGTGTTGGCGGAGAACAAGCAGGTCAAGGAACGCCGCCGGCTGGCCCGGCATCCGGCCCGGGCGATCCCGGAACTGGTCGCCACCGGTCCCGGGCAGGTCTACTCGTGGGACATCACAAAGCTTCCCGGGCCCATCAAGGGGAAGTATTTTGACTGCTACGTGATGATCGATATTTACTCCCGCTACATCGTCGGCGCCCATGTCCACGCGTCGGAATCCGGGGAATTGGCGGTGGAGATGATGAAGGAGATCTTCGGAATCCACGGGACCCCGGAGGTCGTTCATGCCGACCGCGGCACGTCGATGACGAGCAAGACCGTCACGGCATTGCTTTCTGATCTGGAGGTCACCAAGTCGCACTCGCGGCCTCGGGTGTCCAACGATAACCCGTTCAGCGAGGCGTGGTTCAAGACGTTGAAATTCGCCCCCGCATTCCCGCAACGCTTTGGAACCGTCGGCCAGGCCAGAGAGTTCATGGCCACCTTCGTCGAGGGATACAACCACACCCACCGCCACTCCGGGATCGGGCTGAACACCGCGGCCGACGTTCACTATGGGTTGGCTGCGGCCAAAACCGTTCAGCGGTCAGCGACCCTGGCCGCCGCCCGGACCCGGAACCCCGAACGCTTCACCACCACAGCCGACCCCAAGATCCTCGCCCTGCCCGGCACGACCTGGATCAACAAACCTCTCGAGAAAACCAAGACAGACACGGAGCCAACGACCCAGAAGAAACTAGCCGCCTAAACTCACGCTGGCCTCATTCACCTTGACAAGTTCCGATGGTCTGGAACCAGTAGGCAGGACAGCTAAGCGGGGAGCCCTTCGGGGCTCCCTTTCTGAGTGTAGCTACCTAGGGATATGTCGGGTTCGTGGACCCGACAACCCGTGAGCTACCTCAGCCGCTATTACCCCCGGGGAGAGCCTCCCGCAGCTTCGGGGGGCACCCCCACCCCCTGCCGCATTGGGGCCGCCAGAAGCCCCGCAGCACGCCAGTGAGGCCACGCCGGCAGTGGCAGCTACTGGGTGCCATGAAGTAGTCCCCTCATGTCTAGCCAGCCTGTCAGGGGGCACAAGAGGGGCCCGGCTGCCTATGCACATGGCGCCTGGTCATCTAGCTATCGAGTTGTTCGATGGCCCACGCCGTGACGTCTGCAACCTAAGTGCATGCAACTCCCCTTAGTGCTCGCCGTGCGTCGGATCGTCAGACGGCTAACGAGCCGTCGCATGGCGCCAGTCATGTGCAGCATGGCGGCAACCTTGCCGGCTCCTCCATATGGGCCGTAGCTGGCTCGCCATTGCCCAGTACCCCCAAGCCCTCCTCTGTTTTATGGGCCGGATGCTGCTGTATTGGCAATGATCAAATGTCGGTGTTGACTATGCACGCTTGCACGTGCATACTTGAGGAACGGAAGGCCAAGCAGCCTTCCTCACCACAACTAAATAGCCAACTGAATAGGAACTAACGAAAATGCGGTACCCAACGAATCGCCGGCTTGACCGGTTGTTATTAGGCGGCAGGTGGGGCAATGAGAATTGCCCCACCACGCCGGCCTAGAAGTCCAGAAAGGGACACAAAGCCATGTTTGATCTTGTAGATTTCGGCGGCACGTACATTTCCTTGAGCAGCATTCATGCAGTAATCGACGAGATGGAAGACAACAAGCCCACTGGCGCGGTCTTCATTGAATATGGCCCGCACGGTGCACGCGCTGGCTTTGAGGGCAGCGCTAAAGACGTAATGCGGGTTATCGCGGAATGGCAGCGGGATAACGCGCCGCGTGCCGCCGGCCAGCCCCTCCTGGCATCGGCCTAACCAATGATGACGGCAGAATCGCCGGCCTACGTGCAAGCGCCGTGGAGCCGGAACGACGAACTGAACTGGGCCGCTGATCGAGACGCGCTCCGACGCCTGAAGAAGCGTGGCGAGGAGCCCTCCGAGTGGCTGGCAACTGAGTACCTCGAGCTAAGCGCTCGCCGTAAATCTGCAACGAAGGAGCCAGTTCGATGACTGAGGAGCAGCTACGCGCCCACGCTGAGGCTTGGCTAGCCAAGCAGCCGCCGCTGACCGAGGAGCAATGCCGGATCATCTATCAGACACTGAGGAAGTAGCGCGACATGCCGAATATCACGAGGGAAGAACTGCAGGCCATGGCTCAGCGCGTAGTGGACGAGCTCCCCGAGCTCTCGCCGGAGCAGTGCCGCAAGGTTGCCGCAGTCCTCCGCGAAAGCGGGGCTCTTAGCTAATGGCCGATAGCGCCATGCTAAGCCGCCAGGAAGTCGCGGACAGGCTAGGAGTCAGCAAGCAGTGGCTCATTCGCAACGCCAGCGAGGGGCCGGACTACTACAAGCTGCCGGGCGGAACCATCCGCTACAGCGAGGCTGACCTGGCCAACTGGTTGAAGCAGCGTCGGGTCACCGGCTAGCACTGAGCCACGTCACGAGGACAGTAACAAACTCGCTCTCATCGGCCGCTAGTTGCGGCCTCGAACCGGCGATTGCGCCCCAAATGCGGCCTATTTGCTCACTGCAATATGTGATTCCTTTGTCTCGATTTGAGTGCGAACGAGCCTGCCATAAGCGAACGACGGTTTTATGCCATATTCTGGCGCCAAGTCGCTATATGGAATTGGGGAATCATGCACTTCAAGCCGTCATCCGGGATATTTGTTGCTGGACTTGCCACAACGGTGGTAAGCGCCGTCATTGTCGTTATTGCGGCGGCTTCCGATGATCCGGGCCCCGGAGTTCTGCTTGGCCTCGCCGGCGGGGTAGCTGGGCTGATAATGCTCTGCATAGGAGCGGCTCGTGCCCTTGCGATAATCGATGCCCTGCCCGCTGCCTTCCGCAATGTTTCCGCGCTGCGTGCCCCGCTTCAGCCAGCACCCACACCGCCGCAGCCTAACCAGCCATTCCCTCAGCCCTACCACCAGTACGGGTACAACCAGCCGCCGGCCCAATAGGCAGGCGGCGTGCAGCGGGTCTGAGTCGCCTAAGGGGCTCCCGTGCCCGATAGGGACCGAGTGTTGGCGCCTTGTACGCGGTGCCCTCACTGGTCCTGGCAGCTATCCGCCGGCTTACAGCCGCTCCCCCATTCACGCGCAAGCGTTTAGGATAGTGCCATGGCAAACCAGCGGATCATCGACCTACTCACTGCGACGGGTATGAAGCGCAATGACATTGCCGCCGTACTGGGCGTTGATCCATCGACACTGCGACGCTGGTCCTACGGTGAGACTCATCCGCCGGCCGAGAAGCTTGCGGAGCTTGAGCGAATGGCCGGCGGCGACACTCCTGCACTGCCCGTTAGGCAGATGCCGCAGGCGCAAGAGCTCGCCAGGTTCTCGAGTAGTGCGCTGATAGACGAGCTGGCTAGGCGTGCGCGCGGCGGGATACTGCAAGACCCGCAGCCGGCCGCGTCAGCCGATAAGCGCCCGCTGCGTTCGGTGGCTTTCAGGGACGTGAGCGACGAGTAGCTCTGCATTCCATGAGCGAGCCTGCATTTTCATGGCCTCGTGCGTCTCTGCCGCACCTACCCTCGCCCCTCCCCTGTTGCGCTTAACCAACTTGCACCCGCTGTGCGCCGCGCTAAGAGCCTTGCAGCGTCCAAAGCCCCCAGCCCACAAGGCTGGGGCTTTTCGGCGTCTCCAGGCCTGCGGCGTGCCCTGTCTGCCCTGCGCTCTATCGTGTCGGGCATGGTGAAAATCGACGTAGCGGCCGTGGGCAAGATGCTTGACGAGTTGCTGGCACCTGCCGAGCGGTCCCCATACGAAGACTGCGAGCCCGACTATGAGTTCCTCATGCCGGCGTGGGCCTGCACGTGCTCCTGCCACTAGGTAGGCGGCTAGAGGCCCTGAGGCCTTCTCTGACGGCCTAGCAGGCGGCACGGGCTCTACCTGGCGCTATAAGGGCCTTTTGTCGCCTTAGGGGCTAATCTGCGGCCCTCTGAGCGGGCGAACGTGCCGCCTGCCCCCTGCCCGCCGTTCGCAACGTCTCCACATTGCTCCTTGGCCGGCGGGCGGACCACCGGCCGGATAGCCCCAATTCCGCGTCAGCACGCGGAGAATCCAGCGATATGACCAGCCCCGGACTATCCATAAACTATCCACAACGCGGGGAACGGGCGGGAAAAATGGGGAATGCATGGATGGCGTGTCTTGTCTAGCACCCCCCTATCGGCAGGCCATGAAAAGGCCCGGTTCCCTTTGTTTGCAAGGGTTCCGGGCCTTTCGTTCAGGTAGGGCTACTCGGACTTGAACCGAGGACCTTAGGATTATGAGTCCCGCGCTCTAACCAGCTGAGCTATAGCCCCGTGCGCCCCGCGGACTGCCGGCTCCGCAGGGAGCCTCCGCAGTTCCGGGGCAAAAACACTCTAGCAATAGTAATCGCCTGTTGCGCGCACCAGCACCCCGGGCGCCGGCGGCACGCTTGGATTAGGCGCCGGCGATTGCACCGCTTGGGGGTTACACCACTTTGTCGTCGTAGCTGGCGCCATAGTAGAGGTCCTCGAACGTCTGCAGCGTCCCCTGGATGCTGTGCGGCTCCACCATGCGGCGGCTGGCCTTGCCCATCGCGGCAAGCTCCTCGGCCGGAAGCTGAAGCACACGGGTGATCTTGGCGGCAAGGTCGTCGCTGTCGTTGGGGGTGAAGAGGTAGCCGTTCTCTCCGTCGCGCACCAGGTGCGGCAGCGCCATCGCATCCGCCAGCAGCACCGGGGTGGAGGCGGACATGGCCTCCAGCGTGACCAGGGACTGGAGCTCGGCCGTTCCTGGCATGCAGAACAGGTCCGCCTTGATGTAGGCCTCACGCAGTTCGGCATCGCTGGCCAGGCCCAGGAACTTCACACGGGACTCCAGCCCCAGCCGCGCCACCTGGGACTCGAGGGCGGCCCGTACTTCGCCACCGCCCACGATCTCCAGGTGCACATTAAGTTCGGCCGGGGTTTTCGCGACCGCATCGATGAGGATGTTGACGTGCTTTTCCTCGGCGAGGCGGCCCGCGAAAAGCACGGTGGGATGCGGGTGCCGGTTAATCACTTCGCCGTCCCGGAGCTCATAGGCAGCGGAGTCAATGCCGTTGGAGAGCGGCAGGACCTTGCGCAGGAACGCATGCTGGTGCATCGCCTTGGCGGCAAGCGGCGTGGGGGTGGTGACGACGTCGGCTTTGCCCATCACCTTTCCCATGTCCTTCCAGGAGATGCGTCCCACAATGTCCTTGAACCACTGCGGGAACGGCAGGAACGGGTTCAGGTTCTCCGGCATGAAGTGGTTGGTGGCCACAATCCTGACGCCGCGCCGCTCGGCTTCGTAGAGCACGTGCTCGCCGATCATGTAGTGGCTCTGGATGTGCACTACGTCCGGCTTGACGCGGTCAAACAGAAGGCTGATCTCCTTCTTGATTTCCCAGGGGAGGGTGATCCGGAAGTACTCGTGCGTGGGCACGGAGTGGGAACGGATCCGGTGCACGGTGCCTTCCGCGCGGAACTCAGTGAAGCTCTTGCCCTTGTCCGGCCGGCACGCGAGCACATGGACGTCGTGTCCGCGCGCGGTCATGCCTTTGGCCAGCCGGTATCCGAATTGTGCGGCCCCGTTGACGTGTGGCGGATAGGTGTCCGCAGCAATCAGGATGGTCAGTGATTGCTGGCTGTCGGGCATGGTCACGTGGAGAGCTCCTGGTGGTCACGGTGCGGTCAGCACTGGCTGTAGCGGCCAGTTGTCCCTCGGCGCGGTGGCGCCGGGACTTCTGGTGAAATCTGGATATCACTCGCCCTATGACACCCGTCCAGCGGCCTTGCGCGCGTCCTTCTTGCGCTTGGTCACTTCGGGATGGTGCCGCGAGAGTGCGATTACCCCCACGATAGCAAGGGAAGCGGCCGCCCCCATGGCAATCGCCAATACGGCGTGGACATCCGGCTGGAGTTCGCCAAGGATGGCGATACCGATGGCGATGCCCACAATGGGGTCGATGACCGTCAATCCGGCGATGACAAGGTCCGGCGGTCCGCCGGAGTATGCCGACTGGACGAACCACGAGCCCAGGCCGCCGGCAGCCGCGATGGCCACCACGGAATACCACTGCACGTTGAGCAGGGCCAGCCCGTTCGGATCGAGCAGGTGTTTGCCGATGATGCGGGTCAGCACCGCAACGAAGCCGAACAGCACGCCGGCACCGAGGATGTAGATGAAGGCACTCATGCGGTGCTTGAACACCACCGCCAGGGTGCCAAAGAGGCCCACGGCCAGGGTGAGCAGCAGCACGATGGTGAGTTCGTCGTCGAAACTCACGTGGTGGTTTTCCACCGTCGCGTTCACCGCCAGCAGGACAAACATCGCCGAGCCGGTGACGCAGGCTGAGATGGCCACCACGGTGGCGCGGTTGATGCTCAGGCCCTGGTCCTTGGCGTTGACGACCGTGGTGATGACCAAGGCGATCGCCCCGATGGGCTGCACCACCGTCAGCGGTGCCGACACGAGGGCCACGGCATTCATCGCCATGCCGGCACAAAGCAGCAGCAGCCCGAATACCCAGCGCGGATTCCGAAGCAGCCGAAGGAAGCCATGCGAGCTCAGCGCAAGGCCGCCGGTGTCCGCTTTGACCGCACTCCCCTGGCGCTGTGCGCCGATGGCCAGGCAAAAGGCGCCCAGCACCGCCAGGGAGACGGCAAGCCACACCATCAGCCGGGTCCGCCGTCGCGGGCGGCCCTGAGCCTGCCTTTGCGGATGATGGCCAGGAAGTAGTTGTAGCCGGCCACCCAGTGGCCCAGCAGCCCGAGGCCAAGGAAAATCCACGCGGCGGTGAAATAGACCTCGGTCAGCGGAATAGGCAGTTTGGCGAGTACCAGCAGCGGGGTGCCCACGAGGAGGAGAGCGGTGCGGATTTTGCCGATGCGGCTGACGGGGAGGTCGGGGTGGCTGTGGAAGTAGTAGAGCGAAGCGGCCAACAGGATGGCATCCGGAACCACCAGGGCTGTCAGGTACCACCACTCCACGACGCCGGCAATCACCAGGGTGACCGCGACGGCAATGAGCGCCAGCCGGTCCGCTATCGGATCCATGATCCGGCCCAGCCGGGACGTTTGGTTGAAGCGGCGGGCAATGTATCCGTCCACCCAGTCCGTGCTGCCCATGATGACCAGCACCAGCGCGGCCAGGGCATACTCCTTCTGCGCCAAAACCAGCCAGATGAACACGGGAACACCCATGAACCGGAGGATCGTCAGGACGTTGGGGATGGTGAAGACGGCGTCACTGTCCACATGCCGCTGGCCCGGACGCTCGCCGGCGTTGATGAACTTCATCCCTAATCTCCTTCCGTTCCCGCCATTGCTACGGGTAGTGCCCTGTCCGGGTAGTGCCCTGTCCTGGTAGTGGCCGGGGTCCTACCCCTTCAGGAGCCTGCGGAGCAGGACAACGAAGACCGCGGCCGAGGCGGCCAGGGCCGCCAGCGGCTTCCAGCGCACTCCGGCCTGTCCCTCGTTGGCCCGGTTCAGGAAGCCGGACGCAGAGCGGCCGAGGGATTCGAACTGCTGGCCGGCGCGTTCCTTGCCGGTCTTCAGCTGGGCCTGGGTGGCGCCCAGAAGGATCCGGGCCTGGGTCTTGACGTCGAGTTCCTCGCCGAGCTCATCGCGGACGCCGGTCAGGTGGCGACGGCGCTTGTCCAGGCGGCTCCGCAGCTCGGCTTCCGTGGGGGCGGGTCCCAGGTCCGGCTTTGCCGCTTCCTTTGCTTCCTTCTCGGCTTTGTCCTTTGCCTTCTGCGCTTCCTTGGCCGCCTTGGCGGCCTTGGCCTGCTCGGAGGACGGATCCAGAATGGCCGGGTTGAAGTCCGAGCCTTCCTTCACGATGCCGAGATCGTGCTTGAGTCCGCGGATCGTGTCTTCGGGAACAAGGGGCATGGCCTTCTTGAATTTCCGCAGGCCGACCAGCGCGCCAATGAGGGCGATAACAAGGAAGACGGCGCACACCAGGAGGGCAGCCAGCCAGGCAGGCATGATGGTGGCGAGCCCCATAATCGCGGCAACGATGAGTCCGACGACGAGGAAGGCTACGAACACCAGTGCAACGGCGAAGAACGCGGCCGCCACCCCGACCTGGATTCCCTTGCGCTTGATCTCGATCTTCGCGAGGGCAATTTCGTCGTTGAGCTGCCTTGGCGCCAGCTTGGCAACCAGCCTCAGCGTTTTGGGCAGCGCCCCAATACTCAGTCCGCCCTTGGTCCGCCCGCTGTGTCGTCCGCTCATCGATCCCGCCTAACTGGTTCCATCTTTGATTCGGATTCCGCTGGATTCCGGGGGCCTGCGCGGCTTCACACACTCCCCGCTGACAAAACTATCATTCAGGTTCGGGCCCTCCTTCGGGTAATAACATGTGGCGCGCCCTGCAACGCTGTAAAAGTATGATCTGAGGGCCATAGGATGGTTCTCTGTGAGCATCCCCGCCAATCCGGGCGACTCCCTGAGCCGCAACCGGAAACTCCTGTACATCCTCCTCCTCGGCGCCCTGACTGCCCTTGGCCCCTTTACGATCGACCTCTACCTCCCGGCCTTCCCCGCCCTCGAGGCCAGCCTCGGGGTGTCCGAAGCGGAAGTCCAGCTCACACTGACGGGCACCACCGTGGGCTTCGCCCTGGGCCAGCTGGTGGTGGGTCCGCTGAGCGACAAGTTCGGCAGGCGGCTTCCGTTGATCCTTGCCACCGCGCTGCACATCACCGCCTCAGTGGGCGCAGCGCTCTCCACGGACCTGGCGACGCTCGGACTCTTCCGGGTGCTGATGGGCATCGGCGCGGCCGGCGGCGGCGTGGTGGCCATGGCCATGGTGCGGGACCTCTTCAGCGGGTACGCCATGGTGCGGATGTTCTCCCGGATGGCACTGGTTAACGGCCTGGCCCCGATCCTGGCACCGGTTATTGGCTCCCAGCTGCTGCTCATCATGCCCTGGCCGGGCATCTTCTACTTCCTGGCCGGCTACGGCACGCTGGTGATCATTGCCGCCATCCTCCTGGTGCGCGAAACCCTCCCCCGCGAACTCCGGGGCAAATCGGGCCTCACTGCGGGGCAGCGCTACAAGCTCCTCTTTTCGGACCGGATCTTCGTGGGCCTGCTGCTGCTTGGCGGCATGAACTTCGCCGGGCTCTTCGCGTACCTCTCCGCCTCCCCCTTCCTCTTCCAGGACGTTTACGGGTTCACGCCCCAGCAGTACGGCCTGCTCTTCGGCATCAACTCGCTGGGCATCGTGGCAGGCGTGCAGACCAGCTCCCGGGTGATCAGGCGGATTCCGCCGCAGTGGATCCTGGCCTGCTCCACCGCGTGGATGTTCCTGATGGCCGTGCTGATCGTCATTTTCGACCAGCTTGGCTTCGGGCTCTGGGGCGTGATGGTGCCGCTCTGGTTCTACATCCTCGGCACCGGCTTCACGTTCCCGTGTGTCCAGGTCCTTGCGCTGTCCAAGCACGGGGCACAGGCGGGAACGGCCGCGTCCCTGCTGGGCGCCGCCACCTTCATGATGGCCGGCATCGTGTCCCCCGTGGTGGGCTGGTTTGGCGACATCTCGGCAACCGTCATGGGCGGCGTCCAGGCCACGAGCATCCTGCTGGCAGCTGCCGCCCTGTGGCTGGTGGTCCGGCCGCGCACCGTCCCGTCGATCCACTAGGGCCCGTCGATCCACCAGGGTCCGTCGAGCCCTGGCTCCCGAGGCGTCCGGGTACGCTGAACCCATGGCCAGGAAACCGCACCGCAACCGCAGGGGGCTGTTCCTCGGCGCGGTGCTTGGCGCCGTCGCCGGGTATTTCGCCGGACGCGCCATGGGGAATCCGGCCATGGGCATCATTCTGGGCGCGATTGCCGGCGCGGCCCTGCTGTACCGGGTCAATCCCGGCCCCTGGAACCGGCCCTAACGGCCCTGTTCCCGGACTTGAGCGCGCGATAAAGTTGTTCTGTGCCCGACTGGCAGCACCATCAGCCCTTACCGGCCACGTGGCAGCGATGCGACGGCGGCATCCTGCCCCTGTGGTGGGAACGCCTGTGCACTCAGACCAGCGCCCAGTCGGCAGCCCTGTACG
The DNA here is from genome assembly GCF_002929335.1 of Arthrobacter sp. Y81. Taxonomy (GTDB): domain Bacteria; phylum Actinomycetota; class Actinomycetes; order Actinomycetales; family Micrococcaceae; genus Arthrobacter. Next base: position 185,772 of record NZ_PJIL01000002.1, read on the forward strand.
CGGCCGGCCTGTTCACCGAGGACCGGCGCCGCCCGATCGCCCAGTGGTTCAACCCCGCGTTCAACGCCGCGCTCCTGGTGGCCCCGGAAACGTCCCCTGAATGGCCTGTCCAGCGGTTCGGCATCTTCTACGCCCCACCGAACGGCGGCTTCACCAGGGTGCACTCCGCTCCGCATGAGTGGCACCCCCGGGAGCCGCGGAAGTCCCCCACCGAGGAGGAAGCGTTCCAGGCCGCCATCGCCGAGGCGGAGCGCTTCCTGCAGGTGGAGATGGACTTCGTCTAGCGCCCAAACAAAAAAGGCCCCGTGGCCGGCTGTTCGCCGGCTACGGGGCCTGTCCGCTCCTCCTGCTGGACTTGAACCAGCAACCCTTCGATTAACAGTCGAATGCTCTGCCAATTGAGCTAAGGAGGAATGAAGCAGGTATGACATTAGCAAAGGTTTTACCCCAAAGGGAAATCGGCTGCCGCAGCGGCCCGAAATACCCCGCCCGGGTATAAAAAAGTCCCCGTCCCGGTGACCCGGAACGGGGACTGCGCGCTCCTCCTGCTGGACTTGAACCAGCAACCCTTCGATTAACAGTCGAATGCTCTGCCAATTGAGCTAAGGAGGAATGAAGCGGGTACTAGCCTAGCAAACACCCGCCCGGTAAGCGAAATTGAGCGGATCGGCACTCCGCCGGGCCCGGTTCGCGGGGCTGCAGTCAGGCGTCGGAACGCAGCGAACGGCGCTCCATTTCGAGCACCATCAGCTCCCGGTTCAGCCGCTGGAACTCCTCCGGCTGGGCCGAGGCATCGAGCCGCTGCAGCTGTCCCATCTTGTCCGCTTTGACCCTGGTGATCTGGAGTTCAAACAGCCGGGCCAGGATGTCACGGCAATACTTGAGCACGCCTTCCGCGTTGCTCGCCGGCAGCGGCACCACGGCAAGCTCCGAGACCAGCGGGCGGAGCGGCTCCGGTACCTCGTGCATCACCTGTTCAACCCACCGCACGGGATCAACTGTCAGGCCCGGCCCGGAGGCGCGCATGGCGTCGTGGACGGCCTGGTAGGCAGGGGTCCTGAACCCGGCCGCACTGAACCGGTCCCAGGTCTCTCCGGCGAGCATGGCGGGCTCCTGAAGCGCCACCTCCAGCGCCTGCCGCTCCATGGACGCCACCGGGTCCCGCGGATCCGGCCTGTTGAAGGACGGCACAACGCCCGACGCCGGCAACTCGGCAATGCCGGGAGTCGCTCCTGTGCGCTGCTGCGCCCCGCCCTGGCCTGCGGGCGATTCGCCCTGGGCGGCACGCTTGGCGGCGACGCCTACGGCGCGGCTGACCTCCTCGACGGGCATGCCGAGCCAGCCCGCAAGCTCGCGTGCGTAGGCGGGCCGGATTCCGGCGTCGCGGATCTGGGCCACCACCGGCGCCGACTCACGCAGCGCGGCGATGCGGCCCTCCACCGTGTCCAGGTTGTGGCGCTTGAGGGAGGCCCTGATGGCGAACTCAAACAGCGGCCGCCTGGTACCTATCAGGTCCCGGACTGCGGCGTCCCCCTTGGCCTGGCGCAGCTCGCAGGGGTCGGCGCCGGTGGGCTCCACCGCGACGTAGGTCTGCGCCGTGAAGCGCTGGTCTTCCTCGAAGGCCCGCAGGGCGGCCTTCTGGCCCGCGGCGTCGCCGTCGAAGGTGAAGATGACCTCTCCGCCTGTGCCGTCGTCGGACAGCAGCCGCCGGGCGATCTTGATGTGGTCGGCGCCGAACGCGGTGCCGCAGGTGGCCACCGCCGTCGGAACTCCTGCCAGATGGCAGGCCATCACGTCGGTGTAGCCCTCCACCACCACCAGCTGGCGGTCCTTGGCGATGTTCCGTTTGGCGAGGTCGATGCCGTAGAGCACCTGGGACTTCTTGTAGAGCGTGGTTTCCGGGGTATTGAGGTACTTGGGGCCCTGATCGTCCTCGTAGAGTTTGCGGGCGCCAAAGCCGATGGTGTCGCCGGCGATGTCACGGATAGGCCAGATCAGGCGCCCGCGGAACCGGTCGTAGATCCCGCGGTTGCCTTCTGAGAACATCCCCGTGAGCTTGAGCTCTGCGTCCGTGTAGCCGCGGCCGCGGAGGTGCTTGAGCAGTGCATCCCAGCCCTGCGGGGCGTAGCCGACGCCGAACTGCTCGGCGGCGGCGCGGTCAAAGCCGCGGCCATGGAGGAAGTTGCGGCCTTCCGCGGCGCCGGGAGTCAGCAGCTGGGCACGAAAGAACTCGTCAGCCACTTTGTGGGCGTCCAGGAGTCGCTGGCGCTTGCCCACCTCTTCCCGGTTGGGACCGGTGCCGCCGTCCTCGTAGCGCAGTTCGAAGCCGATCCTGGCGGCCAGCTTTTCCACAGCTTCATGGAATGAGGAGTGGTCCAGCTTCTGGACGAAGGAGATGGCGTCGCCGTCCTCGCCGCAGCCGAAGCAGTGGTACCTGCCCACCTGGGGGCGGACCGTGAACGACGGCGAGCGCTCGTCGTGGAAGGGGCACAGGCCCTTGAACGAGCCCAGGCCGGCGCCTTTGAGCGTCACGTAGCCATCGATGACTTCCTTGATGTCCGTGCGCTGGCGTACTTCGTCAATATCTTCGCGTTTGATCAGCCCAGCCACAGAGCCATCCTAGTCCCCGGGTGCGACACCAACGGCTGGCCCGGCGGCGGCGCGACGGCGGGTGCGTCCAATGTCACCAAAGCGACGGCAGGCTGCCGACCAACCGCTCGTACATGGCCAGCGCGGAACCGTCGGTGAGCGACGCGACCTGGTCGATGACCACGCGAAGGCGGGCGCCGTCGTCGGCCGCGTCACGCCAGTCAGCGGCGAACATCGGCTCCAGGTGGCGGTCCCCGGTGGCGTTCAGCGCCGTCACCAGGGCGTGCAGGACCTCCCGCTGGCGCTCATAGATCGGCTGGCGGTGCTCGGTGGTCATCACAAAAGTGGTGGCCAGGCCCTTCATGACTGCGATTTCCATCACGGTCTCGTCCGGCACCATCAGCTCGGCGTTGTACCGGGTCAGGTTTTCGGGGCCGTAGACGGTGCGGGTGGTTTCCAGTGCGCTCTGGCAGAACCTGCCGATCAGCTGGCTGGTCATGTCTTTCAGCGCCGCCATGGCCTTGCGGCTGCCGTCCGCTTCGCGCACCCAGACGTCGGTGGCCTCGAGCCGCGCCAGGGCGGCGTCGATGGCGGCGGGGTCGTTGTGGGGCAGGTACCACTGCTTGGCATACCCCACCACGCGGGCGCGGTGGTCCGGGTTGTCCATCCAGCGCAGCTGGAAGTGGCCGGCCACGATGGCGTCCTCGACGTCGTGGACCGAGTAGGAGATGTCGTCGGCGAGGTCCATCACCTGGGCTTCCAGGCAGGACCGGCGCTCGGGGGCACCCTGGCGGAGCCAGTCGAAGATGGGCAGGTCGTCCTCGTAGGCGCCGAACTTGCTGGTGCGCTGGCCGTGGATCACCGGGGCGTTCAGCGCGGACCACGGGTATTTGGCGGCCGCGTCGAGGCTGGCGCGGGTGAGGTTCAGCCCGGCCGGCGTTCCGTCCGCGGCCAGGACCTTTGGCTCGAGGCGGGACAGCAGCCGGAGCGTCTGGGCGTTGCCCTCGAAACCGCCGATGCCGTGCGCCATTTCGTTCAGCGCGGATTCGCCGTTGTGCCCGAACGGCGGGTGGCCGAGATCGTGGCTGAGGCAGGCGGTGTCCACTACGTCGGGGTCGCAGCCGAGCGTCCGCCCCAGTTCGCGGCCCACCTGGGCCACTTCCAGGCTGTGCGTGAGCCGGGTGCGGACGAAGTCGTCGGTGTCCGGCGCCACCACCTGGGTTTTGGCGCCGAGCCTGCGCAGCGCGGACGAGTGCAGGACCCGTGCCCGGTCCCGTTCGAAGTCGGAGCGGTACGTGGTCTTGGGCGGTTCCTCTACCCAGCGGGCGGAGTCGTGGGCGTCGTAGCCCGGCAGAACGGGTGCTGCAGTCCGTGTTTCAGCCACCTGACACGTCCAGTTCCGCGGCGGCGATGTCGCGGGTCTGGTCAGCGTCCATCTGCCGGCTGAGCAGCCAGTCCTTGGGCAGTGCGGGCTTCTTGGGGGAACCGGCACGGCCGCGGGGGCCCTCGGCGTCCACACCGGGGTATGGGGAATCCTGGTCCAGCTCGGCCAGCGTTTCGCGCAGCACCTGCAAGCTGCTGACAAGGGCCAGCCTGGTGCGCAGTTCCCCGCCCACCACGTAGCCCTTGAAGTACCAGGCCATGTGTTTGCGGATTTCACGCAGGGCCTTGCCTTCGTCGCCGAAGGTTTCCACCATGAGTTCGGCGTGCCGGTACACGCCCTCCGCCACCTGCTGCAGGTTCGGCTTGTGTCGGGTGTCGCTGCCTTCGAAGGCGGCCTGGAGATCACCGAACAGCCACGGGCGGCCCTGGCAGCCGCGGCCCACCACCACGCCGTCCACTCCGGTCTCGCGGACCATCCGGACGGCGTCCTCCGCGGACCAGATGTCGCCGTTGCCCAGCACCGGCACATCCGGCAGGGCCTCACGCAGCCGCGCGATGGCGGACCAGTCAGCCTGGCCGGAATAGAACTGCGAGGCCGTACGGCCGTGAAGCGCGACGGCGGCGACTCCGGAATCGCGGGCGATCCGGCCGGCGTCGAGGTACGTCAGGTGGTCCTCGTCGATGCCCTTGCGCATCTTGATGGTCAGCGGGATGCCGCCCTTGGAGGCTTCCCGGACTGCCGTCTGCACGATGGAGGTGAAGAGGTCGATCTTCCACGGCAGCGCCGAGCCGCCGCCCCGGCGGGTCACCTTGGGCACCGGGCAGCCGAAGTTGAGGTCGATGTGGTCCGCCCGGTCCTCGTCGACGAGCATCCGCACTGCCTGGCCCACGGTCACCGGATCCACGCCGTACAGCTGGACCGACCGGACCTTTTCGTCGTCGTCATGGGAGATGATGCGCAACGACTCGGGGGTTCGCTCCACGAGGGCGCGGGAGGTGACCATCTCCGCCACATACAGGCCGCCGCCGTATTCACGGCAGAGCCTGCGGAAGGCGGAGTTGGTGATTCCGGCCATGGGCGCCAGGATCACGGGGGTATCCACCGTGATGGGGCCGAGCTTCAGGGGCGGGAGTTCCAGCTTGGGGGCGGGAGGCGTTGCTACAACAGTCACCCGTTCATTGTCTCAAAGCCGGGCAAATCGGCGAGCCGTGCGCTTCGGTGCGCCGGAACACCGGTCCGACGGCGGCGGGTCCCCCGCTACTCCCGTTCTGCGGCCCGCCGTGCGCGCCGGCCGCCGGGCACGGCTTCGGTCCCTGCTTCGCTCCTGTCGTCTCGGGAAGCGCGGGAACCGGCCGCGCGCGTCCGCCCACCGCGCGAAACCGCCGCTGCCGCTGCGAGCGCGCCGGTGTCCCCGACGTCGTCGGGCGTCACGGGCGGACGCGCGGAAGGGGTACTGCCCGAATCGGTGCTGGAAGCATTGCCGCCGGTTTGCAGGCCGGTTGCCTGTTTGATCCCCGTGGCCTTGACCACCAGCACCGCGATCAGCGTGGTGACAGGGATGGCCAGTACCAGCCCCACGGAACCGACGAGCGTCCTGATGACTTCCTCGGACAGTTCCGCGCTGGTCAGTGCCTCGCCGAGGGGGCGATCGTACAGCATCACGATGATGAGGATGGGCAGTGCGGCGCCGGCGTAGGCGAAGGCGATGGTGTAGACAGTGGACGCGATGTGGTCGCGGCCGATCCGCATGGCGGAGGAGAAGAGCTGGCGGGAGCTTGTCTCCGGTGCGAGCTCGTAGAGTTCCCACACCGCGGAGGACTGGGTGATGGTGACGTCGTTCAGCACGCCGAGTCCGGAGATGATCAGGCCGCACAGGATGATGCCGGAAATGGAGATGTTGTCCGAAATATTGGCCAGCGTAGCGGCGTCATGGCTGCCCACCCCGGCCAGGTTTGCCGCGTCGGTGGCCCATGCCGCCAGGAGCGCCGTGATGCCCAGGCCGAACATCGTGCCCAGCAGCGCCGTGGACGTGCGCGCCGAGAATCCATGGGCGAAGTAGAGGACCCCGATCATGATCACCGTGGACCCCACCAGCGCCAGCAGTAACGGCGGTTTTCCCTCCACCAGCCCGGGCAGCATGAAGGACACCAGAACGGCATAGGCGCCGAGGAGGCCGATCAGTGCCCGCAGCCCGCGCCAGCGAGCGACGGCGATCACCACCACGGCGTAGAGGATGGCCAGCAGGATGATGGGCATGGTGCGGACGAAGTCCACGAAGATATACCCCGGGGCGCCCTGGCCGGCGGACGCGCCCTGGGCGTTGGAGAGGTTCAGGTACCGGATGTTGTCCCCGACCTTGACGCCGTGCGATTTCACCACGTCCGGGTTGATCACCACTTTGACGGGGTTGCCGCCCTTGTCCGGCTCGGTGAAGGCGAAGGTGCAGTTGCTCCCCTGCTGGGCGGCGCCTTCCTGGCCAGTTCCTTCCTGACCTGTGCCGGGCTGTGCGCCCTGCTGTGGCGTGGCGCCCTGGCTCCCCTGGTTGCAGCTTTCCACCACCACGCGCTGGATCTTGCCGGTATCGAAGGTCACACCCGGTGCCGCCGCATACGGGCTGGCCAGCTTCAGGTCCGCCTTGTTCCCGGACGGCCACAGCATGGCCATGGCCGCCAGGGTCAGGAGCGTCAGCGGAATCAGCACCGCCGCGAGAAGCCAGTTGGCCCGTTTGCGGGCGGCGAGAGCCCGGGGTGTCGGATCCGAATCATCTGTGTGACCGTGGGAGTGTCCGGCACCCATCAGCAGTAAATCCTCATGCCTGCACTTTACTGGGGCTTGATGTTCTGGTTCACATGGAACAGGTTCCCCGGATCGTACTTGCCCTTGATCGAGGCGAGCCGTGCATAGTTCGGTCCGTAGTTCTCCGCGACCCGGGGCAAGTCATCGCTGTCCTGGAAGTTGATGTAGCCCGCGGTCTCCGAGTATGGCTGCAGCGCCGCCGCGTAATCCCGCACCCAGGCGATGTTCGCCTCGGAATCCCCGGGATCCTCCCAATGGCATGCGATGACCGGGGAGAATTTGGCGTTGCGGTTGGGGAACGCCGTGTCCGTGACGCCCACACGGTGCACTGCGCCGTCGATCGGGTAGATGTGCACGGCGGTCGAGATGCTCGGCACCAGCTTCCCGTACTCGAGGTGCGCGTTGATGGCACCGTCGCTGAGCTCGGACAGGAAGGCCGCCTTCCAATAGGCCAGGAGCCCCTTGGGATACATCCCGTCGAAGGCCGAATTCAAGGCCGGATAGGGCATCGGCCCCACCATGGACCCTGCCACCGGCGCGGCGTCGAGGAACGGCTGCCAGCGGGCCGGCCCTTCGGCCGGGTCGCCGGTCCACATGCCGACCACAATGCAGACCGGTTTCCCATGCCATTCCTCCGGAAGAAACGGAACCGGCGGCCCCTGGTGGAAGGCGAGGAAAGCGCCCAGCTCCTCGGGAGCTGCCGCCAGGTGCTCGCGGTAGAACTTCGCGACGGTTTCTGCGTGCTCCAGCGGGTAGATGATGATGCCGGCGTGGACCATGTCCACGGGATGCAGGCGGTATTCCAGCGAGGTCACGACGCCGAAGTTCCCGCCACCGCCGCGCAGCGCCCAAAACAGATCCTCGTTCTCGTTTTCGCTGGCCGTGAGGAACTTCCCGTCCGCGGTGACGACGTCGGCCGAGAGGAGGTTGTCGCAGCTGAGTCCGTATTTCCGGTCCAGGTAGCCAATGCCTCCCCCGAGGGTCAGCCCGGAAACACCGGTCGAACCGACGATGCCGCCGGTGGTCGCCAGCCCGAAGGCGTGCGTGGCGTGGTTGAAGTCGGCCCACGTCGCGCCGGCCTCACTCCTGGCTGTTTTGCTGGCCGGATCGACCCGGACACCCCGGGTGTTGGCAAAGTCGATAACCAGCGCATTGTCCGCCGTGCCAAACCCCGGCCCGCTGTGTCCGCCTCCACGGATCGCGAGGTCCATGGCGTTGTCCCTGGCGTAGTTCACCGCGGCGATGACGTCCGCCACCTGGGCAACCCGCACCACCGCAGCCGGCCGCTTGTCAATCATTCCGTTGTGGACGGCACGGGCGGAGTCGTAGTCCGCGTCATCTGGGGTGATCACTTGCCCGCGCACTTGTTCCCGCAGGGCGTCGAGCGTTTTTGCGTTCATTTGCAGTACCACCGATCCTCTTCGACTTCGGATCCGGACCGTTGGGTTCGCCTCCCATCGGGTTTAACGACCGGAGCTTACGGGACAGGGATACACCCGTCCGCCGGCACCGTCAAGGAGTTTCGGGGCCGGCCACGACGCGGCAATCGGTGGGGGCCGCGGCTCCGAATCTCCTATATAACCGCGGGAATGTCCGGCGCCTTGGCAGTCCCGGCTCCGCCCGGAACTAAACGCCGGCATCCCGGGGTTTATAACTGTAGGACGAGGAGTCTGGAGGCCCGCATGGGTAATCGCAGGAATGACGAAGTCAGCACCAAGCCTGTGCTCACCGTGAGGGAGGCTGCGGGCACCACCCGCGGCGTGGCCCTGGTGCTCCACGGCGGGCGCTCGCACAGCTACGAGCCAGTGGAAGCGCGGCATCTGAGCCCCGCCCGCATGGTGCCCTTCGCAAGGCACCTGCACCGCGCCGGCCGCAAGCACGGACTCGCGGTCTGGACGCTTCGGAACAGCGTCCGCGGCTGGAACGGCCCGGACATGTCACCGCTGCAGGATGCCCGGTGGGCGCTCGCCCGGATCCATGAACAGCATCCTGGCGTGCCCGTGTACCTGCTGGGGCATTCGATGGGCGGACTCACCGCCATTTGTGTGGCCGACGATCCGCTCGTTGACGCCGTGGTGTCGCTGGCCCCGTGGCTGAGCGCCGGGACACCCGCCGAGACCGTTGCCGGCCGCAAAGTGCTCATCGTGCACGGCACTGCGGACCGCTGGACGAGCCCGGCCGAATCGCTGAAATTTGCACAGCGCGCCGTTGCCCTGGCCGACGAGCTGCGCTACGTGTCCCTGGCCGGGGCAGGCCACTTCATGTTCCGCAGGGTCCGCCTGTGGCACACGCTGGCCACCGGCTTTGTCCTCAAGGCCTTCGGTGAAGCCGCGGGCGCGGAAATCGCAGGCGGTCCGGCACGCTTTGATGCCCTGCTGCCAGCAACAGCGCCGGGCATCCCGGTGGTGCTGTGACCATGGCCGCATTTTCGATAAACGACTTCCTGGCGAGCCTGCCGTGGACAGCCCTTGCCGTGGCCGGCGTCCTGGCGGTCACTTTCGCCGTGGCCGTCGCCCAGCGGCGGCACTCGGTGATGGACGTGGCGTGGGGACCCGGCTTTGTGGCCGTCGCCGCAGCGTCGTGGTTGCTTTCCGCCGGAACGGGCGACGACGGCAGGCGCCTCCTGCTCCTGCTGCTGACGGGCGTGTGGGGCCTCCGCCTCGGTGCGCACATCGGTTGGCGCGCCCGCGGCGGCCATGAGGACCCCCGCTACGAGGCAATGCTCAGGACGGCACCCGGCTCACGGAATGCCTACGCGCTGCGCCGTGTCTACCTGCCCCAGGGCATGGTGATGTTCTTCGTTTCGCTCACCGTGCAGGTCGGGATGTTCGCTACCGGTGCCTTGGGCTGGGTGGCGGTCCTCGGAGTGTTGCTGTGGGTCATCGGCTTCGTGTTCGAAACCGTGAGTGACTGGCAGCTGGCACAGTTCAAGAAGGACGCCGCCAATAAGGGAACCGTGCTGAACACGGGGCTGTGGCGTTACACCCGGCACCCCAACTACTTTGGCGACGCCGCCGCCTGGACCGGCCTGTTCCTGATTTCCGCAGACTCCTGGCCCGGAATCCTCACGGTCCTGTCCCCCGCCCTGATGGTGTGGGCCCTCGCAGGTAAGACCGGGAAGCCGCTGACGGAGAAGGCGATGTCCGCCCGGCCGGGCTACAAGGAATACGTCGAGTCGACGTCGGGCTTTATCCCCTGGCCGCCGCGCCGGCCGGCGGGCAGGCACTGAGATGGCGTGGCGGCCGCAGCCGAATGACCGCTTCTACCGCTTCATTGTCCGCACCGGACTGGTGCTGCGGTGGCTCTTCCGGATCCGCGTCATCATCACGGGCAGGGAGCACCTCCCGCCAGCCGGACGCCTCAACGGCCCGTCCCGCCAAGCGGTGCCGGGTGCGGGAGCCGTCGTCGCCATCACCCACTTCGGGTACCTCGATTTCGCCTTCGCCGAGCTGCTCCTGTGGCGGCACAGCCGGGCCCAGATGCGCTACCTGATCACCCAGGGCGCGGCCGATCACTGGTTTGCGGGTCCTGCCATCAGCGCTGCCGGGCAGGTTGTGGTGGGTTACGGGTCCGGTTCGGGCGCCTACGACGCCGCCGTCGCGAAACTCCGCGAGGGCGAATACATCGCGATCCTTCCGGAGGCGGGCGTCAGCCGCAGTTTCACGGTCCGGGAGTGCAAAACGGGGGCCGTGCGCATGGCGGCCGAGGCCGGTGTGCCGATCATTCCCGTCTCGGTGTGGGGAGCGCACCGGCTGCTGACCCGCCAGCACGCGTTCTCCCCGCGCCGCGCCTGGCGCGCGCCGGTGCGGATCCATGTGGGCGAGCCCCTCCGGCCGGACTCCGGCCGGCTGGGCGCCGATACTGACGTGCTGGCAGCCACGGCGCGGCTCCGGGCCGTGCTGCAGGACGGCATCGACACGGCCATTGCGGACTTCCCGCTCACACCCCGGCCCGGAGCTTGGTGGATGCCCGCACATCTGGGCGGCGGTGCGCCCACGGATGTGGAACGGCGACGGCTGGACGAGGAGGAGGGGCCGCGGCGCGCAGGCGGACGGCGTGCGGGCCGACGGCGTGCTTCGGCCGGCTAACGCACGCTGTGGCTAGGCTCCATGGGTACGCACACACATTCGCACGCACTCAATGGAGAGGGATCGACGGCAACGGATTCTGGGACCTCACCGCGTTCACCCTGCAAATGGCCATGGTGGTGCTCACCGGCTACGTGGTGGCGACGTCCCCGCCGGTGGCAAGGCTCATCAACCGGCTGGCGCTTGTCCCGTCGACGGCCCGGACCGCCGTCAGCTTCGTGGCGATGCTTTCCATGTCCGTGTCTTCCTGAACATGGGCCTCGGCGCCGTGTGGGCACTGGGGCTGTCATCCTCGGCCGCCCAGCTGCAAGGCAACGGCTGCATCGCTGCCGCCTGCCCTGCTCAAAATCACCGGAGTCCTGGACTTCGGAACTTCCTGCAGGCCGTGACCAAGGCCGTGCCCGCGACTGCCGGCATCCTTGTGCAGTTTCCGCTCTATGCGTCCATGGCCGCCATCCTCACGAACGCCACCGGCCGCGGCGGGATGTCCCTCTCGGCGCACCTGGCAGAATTCTTCTCGGACATCGGCGGTGGCGGTGCGTTCGCCGCCGTAATTGCCCTCTATACCGCCGGCTGGGGCTGTTCGTTCCCTCCGGCGGCGGCAAATGGCTGGTGGAGGCGCCCTACGTGATGCAGGCTGCGGCGGACGTGAACATGAACCTGGGCTGGACCGTCCAGATCTACAACATCGCCGAGGCCCTGCCCAACCTGATCAACCCGTTCTTTATGCTGCCGCTGCTCGTGTGGCTGCTGGGGATGACGTTCGAGTTCGTTCCGCCGGTCATCCCCACAGGGAAATAGCCTTAAGCCACGCTGACCCGCAGCAGGTGCCGTTGAAACGGCATCCGCTGCAGGTCAGCAGGGTTATGGGCTAGGCGGGGTCGGAAACGACCAGGGTTTCGGTACCGCGCAGGCGGGCCTTGCCGCTCTCCAGCAAAGGTTCGACGACGGCGCGCAGCGCAGCCATCGAGTCGTCCAGTTCCAGCACTACGGGGTGCTGGAACGCGATGAGTGCCAACAGGTCGCGGATGGCGGAGCGGGCTTCATCCTCGGACAGCTTCGGCTCATGGCCGACGAATACGTCCGTGGGCTGGCCCGACGCGGACCCGTCGCCGCCCGCCGCATTCTCCCCGCCGGGGGCAAGCTCCGCGTAGCTGATCGCGAACGCCTCGAGCCGGCCCTTCCTGCTGGCCGGGACGCCCGGGCCAAACGCGCTGGCCTTCGGGGCCCGCAGCACAATGGCGCCGTGCGCCCCGCTGAGCTCGTCGAGGAACAGCCGCTGCACGGTGCCGATGCCCAGCTCGCCCGGGCTGTCCCAGCCGTGAACGGCCGTGTAATACCGGCCCACCACGTCGCTGAGCTCAACGGAGCCCGTGGCAAGATCCTCGATCCGTTCGGAGGCCGCGGCCTCGGAACCGTCGCCGAAGACCGGCAGCTTGAGCGCCCCCGGCTCCACGACAACAAGGCGTGACCGCTGGATGGGAGCCAGGCCGGCAGCTTCGGCGAAAGCGGCTCCGGGCGTGCCCGGCTCCACCTTGGTCCGCAAACTGGAAACGCCCGACGGCGCCTGGCCGGCCTCGTGCCGGAGCATCGTCAGCAGGGTGGAGCCGACGCCGGCGCGGCGGTGATCCCGCGCCACCTCGATATACGCCCAGAGCCGCTCCGGGTGCAGGGAGGCCTCGTGGACCACGGCCGCACCGATCGGAATGGCCACACCGTCCACGACGTCCTCGGCCACGATGCAGCGGCGCCACGGCGCGTTGCCCGACGGGGCCAGGGTGCCGCGGAACTGCCGGGCCTGTTCGGTCTCCGGGCCTCCCCAAAGCTCCAGCAGCGCCAGGTCGTCGCCCTCGCGCCATTCACGGTATTCGATGGGCATGCTCAGGCGCCGATCAGCCGTGCGGCCAGGTAGCCCTCCACCTTGTCCAGGGAGACACGTTCCTGGCTCATGGTGTCGCGTTCGCGGATGGTGACGGCCTGGTCCTCGAGGGTGTCGAAGTCCACGGTGATGCAGAACGGCGTGCCGATCTCATCCTGGCGGCGGTAGCGGCGGCCGATCGCGCCGGCGTCGTCAAAGTCGATGTTCCAGTTCTTGCGCAGCTGCGTGCCCAGGGCCTTGGCCTTCGGGGACAGGTCCTCGTTGCGGCTCAGCGGCAGCACGGCGGCCTTGACAGGGGCCAGGCGCGGGTCCAGCTTCAGCACGGTGCGGACGTCCACGCCGCCCTTGGCGTTGGGCGCCTCGTCCTCGGTGTACGCGTCGATGAGGAACGCCATGAAGGAACGGGTCAGGCCGGCGGCGGGTTCGATCACGTACGGGGTGTAGCGCTCGTTGGTGGCCTGGTTGAAGTAGCTCAGGTCATGGCCGGAAGCCTTGGAGTGCGTTGAGAGGTCGAAGTCCGTGCGGTTGGCGATGCCTTCCAGCTCGCCCCACTCAGAGCCCTGGAAGCCGAAGCGGTATTCGATGTCCGTGGTGCCCTTGGAGTAGTGGCTCAGCTTCTCCAGCGGGTGCTCGAAGAAGCGCAGGTTTTCGGCCTTGAGGCCCAGGCCCGTGTACCAGTCCATGCGTTCCTTCATCCAGTACTGGTGCCACTGCTCGTCCGTGCCCGGCTCGACGAAGAATTCCATTTCCATCTGCTCGAACTCACGCGTGCGGAAAATGAAGTTTCCCGGCGTGATCTCGTTGCGGAAGGACTTGCCGATCTGGCCGATGCCGAACGGCGGTTTCTTCCGGGAAGTGGTGAGCACGTTGTTGAAGTTCACGAAAATGCCCTGCGCGGTTTCCGGGCGCAGGTAGTGCATGCCTTCCTCGTTGGCCACCGGGCCGAGGAAGGTCTTGAGCAGGCCGGAGAATTCCTGGGGCTCGGTCCATTCGCCGCGGGTGCCGCAGTTGGCGCACGCGATGTCCTTCAGGCCGTTCTCGGCCGGACGGCCCTTCTTTTCCTCGTACTCTTCTTCGAGGTGGTCGGCGCGGTAGCGCTTGTGGCAGGAGAGGCACTCCACCAGGGGATCGGAGAATACCTCCACGTGGCCGGAGGCTTCCCAGACCTGGCGGGGAAGGATCACCGAGGAGTCCAGGCCCACCACGTCCTCGCGGCCGCGGACCACGGACTGCCACCACTGGCGTTTGATGTTTTCCTTCAGCTCGGCGCCGAGGGGCCCGTAGTCCCAGGCAGAACGGGAGCCACCATAGATTTCACCGGCCTGGAAAACGAAGCCCCTCCTCTTGGAGAGCGAGATGACCTGGTCGAGAACGGATTTTGCTGCCATGGGGAACTCCAATTTCTACAGGGCCGCTGGGTGCGGTCCGCGCGGTTTCTAGGCCCCAGTACCCGGCTGGTTGCCGGGCGGGGCGGTACGAAGGAAAGATGTGCAGGAAGCTGCGTCTCCTAGCCTACCGGCCCGGCTGCCGCTTGAGGGCGCCGCGCGGCCACGGCAGGGTGGCCAGGACAATCGCGCCGAGGGTAAGGACCGTGCCGAGGACGGTGGGCAGGGCAACCACCGTGCCGGGGGCGGGAAGCACCAGGTCGAGGCCCAGTGAACCCAACAGCTGGCCGGCGATCATGCCCAACCCGGTGACCAGCACGCCGAGGCTCCGGACCAGCAGTGCGCCCAGGCCGATGAACGCGCACCCCATGGGTCCGCCCAGGTAGTACCACCATTCAGCGGGCAGGCCGTTGCCGGCTCCGGCGACAGCGAGTTTGATCAGCCAGGCGAGCCACAGCACGGTGGCGCCGGAGATGAAGTTCACCAGGGTCGCCGCGATGGGCGTGCCGTAGTGCACTGTGGCCATCCCGTTCATGGCCTGCTGGAAACTCATCAGGAAGCCCGCGATGACGGGCAGGAGCACCGGCAGCAGCAGCTGGGCAGGGTCCGCGCCGCCTCCCCCTGCGCTGCCTCCCCCGGGGCCGCCGGCCCCAGCGCCGCCGAACCGCGGAGACACGGCCCAGGCGACGGCGGCTATGGTCAGCACAGTGCCCAGGACCCGGATTCCGGTGACGGACTTCTTGCCGGCTGGGCCGATGCCGAGCCGGTCCACCAGCAACCCGCTCAGCGTCTGGCCCGTGACCGTGGCCACGGTAAACAGCGCCACGCCGAGCAGGCCCACGGTGAAGGACTGGGCAAAAACGAAGAACGCGCCGATGCCGCCGGCAATCACATAGACCGGCGGAAACCGGCGTTCCCGGAGTGCCGGCAGGATCTGGGCCAGCCCGCGGCGTCCCCTCGGCAGGACCAGCGAAACCACGATCATTACGACCAGTCCCGTGGTGAAACTCACCACGGCCGCGGCTATGCCATCGTTCAAGCGGGCGCCCAGAGCACCGTTGATCCGGCCCTGAGCGGGAATGGCGAGTCCGGCGGCTACGGCCAGCGGTAGTCCTGCAATGAGTGGGAGACGGGGTGCTTGGGTCACTGGATTCACCTTACGTCAGGCATCATTGCTTGTATGAGCAACCCGGAAATCGAAGAGATCCCCATCCGCGACGACATGATCCGCCTGGGTCAGCTCCTGAAGCTGGCCAGCCTGGTCGAGGACGGCGTAGAGGCCACGGAGCTGATCAAAAACGGGCTGGTCAAGGTCAACGGCGAAATCGACGATCGCCGCGGACGGCAGCTCCACCACGGCGACACGGTCACCGTGAATGGCAGGACCGTACGGATTTCGACCCCCGCCGGTTCCTAACTGTCCCCGGCCGGCCGCGCCCCGCGGCCGGCTCCTGAAGCTACTTTTTCAGCACCTCGTGGGTGAGGAACTCCGAGACGTGGCCAATCTCCTGTTGATTGATCCCGTGCCACATCCCCGTGTAGAGGACCTTCGTCAGTTTCACGTGGCCCCGCACCCAGCCCATGGTGTATTCGATCTTGTCCTGGGTGATGACGGGGTCCTGCTGGTCACGGCCCCAGAACAGCGGGACGCTGCCGTTAAGTTCGTCGTCGCGGAAGCTCGGATCCCCGCCGGCATTCACCACAAACCCCGAAAGTCCGACGACGGCGGCGAAGTCCGCCGGGCGTTGCCTCAGCAGCGTCGTGGCCATCGCCATGCCCATGGAGAACCCGAGCAGCGTGACGGAGGGATGGTCGCCCTTGACGCCGTCGAGCCAGTCCAGCACGAAGCTGGCGGCACTCTTGACCGCGTCCAGGGAATAGTCCGCGGAATCCGTCAGGGGGAACCAGGTGAAGCCCGGACCCATCGCGATGGGGGCACGCACGGATGCCACCGCAAAATCGCCGGGCAGCAGATCAGCCAGGCTGAGCAGATCCTGTTCGTTGGCACCGTAACCGTGCAGCAGGACCAGCAAAGGCTTTCCCGAGCGCGCTTCGCCAGGAGTGGACCACAGGACAACAGGGGCAGTGGATACGTCGGCTTCAGTCATGGATCCATTCTTGCAGTTACCCTCGGGTAACAACCTACGGTGGCGTAGCTTGAGGCTAACGAGGCAGGATGGAAACGTGAGCGAAACTGAAGCCATTCCCAATCCGCAGGACACTGTTGATGCCCACCCCTGGGGCCGCTATGTAGCCATGGGCGATTCCTTCACGGAAGGCATTGGGGACCCGGAGCCCGGAAGCCCCGGCGGGCACCGCGGCTGGGCTGACCGGGTGGCCGAGGAACTGAGCCGTGGCCACGCTGATTTCGCTTACGCGAACCTGGCCGTACGCGGGCGGCTCCTGGAACAGATCGTGGATCAGCAGCTGGCACCGTGCCTGGCCCTCAAACCGGACCTGGTGACTCTCTCCGCAGGGGGCAACGACCTCATCCGGCCCGGCGGCGACCCCGATGCGCTGGCGGAAAAGCTCGATTCGGTGGTGCATATCCTCAGCCTTGGCGGCGCCACCGTTGTGCTGTTCAACGGCCCGGACACCGGATCCTCCGTCCTCGGCAGGCTCCGCAGCAAGATCGCCATCTACAACGAGAACCTGCGCACCGTGGCGGCACGGCACGACGCCGTCATTGCCGACATGTGGTCGCTGCGCCAGCTCAGCGATCCGCAGATGTGGGACCAGGACCGCCTGCACTTCTCGCCGTTGGGCCACCACACCATCGCGGCCATGGTGCTGGATTCCCTCAACATCCAGCACACCCTGGAGCCGCTCTCCCCCAAACCCCTGCCCCAGCGCAACTGGCGCGAGGCACGGTCCGGCGACCTGGTGTGGGCACGCGAATACTTCGTTCCGTGGGTTGTCCGCCGGCTGCGCCACCAGTCCTCCGGGGACGGCGTCACCGCCAAACGGCCCACCCCGGGTCCGGTTTTCGGTCCCGGCATGCCGCTGGGTTCAGGCGAGGTACCCGGGCTAGAGCCCGGGCGGAGGTAGGGCCCGGGTGGACGCCGACGACGTCGTCAGGCTGAGGCTACGACGGCAGCAGCTGCGCGCGCCTCGGGCAGCTACGCCGGAAGCCGCACTGAAGAACCTCCTGGCCGTGCAGTCCCAGGAATTCCCCTACGCCCGCTGGTCCCTGGCCCAACGCACGGCAGCAGCATCCGCTGCCGACATTGAACAGGCTGTGGCCGACGGGCGGATCCTCAGGACACATATCTTGCGGCCCACCTGGCACTTTGTGCACCGCGACGACCTCCGCTGGCTGATGGCGCTGTCCGCACCTCGGCTGCATCAGGGAAACCAAGGCATGTACCGGCAGACGGGCATCGACGCCGCGGCGGCGTCCCGGAGCGCCCGGGTCCTGGCCGCTGCCGTGAACGGCGGCGCCCACAAGACTCGGGAGGAGCTGGCAGCGGAACTGCAGCGCAGCGGTTTTACGGGCAAGGGCCTGGAGCTGGCGTACCTGATTATGCACGCGGAGATCAGCGGCGTGCTGACCAGTGGAACGCCCGTCCGCAGCAAGGGCGGCGCGCTGCGCCAGACCTATGCCCTCTTCGATGAGCGCGTTCCGGCAGCACCAACTGTCCCCGCCGACCGCCCGGCGGCCCTGGCCGAGCTTGTCCGGCGCTATTTCCAAAGCCGCGGACCCGCCACCGCCAAGGATTGTGCCGACTGGTCCGGGCTCACCGTCACGGACGTCAGGCTCGGGCTGGCACTGGCGCTGGAAATTGACCCCGATGCATTCGAGACCGCCGCGCTGGACGGTGTGGAGGTTCATTTCCTGCCGGACTCGCAGCACGAACCTGCGGCGGATGGACGGCCCCGGATCGACCTCATCCAGTGCTACGACGAGTACGTCATGGGCTATTCCCGCACGCGTCACTTCCTGGGCGGCACCGCCCCCGCATTGCCCGAGCGGGACACTCCTATGCATGTGGTGCTGCGGGATGGCCGCATGATCGGTTCCTGGCGCCATGTCCTGGCCGGCGGTAGCTGTGAGCTGGACATCCGCACCGGACCGGACCCCGCCGGTGCCGCCAATCCAGACACCGACCATGCGGTCGACATGGCAGTCGAGGCCTACGGAAAGTTCCTGGAAATGCCGGTGGTCCGGAAATAGGTGGCCCGGACGTTACGGGGCTGGGGTGCCGCCGGCGACGGACAGGGCCGGGCTTGGTAGCCGGGGGTTAAACTGAAGGGACACTTCTGAGAGGCCGTCCACCGTGAGCAACATGTTCTTCTGGATCATCATCCTGTCGTTCCTGATTCCCTTTGCCATGCGCATGTACCGGAAGTCCGTCCGGGGCAGGAACCAAAACCAAGGATTCAATGGACAGTACCCGGGCCAATTTCCCGGACAGCAGCCGGACCGCCCGAACAACCAGCCGCGCGACGGTTACACCCAGCAGGACTACTTCGGCGGCGGGTTCCGCCAACTCGGCGGACAGCAGCAGCCCCCGCTGGACCCGCCGTACCAAAATGGCGGCTACCAGAACCCCGGTTACCCGCCCGCCGGATATCCGGCCCCGGGCGGCCCTGGACAGGTGCCGTACGAAGACAGCCCCGGCTATCCGGCCAACCAGTCACGCCCGGAACCGCAGCAGCCGTCCGCTCCGGCCACTCCGCCGCCGCCGTCGGCTCCCCAGGGTTTCCGCGCGCGGAAGCTGGCCGAGCTGGACCAGCAGTACAGCAACGGCGAGATCGCCATGGAGGAATACATGACCCGGCGCGACGAGATCATGAAGGGCTAGTTGTACTCGGCCAGGACCGCTAGCTCGCCGGGTCATACCCGAACTCGCGGAGCTCCTGCGAGCAACGGCAGGCCACCGCGATCTTCCTCGCCCACTCGACCGCGTCCTCGCGCGTCGGCAGCTCCAGCACGGTGAACCCACCGGTGAGTTCGGAGCCCGGATAGATCTCGGTGCTCACCGACCCGTCGGCGGAGACCAGCACCGGAGCGGCTTCCTCCTCGATCCCACCGCCGAATACGTAGACGCCGGCGGCCTTCGCTTCCTCGATCACAGCGTGGGATTCGGCGGAGACGATCGGGAACTCCTCGTCGGTGAGCACCATGGCTTCGCTCGGGAAGGAGATGAGGTATTTGGTCATGTCTCGATGATGCCCCGCGGGCGGGCCGGACAGCAACGGTTGTGGTCAGGCCGCCAACGAGTTATTGAGGCGGGTACGTTTCAGGACTTTGGCACGGTGGAGTAATTCGCGTCTCCGGCGGCGGCTCATGGACAGCATCGATCCGGGCAGCCCCGAGCCCGCCGGTTCCATCCCACGTGCCGGCGTCCCCGGCAGTGGCGGCGCGGTGGATTGGTAGGTATGTCCGGTCGGAGTGTGGATTTGCAGGGTGTGTCGGGGTCCGGGGCGTGGTTCGGAACGCCAGCCGGGTGATTCCTTGGTGTGGTTGCAGGATTCGCAGAGTCCGCTGCCGTTGCTGTGGCTGGTGGGTCCGCCGAGGTGCCACGCGACGATGTGGTCGTGGTGGCGGATCGGCGCATCGCAGTAGGGTGTGCGGCAGGTGTCATCCCGGGCCTGGATGAAGCGGCGCAGCCCGGGCGGGAAGAGCCGCGCCCGGGAATCCATCGCCATCAGGTCACCGGTCCCCGGGGCGGTGTAGAGCCGGCGCAGCCATGCCGCATACCCGCCTGCGCTAGACCCAGCCGCGTTATACGCCGCCGAGTCAGACCCATCTGGGGAGTCCGTGCCCCCGCTTGAACCTTCCTCAAACAGTGCGACCGCCGCTCTTGCCCACGACGCCGGGACGACGCCATATCCCGGGAGGCGGGCTGGTTCGCTGTCGCCTTGGAAGAGGGTGCGGTCGGTCATGATGAGCTGGATTTCGATGCCGGCGATCCCGCCGGCGGTGCCCGTGATCCTTTCAACCAGGTCATCGGCCATGATCTGTCCGCGGGAACGGCCATCTCCGCCCGAGCGCAGGGTGTCAGCCTGCCGGCTGAGCGCTGCGTGGACGGCCACGCCGGCGGTGACCGGGAGCAGGGCCGTCAGGTAGGTCATGGTGTCCGGTGCCGGGCGCAGGCTCACGTGCCGGTCGGCCACGGCGTTCCGGGCACGATTAACGACGGAGCGCGGATCCAGCCGGTAGGCGGCGGCCCGGGCTGCGGCAATGATCGTCCGGTCGCCGGCGCCCGCCAGCGCTCCGGAGTCCGCGGCGAGCTGTTCATCGACCGCGCACCGGCCCGCCGCGGACATGCAGGCTGTTTCCTTTACCAGCAGCGTGGCGCGCCATTCATTCAGCTGCCCGGTCTGCAGGGCAGCCAGGGTGTGGGGCATTTCGGTTACGAGGGCCTTGGCCAGTCCGAGCAGCCGGCCGCCGCGGGCCGGGGATTCACGCCGGGCCAAAGCGATCTGCGCGGCAACTCCCTTGCCCAATTCGTCAGGTGCAAGTCCGGCTTCAGCCTGGGTGCGTCGCTGCAGCCCATCGAACACCACCGTGGCCCGGGCCTGCAGCCCGGCCGCTGCTGACTTGAGCTCCTCCAGGTCCGCCACCTGGTCAGCCAGCGCAGCACTCTCGGTGCAGGGGCGGATCGAGGCCAGGAACCCGATGAGGTCCCTGACCGTGATTCCGCGTCCCGCTGCTGCCTGAGCCCGCCCCGGCTCGCCGTTGCCTTCCATGACTGAAGTCTGCCAGGAGGCTCTGACAAAATAGCGGCCCTGCCTGACGCCTAGTCGACCTGCGGGAAACCGAGGTCAATCACGGAGGTGGAGGGATCCGGCCAGCGCGTGGTCACCACCTTGCCGCGGGTGTAGAAGCGGATGCTGTCCGGGCCGTACATATGGGTGTCGCCGAACAGCGAGTTCTTCCAGCCGCCGAAGGAGAACGTCCCCACCGGCACCGGAATGGGCACGTTCACGCCCACCATGCCCGCCTCGACGTCGAACTCGAACTGGCGGGCCGCCCCGCCGTCGCGCGTGAAGATGGCCACGCCGTTGCCGAACTCATTGTCGTTCACCAGCCTGACGGCGTCGCTGTAGCTGTCCGCGCGGACCACCGAGAGCACGGGACCGAAGATTTCGTCGTCGTACACCTTCATGCCAGGCTTCACGTTGTCCACCAGGCTGACCCCAATGAAGAAGCCGTCCGAGTCGAACACCTGCTCGCGACCGTCCACCACAACCGTGGCGCCTTCATCGGCTGCCCCCGCCACGTAGGAAGCCACCCTGTCCCGGTGTTCCTTGGTGATGAGTGGACCCATCTGCGAGGCCGGGTCCGTACCGGGACCGATCTTGAGGTCCGCCATGCGGGTTGAAATGGCCTTCACCAGATCGTCGGCAATGTTGCCCACCGCCACGAGCACGGAGACGGCCATGCACCGTTCCCCCGCGGAGCCGTACGCGGCGGAGACGGCGGCGTCTGCCGCCATGTTCAGGTCCGCGTCCGGCAGGACCACCATGTGGTTCTTGGCGCCGCCCAGCGCCTGGACGCGCTTGCCATGGTCGGCCGCCCGCTTGTAGATGGACTGCGCGATGGGGGTGGATCCGACGAAACTGACAGCCTTCACGCCCGGGTGCTCCAGCAGGACGTCCACGGCCTCCTTGTCGCCGTGGACCACGTTCAGGACTCCCGGCGGCAGGCCCGCCTCGGCGAAGACTTCCGCGATGAAAACGGCCGACGACGGGTCCTTCTCGCTGGGCTTGAGGAGCACAGTGTTGCCGCAGGCCAGCGCACTGCCGATCATCCAGAGCGGGACCATGGCGGGGAAATTGAACGGGGTGATGCAGGCGACCACGCCCACGGGCTGGCGAACCGAGTGGACGTCCACGCCGCTGGAAACCTGCTCCGAGCGTTCGCCCTTGAGCATGTGCGAGAGCCCGGTGGCGAACTCGATGTTTTCCAGGCCGCGGGAGATCTCACCCTCGGCGTCGGAGAGCACCTTGCCGTGTTCGCTGGTCAGGATGGCTGCCAGCTCGGACTTGCGCTGTGTCAGGATTTCGCGGACTCGGAAGAAGATGTTGGTGCGCTTGGCCAGGCTGGTGGCCCGCCAGCCCGGCAGGGCGGCCTGTGCAGCGGCGATGGCTTCCTCCACGCGGGCGGCGGAGGCCAGGGCCACTTCCTTTTCCTGGGCGCCGGTGGCGGGGTTGAAGACAGGGCCGAAGCGGTCGGCGTCGCTGATCAGGGCGCCGTTGATGAAGTGCGGAATGCGTTGCATGGGAAGAATCCTTTTCGTAGTGCCGGCTGCAGTTAGTTGGAGGTCTCGAGGGAGCCGTCGACGAGTTTGATGATCATCGAGCAGTCCTTGCCGGCTTGGCCGGAATCGATGAGGCGCTGGAAGAGGGTCTGCACGTGCTCGCCGATTTCCAGCGGGGTGCCGGTGTCGCGGGCGGCGCTGATGGCCAGGCCGATGTCCTTGTTGGCGAGCTCCGTGGTGAAAGTGGGGGCGAAGTCGTTGTTGGAGGCGGCGGTGGGAACCACACCGCCTACCGGATACCAGGTCCGCAGCGCCCAGCTGTCACCCGAGGACACCGAGGCGATGTCCCAGAAAACCTGTTTGTCCAGGCCCAGGCGCTCGGCGAGCACGGCTCCCTCGGCAGTGGAGGCAAGGTTGATGAAGAGCATCAGGTTGTTGCAGATTTTCGCTGCCTGCCCCGTGGTGGCGCCGCCGGTGGGTATGACGTTGGCGGCCATGGGCCGGATGTATTCGGTGGCGTCGGCAACAGTGCCCGCCTCGCCGCCGACCATGAAGGTGAGCGTTCCGGCCTTCGCGCCGCTCATGCCGCCCGAGACCGGGGCGTCGACGAACCGGAAGCCGCCGGCGGCGGCGGCGTCGTGCAGCGCCTGGGCGGAGGCAATATCAATGGTGGAGGAATCCACCAGCAGGGTGCGGGTATCGGCATGGGCCAGGACGCCGTCCTCGCCCAGGTACACGGCACGGGCGTGCTCGCCCTTCGGCAGCATGGTGAATACGACGTCGGCCCCGTCCACCACAGCGGCAAGGCTCGCCACGGGCTTCACGCCGTCCGCTTCGGCAGCTGCCACCGCCTCGGGATTGAGGTCGAATCCGCGGACGTCATGCCCGGCCTTGATCAGGTTTGCCGACATGGACCCACCCATGTTCCCGAGACCGATCCAAGCGACTACTGCCATGGCGAAAGCTCCTTTGCTTCGTGTGCCGGCCGAACCGGCCGATGTTCCGTGTCCACCATCACACCCTGCTACAGTGCAATCAAGGGGAAAAATTACAGACGGCATGTGCATTGATGCACAATGATCCGAAAAGGCTGAACCATGGATTTGAACCGGCTGCCGAGTCCGGATGACCTGCTGATCCTGCTGACCGTTGCCCGGCTGGGCCGGTTCAACGCCGTCGCGGAGACGCTGGGCACCACGCACACCACGATTTCCCGCCGGATCCTGGCGCTGGACAAGCAGCTGGGCGGACGGACCCTGGAGCGCAGCCCGCACGGCTGGGAACTGACCGAACTGGGCAGCCAGGCCGTTGCGGCCGCCGAGGCGATCGAGTCGACGCTGGGGTCGCTGGCCGGAGCCCTCAGCAACGGCGACCCTTCGCTCTCCGGCCTGGTCCGGATCAGCACCTCCGACGGGTTCGGGGCGGAATTCGTCGCGCCGGCGCTGGTCCGCCTGCAGCAGGCGAATCCCCTGCTGAACGTCGAGATGCTCAGCGCCACCCGCAAGGTCAGCCAGAACCGGTCCGGCGTGGACCTGGAAGTGGTGGTGGGCCGGATGGAAGTCACCAACGCGCAGCCCATCTTCCTCACCAACTATTTCCTGCGGCTCTACGCCAGCCCGCACTACGTCCGGTCCCGCGGGCTGCCGGCCGCCCTGGACGACGTCCGGGATCACGGCTTTGTGTCCTACGTTGAGTCGGCGCTGCAGGTCGCCGAGCTGGGGCACCGGTCCTCGCAGCTGCCCGCCCCCAAGTCCAGCTTCCAGGCCACCAGCGTGTTCGCCCAGGTGGAGGCTGTCCGCTGCGGCGCGGGCATCGGCCTGCTGCCGAACTTCATGGTGGCGGACAACCCGGACTTCGTGCCGGTGCTGCCCGAGCTGTTCCAGCGCCAGCTCCCCATCTGGGCGGTGGCGCGTCCGGAGTCGCTGCGCTCGGCTTCCGTCCGGGCCGTGGTGGATGCGCTCAAGGCCGAAGTGTCAGGCCGCCAGGAAATCCTGGCAGCCTGACCGCAGGCCTGCCGGCGGAGGCCCGCCTCCTAAAGCGTTCCTACGCCTGGAACAGCCGGCGCACCACTTCGCCGGCTGCCAGGGCATCGAGGCCTTCGTTGATTTCGGCCAGCGGCCTGGTGTCCGTGTGCAGCAGTTCCACGGGGAGCCTCCCGGCCCGCCAGTGGTCAAGATACAGCGGAATGTCCCGTTCCGGGACGGCATCTCCCATGTAGGAACCGAGCAGCCGTTTCCCGGCACCTGCGAACTGCAGGGCCCCCACCGTCAGTTCCGCGGACGGTTTGGGCAGCCCGACGGAGACGACGGCGCCGCCGCGCGTTACGAGGTCCAGGCATGAAGCGATCACCCCGGCGGACCCCACGGCCTCGACGGCGACGTCCACGCCGTCGCCGGTCGCCTCGGCGACCAGCCGCGCGGCGTCGTCGGGAGTTCCCACCGCCGTAGCGCCGCAGCCCAGGGCGAGCTGGTGCTTGCCTTCGTTGGGGTCGATGGCAATGACGGCGGCGGCACCGGACAGGGACGCCGCCATCACGGCGGAGAGCCCGACGGCGCCGAGCCCGAAAACGGCCACCGACTGCCCGGCGGTGACCGCCGCGGTGTTCAGCACGGCTCCCATTCCGGTGAGCACGGCGCAGCCGAACATGGCCGCAACGGTGTCCGGGACGTCGTCGCCGATCACAACGACGGATTCCCGGGCCACCACGGCATAGTCCGCAAAGGCCGACACCCCGAGGTGGTGGTTGATCCGCTCCCCCGCCGGTGTACGCAGCAGCGCCTCGCCGTGCAGGAGGTCGCCTGAGCCGTTGACCTCCGCGGCGCGGTGGCACAGGGCCGGGCGGCCCGCACGGCACGCCCGGCAGTTTCCGCAGCTGGGGACGAAGACCAGCACCACGTGGTCGCCTTCGGAGACGTCGTCGACGCCCTCGCCGAGGGACACCACCCGCCCCACGGCCTCATGGCCGAGCGCCATCGGCAGTGGCCTGACGCGGGAGCCGTCCACCACCGAAAGGTCCGAGTGGCACAGGCTGGAGTAGGTGATGGCGACGCCGAGCTCGCCCGGCCGCGGTTCGGGCCGGTCCAGTTCCTGGATCAGCAGCGGACGGGCTTCGGTATAGCTGGTTCCCGACGGAACCGTGGAGTAAAGGACTGCTGCTCGCATGGAGGCTGCTTCCTTGCTCTTACTTTTTGCCGGCGGCAAGAAGGTCCGCCGTGCCCTGCGCGTCCGCGGCGTCGACGTCGTGGAGGGAAATGCCGCGCGTCTCCTTGAGGAAGTACACGGAAACCGCCGTCACGATGCAGGCGCCCAACAGGTACAGCGCCACGGGGGTGGAGGACTTGAAACTGCTCAGCAGCGCGGTGGCGATGATCGGCGCCAGCGAACCGGCCACGATCGAGGTGACCTGGTAGCCCAGCGATACACCCGAATACCGCATCCGGGTGGGGAACATCTCGGCCATGATGGACGGCTGGCCGGCGTACATCAGCGCGTGGAAGAGGAGTCCGATGGTGATGGCCGCGAGGATGACCAGGTCATTGGCGGTGTCCATCATGGGGAAGGCGAAGAAGCCCCAGGTGCCGCCGAGGATCGCACCGGCCATGTATACCGGGCGGCGGCCGAAGGCGTCCGACATTTTTCCGACCATCGGCACGGCGCAGAAGTGGATGAAGTGTGCAACGAGCAGGAGCAGCAGGATCCTGGACGTGTCTGTCTGGACCACGATCTTCAGGTAGGTGATGGAGAACGTGACCACGAGGTAGTACAGGATGTTTTCCGCGAACCGCAGGCCCATGGCGGTGAAGACACCGCGCGGGTAGCGGCGGAAGACTTCGGCCACGCCGTAGCCCTTCTTTTCCACGGTGACTTCCTTGCGGGCCTCGAGGAAGATGGGCGCATCCTGGACCTTGGTGCGGATGTAGTAGCCCACGATGACGATCACTGCGGACAGCCAGAAGGCCACGCGCCAGCCCCAGCCGAGGAAGTCGGCGGAGGACAGCGTGGAGGAAAGTGTGAACAGCACGCCGGTGGCCAGGAGGTTGCCCATGGGAACGGCGGACTGCGGCCAGCTGGACCAGAATCCGCGCGACTTGCTGGGGCTGTGTTCGGCGACGAGCAGCACGGCGCCGCCCCATTCACCGCCGACGGCGAAGCCCTGCACGAAGCGCAGGAACACCAGCAGGGCCGGAGCCCAGTAACCGATCTGGGCGAAGGTGGGCAGGCAGCCCATGGCGAAGGTAGAGACACCCACCAGGATGATGCTCAGCTGGAGCAGCTGCTTGCGGCCGAACTTGTCGCCGAAGTGGCCGAAGACGATGCCGCCGATGGGGCGGGCCACGAAGCCTACCGCGTACGTCACGAAGGCGGCAATGATCCCGTCCAGTTCCGTGCCGGAATTGGGGAAGAACATCTTGCCGAAGACCAGGGTGGCCGCGGACGCGTAGAGGAAGAACTCATACCATTCGACAACGGTGCCGGCCATCGAGGCCGTTACCACCTTCTTCAGCCCGGAGGCCTTGACGTCAGTCTCATCCGTGCGCCTTGCGGCAGAGTTTTGTGTGCTCATTGTGAACTCCTTCGGCGTCTCCGTCGACACCATGTGGACCATTCCGTAGCGGACGCGTGTGATGTGCACCACCAATGCGCCGGTCCCCTAGAGTATGGGCTCACATTGCCGCAGGCTCAACGCCATTTTCTGCAGGACAGCTCTGCATAAATGCACATTGAGCCGGCGGGCTATGCGAAGAAGTTCTGCCGAAGCTGGGTGTTGAGCTGGCCGATCTCGGTCAGGAATCCGTCGTGGCCGATGGGCGCCTCGATCACGTGCACCGGTACTTCACCCGGGAGCGCAGCCGCCAGTTCGTGGGACTGGGCGGGGAAATACAGCCGGTCAGTGTCCACGGCTGCAATGAAGAACTCCGCCGTGGACTGTGCCAGCGCTTCCTTCAGCGAGCCGCGGCCCCGGACCACGTCGTGGCTCATGAGCGCTTCCGTGATGGCGATGTAGCTGTTGGCATCGAACCGCCGGACCAGCTTGGTGCCCTGGTGGTCCAGGTAGCTCTCCACCTGGTAGCGGCCGCGATCCCCCAGCGAGACTGCCTGGAGCGGCGCTTCGCCGCCCTGGGCACTGCGGCCGAAGCGGGTCTCGAACTCGTTCGCGGAGCGGTACGTGATATGCGCAATCCTGCGGGCAAGGGCCAGGCCGGCTTCCGGCTCGGGGCCGCCGTAGTAGTCGCCGCCGTTGAAGTTGACGTCCTGGCGGATGGCGAGGGTCTGCGCCTGGGCAAAGGCGATCTGCTCGGCGGTGCTGCTGGCGCCGATGGAAATCACGCCGCAGCGCCGGACCCGGTCCGGGTAGCTGACGGCCCATTCCAGGGCGCGGGCTCCGCCCATCGATCCGCCCAGTACCGCGTACCAGCTGCCGATGCCCAGGGCGTCTGCCAGCCGTGCCTCGGCCGCCGTCGTGTCCCGCAGGGTGACCAGGGGGAAGCGTGAGCCCCACGGCTTCCCGTCCGGGGCAGGAGTGGAGGGGCCGGTGGAGCCGTAGCAGCCGCCCACGATGTTGATGGAGATCACGAAGTACTTGTCCGTATCAACCGGCGCGCCCGGGCCGGCAAGCTGCTCCCACCAGCCTTCCTCGTCGCTGGCTCCCCTCGTCACGTGGGTGCTGCCGGTCAGCGCGTGCTGCACCAGCACGGCGTTGGAGCGGTCCGGGTTCAGCGTGCCCCACGTTTCGTAGGCGAGCGTAACGTCGGGCAGGTGCCCTCCCGCTTCGAGGTCAAGGCTGCCGATGCTCAGGAACTTGACGGTGCCATCGGGAACTGTGTTGGTTTTCACTTCGTGAACGTTTGTTTCGGGTACACCGCTGCGGGTGACGGCAATCGTCATCTGAGGACCTCTTCTTCGCGCTTGCCCGCCGCCAACTGGCCGACAGGCCAGGTCTTCACCCGGGGCACCCCGCCGCGATAGGAGGGTTGCCGGCCAGCAAGCCGGGGCTGTCGCTGGCACTCATGACCTGTAGTGAGTCTACGAAATGCGTCCCGGCAATGGCGAAGATTGTGACACCAATATGACTCCCGGCGTCGAGGCGCCGGGAGTCATACGGGGTCAGCACTGCGGCGGCGGGCCCTCCCGGGCAGCCGCCGCCGTTCCCTTAGGCGCCTTTGGCGGCGCGGAAACCGGCGTCGAGGTCAGCGATGATGTCATCGATGTGTTCCAGCCCCACGGAGAGCCGGACCAGACCCGGCGTCACGCCCGCCACGGCCTGCTGTTCGGCGGTCAGTTGGCTGTGCGTGGTCGACGCCGGGTGGATGACCAGGGAGCGCACGTCACCGATGTTCGCCACATGGGAGTGAAGTTCCAAGGCGTCCACGAACCGCTTGCCGGCCTCGGCCCCGCCGGCGATGTTGAACGAGACGATGGCTCCGGTGCCCTTGGGCCCGTACTTGCGGCCGCGCTCGTACCAGGGGCTGGACGGCAGCCCCGCATAGGCGACGGATTCGACGTCGGACCGGGCTTCGAGCCATTCGGCGACGCTCACCGCGTTGGCAACGTGACGCTCAACGCGCAGGCTGAGGGTTTCCAGGCCCTGGGCGATGAGGAAGGCGTTGAACGGGGAAACGGCCGAGCCCAGGTCGCGCAGCAACTGGACCCGGGCCTTGAGGATGTAGGAGAGGTTGGCCCCCAGGGCACCCTCCGCTCCGAGGTCCCGCGCGTACACGAGTCCGTTGTAGGTGGGATCCGGGGTGTTGAAGCCTGGGAACCTGTCCGGGTCCTTGCCGAAGTCGAAGTTGCCCGAGTCCACGATCACGCCGGCAATCGCACTGCCGTGGCCGCCAAGGTACTTCGTTGCCGAGTGGACCACGATGTCCGCGCCCCACTCCAGCGGCCGGATGAGGTACGGCGTGGACAGCGTGTTGTCCACGATCAGCGGCACGCCGGCTTCATGGGCGGTGCGCGAGACCCCCTCGATGTCCAGGACATCCTGGCGGGGGTTGGACACCACCTCGGCGAAGAACAGCTTGGTGTTGGGCCGGACTGCGTCCTTCCACTGCTGCAGGTTGTCCGGATCCTCCACGAACGTCACGGAGATGCCGAACTTCTTCAGGGTATGGGCCAGCAGGTTGTACGTGCCGCCGTAGAGGCTGGGGCTGGCCACCACGTGGTCGCCGGCTTCGGCGACGTTGAGGATGGCGAACGTTTCGGCGGCCTGACCCGAGCTGAGCAGGAGGGCTGCCAGGCCACCTTCGAGGCTGGCCACGCGCTGTTCAACGGCGTCCTGGGTGGGGTTGCCGATCCGCGTGTAGATGGGCGCAAGCTCGGCCAGCGCAAAGCGGTTGGCTGCACTTTCGGCGCTCGGAAACACGAACGACGTCGTCTGGTAGATCGGCAGTGCCCTGGCACCGGTGGCACTGTCCGGCTCCTGGCCGGCGTGGATCTGGCGGGTTTCGAATGACCAGGCGTTGGACATCGGGAAGCTCCTTCTTAAAAAGGGCACCTGTGCCGGAGGCAGGACATGCCGTGGCAGGACCGGTGCCGCGCTTGCCGCCCGGCGGATGCCGGAGGGCCAGGTCTTCACCCGGGGCACCCCACCGCGGAACGAGGGTTGCCGGCCAGCAAGCCGGGGCTCAATGCTGGCGCTCATGACCTGGGCCCAGTCTAGGAACGTGAATATGCGCGTGAACAGCTTTGTGACGAAGGACGTCAGCCGTGCGATTTCGTGCGCTTCAGGCTGGCCCGGGAGGACATCCCATCAAGGTTAGGGGAACCTTAGCTGAGAGCTCAATCACAAAGTGCCAAGATGAGGGCATGCGCATGGATCACGTCTCTTACGCCTGTGAACAGGATGGCTTGGCAGCCACCACCGAACGTATTTCGTCCGCCCTCGGCGTCGAAGCCGTAAAGGGCGGGGTGCACCCCCGTTTCGGCACCCGCAACATGATTATCCCGCTCGCCGGGCACAAATACCTGGAGGTCGTGGAGGTCCTGGACCACCCGGCATCCGACAAGGCTCCCTTCGGGCAGGCTGTCCGGGCCCGCTCGGCAGCAGGCGGCGGTTGGATGGGCTGGTGCGTCGAAGTGGACGACCTGGCACCGTTCGAAGAACGCCTGGGCCGTTCGGCCGTCAACGGCAACCGCAAGTTCCCCGACGGCCGCGAACTCGTCTGGAAGCAGATCGGCATCCTGGGCCTCATCGCAGACCCGCAGGTGCCGTACATGCTCAAGTGGGAAGGCGATCCGGACCTTCACCCGTCCAACGCCTACGCAAGCAACGTCAAGATGTCCAGCCTCACCATTGCCGGCTCTGCGGAGCGGGTCACGGAGTGGCTGGGCGAACCGGTGGAAAGGCCGCTGGAGGATGTTGCAGTTAACTGGATCGCCCCGCACGGGACGCCGGGAATCCTCTCCGTCACTTTCGAAACCGCCTCCGGGGCAGTAACCATCTGATCCTGATCCACCGTGTGGTCCGTTACGGGCCACGGGCAGCGTGCTGCCCCTGAACTTCGGCCGCTATCAGCGGGTGCCAAGGACGTCACCCACCGATAGCGGCCGAATCCTTTTAACGGCCGCTATCCCAGCCCGATGGCCTTGCCGAAGAGGCTGAAGCCGACGAAGGCCACGATGTCGAGCAGCGCGTGGGCGATCACCAGCGGCATAACGCGGCGGGTCTTCGTGTAGATCCAGGCAAACACAACGCCCATCACGGCGTTGCCGATGAAGGGGCCGAAGCCCTGGTAGAGGTGATAGCTGCCCCGGAGCATGGAGCTGGCGAAGATGGCCAGCGGCATACTCCAGCCGAATTTGCCGAGACGGTCCAGCAGGTACCCCACCACGATGACTTCCTCGACGATGCCGTGCCGCACGGCGGACAGGATCAGCACGGGGATGGTCCACCAATAGGCGTCCAGTGCGCTGGGAATGATGGCGGTGGTGATGCCCAGCGCCCGTCCGGCGGCGTAGAGCCCCAGGGACGGAATGCCGATCAGTGCGGCGAGGCCCAGCCCCTGCAGCAGGTCCTTGCCGGGACGGGCGAAGTTGAAACCCAGTCTGCGGAAGGCCGAGGCACCGGACTCCCCTGCCGGCCGGTGCTCGGTGAGGAAGTAGATCACCAGCAGCACCGGCACCAGCGCGAACACAATGTCCAGCAGCTGATACGTGAGGTCGAAGTATTCGCGGGTGCTCTGCGAGCGGTTCAGGGTGGAGGTGCCCTCCGCCAGGGGTGCGCGCGTCAGCTTGTCCAGCAGTTGCACCACCGAATACACGGCGGACTGCCCCAGCGACAGGCCCAGGACAATCCAGACTTCAATCCGCAGACGACGGCGGGAGGGAACCAGCATGTTCCTATCTTGCCTCCACTTTCTGGTTCTTTCCTGTCCGCGGCGTGCCGACCCTCCGCGGCCGCTCCCCTGCCCGGGCCTATGCTTGGAGTTTATGAGTGCGCCCGGAAAAATCATCATGATCCGGCATGGCCAGTCCGCCGCCAATGCCGACACCTCCATCTATAACCGGGTGCCCGATTACCGGATACCGCTGACGGAGCTCGGCCTGGAACAGGCAAAGGCCGCCGGTGAGCAGGTCCGGCGGGAACTGGACGGGCGGCGGGTGTGTGTTTACGTTTCGCCCTATCTCCGGGCCTACCAGACCCTCGAAGCGCTCAACCTGGGAGCCCTCGTGGAGCGGGTCATCGAGGAACCCCGGCTCCGCGAACAGGACTGGGCGAACTTCCAGATCGCCGGAGAGATCGAAGACCAGAAGGAACTCCGGAACGCCTACGGCCACTTCTTCTACCGGTTCCGCGAGGGTGAATCGGGCTCGGACGTCTACGACCGGATCTCCTCGTTTATGGAGACACTCCACCGGCACTGGTCCAAACCGAACTACGCCCCCAACGCGCTGTTCGTGACGCACGGGCTCACCATGCGCCTGTTCTGCATGCGCTGGTTCCACTGGTCCGTGGAGTATTTCGAGTCCCTCAACAACCCGGACAATGCCGAGGTGCGGACCCTGGTGCGTACCGACGTCGGCAAGTATGAGCTCGACAAGCCATTCAGCCAGTGGGTGGACCGCCGCGTGGACGAGACCGTCCTGGACGCCCCGCCCATGGTTTTCTAGCCACCCCGCCGCCAGCGCGCCCCCAAATCAGCGGGCGCGGACGCCCGCCCGCCAGACGGCGTGGGTCAGCGGGATGCCCGGGCGGTAGGCCAGGTGCGTGGCAGAGGGGGCGTTGAGCAGGTGCAGGTCCGCGCGGTGGCCGACGGCGACCGAACCCACCGCCCGTTCGCCGTCGGCGTCGTTCCCCACTTCGCGCCGCAGCGCAAGCGCGCCGCCGAAGGTCGCGGCCCGGACTGCCTCGTGGACGCTGAGCCGCATCTGCAGCACGGCGGTGGTGACGCAGAACGCCATCGAGCTGGTGTACGAAGTGCCGGGGTTGCAGTTGGAGGCCAGTGCTATCGGCACCCCGGCGTCGAGGAGTTCGCGGCCGGGGGCAAGCGGCTGGCGTGTAGATAGATCACAGGCCGGCAGGCACGTGGCCACGGTTCCGCGAACGCCTGTTCCCTGCCACCCGGCCCAGCTGGCGGCCAGCGCTTCGATGTCCGCGGCGGATAAGTAGTTCACGTGGTCCACGCTGGCCGCACCGAATTCCACGGCCAGCTGCACGCCGGGGCCTTCGCCGAGCTGGTTGCCGTGCACGCGCAGGCCCAGGCCCGCGTCTTTGCAGGCCTGCAGGACCCGGCGGGATTGCCCTTCGTTGAAAGCACCCTCCTCGCAGAACACGTCCGCCCAGCTGACATAGGGCCGGACGGCCGCCAGCATGGGTCCGCACACCAGGTCAGTGTATTCGTCGGCATCGGCGCCGGCCGGGACCAGGTGCGCGCCGAGGTAGGTCACTTCGTCAGCCACCGTGGAGGCAATGCGCGCACTCCGTGCCTCGTTCTCCAGGTCCAGGCCGTAGCCGGTCTTGGTTTCCAGGTAGGTGGTTCCCTGCGAGACGGCCTCGGCCACCCGGCCCAGGGCCAGCCGGGTGAGGTCGAAGTCGTTTGTGCTCCGGGTGGCTCCCGTGGTCACGGCAATCCCGCCGGCGCTGTAGCTCTCCCCCGCCATCCGGGCCTCGAACTCCGCGGTCCTGTCGCCGGCGAAGATCAGGTGCGTGTGCGAATCCACCCAGCCCGGGAGCAGCGCCCGGCCGCCGGCGTCCACGGCGTCGTCGGCTGCAGGTGCGGCGGCGGCTGGTCCGATCCAGGAGATGCGTTCGCCTTCGATCACCACGGCGGCGTCGTTGAGGACGCGGTGTTCCGCGTCCTGGGTCATCAGCTCGGCAATGTTGGTGATGAGGGTGCTCATGAGTCCATTCTTCAGTGCCGGATGGACCAGCGGGTCGCGGCCAGGGCCGCCGCTGTCCGGGATGCCGGACTTAGCCCGGTTTCCTCGTCCCAGGCACGCTGCCCCACGGACGGGCCGGCCAGGATCAGTTCCGCGGCCAGTTCCGCAATGCCGGACGAGGTCTGGAAACCGTAACCGCCCTGACCGGCGAGCCAGAAGAATCCGGTGGCTTCGGCGTCGAACCCCACTACCGGGACGCCGTCGGCGGCTTCGGTGCGGAGGCCGGTCCACGCAGACTTCACGACCCTGATGCCCATCGTGGTCACCGCGTTGAGCCGCGCCACCAGCGCCTCGACGTCGCCGGGGTAGGGTTTCGCGTCCTCCGGACCGCTCGGCACGGACTCCGACGGCGAAATCAGTACATCGTCCCCTTCCTTGCGGAAGTAGAAGGACTCGTCGGCAGCCGCCACCATGGGACAGTCGTCGGGGAGGGAACGTTCGACGTCGACAATCGCCGCCGTGCGGCGGTACGGCTGGAGGCCGAGCTTCTCCACGCCGCTGATCACGGCGAGTTCATCAGCCCAGGCCCCGGCCGCGTTGACCACGATGCCTGCCTGGAAGGCCTCCTGGCCGGCGCCCAGCTCCCAGCCGGATCCGAGCCGCTGGGCGGAATGGACCTTGGCCCCGGTGATGATGTCCACCCCGCCGGCTTCGGCCCGCTGCCGGTGGTCCTCCAGCAGCACGGGGGCGTTGCAGGCGAACGAACCGGTGTCCAGGCCGGCGGCAGTGAAGAATCCGGGATCCAGCACCGGGCAAAGCTCCAGGGCCTCGTCATGCGGGATCCGGTGCATGTGCCCGCTGGCTTCCTCCCGGACCGTGTCCTCGTCGCCGATCAGCATGAAGCTGCGCGGTGACAGGACGGGCACCGGCAGCTCCGCGTCCCGTGCCGCGATCAGCCCGAGCGTGCGGAGGGTCAGCTCCTGCACCACCACGGGCCCGTAGCTGGGGATCAGTTGCCGGGCCGACCGGGCTGAGGTGTGGTAGGCCAGGGACTGTTCGGCCTCGACGAGCGCCACACTGCATTTACCGGCCAGGGCGGAGGCGAGGGACAGCCCGGCAATGCCGCCGCCCACAATCACCACATCGTAATTTGCTGACATGCCTCCATCCTTGCACTCGTCAGGACGTCACGTCAGTACCTTAGGACCCCACCGCGTTGCGGCTGTCGACGAACGCGCGGACGCAGGCTTCGACATCGTCCGCGCTGTGCGCCGCGGAGAGCTGGACCCGGATCCGGGCGGCGCCCTTGGGCACCACCGGGTAGCTGAACGCAGTCACGAACACTCCGTGGTGGAGCATCCGGTCGGCCACCTTCGCGGCCATCACCGCGTCGCCGAACATCACCGGCACGATGGCGTGCTCGCCGTCGAGAAGCTCAAAGCCTTCCGCCGCCATCCGGCTCCGGAACTGCCCGGCGTTGGCGAAGAGCTTCGAACGCAGCTCGGCGGAGTTCTCCACCAGGTCCAAGGCCTTCAGAGTGGCGGCCACGATGGCCGGCGCGAGCGAGTTGGAGAACAGGTAGGGGCGTGCCTTCTGGCGGAGCATGGCCACCACTTCGGCACGGCCGGAGACGTAGCCGCCGGAGGCGCCGCCCAGGGCCTTGCCGAACGTGCCGGTATAGATGTCCACCCGGTGGCTGACACCGGCGTGCTCAGGGGTGCCCGCGCCGGTGGAACCCATGAAGCCCACGGCGTGTGAGTCGTCCACCATCACCAGGGCATCGTACTTTTCGGCCAGGTTGCAGATCGCTTCCAGCGGAGCCAGGTAGCCGTCCATGGAGAAGACGCCGTCCGTCACGATGATCTTCCGGCGGGCCGGCTTCTCCTGCGTGGTGGCCTCGATCAGTTTGGCTTCGAGGTCCGCCATGTCGCGGTTGGCGTAGCGGAACCGCTGGGCCTTGCAGAGCCGGATGCCGTCGATGATCGACGCGTGGTTCAGGGCGTCGGAGATGATGGCATCCTCGGGACCGAAGAGGGACTCGAACACCCCCCCGTTGGCATCGAAGCAGCTGGAGAACAGGATGGTGTCCTCGGTGCCCAGGAATTTCGAGACACGCGCCTCCAGTGCCAGGTGCAGGTCCTGGGTGCCGCAGATGAAGCGCACGCTGGCCATGCCGAAGCCGCGATCGTCCATGGCTTCCTTCGCGGCGGCAATGATGTCCGGGTGGTCCGCGAGTCCCAGGTAGTTGTTGGCGCAGAAGTTCAGTACATTGGCGCCCGCCTCGCCGATCTGGCCGGCCGTGATGTGGCTGGCCTGCGGCGAGTCGATGTGGCGTTCGGTCTTGAACAGGCCTGCGGTGCGGATCTCGTCCAGCTCGTTCTGCAGCTGGTCCTTGATG
The DNA here is from genome assembly GCF_002929335.1 of Arthrobacter sp. Y81. Lineage (GTDB taxonomy): Bacteria > Actinomycetota > Actinomycetes > Actinomycetales > Micrococcaceae > Arthrobacter. Next base: position 221,820 of record NZ_PJIL01000002.1, read on the forward strand.
GCTGAATACATGAGGTGCGCTCCTCAGCGGAAGTGGAAGTGTGTAGGAAGTGGCGGGTGCTAGAAGACGGTCCAGTCGAGGACCACTTTGCCGCCCACGCCGGCGCGGGCAACCTCGAAGCCCTTCTCCCAGTCCGTGGCGGGCAGGGTGTCCGTCACCACCGCCGAGATGTTGGCGTGCAGCACCGGGTTCGAGGACAGCATGGCGCTCATGGCGTACCAGGTTTCGAACATTTCGCGGCCGTAGATGCCCTTCATGGTCAGCATATGCGTGACCACCTTGCCCCAGTCGATGTCGATGGACTGGCTCGGCAGGCCAAGCATCGCGATCCGGCCGCCGTGGTTCATGTTGTCGATCATCTCCGGCAGGGCGGTGGGGTGCCCGGACATTTCCATGCCGATGTCGAAGCCCTCGCGCATGCCCAGTTCGCGCTGGGCATCCTTGACGCGCATCTTTGACACGTCGATGGCGAGGTCCACGCCAAGCTGGCGGGCCAGTGCCAGCCGCGGCGCCGAAACATCCGTGATGGCGATCTTCCGGGCGCCGGCGTGGCGGGCCACGGCAATGGCCATGAGTCCGATGGGCCCGGCGCCGGTGATCAGCACGTCCTCGCCCACCAGCGGGAAGCTCAGGGCGGTGTGGACGGCGTTGCCGAACGGATCGAAGATGGCTCCGAGTTCGGGAGTGACCGAAGGGTCCTGATGGACCCAGACGTTGGTCTCGGGGATGACAACGTACTCGGCGAAAGCACCGTCACGCTGCACGCCGACGCTGACGGTGTGGATGCACATCTGCTTGCGCCCCGCACGGCAGTTCCGGCAGATGCCGCAGACGATGTGCCCTTCCCCGGAGACGCGGTCGCCCACTTTGACATCCATGACGTCCTCGCCGGTTTCCACCACTTCGCCATAGAATTCGTGGCCGGCAATCAAAGGTGCCTGGATGATGCCCTCCGCCCACGCGTCCCAGGACTGGATATGGAGGTCGGTGCCGCAGATCCCGGTGGTCATCACGCGGATCTTCACGTCGCCGGGGCCGGTTTCCGGCTCGGGGCGGTCCACCAGCTCAAATCCGGCGTGTGCGCCGGCCTTGTACAGAGCCTTCATTGGCTTCCTTACTCTCGGTGTAGCGGGTGACTCCCTTCATTAGAACCACAAAGAAGCATTAGCACAACCGAATTTTTCTCAATCGACGATTTAGAGATTTCTAAGCAATAGACTCGGTGGATGGAAATCCATCAGCTCGAAATGCTTCGGGAACTCGGCGCCCTCGGCAGCGTCAAGGCGGTCGCCGAAACACTCCTGGTCACACCCTCCGCCGTATCCCAGCAGCTGGCTGCGCTGCAGCGCAGCGTCGAGGTGCCGCTGACCCGCAAGGAGGGCCGGAACCTGGTGCTTACCGAGGCCGGCCAGGCCCTGGCCGACGCCGGTGCCGCCGTCGTCAGCGCCATGGCGGACGCCCGGATGGCGATCGGCGCGTACCACGGCTCCACGGTGGCCCCCGTGACGGTGAGCGGCTTCCACAGCGCCGGGCAGGCACTGTTCGCACCGCTGGCCCGGCTGCTGGACTCACCCGACAAACCCCGGGTGCTGCTCTCGGACGAGGACGTGGCCCAGCAGGACTTCCCGGCGCTCACTGCGCGCTACGATCTGGTGCTGGCACACCGCATGGACCACAGCCCGCGCTGGCCGGAGGAGCGGGTGGCCGTCATCCCGCTGGCGCACGAGCCGCTGGACGTGGCGTTGTCCGCCGGGCACCGGCTGGCGGGCAAGGAAATCCTCACGGCGCACGACGTCGTCGGCGAACCGTGGGTGACCAGCCACACCGGCTACTCCCCCGCGGATGTGCTGTCCGCCGTCGCGGCCGTGTCCAGCAGGGAACTGAACATTGTCCACCGGATCAACGACTACTCCACCGTGGCGGGACTGGTGGCAACCGGCAGCGTCATCGGGCTGCTGCCGCGGCATACCGCACGGCCGGTGCTGAATCCGGAGATTGTCCTGCGGCCGCTGCAGGGCATCAGCACCCGCCGTCGCATCGACATCCTGGCCCGCCCGGAAAACCTCAAGCGGACCTCGGTGATGATGGTCTGCGAGGCCCTGGAGGACATCATGGCCGGCCTGGTATCCCCTTAACCCAGCTGGGTCGCAGTAGATGTCGTTATGAACGTTCTAAACGACAATAACTGCGACCCAGTTGGGTTAAAACGGGAGACTTAGCCTTCGACGCCGAGCCTCTGCAGGATCAGCTCCTTGACGCGGCCAGCGTCGGCCTGCCCGCGGGTGGCCTTCATAACGCCGCCCACGATCGCGCCGATGGCCTGCAGCTTGCCGGCGCGGATCTTGTCCGCGACGTCGGGCTGCGCGGCAAGTGCCGCGTCGATGGCTTCCAGCAGGGGGCCGTCGTCGGAGACCACGGCCAGGCCGCGCTTCTCCACAATCTCCGCCGGGGTGCCTTCGCCGGCGAGGACGCCGTCGAGGACTTCGGCGGCCATCTTGTTGTTGATCTTGCCGGCTTCGACCATCTTGTTCAGTTCCACGATGGTTTCGGGCTTGACGCCCAGCTGGCCGGGGTCGACGTCCGCGTTCTTGGCGCGGCCGACGATCTCGCCCATCCACCACTTGCGGGCCACCGTGGCGGCGGCACCGGCGGCGATGGTTTCCTCGATCTCGTCCATCACACCGGCGTTGACCACGTCGCGGAATTCCAGGTCCGAATAGCCCCAGTCGGCCTGCAGGCGCTTACGGCGGTCGGCAGGCGGCTCGGGCAGCGTGGCACGCAGTTCCTCGACCCATTCGCGGGAAGCGACGATCGGCACGAGGTCCGGTTCCGGGAAGTAGCGGTAGTCGTCGGCGTCGGACTTGGCCCGGCCCGACGTCGTCGATCGGGTGTCCTCGTGCCAGTGGCGCGTTTCCTGGATGACCGGCTCGCCGGAGTCCAGGACGGCGGCGTGCCGCTGGATCTCGTAGCGGACGGCGTGTTCGACGGCGCGCAGCGAGTTGACGTTCTTGGTTTCCGAGCGGATGCCGAAGCGTTCGCGGCCGTGCGGGCGCAGCGATACGTTGGCGTCGCAGCGGACGTTGCCGCGTTCCATCTTCGCGTCCGAGACGCCAAGGTTCTTCACGATCTCGCGCACCGCGGCCACGTAGGCCTTGGCCAGTTCCGGGGCGCGGCTGCCGGCGCCCTGGATCGGCTTGGTGACGATTTCCACCAGCGGGACACCGGACCGGTTGTAGTCCACCAGCGAGTAGTCGGCACCCTGGATGCGGCCTGCGGAACCGCCCATGTGCGTCAGCTTGCCGGCGTCCTCTTCCATGTGGGCGCGCTCGATTTCGACGCGGAACACGGTACCGTCCGACAGTTCGATGTCCAGGTAGCCGTCGTACGCGATGGGTTCGTCGTACTGGGAGGTCTGGAAGTTCTTCGGGGTGTCCGGGTAGAAGTAGTTCTTCCGGGCAAAGCGGCAGGTCTCGGCGATCGTGCAGTTCAGCGCGAGGCCGATCTTGATGGAGGACTCGATCGCCGTCCTGTTCACCACGGGCAGCACGCCCGGCATGCCCAGGTCCACCTCGTTGACGTTCGTGTTCGGCTCGTCGCCGAAGACGTTCGGGGCGGAGGAGAACATCTTGGTCTTGGTGTTGAGTTCCACGTGGACCTCGAACCCCAGGACGGGATCGTACTTCTCCATGGCCTCTTCGAAGCTCAGGGTTGCGTCAACGCTCATTATTTTGCCTCCTGGGCTTCGACAAGGCTCTCGACAGGCCCTGCCACCGAGGTGGCCAGAGCCGGGGCCTGGGCCAGGAGCGGTCCGCCCCATTTGGCCTCGAGCAGGGATTCAAGGACAGCGCCCACGCGGTACAGGCGTGCATCCTGGCGGGCCGGAGCCAGGAGCTGGATGCCGACCGGCAGACCGTCCTCATCCGCCAGGCCGCCCGGCAGGGACAGGCCCGGAACGCCGGCCATGTTGGCCGGAATCGTGGCGACGTCGTTGAGGTACATGGCCAGGGGGTCGTTCAGCTTCTCGCCCAGCTTGAAGGCCGTAGTGGGGGCCGTCGGGGAAATCAGCACGTCGGCCTGGGTGAACGCGGCCTCGAAGTCACGCTGGATCAGCGTGCGGACCTTCTGGGCCGAGCCGTAGTAGGCGTCGTAGTAGCCGGCGCTGAGCGCGTAGGTGCCCAGGATGATGCGGCGCTTCACTTCGTCGCCGAAGCCCGCGGCGCGGGTGGCACCCATGACGCGTTCGATGGTGAGCGGCGCATCCTTGGGAAGGACCCGCAGGCCGTACCGCACGCCGTCGAACTTGGCCAGGTTGGAGGAAGCCTCCGAGGGCATGATCAGGTAGTAGGCGCCCAGCGCGTACTTGAAGTTGGGGCAGGACACCTCAACGATTTCCGCACCGGCCTGCTTGAGCAGCTCCAGCGATTCGTTGAAGCGGTTCTCGACGCCGGCCTGGTAGCCCTCGCCGTGGAGTTCCTTGATGATGCCGATCTTCATGCCGTCCACGTTGCCCAGCCGTGCGGCCGCAACGAGGTCCTCCAGGGGGTCCGGCAGGGACGTGGAGTCATAGGGGTCGTGGCCGCCGATGACCTGGTGCAGGAGGGCCGAGTCCAAAACCGTGCGGGAGACGGGGCCGATCTGGTCCAGCGACGAGGCCATCGCAATGGCGCCGTAGCGGGAAACGCTGCCGTAGGTGGGCTTGACGCCCACGGTGCCGGTGACGGCGCCGGGCTGGCGGATGGATCCGCCGGTGTCCGTGCCCAGGGCAAGGGGCGCTTCGAAGGCGGCGACGGCGGCAGCCGAGCCGCCGCCGGAGCCGCCCGGGATCCGGTCCAGGTCCCACGGGTTGCGGGTGGGGCCGTAGGCCGAGTGCTCCGTGGAGGAGCCCATGGCGAATTCGTCCAGGTTGGTCTTGCCCAGGATGGGCATCTTGGCGTCGCGCAGGCGCTTGACCACCGTGGCGTCGTACGGGCTGTGCCAGCCTTCGAGGATCTTGGAGCCGGCCGTGGTGGGCTGGCCGATGGTGACGATGAGGTCCTTGACGGCGATGGGAACGCCGGCGAGTTCATGGAGTTCCGCGGCCGCGGCGCCGCCTGCGGCGCGGATGGCGTCCACCTCCGCGGCGACGGCGAGCGCCTCCTCGGTGTTGACGTGCAGGAAGGCGTGCACGCCGCGCGGGCCGCCGTCGACCGCTGCGATGCGGTCCAGGTAGGCCTGGGTGACCTCAACGGAGGTGACCTCGCCGGCTGCGAGCTTCTGGGCAAGCCGGGCCGCTGAGAGGCGGATCAGGGCTGTGCCGTCGGAGCCTGCGCCGTTGGAGTCGGTGCTGTTCAGTTCAGTCATTTATCAGTCCTCATCCAGGATGGCCGGAACCTTGAAGCGGCCCTCGTATGCGTCGGGTGCACCGCTCAGGGACTGCTCGGCTGTGAAGGTGTGGCCCACAACGTCCTCGCGGAACACATTCGTCAGCGGGATCGGGTGGGACGTGGCCGGGACATCATCACCGGCGGCTTCACTTACGGACTTCACTGAATCGACGATGACGGCCAGTTCGCCGGCCATCCGGTCCAGCTCTTCAGCACTCATCTCGATGTGCGCGAGACGCGCGAGATGCGCGACGTCGTCGCGGTTGATCGCAGCCATGGATCTCCCCTGCAATGTAGTTTTGGTTTCCCCAATAGTCTACGTTGCAACAGTGTGCCCGCCTGACGACCCCCAGCGGGCGTCAGACGGGCAACACCGGCCCACGGCTAGCCGCAGGCAGCTTTACCCTAGCCGATCCCGATGGCTCCCGTCAGCACTCCGACACCCAGCATGACGAGCGAGATGACGGCGGTGCGCCACAGCACCTTCTTGTGGTGGTCGCCGAGGTCCACCTTGGCGAGTGACACGAGCAGCAGGATGGCCGGAACCAGCGGGCTCTGCAGGTGGAACGGCTGGCCGGTGATGGAGGCCCGCGCCATGTCGGCGGCGCTGACGCCGTAGTGGGCAGCGGTTTCGCTCAGTACGGGGAGGACACCGAAGTAGAAGGCATCGTTGCTCATGAAGAACGTCATGGGGATGCTGAGGACGCCGGTGATGATGGCCATGAACGGGCCCATGCTGGTGGGGATGATCTGGACGAGCCAGGCGGACATGGCCTCGACCATGCCGGTGCCTTTCAGGACGCCGGTGAGGACGGCTGCGGCCATGACCATGCTGACCACGGCCACAATGGACGGGGCGTGGGCGATGAGCTGGGCACCCTGGTCCTTGACCTTGGGGAAGTTGACCAGCAGGGCGATGGCGGAGCCCACCATAAAGACGAACGGCAGCGGCACCAGGTCGGCCACGAGCATGACCATGACGGCGACGGTCAGGCCCAGGTTGAACCAGAACAGCTTCGGGCGCAGGGTCTTGCGGTTCGGGTCCAGGGCGGTGTCCGCCATGGCGGAGTCGTGGTCGTCCACGAGGGATTCGGTGCGCTCGAGCACGGCAACGGAGGAGCCGGCCGGTGAGTGGCCGGCGGGGCCGTCCGTTGCGGGAACAGGTGCGGTGCCGCTGCCGGAACCGCGGCGGGAGTTGCCGCCGGCGCTGCCGGACGTGCCGCCGTCGAACGGTTCTGCGGAGAACGCTTCTGCCGAATCCGGGACACCCCAGATTTCCGGTGCGGTGGCGCGGAGGCGGTTGCGTTCCTGCAGGCCCAGCAGCCAGGCGAAGACGAAGACCACAACGAGGCCGGCGATCAGCGACGGGACCATCGGGACGAAGACGTCGTTGACATCGATCTTCAGTGCGGTGGCGGCGCGGGCGGTGGGGCCGCCCCACGGCAGGATGTTCATGGTGCCGTTGGCAAGGCCGGCCACGCAGGTCAGGACGACGGGGCTCATCTTCAGGCGCAGGTAGACAGGCAGCATGGCGGCCGTGGTGAGGATGAAGGTGGTGGAGCCGTCGCCGTCCAGGGACACTGCGGCGGCCAGGATGGCGGTGCCCAGCACCACCTTGGCCGGGTCATTGCCCAGCTTGCGGAGGATGAACCGCACCAGCGGGTCGAACAGCCCGACGTCGATCATCAGGCCGAAGTAGATGATGGCGAACATCAGCAGGGCTGCGGTTGAGGTCATGGACTTCATCGAGTCCAGCACCATGTCCCCGATGCCCAGTCCCGCCCCGGCGAACAGCCCGAAAACGGTGGGGACGATGATCAGCGCCAGCACTGGCGTCAACTTCTTCGTCATGATCAGCACCATGAATACCGCGATCATGGCGAATCCAAGTAATACCAGCACGGCCGGCTCCTTTGTCAGTCAGTGGCACCACTCCGGTGTGATGCGCACTACAGACGTTAGAGTGGCCCGCGTCACGGCAGTGCCTTTGGCTCAATTGATTGGCATACTGCTTATTGGGAGCATTTTGCTCATTTAGCTCAGCAGGCCAAAACCCCGTCAGGAGGGCAATGAAGCGTCCGGCACCGAGGCGGCCCCTGCGGTTTTCCACCCAGACCCTGCTGCTCCAGCTCGGAGTGGTTCTGCTCGTGGTGCTGCTCAGCGGCGCCGTGCATGCCTGGCTGACGTACGAGCGCCTGGGCCGGGAAGCGGAGAACCAGGCGCTCACCCTGGCCCGCACCGTTGCCTCGGATCCTGCGGTCCGCCAGGAGGTCCGGGCCATCAGCCGCGAGGCGGGCACTCCCCCGGCATCAGTGCTGCTGGCCGGCCCGCTGATGGCGGTGGCTGAAGGTGCCCGGACCCGCACGGGGGCGCTGTTCGTGGTGATCACCGATGAAACCGGCCTGCGGCTGGCCCACCCGGACGCCGACCGGCTGGGCGAAAAAGTCAGCACTGATCCCTCCGAAGCCCTTTCGGGCAAGGAGGTGACCACCCGGAACACCGGCACGCTGGGACCGTCGGCGGGAGCCAAGGTGCCCGTCTTCGGCCCGGACTCGGACACTGTGGTGGGCGAGGTCAGCGTGGGGTATTCCACCGAGAGCATCGTCCAGAGCCTGGCCCGGGACATCACGCCCATTGCGCTGACCGCGGCCGGTTCGCTGCTGGCCGGAGCCCTGGCCTCGTTCCTGCTGCGCCGTCGCCTGCAGCGGCTGACGCTGGGCCTGGAACCTGAGGAAATCAGCACCCTGGTCCATGACCAGGTGGCTGTCCTCCAGGGCGTTGACGACGGCGTGATCGGCGTAGCGGCCGACGGCCGGATCAGCGTCTTCAACGCCGCCGCGCAGAGGCTCCTCGCCCAGCCCGATCTCGCCGGAACACCGTGGGAACAGGCCCCGGTCCCGGAGCAGCTGAAGGCCCTGACCCGGCCGGACGCGGCAGAAGCAGACGCCGTCGAAATCATCGCCGGTGCCCGCGTGCTGGTGGCCAGCGCCCGCAAGGCGCTGCACCGGCGGGAGGACCTGGGCTGGGTAGTGATGCTCCGCGACCGCACCGAACTGCAGCACCTCACCCGCCAGCTCGATGCCGTGGGCACCATGTCCACCGCGCTGCGCGCCCAGCGCCACGAGTTCGCCAACCAGCTGCACACCATCGCCGGATTCATGAGCATCGGGCAGCACCAGCAGGCCCGAGACTATCTCGCTCGGCTCGCTGCCACGGGACCGCTGAAGTTCCCGGTGGACCAGGCCGAGCTCCTGCAGGACCCGTACCTGCAGGCTTTCGTCGGCGCCAAGGGCGTGGAGGCGGACGAACGCGGCGTGACACTGCGCATCGGCCCGGAAACGCTGGTGCGCGGCCAGGTCACCGAACCGCAGGATGTCACCACGGTGCTGGGGAACCTGATCGACAACGCCGTGAACGCCGCCGTCGCCGGCTCCGCGGCGGACCGCTGGGTGGAGGTGGAGCTGCTGGACGAACCGGGGCCCGACGGCGGGACGCTGCACGTCGTCGTCGCGGACTCCGGCGACGGCCTGGCTCCCGAAACGGCGGCCGGCGGGGCGGAGGCGGTGTTCGCCGAAGGATTCACGACGGCGGCACGGCCGGCACGTGCCGCCGGCGGGCAGGGCCTGGGGCTGGCACTTGCCCGGCAGCTTGCGCGGCGCCGCGGCGGGGACGTCCGGGTCCTGGAGCCCGGCTCCCCCGGCGGCCCCGGCGCAGTCTTCATGGCAACGCTGCCGCGGACCACAGCCGACCTGCCCGGAAAGGACAAGCTCATCAGGAACGACAGTTTTGCCGGAAAGGACAGTTTGATCGGGGAGGAAAGGGATGTCTGAGGATTTCAGGGTGCTGATTGTGGACGACGATTTCCACGTCGCCAAGCTGCACGCGGCCTACGTGGATTCGGTGGCCGGCTTCCTCGCGCTGCCGCCCGCTGGTTCGGCGTCCCAGGCGCTGCAGGCCATCCACAGCCTGCGCCCGGACCTGGTGCTGCTGGATGTGTACCTGCCTGACGGCTCGGGCCTGGACCTGCTCCGCCAGCTGGATGTGGACACCATGATCCTGAGCGCGGCGTCGGACGCCGTTTCGCTGCGCGCCGCCTTCCGGCGCGGCGCCCTGGGGTACCTGCTGAAGCCGTTCACGGCCGAGTCGTTGTCCCAGCAGCTCCGTTCCTATGCCCGGTACCGGCGGATCCTGGCCCAGCCCGGCGCGCTGGACCAGGACACGGTGGAGCGGGCCAAACGGTCCTTGATTCCCGGGGACGTCACGGTATCGGCCAAGCCGCGCTCCGCCACCGAGGCGGCAGTGCTGGAATCGCTGGTGCCCGGGGAACAGTATTCGGCGGCCGAGGTGGCGGGGCGGGTCGGTGTTTCCCGGGCCACCGCCCAGCGGTACCTGTCCTCGCTGGCGGATGACGGCGCCGTCGACATCCAGCTCCGCTACGGAACCACCGGCCGCCCCGAACACCGCTACGGCCTCCCGGCTAGCTAGCTGGCGCTCTTCTGGGCCACGAGTTCGATTTCCACCAGCATCTTGGGGTCGAGGAACGGCAGCACATGGACCAGGGACAGGGTGGGGCGGATCTCGCCGAACACTTCACCGTGGGCGCGGCCGGCGTCTTCCCACTTGCTGATGTCCGTCAGGTACAGCTTGGACTGCACCACGTCGCCGTATTCGAACCCTGCCTCGGCCAGGACTGCGCCCAGCTTTTCCAGGATGAACTTGGTCTGGGCATAGAAATCCTCGCCCACGATTCCGTCTTCACCGCTGGCGGCGGTGGCGGAGATGTACAGGGTGTTGTCCACCTGCACCGCACGGGAATAGCCGAGGGTCTGCTCCCACGTGGAGCCGGAGCCGAATGTCTTGCGCATGGTCTGCCTTTCGATGGTGCCTTGAGTCGGCACCACTTTAGGGCGGCTAGACGTCCAGCCGGTAAACCAGCAGCTTTATGTCGGTATCCGGCACGAACCAGTCGCGCTCGGGTACGCGCTGGAAGCCAATCTTGCGGTACAGCCCGTGCGCGCTTTCCCAGGTGAGGCCCGTCGTGAGGGACACGGCCTTGATGCCTTCCAGCGCCTTGGCGTGGGCAATAATCGCATCGACCATGGCCCTGCCGGCGCCGCTGCGCTGGACCGCGGGGTCCACCACGAGCATGCGGAATTCGAGTTCGTCCGCCAGCGCGATGTCCGCGAAAGGCTCACCGGCGACGGCGAGTGTCACGGAACCGACGACGCGGCCCGCCCGCTCGGCAACCCAGATGGTCGCCTCGGCGGCCCGCTTTGCCACGTCCTGGATCTGCAGCATGTACGGGTGGTCGGCATTCGCGAAGTAGCCCGCGGCAAGGTAGGCGTCCCGCGTAATGCGGGCCACGGCGTCGTAATCTGCCGGGATGGCGGGGCGAATGAGGATCTGCGGATGCACTTATCCATGCTAGTTGCGCGCGCGTCCCGCAGCCCGCGAAATGGCTGTTTCCGTGACTGAACTATCAGTGGGCCCGGATGGCCTTGTGTTGCGCCCCGTGTCCGGGCGTTGCGCCGCGTGTCCGGGCGTTTCCCTCTATTTCCGGGCATTTCCCGCTGTTTCGCGCCGTTTCTCCAGTGGTCGGCGGGGCTGGCAGCGGCCGGTGCGGCTGTGCTTGATTTGCACCACCGACACGCCGCCCGAACAACAACCCGACCGACAGGATCACACCATGGCACCGTCCCAGCGCACCCTGCACCTTAATGCTTTCCTCATGAGCACCGGCCACCACGAAGCCTCGTGGCGGCTGCCCGAGAGCAACCCCCGGGCCAGCACGGACATCAGCCACTACCGCAACCTGGCACAGATTGCCGAGCGCGGCACTTTCGATTCCATCTTCTTCGCGGACTCGCCCGTGATCTTCGGCAACGTGGGCCGCCGGCCGGCCGGAAAGCTCGAACCGACGGTGCTGCTGACCGCCATCGCCGCAGCCACGGAGAAGATCGGCCTGATTGCCACGGCTTCCACCACCTATAACGATCCGTTCAACCTTGCCCGCCGCTTCGCCTCCGTCGATTTCGTCAGCGGCGGCCGTGCCGGCTGGAACGTGGTTACCACTGCAGGGCCCGACGCCGCGCGGAACTTCGGCGTCGATGACCAGCCGGCGCACGCCACCCGTTATGAACGGGCGGCGGAGTTCCTGGACGTCGCCGGCAAGCTCTGGGACAGCTGGGATGACGACGCCGTGGTGGCGGACAAGGAGGCCGGAGTCTGGGCCGATGCGGACAAGGTCAGGCCGATCGACCACGTCGGCAAGCATTTCAGGGTGCGCGGTCCGCTGAATGTACCGCGGTCGCCGCAGGGCTACCCGCTGATCGTCCAGGCCGGATCCTCCGAAAACGGCAAGGGCCTGGCGGCGCTCTACGCGGAGGCTGTGTTCACTGCGCAGCAGACGCTCGAAGACGCGCAGGGTTTCTACGCCGACCTCAAGGCCCGCACCACTGCCGCCGGGCGCGACCCGGAGGGCATCAAGATCCTGCCCGGCATTGTGCCCGTGCTGGCCGGCACGGAAGCCGAGGCCAAGAAACTGGAACGCGAACTCGACGATCTGATCCGGCCCGAGTATGCGCGCATCGAACTGGCGAAGACCCTGGGCGTCAGCCCGGACGACCTGCCCCTGGACAGGCAACTGCCGGCAGACCTTCCGGATGAGGACTCCGTCCAGGGCGCCAAGAGCCGCTACACCCTGATCGTGGAGCTTGCCCGCCGCGAACAGCTCACGGTGCGCCAGCTGATCGGACGGCTGGGCGGCGGCCGCGGCCACCGCACGTTCTCGGGAACGCCCGAGCAGGTAGCCGATGCCATTCAGCTCTGGTTCGAGAACGGTGCCGCGGACGGCTTCAACATCATGCCCGCAGTGCTCCCCTCAGGGCTGGAGGCTTTCGTGGACCACGTGGTGCCGGTCCTTCGGCGGCGCGGCCTGTTCCGCACGGAGTACACGGCAAATACGCTGCGGGGTCACTACGGGCTCGAGCGGCCGCTCAACCGCTATTCCGGTGCCGCCGGGCTGGCTGCCGCGCACGCCTGAGCCTGAGCTCCCGCCGCCCGTCAGCCGTCGCCCGTCAGAGCGGAAACTTCCCCGACAGCTCCAGCGTCCCGGCGCATGTCCACGCGGCGAGGCGTTCCTCATCCGAGGGTCCGCCGTCGACCGGGCTGGTGAGGCGGGGGCGGCGGACCCAGCATCCCGCCTCCTCGGCGATGAGGGCGCCGGCTGAGAAATCATGCTCATTGAGACCGCGTTCGCCGAAGGCGTCATGGGTTCCATCTGCCACAAGGCACAGGTCCAGGGCAGCGGACCCCAGCCGGCGCATATCGGCGAAACCGTCCATGAAGCCGCCGAGGGCCTCGGCCTGCTCGGCACGGACATCGGGATCGTAGCTGAAGCCGGTGGCCAGGATCTGCCCTGCGCGGCCTGGAACGGGACCGGTGAGCTGGGTCCGCTGTCCGCGCTCCTCCAGCCACGCGCCCTGCCCGCGGGATGCGTAGTAGACGCGGCCCAGGGCGGGGGCATTGACGACGCCGGCCAGCCAGGCGCCGTCGGGATCCGCCACTGCGACGGACGTGCCGTAGTAGACGATGTTCCGGATGAAGTTGGTGGTGCCGTCCAACGGGTCGATTGACCAGCGGTACCCGCTGGGATTGTCCCGGCTGAGCGTGCCGTGTTCCTCGCCGGTCACGGTGTCCTGCGGCCGGGCGCGGGCGATGACTGCACGCACGGCGTTCTCGGCGGCGACGTCGAAGGCCGTGACCCAGTCCCCGGAGTCTCCCTTGTTGCTGATGTCCAGTTCCGCGGCGTTCCGGGTGGCGAGCACCGCCGCCCCGGCTGCGGCCGCCTCCTTGGCCACCTCGAGCAGGTCTTCCGGTGTGACACTCATTCCAGCAGCTCTTCCTGGCGGTCATCGGCAACGTCTCCGTTGGTGGCGGCTTCATCCGCTGGCTCTGCGGATCCTGCAGAGCCAGCCGAGTCGGCGGGTCCGTTGGCCAGGAGCTCCCGGAAGCCGTCCTCGTCCAGCACCGGAAGGCCCAGCTGCTCGGCCTTGTCCAGTTTTGTTCCGGCGTTCTCACCAGCCACGACGTAGCTGGTGTTCTTGGAGACGGACCCGGCAGCCTTGCCGCCACGGATAAGGATGGCTTCCTTGGCCTCGTCCCGGCTGAACCCCTCGAGGCTTCCGGTGACCACGATGGTCAGCCCTTCCAGGGTCCGCGGGGTGGATTCGTCCCGCTCATCCGCCATCCGCACACCGTCTTCAGCCCAGCTGTCCACGATTTCGCGGTGCCAGTCCTCGGCGAACCATTCCTTCAGCGCCGCCGCGATCACCGGGCCCACGCCGTCGACATGGGCCAGATCTTCCTCGGAGGCCTGCCGGATGGCCTCCATCGAACCGAAGGCCGTGGCAAGGGCGCGCGACGCGCGGGGCCCGACATGCCGGATGGACAGCGCCACCAGGACGCGCCACAACGGCTGGGTCTTTGCTTTCTCCAGTTCGCTGAAGAGTTTTTCGGTAGTGGCCGTCGGCTTCGAAGGCGACTTGGCCGTGCCCTTGCTGAAGAAGTACGGCACCAGTTCGAATTCGCCGGTACCCACTCCCTTGGACCGCTTCTCGCGGCGGATGCGGACATCGGCGAGGTCTTCGCGCGTAAGCCGGAACAGCGTGGCTTCGCTGGTCAGCGGCGGAGTTTCGGGCTCAGCGGGCTGGGTGAGGGCAATGGCGGCTTCCCAGCCGAGAGCCTCGATGTCGAAGGCGCCGCGGCTGGCCACATGGAAGACACGTTCACGCAGCTGCGCAGGGCAGGAGCGTGAATTGGGGCACCGGATATCGACGTCGCCTTCCTTCCCGGGAGCAAGCGGCGTCCCGCAGGACGGGCAATCCGTGGGCATCACAAAATCCCGTACCGGCGGATCCTGCTGGTCCCGGAGCGCAAGCACCGGGCCCACGATCTCCGGGATGACGTCCCCGGCTTTCCGGAGCACCACGATGTCGCCGATCTTCACACCTTTGGCCTTGACGACGTCCTGGTTGTGCAGGGTGGCCATACCCACCGTGGAACCTGCTACCTTCACTGGCTCCATCACGCCGTACGGGGTGACGCGGCCGGTGCGCCCCACGTTCACGGCGATGTCCAGCAGCTTGGTGTGGACTTCCTCCGGCGGGTACTTGTAGGCGACAGCCCAGCGCGGCACCCGGGAGGTGAACCCGAGTGCGCGCTGCGTGGCGAAGTCGTCCACTTTGACCACGATGCCGTCAATCTCATGCGTGAGGCTGTGCCGTTTGTCGCCGTAGCGCTTGATGAAGGCGAGCACTTCCTTGAGGCTGCCGAGGAGCTCAAAATACGGGCTCGTTGGCAGGCCCCAGGCGGCTAGCTGGCGGTAGGTGTCCGACTGGCTGGCCGTTTCCAACCCTTCGCGGGCACCGATGCCGTGCACGTACATGCGCAGCGGGCGCTTGGCCGTTTCCGCCGGGTCCTTCTGGCGGAGCGAGCCGGCCGCGGCGTTGCGCGGGTTGGCCAGCGGCGCCTTGCCGGCCTCGATGAGCGCCTCGTTGAATTCGGCGAAGGCCCGGGACGGAATGAAGACCTCGCCGCGGACCTCCATTTCGGCCGGGAAGTTCTCGCCGGTCAGCTGCTGCGGGATTTCCTTGATGGTCAGGACGTTGTGGGTGATGTCCTCACCGGTGTAGCCGTCCCCGCGGGTGGCGGCCCGGACCAGTTTGCCGTCGCGGTACAGGAGGTTGACCGCCAGGCCGTCGATCTTGAGTTCCGTGAGCCAGGTGGGACCGGCGGTGCCGTTGCCGAGCTTGGCGACGCCTGCCTCGGCCTTGGCGATCCAGGCCTCGAGTTCCTCGAGGGAAAAGACGTCCTCGAGGCTGTACATCCGCTGGAGATGTTCGACGGCGGCAAAGGCGGCGGACACTTCGCCGCCCACCTCCTGGGTGGGTGAATCGTTTGATACCAGTTCGGGGTGCATCGCTTCGATCGTTTCGAGGCGCTGGAAGAGTTCGTCGAACTCGGCGTCCGAAATGGTCGGCGCGTCCTCCTGGTAGTAGGCAAAGCGGTGTTTGCGCACCTCTTCCACCAGGTTTTGGTATTCCTCGCGCACGGCGCCGGAGGGCACCCGTTCCCCTGCGGCGCTGGCCTGATTTGTGCTGTCTGTTTCGGTGTCTGCTGCCGTGTTCCCTGTGCTCACAGACCTATCCTGCCTTAGATCACTGACATTGTCTGGCTGCTAACACACGGATGCCCCGGACGCTTTACGGCGTCCGGGGCATCCGGCAGATATTTTCTGGAGGGAGGCCTTCCTAGCGGGAAGCCTCCTCCTGCTGGGAAGCGTTCTTGGTAGCCTGCTTGCCGGCTTCCTGCAGCGCCTGTGCCACCTTGGCCAGTGCTGTCACGTGCGAACCGGACCACTCGCTGCGGAACTTGTCCGCGTCCGGGCCCTTCCAGTCAGTGCCGTCAAGAGCCTTCGACAGCTGCGACTTCTGCTTCTCAATCTCGGACGAACCAGCCTGCAGCTTGGTTCCGAGCGCCTTGAGCTGAGCAATGTCTGCGCCCCAAATAGCCATTAGTTATCTCCTTTAGTCAACGGACCCGATCCGATCGGCTCCCCAGCGGCCCCCGGCTCATCCGGAAGATCCATTACCTAGAACCTATCCCGCGGCCCAACTCATCGTCGATGGGCACCGCTCCCCATGCACCACTCACCGTGCCGCTCCCACGCGGCCCAGGTCCGGTTCGGTCTGGTTGCGGTTCTCAGGAGGCAGCGCGATTTGCAGCTTGCGGACCTTGCCCCGGCCCACAATGTAACCGCGCCCCGGAATGAAGTCCGAACTGATCTTGCCCAGTGAGGTGTTGAGCAGGCTGTCGCCTTCGATGTCGCCGGGGTTGATCAGCAGTCCCCGCCGGCCGGATTTGAACGGCTGCGACAGTGACCAGGCGGAGGACCAGGTGGAGGTTTCAGACTCTCCCACCACCCATTGGTCGGACTTGATGGACGTGGTGACAAGCCGCTCGATGCCGGACTCGGCGCTGGTGTCCGTGAACTCGGTCAGGCCTTCGATGAAGATGGCCAATCTGCCCGGGTTCTCCGCGGAGTAGTCCACCAGTCCGTCAATGGCCTCTTCGACGTCATCGGCCCCCACGAGCGACCGGTTCCAGACCTTCAGCGACGCGACGGCGGACCTGCGGGAGCCGATGTAGATCAGTTCGGCGCCGGGGTTGGACCGGCGCAGGGCGTAGGCCATGGTGACCAGGGCAACTGTCCGGCCGGCGCCTGGCGGACCGGCAACGAGCAGCGGGCCCTTGGCCATGATCTCGGCCGGCTGGAGCGTTTCGTCGTCGACACCGATGACCGGAAGGTCCTGGCTGCCGGCGGGAAGGATGTCCAGGTCAACCTGTTCGGGCAGCCGTTCGATCTGCGGCGCCTTCTCCATGCCTTGGCGCAGCATGGCTTCGCTGAGCTTGTGCACCTCGCGTGCCTGCAGCGCCAGGTTCGAGTCGCCGCCGAGCACGGCAAGCTGGACCTCATGGGCTCCGAGCAGGCCGCGGCCCGGAGGTGACGACTGGCTCAGGACGTCCTTCGGTACATCCAACGAAATGTAATCGTCTTCGGACGAGAGCCGCAGGACCAGGCGCCGCTGGATCGACGCCAGCAGCGAGGCCGGGACGGAGTTGGGCCGGTCGCCGGTGACTACCAGGTGGATGCCCAACGGCCGGCCGTCCGTGGCCAGTTGAAGGAAAATGTCCCACAGCGCGGACAGCCGGCTGTATTCGTAGGCTTCGCGGAAGCTGGACATGCCGTCCACCAGGATGAAGATCCGCTTCTCTTCCGGGTCGTTGGCCAACTTCCGGTATTCCACGATGGTGGAGGCGCGGACTTCGGAATAGCGGGCGGCGCGGTCGTCGGCCACGTCGCGCAGCCACCGCAGCAGCCTTCCGACGCGTTCAACGTCGTCGCCGTTGATGATCTCGCCCACGTGCGGCAGGCCGTCGAGCATCTTCAGTCCGGAGGAACCGCAGTCGATGCCGTAGACATGGACAGGGCCTCCTCGCGGAGTGATTGCCGCAGCGATGGCGATGCCCCGCAGGGCGGCTGACTTGCCCGATCCGCCCGTTCCGTAGATGGCCATGTTGCCGTCTTTGTCCGGCTCGTAAAAGACGGTGGGCTGATCCTGGTGGGCGGGGTCGTCGGCCACACCCAGGAGGAGGCGTTCGTCCGTCCTGGGGTTGGGCAGCTTGGAGAAATCGTAGGTCTTGGCCAGCTCGTTGAGCCACGGTTTACGTGGCGGCGCGATGGAAAGCACCTCGGCCGCCTTGATGATGTTGGCCGTCATCCGCGCAATGTCGTTGGGGCCGGCAGGTTCCTCCCGAACAGGCTTCTCAGGCGCGGGAGCGGCCCAGCTGGGTCCCGATCCGAAGGCCATTTCCACGATGTCCATCTGCGGGGCCTGCGGTTTTTCCGTGGTCCAGCCGCCGGCGTAGCCGGTCTGGAAGCCCTGGATCCGGCCGGGGCCGGTCTTCGCGGCACCGCGGCCTGGGATCGAGGGATCGAAGTAGGCCGCGGTGGGAACGCCGAGAATGTCCGTGGCATCCTCCTCGTCGGCCATGCGGAGCGCCACCCGCAGGTTGGTGTTGGCGCGCAGGCTGTCCTTGATGACGCCGGCGGGCCGCTGGGTGGCGAGGATCAGGTGGAGGCCCAGGGACCGACCGCGGGCTGCCACATCCACCACACCGTCCACGAACTCAGGTACTTCGGTGGCGAGGGCCGCGAACTCGTCCACGATGATGATGAGGTACGGCGGAGCCTCGGGATCCGCCTCGCGCTGGAGGCCCAGTAGGTCCTTGGCCTTCTTCCGGTTGAGCAGGTGCTCCCGGTAGTGCAGTTCAGCCCGGAGGGAGGTCAGGGCACGGCGCACCAGGTGCTGCGAGAGATCGGTTACCAGGCCAACGGTGTGGGGCAGGTGCAGGCAGTCGGCAAAGGCGGCACCGCCTTTGTAGTCCACGAACAGGAAGCTCACCCGGTCCGGGCTGTACGCGGCCGCCATGCCCATGACCCAGGACTGCAGGAATTCGGATTTTCCGGCGCCCGTGGTTCCACCCACGAGTGCGTGCGGGCCCTCGTTCTTCAGGTCGAGGTACAGCGGTTCGACGCCCTTCGATCCGACCAGGGCACGGAGCGTGCCGTTGTCCTTGCGGTTGGCGACTGCGGTGGCGCGGACCGAGTTGTTCTCTTTCCAGCGGTCCGCCACCGCCTGGGGGTTGTCCATGAAGTCCTTGCCGATCAGGCTCACGTAGGACACAGCGCGGGGCAGGTCGGAGTCGTCGTCAACGGGCTTGCCCACATCCACCACCGGGGAGAGCATCCGGGCCAGTTGGGCGGCCAGTTCGGCGTCGAGGCTTTCGCAGCTGACCGGGTAGGTGTGGCGGCCCAGCCGGACCTGGCCGGTGGTGGTTCCGTGGTCGCCGTCGACCACCATGAAGTCCCGGCACGCGGCAGGAAGCGACTGGACGCTGGTTGCCACCCACATGACATGGACGCCGGAATCCGGCCCGCGTTCCACGAGCCGTGTCAGCCGGCCGCGGTCAACGGGAGCATCGTCTTCGACGATCACCAGCACGGACGGCAGGACGGGGGCAGGGATGTCGCCGTTCTCGCTGTCGACGCCTGGCCGAGGCGCCGGACGCGGCGACTGCGCGCCCGCTTCGCGCTGGTCAACGAGGTCCTCCAGCCGGGCGAGCAGTGAGGACCCGCCGGCCGGTCCGGCCGCGAGGTGGTCGCCGCTGAGCGGGCTGTGCCCCGAGCCGACGTGGGGCAGCCACTGAAGCCAGTTCCAGCGTTCCCTGGACTGGGCGGAGGTGATTGCCGTGACCACCACTTCGGCCGGGGAATGCAGCCCCACGGTCTGCAGCACCATGCCGCGCGCCACATCGTCCACCAGGCCGCGCCCGCCTGCGAGTCCAAAGGCTCCGGATGAGCGGAGCTGGGACACGATGGGAACGCCTTCGATGTCCTGGAACTGTTTGAGGCAGGCTTGGATTTCCTGCATGTACTCGGCTTCGGTTTCGTTGTTGCCGGGCTCCTCAAACGAAATGCGCGAGGGAGCCGTACCCAGCCCGAAGCGCAGGCCCAGGAACCCCTTGTGCTCGGGCCGGTGTGTCCAGAGCAAGGGTCCCAGCTTGTAGATGGAATCCACCGTGTCGCTGACGGAGGGAGCCTCCTGGAGGCGCACTGAGCGCTCGATGTGCTGAAGTTCCGTGATGTCCTTGCGGAACACTGCCATCGCTTCGCGGAACTGCTTCAGCTGCTCCTTGCGTTCCCGCTTGCTTTGCATCTTGTGGTCCACGTAGTGGCCGATGATGAAAAGCGGCATCATCATCATGAACAGCACCGACAGCACGTTGCCCGTGACGGCAAACAAAATAGCGCCCATCATGAGCGGCGCGATCAGCATAATGTAGGGGAACGGGTGGTGGTCCTGGCGTTTGGGTCCGGCCGGGAGCACGCGCTTGGGCGGGGCGAAGCGCGGCACGACGCGGGGTGAACGGTTGAAATCCACCAACGGCGACGTCGGCGCACCCCCGTGGTGGCCAAGCCCCACAACGGAAACGGTCGTGTCGCCAAGCGTCACTGTGTCCGAGGAGTTCAGGGTTGCCCGGGTGACCGGCAGCCCGTCCATGATCAGCCCGTTCGCGGAATTCGTGTCCACGATTTCCACGGTTTCCCCCACCGTGATGCGGGCGTGCCGCTTGGAAGTCATGGGGTCCGACAGCCGGACATCCACGTCGCGGTCCCGGCCGATGTAGCTGGTGCCGGACGGCAGCGAAAATTCCTGCCCGACGTCGGGCCCGGACAAAATACGGAGTGTCGCCGCGGCGGGTCCGCGGCTCGCTCCGGGTGCGGCAAACAGCTCGCTGACCTGTGTCAGCGAGACGATGGACCCGGGCCGGAGCCCCGATTCGAGCAGGTTGTCCGCGCGGTTGAGGATGTTGCCGCGCATACCGCCGGCCACGAATGCCTCATCGATGCAGAGCGAGAGGTTCTCCGGCGGCTGGGTCCCGCGCCGTTCCGGATCGGCGGCCCACAGCTGGGTGGCGATGTCCGCCACGGTTGCCAGGCCGTCAACGGTTACGGCGAGGTCTTTGGCCTCGGCCGGATCCCGGCGCAGTGTCAGTCGGATTTTCACCCTTCGTCGACCCCCCTCATTTGCTCGATCAGGTACAGGTCGTCCGCCGTCACCAGGTGCGACGTCACGGCGTGTTCAACCAGCCGCGCGCGCCGGTTGGTGGCCAGCTTCCCGCCTCCCCCGCGGAGCCCGGCTACACCGACGCGGTCCAGTTTGTCGCACACATTGTCCAGCTTTCTGTTGAACCGGGTCAGTGCCCAGCCCAGGGTCTTGGCGGCGGCGGCCGACGACGGGATGGCGCTGAAGCCGGTGCCGTCGCGCCGAAGCATGGGCTCGGCGAGCGCAACGATGAGCGCTTTTTGGGAATCGGTGAAGACAACGGGTCCGATGGTCGTGTCCCCGCCGCTCTCGTCACCGGGCACCTCCTGCCGGAAGGAGGGCGTCTTGAGGTGGACGGCAAACTCGTAAGTGGTGGGGCCCGCGGTGAAGATCACGTTGGTGTGGCTGAAGACGAGCGGAATCCGTGCGCCGGGTGATAGCCAGGCCTGCATCCCGCCGGTGCCGTCCGCCACCGTGGCGGAGAGCATGCTTCCGACGTTGCTGAGCCACCATATGCCGTCGTACCGTGCGATCTGGAGGAACCGCCGATGCAGGTACGGGTTGTCGTCGACTTCGAGGTCACCCTCGCGTCCGATGTTGAAGACGTCCTCGTCAGACGGGTCATACCATTCGCCACAGAAATCTACTGCTAGATCCCCCATTTTCCGTGCCTCCTCAGTCGGCTGTGCGTTTGTCTCATGTGCCGGCTACGAGCCAAAGCAAGCAATAGAGTCCTGCCCTCCCGGTGAAGCGGCACCGTCGGCGCGGACGATGATGACCTGGACGCAGACGGGCAGGGTACGGCTCGAAACAAAGGTGTTCGTAGCGAGTGTGGTCTCATAGGGGCCTTCGGATTGGGCCGTCTTGGTCCGCCACTTGTAGGTGTCGCCCTGCTTGGGCTGCGGGTTCTTCCACGTGAAGAAGACCAGGTCCGGGTCGTCGGCCTTGGTCGCCGCGGTTAGGCTTGCGACGTCCGGAACAGTGCCGCTGTCCAGCGGATCCGCGGGTGGTTTGCTCACCGATTCGGTGGGGACCGGCTTCGGGACGGCGGAACTTGCCAGGACAATGCCCACGACGACGGCGACGGCCAGCACGGCAGCGCCCGCCACCGACAACCAGAGGTTCCGCTTGGTGTGGTCAACGGGGGCCTCCGCAGTTACCTCGCGCACCGGCTGCGGCCTGTTGACCGTGGCGGCGATGTCGGCGTCGCTGCGGTTGTCCCGGCCCGCCGGACCGCCCTGCCAGCCTCCCTGCTTCCCTGCGGAACCCCGGTGGACTGTCGCGTCGTCGGTGACATCATTTCCGGCGCCGGCCTGCGGGGCTGCCGCGAGGCTGCCCCGCAGCATGGTGCCCTGCGCCCAGTCATCGTATTGATCCGGACGTGCGGCCGGCCCCGGAACCGGCCCCGAAGGTACCGGCGGTGCCGAAGGCATGACGGGGGTAAACCCGGAAGGGGACACGGGACGTGCCCTGGCCGGGAATGTCGGGGCGTGTCCTGTCTGGTCCGGATCCACGGAGGCGATGCTCCGCACCCTGGTTTCCTCGAAGCCGTCGTCCGGGTGGCTGTCGTCGCCGTGAGCCTCCTCCAGGACCTCGAAGGGGGTGACTGAAAGGTTGAGCTCCGCCTGCGTTCGCTGCAATGCCAGGGCGAAGGCATGGGCCGAGGAGTACCGGGAGGCGGCCGACTTGGCCATCGCCGTCGAGAGCGCCAGCTCCAGTGATTCGGGGACGTCCGCACGCCCCAGCCGGGGCACCGGCGAGTTGGTGATCCGCGAAATCAGTTCGCGCTGCGAATTGTCGGCACCCGGCAGGACGAACGGTGACCGTCCGGCCAGAAGCGTGTACAGCGTGGCGCCGAGCGCCCAGACGTCCACCATCACGCCGTCCACGGGGCCGTCCCGGAACTGTTCGGGCGGGGACCACGGAATCGACATCCCGGCGTCCTCGTCCGCATCGCTGCCGAGGGTGCCGGAGATGCCGAAGTCCGTCAGCGCCGGACGGTTGTAGTCGGTGACCAGGATGTTGGCCGGTTTGATGTCCCTGTGGGCAATGCCGGCCCGGTGGGCGGTCTCGACGGCGGATGCCACCTGGATCCCGACGGCCAGGACTTCATCCACGCTGAACCGCTGCCGGCGGTAGCGGACGTCCAGGCTTGGCCGGGAGCAGTACTCCATAGCCAGGTAGGAATGGCCGTCCTCGGTGACTTCGGCTTCGAAGATGGTGACGATGTACGGGTGCGAGGACAGCTGGGCCATCAGGTTCGCTTCGGATTCGAAGCGGCGCCGGGCACCCTCGGTCTTCAGGTCGGACAGGAGCACCTTGACGGCAACCTTGCGCCGCGGCCGGTCCTGTTCGTACAGATAGACGTCGGAGAACCCGCCCGAACCGAGCAGGCTGATATAGGTGAAGCCGGGAATGGGCGGCGGCGGGGCTACGGGCCGCTTGGAACTCATAGAATCTCCTCGAACCGCAGCGATACATCGTCGCCGAGTTCTGCAATATCACCGTCTAGAAGGATGGCCATCTCGTTCTGGGCAAGGCGCCTGGGCGGCTGGCCTTCCCGGACCAGGACGGTGCCGTTGGTGGCTTTGAGGTCGCACAGCATCACGTGCCAGCCTTCAAGGCGGACTTCAACATGTGACCGGGAAATGTCGCCGCTGGGGCTTGCCACCTGGACGAGCCGCGGCATGCCGCCGCCCTGGACCCGGGACACGGAAGGCTGACGGCCGATCACGAGCGATTGGTCCAGGTCGATCAGTTCACCGGTGGACACCCGAACGCGCCCCAGCCGTGGGCGCCGCACCTGCACGGCGTCGGAAGCCAAGGCCAGGCCGCAGCCGGTGCACTGCGCGTGCGTCGGCGGGTTCGCGTGGCCCTGCGCGCAGACACGGGCCAGCACCATGGGGCCGGTGGCCGGGCCGCTTCCAGCGGCAGGGGCCGGCTCCTGCGGGGCTGTTCCGAGCCCGAGGTCGCTTTTCATGATCGTCTCGCCGTCGTGGTCGCCTTCCGGCGCGGGCACCGCTGGCGGGCTTTGCCAGTCCGGCGTTTCGCCTGTCGACGGCGGCACGGACGACGGCGGCACGGACGGCCGGGCCGGCTGGTCGCCGCCGGTGTTCCACGGGACAGAGTCGATCAGCCCGCCCTGCACGGCGGGGATCAGGGGCTGGGCAGGCACGCTTGGGCGTGCGGGCACGGGCAGCTGTGCACGAAAGGACGGCTGGGCGTCGACCTGCAAGGGTTCCTGCGGCGCTCCTTCCTGCTGATCACCGTGCCCGTCGGCAGATTCCTCCGGGCCGGCCGGCTCCACGCCGGACTGGTCCCCCAGCTCCTCCTCGGGCTCATCCCGCACCGCGGCGTCCTCAATGCGCCGCATAACGGTCTTGTCCCACAGATGGTCGTAACTTCCCGTCAGCTCGTTCGCGGGAACCGCCCCCTGAGCCTCCGTTCCGGAGGCGGCGTCGGCAACTTCCGTGCCTGCGTCTTCCATGCCGGCGTCGTCCGTGGCAGCGTCGTCCGTGGCAGCCCCGTCCGGCAGGCCGGCCATTCCGTCGTTCGTGTACTCGAGGTCGTCATCGGGAAGACCCATCACGGTTTCGGCGGACGCACCATGTTCGGCAGGCACGAAGCGAACGGGTTCCGGGACGTGCACCGGGGCTCGCGCAGGTTCCACCGGCGCCACCGCCGCCGGCACCTCAGCGGGTGGCTCTGCCATCGGGACTTCCTCGACGGGAACTTCAGCGAGTGGGACTTCCGCCGGCCCGTCCGCATCCGTTCCGGACCTTTCCGGCGTCTCCGGCATCGGCGCCAGGGCCGCGGCGACGCGTCCCACCGTGAGGCTCTTCAACAGCACAACGCCCTCCCCCAGCGGGAGTTCGGCTGCCCCGGCCGCGTCGCCGGGAACCGAAACCTTATACGATTCCGGTGCGCTGAGCCTGCGCTCGGTCCAGGTGGTCACGTCACTGCCGTTCAGCTCCACCGGTCCTGCGGCAAGCTGGGCTGTCAGCTCAATGTCACCGCGAAGGAACACCCGGAGGGAATCCCGGAACTCCACGATGCCGAACCACGGAATCTGTGCCAGCGAACCGGAGGATGCACTGGTTACCGCGTGCAGTACTTCGTGGACTTCAGGCTCGCGGGCCAGCAACTCCCAGAGCGAGTCCACGAGCGCAGGCGGCGTCGCGGGCGCCAGCAGCACAGCGGTCCCGGACCGGACCACCCCAAGCCAGGTTCCCGGGGTGTAGCTACTTGAGACCATCGTGGCGGTCCTCGTTTTCGTTTACGGCATCCGGAGCGTCCCCGGCCGAAGCCTGGTCCGCAGGGTCCGGCGCATCGGCAGGCTGCGCGGAACCGGGAACCTCGGGAAGTTCCTCCGTGTCCACCGCGGCGCTGTCCCGCACTTCGGTGCGCGGCAACGTGTCCTCGTCTTCGACCGCCGGACGGGGCGCGGTGTCCGTTCCGGCGTCGTTCATGACATTCCTGGCATCCACGACGATCACGGTGACGTTGTCACGGCCGCCGCTGCGGAGCGCCGCCTGGATGAGGGCGTCCACGGCGTCCTGGGGGTGGCCCACCGTGCTCAGGATGCGGAACATGTGGTCGTCGGTGAGCTCGGCGTTCAGGCCGTCCGAGCAGACCATGATGCGGTCCCCTTCCTCGACGGGCAGCAGCCAGTAGTCGGCTTCTGTCTCGTCGCCGGTCCCCAGGGCCCGGGTCACGACGTGCCTGCGGGGATGGACTGCCGCCTGCTCCTTGGTGATTTCGCCCGCGTCGACAAGTTCCTGCACTTCGGAATGGTCAACGCTGACCTGCACGAATTCGCCCTGGCTCAGCCGGTAGGTCCGCGAGTCGCCGATATTCATGACCAGCCAGTACGGGACACCTATTTGTTCCACGACCACAACACCGGAGAGGGTGGTGCCGGCACGCGAGCCCGTGGCAGTGCGGATGCGTTCATCGGCACTGACCAGGTATTGCTGTACGACGGCGGCCGTGGCCGTCCGCTCCCCCGTGGCCAGCTGCGGCATGCCGGCGAGTGTCCGGACACAGATTCCGCTGGCGATCTCGCCCGCTTCGTGGCCTCCCATGCCGTCCGCGACGGCGAACACCGGATCCGAGGCGATGAACGAATCCTCATTGAGTTCCCGGCGCAGGCCACGGTCGGTGCCGTAGCCGCAGCTCAATTGGAGTCCGGGCTCCCGGCCCGTGTCAGAGGTGGCGGCTGCCGGCTGGGAATTCATGCCTGTCCTAGGTGGAAGGTGCGGTCACCGAAGTGCACGGTGGACCCTGGGCGTACAAAGGCGGGTTCCCCGGCCTGCAAAGCAGTACGGATGCCGTCCGGAGTGGTGACGGCGCTGCCGTTGGTGGAGTTGCGGTCGGTAACCCAGACGCCGCCGTTGTCCTCGAGCAGGTGGAGGTGGGTCTTGGAGATGGAACGGCCGGGGTCGGCGACGGCCAGCAGCTGCGAGATCTGTTCGCCCGGAAGGCCGCTCGGATTCCGCCCGATAAGGACGGTTCGGTCAAGCTGGAAGTCGCGGCCATCGTCCAGCCTGATCCGCAGCACAGCTACCGGGGCCGGCACGGTTTGCCCGCGCATCTGGGTCCGGTCGTGGTCGTCATCCGGGTGGAAAGCCCACGCCGGAACGGCCGGTGCCGGAACCGCCGGTGCCTGCATGGTCTGGTCCTGCGTTGTCGGTGCCCGCGCCGTCAGATCCTGGGCCGGCAGTGGCTGCCCAGCCGGGCCCTGGAGGTCCGGGTCCGGCAGCGGCCTGGTCTGGACCGGGGCGGGCCCGGCAGGCGCCGCCGGAGGCTGCCACTGGTTCGGGTTCAGGGGTGCCTGCGGAAGTGCCACAGGAGGGTTGACGCCCTGCACCGGCGCGCCCTGGGGGTTGATGACCTGGCCACTCGCGGGTGCTTGCACCGGTGCTTGCGCCGGTGCTTGCGCCGGCATTCCTTGGGCCGGCCTGCTGGCCGCGCCCGCAATCGGTGAGGAAACCTGTTGCACGGGAGGGAGGTCAAGCGGCGCGAAGCTGTACGGGCCCTGGATTCCCCCGGTTGTGATGGGGTTGCGGCCGGCGTTGACGTCGAACACGAGGGTCTTGGCCGCAGTGTCGTGCCAGCCTTTGAGCTTGCCGTTCCTGTCCCAGGAGTTGGAAGCCACTACCGCGAATGCCCAGGCGATGCCGAGCAGGCCTAGGGGCGCAAGGATCCACAGGGCGGCTTCGAACCACTTGAAGACCACCACGAGCACCGCTGCGACCACGGCCAGGAGGAGGCCTGCCCCGGTGATGAGGCCCCGCAGGAACACGGCTCCGCCGCCCGGGGCGTAGCCGTCCTGGTCCGTGCTGCGGATGCCCATGAGCCGGTTGCCGATGGTGTTGCCGGAGCGGCCTTCGATCCCGAGCTGCACCAGCATGTAGACCACCGTGATGCCAACGGCGATGCCGCCCAGAAGCACCAGCATCGCCGTGTCGTAAACGATGAAGCCGCCGCTCTGAGTGCGGGTGACCGTGGTGAACCCGATGGTCAGCATCACCACCAGCAACGCCGCCGGACCCACCCAGTCGAGCACGGCGGCGCCAAGGCGTCTGCCGGCCGCCGCGGGAACCAAGTCCAGCTTGCCACCCATTCCGGTACCTCCCCCTTGTACGTGGGCGCCTTGTGCGTGGGCTCCG
This sequence comes from Arthrobacter sp. Y81, assembly GCF_002929335.1. Lineage (GTDB taxonomy): Bacteria > Actinomycetota > Actinomycetes > Actinomycetales > Micrococcaceae > Arthrobacter. Next base: position 249,084 of record NZ_PJIL01000002.1, read on the forward strand.
TGTACCTGGATCCCCCGTCCGTGGGCTGCTTGCCCGAAGGCGCCCGGTCCGGCGGCGTCCGCCCCCGCCTGTGCTACGGGGATACTACCGGGAATCGGGCTGCCATGCGCGGCGGCCCGCTCCATCAGCTCCCGCTGCGAGTGGTCGATGTTCCGGACGTTACGGGCGGCCCTGTTGGTCAGAGGGGCACCACAGGCCGGGCAGAACGTCGCTCCGGGACGTATCAGTTGCTGGCAGCGCTGGCAGCGCTCGGCGTCGTGCATCATGGTTCGTTGCGGTTCTCTCTCAAATCGCGCCGCAGCACGGTCTGTTCGTCGTCCGTGCCGGACGCGGCCGGGCCTGACGGTGGCGGGCCCAATGGTGCCGGACCGCCATCCACCCTACCCGCGGGGTCCGTTTTCGCCGGCCGGACAGGCCGGAGTCCCCTCAGTTTGAGTGCCGTCCTGCCGTCCGACAGGAGGGAACGCGGCGAGAAACGGGCGGCTTGCCGACCCCAGAAACCCACGGTGGCGGTCATTTCCCTGAGCGAGCCGTCCACGATTGTCCAGTACTCCTGAACGTCCGCTTCGCTGGGCTGGCCGGCCCCGAAAATGGAGGCATCGGCACGGTGCGCCAGCAGCGTAGTGGTGCCCGCCGTTCCCGGGAATGCCTCACCAAGGACGACGGCGGACTCCCGGCGCGTTGCCCGGGTGTCCACGGCGGCGCCCATGTCCGTTGCGAGGCTGACTACTTCGTTCCAGCCGCCACCAACCCGTTCGGCCGGGTGCCCGTCGGAGAACCGGGCCTTGCGGCGCCTGCTCTTGAGCAGCGCGACGAGCAGCAGCGGCAACGCCAGGATCCCGATGGGGATCAGGGCAATACCGATTGCGGTGAGGATGGGTCCCCAGAACAGCCACGGGTTGTTCTTCTTCTGGTCAGCGTCCAGCGCGTCCGGGGAAGAGTCCGGGGGCAGGTCGGCCGGCTCCTGCGGCGGGGGCGGCGGCTGCAGGACCTGGGGCTTGGGCTTGGACTTGTTCTCCGGGTCCGGCGGGATCGGGACGTTGTCCTTCGGCGGTGTGGGGTCGAAGGACACCCAGCCGACACGGTCGAAGGCGACCTCCACCCAGGCGTGGACGTCCTTGCCGGTGATTTTCACTTCTCCGGCGCCGTTTTCCGGGCTCTTCGGATCCGGGTAGAAGCCCATCACCACCCGTGACGGAATACCCAGGTGCCGGAGCATCAGGGACATCGCCACGGCGTACTGCTCATCGTCGCCCAGCATCTGCTTGGCGGTCAGGAGGCTGCGGATGCGCGCTGAACCGTGCCCGGACACGCTTGGCAGTTGACCGTCGTCGATCAGTCCGTTGCTGAAGGCCCCCTTCTTCTGGAAATGGGCCTCGATCTGCCGGACCCGGTCGATCGCCGTGGGAGCATCGGCCGACAAATCATTGGCCTGTGAACCGACCACGGGCGGCACTTCCGAAGCATCCGGGAGCGCCACTTTGGCGAAGTCGTACTGCGTCAGCTGGCCATGCTCGAGCTTTGCGGGGTCGGATACCTGGACACTGTACGCATCGCCCTTCGCGAGGCCCTTGGTGGTGACCGCAGTGTCCGTCCCGGAGTTGAAGTACAGCCCCGACGCAGCACTGGAAGAGTCGCCGGTGAAACTGATTCCGGTGGTACGGCGGCCACCGGGCAGGAAGTACCCCTGGTAATCCTCGATGGTGATGTCCAGCGTGTAGTCGTTGCTGGGGACTATGCCGTCGGAGTCAGCAAGCGTGTTGAGGGACTTGGCATCCCCCACCTTGCTGAAGTTTCCTGAGCTGTCCGGGTCCATGTTGTAGTTGGTGCCGTTGAAGGCGTCCAGCGCCGCAAGCCTGACCCGTCCGTCCCGGGGAAGGCCCTTGACGGCGAAGAGGTTGTCGTCCTTCTTGTCCTTGACGAAGTTGCGGAAGCTCGCCAGCGGGGTGATGTAGTCCTTCGGGTCAAACGGGGGGACGATCGTGTTGCGGAGGACCGTCCTGTCGTCGCCGGCGGTGACCAGCGGCGACGCCACGGCCGTTATGGCGACGCAGGCAGCGATGACCCCGGCGGCGGATCCCAGCCGGCGGACCTTGGCGCGGCGCGCGGTGGCAGCGTCCGACTCCGGCCGGTTGACGGACACTTTGCGGGTGTCGCGGCGTCGGTGCGCATCCCGGCGGAAGGTGGCCCAGGCCACGGCCACCACCGTCAGGGAGATGCCGCGCTCCACGTTGAGGAAACCGGCGTTGGTGCTGAACGCGATACCGGTAACGAAGAGCACCAGGACGGGCAGGAGCGGCCAGTACGGGCTCTTCAGCCGCCACGTCATCAGCCCTGCGGCCAGCGCCGTGATGAGTGCGCTGAGGAACGGGACAATGAGCATCCCGCCGGCGGTTCCCACCGGGACACCGACAGTGAGCATGTCCTTCCAGGAGAAGACGACGCCCAGCAGGAGGGTCCGCAGGGACTCCAGCGTGGGCACAAAACCGGCGATGGCAGCATCCGGCACGGCAAGCAGGGTGCCCAGAACCAGGTACGAGCCGAGCGTGGCGGCCGCGGTGATCAGCGTCCCGAGCCTGAAGTGGGCGTTGGCCGCGGCAATGCCAAGGCCGAGCAGGATGCCGCCGAATCCGGCGATCAGATAATACGGGTCGCCGCCGAAGCTGAGGCTGAACCCGAGGACGCCGAGCCCCAGCAGGACAACCAGGGCACCGGCGTCGAGCGCAAAGTGCCAGGCCGGCTGGCCGTCGCTGAAGACGGACGGCTGCGGCTGCGCAGGCTGCCTGCGTGGCCGGAAAGCGGGTGCGGAGCTCATGCAGCCGCCTTTCTGAGGATGATGGCGAGGTCGGACAGGTCCCCGAGCGTCAGGACTGTCAGGTCCGCGATGTTGGCGCGGGCGGGTGCTGCCCCCGCCTGAATGCGGACGGCGAGGCTGCGCACACCCGGCGCTACCGAGGCGGCCGCCGAGCGGAGCTGGGCGGGGGTAACCCGGCTGCCCACAACGAAGAAGACCACCGAGGCATTCGGAATGGTGTCCGCCAGCGACCGGGCCAGGTCGACGGCGGTCTTCCGCAGCGGTGAACCCACGATCCGGGTCATATCGTCCAGCATGTTCCGGCCGGTCTCGCAGCGGAGGGGGCCCTTCTGGGTGAGGACATCGAGTTCGCGCTGCTCGCGGATTGCCTGGCGGCCGATGGACGCGGCAGCGGATATGGCCAACTCGAATTCATGCTCGGTCTCGTACTCGTCCGTGTTGATGGAGAGCGAGATGGCAAGGTGGGCGCGGCGTGTCTCTTCGAACTGCCGCACCATGAGCTTGTTGGTCCGCGCCGTGGTTTTCCAGTGGATGTGGCGGCGGTCGTCGCCGGGCACGTAGTCGCGGAGGGCGTGGAACGACACGTCCGCGCTGGACAGGTCCGTGGTGGGCATGCCTTCAAGGTCTCGGATGAAACCGGCGGCGGAACCGGCCAGGGCAACGGTCCGCGGATGTACGTAGAGGTCCTCCGGTTCAGTCCACAACACTTGGCGGCGCAACAGGTGCAGGGGGTCGGCGCGGACCGACCGCACCGGACCCACCACAATTACCGCCCGCCGGGCGGTGGGAATCGTGAACAGGTCCTCGTGGACCTGCTGCGGTTTCATCCGCGGCAGGTGGAAGACGGCGGTCGCGGCTCCCACGGGGAGCTCAAGCGCTGCCGGCAGGAGGGGACGCGTGGAGGTGTTGGACACCGCGATGCTGCCTACGGCGCTGTCCCCCACTGCAACCCTGGTCCTGGCGAGGTCCAGCACCACGCCATAAGAGGAGCGGCCCAGGATGAAGCCGACGGCGAGGACGAACAGGACGAAGGCTGCCACGGCGGCGGCCTTCGCCTCCTGCCAGCCATAGGCCTGGCCGACGCTCCAGAGCAGGATGGACGCGGCCAGGACGGACCAGCCCAGGACACTGACCACCGAGAGCACCGGCCAGGCGTACTTAAGCCAGACCCAGCGGACTTTAGACCAGGCGGGTGCCAGTGCAAGGCCTGCCGTGCTGACGGCTTCGGACCACATGGCGGCCGGGCGCAGGCGGGACGCCGCCCCTTCACCGGAAAACGGCCTCTTCAGGCGTTCAGCAAGCCGGGTCAACGGAGTGCTGCTGGACATATCTGTGCCTTTGTTCGCGCGTGGGTCTTGCCGGAATGGTGAGCGGGCACCGCTTAGACGCCGGCGCGCTGCTGCGGGGCAGCGACCTCGGTCAGGACGCGGGCCAGCACCGCTTCGGCGGTGGCGCCGGAGAATTCTGCTTCCGGGTCCATCACGAAGCGGTGGGTCCAGACCACGCTGGCCAGGTCCTTCACGTCATCCGGAAGAACGAAGTTGCGGCCTTGGCTTGCTGCCCAGACTTTGGCGGCACGGACCATGGCCAGGGCACCGCGGACAGAGACACCGAGCCGGGTCTCGGGCGCGTTGCGGGTTTCCTCGCAAAGCCGCGAGATGTATTCCAGGACTGCGGTGTCCACGTGGGTGGTTGCGGCAAGGTCAGCCATGTCACCAATCGCCTGGGTGGTAATGACGGCGGTGATTTCCTTGGACCGGTCCTTGAGGTTGGCGCCGCCGAGCAGTTTCACGGTGGACGCGTGGTCCGGGTAGCCGATGGAGGTCTTGATCAGGAAGCGGTCCAACTGGGCTTCGGGCAGGCGGTAAGTGCCGGCCTGCTCGATCGGGTTCTGCGTGGCCATCACCATGAAGGGGCGGCCTGCTTCGTACGTGGTGCCGTCGACAGTGACCCGCGATTCCTCCATGACCTCAAGGAGGGCGGACTGCGTCTTGGGCGAGGCCCGGTTGATTTCGTCGGCCAGCACGATGTTGTTGAAGATGGGGCCCTTGTGGAACTCGAACTTCTGCGTCTTCTGGTCGTAGATCGTTACGCCCGTGACGTCGGAGGGCAGCAGGTCCGGCGTGAACTGGATGCGGTTGTTGGACCCCTGCACGGTAGCTGCCAGGGCGCGTGCCAGGGAGGTCTTGCCGGTCCCGGGCGCGTCCTCGAAGAGGACGTGCCCTTCGGCCAGCATGGCCGTGAAGGTCAGGCGGATGACGTGGGCCTTGCCAAGCACGGCCTGCCCTACATTGGCAACGAGCTTCTCGAATGTTCCTGCAAACCAGGCGGCCTGCTCAGTTGTCATGGTCATGGGTGAATCCTCTTCCGGGTTCGGGTGAAACTTCGGGCCGTTGCCCGCTTCGTCCAGCGATTAGTCTAATTGTCTTGGTTGGGCCGGTATCACCGCTGAGGCATGCCTGCCGGCGGGTTTGTGCCCAGCGAGGTGGTGTCTCCCCGGGCGAAGTTGCCCGAGGCTCCGCCGGATGTGAGGTGGTACCAGACCCTGGTTCCCCAGCGAACGTAATAGTCCGTCTGCGCCGTATACCCAGTGTCGAACCACCTGCCGGGGCTGAGGCACTGATCGGGATTGGTATCCCGGTAGCTGTCAGTTGTGCGGTTTGGCTCCGTGCAGGTGCGCACCGGAGTGGCCCGGATATCCCACGACGTCGGCACCGGGGGCGGCGGCTCCGCTCCGCTGCGCGAGGTGTCGCTGCCGATCCGGCCGGGCTGGCCGGCGCTGATGGCGCGAACACGCAACTGTACGGTCTCGCTGTAACCAACAGTCTTCGAGAACGACCGCTGCTGAGTGTCCTGCCAGCCTCCGCCATCCACGCTGTACTGGTAGCCGGTCACGGCCCGCCCATTGCCGCTGGGCTGGTTCCAGTTCCAGGACACCGTCCTGTCCCCCACGCCGCTGCTGTTGCTGCCCGTAACAGTCGGAGCGAAGGCCAGCCCGTAAGGATTGACGCTGTTGGATGCAGGGCTGGCGTCGCCGGCGGTGGAACTGCGGGATGAGACCGCCCACACTACGACGGCGGTGTCGGTGCCATTGGCTGCCGCTACGACACCGCCGCCGGCGGCGATGTTGCCGCTGCCGCCGCCGGACGTCAGGCGGTACTTGTACGTGATCTCGCCGGGCGTCGATCCGTTGCGCTGGGCATCTGTCAGGACAGGGAACCTTACGTCGATCTTCCCGCCGTCGCCGCCCGTATCCATCAGAGTCGCGGTCGGTTTGCCCACCATGTCAGGTTTGCCCACTGCACGGACGGCCGCGGATTGCGCGCTGGTGCCGCTGGTGCCGGCCTTGTTGGTGGCCGCTACGGTGAAGGTATAGCCCGACTCGGAGTTGTCCACCGTGACGTTCTGGGACGTCCCGGAGACCTGCTGCGTGGCCACGACAGCCCCTCCCCTCAGGGTGGTCAGTGTGTACGCCGAGATGGCATCGCCGTTGTTGTTCGGCGCCGTCCAGACCACCTTGAGCTGGCTCTGGGTACCAACGGAAGCCGCCGCCGTCGCGCTTGGCGCAGCCGGGGTCACCGGCACTCCGGCCGGCGTTTCCGCCGCGGAATAGGCGCTCCACTCGGACGGTTCCTTGGAATCGTTGCGCGCCAGGACCCGGACCTTGTAGGCCACGCCGTTCTGCAGGCCCTTCCAGACGTAGCTGAGGGACGTCAGGTTCTGGATCTGGGCGTTCTGCCCGGCGGGTGCCGGGGAGATCTCCAGGTCATAGGACTTGACCGGCGAGCCCTTGCTTGCCGGCGCGGACCAGGCAACGGTGAGTTGCTTGTCGCCGAACTTCAGCGCCGGGGCAACAGGAGTGTCGGGCTTGACGTCCGGGCGGACCTCGGCGGAGACCGGAGACCTGTCCGATTCGCCGAACTCGTTCGTGGCCGTGACCTGGAAGTGGTACTTGGTGTTGTTGACCAGGCTGTTCAGGGTGCAGGAGTTGGCCGGGCAGTCCTGCTGGTAGCCGCCCTCGCCGTACACCGTGTACTTGGTAATGGGTGACCCGCGGTCCGCCGGTGCAGTCCAGTTCAGCAGGGCCGTCTGGTCACCGACGCTTTGGGCCTGCGGCGTCGCGGGTGCCAGCGGCTTGTCCTTCACCGTCAGGCGGATCCGGGCGGTGGCATTCCGGGAAGTTTCCCCGGTCTTGTCCTCAACGGTGTAGGAGACAACCAGGGTTCCGGTGAAGCCGGAAGCGGGGGTCACATTGATGTTGCCTCCGGCCACCTCAACGTTGCCGCTGCCAGTCTCCGTTGCAGCCGAGACGATCTTCAGGGGTGTTTCCGGGAACGGGTTGGAGTCGTTGGCGAGGACATCCACGGACACCGTCTTGCCGGCGGCCGCGTTGGGCTCGAGATCGTCACTGGCCACCGGCTTGGGGCGGTTGGACGCGGTGACGGCGAGCTGGAATGTCGCGGTGGTTTCCAGTCCCCGTGGATCCTTCGCCTTGACCTGGACCGCTCCGGACGTGCCGGTGGCCGTTGAGCCGTCGACCGACGTCTTCAGGGTCTTGCCGTCGATGCGGGCGTTGAAACCGGCCGGGCTGTCCCCCACCAGTTCGTACTTCATGTTGTCCACGTCGTCCCGGTCCGGGTCCGCGGTCAGCCGGCCCAGGTCGGTGTCCGCAGATTCACCCTTGGGAACGTCCACCGCGCTTCCCAGTAGGGTGGGCGGGTTGTTCCGGTTGGGGTCCGGCAGCACCTTGGTCCGGATGCTCAGGGTCGATTTCAGGCCGTCCGCGTCGTCCGGGCCGGAGCCGTCGGTGACTTCGAAGCTGATGGAGCCGGGGCCCACGTAGTCCTGGCCGGCCGTGTAGTTGATCGCCGTGCCGTTTCCGGCCACGGGGTCACCGCCGTCGGCGCCGATCAGCTTGATCCGGTCGGTCTGGGTGAGGCGCGGCGAACGACCATCGCGGACCTTCACCCATTCCTTCAGGTCAACAGCTACCGACTGTCCGGCAATAACCTCAAGGACCTCGTCCTTGGCCAGCGTGGGCACCTGCTGGCCGACGCCGGGCACCCAGATGATGGCGGTCGACTTCTGGCCGTCCACATCCTCGACGCTGTACGGGATCAGCTGGGGCTGCTCCGTTAGCTCCACGATCATGTTGCCGTCGGTACCTGGCCGGGCGGTGGTGGCGTCCGTGGCGATCTTGAGGTTCTCCCCCACCCCGTCAGGATCCTCGTCGTTTTTCAGCACGGGAACGTCGACGGCGGTCTTGCCCATCGTCTGGGCGGAGGTCACGCGGTCATCCCTGGCGATCGGTGCCTGCAGCGGCACGTCGTTCCGGACCTTCATCCGAATGGTGGCCTGGGCCGAGGCGCCGCGGTCATCGGCAACCGTGTAACGGACGTTGACGGTGCCCTCGCTGGCCGGAGCCTGCAGGATGATCCGTCCGCTCGCCTTGCTCACGGTCGCCTGGAGTTCCGCGGGCGCCTCGATGCCGTCGCCCGCAATGCCGATGGGGTCGCCGTCGGGGTCGGTGTCGTTTCCGGTGGCGTCCACCGCGATCTGGCGTCCCGGACGGACCTGGACGTCGTCGTCAACGGGTGTTGGTTTCTGGTTCGCGTCGCCGCGCGGCGCGATGCCCACGGTGACCGTGCCGGTATTGACAGCGCCCTGCCGGTCCACCACCTTGTAGCGGAAGGTGTCCGTGCCCGCGCCGTCGCCCGCCGCGGTGAAGTCGATGAAGCTGCTGCCGACGGTGGCGGTGCCCATGTTGGGGGTACTGTCGATGCCGGTGAGCTGGACCGAGTCGCCGTCGGGATCGATGCCGTCCAGTTCCACCGGGATGCGGACCGAGCCGGCTGCGACCACTCTCGCCGTCAGGTTCTTCGGCTGCGGCCGGGAGTTCTCGGCACCTTCCAGCGGCAGGATGTGGATGGTGACGGCCGCGGCGCTCTTCTGGCCCTGCGGGTCAACGGCGTTGTAGATGGCCCGGACCGTCTTCGGCTGCGGTCCGGCGATGAACCGGAGGGTGTTTTCCGAGACGAAGCTCTTGCCGTCCTCTTCCGCCACTGCCTGCGGCAGCACCGGGTCCACGGTCAGTTTTTCACCCTGCGGGTGGGTGTCATTGGCCAGCACCGGAATGGTGACGACGTCGTTGACGCGGACGTTCACTTCGTCCGGTTTGGGCTGCGGCGCCTCGACGACGGCGGGCGCCGGCACCGGCACCACGGAGACGCTGCCGGTGGCGGACTTCCGGCCGTTGGACATCGTGTACTGGAAGGTGAAGGGATCCTTCGTCCCGAGGACGTCGGTGATCCGCAGCACGCTGTGGTCGATCACGCTCACCGATGCGGTGGTGTTTTCCGGAAGCTGGACCGATTGCAGGACCAGCACTCCTCCGGAGGGATCGGAGTCGTTGACCAGCGGGTCGAGGAGGACGCTTCCGCCCGTCGGCATGAGCGCCACGTCGTGGACCGCCACGGGATCGCCGGTGTCCTTGCCGGATTCCACGTCAACGCGGATGAGGCCCTGGCTGCTTTGCGGACCGTTGCTGGCGATATAGGTCAGGTAGACGGGGCCGGCGGTTTCGCTGCGGAAGGTGAACGTTCCGCCGTCGGTGACGGGGCCGAGCTCGGCAGGTCCGGATGCTTCCACCTGGGCGAGCCGCAGGGCGCCGCCGTTGGGATCGACGTCGTTCTTCAGCGGTGCGATCACAAGATCCTGGCCGACGACGGCGGTGACGTGGTCGGCGTTGACCACCGGCGCCAGCGCCCCGGGCGGCTGCACGTTGACGACTACTTTGCCGGTGGTGGTGTCGCGGCCGTCCCAAACCGACACGGTGACGGTTTTCTTGCCGGGCGCGGCCCCGGAATCCTGGTAGGTGAGCAGCCCGTCGCGGCGGACCTTGACCTGGTCCTGTTCGTTATCGGCCTTGGCATCCAGGAGCACCAGGTCGTCGCCGTCGGGGTCGGTCCAGTCAGTGAGGATGTTCTGGCTGACGGTTTTCCCCTGCTCCACCAGCATGGTGGTGGGATCGCCGCGTTTGAAGACCGGCGGTTTGTTCTGGTCCGGACCAACCACGTTCAGGGAGACCTGTCCGCCGGCGGAGAGCCCGCGGCCGTCCGCCGCGTTGTAACTGAACGTTTCGGTGCCGGGTTTGGCGTCGGCCGGCACGGTGATCTGGAACGCCGTACCCCCGTAAATGTTCTGGAGCGTGCCTGAGTTGGGCCCGGAACTGCCGACGGACGCCGTCAAAACGTCGCCGTCGGGGTCGGAGTCGTTGTCCAGGACGCTGAGGATGGTGGTGCGCCCCGGCCGCACGCCGACGGCGTCGGGCTTGGTTTCCGGCGGCCGGTTGGGCTTGGTGCGGTCCGGCAGGATGTTGATGGTGTTGTTGTCCGCCGACTCCTGGTCCTGGTCATTGGATTGGTTCTTGGGCGGGACAACGTCGTCCCAGTTGTTGACCAGCTGCATGTTCTGGTTCACCAGCCACACATTGCCCGAGTTCACGTCGTTCAGGAC
>NZ_PJIL01000002.1:259513-541253 GCF_002929335.1 Arthrobacter sp. Y81
ACGTCGTCCCAGTTGTTGACCAGCTGCATGTTCTGGTTCACCAGCCACACATTGCCCGAGTTCACGTCGTTCAGGACCACCAGGTCCCGGTTCACCCGGAACACGTACGACGGCGACGCACTCGCCTTGGGTACGTCCACGTTCTTGTCATCGGCATCGTTCACGCAGTCGCGCACATACTTGTTCGCCCCCGACCACGCCGCATGGATGCAGCCGCCCAGCTGCACCGGCGCCGCCGGAACACCCTCACCGTCAAACGAGACAGTCTTCGCCGTGGAACCGTCCAGCGGCTGCTTCAACAACGCCTTCGGCGTCGCCACCGCCACCGCATCAGAGGCCGGACCCGACTGCTGCAGCTTCGCCTCCCGCGCGTCCGCCAGATCCAAAGCCCGCCCGCCCGGCAGGAACAGCTTCCCCCGGCCCGCATCCAGCACCACCGGCTTGTCCCCCACCACGGCCAGCTGCAGATCACCCGCGCCCTTGAGCCCGTCCCAGGTGGTGGACTCGGTCGCCGTTGTCTCACCGTTCGCGTCCACGGCCGTGACGGTCACGGCGCCCGACTTCGGATCAGCACTGTAAATCCGGTCGTCGGCTCCCACCGCGGACACGGTTCCCTGCGAAGCGGCCAGCACGGGTTCCGTGGACTCCTCGTCGAATCCGTTCACGGTGGACGGCGAGAGGGCCCAGACCTTGCCCTTCGCTGCGTCGGTGACGGAAATGACCTCGGAACCGAAGCTCACATCTGCCGAACCCGGCAGTTTCTTGTCGCCACCGAGCTGCATGTTGGCCGGGGACACCTGGTTCAGCGTGGAGCCGGTCTCGTCGTCGACGAAGACGTCACCGGAGTTCTGCAGGATGTCGAAGGTAGTGCTGGCGGGGGTCACTGCACCGTCAAGCACGCGCGAGGGATAATTCAGCCGGCCAACAGCATTCCTGGCCTTGCTGACCACCCACACGCCGCCGTCGTTCAATTCCACCTCAGTGGTCTTGAACCCGGGATAAATCACCGCACCCGCCACCAGCGCAGCACCGGCCACCGCAAAAACGGTGCCCGAAACCAACTTCCTGCGGCGCTCCCTGAGACCCAGCTTGCCGAACAGAGTTGTCACAAGTTTTCAATTCCCTCAAAATCGCAGCCGCCCCCAGGGCAGCGTTTCCAAAGACCCGGTACCGGGCTCTCTGTTTCCCGCGACAGCCTACCCAACCAGCCGCCGGACCGCGATGGGGAGCTCTCCCCAACCGCCTGACCTGCGGTTCCTTCCGTCATTGGGATCAGCATTGCGGAATCCCATGGGAGTACGGCTGACCGAGCTGTGAGTGTCCCGCGACCATGTAGTACCCGACGTTCCGGTTGGATCCGGGTTCAACCCGGTAGAACGGCTGATCCGGGGTGTTGGTCCACTGGTCGTTCATCATCACATAGCAGTGGACCACAATCCGCTCGCCGCTGTTGACGTAGAACCACGGCGGTGTATCGCCGTTGTTGACCCCCTGGCAGTCGAAGTAGGGTTTCGGCCGGTAGCTGGCCTTGCCGTATTCGAACGTGCAGGTGCGGACCAGATCCGTGCCCTTGACGACGGTCGTTATCCACTCTCCTTGCGCACCGGATTTGGCGGACGCCGAAACAACGCCGCTCTCTGTTCCCAGGGAGTTGACGGTTTTCACGTCGATTCGATGGGACTCCCCGAATCCGCCTGTGTTGATGACCCTGCTGCCGGCTGCGGCAACGTTTTCCCAGCCGCCGTTGTCGATCCTGATCCTGGTCAGGGCAACGTCGTTGGTTGTGGTCGATGGGGAGGACCAGTTCAGGGTGAGCGACTTCTGGTTCATCGCGCCGTCCTGCCCCGACGCCGACGGTGTACCGGGCGAACCGTAGGGGGTGGCCGAAGCTCCGGCACTGGCGTTGGAGCTCGGAGCCACGGTGGAGTGTGCGATCACAGTGATGGTGGTCGCCGTGCCGTTCGTGAAGCCGCCGACCGTCTGCCCGGGCTTGATGGGACCGCTCTGGCCGGTGCTGGCGTTGTAGCTGTAGCTGACCTCACCGTCGGCCGAACCGTTGCGTTCGGCGGCGGTCAGTTCCCTGAAGTTGATGGTCACCTGACGCCCGGCTCCTCCGGTGTCCGCAGCAGCAACAGTAACGCCTGAGACCTGGCCGAGTTTGCCGGTGGCGCGCCGGGGCGCCGAAGGTGGACTGACGGCACCCTTTCCTGCCTTGTTTACGGCCTGGACAGTGAACGTGTACTCAGCTTCGGAGTTGTTGGCCGTGAAATTGGCCGTGCGTACCGTACCCGCGATGGTCTGGGTCTGCGGCGCTCCGCCGCCCCCGCTCATCGTGACGTAGTAGTTCCTGATCGCGTCCCCGTTGGTATCCGGTTCCGTCCAGTTCACCCGCAGCTGGTTGGTGGTTCCCACCGCGGAAGCCACGGCGGACGTCGGGGCGGGTGGTGCGGCCGGGACTCCGGCCGGGTTGTCTTCGGAGGAGTAAATGCCCCACTCCGACGGGCCAAGCTCGTTGACGGCCTGGGCGCGCACCTTGTAGCGGACGCCGTTGGTCAGGCCGGGCCAGGTGTAGGTCAGGCCGGTCACACCGTTCTTCACGGCGACTCCGCTGGCCGGCGACGGCGAGATCTCGAGGTTGTAGCTTTTGACGGCCGAGCCCTCGGTCTTGGCCGGCGGCCAGTTAATCACCATGTTCTTATCGCCCGCCTTCACGGCGGGCGCTTCCGGCGGGGACGGCTTCTCATCCGGCCGGATCTCATTCGAGGGCGGTGAGGTCTCGGACTCATTGACTTCATTGGTGGCGGTGACGGTGAAGACGTACTTGACGTTGTTCGTCAGGCCATTGAGCGTGCAGGTAGTGGTGGGGCAGTCCTGGCTAAACCCATTGGAGCGCACCGTGTATTTGGAGATCGGTGCGCCATTGTCCGCGGGCGGAGCCCACTTGAGCACGGCCGTCCGGCTGCGCACGTCCGTTGCGGCGGGGGCAGAGGGTGCGTCCGGCTTGTCCCGGACCGTGATGCGGACACGGCCGTTCGCTTGGCGGGACGGGTCGTCCGTTTTGTCCGAGACCGTGTACCGGAGCACCATAACGCCCTTGGATCCGTCCGCCGGCGTAACCGTGATGGAATCCCCGCTGATTACCGGCTGCCCGGCGGCAGAGCCCGTTTCCACTGCGACAGAGACGATCTTCAGCGGGGCATCACTGAAGGGGTTGAAGTCGTTGGCGAGGACGTTGATGGTCTCGGTCCGGCCGGCGTTGGCCTTTTCGATGACGTCCTCGTTGGCGGTCGGGAGCGGCCGGTTGGAGGCGACGACGGTAGCCGTCACCGAGGCCTTGACCGGTCCGGAGCGGCCGTCGCTGACCTTCAGCGGGATGGTTCCCTTGCGGCCCACAGCCAGGGCGGACTCGGAGCTGACCTTGAGAGTCTGCCCCTCAATCGTGGCCGTGAAGCCTTCCGGCAAGGCTCCGTCGAATTCGAACTTGAGCTTCTCCTGGTCCCCGGAATCCACATCCTTGGCCAGGTTGCCCAGCTCCAGGCCCGCAGCTTCGCCCTTGGGCACCTCAAGGTCGGTTCCGCTGAAAGTGGGCTCGTGGTTGGCGTTCGGGTCCGGAATCACCCGGGTGATGACGGTCAGCGTGGATTTCAGGCCCTGCGGATCGTCCGGGCCGGAGCCGTCCGTCACTTCGAAGGTGACGGAGCCGGGGCCAACGTAGTCCTTGAGCGCGGCGTAGCGCAGGGCGTTGCCGTTGCCGGCGATGACGTTTTGGGCGTCCGCCCCCTGCACACGGACTTTGTCCGTCTGGGTGATCCGGGGTGTGCGGCCGTCCCTGACCCGGACGTACTCGTTCAGGTTCAGGGTGATTTCCTTGCCGGCCATCACTTCAACGACGTCGGCGCGGGCCAGGGTGGGGTGCTGTTCGCCCTGGCCGGGCACCCAGATGACTGCCGTGGCGCTCTGGCCGTCGACGTCGGTGACGGTGTACGGGACCAGCTGGTCCGCCGGTGCAAGGCCGACCACTACGTTGCCGTCGCCGCCGACGCGGGCGTTCGGATTGCCGTCCGGCAGGCTGATCTTGAGTTCGGAGGCCACGCCGTCGGGGTCGGAATCGTTCTTCAGGACCGGGACGTCGACTGCGGATTTTCCGAGCGTCTCGGCGGGGGTGATGACATCGTCCTGGGCGGCCGGCGCCTTGAGGGCGGCATCGGGGGTGACCCGGACCCGGACCACCGCACTGCCCTGGGCTTTCTTGTCGTCCTGGATCTTGTAGCTGACGCTTTCGTTGCCGGCGGCACCCGGCGCGGTGAGCAGCACTTTGCCTCCGTCGGCTGACTCGACGCGGAGTTCCGGGCGGGCTTCGAAGGCGTTGGAGACCAACCCGATCGGGTCCCCGTCGGGGTCCGAGTCGTTGCTGAGGGCGGCCACGGCGATCTTGCGCCCGGGGCGGACATCCACGGCGTCGTCCACGGCGATGGGTTTCTGGTTGTTGGCTTCCGGCGGGGCGATGCCCACAATCACGGTGCCGGTATTTTCGGCGCCGATCCGGTCCCGGACCCGGTAGGTGAAGGTGTCGGTGCCGGCAGCAGCTCCGGTGGCGGTGAACTCAAGGTAGCCGTCCTTGACCACGGCCGTTCCCATGGCGGGGGCCTTGTCCACCCCGATCAGCTGCACGGAGTCGCCGTCGGCGTCGATGCCGTCGAGCGGAACGGGGATCCGTACCTCCATGCCGGAGACTACGCGAGCGGTCAGGTTCTTCGGTTCGGGACGGGTGTTCCGTTCGTCATCGCGGGCGCGGACGCGGATGGTGACCTGTTGCGAGTCCGACTGCCCTGATTCATTGGTGACCTTGTAGATCGCGTAGACCGTCTTAGGTACGTCCCCGGCAATAAAGCGCAGCGTGCCGCCGGAGCGGAAGATGCGCCCGTCGGCGTCGTCGGGCTTTTGCGCCAGTTCCGGCTCGAGGGCGAGCTTGCCGCCGTTGGGGTCGGTGTCGTTCTCGAGGACCGGTATGGTGACGACGTCGCCCGCGCGCACTGACACCTCGTCCGGCTTGGCCTGCGGCGCCTGCAGCTTGGCCGGTGCGGGCACCACCAGGACTGCGATGTCGCCGCTGGCCAAGGACTTGCCGTTCGAAATCGTGTACTTGACGTTGAGCTGGCCCTGCGCCCGGATGTCGGTGATCCGGACGACGGAGTGGTCCAGCACCGAGGCACTGATCGGTTGGCCGTCGGCCGCCGTGACGGACTGGACTACAAGGACGCCGCCGGAGGGGTCTGAGTCGTTGCCGAGCACGTCCACCAGGACGCTGCCGCCGCTGGGCAGCAGGGCCGTGTCCCGCACGGCGACGGGGGCGCCGTCGCCGTTGCCGGGAACCACGTCCACGCGGACCAGTTGCTGGGCGCTGGCCGGACCGTTGGTTACGAGGTACGACACATAGTGGGCACCCTGGGCGGCAGAGTTGAAGGTGAAGGTCTGCTGGTCCGCCCCCATGATGGCTGTGGAATTGCCATCCGGCGAGACCTGGGCAAGGCGGAGCGCACCGCCCTGCGGGTCCGAGTCGTTCTTCAGCGGTGCGATGACTGTGTCCACCCCGGCGACGGCGACGATGTGGTCCGCGTTGGCAGTCGGCGGAAGCGCGCCGGGGGCGCGTACGTCCACCGTGACCTTGCCCTCGGCGGTGGATTGGCCGTCGGACACCGTCAGGGTGACCACCTTGCGGCCGGGTTCCGAGCCTGCGTCCTGGAAGCTGAGCAGTCCGTCGGGCCGGGCCTTGACCTGGTCCCGGGGGTCGCTGCCGGTGGCACTGACCACGTAGAGGTCGTCGCCGTCGGGGTCGGTCCAGTCGGTGAGGATGTTCTGGCTGACGAGTTTGCCGGCCTGGACCACGAGGGTGGTGTTCCGGTTCGGCTTCTGCCGCGGGGCGGAGTTCTCCCCCGGCGGGATGATATTGAGGGTGACGTCGGAGGCGGCTGTGAGCCCGCGGCCGTCGTCCACTGAGTATTTGAAGGTCTCCGAACCGGTCTTGTCGGCAGGGACGCTGACCTGGAAGCCGGTGGAACCATAGATCGGGGCGAGGAGCCCGGACTTGATCGGATCGGGGGCACGAACGGTGAGGATGTCGCCGTCGGGGTCGGTGTCGTTGTCCAGGACGGGGAGGATGGCGGTTTTTCCGGCGCGCACCCCGAACGTGTCCGGTTTGGCGACCGGTGCGCTGTTGGGCTTGGTCCGGTCCGGCAGGACGGTCTGCTGGACTTCGTCCGCGGAGTCCTTGTCCGCGTCGTCGGAGGTCTGTTGCGGCGGGATCACGTCGTCCCAGTTGTTGACCAGCTGCATGTTCTGGTTCACCAGCCACACATTGCCCGAGTTCACGTCGTTCAGGACCACCAGGTCCCGGTTCACCCGGAACACGTACGACGGCGACGCACTCGCCTTGGGTACGTCCACGTTCTTGTCATCGGCATCGTTCACGCAGTCGCGCACATACTTGTTCGCCCCCGACCACGCCGCATGGATGCAGCCGCCCAGCTGCACCGGCGCCGCCGGAACACCCTCACCGTCAAACGAGACAGTCTTCGCCGTGGAACCGTCCAGCGGCTGCTTCAACAACGCCTTCGGCGTCGCCACCGCCACCGCATCAGAGGCCGGACCCGACTGCTGCAGCTTCGCCTCCCGCGCGTCCGCCAGATCCAAAGCCCGCCCGCCCGGCAGGAACAGCTTCCCCCGGCCCGCATCCAGCACCACCGGCTTGTCCCCCACCACGGCCAGCTGCAGATCACCCGCGCCCTTGAGCCCGTCCCAGGTGGTGGACTCGGTCGCCGTTGTCTCACCGTTCGCGTCCACGGCCGTGACGGTCACGGCGCCCGACTTCGGATCAGCACTGTAAATCCGGTCGTCGGCTCCCACCGCGGACACGGTTCCCTGCGAAGCGGCCAGCACGGGTTCCGTGGACTCCTCGTCGAATCCGTTCACGGTGGACGGCGAGAGGGCCCAGACCTTGCCCTTCGCTGCGTCGGTGACGGAAATGACCTCGGAACCGAAGCTCACATCTGCCGAACCCGGCAGTTTCTTATCCCCGCCCAGGCGCATGTTGGCCGGGGACACCTGGTTCAGCGTGGACCCAGCGTTGTCGTCCACAAACACGTTCCCGGCATCCTGCAGCACATCAAATGTCGTACTCGCCGGCGTCACCGCACCGTCCAGGACCCGCGACGGGTAATTCAGCCGGCCCACGGCATTCCTGGACTTGGAGACGACCCAGACGCCGCCGTCGTTCAATTCCACCTCGGTGGTCTTGAACCCGGGATAAATCACCGCACCCGCCACCAGCGCAGCGGCCGTCACCGCGAAAACGCTGCCGCGGAGAATTCTGGCGCGCCGGCTGTCCCGCTTCGATCCTGAATCAGGCCGCACGGAACCACGTAGCCGTTTCATTACCAGTTTTCCCCCACAAAAAATGCATTCCGGGCATGCCAGGACCCGCTGTGCGAAATAGCCGGATCAGTCCGACTATGTCATAAGACCATCAATTTTAGAAACACACTCCGCGGTTCCCTGCGGCGGTTACACGTATTCGAGTGTCAATCCAGGATCAGGCCCCGGCCACTGCCGCGCTGCAGCAGGAAAGGGTGGATTTCCCCGAAGCCGCGGACCTCCTCGGCCTGCTGCGGCTCCAACACAAACCGCTCGTCGTTTTCCAGTGCTGCGGCCGTCATCGAATCGACCAGGACAGTACCGGGATCTGCCAGCGACGTCAGGCGGGCGGCGAGGTTAACGGTGGGGCCGTAGATGTCGCCAAGGCGCGAGAGTATGCGGCCCCACACCATGGCAACCCTCGCTTGCGGAAGGATCTCATCCTCGGTGAAGGCATGTGACAGCGCGAGCGAAATTTCGGCGCCTGCCGCCGGAGTCTCGGCAATGTAAAGGACTTCGTCTCCCACCGTTTTCACCAGCCTGCCGCCACCGACCGAAATGATCTCGGCGCATTTGTTCTCAAAGCGCTGCACCAGTTGCGCGAGCGTCTTCTCGTTCATGCGCCGGGAAAGGCTCGTATAGGAAACCAGGTCCGCAAAGCCCACCGCCCGCGCAAGGGGCAGCGGGGCGTCATCCTCGTCGCCTTCACGGCCCTCTTCACTGGCCTGCAGTCCGGCCTCTGCCCGTACGGCAAGACGCTGGACACCGGCATTGAGCTGCCGTCGCCAGGAGTACGTCAGCATTTCCTCAAGGGCATCCACAAGCGACGGCAGCTGGTTGACCAGCATCTTGCGGGCCACGGCGTCCGGCACACCCTGCTGGTGGACCATATCCTCCACGAGGGCTTCGATCTGCCAAACCACCATCCGGTCAGTCATTTGCCCGATGGCACGGGTAACGGAAATGGCGGCCTCTTCGGTGAGCTTCCCCGTCCGGACAAGGTCCACAACAGTGGACAGTGCCGCCTGGTCACGTTCCGTGAAGGCGACGTCCTCATCGCCGAGGTTGGGAAACCCCAGGGCACGCCAAAGCTTGCGGGCGGACAGCAGGGACAGCCCGGCGCCGGCCGCCACCTCGCGGCGGCGCAGCTTGCGTTCCCCGCCAAGGAGCCTGGCTTCGAGCGCCTTGGCTGCGAGCCGTTCGGCGGAGAGGGTTCCGGTGGGAGTGGCTTCGACGGACTCGGCGGAACGGCTTGCGTGGGAAGGATCATACGGCGCGGGGTCGTGGGGTATCGGGTGGTGCACTGCGGGGCGGGCATCGGCAGGGCGACCAGGCAGGGCTGCTCCAAGCACCGGCGCCCCCACGGAGGCAGCATCGAGCGAGACCGGATCAACGGCGGCACGGTCCACCAGTCCCGGGGCCGGGTCCAATGAGACCTGTTCGAGGGTGGCCGTATCCAGGACAGCGGCTTCGAGCGTGACGGCTTCCACTACGGCGTCCGGCGGTGAAGGCAGCACAGACGGCTCCGCCTCGTTCACAGCCCCGGCATTCTCAGCGCTCATCTCTTCCACCTTCTCTCGTATCCCACGGCTCCCCCATATCCCACGGCCGGTACTGCGACGCGTCCCCGGCGTTTCCCGGCTCCCGGTCGGCCCCAAAAATCACGCCGTCCGGCAGCTCATCGATCGCGTCGAGGACGAAGTTTCGAAACTTCGCAGCCTCCGGAACATCCGGGATCACGGCATCCACACCGTGCCCGGTATCCAACGATATATTCCCGGAACGCAATATGCGTTGCCACAGCGACTGGCTGACCCCGACGTGACGCACCGATGCGAGCGAGATCTGCATGTCCCGCCTGCGCAACATGCCGTAACGGGCAACTATCCGCCTGCTGGTCAATACGTACTGGGTAGCGTGCCATCTCAGCAGGCGCGGCAGGCAATACCCCAACAGTATCCACGCAACTCCGGCGACGCACACTGCGACAAGCCAAAAGGTCCATTCCCTGGTAATCAGCGGCACCAGCCTGGCCGGTTCCCCTTTCACAATCCAGGCACTCGCGAAGGCCCCCAAAGCGGGCGCAACGATGAACAGCAACCCCGGAAAGGCCAGCTTCCGGGGCTGGGGCCGGGTGACAGTGATGACCTGTTCGCCCGGCAGGAGGTCTTTACGCATATCCGCTTTCCGCGGTTCCGGTCCCCGCGCCCGGAGCGCCCGGCGGCGTCCATGGCCGGAGGTGAACCACGTCACCGGCGGTCACCACATGCTCGTGCTTGCCCGCGTCGACCACCAGGAGGGAACCGTATTCGTCCAGGCGGGATGCGTGGCCGATGATCTCATGGTCCCCCGGCAACTGTGCGCGGACCTGCTTGCCGAGGGTGGACATCACCGATTCAACCCGTTTGTGCAGCGACGGCCCGCCGGCCATCCCGGCGGCGGGGTCGCCGTCGGCATTGCAGAAGTTGCGGTACAGGGCAGCAAAGCGCGAGAGGTAACTCTTGAGCAGTGTGGTCCGGTCGACGGTCCGGGCACTCTCCAGCAGCACGGACGTGGCCGTGGGAACAGGGAGCTCCGATGCGGTCAGTGTCACGTTGAGGCCGGTGCCAAGGATCACGGGCGGAACGGTTCCGTCCCCCATGGGGCCCAGCTGCGCCAGGATGCCCGCGATCTTCCGGCCCCGCACCATGACGTCGTTGGGCCATTTGATCTCGGCCGGGATTCCGGCCGTTTCCAGGAGTGCCTCGCGCAGGGCCAGGGCCGCGAGCAGCGAGAACCAGGAGTAGCTGTGGGTGGGCAGCGGCCGTCCTTCAGAGTTGACCGGCCGGAGGACCACTGAGACAGACACGGAGCTCAGCGCCGGCGCCTCCCAGTGGCGGTCGAGCCGGCCGCGCGCTGCCGTCTGGTGCTCGGCCGTCAGCACGGAGAGGTCCGGCCAGGCGTGCGGGTCCACGGTCACCCCCTGCAGGAGGTCCGCATTGGTGGACCCTGTCGAGTCCACCACAATAAGCTGCGCGATCCCGTTGGCCGCCAGGAAATCCTCGCCACTCAACTCATTCCTGTTGAGTCCGACCCGGGCCGCGGCCTCCGGCTGCGCCGCGGAAGGCAACTCCGGGTTGCTCTCGGGAGAAGGCACGTTGCTCGGGTCCTGGCCGTCGGCGGGCTGTGGGGCGTCCATAGTTGAATCCTACCGAGTTGCCGCAGCTGCGGCGGCGGCCCACGGGGTTCTCAGAGGAAAATGTCAGGGACCAGCCGGCCCTCCGGCGCCCCGAGGCTGTACGGGGAGAAATCGGTCACGCCGGCCGCGGCGAGCACCTGTTCATCCGTGTAGAAATTGCCGCTCCGCGTGCCTCCGTCGCCCACTGCATTGCTGCGCGTCAGCACCGCATGGGCCGCATCCGCCACGATCTCCGGACCGCGTGCGGCCTTGACCATGTTCTCGCCTCCGGGCATGTTGCGGATGGCGGCGGTGTCGATCAGGGTGCAGGGCCACAGCGAGTTGACATCGATGCCGTCTTCCCTGAGTTCCTCGGCCAGTCCGAGCGTGGTGAGGCTCATTCCGTATTTGGCCATGGTGTAGGCAAGGTGCATTCCGGCCCATTTGGGATCCAGGTTCAGGGGCGGCGAAAGGGTCAGGATATTGGCGGACGATGAGCGGCGAAGGGCGGTCAGCGCGAGCTTGGACAGCAGGAAGGTGCCGCGGACATTGATGTCCTGCATCAGGTCATAGCGTTTCATGTCCACGGCGTCGGTCTTGGAAAGGTCAATGGCCGAGGCGTTGTTGATCACGGTGTCAATGCCGCCGAATTGTTCGACGGCGGCGGCAACCGCACCGGCGACGTCGTCATCATTGCGCACGTCTCCGACGATCGGGAGCGCCTGGCCGCCGGCCGCCTCCAGCTGTTCGGCGGCGCTGTAAACCGTTCCTTCGAGTTTCGCGTGCGGCTGGCCGGTCTTGGCCATCAGCACGATGTTGGCGCCGTCGCGGGCGGCGCGGAGGGCAATGGCCAGACCGATACCGCGGCTGCCGCCGGACATCAGGATGGTGCGGCCCTGAAGGGAACCGGCGGCCTGGTACGGCCCTGCGGCGGTGCCCGAAGCATCGTTGCTTGAAGTCATGAGGACACTCTAGCCGAACTATGTTACTGATGGGTAACATAGCGGTCAGCGTCACTCAGAGGCAGAAAATTGTAGGGTTTCTACAGCGGTCCGGGCGAATAGCGTCACTAGACTAGCCATCAGGGTCCTGTTTTTGTGCGGAAGCTACTTAAGCGCCGATGCACAACGGGACCAGCGACTATCAGCTACAGAGCCGGAGACACTTGATGAGCCACGATCTGACAACGACAGCGGGCAAGATTGCAGACTTCCGCGACCGCCAGGCTCGTGCCGAGCAGCCTTCCGGCCCGGAAGCAATCGAAAAGCAGCACGCACGCGGCAAAAACACCGCGCGTGAACGCATCGACCTCCTTTTGGACGAGGGCTCCTTCGTCGAGTTCGACGCCCTTGCGGTGCACCGTTCCACGGCCTTCGGCATGGCGAAGAAGAAGCCGCTCGGCGACGGGCTTGTCTCCGGCTACGGCACGGTGGACGGCCGCCCCGTGGCGGTCTACAGCCAGGACTTCTCCGTCTACGGCGGTTCGCTGAGCCAGGTCAACGGCGAGAAGATCGTCAAGGTCCAGGAGTTCGCGCTGCGCAACGGCTGCCCGGTGGTGGGCATCCTCGATGGCGGCGGTGCCCGCATCCAGGAGGGCGTCGCCTCCCTGGCAATGTTCGCGGACATCTTCCGCAACAACGTCCACGCTTCCGGCGTCGTCCCGCAGATTTCGCTCATCATGGGCCCCTCCGCCGGCGGCGCGGCCTACTCCCCCGCCCTGACCGACTACGTGGTCATGGTGGACAAGACCTCGCACATGTTCATCACCGGCCCTGACGTGATCAAGACCGTCACCGGCGAGGACGTTGACATGGAGACACTGGGCGGCGCCCGCCAGCACAACGCCACCACCGGAACCTCCACCTACCTGGCCTCGGACGAGGCGGACGCCGTCGAATTCGTCCGCGAGCTCCTGGACTTCCTGCCCTCCAACAACCTGGCCGAGGCCCCGGTCCTGGAGCACCAGCAGGAGCTGGAAGTCGATGACGACGACCTCACCCTGGACGCGCTGATCCCGGATTCCGCCAACCAGCCCTACGACATGCGCAAGGTCGTTGAGCAGATCGTGGACGACGGCCACTTCCTGGAGATGCAGGCCCTCTACGCGCCGAACGTGATGATCGGCTACGGCCGCATCGAAGGCCACACCGTGGGCATCGTGGCCAACCAGCCCATGCAGTTCGCGGGCACCCTCGACATCTCGGCCTCGGAAAAGGCCGCGCGCTTCGTGCGGCACTGCGATGCCTTCAACATCCCCATCATCACGCTCGTGGACGTCCCCGGCTTCCTGCCCGGCAAGGACCAGGAATTCCAGGGCATCATCCGCCGCGGCGCCAAGCTCCTCTACGCCTATGCCGAGGCCACCGTTCCCAAGCTCACCGTGATCACCCGCAAGGCCTACGGCGGGGCGTACATCGTGATGGGCTCCAAGAAGCTCGGCGCCGACCTGAACCTGGCCTGGCCCACGGCGCAGATCGGCGTGATGGGCGCACAGGGCGCCGTCAACATTCTGTACCGCCGTGAGCTCGCCGCCGTCGCTGAGGCCGGCGGGGACGTCGAGGCAAAGCGCGCTGAGGTCATCCGGCAGTACGAGGAAGAGCTCCTGAACCCGTACCAGGCGGCCCAGCTTGGCTATGTGGACGCCGTCATTGCCCCGTCCGAAACCCGGGTGCAGATCATGAAGGGCCTGCGTGCCCTCCGGGACAAGCGCGCCAGCCTGCCCGCCAAGAAGCACGGAAACATCCCGCTGTGACGCCCGAAGTGGAGCCGGCCGCAAACCCGGCGGGGAACGAAGCTGCACCTGGCGAAGCGACCGCCCAGGAGCCGCTGTTCTCCGTGGTCAAGGGCGAACCGACGGACGTGGAGCTGGCGGCCCTCGCCGCCGTCGTACTGTCCCTTGGCACGTCTGTGGCAGAGGGAAAGTCGAAGCCCAGCGTCCGCCAGTGGGTCCGCCGGCAGCAGCTGCGGCTGGCCCCCACGCCGGGGCCGGGCGCCTGGAAGCGCAGCCGGGGTTAAGCCGGCGTCGGCCGGCGCCGCAAGACCGCCGCGGAGGCCGGCCATTGACACTCCGAAAAGTTCAGTGAGTCTTTCATAACTGGGATTGCCCCGTTAGTCTCGTGGGGTGACTACCGAACCCGCAGCCGCCGCGCGCCCCCAAACAGCCATCGACGCCGTCGCCGACGCCTATACGGAAACCCTCATCAGGCTCGACCCGAGCCTTGCCACGACACTCGGCGTGCCGGGCAGCGAGACAGAATTCCAGGACTTCTCGCCGGCCGGGATAGCGGACTTCGACGCCGCAGCGCGCGAAACTCTGGCGGCCCTGGACGGGCTGGAACCGGAAGACGACGTGGACGCCGTCACGCTGGACGCCATGCGCGAACGGCTGGGACTGCAGCTGGAAATCCACGCGTCCGGCTGGGATGCCGCCGAACTGAACAACATCGAGTCGCCGGCGCAGAATATCCGCGCCATCTTTGACCTGATGCCCACCGATTCCGCGGAACACTGGGAGCACATCGCCGGCCGTGCCCACAGCGTCCCCGGAGCGATCAACGGCTACATCGAGTCGCTGCGGTCCGCCAAGGAGCAGGGGAAGGTCTCCGCTGAGCGGCAGGTGTCAATCGTCATCGAACAATGCACCAAGTACGCTGCCGAGGACGGCTTCTTCGCGAAAATGGCGGCCGGCGCAAAGACCACTGAAGGTCCGCTTTCCGCGGACCTTCAGGCAAGGCTCGACGACGGCACTGCCGCGGCCCGCGCGGCCTATGCGAAGCTGGCGGATTTCCTGTCCACTGAACTGCTCCCCGTGGCCCCGGCCAAGGATGCCGTGGGCCGGGACCGGTATGCGCTGGCGTCGCGGGAATTCCTCGGCGCGACCGTGGACCTCGACGAGACCTACGCCTGGGGCGTCCAGGAACTTGAACGGCTCATTGCCGAACAGGAACGTGTGGCCGCCGAAATCCGCCCAGGGGCGTCGGTGGAGGAAGCCAAGGAGATCCTGAACAGCGATCCCGCACGTCAGCTCGAGGGCACCGACGCCCTCAAGGCCTGGATGCAGGGCCTCTCGGACAGGGCCGTGGCGGATCTCGCCGGCGTGCACTTCGAGATTCCGGACATCATGAAGACCCTTGAATGCCTGATCGCCCCCACCGACGAGGGCGGCATCTACTACACCGGACCCACCGATGACTTCAGCCGGCCGGGCCGGATGTGGTGGTCGGTCCCCGCCGGGGAGGACACCTTCACCACCTGGGCCGAGACCACCACGGTGTTCCACGAAGGAGTCCCCGGACACCACCTCCAGATCGCCACGGCGATCTACCGCCGCGAGCTGCTGAACAAGTGGCGCCGCAACGTTTGCTGGACGTCGGGACACGGCGAAGGCTGGGCACTCTACGCCGAGAAACTGATGCAGGAGCTGGGCTACCTGCAGGACCCGGGCGACCACATGGGCATGCTGGACATGCAGCGCATGCGTGCCGCACGCGTGGTGTTCGACATCGGCGTCCACCTGGAGCTGGAGGTTCCGGAACGCTGGGGCAACGGAACCTGGACGCCGGACAAGGGCTACGGCTTCCTGAAGGAAAACCTGGCCATCAGCGAGGGCCAGTTGAACTTCGAGTTCGCCCGCTACCTGGGCTGGCCGGGCCAGGCACCGTCCTACAAGGTGGGCCAGCGCCTGTGGGAGCAGATCCGTGCCGAACTCGAAGCACGCCCCGGTTTCGACCTTAAGGAATTCCACACCAGGGCCCTGAACATCGGCTCGGTTGGCCTCGACACCCTCAAGCGCGCACTGCTGGGGTAGGGGCCCCCACGGGGGGAGATGTTTGCCACATGGTTGCGGGGAATAACTTCACAAAAGTGCCCAAGTACGCCGTTTTTCGGGGCCGCTCATCGCTGGTGACGCTTTTATTCCCGTAACATTTCTCAACGTGCGTTCGTGGTGGTATGAAACCTGCGCCTAGCGTGTTCGGGTGAGCACTCAAACCAGCACCCCCTCCCCCGCAGGAAACACCGGCTTCCGGCTGCCCAAATGGGCCGGTTCGTTCGGCTTCCAGATCATCGCGGCCCTGATCGTGGGCCTTGGCCTTGGCCTGTTGGCCAAGTACACGGGCAGCACCAAGGCGAGCCCCAATGCCCTCGGCGCCACCCTGCAGACCATCGGCTCGAGCTACGTCTCCCTGCTGCAGACCGCCGTGGTCCCGCTCATCTTCACCGCCGTCGTCAGTTCCATCTCGAACCTCCGGCAGGTATCCAACGCCGCGAAGCTGGCGTGGAACACGCTGCTCTGGTTCGCCATCACGTCGCTGATCGCCGTGCTGATCGGCATCGGCCTGGGTGTGCTGCTGCAGCCCGGCGCCAGCACCGGAATCACCCAGGAAGCCAAATACTCGGGCAAATCCGGTGACTGGTGGGCCTTCCTCATCGGCCTCTTCCCCAAGAACTTCCTGGGCCTGGGCGCCAGCACCACCGTCACCGAGGGCGCGGCCACCACCGCCGTCAGCTTCAACGTCCTGCAGATCCTGGTGATCGCGATCGCCGTCGGTGTGGCTGCCCTGAAGGTGGGCAAGGCCGCCGAGCCGTTCCTGAACCTCAACGCCTCAGCTTTGGCTGTCATCCAGAAGGTCCTTTGGTGGATCATCCGGATCGCGCCGCTGGGCACGGTAGGCCTCATCGGCAACGCCGTAGCCGTGTACGGCTGGGACACCATCGGTTCACTGGGCAAGTTCACGTTCGCCATCTACGTCGGCCTGGCCCTGGTCCTGTTCGTGGTCTACCCGGTCCTGGTCCGCACCCACGGGCTCTCCGTCAAGCAGTATTTCTCCGGCGTCTGGCCCGCCGTACAGCTGGCCTTCGTCTCCCGCTCCTCCGTGGGCACACTGCCGCTGACCCAGCGCGTGACCGAACGCAGCCTGGGCGTCCCCCGCGCCTACGCTTCCTTCGCCGTGCCGCTGGGAGCCACCACCAAGATGGACGGCTGCGCCGCGATCTACCCCGCCATCTCCGCGATCTTCGTGGCACAGTTCTTCGGCATCCAGCTCGACTTCAGCCAGTACCTGCTGATCGCCCTCGTCTCGGTACTGGGCTCCGCCGCGACCGCCGGAACCACCGGCGCGGTCGTGATGCTGACCCTGACCCTCTCCACGCTGGGACTGCCGCTGGCCGGCGTCGGACTCCTGCTGGCGATCGATCCGATCCTCGACATGGGCCGCACAGCGGTCAACGTTGCCGGACAGGCGCTTGTGCCCACAATCGTCGCAAAGCGCGAGGGCATCCTGGACGAGGCGCTGTACAACGCCCCGCGCAACGGTGATCCTTTCGTGGACGATGACGCAGACGCAGCAGCGGGTTCGGCTGCCGATCCGACGGCAGCCGCTTCCGCCGAGGACCGCGCGCTGGCAGGCGCGAAAGCCTAGTATCCGGCGTCGTCAATACGCAGAAGTCCCCCGGGAATCTCCCGGGGGACTTCTGCGTATTGGCGTCTTCGCCGATCGCTGCAGGAGCCCGGCGGCACTGTCAGGACGGACGGGCCTAGCGGCCTCCGCCGCCGATCACGCCCTGCTCAACGGCCTTGGTGACCGCATCCGCTTCGGCCTGCGTGAGCTTGCCGTCCGCCACCGCCTTGTCCAGCCGGGTCTTCAGGGCGGCTGCGCGTTCTGACTGGGCCTCGTTGCGCAACTCCTCCAGGGCGGCAGTGACCTTGGCCTCGTCTATGCCCAGGGACTCCGCGAGGGATTTGGCCAGCGCGGCTTCCATGGCGGCCCGGTCCGGCTTCGTGCCCTCGGCAGGACGCGCGGATGGCTTGTTTGCTTCACGGAACGCCTTCAGCGCGTCAGTGACCTTTGCTTCGTCGACACCGAGCTTGGCGGCGAGCTCCGATGCCCGCACACCTCCTTCGTGCCCGTGCCGGCCACCCTTGTGGCCGCGGTTGTGACCGTCAGTGCCGGCGTCAGCCGATGCACTGGCTGACGGTGTGGGCGTCGGCGTAGTGGCGGCCGACGCAATTCCGCTGACACCAATCCCGGCCCCCACAACCAGGGCCGCAGCGCCCAGGCCGAGGCCTAACTTCTTTCTGCTGGACATGGCACGTCTCCTCGATCTGCCGCAGGAACACGGCTGCTTTCCGGTGGTAGTTACAGTTCGCCTACCTTCCCCAAGGGTGCGGCATCCGCATAAGGATGAGCTGTCAGCAAGCTGTTAGGAAGCTGTGAATCCGGCTTCAGCAGAAACTTGCACAGAGTGTAAATATGCACGTAGTGTAAGCGCATGCCCACCACCCAGCCCGGCAGTACCATCCCTGACCCGCCCGCGCCCTCGCGTCGGGAACTCAACAAGGCCGCGACCCGCCAGGCCATCACCGACGCCTCCCTGCGGCTCCTGCGCAGCAAGGGACCGGGGAACTTCACCGTGGAGGACATTGCCGACGCCGCAGCAATCTCCCGCCGCACCTTCTTCAACTACTTCGGCAGCACGGAGGCGGCGCTGGCCTCCATCACCCACGGATTCCTGGACAACGCCCTGGCGCAGTTCCGGCTGAGGCCCGCCGACGAGCCCATCCTCGAATCGGCGCGCGCGGCACTGGTGCAGCTGGCCGACCCCATGACGGTGGCCCCCATGGCCGAGCTGTACAGCCTCTCGCAGTCGAATCCGCAGCTGAACCGCTCCGAACTTGAAGCCTGGGACCACTGCACCGGGCAGATCATCGAAGCAGCCCGGGAGCGCTTCGCCGGGACACACGGCGCGGAACTCGATGAGCTCTACCTCCGTGCACTGGCCGGTTCCGTGATCTCCTGCGGCAAGGCCGCCATGGACGTCTGGTTCGCCCGGTGCGGCGCCGACCTTTCGGCCAAGTCTCTGGCAATACTCCGTCAACTCCTGATCGACGCCATGGGCCTCCTCGGCTCAGGCTTCATGCCCACCGCCAACCTCTCCTCAGATCGGCACTGACATGGCGCTCTTCCTCTACCGGCTCGGCAAGTTCTCATATCGCCGCCGCTGGCTGGTCATTTCCCTCTGGCTGGCCGTGCTTGTGGCCGTGGGCGGATCTGCCGCTGCCTTCCACGGCACTATGTCCAACAACTTCCAGATCCCCGGTACCGAAACCCAGCAGATGGCGGACAAGCTCAAGAAGGAGCTCCCCAAAGCCTCCGGCGGCTCGGCGACCATTGTCTTCGAGGCCCGGGACGGCCAGTTCAGCCAGGCCGGCAAGGATGCGGTATCCGCCGCACTGACCAAGCTCAAGACCCTTCCCGATGTCCAGGGCACAGTGGATCCGTTCGCGACGCAGGCGCAGCTCGACAAGGCAGCCGCCGACCTCGCTGACGGCGAGCAGCAGGCCGCAGCGGGCAAGGCCCGGCTGGACCAGGCCGCCGCCGAGCTGGCTGCGGGAAAGGCGCAGCTTGAGGCCGCAGAACAGCAGATGACCGCCGCCGGCATGCTCGCCGCCGCGATCGAGGCGCAGCTCGGACAGCAAAAGGCAGCCCTCACGGAAGGCCAGGCAAAGCTCGACGCCGGCACCAAAGAACTGGAGGAGGGCGCCGCGACGCTTGCGGCCGGCAAACGCCAGCTGGAGGCATCGCAGGGAATGCGCTTCGTGTCGGAGGACGGCAAGGCCGCCATCGCCCAGGTGCAGTTCAAGACCTCCATCAACGGGCTGACCCCGGAGGCCCGGCAGCAGGTCCAGGACATCGCCCGGGAAACCTCCTCCGCCGGCGTCACGGCCCTGGCCAGCAAGGACATCACCGAAGATATCTCCGAGCTCTTCGGCATTTCGGAGATCCTCGGCATCGCCATCGCCGCCCTGGTGCTCATCGTAATGCTGGGTACCCTGATCGCCGCAGGGCTTCCGCTGCTGATGGCCGTGGTGGGCGTGGCTGTTGGAGTGGGCGCCACGTTCGCCCTCAGCGGCGCCGTGGACATGAGTTCCATCTCGCCCATGCTGGCGCTCATGCTCGGCCTCGCGGTGGGCATCGACTACTCACTGTTCATCGTCAATCGGCACCGCAGCCAGCTGCTGACCGGCATGGACGCTGAGGAGTCCGTGGCCCTGGCCACCGGAACCTCGGGCAACGCCGTGATGTTCGCAGGGCTGACC
Organism: Arthrobacter sp. Y81; assembly: GCF_002929335.1. Classification (GTDB taxonomy): domain Bacteria; phylum Actinomycetota; class Actinomycetes; order Actinomycetales; family Micrococcaceae; genus Arthrobacter. The sequence goes on from NZ_PJIL01000002.1 coordinate 279,178, forward strand.
GTCATCATCGCACTGGCAGCCCTGGTGGTTCCGGGGCTGCCGTTCCTGGCAGTCATGGGCCTGTCCGCGGCCGCAACGGTGGCGGTCGCCGTCGTCGTGGCCCTGACCCTCACTCCGGCGGTACTCTCTCTGGTTGGCCGGAGACTGATCTCCAAACGGGCGTGGGCGAAGGCCGAGCGGCACAACGCCGCCCCCGGCCACGAGACCGAGGACCGGGCACGGGAAGAACACCGCAGCAGCCACGGCTGGGGCGGCCTGGTCACCCGGCACCCGGTGATGGCACTGCTGGCAGGCGTGGCACTTCTGGGCGTCCTGGCGCTGCCCGCCAGCCAGCTCCGCCTGGCGCTTCCCGACGGCGGTTCGGAACCGGTGGAGTCCCAGGCCTTCAAGGCCTATGACGTCACCGGCCGCAGCTTCGGCGCAGGCATGACGGGCCCCATCGTGGTGGTGGGCGACTTCCCGGCCGGACTCACCGAAGAGGAAGCCCGGGCCAAACAGTTCGACGTGGCGGACATCCTCCGCGGCGTGGACAACGTCACCGCCGCCGTGCCGGTTGCCCTCAGCGAGGACCGCCGCACTGCAGTGTTCCAGGTGATTCCGAAGGAGGGCCCGGCAAGCGCCAGCACCGTTCAGGTGGTCTCGGAACTGCGGGCCAGGAACGCTGAAATCCGGGACACCACGGGCGTCGGCATCGGCCTTACCGGCCAGACGGCCGGCAACGTGGACGTCTCCACCAAACTCGGTGATGCCCTGCCTCCGTACCTGGCCATCGTGGTGGGACTGTCCCTGATCCTGCTGCTGGTTTTCCGCTCCATTGTGGTGCCGCTGCTCGCCACCGGAGGCTTCCTGCTGTCCCTCGCCGCGGCCTTCGGCGCCGTGGTGGCCGTCTACCAGTGGGGCTGGCTGGGGACGGTATTCGGCGTCGAGAATCCCGGCGCAGTACTGAGCTTTCTGCCCATCATCCTGATCGGCGTGCTGTTCGGACTGGCCATGGACTACCAGGTGTTCATCACCTCCGGCATGCGCGAATCGTTCATGCACGGGGAATCAGCGAAGCACGCCGTCCGGAGCGGGTTCAGCCATGCCTCCGCCGTGGTGACCGCGGCCGCCATCATCATGGTCAGCGTGTTCGCCGGCTTCATCTTCTCGCACCTGAACATGGTCCGGCCGCTCGGCTTCGCCATGGCCTTCGGTGTGCTGGTCGACGCCTTTGTGGTGCGCATGACGATCGTCCCGGCCGTCATGTACCTGCTCGGTGGCAAGGCCTGGTGGCTGCCGCGCTGGCTGGACCGCATCCTTCCCGACGTGGATGTGGAAGGCGCGAAGCTCCGCAAGGATGCTCCGGCCGCGGTCTCCCCCGCCGTGGCAGATCCGGAAGAGGTCGGCGCACGCTGACAGAACTCCTCGACTTCACCGCTGGCCGCCCGCCGATCACTCGATCGGCGGGCGTTCCGCTTTCTGCGGTCCGTGCCTAGCTACGCAGCGAACGGAGCGTCACGCCTCGACCGGAGGGCACGCCGGTGAATTTTGGCGTGGTGGCGGATCTCTTTCCGGTGGCGGATTTCTTTCGGGTGGCCGGACTCTGTGTGGTGAACGGAGTCTGTGGCCGGGCTACCGCGTTGAGTCCCGGGCAGCGGCGGTGCGGTGGATTGGTAGCTGTGGCCGGTGGGGGTTGTCAGTCGGATGGCATGCCTGGTCCCGCCGGGGGCGCTCGGTCCGGTGGACTGGCGTGCTTTCCAGCCTGGCGTTTCCTTGGTGTGGTTGCAGGCTTCGCAGAGCCCGGCGCCGTTGGCCTGTGTCGTAGCTCCGCCGCCGTGCCAGGGAACGATGTGGTCCAGATGGCGGATGGGTGCGTCGCAGTAGGGGGTGCGGCAGGTGTCGTCGCGTGCCTCGATGAAGCGGCGGAGTCCCGCGGGGAAAAGCCGGGCGCGGGAATCCATCGCCACCAACTCGCCCGTGGCGGGGGCGGTGTACAGACGGCGGATCCACATATTGAAAGCCTTGTCGCCGGCTGCGCCGGATGGGAACGCGCCGGGTACGGAAGCACCAGGACCGGAAGTTGAGGGCGCCGATCCATCCCGGCCAACGATCTCGCGTGCCCACCCGCCGGGAACCACGCCATAACCGGGGAGGCGTGCCGGTTCGCCGTCGCCTTGGAAGAGGGTCCTGTCGGTCATGACGAGCTGGATTTCGATGCCGGCGATCCCGCCCGGCGTCCCGGTGACGCGTTCAACCAGGTCATCAGCCATGATCTGGCCCCGGGACCGGGGATCCCCGCCGGCGCGGAGAGAGTCCGCGTTCCGGACCAGAGCGGCCAGAACGGCGACACCGGCCGAGACGGGCAACAGGGCGGTCAGATAGCACATGGTGTCCGGTGCGGGACGGAGGCTGACGTGCCTCGCCGTCGCGGCGTGGGCGGCGCGTTGGGTAACGGAGCGCGGGTCGCGGCGATAGGCAGCGGTACGGGCGGCGGCCACCAGTGCCCGGTCACCTACACCGGCCAGCGTCCCCGCGTCGGGCGCGAGTTCCTCATCGACGCCACACCGGTCCGCCGAGGACAGGCACGCCGTTTCGCGCACCAGCAAGGTGGCCCGCCACTCGTTCAGCTGGCCAGTCTCCAAGGCAGCGAGCGTGTGCGGCATCTCCGTCACCAAAGCCTTGGCCAGGCCCAACAACCGGCTTCCCTTGGCCGGGGATTCGCGACGGGCGAGGGCGATCTGTGCTCCGACGCCGACTCCGAGCTGGTCAGTGGGGATCCCGACGTCGGACTGCTGCCGGCGCTGCAGCTGATCAAATGCGACAGACAGCCGGGCCTGGCGGGCGGCCAAGGCTGACTTTTCGTCTTCCAGGGTCCGGATCTCGTCAATCAGGCGGGCGCCGTCCTGCTCAGACGTGTCTCCGCGCAACACTAAGGCTGCATTCTCCGTTGCCGGATCCGCTTCGGACCCCCAATTACCGTCCATGGCTCAAGTGTCCCTTGGGGCTCTGACATTTTTGGGCGCCCTCGACCAGCCGGGGCCCCTCCGAGCGGAACGGCTCTCGAGGCACTGCCAACCGGGCCGAAGGGAACTAGGCTGGAGCGGTGACCCGCCTCATCCTTGCCTCCCAGTCCCCCGCCCGCACCAAACTCCTGAGCCACGCCGGCATCCGGCACGAGATCCTGGTCTCCGACGTGGACGAAGACGCCATCCAGGCCCGTTACGGCGTGACGGATCCGCACGACACCGCCCTGCTGCTGGCGCGCGCCAAGGCAGAGGCCGTTGCCTCGCTGCCGGACGCGGAGGGCGCCCTGGTGCTCGGCTGCGATTCCGTCTTCGAGTTCGACGGCGAGGCGCACGGCAAGCCGTACGCGGCCGAGGTCGCAAGGGAACGGATGCTGCGGATGAGCGGCAGCATGGGCGTGCTGCACACCGGCCACTGGCTGGTGGACTGCCGCGACACCGACCCCGATTCGTCGGAGAACAACGGCGGCGAACGCGCCGGTTCCGGCGCGACGCTGGGCGCCGTGACCTCCGCCGAGGTCCATTTCATGGAGATGAGCGGCGAGGAGATCGAGGCCTACATTGCCACGGGTGAACCGCTCCAGTGCGCCGGCTCCTTCACGATCGACGGCTACGGCGGGGCCTTCATCCGGAAGGTCGACGGCGACCCCCACACTGTCGTCGGGCTCTCCATATCCACCCTCCGCGGCCTGCTGGGCCAGGCGCAGGTGGGCATCACGGAGCTGTGGACCGGCGGGGCCGTTGACCCCGCTGAAGCCCGAGCTGAGTGAGCCAATTCGCAGCTCTTTGTAGCTTCCCTACAAAGGTTGGGAGCTTTACGCGCGGAATCCGCAAGTAATATCGGCGGAACCCTCAAAATCGCGCTAGGCTCCCTGAAGGAAAGAAGGAGACGCCTTGTCAGCAAATTCGGAGCAGTCCGCAAGTCCAGAGCAGTCCGCAGCCCCAAGCCACGCAGGTGCCGCCCTGACGAGCTCCAAGCGGCTGAGCAAAGTCCTGATCGCCAACCGCGGCGAAATCGCTGTGCGCATCATCCGCGCCGCCCGCGACGAAGGCATCACCTCGGTGGCGGTCTACGCCGACCCGGACCGCGATGCCCTGCACGTGCGCCTGGCGGACGAGGCCTACGCACTGGGCGGCAACACCGCCGCCGAGTCGTACCTGGTCATGGAAAAGCTGATCGAGGTGGCCCACCAGTGCGGCGCCGACGCCATCCACCCCGGCTACGGCTTCCTGGCCGAGAACGCCCAGTTCGCAGCCATGGTCATCGGGGCCGGCATCACCTGGATCGGGCCCTCCCCGGAGGCCATCTCCGCCCTCGGCGACAAGGTCCAGGCCCGCCACATCGCGGAGAAGGTGGGCGCTCCGCAGGTCCCCGGCACCGCCGATCCGGTGGAATCCGCCGAAGAGATCCTCGAATTCGTGGACAAGTTCGGCCTGCCCGTGGCCATCAAGGCTGCCTTCGGCGGTGGCGGCCGCGGCATCAAGGTGGCACGCACGCGTGAGGAAATTCCGGAGCTCTTCGAATCCGCCGTCCGCGAGGCTGTCGCTGCCTTTGGGCGCGGCGAATGCTTCATCGAGCGCTTCCTGGACGCGCCCCGGCACGTCGAAACCCAGTGCCTGGCAGACGCCTACGGGAACGTCGTTGTGGTTTCCACCCGCGACTGCTCCCTGCAGCGGCGCAACCAGAAGCTCGTGGAGGAGGCGCCGGCACCGTTCCTCACCGAAGAGCAGAACCGCCGCCTCTACGAGTCCTCCAAGGCCATCCTCAAGGAGGCCGGCTACCTCGGCGCCGGAACGTGCGAATTCCTGGTGGGCCAGGACGGCACCATCTCCTTCCTCGAGGTCAACACCCGCCTCCAGGTGGAGCACTGCGTCTCCGAAGAAGTCACCGGAATCGACCTCGTCCGCGAACAGTTCCGGCTGGCCCGCGGCGAGAAGCTGGGCTACGACGACCCCGAGGTGCGTGGGCACTCGATCGAGTTCCGCATCACCGGCGAGGACCCGGGCCGCAACTTCATGCCCGCTCCCGGCACCATCACCACGCTGAAGAACCCCACCGGCCCCGGTATCAGGATCGACTCCGGCGTGGAGCAGGGCGATGTCATCAGCGGCAACTTCGACTCAATGCTCTCCAAGCTGATCGTCACCGGCGCCACCCGCGCCCAGGCACTGCAGCGCTCCCGCCGCGCCCTGGAGGAGATGGTGGTGGAGGGCATCCCCACCGTAATCCCCTTCGACCTCGCCGTTGTTACCAACCCCGACTTTGCCCCGGCAGAGGGACCGTTCAAAGTCCACACCCGCTGGATCGAGACGGCGTTCGTCAACGACATTCCCGCCTGGACCCCGACCGGCACCGACGTTGAAGCGTCCGACGCCGGCGATCGCCAGCGCGTCGTCGTCGAGGTCGGCGGCAAACGCCTGGAGGTCGTGCTGCCCGCGTCACTCGGCTCGTTCAGCACCGGCGGCGGTTCCGCCAAGCCGGCCAAGGCCAAAAAGCGCTCACGTTCCGGCGGGGCGGCTGCAGCTGCCGGCGGCAACGCGCTCACGTCCCCCATGCAGGGCACCATCGTGAAGGTGGCCGTCGCCGAAGGCGTCGTGGTTGCCGAAGGTGATCTCGTCGTCGTGCTCGAAGCGATGAAGATGGAGCAGCCGCTCACGGCGCACCGGGCGGGCACCATCACGGGCCTGGCCGCCGTCGCCGGCGAGACGGTGTCCGCTGGTGCCGTGATCGCAACGATCGAAGACTGAACCCGGAGCGGTTTCAGTCCACCGCTACACAGCAATGCCCGCCGCCCCCGGCGCGCCCATGGCGCACGGGGGCGGCTCCATGCAGACTTAGCGTGTGAAGCCATTTCTACTGCTTGCATCGCGCGCCGAAGACAAGGCTGCCGAGGAAGAATACGAGGCCTACCTGCGCTATGGGGGACTCGAACCCGCGCAGCTGCGGCGCATCCGGATGGAAGCCGGGCCCCTGCCCGAGTTGGACCTCTCCGACTACTCGGGGGTGATCGTGGGCGGCAGCCCCTTCACCTCCAGCGACCCGGCGGATCACAAAAGCGCAGCCCAGCACCGGGTGGAGCGTGAATTGTCCCTGCTGCTGGACCGCATCGTGCCGGCGGATTTCCCGTTCCTCGGAGCCTGTTACGGGGTCGGCACGCTGGGCCTGCACCAGGGCGCGGTGATCGACCGGACCTATGGCGAGGGCCTGGGCGGCGCCACGATCAAGCTGACCGCCGAAGGGCTGCAGGATCCACTCCTGCGCGGGCTGCCGGAGAGCTTCACGGCCTTCACCGGCCACAAGGAAGCCTGCACCGTCCTCCCCTCGCACGCCGTGGTCCTGGCCAGCTCCGCGGCCTGCCCGGTCCACATGTTCCGGATCAGGACCAACCTGTACGCCACCCAGTTCCACCCGGAGCTCGATGCGGACGGGCTGGTCACCAGGATCGACATCTACCGCCATGCTGGCTACTTCCCGCCGGAATCGGCCGAAATCCTGATGGAGAACGCCCGGCAGTTCACCGCGACGGAACCCATGAAGATCCTGGGCAACTTCGTGGAGCGCTACGCGCGGTAGCGGCGGGATACAACAAATGCCCGGTGCCCCGCGAAGGGGTACCGGGCATTGTTGTGAAGGGCGAAGGCCGGGTCAGGCCACGTTGTTCTCGTAGTCCAGGTCCCGGGTTTCCTTGCTCAGGAACAGCGCCACCAGGGTAAGGACCGCCATGGCGGTCAGGTAGATACCGACCAGGACGGGGCTGCCGTCAGCCTGTTCCCAGAGCGCGACGGCGATGAACGGCGCCACAGCCGCGCCCAGGATGCTGGACACGTTGTAGCTGACAGCAGAGCCGGTGTACCGGACGTTGGTGGGGAACAGTTCCGGCAGCAGGGCACCCATCGGCCCGAACGTGAGCCCCATCAGGGAGAACCCGATGATGAGGAGCGCCATGGTGCCGATGAACCCGCCGCCGAACAGCGGCACGAACAGCAGCCCGAACACGAAGATTCCGCCGGTCACGACCAGCAGCATCTTGCGGCGGCCGTACTTCTCAGCCAGCGGACCGGAGACCAGGGTGAAGATGCCGAAGAACACGACGCCGGCAATCAGCATCCAGAGGAAGTCGTTGCGGGTGAAGCCCAGTCCGGGAACGAACGCCGCGGCGGCTGCCTCGGTCATCGGCTTGCCGGCCTTCTCCGCAGCGGCCTTGGCGGCATCCAGCGACGCGGGCCGGGTGCCGTAAGTCAGCGTGAACGTGGTCATCAGGTAGAAGAGCACGTAGGTGGCGAGCATGATGAACGTGCCCAGGATGAGCTGCCGCCAGCTCGACTTGAAGACCCGGGCAAGCGGCAGCTTGGCCACCTCGTTGGATTCGAGCACCTTGGTGAAGGCCGGCGTTTCAATGAGCTTCAGGCGGACGTAAAGGCCGATGATCACCATGACGGCGCTCAGCAGGAACGGAACGCGCCAGCCCCAGGCCTCGAAGGCGGCCGGAGTAAGTACATAGCTGGCCACCAGGAAGATCACGTTGGCGATGATGAAGCCGATGGGCGCACCGAGCTGCGGGAACGTCCCGTAGATCGCCCGCTTGTTGGCGGGTGCGTTCTCCGTGGCCAGGAGGGCCGCGCCGCTCCACTCGCCGCCGAGCGCGAGGCCCTGGGCGAAGCGCATAACCACCAGGAGTGCCGGAGCCCAGAAGCCCCAGCCCGGGACCAGCGCGGTGGGAAGGCAGCCGATCAGGAAGGTGGCAATGCCCATGGTCAGCAGCGAGGCCACCAGGGTGCCCTTGCGGCCGAACTTGTCCCCGAAGTGGCCAAAAACGATGGACCCCAGCGGACGGGCGATAAACGCGACGCCAAACACTGCGAAGGAGCTCAGCAGCTGGGTGGTTTCATTCTGTCCCGGGAAGAACAACCGGGGGAACACCAGCACGGCGGCCGTGGCGTAGACGTAGAAGTCGTAGAACTCCACGGTGGTGCCGATCAGGCTGGCGACGATCACGCGCCCGCGCGAGTTAACCTGCTGGGCTGACCCCGGCTGCGGTGAAGTGGCAGTGGATGACATGTAGTAACACTTTCGTGAGAACCGGGCGTTCATCCCCAAAAGGCTGCCCGGCTAAGGGATACATAGGTCTCAATAATAGTTCCGCTGGTCCATCGACTGGACAAAGGTGTCCGTCATACGGACGTCTGAAATTATCTCACTAACGGCGCCTCACGCCGTCACAGAGGCCACGATAGGCAAACTTCACAGCACGTTAACAAACGACGACGGTTCACGAAACGCGGCGTCTCTACCTTGGAAGGACAACAAACCCCCAAAGGAGGTACACCGTGACTGTTGACCGCACGGCAGAGGCCGGCGCACAGCCCGGCACTACCCGCACCGCTGACGCTCCCGCCCTTGAAGTCCGCCCCGGCCGCTGGATCGCCAACTGGGATGCCGAGAACAAGGAGCAGTGGGAGTCCAAGGGCCGCTCCATCGCCCGACGCAACCTGAACTGGTCCATCTTCGCCGAATTCCTCGGCTTTGTCGTCTGGCAGCTCTGGTCCATCGTGGTGGTCCAGCTCCCCGCCGCAGGATTCACTTTTTCCACCTCGGAAATCTTCTGGCTGATCTCCATGCCCAGCCTGGTGGGTGCCACACTGCGCATCCCCTACACGTTCATGGTCCCGAAGTTCGGCGGCCGCAACTGGACCATCGTCTCGGCCCTGCTTCTCCTCATCCCCTCCATCGGCCTGGGTCTCTGCGTGTCCAACCCGGAAACCCCGTTCGGTGTCATGCTGCTGGTGGCAGCACTTGCAGGCTTCGGTGGCGGCAACTTCGCCAGCTCCATGGCCAACATCACGTTCTTCTACCCTGCCCGCGAAAAGGGCTGGGCACTGGGCCTGAACGCCGCCGGCGGAAACCTCGGTGCCGCCGTCGCACAGCTTGCCGTTCCCATCGCCATCACCCTGGTGGCCGTAGGAAGCGTCAACCTGCCCATGGCCGGATGGATGTGGGTCCCCTTCATCCTGATCGCAGCCTTCGGCGCCTGGAAGTACATGGATAACCTCACCAGTGCCAAGGGTGACGTGGCCGGATCCGTGGCTGCACTGAAGGAACCGCACCTGTGGATCATGGCGCTGCTGTACATCGGCACCTTCGGCTCGTTCATCGGCTTCGCCGGTGTGTTCCCCAAGCTCATCAAGGACTACTTCCCCGCTTTCTCCTCCATTGGAGTGGGCACGGTTGCACTGTCCCTCGCCTTCCTCGGCCCGCTGGTCGGCTCGCTGGCCCGCCCCTACGGCGGACGCATGGCGGACCGGATGGGCGGCGCCCGCATGACCGTTGCCGCCTTCGCCTCCATGGCCGTCATCACGCTCACCATGGTCTGGACCCTGCCGCTGAAGAACTTCTGGCTCTTCCTGGGCCTGTTCCTGCTGCTCTTCACCGCCAGCGGCTTCGGAAACGGTGCAACGTACCGGATGATCCCGATCATCTTCGCCACCTCCAGCCGGGCAGCCCGCGCCGGCGCCAGCACGGTGGCCACCCAGCGCCTGGCCTCCTCGGCACTGGGCCTGATCTCGGCGATCGGCGCCTACGGCGGGTTCGTCATCCCGCAGGTGCTGAACGCCTCCAACACCGCCAGCGGTTCCTACACCCCCGCTTTCTACGGCTTCGTCGGGGCATACGTCCTGATGCTGGTGGTCTGCTGGGCCTGCTACATCCGCAACGCCAACCGAAATGCGATGGGACACGTCTAACATGACCACAAGCGCCGACACGCACTGCCCCTACTGCGCCTTGCAGTGCGCCATGACGCTGAAGTCCCCAGCGGCTCTGACCCCGGCTGTCCAGCCGGGGTCAGACCCCGTGCCGGCTCCGCCCGCTCCGAACGTACCCGCTGCAGCCGTTGATGCCGGCGGCGCGGCGGCTGCGCCCGTCCTGGAAGTTTCCGGACGCGACTTCCCCACCAACCGCGGCGGCCTGTGCCGCAAGGGCTGGACCTCCGCCTCGCTGCTGAGCCACCCCGGACGCGTCACCGAGCCCATGCTGAAGGGCTCCGACGGCGTCCACCGCCCCGTCAGCTGGGATGAGGCCCTGAAACTCATCACCGCTGCAGTGAAGGACACCCGAGCCCGCTACGGCGCGGATGCCATCGGCGTATTCGGCGGCGGCGGCCTGACCAACGAGAAGGCCTACCAGCTGGGTAAGTTCGCCCGCCTGGCCCTGGGCACATCCCGGATCGACTACAACGGCCGGTTCTGCATGTCCTCCGCAGCCGCCGCAGGAATGCGGGCCTTCGGGGTTGACCGCGGCCTCCCGTTCCCGCTGGAAGACCTCGACGGCACCAGCACCATCCTGATGCTCGGCTCCAACGTCGCCGAGACCATGCCGCCCTTCGTGCAGCACCTCCAGGGAGCTCGCGACGCCGGCGGGCTGATTGTGGTGGACCCCCGCCGTTCCGCCACCGCTGCGTTCACGTCCGACGGCGGCGGCCTGCACCTCCAGCCCCTGCCGGGCACCGACCTCACCCTCCTCCTGGGCCTGTCCCACGTGGTCATCCACGAAGGCCTGGCCGACACCGAATTCATCCAGGCGCGCACCAGCGGCTTCGAAGCCCTGGCCCGCAGCGTCAACGCGTTTTGGCCGGAACGCGTCCAGTCCCTCACGGGCGTACCCGCGGACCTGATCCGCGAGACGGCCCGCCGGCTTGCCCACGGAGCCACCAAGGGCGGGAGCTACATCCTGACGGGCCGCGGCGTGGAGCAGCACGTGGACGGAACGGACACCGCCACCGCCGCCATCAACCTGAGCCTGCTGCTCGGGCTGCCCGGTTCCGCCCGCAGCGGCTACGGCACACTGACCGGCCAGGGCAACGGCCAGGGCGGCCGTGAGCACGGCCAGAAGGCCGACCAGCTCCCCGGCTACCGCAAGATCACCGACCCCGCCGCCCGCGCGCACATGGCGAAGGTGTGGGGCGTGCCGGAATCCCTGATTCCCGGCCCCGGCCTCCCCGCCGTCCAGCTGCTGAAGTCCCTCGGACAGCCCGACGGCGTCCGCTGCCTCTTCGTGCACGCCTCGAACATCGCGGTGGCCTCCCCCGATGCCAACGCCGTCATTGACGGGCTCCGCAGCCTGGACTTCCTGGTGGTCTGCGACTTCTTCGTCTCCGAGACAGCGGCCGAAGCCGACCTCATCCTGCCGGTCCTCCAGTGGGCCGAGGAGGAAGGCACGCTGACCAACCTCGAGGGACGTGTCCTCCGCCGCCGCCGCGCACTGCAGCCGCCGGCCGGCGCCCGCAGCGAACTCTGGATCATGGCGCGGCTCGCCGAGGCGCTCGAGGCTCCATCCACCTACAGCGAGGATCCCGAGACGGTCTTCGAGGAACTCCGCCTGGCTTCCGCCGGCGGCCTCGCTGACTACTCCGGCATCAGCTACGCCATGCTGGACCGCGGCGAAGCGGCCTACTGGCCGTACCCCGTGGGCAGCAGCGGCACGCCGCGGCTGTTCCTCGACGGCTTCGCCCACGCCGACGGCAAGGCGGTCATGACCCCGGTGGCGCCGCGCCGCCGTCGTACTCCCGCAGAGAATCCGGACCCGGGCGCCAAGACCATGACACTCATCACCGGCCGCCTGCTGGAGCACTACCAGTCCGGGGCGCAGACCCGCCGCGTGTCCGAGCTGCTGGCTTCCCAGCCGGAGGCGAAGATGCAGATCCACCCTGCGGCCGCGGCGTCCATGGGCATCACCGACGGTTCGTTCGTTTCAGTGGCCAATGAGCGCGGCGAGGTGGTGTGCCGGGCCGAACTCAGCACGGCGATCCGGCCCGAGACGGTCTTCCTGCCGTTCCACTTCCCGGAGCTCGGGAGCGCCAACCGCCTGACGGAGGCCGCCACCGACCCCATTTCCGGGATGCCCGAGTTCAAATTCAACAAGGTGTGGGTCCGCGTGGCTGCCAACGGACCCCAGCACAGCGTTCTTCAGACATCGGAGGCCTCATGAGTGAGCAGATTGTAATTGTGGGCTTTGGTCCGGTCGCCGCGCGGCTGATCGATGAGCTGCTGCCGGCAGTGCGCAGCGGGCTCGCCCACCTGACAGTCATCGGTGAGGAGCCCGACGCCGCGTACAACCGCGTGCTGGTGGCCGACCTCGGCGTGGGGCGGACGACGGCTTCGGCGCTGGCACTGTCCGACGCCGCCGCGCTGATCGCCGACGGCGTGGACGTCCGGCTCGGCGTCCGCGTCCGCCGGGTGGACCGGGCCCGCCAGCAGGTGGTCCTCACCGACGGCACGAAGCCGCACTACGACCGGCTGGTGTTCGCCACCGGTTCCCGTCCCGTGATCCCCAACCTGACCGGCCTCAACCCGGACCCGGCGCACCCCGTGCTGCCCGCCGGCGTGACCGCGTTGCGCGACCTGCGCGACGCCGAGGTCCTCCGCCAGGCCGTCGCCGGTGGCAAGCGCGTGGTGGTGCTGGGCGGCGGCGTCCTTGGACTCGAGACGGCCCTGGCGGCCGCCGAGGAAGGCGCCACGGTGACCGTGGTCCACAACGGCCCGCATCCGCTGGGCCGGAACATCGACCGCGGCGGCGGCGCGGTGCTCGCCGCCGGCATGCGCAACTGCGGCGTCCGGATGGCCGGCAACGCCCGCTCCACGGGGGTGGAACACAACGCTCCCGACGGCGGCTTCTCCGCCTTGCTGCTGGATGACGGTTCAGCGATCGACGGCGACCTGCTGGTGCTGTCCTGCGGCGTCCGTCCGCGCGTGGAGCTCGCCGAAGGCTGCGGTCTGTCCACCGCCACGGGCATCCTGGTGGACCACAAGCTGCGTGCCCACCACGAGCCGCACATTTTTGCGATCGGTGACTGCGCCGAAGTCCGCTGCCCCGATCCCTCCTGCAGCGACTGCCGGGCCGCACGCGGTCCGTCCGGCCTGGTGGGCCCGGGCTGGCGCCAGGCGGAGTGGTTGGCGGAGTACCTGACGCTCCTCGCCGAGGGATCCGTTGACGGTTCAAGCGACAGTTCGCCCACCGGCGATTCGGTGGACGCGGCGGAGTCCCTGCCCGAGCTGCCCATGGAGAAGCCGGGCGTCGTTGTCCTCAAGGCCCGCGGCATGAACATGGCAGTGGCCGGAGACAACGCCGCGGAACCCTGGGATGAGGAAGTACTGACCGCCGGTGCCGTGAACGGGCGCCCGCGGCTGCAGATTGCGCAGTGGGCCGATCCGGAACACGGCCGCTACGTCAAGATGACCACGCGCGGCGGCGTGCTGGAAGGCCTCGTGGCCGTAGGCATGCCGCGCACGGCTGCGGAGCTGGTCTCCCTGTTCGAGCGCGGCGACGAGCTCCCCGCCGACAGGTCGCTGCTGCTGCGCCTGGACGGACCGGACCAGCTGGCTGCCGCCGGCAACAGCGACCCGGAGCGCACCGTATGCCGGTGCGCCGGCGTCACCGGCACCAAGATCCAGGACGCCGTTGTTGACGGCTGCTCCACGGTGGCCGAGGTTTCCGGCGCCACCCGCGCCGGTACCGGCTGCGGCGGCTGCCACTCCGACATCAAGGACATCATCGAAAAACACTTCCAGGCGGCAGCAGCCGCCTGATATGAGCTGAGGCCGGAGGTAGGTCCGGCATGCTTCAATTCCAGTCCACCTATCGGGTTGGCCACCGCGTCCCAGCGGACGGAAATGACGCTGTTCGGGGAGAGTACGACCTGCCCGCGTTTGCCCTTCCCGTCTGGCCTTTCCTGGAGGCGAATTCCGTCCAGATTACTCCAGTCCAGACGGATGGTAGGGGCATTGTGCTGCGCTGGCGAAGAGGTACACCGAACTCGTGTCGGGACCTAGGGAAGAGGCATCATCGTCCTTGCCCGCCGCCTCGCCGGGGCGCTTCGGCCCGATCCGCCGCCCGTTGGTTCGAAACAGACCTCAGCGGTAGTGGAAATTGAGGCGGTTTGAGCTACCGCAGGGCGGACTCTTTCAGCAGTCGGTCCTCCAGGCGATGAAGGATCGCTACAAAGCGGTTTGGATCGTTCAGGCCCCTGCCAAGGATCAATGCGCCTTGGATGCCGGAGACGACCTCCTCGGCCAGCTCTCGAGGCTGCTCCGAATTCCCGCCCTCTTCCAAGGCCAGCCGCAGAGCCTGGATCCAGTCAGCGAAGAAACTCCTGATCTGGTCTTCGAATCTGTCCCGCTCCATTCCCAGGGCAAAAACGCCCACCAGACAAATCCGGCGTCCGGATGCGAAGTACTCAATCACGTTGCTAAACATCAGCGACAATCGTTCGCCCAGCGGCCTGGCCGACCGCAGCGGAGCAAATATCTCACCCTGAAACCAGCTTTCCACGTCATCGAGAACTGCTTGTGCCATCTCGTCCTTGCCTCCGGGAAAGAAGTTGTAGAGGCTCCCCTTGCCTAATCCGGTTGCTTCAGTAATCTCCGAAAGGCTCGCGGCACTGAAACCACGGGTACGGAACACTTCAGCCAGCAGAGGTACTACGTCGGCCCGTGTTGCGATCAGCTTAGGCAAGAGGAGCCCCTTTCTTTATTAGAGGCCAAGTTCGCTCAGGCCCGGATGGCCTTCAGGACGTGGACCATTGAGGTCCCAATGAAACATCCGATCAGACTCAGTGATTGGCACGTCGTTAATGCTCGCATGCCGCCACTGCATCAGCCCACGTCCGTCAAACTGCCAGTTCTCGTTTCCGTGAGATCGGAACCATTGCCCATCGTGGTTTTGCCATTCATAAACGAAGCGAACAGCAATCCTGTCGCCTTCGTAGGCCCAAAGCTCCTTGATCAGACGATACTCCTGCTCGCGGGCCCACTTATCGGTCAGCAGCTCGATGATCTGGTCTCGTCCCTGCACGAAGGTTGAGCGATTCCGCCACCAGCTGGATTCGGTGTAGGCAAGAGCGACTTTCGCGGGGTTTCGGCTGTTCCAGCCATCTTCTGCAAGACGCACCTTTTTTGTGGCGCTTTCGAGGGTAAACGGGGGCAACGGTGGCCTGGTTTCCATGGGTTCATCCTTATATTACCTGAGGATTTGTACCAATCAGTACAAGTTGTACCATACGGTACAAGTGTCTGGAACGCAAGCACCCATACGGGTCGGCGAAGGGTAGGGAGAACCGGCTCAGGACCGTCCTCGCCTGAACGGTCGTCCGAGTCTTCGGACCTCGAGCCGGGGCCTTAGGCCCCTTGCCAGCGCCTTCGGGCGGGGGTGTCATTGAACCTACGGTCCTTGACCAGCAGGGAGGGTTGCCATGTTCAGCGTCACGATCTTCCTGGCCGCGGCCGCACTCGTCCTGGCTGCCGGGGCCATGGGCATCGTCTCCCTCCGGCAGCCCGACCGTTCCGCGAGGGCGCGCGCACTCGTCTGGACCGCAGCCGCGATCATGGCAGCCTTCACCGTGCTCGCCGGCCTGTTCATCAGCGGCTATGCCCTGGCTGATCCCGGCGGCCTGGAAGGGGTCATCCTGATCGTGTCCTGGGCCGTTCCGATGGCCGCACTCGCCGTGCTTGCGTGGCTTCGTCCCCCGTGGGCTGCACCTGCGCTGACCATGCTCACCGCATTGCTCATCGCGGCGGGCATCTGGTTCGCCGTCGACTCGGCATCGTGGCGTGCGTTCGAGAACGCGAACGGGCCCTTCCGGGCGGTGGCCGTCCTGGTCCTGGCGTTTCCGGCAGCCGTCCTGGGCCTCAAACGGACACCCGATGCGGGCTGGCTGCTGGTGGCCCTCGGACTGGGACCCGTCGCGTTCTCGGCGCTGGGGAGCCTCGCCGGAGTGGTCGCCCTGTCCGCCATCAGCGTGGTTCCGCTGATCACCGGGCTGCTGTATCTCGTGGCCGCCCGGGTGGCGACCCGCAGCCTGCTACATGCGGACGTGCAGGCGCCGGGCCGCTTCCGAGATGGAGCCGCTGAGTGACGGGTACACCGTAAAGGTGCTGGCGACGTCGTCGACGTGAAGCTTCTGGGTGACGGCGATGGAAATCGCGAAAATCAGTTCGGAGGCGTTCGGGCCCACCACAACGCCGCCGATCACGGTGCCGGAACCCTTCCGGGCGAAGATCTTGACGAACCCGTCACGGTGGTTGCGCATCTTGGCGCGGGCGTTGCTGCGCAGCGACAGCTTCACCACGTCGCCCTGGTATTTGCCGGAATCGATCTCCGCCTCGGACACGCCCACGGACGCAATCTCCGGCGACGTGAAGATGTTGGAGGCGACCTGGTGCAGCTTGAGCGGCATGACAGCGTCGCCGAGGAAGTGGGCCACGGCGATGCGGCCCTGCATGGCCGCGACCGATGCGAGGGCAAGGACCCCGGTGCAGTCACCGGCGGCGTAGATGTTGGGGGCGGTGGTGCGCGAGACGCCGTCCACCTTGATGTGGCCGCTCTCGGTGACCGCCACGCCGGCTTCCTCCAGGCCGATGCCGGCCGTGTTGGGGATGGAACCGACACAGACCAGGCAGTGGCTGCCGGTCACCTTGGAGCCGTCACCCAGGGTGACGACGACGCCGTCATCCGTCCGTTCCACCGTTTCGGCGCGGGAGCGGGAAAGCACCTTCACGCCGCGGCGTTCGAAGACGCCCTCCAGGACCTCGGCGGCGTCGGTGTCCGAGCCCGGAAGCACGCGGTCGCGGCTGGAAATCAGGGTGACCTTGGAGCCCAGGCCGTTGTAGGCGGAGGCAAATTCCGCGCCGGTGACGCCGGAACCCACCACGATGAGTTCCTCGGGAAGCTCGTCCATGTTGTAGATCTGCGCCCAGTTCAGGATTCGGTCGCCGTCGGGCCGGGCGGTGGGAAGTTCACGGGGATGGGCGCCGACCGCGAGCAGGATGGTGTCCGCTTCCACGGTCTCCGTGCCGTTAACGGTGAGGACCTCGATGGTGTGGTTGTCCAGCAGCCGGCCGGAGCCGATCAGGATGCGCACGCCCTGGTGCTCGAGTCCGCTCCGGATGTCCTCGGACTGCTTCCGCGCCAGGCCGAGCAGGCGGTCGTTGATGTGCTTCAGGTCAGCACGCATCACCGGCGCGAAATCGCCGCCGTCGACGTCGAACTTCACGCCCAGCTCCCCCGCCTCACCGACGCGGGTCATCAGGTCCGCCGTCGCGATCAGGGTCTTGGACGGGACGACGTCGGTGAGCACCGCGGAACCGCCGAGGCCGGCGCGTTCGATGATGGTTACTTGCGCCCCCAGGGACGCGGCCACCATGGCGGCTTCATAGCCACCGGGCCCTCCGCCAAGAATTGCGATGCGAGGTGAGCTGAAATCCGGATGCGTAGTCACAAAGATCCATTCTCTACCCATCCGCCGCCTCACACCAATAAAAGGGACCTGCGCCACTGCTGGGCAGCGAAGCGCAGTCACGATAGCTTGTACCAGTGAGTAATACAGAATTCCTGAACACGGACCCTTTTGACGCCGCCCGCGCGGCCGCCGATTACATCGCCGAGGAGACGGGCGTGGACAGCCACGACGTTGCGCTGGTGCTCGGTTCAGGCTGGGGCGACGCCGCCGACCTGATCGGTGAGACCACCGCCACGCTGTCCGCTGACGAGGTCCCCGGCTTCTCCGCGCCGGCAGTAGAGGGCCACGTCGGCACCATCCGCTCCGTCCTGACCAAGGAGGGCAAGCGCGCGCTGGTGCTCGGTGCCCGGACGCACTACTACGAAGGCAAGGGCGTCCGCGCAGTAGTGCACGGAGTCCGCACGGCCGCAGCGGCAGGCTGCAAGACCTTGGTGGTCACGAACGGCTGCGGCGGCCTCAATGAAAGCTGGACCCCCGGCACCCCCGTGCTCATCAAAGATCACATAAACCTCACCGCCACGTCCCCGCTCGAAGGCGCAACTTTCGTTGACCTGACAGATCTGTACTCCGCACGGATCCGGGGGCTGGCCCGCGAAGTTGACCCGTCCCTGGACGAGGGCGTCTATGCGCAGTTCACCGGCCCGCACTACGAAACGCCGGCGGAGGTCCAGTACGCCAAGCGGATCGGAGCCGACCTGGTGGGCATGTCCACAGCGCTCGAGGCCATCGCCGCCCGCCATGCAGGCATGGAAGTCTTCGGCATCTCACTGGTGACCAACCTCGCGGCGGGCATCAGCCCGGTGCCGCTGAGCCATCAGGAAGTGCTGGAAGCCGGCCAGGCCGCCGGACCGCGCATCTCCAAGTTGCTCGCGGAAATCATCGCCAAGCTCTGACAGCAACCCTGCAGGTGCCGCCCGCCAGGCACGCCTAGTTCCTGGCGGGCATCAGCCGGCGAAGCGTGTCTTTGCGGGATCCGGGAAACTTCCGCTCAACGGAGGCGGCGATGCCCGCGACAGTCTGCCGGGACAGCGTCTGCCGCCAGGCAAGCTCGGCCTGGCGCATGGTCTGGGACACCAGGCAACTGCGGAGGTAGTCTTCGGCGGGATCCGAACCCGGCGCGTTCGCGAGGATGGACTCGCAGCGGAAGGCCGGTTCCGGACCCTCGATGGCCAGGACGACGTCCAGCACGGTGATCTCTTCCGCGGGTTTCGCCAACTGGAAGCCGCCGCGGGGTCCGGACACGGAGGAGAGGATGCCGGCCCGGACCAGTGCCTGCAGCTGCTTGTTCAGGTAGGCGGCGGGCAGTTGGTACAGTTCCGCGAGCCGGGCGCTGTTCACGGCCTCTCCGGCGGGTGCCCAGGACATGTTCACGCAGCAGTGCAGTGCCCACTCGACCCCCTGGCCCATCTTCATTTTTCAGACATTACGTGTCCAGAAAATTTACTGTCAAGGACTCCCTGCGGTGCTTGTCGGGCAGCGGATACCGGCGGATAGGCGATAGCTTGTTCCTATGACGTCTTCCGATGCCGAATTTCCGCAGCTGCTGAGCGACGCCCGGGACTGGGCCGCCCAGGACCCGGATCCCGCCACTGCCGCCGCTTTGACAGAACTCATCCAGCTCTCCGAGGACGGGGTTCCCTCTGCGCGCCAGGACCTGGAGGACAGCTTCAGCGGAACGCTGCAGTTCGGCACCGCCGGCCTGCGCGCGGAGCTTGGCCCCGGACCCAACCGGATGAACCGCGTTGTGGTGCGGCGCGCGGCCGCAGGCTTCGCCGCGTTCCTGACCGCCGCCGTCGCGGAGGCCTCGCCGGGCACCCAACCCCGCGCCGTCGTCGGGTTTGACGCCCGCTACAACTCAGATATCTTCGCCGAGGAGACGGCCGCGATCTTCACGGCCGCGGGTATCGAGACCTTCCTGATGCCGCAGGCGCTCCCGACGCCGCTGCTCGCCTATGCAGTGCGGTCGCTGGATTGTGACGGCGGTGTGATGGTGACTGCCAGCCATAACCCGCCGCAGGACAACGGCTACAAGGTGTACCTGGGCCGGCACGCGGTGGAGGAAAGCGGGCGCGGGGCGCAGATCGTGGCACCGTACGACGCCCGGATCGCCGCCGAAATTGACCGGGTGGGTGCGCTGGACTCCATCGCCCTTGCCGCCACGGGCTGGAGCGTTCTTGAGCCGTCCATCACCGCCGGATACCAGGCCGCGGTGGCTGGCCTGGCGCTTCCCGCGCGGTTCCCGGCCCGCGACCTGAAGATTGTCCTGACCCCCATGCACGGCGTGGGCGGCGACACCGCGGTTGCCGTGCTGAACGCCGCGGGCTTTACCGACGTCACGCTGGTGGCCGAACAGGCCCGGCCGGACCCGGACTTCCCCACGGTGAACTTCCCCAATCCGGAGGAGCCCGGCGCACTGGACCTGGCGCTGGAAACGGCGGCCCGGGTGGACGCTGACATCGTGCTGGCGAACGACCCCGACGCCGACCGAGCTGCCGTTGCGGCCAAGGATCCGGACACGGGTGCCTGGCGCATGCTGCGCGGGGACGAAGTGGGCGCCTTGCTGGGTGCCCACATTGTGGCAAGGCTCGCCGCGGGCGGGGGCAGCACCACCCAGGGCGTTTTCGCGAATTCAATTGTTTCCTCGCGCCTGCTGGCGCGGATCGCGGCTGCGGCGGGGTACTCCCATGAGGAAACCCTGACCGGGTTCAAGTGGATTTCCCGCGTTCCCGGCCTGCTCTACGGCTACGAGGAAGCGCTGGGATACTGTGTGGCCCCGGAACTGGTCCGGGACAAGGACGGCATTTCCGCAGCCGTGCTCATCGCGGAACTCGCGGCAGCGGCCAAGGCGGACGGCAAGGCTATTTTCGATACCCTCGACGAGCTGTACCTGGTGCACGGGCTGCATGCCAGCGACCAGCTCAGCATCCGAGTGGCGGACCTGGGGCTCCTGGACGCCATGATGAACCGGCTCCGTGTCAGCCCGCCGGAATCCTTCGGCGGCTCGGCAGTCGAAACATTCCGGGACCTGGCCGAGGGCAGTGAGAACTTGCCGCCGACGGACGGCCTGCTCTACCTGACGAGGGACCTGAGCAGGGTGATCATCCGCCCCAGCGGCACCGAACCGAAGCTCAAGTGCTACCTCGAAGTCATCCGGAGCGTGGGCTCAGCCGCGGAGCTGCCCGAGGCGCGGCAGGCGGCCCGGGCAGCGCTCGACGGCGTGCTGGGAGACGTACGGGAGGCACTGGGGCTTTAGCCCGGGGTGCCTTGGCAGGCGTGCCTAAAGGCTAGAGCTCAACCTCGACGTAGCCGTCAACAACGCGGGTGCGGAAGGTGGGGAGGCGGAGTTCAGCGGTGCCAAAGCACTCACCGGTTTCCAGGTCGTAGACCTCCTTGTGGAGCGGGGACGCAATGGTCTGCCTCGTTCCGCGGGATCCGACGATGCCGCGGGCCATCACATGGGCGCCGGTGGCAGGATCTTCCTGGGCCACGGCGAACACCTCGGCGGGCGCGGTGCGGAACAACGCAACCTGGCGGCCCGCGATCAGTGCTGCCTCACCCCAGGCCAGCTCCAGTTCCTCCACGGCGCAGACGCGGTTCCATCCCGTCGCAAATCCGGTGGTCTGGTCATCAAGTTCAAGTATTGCGGTCATTTCCGGCCCCTCTCGCATTGCCTGCGGCCCGGCGCTCTTTAGAACGGCTGCCGGGCCCGGACCGCCGACGCGGCCACATATCCAAGCTAGGGCGGCGGTGTTTCAGCGGCGTGCAGTGAATGTGTCCGGGACGTAAAAGGCAACTCACCTGTCCCGAAATCCATTCGTGATGCAGAAGTTAAGTTCACGAAACATAAGGGAAACTGAAGCGAAACTGCGGGTACCTAGTCTGGATGGACACCTCGTCAGAGAAGGTCGCAGAGAACCGTCTGCTGCCCATGCGAAAGGCCCACAGTGACCGAACAGACTTCAAGCACAGAGACTCCGCGCCGCATCGTCGTCGCCGGCGGCGGCCCGGCGGCCCACCGCTTTGCGGACGCAATGCATGCCCGTGGCCTCGAAGGCTGGCATGTCACGGTCCTCACTGAGGAAGCCCACCTCCCCTACGACCGCGTGGCTCTGAGCAAGGCCTTGACCGTCATGGACTACGACCTCACCCTGGGCGAGGCGAACATGTGGGACCACGAGGCCCTGTCCCTGAAGACCGGCGAGCGCGTCGTCAAAATCAACCACGAAGCCAAGTCCGTGGAGACGGCAGCCGGCAACATCTTCGAATACGACGACCTCGTGGTCGCGACGGGTTCCAATGCCGCCCGCCTGCCGATCCCCGGCGCCGAGCACACACACGTCTACCGCACGCTCGAGGACGTCTGGGCCATCAACAAGGCCATTGCCGAACTCACCGAAAAGCTTGGCCGCCAGGTCAACGCCGTCACCATCGGCGGTGGCCTCCTGGGCCTCGAATCAGCCGCCGGCACGGAGCAGCTCGGCGCCAACCCGATCGTCATCGACGGTTCGCAGTGGCTGATGGCCACGCAGCTGGATGAAGGCGCGGGCCAGGCAATGGGCCGGCTCATTAAGGCCAAGGGCTTCGCAGTCCACGGCGGTGTATTCCCCTCCGAGGTGCTGTCCGACGACGATGGCCAGGTCACCGGCGTCCTCATGGCTGACGGCCGCATCATCGACGCTGACCTTGTGATCGTCGCGATCGGTGTCCGGCCGCGCGATGAACTCTTCCGCGCAGCAGAGGGCGATGAGCAGATCTTCTCGCTGGGCCAGCGCGGCGGCGTGGTCATCAACGACTACTGCGCCACCGAGGTCGACGGAATTTGGGCCATCGGTGAAGTGGCCAACTTCGGCGGCATGTGCCTGGGCCTGGTCGCCCCCGCCAACACCATGGCCGAGATCGTCGCTGACCGCCTCCATGGCGGCGAGGCCACCTTCCCGGGCTTCGACACCGCCACCAAGCTCAAGCTGTCCGGCGTCGACGTCGCCAGCTTCGGTGACGCGTTCGCCAAGACCGAGCACGCCCTCGAAATCGTCTACGCCGACCCGGCCCGCGGCGTCTACCAGAAGATTGTCACCACGGACGATGCCAAGACCCTCCTGGGCGGCATCTTCGTGGGCGACGCCACCCCCTACACCAGCCTGCGCCCGCTCCTGGGCCGTGAGCTCAGCGCCGAGCCCGGCGCATACCTCACGGCAGCCGGCGGCGGCGACGCCCCGGACACCGAGCTCCCGGACGACGCCATCCTGTGTTCCTGCAACAACGTGTCGGCCGGAACCATCCGCGACACCGTCAACGGCTGCGGGGCCTGCGACGGCAACGCTCCCGTCCAGGAACTCGGCGAACTGAAAGGCTGCACCCGTGCCGGAACCAGCTGCGGTTCCTGCGTGCCGATGCTCAAGAAGCTGCTGGAAACCGAGCTCACCAAGTCCGGCGTCGAGGTTTCCAAGGCACTCTGCGAGCACATCGAGCTGTCCCGCCAGGAACTCTTCGAGACCATCCGCGTCCTGGAACTCACCTCCTTCGAGGAGGTCATGGCCAAGTACGGCACCGGCGCAGGCTGCGACATCTGCAAGCCGACCATCGCCAACATCCTGGCCAGCCAGAACAGCGCCTACGTCCTGGACGCCGGCCGCGGCACCCTGCAGGACACCAACGACCGCGCCCTCGCCAACATGCAGAAGGACGGCACCTACTCGGTGGTCCCCCGCATCGCCGGCGGTGAGATCACCCCGAAGAAGCTCGGCGTCATCGCCGCCGTGGCGGAGAAGTACAACCTGTACACCAAGATCACCGGCGGCCAGCGCATCGACATGTTCGGTGCCCGGCTGGAGGAACTCCCGGAAATCTGGAAGGAACTGGTGGATGCCGGCTTCGAATCCGGCCAGGCCTACGGCAAGAGCCTCCGCACGGTGAAGTCGTGTGTCGGTTCCACCTGGTGCCGCTTCGGCGTCCAGGACTCGGTGGCCATGGCCATCCAGCTCGAGCTCCGCTACCGCGGCCTCCGCAGCCCGCACAAGCTCAAGATGGGCGTCTCCGGCTGTGCCCGCGAATGCGCCGAAGCCCGCGGCAAGGATGTCGGCGTGATCGCCACCGCCGACGGCTGGAACCTCTACGTCGGCGGCAACGGCGGTGCCACCCCGGCCCACGCCCAGCTCCTGGCCAAGGACCTGGACGACGAGACGCTGATCAAGTACATCGACCGCTACTTCATGTACTACATCCGGACCGCAGACCGCCTGCAGCGCACCGCGCGCTGGCAGGAAGAGCTCGACGGCGGCATCAAGCACGTTGAGGACGTTGTGGTCAAGGACACCCTGGGCATCGCCGAGGACCTCGAGGCCGCCATGGCCAAGCACGTTGACACCTACGTCGACGAATGGGCCGACACCCTGAAGGATCCCGAGCGCCTGCGCCGGTTCCGCTCCTTCGTCAACGCCCCCGACCAGAAGGACGACTCCATCACGTTCGTCTCCGACGAGCGCGGCCAGATGCGTCCGGCCACGGCAGAAGAAAAAGGGAAGGTCCTGATCGGGGCTACCATCCCGATGCGTCCTTCCACTCCCGAACTGCTGGACGAGAACGAGGTATAGCATGCAGCTCAGCATTGATCTCACCGGCCGTGAAGTCCTGGTCACCGGCGGGGACCACGCCGCCCGGCAGGCGGTCCGCCGCTACCAGGCCGCCGGCGCCGTCGTCTCCCGCCTCAGCACCCCGCAGGGCGCGCGCCATGACGGACCGCTGCCCGAGCGCCCGTTCCTTGTGGCTGCCGTCGACGACGGCCAGCCCGGCTGGGACGCGCTGCTGGACCGCTGCCGCGAAACCGGCATCCCCGTTTCGATGGAACCGGCTGCCGGACCAGTGGGCCACGTGACCCTGGTGGGCGGCGGCCCCGGCGTCAGCGAACTGCTGACCGTGGCGGCTGTGAACGCCCTGCGCGATGCGGACGTGGTCTTCTACGATCGGCTGGCCCCCTACCAGGACCTGCCGTCCCTGACCTCGGCCGAGCTGGTGGATGTGGGCAAGCAGCCCGGCCACCACAAGGTCAGCCAGGGCGACATCGAGAAGCTGATGGTGCAGAGCGCACTGGCCGGCAACAACGTGGTGCGCCTCAAGGGCGGCGACCCCTACGTGTTCGGCCGCGGCGGCGAAGAGGTTGCAGCCTGCGTGGCTGCGGGCGTGCCCGTCAAGGTCATTTCCGGCGTCACCAGCGCCATCTCCGTCCCGGCAGCTGCAGGGATCCCCGTCACACACCGCGAAGTCAGCCACATGTTCACCGTGGTCTCCGGCCACGCCCCGCTGACGGAGAAGGAACTCACCCACCTTGCTGGACTGGGCGGCACCATCGTGGTCCTGATGGGCATCGGAACCCTGCACCACCTGGCTGCCGGCCTGCGCCGCGCCGGGATGCGGGCAGACATGCCGATGGCCGTCGTCGAACGCGGCTACCGCCCCGGCCAGCGCACCACCATCGCCCAGCTGGGTACGATTGTCACAGCGGCCGCCGATTGCACTAACCCGGCAGTGCTGGTCATCGGCGAGGTGGTGCGGGTGGCTGAAGCCAACCGCGGGCACGCTGAGGCGGCGGCCGATCTCAACCGCCTTGCAGCGTCACTGATGGGATCGTGAAAGTAACACCATGAGCGCCATGAACACTATTGCCGCCTCCGGCCCGCAGGACTCCCCTGTTGCCGACGCCCCCGATTCGCCCCTGGAGGGGTTCCGGATCGGCGTGACGTCGCACCGGCGTTCACAGGACCTGATCGAGGCCCTGGAACGGCGCGGTGCCGAGGTGCTGCACGCGCCCGCACTCAAGATCGCGCCGGTGCAGGAAGACATGCGGCTCATCGACGACACCCGGGCCATCATCGCCGCCAAGCCCGATCTCTGCATCGCCACGACCGCCTACGGCATGCGCCGCTGGTGCGAGGCGGCCGACGCGTCCGGCATCGGCGATGAACTGCTGGAGACCCTCGGGGCATGCCGGATGTTTGTCCGCGGGCCCAAGGCCCGCGGTGCCGTTCGCGCCGCCGGACTCGCCGACGTCGGGATCAGCAGCGACGAAACCACCGCCACCCTGGTGGACATGCTGCTGAAGGAAGGCGTCCGCGGCAAAACGGTGGCCGTCCAGCTGCACGGCTACACGGACGTCCGCCAGCTTGAGCGACTCAAGATGTCCGGCGCCACCGTACTCACCGTTACGCCCTACCGGTGGGTCAAACCTGACGGCGAGGACAAGCTGCCGCGGCTGATCGAGGCCGTCTGCAGCGGCAACCTGGACGTCCTGACCTTCACCAGCGCCCCGGCCGTCGACGCCATGTGGAGCACCGCCCATGAGATGGGCCTCTACAAGCAGCTCGTCGAAGCCCTCAAAACCACGGTCACCACTGCCGTCGTCGGCCCCATCACGGCGCAGCCGCTGATCGACGCCGGGCTGTCACCGCTCGTTCCGGAACGCTTCCGGATGGGTGCCCTCATCCGGCTGGTCTGCGAACACCTTGCCCTGAACCACGTGCGCCGCCTGGACACCCGGTCCGGCAACGTGGAACTCCGCGGACGGTCACTGCGGATCGACGGGGAACCTGTCGAAATGGCCCCGGCGCCGCTCCTGCTGCTGCGTGCACTCCTGGGTGCCGAGGGCGCCGTCCTGTCCCGGGAATCACTCTCCGACCTGCTGGAACTGCGCGGCTCGGTGCACGCGCTGGACATGACGGTCAGCCGGCTGCGCTCCTCGCTGCCGGACGGCCGGATGGTGGAAACCGTGGTCAAGCGCGGATACCGGATCCGCGTCTAGCGGTTCCCTGCCGCTGCCGGTTGCTCCACATTTCGTGGACAGACCCGGCCCGCAGTGGGAACATGTCGCTAGGGTTTGCGTTTGACCGCCCCGCGGCCGCTTTCGCACCGTTCAGGTGCGCGGCCGGAGGGGCCTTTGGCGAGTCAGCTCTTCCGAGAGGAATTGCGTGGAACCGGTGGTGGAAGGCGACGATGATCCCGCGGAGTCTGTGGACGCCGTGGTGGTCGGCTCCGGCTTTGGCGGGTCGGTAGCGTGCTACCGCTTGGCGGCGGGAGGCCAGTCCGTGGTCCTGATGGAACGGGGCAAGGCGTACCCGCCGGGAAGCTTCGCCCGGACGCCATCCGAGATGGGCCGCAATTTCTGGGATCCGGACAAAGGGCTCTACGGGCTGTTTGACGCCTGGACCTTCCGCGGCCTGGAAGGAATCGTCTCCAGCGGCCTGGGCGGCGGTTCCCTCATCTACGCCAACGTGCTGCTGCGCAAGGACGAGAACTGGTTCGTCCAGGAATCCCCCGTGCCCGGCGGCGGCTACGAAAGCTGGCCGTTCAGCCGGCAGGACCTCGATCCTTATTACGACGCCGCCGAGGCTATGCTCCGACCGGTGCCCTATCCCTACCAGGACACGCCGAAGACAGTGGCCATGGAAACCGCAGCCGGGGCCCTTGGACTCAGCATCACCCGGCCGCCCATCGCCGTCACCTTCTCCCCCACGCCCGGCGCCGCCCCCGGCAGGAACCAGGTGCTGGCCCCCGCGCCGTACGGAAGCATCCACGGGGACGGCACCGTGCGCACCACCTGCACGCTCTCCGGCGAATGCGACATCGGCTGCAACACCGGCGCCAAGAACACGCTGGACCACAACTATCTGTCCGCGGCCAAGGCCGCCGGTGCCGACATCCGGACCCGTCACGACGTCCGGGGCATCAGGCCCCTGCCGGGAGGCGGCTTTGAAGTCCGCTACGTCATCCACGATCCCGACGACGGCGCACCCGGGCTCCTGCAGGAACGGGTGATCCACTGCCGCCGGCTCATCCTCGCCGCCGGAACCTTCGGCACCACCTTCCTGCTGCTGCGCAACCGTGCGTCGCTGCCCGCGCTCAGCGCGGCACTGGGCACGCGGTTCAGCGGCAACGGTGACCTGCTGGGTTTCGTCCTGGACGCGAAGGACCCCGACGGCGCCACACGCACCCTCTCGGGCAGCAGCGGCCCGGTGATCACCACAGCCATCCGCACCGCCGATTCCAGCGACGGCGGCGAGGGCCGCGGGTACTACATCGAAGACGCCGGCTACCCCTCGTTCATGAACTGGCTCCTGGAGACGGGACAGTTCCGCCAGGTGGCCAAGCGCGCCGGCAAAGTGATGGTCCAGCTCTTCAAGGACAGGCTCTTCCACGCCCAGCGCTCCAACATCTCAGCCGATCTTGCTGCCGCCCTGGGCGACGGCCGGCTCTCGGCGTCGTCCGTGCCCCTGCTCGGCATGGGCAGGGACATACCGGACGGCGTCATGACCCTCCAGGGCGGCCGGCTGGCCATCAACTGGACCCTCGCCACCTCGGCCGCCTACTTCGGCCGGATGCAGGCCACGATGCAGGCGATTTCCAAGGAACTGGGAGGCAGCTTCAAGCAGAATCCGCTCTGGTGGAGCAAGCGGGTCATCACGGTGCATCCGCTGGGCGGCGCCCCGGCCGGCCGGAACAGCAGCGAAGGCGTGTGCGATCCGTACGGCGAGGTCTTTGGATACCCGGGCCTGCACGTGGTGGACGGCGCCGCGATGCCCGGACCGGTGGGGGCCAACCCCGCCCTGACCATTGCAGCCTTTGCCGAACGTGCCTGCCACCGGATCCTCGAGGGAGCCGGCGGGGACGGACAGCGGGACGTGGCGCCGGGCGGGCCGGATGCCGCAGGCCTCGCTGCTCCCGACTACGGCCCGGGCCCACTCCGCGCCCTGGTGCCGGACGCAACCAAGGGTGCCAGGGCGCCGGAAGAGGAACGCACGTTTGTCCCCCGCGTCGCCAGCCGTGGGCTGAGACTGCCGGGAGCCGCCGGGCCCACCGCCAGCGAAGCCTTGCAGGAGGCCGAAATCGAGGAGGAAGCCGAGGCTGCGGAAACAGGCCCAACATCCGTCAGCTTCACCGAACAGATGCACGGATGGTTCAGCGCCGGAGTGGCCGAGCCCGTGACCGGCGGCAGCCTGGGCCGCGACCGCAGCCGTCGGATGATGTTCGAACTCACCATTACCGCCACGGATATTGAGGCGTTTGTCCGGGATCCGCTCCATCCGGCCACCGCGGAAGGGTATGTCCTCGCCGACCAGTTCGGCGGCCGCCTCCCGGTGGAACGCGGCTGGTTCAACCTCTTCGTCCAGGACGGCGCTTCAGGCGGCGATGGGAATGGCACCAGCAGTTCTTCCATGAGTGCCCCCGCCGGACGGAAGATGCTCTACCGCCTGTGGCTGCGCGATCCCGGCGGAACCCCGCTGACCTTCGTGGGCCACAAGGACGTCAGCAACGACGCGGGCTTTGACGTCTGGGCGGACACCACCACGCTGTACGTCACCGTCCTCCGGGGCCATGTTCCGCCGCCGGACAAGACGGCCTCTGCCGCAGGCGGGACAGCAACTGACGGGGCAGCGGTGGCCGGGGCTGGAATGCTGTACATCCGGCCATGGGATTTCGCCCGCCAGCTGACCACTTTCCGCGCGGTGGGCCCGGCTCCTGCGAGCGCCCTTGCCGCCTTCGGCAGGCTGTTCCTGGGTGAACTCTGGCAGGTGTACGTCCGGGTCCCGTCTCCGCTGCGGGCCGGCCGGCGTTCCTCCGGCAAGGTCCCCGGCCGGCCATGAAGGGCCATGGGGCATGAAGCGGAGTGAGCTGGCGCAGCACAGCAACGGACTTGGCTTCACTCCCCGGGACGCCGTGCGCTGGCTCGCCCCGGCCCAGCTGGGCAGGACCGCGGTCAGGGTTGTCCTGGCGTCCGTCTTCGCCGACTTCGGCGATAAACGCGAACTGGAGGGCGGCTTTCCCCGGTACGAACTCGACCTGGAAAGACTGCCCGTGGCCGGCCAGCCCGCGCAGCCCGTGGTCCGGGACCTTGGACTGCCCGGATCCCCTGCAGCGGCGTCGCGCGGGGACCCGGACGGCCAGCAAGCCGGCCGACGCAACGCCGCCGACCAGGCCGGGACCGCAGCGCTGTGGCTCGATTTCACGGCCGACCTCGGGGACGGCTTTGATTCCACCTACACAGTGGCGTCGTTGCTGGCCGAAAAGTCGCTCGTCGTGGAGGGATATGAACTGCGGCGCGGCAAGGTGCTGGTACTCGGCGGCGACGAGGTGTACCCGGTGGCGTCGCCGGCCGCCTACGAGGACCGCATGGTGGGGCCCTACCGGACGGCGCTGCCCGGCGGCCGCTCCCCCGGCGGCGCCGGCGTGCTCCTGGCCCTCCCCGGCAACCATGACTGGTACGACGGCCTGACGTCCTTCATCCGGCTGTTCACCCGGCAACGGAACATCGGCGGCTGGCGGACCATCCAGACGCGCAGCTACTTTGCCCTCCGGCTCACCGGCGGCGATGATGCCCCCGGGTGGTGGCTCGTGGGACTGGACAGCCAGCTGGGCCAGTACATCGACGAGCCGCAGCTGGACTACTTCTACAACACGGTGACCGCACGGCTGCTGCCGGGCGACGCCATCATCCTGTGCGTAGCCGCCCCGTACTGGGTGCAGGGCGCCGAAGACGCCGATGCGTTCCGGCAGGTGCATTTCTTCGAGCAGGACTACCTCCGCCGCCGCTTCAACCGACGTGCCGGCACCTTCGAGGCAACCGGGGCCGCGGTGCGGCTGTGGCTCACCGGGGACCTGCACCACTACTCGCGTTACGAGGAAACGGAGCCGGGCCCCGGGCGTGAAGACGGCCCGGCCGCAGCCGCCGATCCCCGCCGGACCCAGCTCATCACCTGCGGACTGGGCGGGGCGTTCCTAGCGGACGCGCAGGGGCTCCCGGCCGAGCTGACGCTTCCGGCCGCGGTACCGTCGGTTGCTTCGCCACCCCCAATTCGTGCCCCTGGCACCGGCCGGCGCTTTGTCCTCGCTCCCGGGACGTTCCCGGGCCGGGCGGAGTCCCGGCGCCTCCGGGGACGCCTGGCCAATCCCCTCTCACCGTTCTGGCTCCCGGTGCGGAACCCGGGGTTCGGCTCGGCCCTCGGCACGGCGCACGTGGTTGCTGCCCTGACCCTCTGGACTGTCTTCAGCGCGTTCCGCGGCCTGTCGTTCGTGGAAAGCCTGCTCAGCCTCAGGGCAGGCAATACCGGGCTCCTCGCGCTGGCCATCATCGCCGTCCCGTTGCTGTTGCTTCTGCTGCTGTCCACCCTCGGCACTGCACCCGGCCTCGGCCGGGAACCGCAGGAAAACGGCGCCGGGTTCACCGTTTCCCGTGGTGCGCTCTGGCAACTTTCGGCACTCGCGGCGGGGATCGCCGTCGTACTCCTCATCCCCTGGCCCGGGGACTGGCCGCCATTCCTGACTCTCGGGCTGGTGCTCGCCATCATCTATGTTGTCGGTTTCGCGGCAGGCAGCGAGGCGTTCGCCTTCTTTATCCTGGGCACGTCCAGCGGCGAGGTGGCCGCGTGGGCAATGTCCGGCCAGGCCATCGAGGACCACAAAGGATTCCTGCGGATCCGGATTGCCGTGGACGGCACGCTGACGGTTTATCCGGTGGCGGTGGACCGCATCTGCCGGGACTGGAACCTGGGAACCACCAGCGACGGCGGCCTCCGCCCGGTGCCGGCCGGCGGGTTTCCGCCGCTCCGGCTTTTCGAACCGCCGGTGACCATTGCCAGGGAGGGATTTCCGCCATGAACAGCCCCCGCACCATCACCCGGGCGGATCACGTCACGGAGGTGATCCCGTTCCCTGCCCGGGACGGGACGCCGCTCACGCTGATCCACGTCACCTCCGCAGTGCCGCCCGACGCCGGAGCCCCGGACAAGGGGCCGGTGCTGCTGGTCCACGGGGCCGGGGTCCGGGCCGAGCTGTTCCGCCCGCCGCTGCCACGGACCCTGGTGGATGCCCTGCTCGAGGACGGCTGGGACGTCTGGCTCCTGAACTGGCGGGCGTCCATCGACTTTGAACCGCTCTCCTGGACGCTCGGGGATGCCGCGGTGTACGACCACCCCGCCGCCGTCGACTATGTCCTGCAGGCGACCGGCGCCGAAACCCTGAAGGCGGTCATCCACTGCCAGGGGTCCGTCTCCTTCACCATGGCAGCCGTTGCCGGCCTCCTCCCCCGGGTGGACACCGTGGTCTCCAACGCCGTGTCGCTGCATCCCGTGATTCCGCTGTGGTCGGTCGTGAAAATCACCTACCTGGCGGAGCTGCTGAAGCCGTTCACGCCGTACCTGTCCCCGGCGTGGGGTTACAAGTCCAACGGGTACTTCTCCCGGGTCCTCAGGTCCATGGTCAAGGCCACCCACCGCGAATGCGACAACCTGGTCTGCCGGCTGGTGAGCTTCACGTATGGCAGCGGCCGGCCCGCACTGTGGTCGCACGAGAACCTGGACGAGGCCACCCACAACTGGATCAGCGGGGAGTTTGCCGAGGTCCCGTTCACGTTCCTGTCCGAGATGGGCCGCAGCGTGCTGGCCAGGCGCATCGTGGCCGCCGGGAACCACCCGGAACTGCCCGCGAACTTCCTGGCCGAAGCCCCGCAGACGGACGCCAGGTTCTCCTTCCTGGCGGGCCGCAACAACCGCTGCTTCCTGCCCGAAAGCCAGGAACGGACCTTCAGCTTCTTCCAGGGCCACCGTCCCGGCAAGGATTCGCTGCACCTGCTGTCCGGCTATGGGCACCTGGACGTCTTCTTTGGGGCCCGCGCCTGGGCGGACACCTATCCCATCATCATCAAGGAGCTGAACAGATGAACAAACTCATCGGACTGGCTGCATCCCTGCTAAGGCTGGTGCCCTCCCCCGTGCCGCACCGCCAGGAGCGCCTGCGCGGACAGCATGCCACGGTGGACGGCATCAAGTACTCCATGCCCGTCAATTCGGACGATTCCCCCGTGCTGATGGCTGCGTTCCCCATCAACAAGCGGGCCGCCGCGGCCGTCCTGCCGGGCACGGAACTGCGGCCGTTCAGCCTCGGCGGCAAGGGGCTGCTGGTGGTCACCGTGGTGAACTACAGAGCGACGGACATCGGCAAATACATCGAATACTCCCTGGCGATCGCCGTCACGCACGGCTCCCGCGCGGTGCCCCCGCTCCTGCCGCTCGTCTTCCAAAAGACGTTCGGGCTGGGCCAGTATGTGGTGGACCTCCCGGTCAGCACCGAGGTCTCTGTCAAAGGCGGCAAAGGCATCTGGGGCATGCCCAAGCACCAGGCCAACCTGGACTTTGTGGTCACCGACGCCGCCGTTTCCGCGCAGTACGACGACGGCGGGAAGCTGGGCTGTTTCATCGAGATCGAACGCCCCAAACCCATGGGCCTTCCGCTCAAACTCGCCGCCTCCAACTACTGCGCCTTCCGCGGGATGCTGATGAAGTCCGACATCTACTTCGAAGCCACCGGGGACATCGCGCTGGGAGGCGACGCCAAGGCCCGGCTGGTGCTGGGCGATGCGCCCGGTGTGGCCGCCCTCAAGTCCCTCCAGCCGGCGGACAAACCGGTGTTCACCGCCTACCTCCCCGAAGCCCACGGAGTCCTGGACGACCACTACGAGGCGTGGTTCCTGACCGCCCCGACCGCCGAGGACGCCGCCAGGATCCCCGGCGGCGATCCGCTCGAATCGGTGGCGGGGCTGGGCCAGGGCCAGGAATGGCTGCCCGCGCCGGACCGGAGTGTCACCACCCGGGGCGGTGAGGCCCGCGGCGAAGACACCGCCCGCAGCGGGGGCACGCCGTGAACTGGCTCCTGCTGCTGAACGCGCTGTACTTCCTGTTCGGCGCCACCATGTATGTAGGGACCATGTGGGTCCTGAAGTTTTTCCTCTATCCCACGTGGGAATCCCTGGACCGGGGCAACGTGGACATGCACTTCGGCATCCCCACCCGCCAGGCCACCAAGTTCTTCACCGTGGTGGTGCCGCCGATGTTCATCTCCGGCATCATCCTGGTCTGGTCGGAATGGGGGACGGTTCGGCTCATCCCCGCGGTGCTGTGCCTCGCCGGGATCATCGTCCTCACCGTGGTGGGCCAGGCACTGATCATTCCCATCAACGTCAGGATCCGCGGCGGGACCTTCGCCGACGACACCGAGCTGCGCTCCCTGCTGCGGCGGTGGATGCTGCTCAACGACATCCGCTTCTACGTCTCCACGCTCACCTGGCTGGCCATCGTCTGGCTGCTCGTGGACAGGGGCCGGCTGTGGGAGGCCTTCGCATGAGCGGGGCCGCCCGTCCGTCCGGGGCGCACGTCCCGGGCATCGGCACGTGGATCGCGGCTGATCCGCTGCGCGCCGTCCTGGCCGCGATCGCCCTCGTCACCGTCTTTTCCGGCGCGGTCCAGATACCGTTCGGGGGCTCCGTCCTGGAGCTGCTGGGAGCGGAGCCGACGACGGCGGCGCGCCAGTTGTTCGCCACGGTGGGCATGTTCATGGTGGTGGTGGGCGGACTCCTGCTGCACACGCTGCTGCGCCCGAAGCCGGCCCCGGAAGTGCTGCTGTGGTCCGGCATCCAGAAGGCGGGGGCGTGCGCCGCCGTGGCGGTCGGCGTCCTGAACAGCGTGTTCGCGGCGGTGGCGCTGGGGGTGGCGGCCTTCGACCTGGCGACGGCGGCACTCTGCCTGATCTACCTGCGCCGGATCTACTGGGAAAACGGCCCCCGTGACCACGGGACCGGACCGGGGAGCCGGCAGTGAAGCGCTCGCTGGTCCTGGCCGGCGGCGGAATGCGCGTGGCCTGGCAGGCGGGAGTGGTACGCGCACTCGCTGAAGAGGGACTGCACTTTGACCACGTGGACGGGACGTCCGGCGGCATCCTGACGGCGGGAATGCTGCTCTCCGGGGTCTCCCCAGAGGACATGTGCCGGAACTGGTCGGGTGTCAACGTCAAGGACTTCGGCTCGGCGCTGCCGCTGGGCGACTACGTGAAGGGGCCGTGGTCGCTGCCCGCAATCGGCGACGCGGACGGCCTGCTCGGCAAGGTCTTCCCGGCCCTCGGCATCGACGACGGCGAGGTCCGGCGCCGCGCCGCCCTGCCGGGCGCCGTAGAAGGCACCTTCAACGTGGTGGAGTTCACCGGGAAACGCTGCCACGCCATCGACGCACGTGACGTGGATGCCGAACTCATGGCGGCGGGGATGTCACTGCCTATCTTCCTTACGCCGCTGCGGCGCGACGGGAAGATCTGGACGGATGCAGTCTGGGTCCGGGACGCCAACGTGGGCGAAGCCCTCCGCCGCGGGGCCGATGAGGTGTGGCTGGTCTGGTGCATCGGAAACACGGGATACTGGGGCGACGGTCCGCTCGAACAGTACGTCCACATGATCGAGATGAGCGCCATGGGGGCCCTCCTGGCCGATTTCGAGGCGGCGCAGGCAGCAGGCCGGGATTTCACCCTCCACGTGGTCAGGCCGGAGAATCCCCTGCCCCTGGATCCGGAGTTCTACCTGGACCGGATCGATGCGGACACGCTGATCGGGATGGGCTACCGGGACGCCCGCGGCTACCTCAAGGGAATGACGGCCGAGGGCCTGCCCAAGGACCCCTCCTGCACGGCCATGGCCGAACCGCCGGCCGGCATCCGCTTCACGGAGCGGTTCGGCGGCAATATTGGCGGCCAGGATGTCCGGCTCACCGTCACGGTGGCACTCCCCCTCGACCCTTCAGCGGCACCGGCCAGGCTCACCGGGTTCCTTGACCATGCACCTTTCGGACCGAGGGTTTTCCTGGCGGGCGGAAGCGTGGACGTCCGGGGCGGGTCGGTGACCTACCGTGCTTCCGTCCGTGCCGGCGGCGCGTGGCACCGCTTGTCCCTGGCCCGGGTCTTCCACGACGATCCGGGACCGGACGCCTGGGAGGACACCAAGCAGGCCCGGCTCACTGTGGGATCGCTGCTGGATATTCCGGTCACCATGGGCCTGGCGGACGCGGCGGCCCTTATCGCCTCCGTGGAGCCGGCGGGTGTCCACGGACCCGGCGACCGGGCCGCCGTCGTCGTGAAAGTGGCCGTCGGAGGACTACGGGAGGCATTCCGCCGCTATGGCTGAAGTGCGCGGCCGGACACATTTGTTACCGCCCGGTAAACACCATCGAACGTAGAGGGACATTCCGGCAACAACCGGGAAACACCCGCGAAAAACCGTCAGCCTACGCTGGATCCCATCACCAACACCAGGCCAAACAAGGGTCTCACCAGCGAAAGGGCCTTCACATGTCCGCTCCGGCAGCGTCCACCTCCTCCTCCGCCACGTTCCAGGCGTCGTCTGCGTCGCCGCGGGTGGTCATCGCCGGCGCCGGACCGGCTGCCCGGGCCTTGGTGAGCCAGCTGGACCGGTCCCGCTTCGCCGGCAGCATCACGGTGCTCAGCAACCGGGACGATGCCCCGTCCGAGCTCCTGGAGCTCGCCGCGCTCCCCCAGGTTTCGATCCGTTTCGGCCAGCCGGCCAGCTTCATCGATGCAGCCAACCGCAGGGTGGCCACCGCGGACGGCATGGAATTCAGCTATGACCAGCTGGTGATTGCCACGGGCTCCGCCCCGGCCCTGTCTCCCGTGGACGGCGCCAGCCGCTGCCTCAGCTACTCCACCATCGACGACGCCGCCCGGATCGGCGACGCCGTCAAGGAAGTGACCCGGGTCCTCGGCCGGAGGCCGCTGGGGATCCTGGTGGGAACCGGTCCCGAGGCGGGCCAGGCGGAAGCGGTCCTGCGTGCACGGGGGGTACGGCCCATCCGCACCACGCTCCGGCCGGCATCGGTGGTCCCGACGCTGGCCGGCTCCGCACTCCCCGCCGCCGGAATTGTCTTCGACGACGGCAGCAGCATGAACGGAGACCTGGTGGTCCTCGCCGAGGAGCGGGTGGCCCGGGACGGGCTGGCAGCCAGCGCAGGCCTTGTGACAGCAGCGAACGGCGGGATCGCTATCGGACAGGACTTCCGGACGTCCGTGCCGGGAATCTGGGCCATCGGCGATGCCGCCGCGTTCGACGGTGTACGCCTCGGGCTCCTCGTCGCATCCGGCTCGGCGGCGGGCGCCTGCGCGGCCCAGCTCATGCAGGCAACCGTGCAGGAAGCTGTCCCCGCTGCCGCCTAGCGCCGTTATGGCAAGATGGTCACCTGAGAAGCCACGCCGAACACGGAGCCTGTTGCCCACGAGGCCCGGCAGGCCCACCCAGGAAGGACCACCATGAGCAACGACGCCACCGCGCCCGGAATGCCTGACGCAGCAGCGGGGGCGGCCACCGCCCCGGCAGAAATAGCCTCCTTCATCGACCACACGCTGCTGAAGCCGGAGGCCAGTGAAGCGGAGATCCTCAAGGTCTGTTCCGAAGCCGCCGAGTACCATTTCAAGTCCGTCTGCGTGAACCCGGTGTGGGTCAAGACCGTCACCACCGCGCTCAAGGGCTCGGGCGTGCTGACCTGTTCGGTGGTCGGCTTCCCGCTGGGTGCAACGCCCAGCGACGTCAAGGCCTTCGAAGCCCGGGGCGCCGTGCTGGACGGCGCCGACGAGGTGGACATGGTGATCAACATCGCCGCCGCCCGTGCCAATGACAAGGGTGCGCTGGTGGACGACATCAGGGCCGTCGCCGAGGCTGTGCACGCCAGTGACGCCATCCTGAAGGTGATCATCGAGACCGCACTGCTCAGCGATTCCCAGAAGGTCCTCGCCTGCGAGGCGGCGGTGGCGGCGGGCGCTGACTTCGTGAAAACGTCCACGGGTTTCAACGGCGGCGGCGCTACGGTTGAGGACGTGGCCCTCATGCGCCGCACTGTGGGTTCCGATGTCGGGGTGAAGGCCTCCGGCGGCGTGCGTTCGCTGGCCGATGCTCAGGCTATGATTGCAGCAGGTGCAACACGTATTGGCGCCAGCTCCGGCATCGCGATCGTCAAGGGCGAACAGGGTTCGTCCGCGTACTGACAGATCCGGCAGCGCCACAGTTTTTGAGCCCTTCGGGGCGTTTTGAGCCCTGCGGGGCCGAGGAGGAATGAATGTCCAAGACCGTTGATAGCCCCAAGACCCCTCAGAACGAGAACAACCCCGCAGTTAGCATCGTCATTTTCGTAATAATGATGGCCCTGTTCCTCGGCTCCATCTACTCGCTGTCCTTCCTCACGCTGGGCAACCCGTGGCCGATGGCTGTGTGCCTGGGCCTCTTCGCCGCAGCGTTCTGGATCCCGCAGACCGTCCTGGGCCGTTCGGATTCGGCCGGCGAGCACTAGGACCCGCTACTTAAACAGCTGAAGCCCCCGGATCTTCCGGGGGCTTCAGCCATTTAAGCGGCCAGCCATTTAAGCGGCTTGGCAGTTGAGCGGCTTGGCAGTTGGGCGGCTAGCCGGCGCCGAACAGGCCGCTCACCAGGGTGCTTCCGAACGCAAGCGCTGCCGGGTAGTGCGACTTGGCCAGTGCCCAGGCCGCCACGCACATTCCCACCATGGCGTAGGCGCTCACCGGGATCAGCACGAGCCATTCCCGCTTGGAGCCGGCCCGCCCCAGCAGCGGAATGGAAAAGGCACCGTTCGCCTTCCAGATGTCGTTGAGCACCGGTAGTTTCCGCAGGAACTTTGGCGGCTTGATCACGATCGGCCACAACAGCGGCACTCCCCCGGTGGTGATCATGTCTCCCACGATGTGCACCACCACGCCGGTCAGCATGGAGACGGGCAGCCACGTCCACTGGTCCGGAGCGAACCAGGTCACCAGCCCGGCCATGGCCAGGGCGAAGAGCCAGTTGCTGATGAAGCCGGCCTTCGGGAACAGCTTGAGCGCCTTCGCGGCGATGTTGATCATGAACATGCAGAGCAGGCCGGCGCCCACCGACAGCAGTCCCCAATCCGTCTGCAGCTGAATCTGCCCGGCCAGCGTGGCGAGCAGCACGAAGAAAGCCGCCCCAAGCACCGAGTGCGTGCCCTGCCGGTGGCCGCCGCTGGCGTTCTCAATGCCCACGGCAATCACGTTGGACAGCGGCGGCAGCGAGTTGGCCACGGTGCTGTGCCGGTGGTCCCAGTCGCAAATCAGCGCCGTTCCCGCCGTCGCCATGCCGCCGATCAGGATTCCGGTGGCGTCCAGCGGGTACCAGCCCAGGGTGTACGGCCCCGTGGACGCAATAGCTACCCACGCCGCGGCTCCCGACGCGGCGTGATGTCCTCCCATCATTCTTTATTTCACCGCTAGCGGCGCGTCGGAGAAGATGTTCCGGATCACTCCGTTGGCCCACTCCAGGATCTCGGCGTCCTGCAGGTCCCGGCCGCCGATTTTGGCGGCCTTCGGCTTGGGAATGAGCACCGCGTCGAGGGCAGGCTTGGACTGCGCACCGGGGTACATGCGGTTGAGCCGCATGGTCTTCGATTCGGGCAGCTGCGCCGGCGAGAACTTGATGAAGTTTCCCTGCAGGGCGACGTCGGACAGCCCTGCTTCGCGGGCTCCCACCCGGAAGCGGGCGACGGCGATCAGGTTCTGGGCGGGCAGTGGCGGTTCGCCATAACGGTCCACGAGTTCGGCCAGGACCTCGTCGATAGCCTCGTTCGTGAGCGCGGCAGCCAGTTTGCGGTAGGCCTCGAGGCGCAGCCTTTCCCCTGGCACGTAATCGTGCGGCAGGTGGGCGTTGACGGGCAGTTCGATCTTCATTTCCGCGGCCTTTTCCTCGGCCTCGCCGCGGAAGTCTGCCACGGCCTCGCCCACCAGGCGGATGTAGAGGTCGAAGCCCACACCCTGGATGTGGCCGGACTGTTCGCCACCGAGCAGGTTGCCGGCGCCGCGGATCTCCAGGTCCTTCATGGCCAGCTGCATGCCCGCGCCCAGTTCGTTGTGGGCGGCCACGGCCTTGAGCCGTTCCAGCGCCACCTCGCCCAGGGGCTTTTCCGACGGGTACAGGAAGTACGCGTAGGCGCGTTCGCGGCCGCGGCCCACGCGTCCGCGCAGCTGGTGGAGCTGGGAGAGCCCGTATTTGTCCGCGCCGTCCACGATCAGGGTGTTGGCGTTGGAAATGTCCAGGCCGGTTTCGATGATGGTGGTGCACACCAGCACGTCGAAGCGCTTCTCCCAGAAGTCCACGATGATCTGTTCCAGCCGGCTTTCGGACATCTGCCCGTGGGCCACCTCCACCCGCGCCTCCGGGACCAGTTCCCGGATCTTCGCTGCGGTGCGGTCGATCGTGGAAACCCGGTTGTGGACGAAGAACACCTGGCCTTCGCGCATCAGTTCGCGGCGGATCGCCGCGGAGGTCTGCTTGTCCGTGTAAGGGCCCACGTAGGTCAGCACGGGGTGCCGTTCCTCCGGCGGAGTGGCCAGCGTGGAGGTCTCGCGGATCCCGGTCAGGGACATTTCCAGGGTGCGCGGGATCGGGGTGGCGCTCATGGCCAGGACGTCCACGTTGGTGCGCATCTTCTTGAGCGCCTCTTTGTGTTCGACGCCGAAGCGCTGCTCCTCGTCCACGATCACCAGGCCGAGGTCCTTGAAGCCGAAGTCCTTGGACAGCAGCCGGTGCGTGCCGATCACAACGTCCACGGAACCGCTCTTGACGCCGTCGGCGGTTTCCTTGGCCTCCTTGCCGCTCTGGAAGCGGGACAGCGGCTTGACCACCAGCGGGAAGCCGGAGAACCGTTCGGTGAACGTCTCGTAGTGCTGCTGGGCGAGCAGCGTGGTGGGCACCAGCACGGCCACCTGTTTGCCGTCCTGGACGGCTTTGAACGCGGCGCGGACCGCGATCTCGGTCTTGCCGTAGCCGACGTCGCCGGAGATCAGCCGGTCCATCGGGATCTCGCGCTCCATGTCGGCCTTGACCTCATTGATGGTGGTCAGCTGGTCCGGGGTCTCCACGTACGGGAAGGCCTCCTCCAGTTCCCGCTGCCACGGGGTGTCCGGGCCGAAGGCGTAGCCGCGGGAGGCCATCCGGGCGGAGTAGAGCCGGATCAGCTCGCCGGCGATCTCCTTGACCGCCTTGCGGGCCTTGGACTTGGTGCTGGCCCAGTCCGCGCCGCCCATCTTGCTCAGCGCCGGCGTGTCCCCGCCGACGTACCTGGTGACCTGGTCCAGCTGGTCGGTGGGCACAAAGAGCCGGTCGCCCGGGGCTCCGCGCTTGGACGGGGCATATTCCAGGACCAGGTACTCGCGCACCCCGTCGCCGCCGCCGGCCACCCTGCGCTGGATCAGCTCCACGAACCGGCCGATGCCGTGCTGTTCGTGCACCACGGAGTCCCCGGCCACGAGCTGCAGCGGGTCCACGGCGTTCCGCCGCTTGGACGGCATGCGGCGCATGTCCTTCGTGGAACCGGCGGACGTGCGCCCCAGCAGGTCCGCTTCCGTCAGCAGTCCCAGTTTGAGACCGTCCAGGACAAAACCGCGTCCGACGGCGGCGGTGGTCACCTCGATGATGCCGGCCTGGGGTTCGTCAGTCAGCGAGTCCACCCGGGCACACGGGATGTCGGCGTCGTGGAAAAGTTCGGCCAGGCGCTGCGCCGGGCCGGGGCCCTCCGTGGCAACCACGATCCGCCACTGGTCCCGGACGTGCGAGCCGATGAACTCCATCATCTCCGCCACGTCGCCCTGGTAGCCGCGGGGCTCCCGGGCGTGCAGGTTGAGCACGTTGATGTCCGGTGTCAGCTCTTCGTCAGTGGCCAGTGATGTGATGGACCACCACGAGACTTCCTGGCCAAGGGCGGAGCTGCGGGTTTCAGTCAGCGAGCGGAAGCTGGCCGAATGCAGCGCTGCGGACGCCGCGGAACTCAAATCAAGCGGTGCCGTACCGCCGTCGGACGCCGTGGACCACGCCGCCTCCAGGAACTCCTCGTTGGTGGCCGCGAGGTCATGGGCGCGGGTGCGGACCTTCTCCGGTTCGATCACCACGGAGATGGACCCGGCGGGCAGCTGTTCCACGAAGGGGACCATGGAATCCACCAGGACGGGGGCCAGCGATTCCATGCCTTCCACCGTGATGCCGCCGGCGAT
This sequence comes from Arthrobacter sp. Y81, assembly GCF_002929335.1. Taxonomy (GTDB): domain Bacteria; phylum Actinomycetota; class Actinomycetes; order Actinomycetales; family Micrococcaceae; genus Arthrobacter. The sequence continues at coordinate 320,345 of NZ_PJIL01000002.1, forward strand.
CTTCTCCAGCATGTCGGCAGCGGCGGGCAGCTGGGCCTTCAGCGTCGCGGCGCGGGACATCACGGCTGGGGTGATCAGGATTTCGCGGCACGGCGGCGCATGCAGTTCGGTGGGGTGGTGCAGGCCGGGCGAGGAGAGGGACCGCTGGTCGGCGACGGCAAACCAGCGCATCTGGTCCACCTCGTCACCGAAGAACTCAACCCGGACCGGGTGGTCCTCGGTGGGCGGGAACACGTCCAGGATGCCGCCGCGGACCGCGAACTCGCCGCGGTGCGTCACCATGTCCACACGGGCGTAGGCAGCGTCAGCGAGGCTGCGCACCACGTCGCTGAAAGGGACTTCCTGGCCAACCCGCAGCGTGACGGGAACCAGTTCGCCCAGTCCGGCCACGATCGGCTGGACCACCGCCCGGACGGGAGCCACCACCACGCGCAGCGGCCCGCCGGAGGCTGTCTCGGGGTGTGCCAGCCTGCGCAGTACGGACAGGCGGCGGCCCACGGTGTCCGAGCGCGGGGACAGCCGCTCGTGCGGAAGGGTTTCCCAGCTGGGGAATTCAGCCACCGAATCGGCCGGCAGGTAGGCCCGCAGGGCCGCAGTGAGGTCTTCTGCTTCGCGTCCGGTGGCGGTGACGGCCAGCACCAGGGGCGCCCCGCCGTCGTCGTGGGTTCCGTCCGGGGCACCGGGCGCCGCCAGGCCGTCGGACATTTCCGCCAGCAGGGCCGCCCGCAGGCCGGCCGGCGCGCTGATCTGGTAGTCCTCGCTGCGGAATCCAAAGCTCCGGGACGCTTCAACCTGCACCCGGGCGAAGGTCTGGTCTCCGGCGAGCGCGCGGCGCAGGCCTGTGAGTGACGGGCCGTTGAGGCTCATGGCAGAAGCTCCTGAATGATCACGGGAAAGCAGGCAACACGAAGACCCGAAATTCGCGAGAATCCCGGGTCTTCCCAGCCTACCGCGACCGCGGGCTTCAGGCAGCGGACGTCAGACCGCGGTCCGCGCCCTCTGGAGGAACGAGTCAAGGATGCGTCCGGCGTGTTCGCGGGTGAGCCCGGCCTCGGCGGCAAACCCGGATGGCTGCCTGCGGCCGCTTAGGGTCTCCCCCAGGTACAGCAGCGCGGCCATGACTTCCGACAGCTCCACATCTGCCTCCGCGCGCTGGCGCAGGAGCCTCAGGTGCGCGGCCTGCAGCGCCGGGCCCGGAGCGCAGCCGAGGTCACGGTCAAAGATCCGCCGGCAGCGCGCGTAGGCGGACAGGCCTTCGGCAGGCAGTCCGGCCAGTTCGTAGGCCGTGACCAGCACTGTCCATGCCCGCTCGTTGAGGGGGTCGGACGCCACGGCGGCCCGTGCCAGGCGGACCGATTCGGTGGGCCTGTTGAGCAGGGCGGCTGTTTCGGCGGCGTGGATCTGGGCAGCCACCCGCTCGGCCAGATGCCTGGTCCTCGCCTCATCGGCCCAGTCTGCGGCCAGTTCTGAGCCCAGGAGCGGATCGGCAGATAGTTCCAGCGCCTCGGCCAGCAGCGGGTACGCCTCCTCGGGCGAGGCGTGAGAGGCGTTCCGGACCAACTGGCGGAATTTGGAGAGGTCCAGGTCCACGAGCTCCGGATCCAGTAGGTAGCCTCCGTTGGCGGTGCGGAGCGGGCCGTTCTTGGTGTTGCCCGGCTGGATCGCGCGGCGAATGCCGCTGACGTAGCTTTCCAGGGTTGCGACGGTTCCGCCCCCGGCGCTTGAGCCCCAAAGAATGTCGATTATGCGGCTTTTGGAGACGGGACTGCCCAAATTCAGCAGCAATATCTCGAGAATGTGCCGTGGTTTGCAGCCGCCCATGCCGGCAGACAATGACGCCCCGTTGCGCCGGACCTCGAACAGGCCAAACAGCCGGACAGAGATGGCCTTTGATAATTCAGGAGTATTCCCCACGATTTTCTCCATATTTTCCCCCTGGCATGCGAAGCTGTCCGATGCCTTCCGGTCGGATGAACCAACGGTGCGACGCTGCTCATTCCGGCTTTCAAAAACCACCGTGACACGCGTGAAGGAGCCCGCAAAGCAATCCTCATACCTGTCTTTGCGTGGGGGAAAAGACACGTACCCGGATCCGTACCGACGGGTAGGTTTGGCCGGAGCCGGGCGAGTACAGCCAGCCTCGGACCAAGTAATTCCTGAGCCTGGAGTGACAGGTGGGCAAGTACCGCACAGAAGGCATAAGGAGTGAAGAATGACACGCAAAAGCAGGCCCCGGATACGCCCGGAGCCTGCCTTTGCTTACTGCGTGTTCAGGCTGTCAGCCGGCCGTCGGGTTGCTCATCCGGTAAAGGAAGGCCGCCATCTGGTCCCGGTTGATCTTCTCTCCCGCACGGTAGGTTGCCGTGTTGTCCGGCCCGGGCCAGCCGTTGGAGATGTCCTGGTCAGCCAGCCACGCGATTTCCTTGTAGAACGTGTGGCTGGTGGCTACGTCCGTAAACGGCGAGACCGCAGGTGCCGTGTAGTCCGTGGTGCCGCTCATCCGGTAGAGGAAGGCCGCCATCTGGTCCCGGTTGATGGTCTCCGCCGGACGGAACGTTGCCGTGTTGCTGGCACCGGGCCAGCCGTTGGAGATGCCCTGGTCAGCCAGCCACGCGATTTCCTTGTAGAAGGTGTGGCTGGTGGGCACATCCGTGAACGGCGAGACCGCAGGTGCCGTGTAGTCGGTAGTGCCGCTCATCCGGTAGAGGAAGGCCGCCATCTGGTCCCGGTTGACGTTCTCCGCCGGACGGAACGTTGCCGTGTTGTTGGCACCGGGCCAGCCCTTGGAGATGCCCTGGTCAGCCAGCCACGCGATTTCCGTGTAGAAGGTGTGGCTGGTGGGCACATCCGTGAACGGGGAGACCGCCGGAGGAACGTACGCCGGTACCCTGGGCGTCACCTCGTTGGACGCCGCAGACCAGGGGCTCTGGCCGGCCGTGTTGGCCGCCCGCACCTGGAAGTTGTACGCCGTGCCGTTGGTCAGGCCGGTGACCTGGTGGCTGGTGGCATTCCCGGGCACATCGTCGATGGTCCGGACCACGGTGCTGCCGGTGCGGACTTCCACGCTGAACGACTCAGCCGGAGACCCGCCTGTCGGTGCAGTGAAGGCCACCGTCGCTGAGGCGTCTCCTGCCACAGCCGTACCGATCACCGGAGCCCCTGGGGCCTGGGCCACGGGTGCTGTGACGTTCACTGTCTGGTCGGTGAACCGGAGCCGTTCGACGTTCGTGATCCTGTCCGTGCCGTCGTCGCCGTTGCCGCCCGTATGGGCCACGGTGGTGACGCCGTCGGCGGTGGTGATGTCGTATTCGTCCCTTGCCCCGGAGAACACGGCCGTGTCGATATCGGACTCGCCCGGGTTGGAGAGGATCTCCCGGACGATCTTCACGTTGCCCGGATCGATGTTCCCGGCCATGATGTCCGCCTGGAGCTCCGTCAGCGACGTCACCGTCCTGGTCTCGGCACCCTGTGCGTCGAGGACGCTGAGCCGGACGTTGAGCCATTTGTCGCCGTCGATGATGTCATCGGCGCCATTGCCCCAGATCTCGTCACTGCCCGAACCGCCGATGATGATGTTGCCGGCGCCGAAGGTCGTGGCGCCTGCCGGAAGCAGGGCGGCCAGGCCGTTGATGCGGGCGATGCCGGCGGCATCGAGCTCGTTGGTCAGGCCGTCGACGTTGACCTCGGTGTTCGGTTGTGACGGCACTTCGTCGTCGCCGCGGAGCACGTCGTCCTTGTCCCAGCCGGAGAGGGCTTCGACGAGCAGGAAGCGGTCCTTGAGTGCGTTGGGTCCGTCGACGATGATCTGGCGCATGTCCGAGTCCGCCCGTTCGACGGAGCGGGCGTGCGTGACCCAGTCGAAGCCGAAGACACCGTGGTTGCGTTCGATGCCGGGGCCGGCGACCAAGACGTCGTCACCGCCTTCAGCGTCATAGTCGTCTTCGCCGGAATCGCCGATCAGGACGTCATGGCCCGGAGCGTTGATGTCGTCGAAGAAGGGGGCTCCGCTGTCGCCCTGCAGCAGGTCGTTGGAGTTTCCGCCTTCCTGCCAGTCATCGCCGCCGCCGCCGAACACTGCGTCCGGGCCGTCGCCGGAGAGGACAAGGTCGTTGCCTTCGCCGGCGAACGTTTCGTTGCCGTTGAGGCCGCCGTTGGAGAAGTCATCGCCTTCACCGGACATGATGATGTCCAGGCCGGGTCCGGAGTCGATGGCATCGTTTCCGTTGCCGCCTTTGAGGACGTCGTCGCCGTGCGAGTCGGTGATCCGGTCGTTGCCGTCACCGCCAAGGACGCTGTCGGCACCGTCGTTGCCTTCGATGATGTCGTTGCCGTCGTTGCCCCAGAAGGTGTCGTTGTCGATGCCGCCCCAGATCCGGTCCCCAAGCGAGGTTCCGTTGAACGTGGACTGGGCGTTGAGTCCTGCCCGGTCCACGGTGTTGCTGACGCGGTACCGGATAGTGCCGTCGGACATCCGCATCAGGAGTGCGGATTCGTCGCAGGCGGAGGCCAGGTCGTCGGCAACGGAGTTGCCGGTGCTGGCGGTGATGCGGCTGAGCTCGAATTCGCAGTCTGCCACACCAAACACATCAGCCTTGAGCGCCGAGGCATCCGTGTTCCGCATGATCAGCTCGGCCAGTGAGTTGCCTTCCAGCTGGGTCCGCAGGTTCAGGCCTGAGGTGCGGGAGAGGTAGTACATCCGGTCGCCGTCCTGCAGGTCCGTCATCTGGCGTTCGAAGATGTAGTTGAACGTGGATCCCAGCAGGCCGCCGAACAGGTTCTGGTACTCGGCCAGGCCGCCTACCCAGAGGTCAACGCTGTCCAGGCCGGAGGACTGTGCTGCCCAGGTCCCGGCGCTGTTGACGAAGTCGTAGGCGTCCGCGGGCGTGGCGGGATCGGCGATGTCCATGTCGAACAGCCGCTGGGCCGCAAGGCGTTTGTCCGCGATGCTGGTGGCCGCCGTAATGGTTTCGTGGGTCCCGTAGGCAGCCATGAAGTTCACCACGGAGTCCGGGTGCTTCAGGTTCTGGCCAAAGTCCACCCAGCTGGTGTACGGCTTCAGCGATGATTCACCGGTTTGGGCGTACAGCTGGGAGCGGAAATTGTTCAGTGACGGGACACCTGTTTCCCTGCCACGAGCCAGGTTCAACGAGGCGAGGTCCAGGGGCAGGCCCAGGACATTGTTGCGCAGGGTATCGGTGACGAATTCGTCGAGTTCGGCGCCGACCTGGTCCGTCATGCCCATCGCGATCGCGCCCGCTGCCTGCTCCGGCGTCAGTGTGCCGTTGGGGCTGGAGTAGTAAGCCGGCGGGTTCAGGAACGCATCGAGGAGCGGCATTCCGATGTCGGTGCCGTCGTTGGTTTTCCGGTCCACGGTCTCCGTCAGCATGGAGTGCCCGAACCGGTAGGTGGCGTGGGCGAATTCGGCCTGGATTGCGGGATCGATGCCGGTGTCCGACTGCGTGAAGACGTTGAAGCCGTTGATACCGGGCTGGATCTTGCGGGCGAAGTCCTCGAACACGATGTGCTGGTATTCCATCTCCGTCACATACCGGGCAGCCTGGAACAGCCGTTCACCGTTCCATTCGCCATTGGCGAGCTTCCACTCGTTGAGGTCCAGGTTGAGCGAGGTGACAAGCTCTTCCATGTAGCCCACCAGGCGGTTGTGCTCGGAATGGAAGACCTGGTGGATGGCCGTCAGGCCGATGTTCTCGTTGACGCGGCCGTCGCCTGCGACGAAGTGCTTGTCCAGCATCTCGTCGTCGTACTGGCCGGCCGGCCGCGGCACGTTGACGTCGTTGACGTCCCCGTCGCCGTCCGGCTGCTGCGGGGCGCCGGTCTGGGAGTTGAACGGCGCCGCAGTGTGGGCGATATCGTCCAGGAAGGCGATTCCGATGCGCTCCACATTGGCGGGCGGCGCCACAGGGGCGGCGAGGTTTCCTTCCACGCGGCCTGTCGCGGTCTCGTACTGCGGGAGTCCGTTCGGTCCCCGAAGGAACCGTCCGTACTGGTCTGTCGCCAGTTTGGGGATGTCCGCCACGTCAACGTCGGACAGTTCGAGGCCGAGCATTGTCCGGGCGTGTTCCTTGATGTCGGCCCAGGTGGCCATGCCGCCGGGAGCACCCTCGATCAGCTCACCCGTGGACACGGGGTCGCCGTTTTCATTCAGCGTGTAATCGCGTAGGAAGACCTGGTGGGACGAGTGCGAGGAGTAGGTCTGGCTCTGGTCCACCCACGGCGAATCCGTGTTGGTGCCGTTCTGCTCATCATCGGCAGTACCCAGAACGCCGTCCGGGCCGGGCTGGTTCTCGGCCCGGTTGAGCAGCATGAAGTTGGTGCGGCCACCCGGGACATAGAGCGGATCGTCAGGCGACAACGGCATCATCACGTAGTTCTTGGTCTTCTTGGTGAAATCCACACCGTGGTCGAAGAACTGGCCAAAGAGCGCGAACATTCCGTTATACGGCGGAGAGAGCCCGAAGTCGGTGGTGACGTTGGGAATGTCGAGCGTTTCACCCGCGGGCACGCAGTTCTCCGGGACACCCTCGCTGACACACGGAACGGCGGTGGGACTGTCATTCACCGTGCGGTGGGCCTTGCCGGCGGCAGCCACTGCAGCAGGGTTCGTGACGGTCTGGTCAACAATCACGTTGCTAACGAACCGCGGCCCGTTGTCGGTGACATTGGTGTTGACGGACTCGTAGCTCTGTCCGCCGGACGACGTACGCCACTCCGGGTCCGACAGGCGGGGGAACTCCCGGCTGGCGGAGCCGTAATCTCCTTGCCCGGCCACAAGGTTGTTGTCCGTTCCGTCCACGGTCCGCAGGCCATACGGCAGCAGGGGGCTGGCGATCTGGTTTGCCCCATTGCCCAGCAGCGGCTGACCGGGAACATCGTTCCCCTGCGCGTCCTCCCTGGTTGCGTTGTTTTCGGCGATCTTGATCTGCTTGAGAATGAAGCGCATATCACCGGCATTGAGCGTAAACCCCTGGCCCGTGGGCGCCGCAGAAACAGCCGGCGCCAGCACGGACGGGACAACCCCGGCTCCAATCAACAGGGCCAGCACACCGGCGGTGACCTTGCGGGTCACGCCGGCCGCTGAGCCCTGTGTATGCAGCATGGCGTCCCCCTTTCGGGACTTGCAATGTTTAGCCATGACCTTTTCCTCCATCGGGTTCATACCGGCTCCCCCCTCAACGTGGTTGCTCGGTTCACTGGATGGCCCCAGCCTTGATTAGCGGCCTTTGGAAAAACTTGGATTGCTAAGCTGGCTTTCTATCGATGCTTTCCAGGAACGTTCCGAGGAGATCCAATGAACGGCGCCCCCAAAACCGTGCTTGTCACCGGTGCCACCGGCTATATCGGCGGGCGGCTGGTTCCCCGGCTCCTCGAGGCCGGGCACACGGTGAAAGTCGTCGTGCGGACTCCGGCCAAGATCGCCGGTGTGCCGTGGCTGGAGCAGGTCGAAGTCATTCCCGGCAGCCTCGACGACGGCGACCTTCTCCGCACAGCGCTGGACGGCGTCGACGTGCTCTACTATCTGGTCCACTCGATGGCGGCAGGCGCCGGGTTCGAGGCCAAGGAGAAGACCATGGCCGAGACCGCCGCAAAGGCCGCCGCCGACGCGGGCGTGGCGCGAATCGTCTATCTCGGCGGCCTGCACCCGGAAGGCGCCGAACTCTCAACGCACATGCGGTCCCGGGAAGCTGTCGGCAAGGTCTTCCTCGCGGGTCCGGTGGATACGGTCGTGTTCCAGGCGGGCGTCGTGATCGGATCAGGGTCGGCGTCCTTCGAAATGATCCGGCACCTCTCAGAGACCCTCCCCCTCATGCCGGCGCCCAGCTGGGTGCGGAACCGGATTGAGGCCATTGCGGTCCGGGACGTGCTGCACTACCTCGTCGCCGCGGCATCCCTGGAAGGGCCCATCAACCGCACCTTCGACATCGGTTGCCGCCAGGTGCTCTCCTACGCGGGAATGATGAAGGAGTACGCCGCCGAGGCGGGACTGCCGCACCGCGTGGTGCTGGCGCTGCCCATTCCCGCACCCAAACTCGCCGGTATGTGGGTGGCCCTGACCACGCCCATCCCGCTGTCCATGTCCCTGCCGCTGGTCCAGTCGCTCCAACACGACGCCGTGTCAAGGGAGCACGACATCGACAAGTACATCCCGTTGCCTGAAGGCGGACTGACCCCGTACCGGCGCGCCGTCGCGCTGGCCCTCGGCAAGGAACGCGACGCCCAGGTGGAGACCACCTGGGCCAGCGCGGGCGCGGACGCCGACCCGCTGCCGAGCGACCCGGACTGGGCCGGGCACCGCGTGTTCGTCGACGAACGGAGCTATACCAGCGCGGTGGACCCCAGGTATGTCTGGACCATCATCGAGGGCATCGGTGGCCGCAACGGCTGGTACTCCCTGCCGCTGGCGTGGCGGGTCCGTGGATGGCTGGACAAACTGACCGGCGGGGCCGGTCTGCTCCGCGGCCGACGGCACCCGCATCTGCTTGCCGAGGGCGAGGTGGTGGACTGGTGGCGTGCCGAGCGGATCGACCGCGGCCGGCTGCTGAGGCTGCGTGCCGAGATGCGCGCGCCGGGCCGTGCCTGGCTGGAGCTGTCGGTGGAACCTGACGGCACCGGCAGCCGGTACCGCCAGCGCGCCATCTTCTTCCCGAAGGGCCTCAGCGGCCGGCTGTACTGGCTCGCCGTGCTCCCGTTCCACAGCGTCATCTTTCCGGCGATGTCGCACAACATCACGGCCGCGGCGCAAAAGCTGGAGGCGGCCGAATCGGAGTAGGCGGGGCACGCAACGTAGGATGTGTGAGGCAAAAACCATGGCCCATACCCCCAACCTATGGAGGAACAATGGCACTGAGTGCTTCCACCACCCTGCCGCACAGCGTCGATCGCGTAGCGGCGGTATTCGCCAATGAAGATTTCCAGCGCCACACCAGTGAACTGGTCGGCGGAACCCTTGAATCGTTCAAGGTCGACGGCGATGTCGCCGGCGCTTTCAGCACCACTTCGGTGCGCACCCTGCCCACCACCCGGCTGCCGGAGATTGCCCGGAAGTTCGTGGGCGACAGCCTCACCGTTACCCAGCTTGAGACCTGGGAAGCCCCCGCCGCGGACGGCTCGCGACAGAGCAACATCAGCCTGAAGATTTCCGGTGCACCGCTGGACGTGAGCGCTGTGCAGCGGCTCATCGCCGAGGGCGGCAGCACCCGCGTTGAGCTCGAAGGCAGCGTTACGTCCTCGGTCCCGTTCCTTGGCGGCAAAATCGCCGATGCTGCCGAGCCCATGGTGGGCAAGGCACTGAACATCCAGTCGCAGCAGGCGCAGGCCTGGCTGGAAAGCCACTAATCCCGTGCAGCTCCCGGTAGCACTTGCCTGGATCCTGATCATTGCCGGCATCTGGTCCCTGGTGGTCTGGCCCCAGTTCCTCCGCCGTGTGATGAAGGATCCGCGGGCCCGTGACGCAGCAGGCAAGGCCACAAGGTTCCTGACCGTGCACGTGGTCCTGGTGTCCGTCTCCATGCTGCTCGGTGCCGCCACAGCGGCTATCGGCATCGCCGGCCTGGTCACCTAGCCTGCTCATCGGCCAGGCGGGCTTAGCGACCGCCTGGCCGCCCGGGCACTCGAGTACTCCGCGCGGAAAATGGAGTAGGCGGGGGCATAAATGAGGTGGACAACACGCTGTTATCTGATCGTGATAAGCCATAGATTTTCTGCTATGGATGCGAACGATATGGAACGGGTTTGGCACGGCAGCCACCGTAAAAACGACCGCAGAAATTGGTCGTTATATTTCGGCCTTACATTATTGGGGCTTATCGCGTGGGTAATTCTTGTATTTCCCCACTAATCTTCAAATTTCCACTACACAATCAAAACTCCGGTTGGTCCCCACCTGCCGGAGTTTTGTTTGCCGTGCCTGATTTCCCGCCCTGGGGCGTTACCGGACAAAGCCGGAGTAGCCGGCAACGATGGTCAGTACCGTAAGTACCACCAGCGCTATTACGCACACAATTTCCGCCCTGCGAATCCTGTGCTGCGTCTGCCGCCATTCAGCGTCGTCCTGGATATCAGCCATATTTAGAGGCTACGGGGAAGCCCCGGACGCCACTAGAGTAGTCACTACTTGTCTTTTTCCCCATTGCCGTGCGCTCTTCACATCAAGCTCACCATGCCATAAAGTAGCGGTAAGATCGGCGATCGGCTCAGCGACGTTTATCTCAGGATTCAAGTACGTCCTCAGGATTGAACTACGTCCCAGGAGAGCTGAGCACAGTGGCCGCTGAAGGTTTTTCCAATACCCGTTTCCTCACAGTTTCCGAGGTCGCAGAAGTCATGCGCCTTTCCCGGATGACCGTGTACCGGCTCGTCAAGGCGCACGATCTGCCGGCGGTCCGGTTCGGCCGGTCCTACCGGGTCCCCGAGCATGCCATCGAGGACTATGTCCAGCACCACTCCACGCTCGCGGATGACGAGCACCCGGAGGCCGAGAAGACCTAGCGGCTGGTGGATACAGCCTGCCGCAGGGCGTCCTCGGCAGCCACCCACGCCAGCATGGCGCACTTGACCCTGGCCGGATATTTTGCCACGCCCGCCAGGGCCGCCGCATCACCCAGGATTGCCTCGTCCGGCTCCAACCGGCCGCGTGAGCGCATGAGCTCCCTGAAATGGCCGATCATTTCGTCCAGTTCCGCCGGCGACGCGCCTTCGGACAATTCGCTCAGTATTGAGGCCGAGGCCATTGAGATGGCGCAGCCGTCTCCGTGCCAGTGGATGCCTTTCACCGTCGGCTGCGCTCCGGCCGCCTCCAGCTCAAGGCGTAGCGTTATTTCATCGCCGCAGACCGGATTGAGCTGATGGCATTGCCCCACCCCCGCCTGGTCAGGCATGGCCGCGGCTTCGTCAGCCGTCAGGTCTGACCCGCTGCGGGTCTTTGCGTGCTCCAGGATCAGTTGCTGGTACATCGCATCCAATGCGCTCATTTGGACTCCCCCGCGCTTCCTGCACCGAAGTAGGGCCGGATCTGGGCCACGGCCTCGAGCAGGAGGTCCACTTCGTCGGTGGTGTTGTACAGGTACGTGCTCGCCCGGGCGGTGGCGGTCAGGCCCAGCCGGCGGTGGAGCGGCTGCGCGCAGTGGTGCCCCACGCGGACGGCGATGCCCATGCTGTCCAAGTACTGTCCGACGTCGTGCGCGTGCACGCCGGCAACGTCAAAGGCCGCCAGGCCGAGCCGTTCCACACCTGGCCCCGGCCCCACGACGCGGACTCCGTCGATGGCGCTCAGCCCGCGGACCAGCCGCTGGCCCAGCGAGGCTTCCCAGCCCGCGATACGTTCCATGCCGGTTTCGCGCAGGTAGTTCGCGGCGGCGGCGAGCGCCACAGCCTGCGAGATGGGCTGCGTGCCGGCCTCGAACCGCTGCGGCGCAGGGAGGTACTCCGCTTTTTCCATCGTCACAGTCGTGATCATGGAGCCTCCGGTGAGGAACGGAGGCATTGCGTTCAGCAGTTCCCGCCTGCCGTAGACGCCGCCGATGCCCGTGGGGGCCAGCATCTTGTGGCCGGAAAAAACGGCGAAATCGACGTCCAGGGCCTTGAAGTCCAAGGGCAGGTGCGGCGCGGACTGGCAGGCGTCCAGCACCACCAGGGCGCCGACTTCCCGGGCCAGCCGTACCAGCGCGGATACCGGGTTGATGGTTCCGAGGACATTCGACGCATGCGTGAAGGCAAGGATCCTGGTGCGTCCGGTAACAAGCCGGGCCGCTTCGTCAAGCCGCAACGCGCCGTCGTCGTCGATGGGGATGAACTTCAGCGTGGCTCCGGTGCGACGGCAGAGCTCCTGCCACGGAATCAGGTTGGCGTGGTGTTCCATTTCCGTCACCACCACCTCGTCCCCCGGGCCGAGGGCGAAACGGCGGGCGTCGGCCCCAACGGTGCCGATGCTGGCATTGGAGAAGGCGTACGCGAGGAGATTGAGCCCGGCAGTGGCATTGGCAGTCCAGACAAGCTCGTCCTCCGCGGCCCCCACAAAGCCGGCCACTGTGGCCCGGGCGTCCTCGAACGCGTCGGTGGCCTGAACGGCCAGATGGTGGGCTCCGCGGTGCACCGCGGCATTCCTCAGTTCGTAGAATTCCTGCTCGGCTTCGAGCACGCTGCGGGGGTTCTGTGAGGTGGCGCCGGAATCCAGGTAAACGAGTGGCCTGCCGTTGACTTCCTGATCCAGGACCGGGAAGTCGTTGCGGATGCGCAGGACCTCGACTTCACTTAACGCGACGTGGGTGTCTGCGGTAGCGGGAGTGGATACCATGACCAAACTGGAACTCCTTGATAGGCAAGACCTGCCGACAGCTCACTGCAACGGCGAGGCACACCGCTTGGGTCCGCGGTGCTACTCCTCAATTGTCCCACTATTGACCGGCACGGATTCCGGTCGCGGCATCACTGCCCTGCCCCGTCCAGGCTTTTCCACAGTTCAGCGAGCTCCTGGCGGCGGGAAACCCCAAGCTTGCCGTATATCCTCTGCAGGTGCGCGTTTACCGTGTTCACGGCTATCCCGAGTTCCGCCGCGACCCGTGCGCTGCCCAAGCCCGAGACAACAAGCACAGCCACTTCACGCTCCCGCTGTGAAAGCTTGGCCGGATCGGCCACGGCCAGCCGGTTCTTCGCGGATCCGCCGGACCGCGTTGCGCCGGGCACGGATTGGCCGGACAGTGTTTCGCCGGAGACCGGCCCACTGTTCCCGTCACTCGACCACCGCCATTCGGCTGCCGCGTCGGCGGCTTGTTCACTTCCCTGCTTCTCAGGCCGTGCCGTTACGCCGAGATTCAGGAGTTCAAGAGCCCGGCGGCCCCTGCCACCGCCGCCCGGCGCCTTGGCCGGTTTCCGGAGCGTCCTCGGGGGCGGACCTGCGGCGCCGGTAACGGCCGGCCGTGCCACGGACGCGTAGGTTTCAGCGAGCTTGGCCGCGACGTCACCGTCGGCGGACCGGTCGCCCACCGGCGAAGCCGCGGGGCCGGGCGCCTGCGCCAGATCCCAGGCCAGCCACTCGGCGGTGGCCTGCGCGCCAAGCGTGAGGGCCAGCAGGTCATCCGGGTCACCGGATATTCCGCCGCCCGCCCCCTGCGCGCGTACGGCGGCACGGCTGGCGGCTGCATTCCGGCAAAACATCATGGCCCGGAAAAGTTGCAGCGGCCCTCCGGGGTAGCTCATCCATTTGGTGCCGGCACGTTCGTCCGCAGCCCCGGCGCCGGGAGCCTGCCCCAGCCTCGTCAGGTTGGAGGCGTGGATGGTGAGCACCGTCGAGTGGAAATCAACGCTGCACCGCGGCAGGCGCTCCACCGCGTTGAGCGCCCGGGTGGAAAGCGCGACGGCGTCAGCGGACTTTCCCCGCACGGACAGTCCCTGGGAGGCCAGCGCCAGCAGCAGGATACCGGCGTGGGTTCCCGGTGCATCGTCATGACCTGCGTGCCCGCTTTCGCAGAAACCGTCGGGACAGAGGCGGTGGAACAGCTCCCCGCCCGGACTTGGCCAGTTCCCCTCCCGTGACTCCAGGAACAGCTGCAGGACGTCCAGCTCATCCTGGACGGCGTTCTGGTAGGTATCGGCGGCCGAATCACCAACCGACGCGGCGGCCGCAAGGCTCAGGCGCCGCCTTGCCCCGTCCAGCACGGAGTTGAGCGCATCGCGGCCAGGATTCATCGGCATCAACGCCTGCAGGAGCAGTGACACCGCGCGGGCGAACTCTATGCTGAGCACGGCCGGCGTCGTTTCCACGAGGCTTCTCAGCAACTCCGCGCTCTTGCCGTACTGGCGGGAATGGAACAGGGCCCGGGCAGCCTCAGTCTGTGCCATCAGCTGGAGCTCGGGCGCTTTGACGGTTTCGGCCGCCCGCAGCGCCCGCTCACTGTCATAAAGGTTGTTCGCGGTGGTGGCCACGGCCAGGAGATCCAGGTCCGGAACAGCCCACCCGGCATCCAGTGCTGCCTCCACGCGGCGCAGGAGATCCCACAGCGGTTCCTCCCCCGGGCGGCCGGAATGTGCGGACGCTATGTCATGCATCTCCAACGGCTTCGTCTTACCGGGAAAATGCCGGGCCGCGCTGGCCTCAACCTCGTGGTTGAGGGTGACGTCCGCTCCGCCGTCGCTCCTGATCTGAAGACGGATCACATGGCGCTGCTCCAACGCGGCCAGGGCGTCCGCAGGCACCGCCCTGGCAAGGACGGACAGCGGAGCCGGATCAGCAGCCGCCAGGAATTCGACCACTTGGCGCTGGACCGGCGGAAGGGCCTCAATCCGCCGTCGGGCCAGGTCAAATTGACGCGCTTCCCCGGGGCCCAGCGGACGGACCATGGCGCAGCTGCCGTCATGCTCCACTATCTGGCCGCCCGCCAAAGCTTCTTCGACGAGCCAGCTGGCCGTTAACGCGTTGGCACCGGAGGCGGCGTGGATGTCCCGCACCAGGCTGCGGCCAGGCCGGGCCGGCAATCGGTGCTCAAGGAAGGTCCGGAGCTGCTCCAGCGTCAGTTCCTCCAGGGTCACGACGGACAACTGCCGGGCCACCACCGATTCCATCAGTTCCATCTGGAGTTGCCGGTCGGAACGGTGGCTTGCCAGCATCTTGATGTCCGGTTCCGAGAGAAGCTGGTTCAGGACCCATAGCGAGGTGCCGTCCAGGTGGTCCACATTGTCCAGGACCATCAGGATGCCGGTTGCTCCGGGATCCTGGCTCCGCAGTGCATCGCGGCAGGCCCCGGCAATGGTCAGCGGCGACACCTTGGCCCCTGCCGGCAGGCCCGGCGCCAACACGCTGCCGATGCCGAACTTCATCCTGCGGCAGGATTCGGGAATGTTGTGGGTAACAACGGTCAGCTGTCCGGACAGCGCCTCCGCGGCGGCTGCAAGGAACCTGGTCCGGCCCGAGCCGGCAGCCCCGGTAACGATGACTCCTGAACTCCCGGAGCCGGAGAGTGCGTCGATTGCCGCCCGCAGTTCGGCCTCCCGAATGACCCGGGGGAAAGACGAATTTCCTGCCCAAACATCCATGGTTGCGTCGATTCCTTTGCCGCGGAGCGTGAAGTTCCGGACCGCCCCCAACCCACCTGCCGGCATTAGCAAGTCCAACGCTACCTAGCTATTGTTTGCGCTGGCGTGAGTAGTGACTACTCGAATATCCCGGACCGCCTCCCGCAGGCCCGTTCAGGCTACTCACAGGCATCCGTGTAAAGTGGGCCGGGTATTAACGGTCTCTACGGGTCTCCTGACGGTCCTGCTGGCTGCTTCTGGGGAGTAAGCGGCGCAGCTGGTTTTCACTACCAGCAATGATTCTTAGGCGCGGCCGCGGCTGCGCCAATCTGGCGGTCATGACCCGTACTTGGCGTGCCCTTTAGCGGCACCTGCCAGCCCTGTTAATGTCCCCAACAGATATGTATCCCAATAAATATGAAACACATGACCACCTTCATCATGGCTGTGTTGATCCTCCTTGTCGGAGTATTGACCGCCGGCTGCGCCGCCGGACCGGCGCCCAGCCCGTCGGCCTCCACCAGTCCGTCATCGGCCAGCGCAGAAGCGGCGCCGGCAACACCAAAGGCCTCACCGTCACCTAGTTCGGCCCCCGCTGCAGCCACCGTCGAGGAACCTGCACCCGCTGCGGTTCCCGCCCCGGAACCGGCTCCTGCCACCGTGGCCGTGGCAGCTGCGGAACCCGCGGCCGCACCGGCTGCCAGCAAATACCCGCTGCACACGAATATCGTGAGCACCACTTTTTGGGTGGGCGAAATCTTCAACGCGAGCCTTGCCGACGGTTCCCAGGTCTGCTCGACGTACAACGGCCAGTGGGCCTTCCAGCACACAGGGATCAACGCCGGCACCACGCCGGCGTCCGCCTCGGGCTGCCCCGGCAGCATTTACGGCGGTTGCGACGGCGTGAGCTCCGGTTCCGGTAGCTCATTCGCCTGCGCCACGGAAGCACGCGACGCCTCCAACGGGTATTTCCCCAAGCACCAGCCCGCGCCGCTGGAGAACCCGTTCTACCTCGACCTGCCCTACGACGACATCAATGACAGCGTCGCGTTCCAGCAGCGCTGCCAGGTCATTCCGTGGGCTGCCGCGGACAATGCGGCCACCGGCGTTGACCACTGCGCGGACGGCAGCTACTCATACATGAAGAACCACTGGGTGCAGATGACCGGGCCCAACGGCAACGTCTGCTACGGACAGATCGAAGATGCCGGTCCTTCCAGCGGTTCCGCGTACCACGACTCGAACTATGTCTTCGGTGCCGCCGACGCCCGTCCGGCCAACACCGACTTCTCCGCCGACGGCACTCAAGGCGCGGGAACGGATGTTTCTCCCGCCCTGAACGGCTGCCTCGGCTTTGCCGAGCTGGACGGCAGCGGCGATCACGTCTCGTGGCGGTTTGTTGACCGCGCCGCTGTCCCGGCCGGTCCGTGGCTGAACGTGGAAACCACCTCCGGAGTGAGCTGGTAACCGCAACACCGCGCTGAACGCCGAGGCGCCCCTCCCGCTGGACCACAGTGTCCTGCGGGAGGGGCGCTTTTCGTTTCCGCGCCCGGGGTCCGGTGACGGCGCTAGCGGGTGATCCCCGCGCCCGCCGTGGCTTCCTCCAGCTCGAGCGCCTCCCCCTGGACACGCCTCACCGGGCTGACCCACACCCCCGATGACGCCGCAGAGAACGCCCGCGGCAGCACCATCAGGCAGATGACCGAGTCGAGGATCCGCATGAACGGAAAGAACGGCGCCATCAGCAGGATGCCCGGCCGGCGGAGTGCCAGTGCCGCGATGACAGTCAGCAGGAAATCCGGGAGGAAGACCCCCAGGATGACATCCTGCGGACGCATGAGTCCGGACAGGTACAGGAAGGATTCGCCGTTCTCGCCGAACGCCTGTACCTGCATGGACGCCACGAGCGACAGCAGGAAGACCGGAATCAGCAGCACAAAGAACATGCAGCTAATGACGAGTTCGATGATGTAGAACACCAGCACGAACCAGAATTTTCCGGCCTGCAGCCGGTGCCGGCGCACCGTCTGCCAGAAGCCGAGGATCCAACGCCGGACCTGCCTGGTGTAGTCCTGCAGGTTGTCCGGATCCTGCGTATAGGCCACGGCAGCTGAGGGGTGGAAAGCGATCCGGCCCAGCTTCTTGGCATGGATCTCAAACGTCATGTTGAAGTCCTCGATGACCAGCCCGGGTGCCAGCACCTTGATTTTTGCGAGTGCATTCGTCCGGTACATGCTGGCGAAGCCGGGCACGATCGAAACGACGTTTGCTCCCCTGGCCGCCTGGCCGTATTTGAGCAGCAGCTGCACCACGATGTAGAGCCGCTCCCGGTAGGCCACCAGGAAGCGGCCAAGCACAGTCGGGGCCGGCGGCGTCATGATGGACTTGGCCCGGCCGGCAACGGCAACCACGGAGGGATCAAGGAAGAGCGGCAGGCCGGTCTCCAGATAGTCCGGCGTGGGCCGGGTATCCGCGTCAAGCATCATCACTACCTTGAATTTCCGGCACAGCTCGAAATGGGCAATCCCGGCGGCGAGCGCGCCGGCTTTCCCCCTGTTCGGTTCGAGTTCCAGAACCTTGACGCCGGCTGCGCGGGCAATGGCGGCTGTGTCGTCGGTGGACATGTCCGAGATCACGTGGATGTTCCGAAGCGGCACCAGCACCGCGGCTGCCCGGATGGTCTCCCTGATGACCAGGGCTTCGTTGTGGGCGGCAATCAGCACCGCAACATTCGCCGGCAGGATCCTTGGGTCCCTTGCACGGTGACGGCCATGCTCACGCTGGACCTGCCCTCTGTGTGCACGGGGCGCCGGCAGCGTGTGGGCGCCATGGACGCCGGAGCCAATCCTGTTGGCCAGCGGCCACCGTTGGAGGAGCCTGAGCGCGCGTCCGCTCAGCGGGGGTCCCAGCGCCACCCGGCGGATGTACTGCTCATTGGCCAGGCGCAGCAAGCCAATAAACGACCAGAAGACCGTGCTGATTCCGAGGACAAGGACAACGTAGACGGCTATCACAGCGACGGCGCTCCAATCGTGTCGTACATGGCGTAGTCATCCGTAGTCAGGGTGCCATTCCTGAAAAGGCTCAGCCCGAAGCTGATTGCGGTTGCGCCGGAGGGCAATGCGGGGGTGGTAAAGCTCGCCTGCGTATAGGAGCCTGCGGCAGCAAACCACGGGCTGGACGTCCAGTAGACCCATGTTCCGGCCGAGTTCCGGTAGTACACGGCGAACTGAGTCACCGCCGTTGAGGTATACCAGGCGCGCAGCGAATAGGTCCGGCCGGCGACGGCGGCCGGCGCGCACGATCCGGAGTCGAGGGTCGGCAGGAGTTTAGCGTCACCGTTCACGTAGTTGCTCATCACGAGACGTTCTGCCTTGGTCCCGGTCCTGGCGGTGGCGACCGTGCTGAAGGACGCGGTGTTCGAACCGTACCCGGCGGTTTGCCAGCACTGTGGCGTCGAACCGGCGCCCGCCGTTTCAAGGCTGGCGTTCTGCACCAGGTTCGTACCGGCCGGCGCCGGCGGCGGCGCCGTCGGCGTTGATGATGCAACGTCGATCATTTCGTAGTCGTCGGTGATGAGTGTCCCGTTGCTGAAGAGGTTCAGCCCGAAGCTGATGCCGCTGGCTCCGGCGGGCAGCGCCGGTGTCGTCCAGCTCGCTTTCTGGAACGTTGTGGCCGGCCCGAACCACGGGCTCGAGGTCCAGTAGACCCAGGATCCAACACCGGTCCGGTAATAGAGGGCGAACTGCGTGTTGGTGGTGGATTTGTACCACGCCCCGAGCCTGTAGGTATGCCCGGGCGTGGCGACCGGCGAGCATCCGCCGAGGTCCAGGGACGGCAGCCACTTCGCGTCGCCGTTGACGTAGCCGGTCACCACCAGGCGTTCTGCCCTTGACCCTGTCCGGCCCGGGCTCACCGTGGTGAACGTGGGCGAATTGGTGCCGTAGCCGCCGGCCTGCCAGCACTGGGGCACTCCGTTGACCATGGTCTCAAGGCTCGGATTCTTCACCAGGTTGCCGCTCGTGGGCTGCGGCGGAACGGCCGGACCCGACACGGCAGGTTTTAACGTTCCGCCGATGACCTGGTTCACGGTCTTCACCGTGGTGGTGGCGGGCCTGGCCTTGAGCCACGCCGCGAACTGCTGGAAGACCGTGGGAGTGACGTTGAGGGGGTCCGTGCTGGAAGCCGCGATGTGGTGGAACGTGAGCTGGATCCAGCCGCCGACGGACTCGGCCTGAGTGACGGACCGCTGGAGATCGGCCAGCGTCCACGTGTTGTCGACCTGGTCCGGGGCCGCGGTGTTGTAGGCGTTGCCGGGAGGTATGCTCTCGGCCAACGGGCAACCGGCACAACTGAACCTGGTCTGGATGTCGCCCAGGCCGCGCGCACTGTTGTACCCGCAGTTTCTCACGATGCCTTCGGCTGCGGCGTTCGACGACGCAAACGGGTAGGCAAAGCTCTTGACGGCAAAGCCCCAGTTGGTGAGGTTGACCCTGTCGTTGCACACCTGCCGGGTGGCTTCGTCCGACGGCAGCGTGACGAGGTCCGGGTGGGTCACGGTGTGGCCGCCGATTTCATGGCCGTTCGCCGCCAGGCCCTGGAGGTTGGCCACCGTCAGGTAGTTGGGGCTGTTAATGACGCCTGAGGTGATGTAAAACGTCCCGTCGATACCGTAGTTGTTCATGATCTGGGCAGCCGTCAGCTGGTCCGCGTTGCCGTCGTCGAACGTCAGCGAAACCACCGTGGGCGCCGCCGCCTGGGCCGGGAATGCCAGTGCGGTCAGCCCCGAGACGGCCAGGGCCACGATGCCCATGGCCGTCACGGCCGTTCGCGCCCATTTTCGCAGTCTGTGCCGCACGGCATCCACGTCAGTCTGGCCTACTATTCGCCCGGAAGTTTTTAACCTCATGGGAATCGACTCGATTCTTGTTTTCGAGCCCGTGGAAGCCTCTGCGCTGGCAACGGGCGGGGCATTACGGGGCGACCGGCGCCCCCGTGTCGAACATCTCGTAGTCATCTGTAGCCAGCTCCCCGTCGCTGAACAGATTCAGTCCAAAGCTGATGCCGACGGCGTCTGCCGGCACCGGTGGTGCGGTCCACTCAGCCTGCCGGTAGGCAGAGCTGGCAGGAAACCATGGGCTGGCTGTCCAATAGGTCCAGGTGCCAACCTTGTTGCGGTAATACAACTCGAACTGCGTGGATGCCGTGGACGTGTACCACGCCCGCAGGGTGTAGCTGTGGCCTGGAACGGCGCTCGGCGCGCAGGCCCCCAGGTCAAGGACAGGCAGCAGTTTCGCGTCACCGGATACGTAGCCGGTGACATCCAGCCGGCGTGCGATGCCCCCGCTGCGTCCGGGGGTCAATGTACTCAGGACGTGTGAATTCTCGCCATATGAGGACACCTGCCAGCACTCCGGGAGTCCGTATTTCCCTGCTGTCTCCAGCCCGGGGTTCCGCAGCGCGTTGACGCCCGGCGGTGCAGGCGGAGCAGCGGGCCCGGCCACGGCGGACTTTGCCCCTCCTCCGATAACGTCGTGGACGGTGCGGATGGCGGTGGTGCCCTCGTCGGTGCGGGTAGCCAGCCAGGAAACGAAGTCGCTGAACAGCGCCGGACTGACGGACCGCGGGCTGCCGCTGTCATCGATGTCGAAAAAGCTCAGCTGCAGCCAGCCTCCCGCCGTTTCCGCTTGCATGACTGCCTGCTGCAGGTCATTGATGGTCCAGGCAGAACCGACTTCCGGCGTCGACCTGGTGCTGAAGACGTCGGCCGGCCGCACCGTTTCGGACACGGCGCAATCCGCGCAGCCCAGGCGACTACGGACATCACCCTGGCTGCGCGCACTGTTGTATCCGCATCCGGCCACCATTGCCTCGGCCTCCGGTGACTTTGCGGCAAAAGGATAGGCGAACGAGGTCACTTTAAAACCCCAGTCGGTCAGGTTCGTACGGTCATTGCAGACCTGCCGCTTGGCCTCGTCAGGATCCAGCGCCGTCAGGTCGGCAAGGGTTGCGGTGTGGCCGCCGATCTCGTTTCCGTCGGCAGCCAGGGCGTGGAGATCCTCCACTGTCATGTAGTCCTTTGCTCCCATGAAGCCTGAGTTGACGAAGAACGTCGCCCGCAATCCGTTGCTTTTCAGGACCTGGGCGGCGGCCAACTGGCTGGCCCTCCCGCCGTCGAAAGTCAGCGTGACGGTGGTCAGCGCAAGGCTGGTGTCCACGGGTGCCGAAAAATTCTTCAGTGGCCCCGGTGCATTGCCGGCCGGAGCCGGGCCGTTGTTCGGTGCCAGGGCGGCGGACCCCGTGAAGAGGGCAAGCGCCGCCAGCGACGAGACTGCCCAGAGCGTTGTCCGCTTTCGCTGCCTCGTCAACCCGGACCGGAGCGGATCGCCCTGATCCCCCAATGGTTCCAGCCGTTGCCTCATGACAGATATCCCCTCTTACATCCGTGTTGCCCGGCCGCAAGAGGATCCCCCCAGGCCGCAGTGATTCATCGATTGACACCCCGAAGGGGTCGGTGACGACTGGGGGGAAGCCTTGGTCTCAAAGGCTTGTTCGCCACCGACCCCCGATCATGGGCCCCGGGCCTGTGCGCCAGGGCTGGCTGCCTCACGGCAGCGGTGTCGGCAAGAGTGGGAGAGAAAGTCATAGCCAGAACCGATGGCCGGGGCAATCCTGCCGCCTTGACCACGAACTGCCGTTCAGGGGCATGGTTGCGGGCTTTCGCCGCAATTGTGCGTCCATTCCCATTTTGAGACCCGATTCTCCCCCGGAACTCTGTATCTATCCGACATCCAAAGCCTATTAAGGAGAGTGTTCGGCGGCACGAGTGGTGCCTACCCGTCTTTCCGTCCGGCAGGTGCCGGGCAGGCCCAGTGCCACTCGTCCGCTACCCGGATTGATACTCGATGTACACCTGACAACACCCGTGTTGGCTGGCGGTCAGACAGCGTCGGTAGGCAGGCCGTGGTGAAATGGTGTCTAAGCACACCAGAGGGGGGCGTGGGATCTATATGACAGCACTTAACCGCGGCTCGGATCTGGCCGCCAAGGCGGAGGCGGAGCCCGCACCGCCGCCAGGTTCGGGCGGTCCGCGCTCCCAACGGAGGCTGCGGCTGCGGCCATGGCTTCGCCGGCCGTCAACGCCCCTGACGGCGGCTCTTGCCGTGACCACCATCGTGGCCTGCGTCATCTTTTTTTGGACCTGGCGGTCCGGCTTGGCCACAGGCGCCGCACAGCCGACGTGGTTCGCCGGGTATGTGGACGTCACGGTGTCGCCTCCCTACGCTTTTGAAGAGCCCTCCGGGCCGGCCAGCACGGACGTGGTACTGGCGTTCCTTGTAGCGTCCCCCCAGGACTCCTGCGTGGCCAGCTGGGGCGCCGGCTACGGCCTCGAAGAGGCAGGTACGGCCCTGCGCCTGGACAAACGGATTTCCGTGCTTCGGTCCCGGGGAGGGTCCGCCTCGGTGTCGTTTGGCGGTTCCCTGAACCGTGAACTGGCCACCGCGTGCCAGGACGAGGCCAAGCTCCGCACTGCCTACCGGGACGTTGTTGAACGCTACGAGCCCTCGTTCATCGACTTCGACCTGGAAGGCGCCGACCTCCTTGACCAGGCCGCCGGCGAGCGCCGCGCCAAGGCGGTGGCCTCCCTGCAGGGGGACCGCAATGCGTCGGGACAAAGGCTCGCCGTCTGGCTGACGCTGCCGGCTTCCCCGCGTGGACTTACCGACGCCGGCATAGCCGCCGTGGAGCAGATGCTCCAGGCAGGCGTCCAGCTGTCCGGGGTCAACATCATGACCATGAACTACGGTGCCAGCCGCAGCAGTTCCCAGGGGATGCTGGAGGCCGCCACAGCAGCGGCAGCCGCCACCCACGACCAGTTGGGCATCGTCTACCAGCGCGCGGGCGTCAACCTTAGCCGCGAACAGGTCTGGAAAAAGATCGGGCTCACCCCCATGATCGGGCGCAATGACCTGCCCGGCGAGATCTTCGAATTGGACGCGGCCCGGGGCCTAAAAGACTATGCGGTGGGGCTGGGCGTCCAGCGCCTGTCGATGTGGTCGCTCAACCGCGATGCTCCCTGCCCTTCCAATGATCAGGGGCAGGACGCGTCCTTCACCTGCAGCGGCGTGGACCAGGGCACGACGCGCTTCGCCGATCTCCTGGGATCCGGGCTCCCTGGCAAGATGGGCTGAGCCTGTGCCGCTACTTCACCTGGCTGGTGGTGACCACGTGCAGCCAGGGGCCCGGCGGAACATCCTGAAAATCCACGAATTGCCAGTCGACCTTGTCCGATTCGCCATCCAGGTCGCTGAAGCCCAAACAGCCGTTGAGGGCCGGTGAAACGTCCATGCCGGCACCGTTGAACTTCTCGTTGGCGGGCCGCGCGTCGTTTGAGCCGAAGACGTACTCCTTGTCCTGGTACTGCCCTGGGCCGGCATCCTGAATCTGGCCATAGCACTCCTTGCCGTCCTTGCGGATTTTGACCCAGCGGTTCTTCATGTAGCTGAAGGAGCGGTTGGTGGCTTGGCCTTTGTACCCTTCGTCGTTGGCCCAGGGAATAACGCTGGCCCGCTCGCGGAAGGCTGCCGCGTTGTTGATGTCGTCATAGGGAAGGTCCAGGTAAAAAGGGTTCTCCTTGGGCTTGAAGCTGCTGGGCGCGTAACCGTTTGAACCCGATCGCGCTTCGGTCTCGCATCCGCCGGACGTGACCTGGCCATCACAGCCGCCGTAGCTCTCCATCCACTGCGAGTCATAGGTGGAGAAGACCTGGCTGCCGTCCGCTGCGTTGGGGTCAAAGACCTCCCCCACCCAGAAGGTGGTGACCACAATATTCGTATGCCAGGGGTATTTACCCTGTTGCTCCGGCTTCGGAGGCGTGCAGGCCGTGGCGACCATTGCCAGCAGCAGGACTGCTGACACAATTCCGCTCAGGCGGCAGTTGCGCACGGAGCCTCGATGTTTCACTTCTGACCCCCCGAATCAATGGACCTGCAGTGTTGCGGACTCGACAGCGGCGAGGACGGCCGTGCATCCGGGGATTCCTCCGGATGCACGGCCGCCCGTGCCATTGCTGGGAACCTACCTGCCGGGCGGCCCTACATGCCCTTGGGGAAGTTCAGGTTGTAGCGGTAGATGAACGCAGCCACCTGGTCACGGTTGATGGATGCCCCCGGCTTGAAGGTGCCGTCCGCGAAGCCGAAGGTGATTCCCATGTCGGCCAGCCAGCGCACTTCGTTGTAGAAGCCACTACCGACAGGCACGTCGGGGAAGACTGGGGCCGTTGCGCTCACCGCCGGGCTGCCCTTCATGCGGTACATAAACGCCGCCATTTGATCACGGTTGACCTGCTCGTAGGGGTGATAGCCACCGTCCGCGAAACCCTGCGTGATGCCCTGGGACGCAAGCCACTGGATTTCCTTGTAGAAATCATGGGTGGTGGGAACGTCCGGGAACCTTTGCGCGGCCGCCGGTACAGCGGGGCTCCCGGCAAACCGGTACAGGAAGGCCGCCATCATGCCGCGGTCCAACGTGACGCCAGGCCTGAAGGTGCCATCGGCGTAGCCGGTGGTGATCAGGTTGTTGGCCATCCAGCTGATCTCGTTGTAGAACAGGAACGTCGAGGGAATGTCCGTGAACGTCTTGACACCTGCGGTGTCGTACAGCTCATAGTCGTCGGTGATCAGGGTGCCGTTGCCGACCAGGTTCAGGCCGAGGCTGATGGCGGTTGCACCGGCAGGTACAGCCGGCGTCGTGTAGGAAACCTGCGTCCAAACATCCGCAGTGGGCAAATACAGCGGGCCGGAGGTCCAATAGGCCCATGAGCCGGCTGCCGTCCGGTAGTGCAGGTCGAACTGGGTATTCGCGCCGTTCGACTTGTACCAGGCTTTGGCGAGGTAGGTGTGGCCAGGAATGGCACTGGGCGCGCACTCCCCCGTGTCCAAGGTGGGCAGCAGCTTTCCGTCACCGTCGGTATAGCCCGAGACCACCAGCTGCTCCGCGGCTGTGGCGGTGCCTGCGTGGCCCGGTGTCACCTTGGCGAAGGTCCGCGTGTTGGTGCCGTAGCCGCCTGCCTGCCAGCACCGCGGGAGCAGTGAGCCGTTCAGGCCCACGGTCTCGAGGCTCGCGTTCTTGATCAGGTTTCCAGCCGTCTGGGGCGTCGGGGCGGGAACTATGGGCGCCAGCGCCTTGGTGGTTCCACCAATCACTTCCTTGACCGTCTTCACCAAAACGGGGTTGGTGGTGTTGGTCGCCACCTGGCCCGCCAGCCAGTCGGCAAACTGGTTGAACGTGTCCGTGCTGGTGCTCAGCGGATCCGGCACCGTGGAGCCGGGGACGAGGCCGGTGCCGATGTGGTGGAAGGTCAGCTGGACCCAGCCGCCGCCGTTGGCCTGCGCCTGGGTAACGAGTGTTTGCATGTCCGCCAGGGTCCAAGTGTTGTCCAGCTGGTCAGGGGCGCCGGTGTAGTAAAGGTTGGCCGGCGTCAGTGACTCGGCAAACGGGAACGTCTCGGACCCGGCAACCTTGCTGCGGATGTCGCCCAGGCCCCGGGCGCTGTTGTAGCCGCAGGCTGCGACGGCGGCTTCTGTGCCCGCGTTTGATGAGGCGAAAGGATAGGCGAAGCTTTGGACGTCCAGTCCGTAGCCCGTCAGGGTGGCGCGGTCATTGCACACCTGCCGCTTCAGCTCATCGGGCCCGACCGCAACCAGGTCGGCGTGGGTCACGGTGTGACCGCCGATCTCGTGTCCGGCAGCCTGCAGGGCCTGGGCTTGGGCCGTCGTCATGTAATTCGTTTGGTTCATGTAGCCCGAAGGCAGGAAGAACGTGCCGCGCATGTTGAGCGAGTTCAGCTTGTCGACGGCGACGAGCTGGTCGGCGTTGGCGTCGTCGAACGTCAGCGTCACGACAGTTTCGCCGACCGCGTTGGCGGCGGGGGCGGTGAGCCCTATCAGGGAGGCAGCCAGGGCCACCGTAGTGGAAGCTGCCAGCCAGCGGGCCTTCCGCCGGCCGGGTGGACGTTCAGCCCTGTGCCGGGGCTCTGAGACCG
Source organism: Arthrobacter sp. Y81 (assembly GCF_002929335.1). Taxonomy (GTDB): domain Bacteria; phylum Actinomycetota; class Actinomycetes; order Actinomycetales; family Micrococcaceae; genus Arthrobacter. The sequence goes on from NZ_PJIL01000002.1 coordinate 346,413, forward strand.
CAGTGTAGCGTTGCAGTAGCGTCATGGAACTCAACTCTTTCGTCGAAGGTGCACATAACTTTTGACGGTTGCCGCCCCCCGTCCGGCGCGGCACCTCACGGACGGCTAGTTGGCCGCCATCGTGACTTTCCACCCGAGCGGATCGGGCGCTTTCACCGGGCGGTGGTCGGCCGCCACGTTCTGGATGATCTGGTCGAGCGTGGTCTTCGGATCGAAGCCCACCAGATCCTTCGCTTTGCTGTTGTTGGGTACACGGCGACGCATGTCCTCATACCCCTCGGCGTATGCCTGCTCGTAGGGCACCAGCGTGATGGGGCTATCGCTGCCCAGCAGCTCGACGATCCTCTGCGCAAGGGTGAGGATCGAAATCTCGTAGCTCCCGCCCAGGTTGTAGGCATTGCCGTAAGCGGACTCTTCCTCGGAGATCCTGGTGATCGCGGGGACGATATCGCCCACGTAGGAGAAGCACCGTGTCTGATTGCCGTCGCCATAAACGGTCAGCGGCTCGCCGGCCATCGCCTGCTTGACCAGGCGCGGCACCACCATTCCGTACCGGCCGGTTTGCCTTGGACCCACCGTGTTGAACAGCCGCACGATCGCAACCGGAAGCCCAAACTGCCGCCAGTAGGCGTGTGCGAACGCCTCGTCGATTCCTTTGGCAGCCGCGTACGTCCACCGGGACTTGAGGGCCGAGCCAAGGATCCGGTCCGATTCCTCCGACAGGCTGTCTGAAGTGTTCTTGCCGTAAATCTCACTCGTGGATGCCAGCAGCAGCGACGCTCCGGATTCCAGCACGGCATCCAGCACCACTTCAGTGCCGTGGATATTTGTCCGCAGGCTCTCCAGAGGGTGCTCCACGATCAGGTTTACGCCTACGGCGGCAGCCAGGTGGAAGACCCGGTCAGCGCCGGCCACCACCCGATCTACCGCGGCGCGGTCGAGGATGCTGCCCTCGACGAAATGAAAATCCCGGTGGCCGATCACGGTCCGGAGGTTTTCCAGGCGGCCGGTAGAGAGGTCATCCAACACCGTGACTTTGTCGCCGGCCGCGAGGAGGTGCTCCACGAGATGGCTCCCGATGAAGCCGGCTCCGCCGGTGATTGCTGTTTTCACTTCTCCTACTTTCTTCTGAAGACCAGCGAAGCCGCTGGAATCACAACCGGGTGACGTTTGTGCCGGCGGGCAGCCGGTAGGTGGTGTCAAGGACGGCAGGCGCTTCGCGCAGCCAGTCGATATCCATGGCGGCGTGCCTCGTGTGAAGGATCACCAGGTCTGCGTCCCAGACCGACGGATCCTCCAGGGACTCCAGTGCACCGCCCTGGCCGTCCGGGGCGGTGGGGCACCACGGATCGTGATACGCCACGTCTGCGCCGTCGGCGATCATTGCGGCGATGATTTCCAGTGCCGGAGATTCGCGCAGGTCCTCGACATCGGGCTTGTAGGCCACGCCAAGCACCAGGACGCGGGCGCCGGAGATTCCGTGGTTCCGGTCCGACAGAATGCGGCGCGCCTTTTCCACCACCTGGTGGGGCCTTCCGGCGATGCCGGCCATGGCGTGCTCGATGACGGGAGCCGTGACCCTGGCTTTCCGCAGCTGCCAGAGCAGGTAGTGCGGGTCGCAGGGGATGCAGTGGCCGCCGACGCCCGGGCCGGGGGTGAACGGCATAAAGCCGTAGGGCTTGGTCGAGGCCGCATCAATCACGTCCATGACCTCCATGCCCAGCCCGTGGCAAATATCCGCGAACTCGTTGGCCAAGGCGATGTTCACTGCCCGGAAGGTGTTTTCGACGAGCTTGGTCATCTCTGCAACATCTGCTGACGGCACCACATGCACCAGCTTGGTGCTGACCTGGAGCAAAGCCTCTGCGGCTTCACCGCAGGCCGGCGTGACTCCGCCCACCACCCGCGGTACGTCTTCGTGCGAGAAAGCGTCAACGCCGGGATTGATGCGCTCCGGCGAGAAGGCCACAAACACATCCCTGCCGGGGATAAGGCCCTTGGCAGCCAGCGGAACGGCCAGGAGGTCCCTGGTTGAGCCCACGTAGGTGGTGGACGTCAGCATCAGCAGCTGGCCCGCCACCGCGAATTCGACCACCGAAGCGCACGCCGCCCGGAGAATCCCGAGATCCGGCACCAGGTAGGGATCCACCGGGGTGGGAACACAAACAACAACTGCTGCTGCCCGGGCCAGCAGGGACAGGTCCGTGCTGATCATGAAGGACGGATCCTCGAGGGCGCTGTTGAGGCGGACCTTGTCCGAGTCGAGCAGGTCTGCCTGCTGGGACCGGATCACCGCCAGCCTGTTCTCGGACACATCCAGTCCCAGGACACGCCGTCCTGAAGCGTTGATGGCGAGGGCCGTCGGCAGGCCGACGTAGCCCAGCCCGACAATCGCGACGTCGAACGTGAACGTGAGATCCTGGGCAGCCGTTTCGCTCACGGGGGCCTGTGACTCAACGGCGTCCGCCGCCGGTTCAGGCGCTCCGGCTCCGTTTTCCGGCCATTCCCTGGAATCCTCAAGCAGCGGAGGAAGTGCTGCCCGGGTCAGCGGTGCCTTATGGGTTTTTAGCTTGGTGTTCGGTGTCATGCTAAACCGACCTCCCGGTATTCGATTTGTCCCGTTTGTAAGAAAGCCGGCGACGAAGACTGGCAGATCCCGGTCTCAGAAGACGCTGCCCGGGTCGTCGCCGGCTCGAATGGGGTACCCGCCGTTAGCGGGATGCTGGTCGCCCTGGAGGATCGTTCCAGGTGGATTGCCACATGAAATTCCGAAAGCCAAGTGTCAGCTGATTGATGCATTTAGAGACCCACTTCTTTCCCCAATATTTGCCTGCGGCCCAACAAGCTACAGCGTATTAACCAACCACCTGCCGGGGCGCGAGTGGGCTCTACCCGTCTTTGCGGGTGCATCACTGACCGGAACTGGGTGGTACGCGCCCGGCCCGCCCCCACTACTCGCATCAGTACTCGTTTGCGGGCAGCACGAAATGAGTGGAAGCTCCGTTTTCGGCGCACAGGATTTCAGCGGGTAGCCGGCGGCTCGATTACGGCCGCGGGCAACCGCTCAGGTGCTGCCCCGGAAGCCGACGTCGGAGCGCACCCGGTCGGGGCCGCTGTCTTGTGGCTTGGAGATGGCGTAACTACGCGGTGCCGGGCAATCCGGCGTGGCGGGCACCATAGGCAACCATCGCCAGGTCTTCCCGATGGCTGATACCGAGTTTCGCGAACATCCGGTACAGATGCCCTTCCACAGTCCGGAGTGAAAGCCCGAGCTGCAGCGCGATCTCACGGTTGCTCGCACCGGCCTGGACCAGGGCTGCGATTTCCTGCTCGCGCCGCGTCAGCTTGTGCAGGTCCGGCGGAATCTCAGCGGCCGATGACCCGGTCTTGTTGAGGGCCGCATTGCGCTGCTTGACGAGCTTCTGGGCCTCGAACTGCCGGGGCTTGTCTCCCCTGGTCTCCAGGATCCGCAGGGCGTGGGCAGCGCATTCCGCAGCGGCCAGGTCCAGCCCGTCCCGTGCGGCGGCGTCGCTCATTTCCACAAGCCGGTTGACGTCCTTGGCGGCGAGAGCGCGGCAGTACGCCGCCACAAATTCCGCACTGCGGCCTTCGCAGCCCTCCGCCGCGGCGGCGAGGCGCGGTACTACTGACAAATCGCCCAGCCGGAGCACGAGGGAGAGGATCTCCACCTCATAACTGAGGAAACCGGAGGCTTCGGCGGCATCGGCGAGGACCATCAGCTTTGATGCGGCAGCCTGGACTCCGACGCGTTCGGACCGTGCCGCGACGGCGTAGGCCCGCCCCAGCAGCGAGGCGTGGCGGTGGTCCGAAAGCAGCGCGTCGTAGGCGTCGGCATTGGCTTTGGCTGTCTCCGTCCGGTTGAGGATGGATGCTGCATAGGCGGTAGCCGCGAGGGCATCGGGCAAGTCGCCGCCGGCGTCGGAGAGGCGCAGCACTTCGGCGGCCTGGCTCAGTTTTGGCAGGGCCGCCCCGATGGTGCCCCGCCGCAGGTCTGCGTTCCCGGCCGCCAGATGCAACATCCCGCCAAAGTAGATCAGCGAGTTGGAGGCCTGGGCGATGTGGTTCTGCAGATAGTCATCCAGGACATCGAGTTCCCCGGCATGGAGCAGCGCCAGCAGGTAGCGCCGCATCACGAACTCGGCGTACTCAAGGCGCCGGTCACCGCTGGCGGCAAGGATGTCCTCGACCACCATCACCACCTGGAGTGCCGAAACGGCACGTCCCGTGAGTGCCAGCGACTCTGCCAGCAGCGTTCCGGCCAGCAGCCGGGACTCGTCGTCGTCCGTGGACTCCCAGATATCCTGCAGTTCCGGCTCTGCTTCCACGTGTCGCCCAGCGGCCTGGTAGCCCTCCAGGGCCAGCAGCCTGCTGCCCAGCCGCGCCGTCTCAAGCTCTTTCGCATCGAACTCCGGATGGGCCTCTTCCAGCCTGGAGACGGCTTCCGCCCACGCATCGGCGGCGCGGAGCACAGCCTCCGGCCCGTTGCGCTGACCGGCGGCCAGCTGGGCCGCCAGCATGGAAGCCTGCCGGACTGTCCGCAGATCAGTGGCTTGTTCCACTACGCCTTCGAGGCACAGGCTGGCTCCCAGGGGATCCCGGCCGTACAGCTTGGCGCGGGCAAGTTCCACTTGCGCTGCGAGCTTCAGGGACGGCTCCCTGATGGCGCCCACCACCCGTTCGACGTACTCGGGGATGAAAAGGCGGTTCGCCAGCTGCGCGGCCTCCAGGATGTCGGCGTCGGGAACGGTTGCTCCGGACTCCAGGGCCCAGGTGACGTGCCGCAGCCTGCCGTCCAGTGTCTCCGGCCGCGAGTCCAGAAGGTCTACGATCCGCCGTCGGATGGTCACGCTGCGGGCAGTCGGTACCAGCTGCCTGATCACCTCGCCGATCAGCGGTTGCGCCAGGCGGACGTGCCTGGCGGGGTCCGCGGAAATCGCGATGAACTGGAGCTCCTTGAGTTCATCGACGGCCCGGCTGTCGCTGGCCCGCTGCAGGACGCTCAGGGGGATCGCTTCGGCAAGTGCCACTGATTCCAGGGCCTGGCGCTGTTCGGGGTTCAACTGCATGATCTGGTTCCTGACCAGGTCCATCAGCCGGACGGTGGCCGCTCCGGGCTCGCCCAGGAGCACCCAGGTGTCATTGCGCCGCAGCAGGTGGCCGCGGCTCCTGGCATGGGCTATCAGTTCCAGCAGGAACATCGGGTTTCCGCCGGACGACCTGAAAAGGACCGCGCTGGCACTGGGCACGAGCGGCGAGCCCAGTGCCCGGGTGCAGAGCTCGTCGACCTCCTCCTTGGTCAGCGGCTGCAGTTCAAAGCGGTCCACCAGGCCTTCCGACCACATCGACAGCACTTCCGGCGGGGGCGACGGGTGCGGCCGGCACAACAGAACCACCCTGGCGGCTTCCGCCGCAGCCAGTTGCGCTATGACGGCGGCGCTGCTGTCATCCAGGTGGTGCGCATCTTCGACCACCAGCACGGCCTGCGATTGATCCCTCAGACCGTCCGGATTGAGTTCCGTTACCAGCGCCTTAAGCACGGCGCGGGGCTGGTCCGTCTGGCCGGGTGTCAGCGCGGTCAGCAAGGGGGCAAGGGCTGCGTAGGGAACTTCGGAGAGCGACGGCCCCGCATAGACGTAGAACGGACGGACACGGCTGCCCAGCTCAAAGAGCACCTCGTTGGTGAGCGCCGTCTTGCCGATGCCGGCGTCGCCAAGGATGAGGGCGCCCGGTCCGTTGGCGTCCACCAGGCAATCAACAACCGAGGCAACCATGCCGAAGCGCCCGATCAGCCGCTCTGCCGTGAGGGTGGTTTCAGTCATGGCTAGTCATCTCCTGTACTGCCAAGGGCTACCGGAAGCTCCAAGCGCTCTTCGATTTTTAGCTTGCCGTAGATCTGGTAGAGGTGGCCCTCCACCGTCCTTACCGAAACGTGCAGCTGGGCCGCGATGCTCTTATTGCTCGCTCCGGCGGCAGCCAGCTGTGCTATTTGGAGTTCGCGTGCGGTCAGTGTGAGCCTGTCGTGGTTGCCGTCCTGGGGGGTCCGCAACCTCCTGCGGCAGGTTTCCGCCAGGTGCTTGGCCTGCCGGATCAGGCTCCTCTCGAGCCGTGCCTGGTCGAGGTTCAGGACCGACTCGGCGATGTCCAGGGCAAACCTGTCATTGTGCAGCCGGGCTGCGAGGTTGGCGGCAGCCATGAGTTCGTCAGCTCCGCCGGACATGACGCCCCGCGCGTACTGCGCGCAGAGTTCCGCAAAGGGTCCCTGGCTGTTTGATGCAGCATCCAGCAGCCGCGGTGCCGCAGCGGATTCTCCCAGCCTGACGGCCGAGCTCAGGCACAGCAGCTCATGCCCCACCGTGCCCGTGGCGCGGTCCTCGTCTGCCAGGCGCAGCAGCTGCGCAATCCCCGTCCGCGGGCCGTCCAGCTCCGCCCGCGCCAGCGCCGTGAAATACCCCTCCGCCCTGGATACCTTCCATGGCTTCCGTCTGGCGCCGGACGCCGTCTCTGCCAGGTAGCCAAGTGCCTGTTCGCGCTCACCCTGCAGGGCCGAGGCATAGGCCGCCGCCGCACAGGCGAGCGTGAGGATGCCGTCGCTGTCCTGGATCCGCAGCTGGCTGATGCCGGGAACGAGCAGGTCCAGTCCGTCGCGTCCGCGGCCCTGCATGCAGGCGCGGATCGCCTCCGGCACTTCCGTGGCGCTGAACCGCCGGTAGACGACGGACGACGGGAGCCAATCCTCGGTGGGCAGCGTCTCCGTCGCCTCGTCCGATCGGCCGGCCACCAGGTAAGCGAAGCGCAGCCGGGAGATCACCGACTGCGCGATGGCCACCGGGATCTCCGGGCGCAGGCACTGCAGCTTCAGCTGTTCGGCGAGCTCGGCAGCATCGGACTGGCGCCCCGTCACGGCCCAGGCTTCACACAGCCAGCTGCCTGCCTGGAGCCGGAACTCCGCGCTGTGGAACTCAACGTTGTCCAGGGCCTCGGCAAGGCTGGCAGCCATTTCCCGGTAGGTTCCGGCGTAACTGGCTGCTTCGGCTTCGGCCAGTGTCAGCTGTTCCCGGATACGCCGTAGGTCCGGCGCCGACATTTCGGCGACCGGACCTGTTGAGTCCTCGTAAAGTACCTTCCGTGCCCGGGCCAGGGAGTCGGGGGCTTCCTGCCAGGCATCCCGGGTGGCGAGGAACACCGAACTCTCCGCCAGGAGAAGCCCAATCCATTCCGCGAGCGCGGGGTCCCCCCGGGACACCTCGCGATGTCGGCGGACCACGGCCAGGGCCTCCTCCACCTCGCCGAGCGTCATCAGCGCCGTGACTTCCTCAGTGACCGCCCCCGCAAGCTCCTCGTGTTCCTTGATAGTGCGGACAAACCGAAGCGCCAGGGGCGCATCCAGGCGTCTGTTGGCCAGGCGTGCCGCAGAGAGGGACTCGTCCGTCGACAACACTGCGCCGCATTCAAGGGCCCAGACCGCGAACGGCAGTTCCGTGGCCGGCGTCCGAAGGGAAGGCGCCGCAGCCGAGAGGACCATTTCGCGGAGATCGTTGCTCCGGCCCGGCGGGACATTTTCCCGCACCACATCGGCGACCAGCTGGCTCTGGATCCTGACGCGGCGGGGCAGGGAGTCCTCGACCGCCAGGACCCCGCGCTCCTCGAGGGCGTCCACATCATCGGCATCGACAAGTGTGAGCAAGGTGTCCAGGGGCAGCGTCTCCGCCAGAGACAGGATTTCCAGGATTCGCCGGTCAGCCTCGCCCATGCGCCCCAGCCGGGTGGCGATCAGGTCAGTGATCGCCCGTCCGTGAACGTGGTGTTCCGCTGTCAGGACCCAGACGCCGTCCCGCACAACCAGTGAACCCGAATCGGCGAGCTCCATCGCAAGCATCTTCAGGTAGTGCGGGTTGCCGTCGCTGGCCGCCCACAGCGATTGGACGGCGGAGTGCGAGACCTTGGCGCTGAGTCCTTCTTCCAGCCAGCTGACAGCCTCGCGGAAAGACAGCGGTTCGAGGTTTACGCGCGTAAGGAACCCGCCGTCGCAGAGTCCTGAGATCTCAGCCGAGAGCCGCAGCGGGTCTGAACACGTCAGGACCAGGCGAACGGCGCGGTTTCGTGCCAGCTGGGCGATTGTCACGGCCGTCAGTTCGTCAGCCTCGCCGGCATTGTCGACAAAGAGGTAGACGGTCTTCCCGTTGGCGCGCTCCCGCAGGAGCCGCATGAGCCCGGACAGGACCAGCACGGGGTGGTTCAGATACCCGGGCTCGAGGTCGCTCAACAGCATGTTGAGCGCGCCGTAGGGTGAGCGGGAGAGGGCTGCGCTGCACCGGAGCGTCACTACCAGGGAATCGTCGCGGAAAAGTTTGAGGGCGTGGGTGGTGAGGAAGGTCTTCCCGGTGCCCGAGGATCCGGTCACCAGCACTCCCCCGGTGGACTCGGCCAAGGCACGGGTAATGTCGCTGACAGCCTGCTTCCGACCGATCAAAGGCCATGCGGCGCCCCGTGTCATTCCGGCGGATCTGGTGGCGTGTGTACTGGCCACATTATCGGCTGTCAACATGAGTGAGACCTCTGTATTTATGAGCGATTTCTGGTAACCCAAACTAACCAGCTGGGACGCCCGCGGGCACCAGTAGTGAGTACTCGATTTTGCCCGTTACTCATACCTGTACTTGCAAGGCAAGTACCCCCGATCGCCCTGTCCGGTTACGCAGGGCGGCAGCAAGCCGCTACAAAGCGGTCAGATCAGCGCCCTCGCGGCGTCGAAATAGTTAACAAGTCGCTGAGGCGGCGCCGGCCCGGCACCACCGCCGAGTAGTGCCCGGTGGTCCAGGTACTCATTTCCCGGGTGATCGGTTGACCCGAATCTCTGCATCGTCAGCGAGCCCGGCGGCCGCGGCCAACTCGTCACGTCCGGCGATGCCGAGCTTCAGATAGCACCGGTACAGGTGGCCCTCCACCGTGCGAACGGAGATCTGCAGCTTGTCCGCGATCATGCGGTCGCTGAGTCCGGTGGCTGCCAGTCCCACAATGTTCCGCTCACGCTTGGTCAGGATAGGTGCCACGGTTTCCGGCTGGGCCTCGCTGCCCGCATGGCCCAGCTCTTCGTTGCACCGGGCAATGCCGGCACGTGCCATGGCCGCCAGTTCCCGGTTCCGGCTGCGGTCCAACGACGCCAGGGCGGCCGAGTAGGCATCGGACGCGAGTTGGAAGACAGAAGCCGCATAAAGGGCGTCCCCGGCTCGGAGGTGCTGTTCCGCGCTCCCGTCCGAAAGTGCGGAACAGTAGTCGGCCAGGGCGCCTGCCCAGGGGCCCTCTACTGCACCGGCGACGACAGCCAGCCGTTCCAGCCTGGTGGTGTCGCCAAGCGCCAGCGCCATGGCCAGGGCATTCAGTTCCAGGTAACGGGCGTCCTGTTGCGCAGCCTCCTCCGCACTCCTGTGCAGGGCCGCGATTCCGCTGCCGTCGCCGCGCAGGTGTTCGTCCCCGGCAGCCAGGAAATCGCGGGCAAAGGCCGTCACCAGGTGCATGCCGCGCTCGCCCCAGGCCTCGTAGTCCTTCCTCAGCCTGTCGGCCTCCGCGTTGCGGCCCTGAGTGGCCGCGACGTAATAGGCCATGGCGGCGCAAAGCCGGAACATCTGCTGGGGATCGCTGTCACGAAGGGCCTCGAGTCCCGTGGTCAGCAGCTCCAGGGCGTCGGCAAGTTTTCCTTCCCGGACTGCTATGTATCCCATCACGACATAGGCGGCACCACTGAAGGAAACCATGGCGGAACCGAACGACGTATCCGCGTAGCCCGCCAGGAGCTCCTGTGCCTCCGCCCAGTCCCCGGCGGCGAGGTCGCAGGCGACGAGCCGGACCACGATGAACTCGGGGAGGAAGAAGATGTCGTTATCGGGAGGCTGGGCCTGGCCGAAAGCATCCATGGCGAGCTGGCGCCCCTGCAGCGGGTACCCCAGCGCGCACAGCCGCTCGGCCTGCAGGGCCAGCGCCATTGACCTGGTGAGGGCGCCGTCGGGTTCGGCCGCCGAAACGCCGGCTTCCAGGAGTTCCTCCAGCATGGGGCCCATCTGCCGGTAGTCGCCCAACAGTGAATACGCCATCAGTTCCACCAGGGTTGCCCGGCGCGCCGTAGCCGCGAGAATCCCCGGTGCGTCCGCGGGTTTGGCCGCGGCCTCTTCGTCGCCCCATTGACGGAGCCTGCGGGCATCGTCCGCAATTTCCGAGGCAGGGTGCCCGAGCGCGGTCCGTGTGGCCGATCTCAGGAGGCTGTTGACGACCATGTGCGTGAGCCCGCTGCCGGCGTCCACATTGATGTTCAACAGGGCCGCGGCTTCGTCGTAGTGCCCGAGGTTGTAATGCGACCGGGCCATCACGGCCCGTGCAGTCTGCTGCAGTTCGGGGTCCCGGACGGCCCAGGCGATGCGAAGGGCCGTCTCACTTTGGAAGAGCTTGCAGGCAAGGACAGCGGCCCGGATGAGGAGCCGGCCGGGCACTTCGGCGCCGCAGTCCAGGGACCAGGACACCATGCGGAGCAGTGACTCCGGCTTGTCCGCGGAGACCTCCATGCGGGACACGAGCTCCCGGTGCAGCTGGAGGCTGCGGGCCGCGGGAACGATCCTGCGCAGCACTTCTCCGTAGACCGGGCTGACCAGCCGAAGAGTTGGTTCGCTGTCCACGGACTGGACCACCAGCCGCTGGTCCAGCAGTTCCTTGACCGCCGGTTCACCCGCGATTTCGCCGACAAGGGTCCTGTCCACCGGTTCCGCGAGGGCGATGAGGTTCAGGGCCTCCCGGCCGACAGCCGAGATGCGCATGAGCTGGACCTTGACGACGGCGGTGAGTTCCAGGGTGCGGACACGCGAGGAACCGGCGTTGAGCCAGACCCCGTTCCGCTGGATCAGGTCGCCGGAACGCTGGGCTTCACGGACCAGGGTCTTGAGCAGCAGCGTGTTCCCGCCGGCCTCCTGCCAGAATTCACGCGACGTGGTGTTGAGGACTTTGCCGCCGAGCAGCGCCTCGCAGAGCTGGTGCCCCTGGTCCAGGGTCAGCGGGGCAATATCGAACCGCTCGGCAGTGCCGTCGTGCCAGAGCCGCAGCAAGGGCTGGGGTATGCCGGGCCTCGGGATGCAGGTGGCCACGAGCTTGGCCCAGCCTGCCTGGACCAGTTCGGAGATCATCTCGGCCGTGGCGGTATCGAGATCGTGGGCATCATCAACCAGCAGCAAGGCGGGTCCGGGATTCTTCCTGGCACCTTCGAGGTACGCCCACAGTGCCCGCAGCACGGCCACCTTTGACGTGACATCCTCAACGGAGAGATCAGACAGGTACGGGGACAGCGCCCCATAGGGAACGGGTGCCAGTGAGGGGCTCCCGTGGACGGTCATGATTGCCGTCCGGCCGTTTCCTCCGTTGTTCAATTGCCCCAGCAGCGAGGACGCTCCCAGCCCGGCGTCGCCAACGACGAAAACAGCCCAGCAGTCATCCGAGGCAAGGGCGTCCTGCACTGATGACAGCATGTCCCCCCGGTCTATCCAAGGCTCACCAGCATTCTGACGCTGGGTCCCGGCGCGCGGCCGCGCCGAAGCCTTCCCATCAGACTTGAGCGGATCCTTCAAGCTCACTCCTCGATGAAATCCCCATTTTCGTGAAGATTTGGTAGAGATGGCCTTCCACAGTTCGTATGGAAAGCTGCAGCCGGTTGGCAACCTCCTTGTTGCTCAACCCCTGACTGGCCATCCTGGCAACCTGCCGTTCCCTTTCGGTCAATTCCGGTCCTACCGTATGCGGCATCAGCGGCAGCACCGGCAGGGTCTCCACGAGCCGGTCCAGACGATGCTGGGCCGACCGGGCGGACTGGGAATCTCCCTTTTCCCTGGCAATGTCCAGCGCCAGCACCACGCACCGCGACTCCACCGCGTCGAGGTGGAGCTCCTGGGCAAGGGACGCCGCCTGAAGCAGGACCTTGGAGTCCTTCTTTCTGCTCCCCTCCCCGACCAGACGGTTGACGCTGGCCATTTTTCCTTGCCGGCGGGAGGAAATTTCGATCAACAGGGCCAGTTCTTCCTCCGTTCCATGCACGGTAGCACCGAACAGGCTGATGGAGGCAGTGGTTGTCCGCCCTTTGGAAATGTCTTCGTGGGCCGACTCGATCAGCTTCTGCTTGGCTCCCGGATCCTTGAGCCACCGCCTGGCCATCCGGACGCAGAAGTCGGTCATCCACGAAGTAAACCAGGCGACGTGCTGCTCCTCCTGCGCGGCCAGGTCCAGGAAATTGCGTGACTCCTGGACGTCACCGGCCTGGGCATAGGCGAAGGCAAGTGCCGAGCAGGCCAGGGACGGCCCGTAGTAGCTCCGCCTGATTTCCAGCTGCGCCTGTGCACCAAGCAGCGTGTCAATGGCGAGGTCGGCCCTTCCCGCGTAGGTGTAGGCCACACCGAGTGCGAGTTCGGCGGCTCCGCCGAGGTACTGCATGATTTTCGGCTTCTGGTCCAGGGCCTCGGTGAGTATCCTGACGCAGTCCTCCCATTGGCCGCTGCAAAGGAGTGCGGCGAACAGGCCTTCCGCCCGCCAGCTCAGCATGCCGGGCACTACGTTGGACTGCTCCGTCCTTTGCTGGATCTCGGCAGCCAGGGCCATTGCGTCCGCTTCCCTGCCCAGGACCGCCCAGGCCATGGTCAGCAGGCAGGCGCAGTTCAGGACATACAGCGGGTCGCCGTCTTCTTTGTAGGCCCGTTCCAGGTCTTCGGCAACAGCCTCGTAGTCCCCCTGGTGGACCATCTGTTCGAATTCGGCGAGCCTGATCAGCTCATGGGCTCGTGCAAAGTCGGCTGCTGTCTCATTGCCGATTGATGCCCTCTCCCGACGGGCCAGTTCGTGCCGTGCTGCGGACAGGATGCCGCCGATCCGGCTGTATCCGCCGTGGACCCAGAGCAGCGAACTGCAGAAATCCAGGATGTAGTTCGCGTAGGCGGCGGCCGGAAGCCCGGAAAGCTGTTCGGGGGTGACTTCCTCCAGGACGGCCACGGCGGATTCGTGCTCTGCCAGTGTCATGTAGGCGGCCGCCCGCTGCTGGGCTGCCTCGGCCCAGTGCGGGTCTTCAACGCGGATCTGGGCCAGGGCCTCCAGGGCGAACATCGGGTCGAAAAGCCGGTTTGCCGCCACAGCCGCGGCCAGCGCAAAGGCCGGCTCCACGGGTTCGCCGCAATCGAGCGTCCAGGCCACGTAGCCGAGGAGTTCTTCGACGTCCATCTCCGCCGGGGTGGCTCCCACAACCCTCGCCACCAGCTGGTGCAGTTCCTTGCGCCGTGGAAGGTCCATCCAGCCCCGGATGACTTCGCCGACGTAGTCGTCCTTCAGGCTGACCCAGCGCCGCCCCGTCTCGCCGACCTGCAGGTAGCCGGCCTTTTCCAGATCCGCGACGACGGCGGGATCCAGGACGTCCAGGAGGACAAACAACGGCACGCGTCGGATCAGGGCAAGCCACTCCAGCCCCTCCCTGACCTTTGGCGACTCCCTTGCCAGCCTCGACCTGACGAGATCCACCAGGGCGTCGGCTTCGGCAAGGTTGATTTCCCCCCTGAGCGCCCAGACTTTTCCAGCCAGGTGGAGGTTGCCCGAACGCAATTGTTCAATAACGATGGCCTGCAGCACCAGTGGATTTCCGCCGCTCGCCGCATAGAGCGAGCTGGCGGCTGTGGCGGTCACGGGGCGCCCCAAAACTCCGGCAAGCAATTTGCTCACTTCCGGACGGGAGAAAACCTCGAGCCGCACTTCCTCCAGTGAATTGTTGCGGAGGAGCCGGATCAGGTCTTCGGGCATGTCCGTGACATTCCGGACGGTGACGATGAGCTTTGCGGCGCCGCTCAGGATGAGGTGCATAAGGGCGGCAGTGCTCATGCTGTCGATCGCCGGCAGGTCCTCCAGCACGACGAGGACGGGTCGTCCGGCGGCATCCTCGCGGATTAGCCGGGAAATGCCGTGGACAATTCCACCCGGTGACTCGAGCGCGTGGCCGGGCAGCCTGGCCACCAGAAACGCCAACTGGCCGAAAGGAATGGCAGGATCAGTCGACGTCCCGTGCAGGTGGATGACGTGCGTCTTTCCCGCCAGTTTGGCTTCGACCGCCCGCGTGAAGGTGGATTTTCCGACGCCTTGGGCGCCGACCACGACGACGCCGTGAAGGTCGCTTTCCTCGAGGATGGAAACAACGGTTGCCTGGACATCCTGCCGCACCAGGGACGACCACTTACGACGCTCTGAGGCACCCATGCCCCGGCGTTCAGTCTCCAGCAGCCCCCCATGTTCAGAGCCGTGTGATGCAAGCACGATCGATCACGCTACCTTCGTGGCTCCAGCTGATGCGACTTGGCTGAGCCGTCGGGTTTTTAGTTTTCCGATGCCGCCAAACCAGGCAACAAGACCTTGAATGTGAAAATTACCATAGCAGATATGACTAAACAATTAGGCGACTTAATTGACTTGGTTAACCAATTGCCAGGTACTAACCGGAGCGTGTCCCCACCCGCACATTACCGCCATTAGGGCCGGGTGCATGGGAAAGTTACTGAACTGCAGTGTGAAATTTCTGCTGTGCGGCCGGCAGCCCGTCCCTGACCACGGTCTCCACCGCATCCGCGGCGTCATCCAGGAGGAACGGGAGCTCCTTTTTCTCGGCGGCGGCGAAGTCCTTGAGGACGTAGTCTGCAGTGTCCATCCTGCCCGGCGGGCGTCCCACCCCGACGCGAACCCGCAGGTAGTCCTTGGTGGCCAGGGCCTTCGAAATGTCGCGCAGGCCGTTGTGTCCGCCTTCGCCCCCGCCGACTTTCAGCTTGACAGTATTAAAGGGAATGTCGATCTCGTCGTGGACCGCCACCACGTGCTCCGGATCGATGTCGTAAAACTTCGCCAGCGCGGACACGGGACCGCCGGAGACATTCATGTAGCTCATCGGCTTGGCCAGCACCACGCGGGGTCCGCCGATGCCGAGCCGGCCCTCCAGCACGTGGGCGCGCGCCTTGTGCACTTTGAAGCTGCCCCCTACCCGGCGCGCCAGTTCGTCCAGCACCATCTGGCCGACGTTGTGCCGGTTGTTGCTGTATTCGGTGCCGGGGTTGCCAAGGCCTACGATCAGCCAGGTGTCAGTCATGCGTCAATCCTAGAGTGGTCCGGGTCCGGCCGCTAAGGCAGTGCGCCGGTTGTGCCGGGCGTGCCCCATTGCGGCTGAGGGTTGGTGCTGGAGGGCTTTTAACACGGCAGTGGCCGGGCCCGCCAGGGACCCGGCCACCGGAGAATTCCTCGGGACTACTCGGCGGCCGAGGATCCTTCCGTGGTGTCGGCCGAAGCCTCTTCTTCAGAGACCTCAGTGGCCTCGGAGATGTGAACGACAAGAGCCTCTGCGTCGGCCAGCAGGACGGAGCCCTTCGGCAGGACCAGGTCGGAGGCGTGGATGTGCTCGCCGGCGGCGCGGCCTTCGATGCTGACCTCGACGGCGGTGGGCAGGTGCGTTGCCTCGGCTTCGAGGGAGACGACCGTCATTTCCTGGTTGTAGACGTTGCCCGGGGCAAGCTCGCCGGTCAGGTGGACGGGAACGTCCACGGTAACCTTCTCGCCGGTGCGGACGGTCAGGAGGTCAATGTGCTCGATGATCTGCTTGATCGGGTTGCGCTGGATGTCCTTGACCAGCGCGAGGTGCTTCTCGCCGTTGATGTCCAGGGTGAGCAGGGCGTTGGCAGCGCGGACGGCCAGCGTGGTGGCCTTGGCCGGCAGGGTGATGTGGATCGGCTCTGCGCCGTGGCCGTAGATGACAGCCGGAATGAGGTTGGACATCCGTGCGCGGCGGGCGAAGCCCTTGCCGAATTCGGTGCGTACTTCTGCTGCAAGCTTCTGCTCAGACATGTAAATCTCCTTGAAATCTAAACGGTGTTCAGCAAGGGCGGAGGTCTGTTTGCGACCTTCAACGCCGGGCGGCCCGTGGCCGGCCCTTCAAGAAGGGAGATTCAGACCCAGTCGATAACGGAGACTGCTCTCCCTCGCCAAGGTATCGTGGACCAGCTTACCAGCGTCGGGCCCGGTTACTGAAAACGGGCCCGACGCCGGATGGGGCCGGGTACCGGGGTCAGGCGTTGCCGTCGAAAAGGCTGGTGACGGATCCGTCGTCGAACACTTCACGGATGGCGCGGGCAATCAGCGGAGCGATGGACAGCACAGTCAGTTGCGGGAAGCGCTTGTCGGCCGGGATGGGCAGCGTGTCGGTGACCACCACTTCGCGGGCGCCCGACTCGGACAGCCGGCGGGCCGCCGGATCGGAGAAGACGGCGTGGGTCGCCGCAATGATGACATCCTTGGCGCCGGCGTTCTTGAGCACCTGGACGGCCCCGGAAATGGTTCCGCCGGTATCGATCATGTCGTCGATCAGGACGCAGGTGCGGCCTTCGATCTGGCCCACGACGGTCTTGGACACGGCCTGGTTCGGAACCGTGAGGTCGCGGCTCTTGTGGACGAACGCCAGCGGGGCACCGCCGAGGCGCTCAGCCCACTGTTCAGCCACTCGGACGCGGCCGGTGTCCGGTGAGACAACGGTGATGTTGTCCGCTGCGACGCGCGTGCGGATGTAGTCAGCCAGCAGCGGGATGGCCATCAGGTGGTCCACCGGGCCGTCGAAGAATCCCTGGATCTGCGAGGTGTGCAGGTCAACGCTCATGATGCGGTCGGCGCCGGCAGTCTTGTACAGGTCGGCCACCAGGCGGGCGGAAATCGGCTCGCGGCCGCGACCCTTTTTGTCCTGGCGGGAGTAAGGGTAGAAGGGCGAGACCACGGTGATGCGCTTGGCGGATGCCCGCTTCAGCGAATCAATCATGATCAGCTGCTCCATGAGGTGGTTGTTCAGCGGTGCCGGGTGTGCCTGGATGACGAAGGCATCGGTGCCGCGGACGCTCTCCCCGGCACGCACGTAGATTTCCCCGTTGGCAAAATCGTAGGCATCCACCGGCAGCAGTTCCGTGCCCAGCTCCTTGGCGATCTCCCGTGCAAGCTCGGGGTGTGCCCGCCCAGCGGCGAGAACCAGTTTCTTCTCGCCGCGTGCCGTAATTTCGGTCATGATTGCTTGCCCTCTTCTGTAGGTGCCGGGGTGCTTGAGGAATCCAGGGGCGGCTGTGCCGCGGCTGTTTCGCTGACCGGCGCCGTTGCCCCCGCGGCTTCGGCCAGTACTGCTGAGATGGAGCCGGGCCGGTGCGAGATGACCCATCCTTCGGCGTTCCGCTGCTTGGCCACCGAGATGGCCAGTGCGCCTGCGGGAACGTCCTGGCGGATCACTGCGCCGGCGCCGCTGTACGCGCCGTCGCCCACCTGGACCGGAGCGACGAAGACGGTGTTGGAACCCGTGCGCACGCCCGAGCCGATCACGGTGCGGTGCTTGTTCTCGCCGTCGTAATTGGCAGTGATGTTGCCGCAGCCGATGTTGGTGTCCTCGCCGATCTCGGCGTCACCGGCGTATCCGAGGTGCGACAGCTTGGAGCCGCGGCCGATCGTGACGTTTTTCGTCTCGTAGAAGGCGCCGATCTTGCCGGTCTCCCCCAGCACCGTGCCGGGGCGGAGGTAGGTAAACGGCCCGACGCTGGCGTTCGCGCCGATCGTGGAACCGGAACCGTGCGTCCGGGTCACTTTGGCGCCTTCGCCGACGGTGACGTCCGTCAGGGTCGTATCAGGGCCGACGACGGCGTTCCTCGCCACTGTCGTGGCGCCGTGCAGCTGGGTGTTGGGCAGGATGCGGACGTCCTCTGCCAGCGTCACCGTGGCGTCGATCCAGGTGGTGGCGGGGTCCACGACCGTGACGCCGGCCCGCATCCAGGCTTCGACGGTGCGGCGGTTGTGTTCGGCGCCCAGCGCCGAAAGCTGCACGCGGTCGTTTGCGCCCTCGACCTGCCAGCGGTCGTTGGTGACAACCGCTGCAACCCGTCCGCCGGCCGAGCGTGCCAGCCCAAGAACGTCGGTGAGGTACATCTCGCCCTGCGCGTTGTCCGTGGTGACCTGGACCAGGGCGTCGCGGAGCACGGCGGCGTCAAAAGCGTAGATCCCCGAATTGATCTCGCGGATTTCGCGTTCCTCGTCGGACGCGTCCTTGTGCTCCCGGATGCCCGTGACGGTGCCGTCTGCCGCGCGCAGGATCCGGCCGTAGCCGGCGGCGTTGTCCAGGACCGCGGTCAGGACGGTGACTGCGTTGCGTTCGTGTTCGTGGATCAGCACCAGCTCGGCGAGCAGCTCCGCCGAAAGCAACGGCACGTCGCCGTACGTGACCACAACGGTGCCTTCGAGCGGACCCCGGGCGTCGAGGGCTTCGAGCGCCGCCTGCACGGCGCGGCCGGTGCCGGGGACTTCATCCTGGTCGACGATCAGCGCTGCGGGGTCGAGCCCGGACACATGCGCGGCCACAAGGTCACGCTCGTGCCGGACCACAAGGGCAAGCTGCCGGGGGTCGATGGTGCGGGCTGCACGCAGGGCGTGGCCAACCAGCGACAGGCCGCCGATTTCGTGAAGGATCTTGGGGGTCCGGGACTTCATCCGGGTACCCGCACCTGCAGCTAGGACGATGACGGCGGCCGGGCCGGTTGTCTCGGGGCTCACGTACAGGCTCTCCTTGCTTGGTGGATCTCAGTTGCGCGCACTTTCACACCCTGCCAGCCTGTTCCGGAAATAACACCCGGTCAACAGCGGCAGTTCCGCCCATAGGATTCGAACCTATACTCCACGGCTCCAAAGGCCGGGGTGCTGCCATTACACCAGGGCGGACCGTGCCCGGACCCGAAGCCCCGTGGCACGAGAACCAATTCTGCCACGAAGGTCGGCGCTCTTGCGACTCGGGGCCCGGTTGCCGTTAAGGCATGATTGGACGGTGAGCAAGATCAACGGTGCACCCGACGGTGCCGGAAACCATCCAGGCAGGCCCGTCAGGGCTCCCGGGTACGTGCCCCGGCCGCGCATGACCGGGGCGCAGCGCCGCTCACAGCTGATCGACATCGGACGCGGCCTCTTCGCCATCCGGGGCCTGGACGGCACCACAATCGAAGACATTGCGGCCGCCGCCGGCGTGTCCAAGCCCGTGATCTACGAACACTTCGGGTCCAAAGAGGGCCTCTACACCCAGGTGGTGGAATTCGAGTTCCGGATCCTGCTGGCAGCCATCAACGATGCCCTCACGGATGAAGCGAAGCCACGGGTCCAGGTGGAGCGGGCTGCGCTGGCACTGCTGACGTACATCGAGGACCGCACGGACGGTTTCCGGATCCTGATGCGCGACGCCCCGCCGTCGCAGCCCGAAGGCGCCTTCTCCACCCTGCTCTCCCATGTCACTGCACGGGTGGAACACATCCTGTCGGACGAGTTCGCCCGCCGCGGCTTCAGTGCGGCCGACGGCGCGATGTATGCGCAGATGCTGGTGGGGATGGTCGCCATGACCGGGCAGTGGTGGCAGGACAGCCGGACCCCGGACAAGCGCGCCGTGGCCGCCCATCTGGTGAACCTCGCCTGGAACGGCCTCACCGGCCTGCAAAAGGAACCGGAGCTCCGCACCGACAGCTAGGCTGCGGCCCTTCGCCGCGGTCCCGTGGTCACCTTCGCAGCGCAGCGGCCCTTCGCCGTCGCTTAGACACAGCGCATAGGGGCCCCTGCGGTCGCTGAGCGACCTCCGGAGCCCGATGCCCGCGATGCGCGACTACGCGAAGGTCCCCCGCACCGCTATTGCCGACAGTTCCGTTCAGGAGTCCCCGGCACCCGCCCCCTTACCCCTTCACCTGTCGAAGATTCCGAGCGCGGGCTGTTCCACGGCGGGAGGTGACGCAGCTTGCCGGAGGCGGTCCTTCGAAGAGGAGCGCATCGCGGCGCATCGGGACGGGAGCTCGCTCAGCGAGCGAGTGGCCCCTTTGCGTCGTGTCTAAGCGACGTCGAAGTGCCGGCTGCGGCACCCAAACCGCACCGCGCCACGTGAGGGACTACTCGCCGAGGACTTCCAGGGCCTCGAGCCATTCGAGTTCCAGGGCTTCGCGTTCCCCGGCGAGTTCCTGGAGTTTCGCGTTGAGCCCGGCGAGCTGGTCGAACTTGCTGGCGTCCCCGGCCCCGGCCGTCATCTGGGCGTGGATCTTGTCTTCCTGCTGCTTGAGTTTGCCCAGCTGGCGGTCAATCCTGTTTTTCGCCTTGCGGGCGTCGCGCTTTTCTGCTTCGGACGGGCCGGCGGCGGCGGGTTCTGAACTGCCGCTGGCGGCGGTGACAGGGTTGCCGCCGCCGGTGATGGTGGAGCCGGCCAGGGCGCCTTCGCGCAGTTCGAGGTACTGGTCAACGCCGCGCGGCAGGGCGCGGATCTTGCCGTCGCCCAGCAACGCCATCTGGTGGTCCGTGACGCGCTCCAGCAGGTAGCGGTCGTGGCTGACCACAACGAGCGTGCCCGGCCAGCCGTCCAGGACGTCTTCGACGGCGGCCAGGGTGTCCGTGTCGAGGTCGTTGGTGGGCTCGTCGAGCATAAGAACGTTCGGCTCGCCCACGAGGAGGCGCAGGAGCTGGAGCCGGCGGCGTTCGCCACCGGAGAGGTCCTTGACCGGGGTCCACTGCTTCTCGTTGGTGAAGCCAAGCTGTTCCACGAGCTGGCCGGCGCTGAATTCCTTGCCGCCAACGTTGAAGGACCGCTTTTCGCGCTCGATGACTTCGATGACGCGCAGGTCCTTGACGTCGTCGAGCTCCTTGACCTCCTGGGTGAGGACGGCGGTGACAACTGTCTTGCCGCGCTTGACCTTGCCGGAGGTGGGCTGGATTTCGCCGTTGAGGAGCTTCAGCAGGGTGGTCTTGCCGGCGCCGTTGACGCCCACCAGCCCCAGCCGCTCACCCGGCGCGAGGCGGAGGGTGATGTTGTCGAAGAGCTTCTGCCCGGGGTCGCCACCGAGGAAGTCCAGCGACACGTGCTCAAGGTCCAGCACGTCCTTGCCCAGGCGTGCCGTGGCCATCTTGCTCAGCGCCATCGAGTCGCGCGGCTCCGGGACGTCGGCGATCAGGGCGTTGGCTGCCTCGATGCGGAACTTGGGCTTGGCGGTGCGTGCAGGGGCGCCGCGGCGCAGCCAGGCCAGTTCCTTCTTGACGAGCTGCTGGCGTTTGCCCTCCATCACCGAAGCCGAGCGGTCACGTTCGGCGCGGGCCAGGACGTAGGCCGCGTAGCCGCCTTCGAACGGGTCCATGATCCCGTCGTGGATTTCCCAGGTCTTGTTGCAGACTTCATCGAGGAACCAGCGGTCGTGGGTGACCACCAGGAACGCGCCCTGGTTGGCCCGCCAGCGGGTCTTCAGGTGCCGGGACAACCAGGCGACGCCTTCGACGTCGAGGTGGTTGGTGGGCTCATCGAGCATGATCACGTCATGGTCTTCGATCAGCAGCTTCGCCAGGGCCACGCGCCGTTTCTGGCCGCCGGAGAGCGCGTGCACATTGGCGTGCCAGTCGACGTCGGACACCAGTCCGCCCATGACCTCGCGGATCTGCGGGTTGCGGGCCCATTCGTAGTCCGCCTGGTCGCCGACGATCGCAGCACCGACCGTCAGGTCGCCGTCGAGCACGTCGCTCTGGTCGAGGTAACCGATGTTGACCTCGCTGCGCTTGGTGACCCGCCCCGAATCAGGAGTGGAGCGCATCGCCAACAGACGCATCAGGGTGGACTTGCCGTCGCCGTTGCGGCCCACCATGCCGATCCGGTCACCCTCTTCAAGGCCGAGGGTAACGCCGTCGAGGACGGTGCGGGTTGCATACGAGACCGTAAGGTTCTCGCCGCCGAGCAGGTGAGCCACTGGGAACTGCTTTCTTCGGTGGAAATTTGTGAGGAAGTACTGGTCAAAAGCTACTAAAGGAGCGTATCGGAGATGATGCGCGCCCCGTGCACCGGGCCGTGGACGGCCAGGGCATTCAGGCCGTGATGGCCGAGGTCTTCGGCGAGCCCGGCCGCTGCAGCGGGGCTGTGGGTGAGCAGGGCGACCGTGGGACCGGAACCTGAAATCAGTCCTGCGATGGCTCCACACGATTCACCAAGGCCCAGCGTATCGCGCAGACCCGGCGCCAGTTCAATGGATGCGCGCTGGAGGTCGTTGACCAGGACCCGGCTCAGGGCGTCCGCGTCGCCGCTCCGCAGCGCCTGCAGGATCTTCGGATCCACTGCGGTGGGCTCCTCGGCGGCCACGCCTTCGGCGAGGCGGAGCCTGTCCAGGGTACGGAAGACGTCCGGCGTCGAGAGCCCGTAGTCGGCGGTGACCAGTACCCAGTCCATTTGCGCTTTGGCCAGCGCGGGTGACAGTTCATCGCCCACCCCAAGCCCGACGGCGGTGCCGCCGAGGAGCGAAAACGGGACGTCGGCCCCGAGTTCTGCGGCCAGGTGGGCCAGCTCGTCGCGGGACAGCCCGCTGTTCCACAGGGCGTCGCAGGCGAGCAGCGTGGCCGCCGCGTCGGCTGAACCGCCGCCCATGCCGCCGGCCACCGGGACACGCTTGGTGATCTCAAGGTGCACGCCGGTGGAGTGCTCGGACACGTCGGCCATGATGGCGGCCGCCTTGTAGGCGAGGTTCCGTTCGTCGAGCGGAATGTCCACGTCCTCGAGGTCCAGCGTGCTGTCCGGACTGATGCTGACCGTGATTCCGTCCGCGGCGGTGCTGGTGGCGGCCACTTCCTCGTAGAGGGACACCGCAAGGTAGACACTGGCAACGGAATGGTAGCCGTCCTCACGCAGCGGGCCCACATCCAGCGAGACGTTGATTTTGCCGGGAGCCTTGACCCGGACCGTCCTCGCGGCAAAGCGCCCTCTCACTGCGTTCATGAGTCCAAGCTATGGCATGGCAGCGTCAGGCTCCAAGCATGCACGCTGACAGCGACGCACAATGCGGGAGCGGCGTCCGGCCTCAACCCTGCTGGGCCTGGCGGGCTTCGGCGATCCGTGCGAACGCTGCGATATCGATCACTTCGCCCCGGGCGGTGGGATCCACGCCCGCCGCCAGCAGGCAGCGTTCGGCAACAGTTGCGCTTCCGGCCCATCCGGCCAGGGCGGCCCGCAGGGTCTTCCGGCGCTGCGCGAAGGCGGCGTCGATCACGGCGAAGACCTGTTCGCGGGTCGCCGACGTCACCGGCGGTTCACGGCGCGTGAAAGCCACAAGCCCTGAGTGGATCTTTGGCGCCGGCCAAAAGACGTTCATTCCGATGACGCCGGCCTTGCGCATGCTGCTGTACCAGGCGGCCTTCACTGAGGGCACGCCGTACGTTTTGGATCCGGGGCCGGCAGCAAGCCGGTCCGCCACCTCGTCCTGGACCATGACCAGGCCGTGCCGGAGGCTCGGGAAGTGCTGCAGGAGGTGCAGGACCACCGGCACCGCCACGTTGTACGGGAGGTTCGCCACAAGCGCTGTCGGCTCAACGGGCAGTTCGGTCACCCTCATGGCGTCCGCCAGGACCAGGTGGAAATCCTTGACGGCGTCCGGCCGCCACTGCTGCACGGTGTCCGGCAGCTTGGCCGCAAGGACCGGGTCAATTTCGACGGCGACAACAGACTTGGCGGCGTCCAGCAGTCCCAGGGTGAGTGATCCCAGTCCGGGACCGACCTCCAGGACGGTCTCATCGGCGTGGATGTCCGCGGCCGCCACGATCCGGCGGATGGTGTTGCCGTCGATGACGAAGTTCTGGCCCAGGGTTTTCGTGGGGCGGACTCCGATCTCCTCGGCGAGCCGGCGGACATCGGAAGCGCCCAGCAGTGGTGCGGGCGCGGTGCCGGAGGCGGCGGGAGTCGGTTCAGTCACCTAGGTATCCTATCCCGTTGGCCTGTGGCGGCCGCGCCGGTGAAGAGTCTCCGGGGACGGCGAAGGCCGGGTCCGGTTCAATTCCGGACCCGGCCTTCGATTCCCCCGTGGCGGTGGTCAGCTGCCGCAGCGGAGTGTTGGACTGCGGGCGGCTGCTAGCTGCTCGCTGCCCAGCCGCAGCCCCAGGGCGAGAGGCCGCGCTGCGCGTAGACGCGGTTGGCGATATCGATCTGCTGGGCCTTGGTGGCGAGGCTGGCGTTGGGTGCGTATGCGCCGCCGCCGGCACCGATCCAGGTCTGGATGTCGAACTGCAGTCCGCCGTAGTAGCCGTTGCCGGAGTTGATGGACCAGTTACCGGTGGATTCGCACTGCGCGATCTTGTCCCACATGGCTTCGTTCATCATGGTGGGGGCTGCTGCACCGGTGTTCGCACCGGCGGCTTCGGCCTTGGGCTTTTCTTTGGTCCCGACCGCCACTTTTTCGGTCACGGGCTGCACGGAAACGGTCTCGGAGACCAGGGTCCGGGAGGCTTCGCGGCCGTCCACCAGCACCAGCTTGAAGTTCCTGTCCACCTTGCCGGGGACACCGGCCTGGGTGACCTTCTTCTCGCCCACGAACAGTTCGGCGCTCTCGGAACTGAGCGTCTCGAAAGGAACCTCTTCCGTGGTGGCGGCGGTCTTCGAGGAATCAACCCGGGAAACCTTGATCGCCATGTCATTGACCACATGGGCGTTGCGGGGCTGGGAGAGCCGGTCGCCGGCACCGACGGTGACTCCGGCGTCCTTGAGGACATCGGCCACGGTGGCTGCAGTGGTGGTGGTCTTGGATGCCTTGCCGTCCGCCAGGATACTGACGGTCTTCGGCGTGGAAATGGACACGAAGGATCCGGAGACGGCCAGCTGGGCGTCCTTGGGCACGGACACTTCCGAGGCGCTTGCGACGCCCAGTTCGGTGACGAGTCCTTCGACGTTGGCAGAGGTGGTGCTGATCGTCTTCTCAGCGCCGTCGAGGCTGATCTTCACGGCCTTGGCGAGGTTGACGTTGATGACCGAGCCATTCTCCACGCGGGCGTCCGCCGACGGGGATACCCGGTCTGCGCCCTGCAGCTCCACCTTGGCACTCTTGACCACTTCGCCCACGGTCCCGCCGAAGGTCTGGACGGAACTGACTTTTCCGTCCACGTTCAGGGTGACTGTCTTGTTGTTGCCTACGAAGGCCACGAGGCCCAGCACGAGTGCAGAGAGCACAACCAGCTGGGCGCCGACCTTGACGAAACTGAATTTACCGTCCGAAGTGAAGAAGTTGACCACGATTGCCCGTAACTCTAGGACCATCCGGGCACGGGGAAAAACGCACATCACCCACCGACGCAAACACCCTCAGGGCAACTCCGGACATGGTCCGGATGTTTGCAGCAGACGTGTGCGCCGCCACACTCAGCACTGCATGGGCCCGCCGCTTGCGCAGGCCCGGAACTGAGTGAAATTATCCGAAGGCCTTCCCCGACCCCGGCTAATAGTTATCCACTGTAACCGAAGCGTTATAAAGCAACCAAGATTTTGTACATACCTGGTATTCCTGACTGTTGCCTGAGCGGAGCCGCGGTCAGTCCCAGGATCCGTATGCCCGCACGGAATTTTCGGCGATTTGGGCGCAAAGGCCGGACAGCTCGGTGCTTGTCAATTCCGCCATGGTCCGGACCGTGTGAGGGATCAGGTAACTGGCATTGGGGCGGCCGCGGAACGGATGCGGGGTCAGGAAAGGCGCATCCGTCTCCACCAGGACCCGGGCGGGGTCGGCAATTGCGAGCGCAGCGCGCAGGTTGGCCGCGTTCTTGAACGTCACAGTGCCCGCGAAGGACATGTACCAGCCTTCGCTGTTGCACGTCCTGGCCAACTCCTCGTCGCCGGAGAAGCAGTGGAACACCACCCGTTCCGGGGCGCCTTCTTCGCGCAGGACCTGGACGACGTCGTCATGGGCGTCGCGGTCGTGGATCTGCAGCGTCAGGTCCAGCCGCTTGGCGATGTCGATGTGGCGGCGGAACGAGTAGCGCTGATGTTTCAGCCCCTCCCCCTCCGTGCGGAAGAAATCGAGGCCCGTCTCGCCAATGGCGCGGATCCTGGGATGCAAGGCCAGCTCTTCGATCTCGGCGAGCGCATCTTCCAGTTCGCCGCGCTTCGCATAGTCCGGAGCGTCGTTGGGGTGGATCGCCACGGCGCCAAGCAGCCGCGAATCCAGGTCAACGGCCTGCACCGTGAACCTGGAGGATTCAAGGTCGCAGCCAACCTGTACGGCACCCTGGACGCCCACTGACGCGGCGATGTCCAGTGCCGCGGACACGTCCACGGTCACGTCGGCATTGGGAAAGTCCAGATGCGTGTGGTTGTCCATGACCGGGACGGGCAGCGGCTCCGGCGCCGGCGGATAGCCGTGCCGGCCGGAGCCGTCGCTTCCGGGCGCGCGAAACGGGACTGGCGTCAACGGGGTGTTCATCCTTCTACCCTAGCCGTCCAGGGCCCTCGGGCTCCCGCCGGGAAATACCGGAACTCTCTGTCAGGTCCGGCAGTTGTGTTAGTAGTCTGGTAGGCATACGGGCGAACGCCCGGCGGCGGGCGCCAGCAGTTACTTTGCCAACCCGTCCAGGCTTCCCCAGTGCTGAAAGGCTGTCGATGGATTCCCACAGACGCACCACAGTAGACGAAGCACTCCCGGAAGGGCAGAGCTTCCCTGGCGGTGCGGGAATTGTCGGAAACCAACTGAACGGACTCAAGCCGCCGGCCATGGAGGCCGAGGCCTTCCACAACGCCAGCGAGCGCATCCTGTCCGCCATCAACACCGTGATCGATGGCAAGGCGGAGGCCGCGAAGCTTGCCCTCACGGTCCTGCTGGCCCAGGGGCACCTACTGCTGGAGGATGTTCCCGGCGTGGGAAAGACCCTGCTGGCAAAAACACTCGCCCGCACCATCGACTGTTCGGTCAGCAGGATCCAGTTCACTCCGGACCTCCTGCCGTCCGATGTCACCGGCGTCTCCATCTACAACCAGGCGTCGCGGCTGTTCGAGTTCAGGCCCGGCGCCGTGTTCGCCAACATCGTCATCGGTGACGAGATCAACCGCGCCTCGGCAAAAACCCAGTCGGCGCTCTTGGAATGCATGGAGGAACACCAGGTCACCGTGGACGGGGACTCGTACAAGCTGGATGAGCCCTTTATGGTGGTGGCCACGCAGAACCCCATCGAGATGGAGGGGACGTACCCGCTGCCTGAGGCGCAGCGGGACCGGTTCATGGCCAGGATCTCCATGGGGTATCCGGACAAGGACTCGGAAATCGAAATGCTGGAGACCCACCAGGCGACGTCGCCGCTGACCAGGGTGACCGCCGTTGTTACCTCGGCCGATGTGGCGGCCATGATCGCCACTGTCCAGCGGGTCTACGTTTCGCAGGCGATCAAGGAATACACCGTGTCCATCGGCCGCGCCACGCGCGAAAGTGCCATGCTCCGCCTCGGCGCCAGCCCGCGGTCCATGCTCCAACTCCTGCGGGCGGCGAAGGCCACCGCCGCCTTGGAGGGCCGGGACTTCGTCCTCCCCGACGACGTCGTCAGCGTTGCCGAATCCGTGCTGGCCCACAGGATCATCCTTGACCGCAAGGCCGCCAGTACGGGGGAAACCCCCCACAGCGTTGTCCGCAGCATCCTGGCCAAGCTTCCGGTGCCGCAGGATATGTCCACGCAGTCGCGGGGTGGCGGCCAGCGCAGCGGCCCGGACCTGCGGCACACCCGTTAGCCGAAGGCGCCACGATGGCCCTGACGGACAGGCTTCCGGCACACCTCTTCAGCACTCGCGGCTGGGGGCTGCTGGCCGCGGGCGTGGTTTCGCTCCTCGCAGCCCAGGTGATGGGCCGCCGGGACCTGCTCACGCTCGGCATCCTCCTGATCGTCCTGCCGCTGGTCTCCCTCGCGGGGATCCGCGTCCTCAAACCCAGGTTCAAGGTTTACCGCGAGTTCAACCCCGCCAGCGTGGAAACATCCTCCACCACCACCGTGCGGCTCGCCGTGGCGCGGACCGGGACAGCCACCGGCCAGGTGATCATGGAAGAACACCTTCCGCCGCGGTTCGGCGACTCGCCGGCCTTCCGGTTCCCGGCCCGCTCCGCCGTCGGCGGGACCAGCCGCTATGAATACCACCTCCGTTCCGGCAAACGGGGGCAGTTCGTTATCGGCCCGGTGACGGCCGAGTTCACGGACCCCTTCGGGCTCTCGCTGCACCGCCACGCGATCGACGACGGCGACACGCTGACCGTGACGCCCGCCGCCGTCGAGCTCCCTGCGACCGGACTCGCCGGCGCGCGCGGCAACGACGGCGTCACGGCCACGCGGATCCGTGCGAATCCGAGCGACGACGACGTCATGACCCGCGAATACCGCCATGGAGATCCGATGCGCCGGGTGCACTGGGCTGCGACGGCCAGGCACGGCGCCCTGATGGTGCGGCAGGAGGAGTCGGTCACCACTCCGGAGGCCACCATCATCCTCGACCAGCGGTGGGCGGCGTTTGCGCGCGGACCCGGCGCCGCCTTTTCCGCCACCTCCGGCGAGGACGGCCACGACCTGGTGACCAGCGACACGTTCGAATGGGCCGTTACGGCGGCCATGTCCGTCAGCGCCCACCTGGCGGAACGCAATTATGCCTTGCGGTTCCTCGATCCCGCGGGAGAACCGGCTTTCCTGCACTCACCTTCGGCGCCCGAACCCGAAGCGGAGGAATACACCGGGTCGGGCGGCCTGCAGTCCATTGCGGAGAGCCTGGCCGCTATCCAGCTGACCGGAGCCCACCACGGTCCGGCGTCTGAGTCAGGCCTGCACCCCTTCGACGACAGGCTCATCGACAAGCTCTCCGCCCACCGGCAGCGGGGCCCCATCCTGGCCATCCTCGGACATCTGCAGGCCGCAGAGGCACGCTCCCTGTCCACCGGCGCGGGGTTCGGGGCCAACGCGTTCGCGATTGTCGTCACCGACCATCCGGGCGACTGCCAGGCCGCCCTGGAATCGCTGAGGTCCGGCGGCTGGCGGGCTGTGGCCGTTGCCCCCGGCACGTCGGTGCCGGCGGCGTGGTCCTATTTCGACCAGCGCGATGCGGCAGCCGCCACGGCCGCCGCGGATGTCCGCCGCGGCACGGGAGTCAGCCGATGACCCTGACTCCCCAGCGGCACTCCGGTCCGGACCAGGGCCGCACCCCTGAAGTCCTGGCACCGTCACCGGCCCCGTCCGCACAGTCGCGCCGGGTTGGCGCGCAGCCGTGGGTGATGGCGGCCGCCGTCGCCGTGTCTGTGGCCGGCGCCGCGCTCTCCCTCAACGGGGTACTCCGGGGCTGGGCCTGGTACGTGCCGGTGCTGACCACCGTCTGCGTTGTGGCCCTGGCCATGGCGGTCCTGCGGTCGCTGCGCGCCCAGCCCTTCCTGGTGGCACTGGGAGGCTTTGCCTCCCTCGTCTTCATCCTGACGTTCACGTTCTTCCGCAGGGACAGCATTGCCGGCTTCATCCCCTCCGGGGACACCATGGCGCAGCTGGGCCGGTTCCTGCGCCGGGCAAGCGAGACCGTCCTGGCTGAAAGCTCCCCGGTCGCGCCGAACGCGGGCATCGTGCTGGTCACGTGCGCGGTCCTGGGGCTGGTGGTCATCCTGGTCGATGCCCTCGCCGTGCCGCTGGCCCTGCCCGCAACCAGCGGACTGGGTCTCCTGGCCGTCCTGGTGGTGCCGGCCATGGTCAAACCGCAGAGCGTCGGCCCGTGGGGGTTCGCCGCTGCCGCTGCCGGGTACCTGATGATCCTGGCCTGCAGCCAGTGGTTCGCCCCGGACAACCGGACCACGGCGGACACTGCCCGCAACCCCGGACAGTTCCGCCGGGCGGCACTCACCGGCGGCATGGCGCTGGTCATCACCCTCCTCCTCCCCCTCGCTGTTCCCGGCTTCGACCAGGGCACCTTCCCGCAGGGTTCCCGGCTGAATCCGTGGGGTTCCTCCACCGGGCTGAACCCGATGATCAGCCTGGGCAACAGCCTGCGGAGTCCCTCCGGCGACGGGCGCATCACCTACGCCTCCAACGCCAGCCGCCCGCAGTACCTCCGCTCGGTCACCGTGGACCGGTTCGACGGCGATTCCTGGTCACCGGACGACCGTGACGCTTCCCGCCGGGTGGGGGTTGGCCGGATGGACGTCGGCTACGAGGTTCTCGCTGACGAGCAGGTCCGCACGGTCACGGCGATCGACACCGGACGATTCACCAGCCCGTACCTGCCGGTGCCGTACGCTCCGGACTCGGTCAATGGCCTTGACGGACGGTGGAGCTGGGATCCGGCCACCTTGAGCATCAAGGGCGTGGACACCAACGCGCGCAATCAGCAGTACGTGGTGCAGTCAACTTCCCCCCGGCTCACGCCGGAGCTGCTGGCCGAGTCATCGGCGCCCGTGCGCGGGATCTCGGAGGAGTTCATCCGCCCGCCCAACAACGTGCCGGACATCGTGCGCACCACGGCCGACACCGTGACGGAGGGAAGCCGGACTGCGTACGCCAAGGCCATGGCCATCCAGAACTACCTGCGCTCCGTGGAGTTCACCTACTCCCTGCAGTCCCCCGTCCAGGGCGGCTACGACGGCAACGGCCTCTCTGTCCTGGCGGACTTCCTGACGCAAAAGAGCGGCTACTGCATCCATTTCGCCTCGGCCATGGCCGTCATGGCCAGGCTGGAAGGAATTCCGAGCCGCATTGCCGTGGGCTACGCCCCCGGCAGGTCCACCGGTGCCACGGTTTCGGTTCCCGGGCAAGGCGCCCTGACTGAATACGAAGTAGATTCCAGGGACGCCCACGCCTGGCCCGAACTCTATTTCCAGGGCCTCGGCTGGGTTGCGTTCGAACCCACCCCGTCGCGTGGAGTGGTGCCAGACTACGCCTCTCAGGCCTCCACGCCCGGCGGTGCCAGCACCAACGAAAACAACGACGACCTCATCCCGTCCAGCGCCGCCACCCCCGGCGCTACACCTGGCGCCACGCCCGTGCCGCTGCCCGGACTCGACTCCTCCGGTGAAGCCGAACACGCGCTGAGGCTGCCGCTCTACGGGGCCGCCGGCATCCTGCTCCTTGCCCTGCTCGCCGCCTCGCCCCGGATGGTGCGGGCCGGGCTTCGCTCCCGACGGCTCCGGGGCTCACCCTCCCCCGGCGGCAGCACGGCCGCCTCGGCCTGGGCTGAACTGCGGGACCTGGCCACCGACTACGGCCTGGCTCCCGGCGTCAGCGAAACTCCCCGGCATTTCTCCGGCAGGCTTCGCGAATCGGGTGCGCTGGGCGGGCCGGATGGAGCGGACGACGCCGGTGCGCGGGCGGTTGCCTCGCTCACCGCTGACTTTGAACGCCAGCAGTACGGCCGGCCTGCCGGTATTCCGGAAAGCGCCGCATTGGCCGGCGAACCTGCCGCCGCGGTTTCGGCTGCCGACAGGATAGCCCGGACCCAGGCATCCCTGCGGCGGCACTCACGGCTGCCCCAACGGCTCCGGGCGGAGTGGCTGCCACCCTCGGTCATGAATCGCTGGGGACTCATAGCCTCGGCGCCCGTCCGGGCAATCTCGCGTCCCGCCGCCAAAATGGGGCAGGCCGCCGCGCGGTCCTGGCGGACGGTGCGCGACGGCCTGCGACGCCTGCGGCAGGGCTAGCCTGCGCCGGAGAACTGCTTTTAGCCAGCGAACTGCTTAGCTGGCGTAGGGGTCGGCGATGCCGATGTACTGGGTGTAGAGGTATTCCTCAATGCCCTCCAGGCCGCCTTCGCGGCCCAGGCCGGACTGCTTGACGCCGCCGAAGGGTGCGGCCGCGTTGGAGACGACGCCGGCGTTCAGGCCGAGCATGCCGGTCTCGAGGCGTTCGCCCATCCGGATGCCGCGGTTCAGGTCCTTCGTGAAGACGTAGGCGACCAGGCCGTATTCGGTGTTGTTCGCCAGCCGGATCGCGTCGTCCTCGGTGGAGAACGTAATGATCGGCGCGACGGGTCCGAAGATTTCCTCGGACAGGATCCGGGTGCCCTCGGTGACACCGGTGAGGATGGTCGGCTGGTAGAAGTAGCCCGGTCCGTCCACCGGTCCGCCGCCGGCAACGGCCACAGCACCGGAGGCCACGGCGTCGGTGACGAGCTCGTGGACCTTGTCCCGGCTCTTGGCATCGATCAGCGGACCGACCTTGGAGTGGGCTTCAGTGCCGCGGGCGGTGGTCATGTCCGCCATCTTCGCGGCGAACTTCTCCGCGAACTCGGCCGCGACGGACTCGTGCACAATGAAGCGGTTCGCCGCGGTGCAGGCCTCGCCCATGTTCCGCAGCTTCGCCAGCATCGCCCCGGCGACCGCGGCGTCAATGTCGGCGTCCTCGAAGACCACGAACGGGGCGTTGCCGCCGAGCTCCATCGAGGTCCGCAGCACCGTTTCGGACGCGTCCGAGAGCAGCCGGCGGCCGACCTCGGTGGAACCGGTGAAGGAGAGCTTCCGCAGGCGCTGGTCCTTGATCAAAGGCCCGGTGGTGGCACCGGCCGTCGAGGTCGGGATGACGTTCAGGACTCCGGCGGGCAGGCCGGCCTCCATCATCACGGCAGCGAACAGCTGCGAGGTCAGCGGGGTCAGGTTCGCGGACTTCAGCACCATGGTGCAGCCGGCGGCCACGGCCGGGGCGATCTTCCGGGTGGCCATGGCCAGCGGGAAGTTCCACGGCGTGATCAGCAGGCACGGGCCCACCGGCTTCTTGGTCACCAGCAGCCGGGACTTCCCGTCCGGGGAAACCGAGTAGCGGCCGAACGCGCGGACGGCTTCCTCGGAGAACCAGCGCAGGAACTCGGCGCCGTAGGTGACCTCGCCGCGGGCCTCGGCCAAAGGCTTGCCCATCTCCATCGTCATCAGCAGCGCGAAGTCCTCCGCACGCGCCGTGACCATCTCGAAGGCGCGGCGCAGGATCTCACCGCGTTCACGGGCCGGGACCTGCGCCCAGGAATCCTGCGCGGCAGCGGCAGCGTCCAGGGCGGCCCTGCCGTCCTCCGGACCGGCGTCAGCGATGCTCAGCAGCACCTTCCCGGTGGCGGGATCCTCGACGTCGAACGTCTTACCCGACGCCGCCGGGCGCCACTCGCCGTTGATCAGCAGTCCGGTCGGAACAGAAGCGAGCAGCTCGCTCTCTCGCTCCGCAGTAACGGTGGGCTGTGCAGTTACAGTCACGATGACTCCCTCGTCAGCAATTGGTGTTGGGGATGGGTTCAGCTCTCGGCTGCTTTAAAGCCACGGTACTGCCGCGCGCTCCGGAGCGTCTATGCATGCGCGCACTATGCACTTCAGGCTTTGCTGTGCAGCTGCACAAGCTCCGGGCCCGGATCCTAGCGGGCGGCCAGGACCGCGGAGTAGAGCTCCCGTTTGCTGACTTTGGCGTCCTCGGCCACGGCAGCCACGGCCTCCTTCAGCCGGATTCCCTGCGCAATCAGGCCGTTGACGGCGGCCACATGGTCCTCGGGTTTGCCGGGTTCCCGCTCCGGCGCGCCGCCCACCACGACGGCTATTTCACCGCGCACTTCGTTGGTCTCTGCCCACAGGAGAAGTTCACGCAGCGAGCCGCGGATTACCTCTTCGTACGTCTTGGTCAGCTCACGGCACACAGCAACCGGGCGGTCCGGTCCGAAGCGCTCCCGCAGCGCGCGCAGCATCGGTTCAAGCCGGTGGGGCGCCTCGAAGAACACCATGGTCCGCCGTTCGGCATCGAGGTCCGACAGGCGGGAGGCGCGTTCGCCCGCCTTGCGGGGAAGGAACCCTTCAAAACAGAACCGGTCCGTGGGCAGGCCGGAAAGCGCGAGGGCCGTCAGGACCGCGGACGGTCCCGGCACCGCGGTGACCGTCAGTCCGGCCGCCACCGCACCTTCAACGAGCCGGAAACCCGGATCCGAGACGGCGGGCATACCGGCGTCGGTCACCATCACGATGGTTTTCCCGGCGCGCACCTGGTCCAGGAGTTCGGCGGTCTTCACCGCTTCGTTGTGCTCGTGGTAGCTGATCACCCGCCCGCCCACAGTGACCCCCAGGTTCTGCACCAGGCGGTGCAGGCGCCGGGTGTCCTCGGCGGCAACAATGTCCGCCGTGGTGAGGAGTTCAACCAGGCGCGGGGACGCATCGCCGACGTTGCCGATGGGGGTCGCCGCAAGCACGATCCTGCCGGGCTGCCCTGCCGTGGAGCGGACCGCCGGTTCCCCGGCCGGTTCCAATGCCGCAGCCGAATCCCTGCTCCAGTGCTCGTCCGTGGCATCGGCCGCGACGTCGGGCGCCCAGTCGGCATCGTCGGTAGTGACGATGTCGTCGGTGCTGCTGGCGCCATCGGAGCCGTTCGGGCGGGAAGAGCTTAGTTTTTGGTCCACACGACCAGCCTACTGCTGGCGGGCACTTCCAGCCCCAAAAGGTAGCATGGGCACGTGACGCAGACCTCCGTACCTCCTGTCGAGGCCGACTCAGCCAGCCCGGCGCAGCCGGCGTCCGGGACATTGGGACGAAACCTCCAGGGGCACCGGTGGATCCGCCGGCCGCAGGAGGCCTTCACGGAAAGCGCCCTCCAGGAACGGCTGCTCGGAACCATCCGCAGTTGGCGGGACTATCCGCCGTCGCTGCGGCTATGGTTCTGGCTGATTCCGGCCATCACGGCGGCGATCGGCGGCGTCCTTCGCTTTGTCCGCCTGGAGGTTCCCCGGAGCCTGGTGTTTGACGAGACGTACTACGTCAAGGACGGCTATTCGCTCCTGGTCAGCGGCTACGAGCGGAGCTGGCCCGACAAGGCCAACGAATCCTTCGTGGCAGGGAATCCTGAAGTCATCCTGTCCTCCCCGGAGTACGTGGTGCACCCGCCGGTGGGCAAATGGATGATCGCGGCAGGAATGTGGCTGTTCGGCCCGGACAACCCCCTGGGCTGGCGGTTCAGCGCGGCGCTGACCGGGACCCTGTCCATCCTCCTGATCGCCCTGATCGCGCAGAAACTTTTCCATTCGCTGACCCTGGGGGCCGTGGCCGGCCTCCTGCTGGCAGTGGACGGCCACCACCTGGTGATGTCCAGGACCTCCCTGCTGGACATCTTCCTGATGTTCTGGATCCTCGCCGCTTTCGGTGCGCTCCTGATGGACCGCGACGACGGCCGACGGCGGCTGGCCGCGAAGCTGGGC
Source organism: Arthrobacter sp. Y81 (assembly GCF_002929335.1). Classification (GTDB taxonomy): domain Bacteria; phylum Actinomycetota; class Actinomycetes; order Actinomycetales; family Micrococcaceae; genus Arthrobacter. The sequence goes on from NZ_PJIL01000002.1 coordinate 381,433, forward strand.
CGCGAGTCCGCCGCTTCCTCGGACGGCAGGCCGTCGGTGCTTCAGCTGGTTTCCGGACCGTGGCTGGGTGTCCGCTGGTGGCGCGTGGCGGCCGGGGTCTGCCTGGGCCTGGCCGTGGGCACCAAGTGGTCCGCACTGTTCTTCATGGCTGCCTTCGGGCTGCTGACCGTCTTCTGGGACCTGAGCGCCCGCCGGATCGCGGGGATCCGGGGCTGGATCAGCGGCGGCATCATCAAGGACGGAATTCCCGCCTTCCTGAGCATCGTCCCGGTTGCCGCCCTGGTGTACGTTTCCACGTGGGCCGGCTGGTTCCAGTCGAAGGATGCGTACTTCCGCCACTGGGCCGACACCAACCCCTCGGCCCAGTGGGGCTGGATCCCGGGGCCGCTGCGGTCCCTGGCCCACTACCACCTGGAAGCCTACAAGTTCCATCAGGGGCTCAGCTCCGACCACCCGTACGAGGCCAGCGCCTGGAGCTGGCTGGTGATGGGGCGCCCCACGTCGTTCTTCTACGAGTCCCCCAAGCAGGGAAGCCCGGGCTGCGACGTTGCCAGCTGCACATCGGCCATCCTCTCGGTGGGCAATCCCCTGATCTGGTGGAGCGCCACGGTGTCGCTGGTGATCCTGCTCTTCTGGTGGGCAGGCCGCCGCGACTGGCGGTCCGGTGCCATCCTGGCGGGGGTCGGCGCGGGCTACCTCCCGTGGTTCCTGTATCCGGAACGGACCATGTTCACTTTTTACGCCGTGTCCTTCGAACCGTTCCTGGTGCTCGCCCTGACGTATTGCCTGGGCCTGGTTCTCGGACGACGGGAGGACCCGTTATGGCGCCGACGTTCCGGGCTGTACCTGGTGGCGCTGTTTGTGGCCGGCGCCGTGTTGCTCTCGGCGTTTTTCTACCCCATCTGGACCGCGGAAATCATTCCGTACCAGGACTGGCGGTTCCGGATGTGGATGCCGTCCTGGATCTAGGGCAGGATTGCAGAGGTGCTGCGGGCAAGGGAACGCGGCACCGGGACATCGAACCACGGATCCGGAACGGAGACTGGCTGTGAGAGAAGCAAGCACTGAACTGCTCGTGGAGCTGGATCAGGACAGCAACGTCACTGACCTGCTGCTCGGGCAGCAGGCCAAGGACCCTTCCCACGCCGTGTACTCCCGCAAGGGCCCCAACGGCTGGGTTGACGTTCCCGCCGGGCAGTTCCTGGATAAGGCCAGGGCACTTGCCAAAGGACTGATCGCCGGGGGCCTGGCGCCGGGCGACACCGTGGCCGTGATGTCCGGAACACGGTACGAGTGGACTCTCGTGGACTTCGCCATCTGGTTTGCCGGCGGCGTGACCGTTCCGGTCTATGAGACCTCCTCGGCTAGCCAGGTCGAGTGGATCCTGCATGACTCCGGCGCCCGCAGGGTGTTCGTCGAGGACCGGGCCAAGGAGGAACTGGTGGCCGGCGTCCTGGCGGACTCCGAGCTGCTCGGCAACGCTGTGCTGACGGTAGTGCGGATGGACGACGACGGCGGCGCGCCCAACCTGGCGAGCCTCGCCGCGGCGGGCACCGGGGTCACCGACGCGGAGCTGGAGCGGCACCGGAGCACAGCGGTCCTGGCCGACGTCGCCTCGCTGGTTTACACCTCCGGGACCACGGGCAAGCCCAAAGGCTGCGAGATAACGCACGGCAACTTCGCCCTCGTGGCCGCCAACATTGTGGAATTCCTGCCTGAGCTCCTGCGGCAGGAGGGTGCCCGGACGCTGATGTTCCTCCCGCTCGCCCATGTCCTGGCCCGCGCCGTCCAGGTGGTGTGCCTCAGCGCCGGAGTAACGCTGGGCCACACTTCCGGTGCCGCCCAGCTGCTGGAGGATCTGGCCACCTTCAAACCCACCTTCCTGCTGGTGGTGCCCAGGATTTTTGAAAAAGTGCACGCGGCTGCCAGCCATAAGGCGGACCTCGCCGGAAAGACGCGGCTGTTCGCCGCCGCTTCCGCTGTGGCCGTCGATTACTCCAAGGCCCTCGACGCTGCGGCCCGCGGAACGGGCACCGGGCCCGGCCTCGTGCTCCGCACCAAGCACGCCGTCTTTGACCGGCTGCTCTACCCCAGGCTCCGCCAGGCATTCGGCGGCCAAGTCAGGTACACCGTCTCCGGCGCCAGCCCGTTGAGCTCCAACGACGCGCACTTCTTCCGCGGCGCAGGAATCCCCGTGCTCGAGGGCTACGGGCTCACGGAGACCACAGCCCCGTGCACCGCCAACACCCCGTCGCGGACCAGGGTGGGCACGGTGGGCATCCCCGTGCCCGGAACCACCATCCGGGTCGCCGAGGACGGCGAGATCCTGGTCAAGGGCATCGGCGTCTTCAAGGGCTACCACGCCAACGAGGCCGCCAACGCGGAAGCGTTTGTGGACGGGTTCCTCCGCACCGGGGACCTCGGTTCGCTGGATGAGGACGGATTCCTCACCATCACGGGCCGCAAGAAGGATCTCCTCGTGACCGCCGGCGGCAAGAACGTGGCACCCGGACCGCTGGAGGAAAAGATCCGGGAGCATCAGCTCGTGGCGCAGGCCGTGGTGGTGGGCGACGGGCGGCCGTTCGTTTCGGCGCTGGTCAACCTCGATCCGGAAGGCCTGGAAAACTGGTGCTCGGCCCGGAAGATTCCGGTCATGGGTGTTGCCGAAGCCACGTCCGATGAACAGGTCCGCGAGGCTGTCCAGGGCGCGATCGACCAGGCCAACCAGCTGGTGTCCAAGGCGGAGTCCATCCGCAGCTTCGCCCTGCTGGATACTGAATTCACGGTTGAGTCAGGCCACCTGACGCCGTCGCTGAAACTCAAACGGGCCGCCGTCGTCAGCGACTTCGAGGAGCACATCAACGGGCTGTACCGCTAGCACCGGGGCGGCCCGCCGCGCCCGGCACGGCGGGGCACAAAACGAGACGGGCACAAGACAACTGAAGGCGACCGGCACGGGTGCCGGTCGCCTTCACAGCGGTTGCCTACACCGCGGCTGCTTCGTTCTCGGCTGTCCCGTCCTTTGCAGCGCCGTCCTTGGCGTTACCGTCCTTGGCAATGCCGCGGCGCTTCCTGGTGGGCCAGGTAAGGACCAGCGTCACCACGGAGGCGATCAGCACGAGGGCTCCGATCACGATCCCGGCATCAACCCAGAACTGTCCCGGGAAGAGCCGGATGAGGGTGTCTTCCAAGGCGAACGTCCAGGTCCCGCTGGCGAAGAAAATCCGGTGGAATTCCGTAAAGAACTGTTGCCAGCCCAGCGCTGCCAGTGTGCCCAGCCCAAGAATGATCACGAGGGTCACGATGGACCCGGCGAACAGGCCGCGGCGGACTCCCCCGGTACTGCGGCGCCGCAGGTAGATGATGGCAATGATGGCCAGCAGGATCAGCAGCGTGCCCCCGGCAAAAGCGGACAGGATGACCAGTTTGACGTCGGCCATGTGGCTGACTTCGCCTTCCTGGAACAGCGGATCGCCGCTGCGGTTCACGAGCTCGCCGAGATACCGCGGGCCGGACCAGTTGCTGAGGTAGTCCACCGCGTAGGACCCGTACGTCATGCGGTCATCCGTGCTGAAGCCGTAACCGTCGCCGGGGAAACCGGGACGGTTGTATTCCACCCACAGGAACAACGGGCTGGTGACAGCGCGCACGGCAAGGACCAACAGGATCACCGGGTAGAAGGCACCCAGCAGGACCTGCATCACGCGGGGCAGGACGGGCTTTGTGTTGGCAGCGTGCTCGCGCTCGGCGTTCCGGCGCTCCACCTCATCCTGCGGCGGGCGCACCTGGAGCGCCGACGTGGGGAGCGGTTCCCGGAAGTGCGTCCCCCTCCCCTGCGGCTCGGAGGCTGCGGGCTCGACGGCGGCCTCCGCGGCTTTGCGGTCCGCGCGGCTTCCGGCCTGGGGCGGCGCGGCAGCCAGCGGCGTTCCCGTCCGGGATGTAGCGGCCTGGCTTGTAGCGTTCAGGGATGCAGCGGTCTGGGCAGTCCCGCCCTGGGAAGGCCCGCCCTGGCGTGCAGAGGTACCGGCGGACGCTGCCGGCTGGTCCGTGGCTGCGTCAGGGGCCGCCTTTCCTGCCGGAGCTGCTCCCTTTGCCGTTGTCGCTGATCCTGCTCCCGCAGCGGCGGGCTTCATCCAGTCGAACGCGGGTTCGTCAGTGTCATCGGCGGGATCCAGATGCGGATCCTGCCGATTCGGCGGGGTGGGAGTTTTCTCAGTCACTGCAGCTTCACTTCCGTAGGCGTCCGCGCTGCCCTGACACCGCCAGGCAACGCTACTTATCTCCAGATGAGCCTACCGTCAGGCACTCCATGGCGGGAGGTGCCACCCCGTTCCGCACCGGATTCAGGCAGCGGGATTCAGGAGGGGGACTCAGGCAGCCAAGGCCGTGTACCCGGCATCCGCGCTGTCCAGGTCGCCGCTGGCCCCGGAACGGTAGGCGCGCCGGCCCCATACAAGGACGTAGGTCCAGTACGCAGCGAGTACCGCGGCGCCGATTCCGATCTTGGCCCACACGGGAAGGCCGCTTGGTGTGACGAACCCTTCCACGAGGCCGGAGACGAACAGCACCAGGACAAGTCCCAGTGCCACGGTGATCAGGGAACGTCCTTCCGCCGCCACGGCCTGGCCCCTGGTCCGGGGCCCCGGCGAAACCAGCGCCCAAAAGATCTTCAGGCCGGCCGCGCAGGCAATGAACACCGCGGTGAGCTCCATCAGCCCGTGGGGAAGGATGTAGCTGAAGAACACATCAGATTTGCCGACGGCGGCGAAGACGCCTGCCGCGACACCCACGCCCTGGGCATTGCCAAACAGGATCATGGGAACCCAGAAGCCGGTGATGCCGAGGGCCACTGCCTGGGCTGAGATCCACGCATTGTTGGTCCAGACGGCACCGGCAAATGAAGCGGCGGGATTCTCCGAGTAGTAGTCGATGAAGTCTTTTTCGACGTACTGCTTGATGGTGGAGTCCGACCCGAGGGCACGGAGCGCATCCGGTGACGTGGCGATCCACAGCGCGTACGCGCCCGCGATCAGGCAGAACGCCAGACCGCACCAGACGGTAAGCCAGCGGAGCCGGTAGAACGCCGCCGGCAGCGCGATAACGAAGAACCGGGCGAGGTCGTCCATGAAGTTGGACCGTGCCCCGGTGAAGCGGGTGCGGGCCTGCGCAAGGGTGGCCGACAGCGTGGCGGAGAGCCCGCTCTCCGGCGCCACGGAGCGCAGCAGGGACAGATGCGATGACGTGGCCTGATAGAGGCGCAGCAGTTCGTCGGCCTCGCTCCCGTTGAGCCGCCGTTTGTACGCCAGCACGTAGAGCCGCGCCCATTTGTCCCCGTTGACCGCGGAGAACGCATCGATGTCCACGGCACTACCCTAGCGCGCCCGGATTAGACTGTGAGCGTTCGTAGGTGGCGTGTAGGGACGGGGACCCGGCTTGAGCTCAATCATCACAGGTGAAGCAGTTGTACTGGAGCTGCGCCCGGCGTCGTTCGCGGCGCGGGCTCTGGGCGTGATTCTGGACGTCATAGCCAACATAGTGCTCCTCATTGGAATGATGGCAGTGATTGCGTCCGCCTACAGCGACCTGGATGGAGCGGCAGCGCGCACTTTGGTGCTGGTCAGCGTGGTTTTCTGCTTCGTGATCCTCCCCGTGGCGGTGGAGACCCTCACCCGTGGCCTGTCGCTTGGCAAGCTGGCCGCCGGGCTCCGGATCGTGCGGGACGACGGCGGCGCCATCCGGTTCCGCCACGCACTGATCCGTGGACTCATTGGATTCCTGGAGATCTACATGACGTTCGGCGGTCTGGCCATCGCCGTCGCGCTGTTCAATGACAAGTCCAAGCGGCTCGGCGATGTTGTCGCAGGAACCTACTCGCTCCGGCGCCGTGTGCCCGCGGAACCGCCGTTCGTCCCCTTCGTTCCTCCGCACCTGAGGTCCTGGGCAGCGCTGGCTGACATCGGCCGGATACCGGATGCCGTAGCCCGCAGGGCCGCGCAGTTCATCCGCCAGGCGGGCCGGATGTCGCCGTCGTCGCGCGCTTCAATGGCGGCGTCGCTGGCCAACGAGGTTTCAGCCTGTGTGGCCCCGCCGCCACCTGCCGGCACAGGCCCGGAAGAATACCTGGCGGCAGTCCTGGTGGAGCGCCGCGAGCGTGAACTGACCAGGCTGAGCCGGGCGCGGGCACGCAGCACCGGTGTGGGGGAACGGCTGAACCGCATCCCCTATGGCCGGGACACGCTCTAGGAGTGCGCTGAACTAAGTGCTATTTGAGGGGTCGGTGCGGGCGTGTGAGCGCTTTGGCTGATCCCTCAGGCATGTGCGGGTGCTCGGCGACGGACCCGCTTTCGGCGGTTGGTTGCGGGTCCGGGGCGGACACGCGGCCCTGAAGGAGCCTTCCCGGGTCCCCCCGGGGCCTGTGGCGGCCCCGCCGGCCCTTACGTGATCGCCCACCGGCCGTTCCGGTGGGTGAGTCCAAGATTTAGGAGTCGTTTGAGGTTCACGGCGGCTGTGCGCAGTAGCCACCAGGCGTGGTTGTTGGCCACGCCCCGGAACGGGACGCGCCGGTTGTCTTTGACGAGCCAGGCGATGGAGCGTTCGACCATGGGCCGGTGGCGTGTGTAGTCGGCTTGGAATCCTTCGTCCTGGGCTGCGGCGCGGTGATCGCGCATCAGCGCGTGCTCGGGATGGAGCACGATCTTCCGGCCTTGGGCTGCGGTGGTGCATTGGGACCGCAGTGGGCAACCGGTGCAGCCGGCCCCGAACGTGGCCCGTCCTTTCGCAGTGATCGTGCGCACCAGCCCGTTGGGGCACATCAGCGTCCGGGCCTGCTGATCGTAGGCGAAGTCATCGATCGTGAACCCGCCCTCGACGGCCCTGGCCAAGGGCTTGGGCTTGATCAACGCCGTGTGCCCGGCCGTGGTCAGGCTCCTGAGCAGTTCCCCGGTCCCGTATGCCGAGTCCGCCAACACCTGAACCTGTCCCGTGATCGTCCGGTCCTGCGCCAGCAGCATGGCGCCGGCTTCGGCATCGGTGGCACCTTCGCCGGCGGCCTTGGTGATCGCCGCGGCGGTCACCAACCCGGTGTCCGGTTCAATCACAATGTGGGCCTTGTATCCGTCCCGGCGGTCCTCCCGGCTCTTATGAGCATGCCGGGCGTCGGGGTCCACGGTTGAGATCACCCGATCCGGGGCTACCTTCCGGGCGATCCGCCAGCGCCCGTCCGTGCCGTCGGAGCCGTCCGCGGGCTCCACGTCCTGCCCGGCCACCAGCGCCAGCAACGCGTACGCGTCGGCTGCCTTACCGTCCAGAGCCGCCGGATCCACCGCGGCCAGCAGCGCCAGCGCATCCGAAACCAGGGCCGTGACCAGGGCATCCTTCGCGTCCGGATCGTCCCAGGCAATGTCCGGTTTCCCCGTGCGGGTGTAGTCATACGCGGTGGCGTGGGCGGCGAGGAGGCCCTGGCCGCCGGGCACGTCACGGCCGAACCGGCGGACTGCGGCGATCAGTTGCGTCACGGTGTCCTGCCTGGCGACTGCGTCATCCAGGACAGTGGAATCCACCGCCCGCCGGTGCCTGCCCTTCAGGATCCCGGTCTCGGCGACCACTTCAGTGATCGCGTCCATGATCCGGTGCGGATCCGAACTCGCGGCGAGCCGTTTACGCCAATATGTCAGGGTGCTCGGGTGGAATGCGGTCTGGTTCAGCCCGTACCCGCAGGCGGCTTTCCAGCGCAGGTCATACGTCAACGCCTCCGCGGTCTCCCGGTCCGAGAGCCCCTGCAACCCCTGGAGCACCAGGACCGAGCCGATCACCGGCGCCGGGACCGACGGGCGCCCCCGCCCCGAGGGGAAGAGATCCTCCATCATCGAATCCGGGAACAGCCGTCCCCGGTGTCCGGCCAGGAACGCGAAAACGCTGCCCGGGACCAACAACTCCCCGGCCAGCGCCTCCACATCCAAATACCCGCGTTGAGCATCCTCACGACCCTGCATAAAACCAGTCTTAAATCACCGGCCCCGAAAGTCCAGCAGACGCGCCTCACTCCCGCCGATTATTCAGCGCACTCCTAGGCCGCAGGCGCTATCGCTTGGCGTACTGCGCCCACGGAATGTTCCAGTCGCCGTAGCCCTCGAGCGGCTCCACCGGCGGGGCGCCCGTATTAAGGGTCTGGACGACGTCGCCCGTCTTCATGTTGTTGAAGAACCAGGCCGCGTCCGCCGGCAGCAGGCCAACGCAACCATGCGAGACGTTGACCCTGCCTACGTAGCTCCAGGCAGACTCCAGCGCCTGGTGGACGTAAACGCCGGACGAGGTCAGCCTGTTGGCGTATTCCACGGTCAGCGGCGGGTAGTAGCCCTTGTCACCGGGCTTGAGGCCGATGCTGCCGGCGTTGAACTTCGAGTGGCGTTCCTGTTCCATGATCACGGCGTACCCGGTGGGTGAGAGCCACTCCGCGTCGCCCAGGGTGACGGGGGCAGTTTTCACCAGCTGGCCGTCAAAATACACGTTCATGGTTTTGGTGACGTCGTCCACGATGGCGACGCGCTGCGGGCCCACCTTGAAACTGACTTTCGTGTCGACGTTGCCGACCATCTTGTTCCCGAAATCCACACCGAACAGCTTCAGGTCCACAGTGACCTGGCTTCCGGAGGCCCAGAACGCCTCCGGCCGGATGCGCACGCGCTGGTCGGAATACCAGCGCCAGGCGACCGCCTGGCCCGAAGACGCAGTAACGGTAACGGCCTTCTCCATGGCTTCCTTGTTCAGGACCGGCTCGGAAAAGACGATTTCGATAGGCTGGCCCGACCCCACGGTGGACCCGTTCTGCGGGTACACCGCAGCGTCGGCCTCGTTGGCCGTGGCCACCGTGGTGAACGTCTGGGTTTTCCTGGTTTCCCGGCCCGCCTGGTCCACGATCGTGAAGGCGTACTCGTAGTCGGCGTCGAACTTCAGGGGGTCCAGGGCGGTCCAGGTGGAACCGTCGGCGCTCAGGGAGCCTTTGACCGGCTCGCCGCCTGCAGTGGCAAGGACAACGTCCTTCACCGTTCCGTTGACTGCTTTGACGGACGGTGCGACGGCGGGGTTGACTGCCGCGGCGCCGTCCGTGGGGGTCACGCCGAGCTCCACGGCCTTGACCACCGGCGCAGCCAGCCCCGGTTCGTTGCGGACCGGGCTTGAAGACTCTGACTCGAAAACGGGCTCAGCCCAGCTGGGGGCCGTGGCGACGCCGATGCCGCCGGCAGCCACCGCTGCGCAGATGGCGGCGACGCCCAGAATCTTCATGGTTTTACGCTTGCGGACTTCAGTCATGACCTTCTCCATGTCCCCCGACAGGCCTCTGATCAGCCCCATACCGTCTCGGTCTCATTCAGTGGAGCGCCCTTAAGCTCCCAGCACTGACCAGACGATTTTACCGCACGGCGGGCGGGTCAATTGGCGTACTGGGGCCAGGGGATGTTCCAGTCGCCGAATCCGTCGTCGAAGTTGGCGTTCTCGCCCTCGGTGTTGACCACCTGGACGACGTCCCCGGTGGTCATGTTGTCGAAGACCCATTTGGCGCCGTCCGGGCCGAGCCCGATGCAACCGTGCGACAGGTTGGCCACACCGATGTAGGGCAGCGCGGAGTCCGTGGCCTGGTGGATGAACTCTCCGCTGGGCGTGAGGCGCGTGGCGTAGTTAACGTCAAGCTCGCCGTAGTAGGCCGGGTCGTCCGGCTTCAGCCCAATGCTGGAGGCAGACATGTGCTCCACGCGGTACTTCTCCATGAACACAAGGAAGCCCCGGGCCGACGGGAACCGGGTGTCACCCATGGTGGCGGGCCATGAGCCCGCCGGTTTGTCATTAACGCTCACCGAAAAGGTGTGCGCCGTCGCGTCGGCGACGGCGACTTTCTTGTCGCCGACGTGGACCGTGACCAACTTGTTAAAGTTTCCGATCTGCCCGTTGCCGAAATCGATGCCGAACAGCTGCATGTCCATGGTCACCGTGCTGTTGGCGGCCCAGAAGTTCTCGGCCCGGTACCGCACCATGCTGTCGCTGAACCAGTGGAATGCGCCCGCCTGGCCGGACGTCGAGGAGATCTTGATGGCCTTCTCCACTGCATCCTTGTTCAGCACGGGTTCGCTGAACGTGATCTGCAGTGGCTGCGCTACGCCAACCTTCATGCCGTCCAGCGGGTAAACGGCGGCATCCGCTTCGTTGGCCGTGGTCACAGTGGTGAACGTGCGTGTGTCATTGGTCTTGCGGCCTGCAGCGTCGGTCACCACGAAGTTGTAGGTGTAGCTGCTATTGAACTGCAGGGGGCCGGCGGCTGACCAGCCGGTTCCATCCGGGCTGAGGCTCCCCTCGACGGCTTCCCCGTCGCTGTCCGTCAGGGCCACGCGATCAATGCTTCCGTTGGTGACGCGGAGCGACACCGGCGCTGCCGGATTCACCTGCTGTGCACCGTCTGCCGGGGAGGCCGCAAGCTGCACCGGCGCCACCACCGGTGCCGCCAGTCCCGGCGTCGAACGTTCAGCGGAGCCGGCCTCGGATTCAAAGGCGGCGCGGCCGGAATCCGGGGCGACGGCCGCGAAAACTCCCCCGCCTGCGGCCAGCAGGCAGAGTGCTCCCAACAGGAGCACCGTCCTGGTGGTGGTCCGGTGTTCCCGTGCCGTCACGGCCCGGGGACCATTGCAGTCGTCATGGTCCCAGCCTAGGCCACCCACCTTGGAGTTCACGGGGAAACCGGCAACACAAGGGTCACGAAGAAGGGCCCCGGATCTCGATCCGGGGCCCATCATGCATGGTGATTCGCGCCGGCGTGCCAGCCGCCGCAGGCTTAGTAGCGGTAGTGGTCCGGCTTGTACGGACCGGCGACGTCCAGGTCCAGGTACGAGGCCTGCTCCTTGGACAGTTCCGTCAGCTCGACGCCCAGCGCGTCCAGGTGCAGCCTGGCAACCTTCTCGTCAAGGATCTTCGGTAGTACGTAGACCTGCTTCTCGTACTCCCGCTCACCCTCGGGCTGGTCCCGCTTGGTGAACAGTTCAATCTGCGCAATCGTCTGGTTCGCGAAGGAGTTGCTCATCACGAAGGACGGGTGGCCGGTGGCGTTGCCCAGGTTCAGGAGGCGGCCTTCCGAGAGGACGATGATGGAGCGACTGCCCTTTCCCGTGTCGGGGTCTGCATCAAAAACCCATTCGTGCACCTGCGGTTTGATTTCCACCTTCTTGATGCCCGGAATCCGTGCCAGCCCGGCCATGTCGATTTCGTTGTCGAAGTGGCCGATGTTGCCCACGATTGCCTTGTCGCGCATGCCGGCCATGTGCTCGGCCATGATGACGTCTTTGTTCCCGGTGGTGGTGATGAAGATGTGGCCCTCGCTGAGGACGCTCTCCAGCGTCGCTACCTGGTAGCCGTCCATGGCCGCCTGCAGCGCGCAGATCGGATCGATTTCCGTGACAATCACGCGGGAGCCCTGCCCGCGGAAGGCTTCCGCCGCGCCCTTGCCCACATCGCCATAACCGCAGACGACGGCGACCTTGCCGCCCATCAGGACGTCCGTGGCGCGGTTGATGCCGTCCGGCAGCGAGTGGCGGATGCCGTACTTGTTGTCGAACTTGCTCTTGGTCACCGAATCGTTGACGTTGATCGCCGGGAAGAGCAGCTTGCCCTGCTCAGCCAACTGGTAGAGGCGGTGCACGCCGGTGGTGGTCTCTTCCGTGACACCGAGCAGGCGGGAGCCGATGCGGGTCCACTTCTGCGGGTCCTGGGCGAGGGAGGCCGTCAGCACGTCAAGGAAGACGCGGCCCTCGTCGGACTCGTCCGCCGCTGCGGCCGGCACGGATCCGAGGGCTTCGAACTCGACGCCCTTGTGCACCAGCATGGTGGCGTCGCCGCCATCGTCGAGGATCATGTTCGGGCCAAGGTCCGGGTTGCTGTCCGCGCCGGGCCAGGTGAGGATCTGTTCGGCGGTCCACCAGTATTCCTCGAGGGTCTCGCCCTTCCAAGCGAACACGGGAACACCCTGCGGGTCCTCAACCGTGCCCTTGCCCACCACAACGGCGGCTGCGGCTTCGTCCTGGGTGGAGAAGATGTTGCAGGAAGCCCAGCGGACCTCGGCGCCCAACGCGGTGAGGGTTTCGATCAGCACGGCGGTCTGGACCGTCATGTGGAGGGATCCGGCAATCCGGGCGCCCTTGAGCGGCTGGCTGGCACCGAACTCTTCGCGCAGGGACATGAGGCCGGGCATCTCGTGTTCCGCAAGGCGGATCTGGTGGCGGCCGGCCTCGGCCAGGGAGATGTCGGCAACCTTGTAGTCGAAAGTCATGTGAGTCCTTGTGTTGTATCCGGGGAGATTCTGGAACGGAGGGATGACGCGGCCCTTCGGCGAACTATGGGAAGTTCGGTGCCGGGCGGGCGCGCGATGGGCCGGCCGGTCAGTTATTCGGCGCTGGCGGGGCCCGCCGCGGCGGAACTGGAGGATGCGGAACCGGACGCGGCGGAAGCGCGCCCGCCGTCGTGCTGGTCCGAAGATGCGGCGGTGGCGGCGGAAAGCAGTTCCGGCGGCAGGAGCAGCGGGATGCCGTCCTCGATGGCATAGCGCAGCTTTTCCCCGGACTCACCGGCGGCGGTCGAGACGAGTTCATCGCCTTCCTGGACCAGCGTGGAGCCGGTAACGGGGCAACGCAGGACAGACAACAGGTCAGGACTGATCTTTGGCATAGTGGATGCTCCTGATGGGCGCCGCAGCAGGCGCACCGGTGGCCGATGGATTTGCAGCTTCCAGCGTACAAGCTTCCCGGCGGTGCCGCGCTTTAGGACGGACGCGCTTTAGGACGGACGCGGCTTAGGACGGTTCGCGGAGGATGCGCAGGTGTCCGCGCCGGGTGCCTTCCCCCACGGGAGGGGCCTCGAGCGCGGCGTGGGCGGACCGCTGGCCTGGAACCGTGTCCGCAGCGGACGGCCGCAGCGCCGCCTCCCGGACGGCGTTGGCGAGGGCCAAAAGGTCATCGGGGCCCGGCTGCGGCGGCGTTGCCGGCATGGCCAGGCGCAGGACTTCCCAGCCCCTCGGCACCGTCAGCGACCCGGCGTGCTGTTCGCACAAATCGTAACAATGCGGTTCCGCGTACGTGGCCAGCGGACCCAGAACAGCCGTGGAGTCCGCATATACGTACGTCAAAGTTGCCACCGCTGACTTGCGGCAGGCCGATCTTGAACATTGACGAATAGCACCCACGACATCACAGACTACTCCCCGTTTAAGGCCCCGCCGTGCATTACGGTCCGTGGCGCCGCAGGCAGTCCCGATGGCCCGTGTGGCGTTTCGGGTTATGTCGCGTATTTCAGGCGGCGGGTTTAGAGTCAATGTATGCAGCAATCGCACCACGTTCCGGGTTTTACGGTCCGGTTGGCTGACCCGGGAGCCGGCCAGCCGGCGGACAGCGCCACGCCCGCGGAAGCGGTCCGCGGGAAGAGCTTTCGAGAGCGCCGCAGGAACCGCCATGGCCGTGGCCTGCGCGGCGAACTGATGCTGCCCACCCTGCCCGGATACCGCACCCGCTCGGACCGCTTCGACGAGATGGTCATGGACTCCGCCCAGCGTCTGCATGACATCTGGGGCAAGCCGCTGGACGGTGTCAGGTTTGCCGTTGACGAGATCCCGCAGGGCCTCGAACAGCTGGTTGCGGACCGGTCCCCCGCACCCATGGGCCTGTATGAACCCGCCACCGCCGATGAAGGTCCGGTGATCACGCTCTACCGCCGGGTCATCGAGAACGCCTGCTCCGGCCGGGAGGAGCTCCAGGACCTGGTGCACGACGTCGTGGTGGAACGCACCGCCGAAATGCTGGGGGTCGCGCCGGAGACACTGGACCCCGTGTACCGACGCCGCTACTGACCTTCCGCTAGTAGCCCAGTTTTACCGCGACCTGCTCCTGGCCAGCTGCGCCGGGGGCCACTGCCACCGTGGCGACGTCTGCGCGCCCTTCCTGCTCCAGCAGCACCGCGCCGTAAGCGGCATCCCCGGATGCTGACACAACGTATCCGAGCACTGGCGCCCCGCCCACTTCGTCCGGCACCTTAACGAGCGCCGTTGTACCGCCGGCAAGGTCAGCGGTGGCGGCTGTACGGAGCTTGCCGTCGGCCGTGATCGGCGTATAGGTGATCTTGGCCCGGTCATCGGGAGCCCCCAGGACCAGGTACCGCTCTCCGCTGCGCGGCACGGCGACCACATGCTGGCTGCCGAGCCTGGCTGACGACGGCGACCACGCGAAGTCCGTGGCGCTGTCCGACTTCAGCCCGCGGGTGACCCGGGCAGCAGCGGCAAACGAAACATCGGCGCTGGCTGCCACGGTGTACTGGCCGGCCGGGACACCGGCGAGGGAGACCTCGGTCACGGACCCGCCCTTGGCCGTGACCACGCCGCCGCCCGGCAGTGCCTTTTGGCCGTCGCGTCCATAGAGCTTGATTTCGACCACGGCATCGGCCGGACCGGGAACAGCAATCTGCAGGGCCGCTGCGGCGTCGGCAAAACCCTGTTTGGCAGCGAGGGCCCTGGCGGAAGCCGGATCCTGGATGTCCACCCCGGATATCACCTGCCGGGATGCCGGGGCCGCCCCGGGCACAATGAAGTCCACGCCGCCCGGAGTGAGTCCACGAAGGGTGCTTTGCTGGACGACGGCGGTGACCGGCCCTCCGGCGCTGCGTGCGTGGATACTCAGCTTCTCCTGGTCCGGAACCAGCCCGGCCAGCACGATTGAACGGGTAGTCCCCGGTGCGACCAGGAGCCCCCTGCTGCCGGGCGCCTGGATCTGGCCCTGGGCGCCGTACAGGTCCAGGCTGACGGTGGCCGGGGTGCTGGAGGCGTTGCTGAGGTTCAGTACCGCGGTCCGGCCCAGCACAGTGTTCGCCCCGACCAGCCACAGATCGTTGGCCGGCTGCTGGCAGCCTGCGGCGGCCGAGCCCTGGAGGTCGCCGTCGGTGGCGGTGTAGCTCATGACGGCTCCGGCCGTGGCCTGCTGGTTACCCACGGCGTCCGCGCTCAGGACACTGACGGAGTCCACTGCCCGTTGGGACACGACGCCTGCCAGCAGCGGGGCAGGCCCGGCCGCGGCGGTGGGCGTGCCGGGGTCCTTGGCGATTTCGGTAAGGGCGGTGCCGTTCAGCTCGGCCAGCCTGCTACCGGGCAGCACACCGGTATTGGTGCTCAGCACGGCGGCGTCGACCAAACTCCTGGCTGTGGCCGACTCCGGGCTGAACTGCGGGTCCGTGCCCACGGGAGTGCCTTCCAAAAGCCGGGCCGGGCCGGGGCAGATCCCCACATTGCTTCCCGCGGGGACCGCCGCCAGCGGAGCTTCGAGCTTGCGGCTGCCGGCGCTTTGCGGTGCCATCGACGCCGCCGCCACCAGGCTTCCCGCGGCGGCCACGATCACCACTGCGGAGGCGAGTCCTGCAACCGTTCCGCGGACGGAATTTCCGCGTCCCGTGAGCCGCTTCAGGCGGGCGGCCGCCGGAGCGGGCACCGCTTCGTTGTCCGCTGCGTGAGAGCCGTCCGCCGGGACGTCGGCACCCGCCGCGGCGGTCACGCCGTCCCGGCTTGCTTCCGGTACGCCGTCGTTCTCGTCCTTATGCATGCTGATGTTCCTTACGCAGGGAGCCTTCGTCCCGGGAGAGGCCGGTGTTCGGCCGGCGGGCAGGCATGGGGACGGCCAGCAGTACCGTCAGGCCGATGACCACGGCCTGGATGACGGCGGTCCACACCGCCCACTGGTTTTCGTAGCGGATGGTGAGCTGGCCGGCCTGGGCGGGGAGCGTGAATGCCTGGGACCAGCCGGACGTGGTGGACGTCAGGCGGCGGCCATCCATCCACGCGGACCATCCCGGATCTGCGCGTTCGGCGAGGACCACGAGCCGGCCTTCCGGTCCTTCCGGGACAGCGGCGTCAACGGTTTCCAGGCCGGACGGGACGAGCCCGATCGCGGCGCCGGAGCCGTCAACGATGCGTACCCGGTGGGCAACGTCCGCGGCGTCGATGACCGGCTGGTTCAGCGGGCTGATCCGCCAGAGCCAGCCGACGTTGGTCTGCCCAACAGCCACCAGTCCGGGCACGGCGTCCATCCGGCTCGCGGTCAGCTGCGCAGCGGTGTCCGAGGCCCGGAGGACAACGAATCCGGCTCCGAGGCGTTCCAGTTCCGGACGCGGGTCAACGCCCTGGCCGGCGACCACTGTGGCCACGACACTGCGCAGGGCTGCCGTGACGGCGTCGTCATCCCTGACGGTTTCCGCGCCGGGGTCGCCCATGATGTTGCGGGCGGCCGCGATGGTGGACAGGCCGTCCAGGGTGGTGCCGGCGCCCCTCACGATGGAGGCATTAAAGGTGCCGTCCTCCACCGTGTCGATAACCAGCGTCCTTGCCTGCTCCGGCCCCTGGCCGCGGTCGATGGCCGTGGCGGGAAGAGTGCGGGCGGCCGTGGGAACGATCTGCCGGGGGGTTCCCAACGGTGAGGTTCCCGCCGCTGCAGGCGCAGCCCCGGATGCTGACTGCAAAATGTTCTGCGCGGCCCAGGCAGTCAGGCCGGCCACGGGTCCGGCGAGGAGCAGCACCATGGCCAGGACGGAGACTGACTTAAGGGCGATCCTTCGGGCGGTCGGGGCGGCGGCCGGCTGCTCAGCGAAGCAGAGCAGCCCGTCGGCCCCGATCAGGGCGGCGCCCAACAGCGCGAATCCGGCCGCGGACACGGCAGGTCCCGTGAAAGGCGTGACGAGCATGTCGGCGCTGGCGCCGGTGGCGACGTGGCCGGCGAGCCAGGATCCGGCGAGGATGATCAGTCCTGCTACCCACAAGGCGCGGGCAACGCGGGTGCGCTTGCCCGGGACAAAGAGCGCCGCCGTCGCGAGGGCCAGGACCGGGGCCCCGACCAGCAGGGCCAGGAGCAGGGCCCACGGGACGGCGGACCCGTCGAACATCGGAAGGCCGGCCAGGCCGCCGTCGGTATCGAAATGGAGCGGCTGTCCCAGAATCTGCTGCCACAACGGCGCGCCATCAAAACCGAGCGGCACGCCGGGGTCTGCCAGCAGCGCCCGGGGACGGTCAAGCACGGAAACACCGAACGGAACAAAAAGTGCGGCGCTGGGAAACAGCGCCCACCATACGGTGCGGCCGCGCCTGCCCAGGAAGATTCCGGCCAGGACAACCACGAGGGCGGACGGAAGCAGCAGCGACGGTGCCGCTGCTGCCACAACGGCAAGGGCCAGGCCCGCCGCCGCAGCGGCCGTCCAGGACGGTGTCCCGTTGACACCCGGCTTGGTGGGAGGCTTTTCCGTGAACCGCCGGTCCCCTGCTTCGGGAACGGCAAAGCGTCCCTGACCGCGGGCGGTACCGGTGGCACGCAGCAGCGCCAGTACCAGCAGCGGCATCATGATGTGTGCAACGAGTGCTCCCAGTCGCCCCTGGTTCAGTGCGATCTGCAGGGCGGGCGCGCCGCCCCACACGAGGGCTGCCACGAGGCGGAACCGCCGGCGCGTGGTCACGCCGCCGGCGGCGAACCACGCAGCGAGGCCGGAGAGCGGCATGGCGAGCAGCAGAAGCCAGGCCAGGGCGCTGTTCGCGTCGCCTCCGCCGGCAAGGCCGAGGATCCACAGGAGGAAAGCGAAAGGGTCGCCGTGGCCGGGCAGTCCGGCGCCCAGCCCGATCCACCAGCCGGTGGCGTGGTGCCAGATGTCCGAGACCTTTGAGGAGAGCGGAATCAGCGCTCCGCCGGAGACGGCTTCGGCGCGGAAGAATCCGGAGAGCCCAATCAGCGAGGCCGCCGCCGTCAGGAACACGGTGAGCAGGGCACCGCTGCCCACCCAGCCGCGGTCGGAGGTGGTCAGTGCGGCGAAATCGTCCGTGGAGTCACCGCTCGGCTGTTCGGCCAGCGGATCGGTCCTGGCGGCGTCCTCGGCCGAGTCGTCGGCGCCCAGGGCTTCTATGAGGGAACGACGGTGCGCCCAGACCTCACGCCGCGGGGTCTGGAGTCCTTTGATGACAGAGCGGCGGATCTTGCGGGTCCGTGCAGCCTCCCGGCGTCCGCGGATCACGGCACCGGGCCGGCCCAGTGCCACGAACGTCGCCACGAGCTGGGAGAATCCGTGGCCGGGGTCCTTGACGGCAATGCTCAGGACGAGCTTGAAGAGGCTCCCGAGCAGCGCTCCCGCCGCGTGCAGCGGCACCTTCCACCACACGGCGTGCTTGAGGCGCAGGTGAACCTGGGCTTTGCGGGCGGCGCTGGCGCTCCCCAGCGCATGCGGCCGGTGCGAAACGTGGAACATCCGTGCGGTCGGCACCACCACCACGCGGTGTCCGGCCAGCCGGTTGCGCCAGCAGAAGTCGACGTCGTCCCCGGTGCCGGGCAGTCCGGGGTCAAAGCCGCCCAGTTCTTCCCAGACGTCCCGGCGCACCAGCATGCCGGCGGAGTTGACCGCAAAGGTATCGCTGCGGCCGTCGTACTGCCCCTGGTCAAGTTCGTCCGCCTCGATAAGGGTCAGCCGCTCAGCCCAACGGCTGGTGGAAAGCCCGACGTCGATCAGGCGGCGCCTGGCGTTCCAGTCCAGTTGCTTGCAGCCTGCCACTGTCACTGACGGTGCCCGCTCCACGGCATAGAGCAGTTCGGCGAGGGCCTCCGGGGCGGGTGCTGCATCGTCGTGCAGCAGCCAGACCCACTCCGTGTCGGCCCCGGGCCGGTCAGGATCCCAGGGGTCCAGGGCGGCCAGGCCGGCCTTGACCGCGTCCCCCATCCCGCTCCTCCCCTGCTGGAAGGTGGTGACATTGGCTTCGCCGAACGCGTCGTCAAGTAGAGCCACGGAATTGTCCCGCGAGCCGGTATCGACGCCAATAAAAGCGTCCACCGGACGGGTCTGCTCCGACAAAGCCGCCAGGGTCATGGGGAGATAGTCACCGCCGTTGTGGGCGACCACAACGGCGGTGACATGTACTACTTGAAGAATTAGACTGCCCGCTTCCTCAGCCGACGGCGCTCGCGCTCGGAGAGGCCTCCCCAAATGCCAAAGCGTTCGTCATTCGACAGCGCGTATTCCAGGCACTGTGAGCGAACGTTGCAGGCGCCGCAGACCTTCTTGGCGTCACGGGTGGAGCCCCCCTTTTCGGGGAAAAAAGCCTCCGGATCAGTCTGGGCGCACAGTGCGTCCGTCTGCCATCCAAGTTCGCCTTCGTCGTCGAAGTCCTGTTGGAAGGGAAGGCCGATCCAGACCGGCTGCGCGGTGGTTTCCGAATGAAGGGTCTGCAGTTCCATCGGAGGATCATGCAGATCATTGTCCTGGTCCGGGTTGCCAGCCAGCAGCGCCTCATGCGCTGCCAGGAAGGCCGTGGCCTGGTCCTGCAGTGAATCGTTGGTGCTTTGGTTGTACCGCTCGGCAGCATCCGGATCGGCCGGATCTACATACCAATCGCTTGGCACGCCCCGCGAACGGTACTTTGCCGACGCCTGACCGGCGACGACGGCATCTTCATGGATACGCTCAACTTGCCCCATTATGGCGTCCCTCCTGATGTTGCTGCCTCTGCTGTGAATACCTGGACACTCGGTTGTGTGGCCTGTATTTGCGCAATGGCTTTCGATAACTAATTACACGTGTGTAAGTCGTTGGTAGTCAAGCGGCAGCGGGATAATAATCAACCCGGGACACAATCCGCCGCCACGCCACGCCCGGGGTTTTTTGGCCGACTCGCCGCAATCACCGCGATTTTGACAGCCTACTGACTAGTTTTCTGGGAATTTCCCGGGAATCCCGGGGCTTCCGCCCTCCGCGCTTCATTTAGGCTAACAAAGTTAGTTATCAGCACGTGTCGGAGATCACATGGGGCCGGACGCTGCGCCCCGGTCCCCGGGCTTCCTGCCCTGCCCTCGGACGCACCTCCCGCGCCCACGGGCACCGTGGCAAGATGTTGGCATGAGCATCCCCGCGATCGACTTGATGACTGCACTGCGTTCCGGCCACTCCACGTCCCCGCGACTGACCTGGTACGGACCTGACACCGAGAGGGTGGAGCTGTCCGGCCGCGTCCTGGACAACTGGGTCGCCAAGACCAGCAACCTGCTGCAGGACGAACTCGACGCCGAACCCGGGATGCGGCTGCGGCTGGACCTTCCGGCGCACTGGAAGTCAATGATCCTGGCCCTTGCCGCCTGGCAGCTTGGGATGGAGGTTGTGCTGGACTCCGGCGACGCCGAACTGCTCGCCACCCACTCACCGGAATCCCCTCACCAGGAGTCGGGGTTCGACGCCGTTATCGCAGTGCCGCTTCCGGCGCTGGCAATGCGCTGGCCCGGAGAGCTGCCGCCCGGCGTCGTTGACTTCGGCGCCGAGGTTCGCTCGCACGGTGACGTTTTTATGGCCCATGTCGATCCGGAAGCTTCCGGGCGGGCGGTCATGTCAGCAGCCGGCACGGCCCATGTGCACTCGGACCTGCTCACTGGCTTCGCGGCGGCCCACGACGCGGGAGTGCGGCTGCTGGTCCGCGCCGCGGACGGCCTCGAGGCTGCCCTGGTCCAGGCGCTGGGCGCCTGGCACAACGACGGTTCCGTTGTGCTTGTCCACCCTGACGTCAAGGTGACCGACAAGCTCCTCAGCGACGAACGCGTAAAGGGAGCATAGGCCCCGCTAGTTCATCCGGTCCGGGCTGCGGTCCGGGCTGCGGAGGTCCGGGTCCTTGAGCCTTGCTTCCGGCTCGCTGCCGGGAACGTGGACTGCGTCCTTGTTCTGGTGGTGGTGCAGCTCGATGATCTCGTGGTCGTGCGAGAATGCCGGCTCTTCGTCGAGTTCCTTGTTGAAGACGAGGAAGCGGTAAGCGAAGAAGCGCACCACCGTGGCCACCAGGATGCCGGCCACACCGGCCAGGAACAGCATGTTCTTGTCCGTGATGCCGAAGGAATACTTGGCCAGGGCCGTGAACCCGGTGGAGATGCCGATACCGATGCCGTTGATCAGGATGAACATAAAGAACTCACGGATCACGTTGTCCTGGCGGCGATGCCGGAAGGTCCAGAAGCGGTTGGCGATCCAGGAGAAAATCGTAGCGACCGTGGCGCCCACAAACCTGGCTTTGGCCTCGCTGTCCGTCATCGGGCCGTGCATCAGGTAGTAGGTCAGGCCGTTATCGATAACGAAGGCGACACCGCCGACGGCGCCGAACTTTGCCACCTCACGCCAGAAGAGTGAGGCGAGTCCGCGCAATCGTTCTGCAAGTGTGTAAATCATGACCCTCCATGGCCGTCTGAGATTTCAGGCCACAGGGCCAAGGACCCATTTTAGCCGGTAAAGCTGGGAGGAGTCCCGACAGCCCTGCAGGGCAGCGGGGTGCGGGCGCCGAAATAACGCAAAATCCGGGCCGAAACGATGCGAAAGCCCGGAACACCCCCGCTCTTCTGTAGGCTGGCTCTTGTGACTTTTCCAGTAATCGGCGTAGTTGGCGGCGGCCAGCTCGCCCGCATGATGGCCCCCGCCGCAACGGCCCTGGGCTTTGAACTCCGTGTCCTTGCCGAAGGTGAGGACGTATCCGCAGTCTCCGCTGTGCCGACGTCGCCGGTAGGTGACTACAAGGATCTTGACGCCCTGCTGGAGTTCTCCAGAGGGCTGGACGTCATGACGTTTGACCATGAACACGTCCCCAACGACCACCTGCGGGCGCTGCAAGAGGCCGGCGTCAATGTGCAGCCCGGCCCGGACGCCCTGGTCCACGCGCAGGACAAACTGGTGATGCGCGCGGCAATCGACCGGCTGGAGCTGCCGAACCCGGTGTGGGCCTCGGTTGCCGACGTCGACGCCCTGGTTGCCTTTGGCGAGGACACCGGCTGGCCGGTGGTGCTGAAGACGCCCCGCGGCGGTTATGACGGCAAAGGCGTCCGCATCGTCGGGTCCGTAGCGGAAGCCGCGGACACCGCGGACTGGTTTGCGGCCATGACTCCCCTGCTGGCGGAGGCCAAGGTCGAGTTCAGCCGTGAGCTGTCTGCGCTCGTTGCCAGGACTCCGGACGGTGAATCCCGCGCGTGGCCCGTTGTCCACACCATCCAGGTGGACGGCGTCTGCGACGAAGTGGTCGCCCCTGCCCAGGACATCCCCCTCGAAGTGGCGGCAGCTGCCGAAGACGCAGCGATCCGCATCGCCAACGAACTCGGCGTCACCGGCGTCATGGCCGTGGAACTCTTTGAGACCCCTGGCGTTGGCTCCGGCTTCCTCATTAACGAGCTCGCCATGCGTCCGCACAACACCGGCCACTGGACGCAGGACGGATCGGTGACGAGCCAGTTCGAGCAGCACCTGCGCGCAGTACTGAACCTGCCCCTCGGCGCCACGGACGCCCTGGGCCCGGTGGTAGTGATGAAGAATTTCCTCGGCGGCGAGAACCAGGAGCTGTACTCTGCCTTTCCGCAGGCCATGGCCACCGAGCCCGCCGCGAAGATCCATTGCTACGGCAAATCGGTCCGGCCCGGCCGGAAGATCGGCCACGTCAACCTGGTGGGGGCCTCGGCCGCTGACGTTGATTCCGTCCGGCAGCGTGCCACGACCGTCGCCAGCATCATCCGTGACGGCCGGGCACCGGCCCGGACATCGCAAGACTCCGAGGAGACCGCATGAGCACACGCACAGCTTCAATCCACGCCGCTGACACGGATTCAGCCGCGCCGATCGTGGGCCTCGTCATGGGGTCCGACTCGGACTGGCCGGTCATGGAAGCTGCAGCGGAGGCCCTGGCCGAATTCGGCATCCCCTTCGAAGCCGATGTGGTCTCGGCCCACCGGATGCCCACCGAAATGATCCGCTACGGCCAGACCGCCCACGAGCGCGGTCTGCGCGTCATCATCGCCGGAGCCGGCGGCGCGGCGCACCTGCCCGGCATGCTGGCTTCCGTGACCCCGCTGCCGGTCATCGGCGTTCCCGTCCCGCTGAAGACGCTCGACGGCATGGACTCGCTGCTGTCCATCGTCCAGATGCCCGCCGGCGTGCCGGTGGCCACCGTGTCGATCGCTGGCGCACGAAACGCCGGCCTGCTGGCCGTCCGGATGCTGGCCTCCGGGACGGACGACCTCGCCGTCCGCCTGCGCGGCGAGCTGATCGAATTCGCCCAGGAGCTCAACGACGTGGCAACCCGCAAGGGCGCGAACCTGCGCCACAAAGTCAGCGAAGTGTTCTCCGACGGCAACGTCGTTCTCCGGGGTAGCCGTTAGGAATCAGTAGATGACCACCAGCCAATCCCGTCCCCAGGCCCCGCAGCAGGCCCTTACGGACCCCGTCCGTAACCCCGTGAACGCTCCGGCGCCCGTCAGGACGAAGCGTGCGTTTGTCCTGCTGCTGCTGACCCTGTTCGTCCCCGGCAGTGCCCAGATCGTGGCCGGCGACCGCAAACTGGGAAGGATCGCGCTGCGGGTGACACTCGCTGTCTGGAGCCTGGTGGTCGTGGCACTGGTGCTGCTGCTGGCAAACCGCACCCTCCTCATCGGGATCCTCACCAACACGGTGGCGTCACTCCTGATTATCGTCATCCTCGTTGCCCTCGCCCTGGGCTGGGCAGCGCTGTTCGTCAACACGCTCAGGCTTATCCGGCCGGTCCTGCTGGCGCCCGGGATGCGGCCCATCGTCGGCGTCGCCCTGGTCCTGGCGATGGTGCTCAGCAGCGGCACCCTGGGCTATGCGGCCTACGTGCTGAACGTAAGCCGGAACGCCATCGACAGCATCTTCGCCGGAGGCCCGGCGATCGACCCGGTGGACGGCCGCTACAACTTCCTGATGATGGGCGGCGACGCCGGCGACGACCGCACGGGCCGCCGTCCGGACAGTCTCTCCGTCCTCAGCGTCGATGCCAAGACCGGACAGACCGCCATCATTTCAGTGCCCCGCAACCTGCAGAATGCCCAGTTCAGCGAGGGCTCCCCCATGCGTCAGATCTACCCTGACGGTTACAACTGTGGCGACGAATGCCTGATCAACGCCATCAACACCGAAGTGACCAACGAGCACACGGACCTCTACCCCGGCGTGGCAGATCCCGGCGCCCAGGCAACGCTCGAGGCCGTGTCAGGGTCCCTGGGTATCACCGTCCAGGCCTACGTCCTCGTTGACATGGAGGGGTTCGCGAAGCTCATCGATGCCATGGGCGGCATCAGGATCAAGGCCGGCGGCTGGGTGCCGCTGAGCGGCGATATGGTGGATGAGGCCAACGGTATCCACGGGATGCCAACAGGCTGGATCCCGGCCGGCGATCAGCATCTGGACGGCTACCACGCCCTTTGGTACGGACGCTCCCGGGAGTTCGTGGACGACTACGCGCGTATCCAGCGGCAGCAGTGCGTCCAGCAGGCCATGCTGAAGCAGCTGGACCCGGCAACGCTGCTCTCCAAGTTTGAGGACATCGCGAACGCGGGCACGAAGGTGGTGGACTCCAACATTTCCGCGAGCCAGCTCGGCAGCTTCGTGGACCTGGCCATGAAGGCCAAGGGCAAGGAAGTCAGCCGGCTGACCATCGGGCCGCCGGACTTCGACGCCTCGTTCTCCACCGTGCCGGACTTCGACCAGATCCACGAGAAGGTTGACCAGCTGCTCGCCGCCCAGTCCGAAAAGCCGGCGGGGGCAGCCGGGGATACCGGCGCGGATGACAGCATCGTGCAGCCCGGAACGGCCGCAGGCCCGGTTATGGCGGCCCCACCGCTGGTTCCCCTGACCCAGCCGGCCCCGTCGCCGTCGGCGTCGGACTTCACACCGGTGACCACCACCCCTGATGGCGAGCCCATCACCGAAGAGATGCTCAACCAGTTCAAGCGTGAGGGCAACGAGCAGGCAATCCGGGACCTCGTGGCCACGAACGGCCAGTGCCGCCCGCTGTAGGCGCACGGCTCCACCTTCCTTCCGCCGTCCAGGCGCCAGCACGCATCGATGAATCTGCAGCAGCCAACCTGCTGCAACGAGATAAGGACACCAGGCTGTGTACGAAATTGAGAATGTCCTCCGGCCCTACGCCTGGGGATCAACCACCGCCATCGCCGGCCTGCTGGGCAGGCAGGCCTCCGGCGGCCCGGAAGCGGAACTGTGGGTGGGCGCCCACCCGGACTCGCCGTCCGTCGCCACCGCGGCCGACGGCGGGCCGCTGGCTTTGGATGAACTGATCAGTTCCGATCCCGAACACCACCTGGGCAGCGCCAGCGTGGCCGAGTTCGGCCCCCGCCTGCCGTTCCTGCTCAAGGTCCTGGCCGCCGAGAGCCCCCTGTCCCTCCAGGTGCACCCCACGCTGGACCAGGCACGGACGGGGTTTGCCCGCGAGGAGGCTGCCGGCGTCGACCGTTCCGCCGCGGAGCGGAACTACAAGGATGACAACCACAAGCCGGAGATGATCTTCGCCCTCACGCCGTTCGAGGCGCTGTGCGGGTTCCGCCCGGCGGCGTCGTCCCGGGCGCTTTTTGAACACCTGACAGGGTCCATGCGTGAGATGTCGGTTGAAGTTCCGCAGGTGTTCCTGGATGTTGTGGCGGACCTCTCCGCGCCGGTTGAGCACGATGCCCTGAAGGCTGCTTTCACCAGGCTCATCGGCGGCGGCCACGCCGTCTCGCATGCGGTGCGGGAACTCGTGGCGGCCCTCAAGGCCGGGCTGCCGATGACCCCGTACCAGACCGAGCTGTCGACGGCGGTCAGCCTGCATGGCCACTACCCCGGCGACCCCGGTGTGCTCATCTCGCTGCTGCTGAACCGGATCTCGCTGGCGCCCGGCGAGGCCGTTTACCTGCCGGCAGGCAATATCCACGCATACCTGCACGGCCTCGGAATCGAGGTGATGGCGTCGTCGGACAACGTCCTCCGCGGCGGACTCACGCCCAAGTTCGTGGACGTTCCCGAGCTGCTGGCCACTGTTGAGTTCGAGTCGGTGGGAGTGCCGATGCTGGACGCTGAGGTGTCCGCGCTGGGCCAGGAACTCTACCGTCCGCCGTTCCGCGAATTCCAGCTGCAGCGGATCGTGCTGGAGCCCGACGGCGCCGCCGTTCCGGTGGCGCAGTCCGGTGCAGCCGTGATCATCGTGGTGTCCGGCTCGGTCCTGCTGGACTCCCCCAAGGGCGACCTTCACCTGGACCGCGGGACCAGCGCCTTCCTTCCTGCAGCGGAGGCTCCGGTCAACGTACACCCGGTTGGCGGCGCCCCCGGGCGGGCCGTTGCCTTTGCCGTGACCACCGCCGTCGGGTCCTGATCCGGTGGAGTACTTCCTGCAGACCCCGCAGTGGGCGGATTTCCAGCGGTCGCTCGGGCGCACGGTCCACGAACAGTCAGGTCCCGGGTGGAGCTTCCTGGCCGTTGAGGAGAAGAACCCGGCGGGGAAGGTACTTTACGCCCCGTACGGTCCGGTAGCGGCTTCCCTGGAAGCGTTCGACGACGCGCTGGCGGCTCTCGTGGCCGCGGCCCGGAAGAGCGGGGCAGCGTTTGTCCGGATCGAACCAGTCAGTGCCGGATTCGACGCTGCTGCGTCCGGAACCGTGCTGCGGAGCCGCGGCCTGCAGCCCGCTCCGGTCAGCCAGCAGCCGGAACTGAGCTGGATCGTGGACCTGGAGCAGGACTTCAAGGACGTCCTCGCCGCCATGAAACCCGTGAACCGGAACCTCTACCGGAACATCCACAAGAAGGACGTGACTTTCCGGTCGTCGCAGGATCCAGAGGACATCCGCGTGCTGTTGAACTTCCTGCACATGACAGCCAAAAGGAGCGGGTTCAAGCCGCAGAGCGATGAGTACCTAAGCCAGGTGGCCCGTTCCCTCATGCCTGCGGGTGCGGCCACTCTGTTCATCGCCGAACGCCACGGCGGCCCCATCGCCGCGGCCCTGGCCTACGATTCCGCCGACACGCGTACCTATGCCCACGCGGCCCTGGACGACTCGCACCGGAAGCTCAGCGCCGGCATACCGCTCCTGGTCACACTCATGGCGGATGCCAAGGAGAAGGGCCTGAAATACGTGGACCTGTGGGGTGTGGCACCGGAGGACCAGCCGAACCACAAATGGGCCGGGTTCACGGCGTTCAAAAAGTCATTCGGGGGGCGCGAGATCGCCTACCCGGGCACCTGGGACCTGCCCGTGAAGAAATTCCGTTACGGCGCCTACCAGCTGGCCCGGAAGGCCCGCGAAAAACTCCGCGCCCTCCGTAACTGACCCACCCCTGCCCTCCCCGAGCGCGAACTGGCAGCTGATGCCCTCAAATTCACCATTTGGGGGCATCAACTGCCAGTTCGCCGCAGAGTCTTCGCGCCGAACGGGTCCAACAGGGCCCTGACCCTGTCGACGACGGCGGGCCTTTCACCTTCGAGGTCGTGCTTATCGACCCGGAGCTCCCGCCAGCCCAGGCTTTCGGTCAGTGACTGGCGTTTGATGTCGCGGCGGTACTGGTCCGGATCGCCGTGGTGAAGACCGTCATACTGAAGCGCGATCCGGTGCTCAGGGTAGGCCGCATCGGGCCAGACCACCGGATGACCAAGACCGTTGCGCAGCACCACATTCAAGGCAGGCTCGGGAAGTCCGGCCCGAACCAAGGCGAGGCGCAACATGGTTTCGGGGGCCGAGTCCGCTCCGACGCGGACCAGATCCAAGGCGAGCCGCGCCTTCTTCACACCGCGCATCCCCGGGTGTTGGCTGATTATCCGCTGTAAGTCGGGGACTGCGGCCAGCGGCTGCCTCGGCAGAGGGAAATCTTCGCCGTGTTCGACGACGACCGAGTCGCCGGCCGCGACCAGTTCGTCGAAGGCCAACACCGATGCGAGGTCCAGCCAGGTGCGCGCAGGCGAGGTGAGGCGGACGCCGTCGGACATCATAACTTCGCCCTCTTTGAATGACAGCTGGTGGCCCACCACATTTCGACGGCGCGGTTTACAGCTGTCGGCCGGGCGGGCGATGTGGATCCGCCAATCGGCGTCCAGCCAGCCCGGCAGGCAGATGCGCCAGAGCCGGGCAGCCGCCGAGTGGGTAAGCACGCAACCCGGGTCGAGGCGGGTATAGGCACGGACGTTGTCGGCCGCACTCCCGGTGCTGGCCAGGGGCAGCCTGACCCCGCGGGACGGGGTGAAGATGCCAGCGCGGCTCAGCTGTTTTCGGCTGAGCCCCAGCTTATCGGCGTCGGTAACGAGGAAGGATCCATGCGGTAGCTGAGGTGGCATCGGTGTCCGGGACATGGTTCATTCTCAACCGAAATACGACTGTGCCAACGGTTATCCACAGGACGGGATTCAGCCTTAAACGCGAACTGGCAGCTAATGCCCTCAGAAGTTGGATTTGAGGGCATTTGCTGCCAGTTCGCGCTGAAAAAGCGGAGGGACTAGCTCTTGCGGGCGTAGCCTTCCCACTTGCTGGCCTGGTGCTCGCCGTCCACGAAGCGGATGGTGCCGGACTTGGAGCGCATGACGATCGACTGGGTCAGGACCTTGTCCTTGGAGTAGCGCACGCCCCGGAGGAGGTCGCCGTCGGTGATGCCCGTGGCTGCGAAGTAGCAGTTGTCGCTGGAGACGAGGTCGTTCGTGGAAAGTACACGGTCGAGGTCGTGCCCGGCGTCGATGGCCTTCTGCTTCTCGTCATCGCTCGTGGGCCAGAGGCGGCCCTGGATGACGCCGCCGAGGGACTTGATGGCGCAGGCCGCCACAATGCCTTCCGGTGTTCCGCCGATGCCCATGAGCGCGTCAACGCCGGTGCCGGAGCGGGCCGCAGCAATGGCGCCGGCGACGTCGCCGTCCATGATGAACTTGGTCCGGGCACCGGCTTCGCGGATTTCCTCCACGAGGGGACGGTGGCGGTCCCGGTCCAGGATCATGACGTTCAGCTGGTTGACCTTAACGCCCTTCGCCTTGGCGATTAAATGCAGGTTCTGCTTGACGGGGAGTCGCAGGTCGACCATGTCCGCCGCTTCCGGGCCCGTGACGAGCTTCTCCATGTAGAACACGGCGGAGGGGTCGAACATGGAGCCGCGCTCGGCGACGGCCAGGACGGCGAGGGCGTTGTTGATGCCCAGGGCAGTCAGGCGGGTTCCGTCAATGGGGTCGACGGCGACATCGCACTCGGGGCCGGTGCCGTCACCTACGTGCTCGCCATTGAAAAGCATGGGAGCTTCGTCCTTCTCACCTTCACCGATGACCACAACACCATTGAAGTGGACGGTCTGGAGGAAGGAGCGCATGGCGTCGACTGCTGCGCCGTCAGCCTTGTTCTTATCGCCGAAGCCCACCCAGTGGCCACCGGCAATTGCGGCGGCTTCGGTGACGCGGACAAGTTCCAGGGCAAGGTTGCGGTCCGGCTCGTCAATGCCAACGGCAAGCGACGGGGAAATCGTGGAATACTGCTGGGTCATAGGCGCTGGTGACACGTGAACCTCTTCTTCGAGTGGCGATCATTGAACCCGTACGGCCGGTATCGGTCCGTCACGGTGATTCCTCTGGTACTGATCATAGTCGCGCGAGCATCCGAAGGTCATGGGATGACCACCCCGTGAAACACGGCGTTTCCTCACCGAAGGAACGGCACGAATGTGAGAACCGCGTTCACATGGGCGACTATAGAAGAGTGAGCGAAACGCAGGACAAGTCCACCCCCGACACCCAGACGCCCGGCACCGGCTCCCCCGCGGGCACCGCCGGCGCTGCCGATGCACCCGTGGTTAAGCCAGTTATCCGCGCTGCGGCGGCGAAAAGGGCCAACGCCTCGGTCATCGGCATGATCATCGCGCTCGTCGTGAGCGTCGCCGCATTTCTCCCCATCGTCTTGATGAACCCCTCGCCGAAGTCCGAGGGCTACCGGCCCAACGTCGACGTCAGCGCCGTCGCCCAAAACGCGGCCGGTGTGGCGGGATTCACACCCGTGGCGCCCGAGACCGGCGACACATTCAGTCCGAATTACGCCCGCTGGGAGTCCGGAACGGGCAGCGGGGTGCCCGTGTGGGAGGTCGGCTACCTCACGCCCAAGGAATCCTTCATCGGCCTCGTCCAGACCGCCCGGGCAAATCCCACGTGGCTGCTCCAGCAGACGAAGAACGCCCCGGTCACAGGAAGCCGCAACGCCGGCGGCCTCGACTGGGAACTCCGGGATACCGGCAAAGGCGAGAAGAGCATGGTGCTCGAACACAAAGGCACCACCGTTGTCCTGACCGGCACGGCGCAACTCGACGAGTTCGCGGTCCTGGCTGACGCCGTCGTGAAGTCGCTGGAAAGTAACCCGGCCGCCACGGTTTCACCCTCGGCCACCCCTTCACCGTAAAGTAGCCCCGTGGCTACTTACCTGACTCCCGCGCTGGCTTGGCGGCGACTGCGCGAAGGAAATGAACGCTTCGTCGCCGGCGAATCCTCCCACCCCAACCAGGACGCGTCCCGGCGTTCCTCGCTCGTGGAGAACCAACACCCTTTCGCAGTCATCTTCGGCTGCTCGGATTCCCGCCTCGCGGCAGAAATCATCTTCGACCTCGGCCTGGGCGACGCCTTCGTCGTCCGCACCGCCGGCCAGGTGATTGACGACGCCGTGCTCGGCTCGCTCGAATACAGCATCAGCGTGCTGGGTGTTCCGCTTATTGTGGTCCTGGGACACGACAGCTGCGGAGCGGTCAGCGCTACGAAGTCCGCCGTCGAAACCGGCCAGATGCCGGTCGGCTTCATCCGCGACCTCGTCGAGCGGATCACGCCGTCCGTCCTGACCTCCCTCCGCAACAACGAGACCGAAGTCAACGAGATGGTGGTCGAGCACGTCAAGCAGACCTCCCAGCGGCTGGTGGACAGCTCGCGTGTGATTTCCGCCGCAATTGAAACGGGCCGGGCCGCAGTCATTGGATTGTCGTACAGCCTTGCGGACGGCCGGGCGGACCTCGTTTCGGGAATCGGCGAGCTCTAAGTGACGGCCCGGGGCACTTCACGGTTTTAGCCCCGGCCGCCAATCGCCCTAAGCTAGCCCCATGACTTCCACTGAAGAATTCCGCATTGAACATGACACGATGGGCGAAGTCCGCGTCCCCGTGAACGCCCTGTACCGTGCACAGACGCAGCGTGCAGTTGAAAACTTCCCCATTTCCGGCAAAACCCTGGAACGCGCACACATCGAGGCCCTCGCCCGGGTCAAGAAGGCTGCCGCCCAGGCCAACGCAGAACTTGGAGTGCTCGACGGCGAGCTGGCCAAGGCGATCGCGGATGCCGCCGATGAGGTAGCCGCCGGGAAGTACGACGGCGATTTCCCCATCGACGTCTTCCAGACCGGCTCCGGCACGTCCTCGAACATGAACACCAACGAGGTCCTCGCCGAGCTTGCCTCCCGCGCCCTCAAGGCTGCCGGGAGCGACAAGGTGGTCCACCCGAACGACCACGTCAACGCCTCACAGTCCTCCAACGACGTGTTCCCGACCTCGGTCCACGTTGCCGCCACCTCGGCCCTGATCAACGACCTCATTCCGGCCCTCGGCTACCTGGCCGAGTCGCTGGAGCGCAAGGCCGTGGAGTTCAAGGACGTCGTCAAGTCCGGCCGCACGCACCTTATGGACGCCACCCCGGTGACCCTCGGCCAGGAGTTCGGCGGCTACGCCGCGCAGGTCCGCTACGGCATCGAGCGCATCAACGCTTCGCTCCCCCGCGTGGCTGAAGTTCCGCTCGGCGGCACGGCCGTGGGCACCGGCATCAACACCCCGGCCGGGTTCCCGGAGCGCGTCATCGAGCTGCTCGCGACGGACACCGGTTTGCCGCTGACCGAGGCCCGCGACCACTTCGAGGCCCAGGCCAACCGCGACGGCCTCATCGAAGCCTCCAGCCAGCTGCGCAACATCGCGATCTCCTTCATGAAGATCAACAACGATCTCCGCTGGATGGGCTCCGGTCCCAACACCGGTCTCGGCGAAATCGCCATCCCGGACCTCCAGCCGGGCTCCTCGATCATGCCGGGCAAGGTCAACCCCGTCATCTGCGAGGCGTCCATCATGGTGTGCGCCCAGGTCATCGGCAACGACACCGCCATTGCCTGGTCCGGCACCAACGGCGCCTTCGAACTGAACGTCGGCATCCCCGTCATGGCCGCGAACCTGCTCGAATCCGTCCGCCTGCTGGCCAACACCAGCCGCGTCATGGCCGACAAGATGATCGACGGCATCACCGCCAACGTCGAGCGCGCACGCTTCCTCGCCGAGGCCTCGCCGTCCATCGTCACCCCGCTGAACAAGTTCATCGGCTACGAGAACGCCGCCAAGATCGCCAAAAAGGCCGTGGCTGAGGGCCTCACCATCCGTGAGACCGTCGTCGCCATGGGCTTCCTGGAGCGCGGCGAACTGACCGAAGAGCAGCTGGACACCGCTCTGGACGTCATGTCCATGACCCGCCCGCCGCACAAGGCATAGCTTCCCAGAAGTACGACGGCGGCCGCCCACCTTCCCAGCGAAGGCGGGCGGCCGCTTGCGTTTAAGGGAGCTGTGGCGGGTTGGGGACGCAAGTGTCCGTTCGCGCAGGAAATTGCACTAATCCAGAATTGGTGCAAAACTTTACTTTGTGAATAATAGTGCAATTAGCGAGGGCAGCCTGCGGGAGCGCAAGCGGGCAGCCACACGCGGTTCCATCAGCGCCATCGCGCGGTCGCTGACGGCCGAGCGGGGCCTCAACGGCTACACCGTCGAGGAAGTGTGTGAACAGGCCGGCATCTCGCGCCGGACCTTCTTCAACTACTTCCCGTCGAAAGAGGATGCCATCCTGGGCCACGTGGACGACGAACTGCCCGAGGAGGTCTTCACCGACTTCATCCGCGGCGGCGCCGGCTCCCGTTCCGGCGAGATCTCCCCCACCCTCCTCCAGGACCTGGTGGGGCTGGCACTGAGGATGTCGGAACGGATGAGTTCCTCCGAAGAGGAGACCCGCCAGTTGATCGGCGTCATCAAGAAAGAGCCCCAGCTGATGCTCAAAATTATCGGCGCCACGGAGGAACGGGAAGCCCACTTTGCCCGCGTCCTCGCCGCCCGTGAAGGCGTGGCACCGGACCATCCGGTGGTCCGGATGGCGGTGGTGGCCCTGGGCAGCATTGCCCGGCACACCAGCATGGCCTATTTCTCCGAAGGCAACGCCCGGTCCTATCAGGACCTGCTGCTGGAAAACATCTCCGCCGCGCGCCTGCTCTTTTCACAACCCCTCAGCCTCCCTGGACAACTCTTCGCAGAAGGACACCAATGAGCACCGCCGTCAGCCCCAAAGCAGCAGCCGAGCCGCTGCTGCTGACCCAGAAACGCATCTGGATCATTTTCTCGGCCCTGATCGCCGGGATGCTGCTCTCCAGCCTGGACCAGACCATCGTCTCCACCGCGATGCCCACCATCGTCGGCAAGCTCGGCGGCGTGGAACACCAGGCCTGGATCACCACCGCCTACCTGTTGGCTACCACCGTCGTCATGCCCATCTACGGCAAGTTCGGTGACGTCCTGGGCCGCCGCAACCTGTTCCTCGTCGCCATCGCCCTGTTCACCCTCGCTTCCGTCGGCTGCGCCTTTGCTACGGACTTCTGGGGCTTCGTGGTCTTCCGTGCCATCCAGGGCCTGGGCGGCGGCGGACTGATGATCCTCTCGCAGGCCATCATCGCCGACATCGTCCCGGCCAAGGACCGCGGCAAGTACATGGGCCCGCTCGGGGCAATCTTCGGCCTCTCCGCCGTCGCCGGCCCACTGCTGGGCGGCTACTTCGTTGACCACCTGACCTGGGAATGGGCCTTCTACATCAACATCCCCATCGGCATCGCCGCGTTCACCATCGCGTGGTTCACTTTGACCCTGCCGAACAAGAAGGCTGAGAAGCGGATCGACGTCCTCGGCGTCCTGCTGCTCTCCGCGGCCACCACGTGTCTGATCTTCTTCACCGACTTCGGCGGTAAGAAGGACGAAGGCTGGGATTCGCCGCTGACCTGGGCGTTCGGTGCCGGCATGGTCGTGGCCGCTGCTGCGTTCGTTATGGTGGAACGCCGGGCCGAGGACCCCATCATTCCGCTGGGTCTTTTCAAGAACCGGATTTTCGTGAACTCCACCGCCATCGGCTTCACGCTGGGCCTGGGCATGTTTGCAGCCATCGCGTTCGTCCCCACGTTCCTGCAGATGTCCTCCGGGACCTCCGCCGCCGAATCCGGGCTGCTCATGCTGCCCATGATGGCGGGCCTAATGGGCATGGCCATCTACTCGGGCATCCGGATCTCCAAGACCGGCAAATACAAGATGTTCCCCATCATGGGCGCCGCCCTCACGATGGGCGCCATGCTCTGGCTGACCACCCTGACCGCGGACACCCCCATCTGGGTCATCTGCGTCCAGTTGTTCGTCTTCGGCGCCGGTCTGGGCTCCATCATGCAGGTCATCGTCCTGGTGGTGCAGAACTCCGTGCCCGCCGAGCAGATCGGAACGGCCACCAGCACCAACAACTATTTCCGCGAAGTGGGTGCGTCCCTGGGCGTGGCCGTGTTCGGCTCCATCTTCACGTCGCGGCTCGCCGAGTCCCTGACCAACGCCTTCACCGGGGCCGGCGCTTCCGCCGACCAGGCCGCGCAGTCCACGCAGACCCTGGACCCGCAGGCCCTGAGCCAGCTGCCGGAACAGCTCCGGGACGCCATCGTGAACGCCTACGCCGATTCGCTGGCACCGGTGTTCTGGTACCTGCTGCCGTTCCTGGGCATCGCGCTGGTGCTGGCTCTGACCCTGAAGCAGATCCCGCTCTCCGATACGGCCGGCATGGTGGCCCGCGGCGAGGCTGTGGGCGGCGAAGAGGCGGAGCGCCTCGAAGCTGAGAGGCAGTCCGCCGCAGTCTAGGAAACCACCGAAGGAAGGCGCTGCCGGGGGCTCAGGGTTCGTAGTGGACGGTGTCCTCCGGCAGCAGCGCCCGCCGGATGCACTCCCGGTCTCCGGGCCTGAGTACCGGCAGCCCGTCCAGCGGGAACCAGCCCACCGCCAGGGATTCGTCGTCGTTCACCCGCGCTTCACCGGAGACGTGGCGGCAGCGGAACACGATGTCCAGGAAGTCGCACACATCGCCGTTGGGGAAGGTCACGGGGCCCACAACGCCGACCGACAGCATACGTTCCGTTTCAGCAACGACGGCGGTCTCTTCGAAGATCTCCCGCACCAGCCCGGGCGCGGGGTGCTCGCCAGGCTCCAGCATCCCGGAGATCAGGGCCCACCTGCCGCAGTCTGAGCGCTGGCCCAGCAGGACGTGGCCGTCCCCGTTGAAGACAACTCCCCGCACGGCGGGAATCCACAGCGGGTCATGGCCTATTTTTTTCCGGAGTTTGAGGACGAAATCAGGTGCTGGCATAGCTTCAGCCTAACCGCAGCAAAGCCGGCGCAGGCTCTCAGCCTGCAGGCAGGAGCAGCATCGCGGCGGCGGAGCCGGCCAGCATGAAGGGGCCGAACGGGATGTCGGATTTGAGCGTGCCACGGCGGGCAGCGAGCAGGCCAAGGCTCCAGAGCCCGCCAAGGAGGAAGGCGGCGAAGGTACCGGCGAACACGTGGCCCCAGCCGAGGTAGCCGAGATACATTCCCAGCACACCGGCGAGTTTCACGTCACCGAACCCCATCCCCGGCGGATAGACCAGGCGCAGGATGAAGTAGAAGAGCCACAGCACCGCTCCGCCGGCCAGGATGCGGACCCCCGGGATCCCGAAAAGCCGGGCGGCGCCGCCGGGCACTGCCTCGACGTCCGCTCCGGCCACCAGGACGGTGACTGCCGCCGCCAGCAGCAGCACGCCGCCCACGGCGTAGGACGGGAACACAATCCTGTTGGGCAGCAGGTGGTGCCTGACGTCGATGACGGTAAGCCGTACGGCCATCACACCGAAGTAGGCGCAGGCCGCCAGCACCAGCCAGAAGGCCAGCGGAGTGGATTCCCAAAGTTCGCCCAGTCGTTGGATCACCCTCGGATGCTACTGGATTTTCCCGCCCCGCCGCTGAGCCCGCGCGTAAACTGTGGATATGTCGACATGGGACGCGAGGCGCCAGGGGGAAACCGGTCAGCAGAATGGGCCCGCAGACATGGCCACGAAGTTCCGGAACCTCTGCCGTTCGTCGCCCTGGAAATGGCAAACCCTCCGATTCGAATACGTCGACGGACCCGGCCCTGACCCCGACAACACCGTGCGTGCGTGGCTTCGCCGGCCCGGCGCCCTCCGGCTGGAGTCCGCTGCCGGTGTGGTGCTGCACAGCACCACGGGCATCAACGACTCAAAGGACGGGTTCTACGTCAGTTCCACGCGGAAGTCGTGGCTGTTGCCTCCGCATCTGGTCACCCCCGTGTACGACGACGGCGGACTGGTCCGGCGCCGCCCGGAGGCCGCCTACGGCGAACCCTGCTTCGGAAACGGACGCTTTGCCGCGGCGCTGGACCCGGTGGAGCTGGCCGGCAACGCCCCCGTCCCGATCGAATTTCCAAACACGAACGCGGTGGAACTCGGCACCATCACCGCCGTGGACCACGAGGGCCGCCCTGCGCTGGAAACCATCGTGATTCCCAACGCCGCCTACACGCCCTCAGACCGCGAAGCGCCGCTGTGCCGGCCTGGACGCAACCTCATAAGGATCGACCTCGGCACCGGAGTGTGCGTTTCAAGCCGCTCCCTGGAAGACGAATCCAAGGATCTTGGCCATTGGCTCCGGATCCTGGCCGTGGATGAGTACATGCTGGATGACCTTTTCCTCGCGGAATCCATGAACCTGACGGACGTCCGCCGCCACATCAGCTGGGACATCTCACCGCGGCACGTGACCGGCTGAGCGCTGCCCAGAGGCTAAGCTTCCCTGATGACCGACCTCTCCGCCATCTGGCCGCCCCTGGGCCTCACCCTGACCACGCCCCGGCTTGTGCTGCGGCCGATCCGGGACGACGACATCCCTGCGGCCGTCGAAGCCGCGCTCTCGGGCATCAGCGAACCGGGCCGCAGCCCCTTCAGCACGCCGTGGAACGAATTTCCCGCTGAGAAGCTGGGCCCCAACATGGCGCAGTGGTACTGGCGCTGCCGTGCCGGGGTTTCCCCCGAAGCCTGGACGATGCTGCTTGGCATCTGGCACGACGGCGGGATCATCGGCTGCCAGGACATCGAGGCCAAGGATTTCGCCATCCTGCGGACAGTCACCACGGGCTCCTGGCTCCGGAAGTCCGTGCACGGCCGGGGCCTCGGCAAGGAAATGCGCGCCGCCGTCGTCAGCTACGCCTTTGACCACCTGAAAGCGGAGGTCGCCGAGTCCGAGGCAGCCGCCTGGAACGAAAAATCCCTGGGCGTCTCCCGCTCCCTTGGCTACGAGCTGAACGGTGTCACCCGCTCGGCTTGGGGCGGCATCAGGCAGGACGTCCAGAGGGTCCGAGTGACCCCGGAAACCTTCAAACGCCCCGACTGGACGCTGAAAGTGGAAGGCCACGAAGCCACGGCCAAGTACCTGGGGCTGTAGGCGAAGGGCCGTGGCCGGGTGAACCCGGCCACGGCCCTTCACTAGTCTGGTGCTAGATTTCCGCCCCTTCAAGCAGTTCCGTGACGAGTGCCGCGATCGGCGAGCGCTCGGACCGGGTCAGGGTGATGTGCCCGAAGAGCGGGTGCCCCTTGAGGGTTTCGACGACGGCGGCAACGCCGTCGTGCCGGCCGACCCGCAGGTTGTCGCGCTGGGCGACGTCGTGGGTCAGGACGATCTTCGAGTTCTGGCCGATCCGGCTCATCACTGTCAGGAGCACGTTCTTCTCGAGCGACTGCGCTTCATCGACGATCACGAACGCATCATGGAGCGAGCGGCCGCGGATATGGGTCAGCGGCATGACTTCCAGCATGCCGCGGTCCATGACTTCCTCGACGACTTCCTGGCTGACCAGGGCTCCGAGGGTGTCAAAGACGGCCTGCGCCCACGGGTTCATCTTCTCCGCTTCGGAGCCGGGCAGGTAGCCGAGCTCCTGGCCGCCCACCGCGTACAGCGGCCGGAAGACGATCACCTTGCGGTGTTCGCGGCGTTCCAGCACGGCCTCGAGGCCGGCACACAGCGCCAGGGCCGACTTTCCGGTGCCCGCACGGCCGCCGATCGACACGATGCCGACGGACGGGTCCATCAGCATGTCGATGGCCAGCCGCTGTTCCGCGGAGCGGCCGTGCAGTCCGAACACGTCACGGTCCCCCTTGACCAGCCGGACCTGTTTGTCCGCGCCCACGCGGCCCAGGGCGGAACCCCGGTTGGAGAGCAGCACCAGGCCGGTGTTGACGGGCATCTCTGCCGCCGCCGGAATGAAGACGGGTTCGTGGCCGTAGAGGGTGGAGACCTCCTCTTCGCTCGCTTCGACCTCGGCCACCCCGGTCCAGCCGGAGTCCTTCACCAGTTCGTTGCGGTACTCGTCGGCGAGCAGTCCCATGGCCGAGGCCTTGACGCGCATTGGCAGGTCCTTCGAGACCACCGTGACGTTGCGGCCCTCGTTGGCGAGGTTCTTGGCGACGGCGAGGATTCGGCTGTCGTTGTCCCCGCCGCGGAAGCCTGCGGGCAGCACCTCAGCGGAAATGTGGTTCATCTCCACCATGAGGGTGCCGCCGTCGTCGCCCAGCGGAATGGGATGGTCGAGCCCGCCATGCTGGACCCGGAGGTCGTCCAGGAGCCTCAGCGCCTTGCGGGCGAAGTATCCCAGCTCGGGGTCGTGCCGTTTGCCCTCAAGCTCCGTAATGACCACGATCGGGACAATGACTTCGTGTTCCGCGAAACGCAGCAGCGCGCGGGGGTCCGAGAGCAATACCGAGGTGTCGATGACGAAGGTCCACAGAGTGTCGTCTGTTCCGGCCTTTTCGCCGGATACAGCGAGACCGGCCGCAGCGTGATGATTCGCTGCACCGGTCTGTGAGGTGGCTCGCTTGGCGCGAGAGGTAGCTTTCTCTCCCTGGTCGGAAATGACGTCGGGCAGTTGTTCAGAAATAGCCACATCGACTCCAGCCCCGGGGCGCACGCCCGGATATTTTATAGGTGAGGCGGATCGGCCACGAGGCCGGTTCCGGCCTCCCATACATCCGGTGCGAAAATCCGCTCCATGTACTGGCCTCCCCGATTAGCCGGCATTTTGCCTGCTAATGGAATCAACGTAATTCCCCGCGGCTTTGTTTCCCAAACCATTCGTCGGCGATTCTTATTGCGGTCACGTGAACTCCGCGTGAACCGGCCATGACACGCCTTCCCTGCAGGCAGGCCGCCGTCAGGAGCCGAAGCGCCGCTGCCTGCCGGCGTAGTCGCGCAATGCCCGCAGGAAGTCCACTTTGCGGAAGGCCGGCCAGAGCGCCTCGCAGAAGTAGAACTCGCTGTAGGCGCTTTGCCACATCAGGAAGCCGGACAGCCGCTGCTCCCCCGACGTACGGATCACCAGGTCCGGGTCCGGTTGCCCCCGGGTGTACAGGAACCGCGAGATGTCATCGACGGTAAGTTCATCCGCGAGCTTGCCGATGTCCTTGCCCCTGGCCACGGCATCGTGGAGGAGTTCCCGGACGGCGTCCACGATTTCACGCCGTCCGCCGTAACCCACAGCGACGTTGACGTGGATTTTTTCATGTGCCGGGGTCCGGGCCGTGAGCTTGTTGAGCCGGTCGGCAAGGTAGTCGGGAAGCAGTTCCGGTGCGCCCATGGCATGGACGGAGATGTCCGCATCCTCATCCAGCCGGTCGAGGGTGTTCGCGATGATGCCCATCAACAGGTCCAGCTCCTCGCCGGAGCGGCTCATGTTGTCGGTGGAGAGCATGTAGAGCGTGACCACTTTGACGCCCAGTTCCTGGCACCAGCCGAGGAACTCGTGGATCTTGTCGGCCCCTGCCTGGTGTCCCTGGCTGGTGGGCGCATTGAACTGCTTGGCCCAGCGGCGGTTGCCGTCCACCATCACGCCGATGTGTCTGGGGATTCGGTCCTTGTCCAGCGAGCGCAGGAGCTTGCGTTCGTAGAAGCCATAGAGGATCCCGGGCCACTCCATCCGGAGACTCACCTGACTTCCTTGATGTACGACGGCAGTGCATTCCTAGGCTACCTGCCCGCAACCGGCACACGGTGCACGGAGTGCCACCATTCGGTCACCCCCGGGAGTTACTGAAAAGTAACTTACTGGAACGTAGTTTATTCTTGAGCAATGGAAAGCAATACTCCCCACCCGGGGTCGGGAGCAGGCCGCGGCCGGAAATCAAGCCCGATGGACGATGCGGCAGTCCGCATCGCGGAACTCCTGATGATCAAGCCGAAATGGCGTGGCTGGATCCACACCGTGACTGCACCGTTGGCTTTCGCTGCGGGGCTTGTCCTGATCCTGCTGGCCCCCACTGCCGACCTGAAAATCGCCTCTGCCGTCTACGCCGTGACGGGGGTGCTGCTGTTCGGGATCAGTGCCGTGTACCACCGCGGCAACTGGTCGCCCGGCGTCAAGATCGTCCTCAAGCGCCTCGACCACACCAACATCATGCTGGTGATCGCAGGCAGCTACACGCCGCTGGCGTGGGCCCTGCTGGAACGTCCCAAGGCTGTGGTACTGCTGTGGGTCATCTGGTCCGGCGCCATCCTGGGGGTCCTGTTCCGGCTGCTGTGGACGCATGCGCCGCGCTGGCTCTACGTGCCCATCTACATCGCCCTGGGCTGCGGCGCGCTGTTCTACCTGCCGGACTTTTTCGCGGCCAGCATTGCCGCCGCCGTTCTGATCTGCGTGGGAGGCGCCCTCTACATAGCCGGGGCCGTTTTCTACGCGCTCAAGAAGCCAAACTTCAGCTACCACCACTTCGGCTTCCACGAGCTCTTCCACGCGTTCACGGTGTTCGCCTTTGCGGCACACTTCATCGCCATCGCCATCGCGGTCCTCGGCCGACCCGCCTAAGGCAGACCCGCAGCCAGCCGCACCAGCAGTTCGGCCACGGTTCCCACCGGACGGTCACACACCATCCCGCGGCAGAGGAACACCTGCGGCGAGCCATCGGGCGCCGCTGTCCTGCCCTCCAGCAGCGGTACGGCGGACGGGACAGGACCGGCAGGCGGCCCCCCGGCGTCGGGCGCCACGGCAACCACCAGCCCAGGGCTGGCGGACAGCAGCACTGCGCGGTGGAGTGCCGCCCGCGCCGGACCGTCAGGTCCGACGACGGCGGCCTCCACCGGGCCCGCCAGCGCGGCCTGCGCCGTGGCCAGGAGCCATCCCGCCGCCCGGGGCGCACGCGTTGCCAGCGGCGGGAGCAGCGCGAGTATGTTTCCTGCCATGAGCCGGTGGTCGGCGGAACCGGAGAGTGCCGAGTAACTCAGCAGGGCTCCGGCAAGCGCGGCCGCACCGCTGGGTGTGGCGTTGTCGAAGGGTTCAAGGCCGGCCCGCCGCCCCTGTGCGTTGAACACCTGGGAGGACTCCCCGGCAGTGTCCACCAGTGTTCCGTCCGCACCAAACCTCAGGCAGGCGGCCTCCAGGATGGCTTCTGCCAGCTTGTACCAGCGCTCGGCACCCGTGACGCCGTACAGGGTCAGGAGTCCGTCGACGCAGAAGGCATAGTCTTCGAGCAGGCCGCCGATCCCCCTCGCCTGGCCGGCATGCGACACCCGCACCAGGGTGCCGGGCTCGGCGCCCTTGCCGCCTGCGCCCGGAGCCTGCCAGTGGACCCGCTCAAGGTAAACGGCAGCCTGCCCGGCCGCAGCCACCAGGTCGGGGCGGTCCAGGACCGCCCCTGCTTCGGCCAGCGCGGCGACGGCCAGCCCGTTCCAGCCAGCCACCACTTTGTCGTCCCTGGCGGGCTGCGGACGCCCGGAACGCGCGGCCAGGAGGCGCGGCCGGATCCGGTCCCACAGGGCGCTCCCGGCATCGTCGAGCCGGCGCCCCGGATGCAGCGGAGAAGCCGACGCCGTCACGGTACCCTCGGCCCGGACATTCATCAGCCGCGCCGCAGCGGCGCCGTCGTCAGGTCCCAGGACGTCCTGCAGTTCCGCCGGAGTCCAGAGGTAGCTGGCCCCCTCGTGGTGCTTGCCGTCCACCACGGTGTCGGCGTCCAGTGATGAGGCGAACGCCTCCGCTTGCCCTGCACCGGCGACGCCAAGTGCCTCGATCATCCAGTCCGCAGTGCGGGCGGCAACCTCCGCCGCCTCGTTGGCGGGGAACACGGAATCGCCTCCGAGCCGGACCCAGTGGACATAGGCACGCAGCAGCTGGGCATTGTCGTAAAGCATTTTTTCAAAGTGCGGCACGGACCAGTCCCGGGTCACGGAGTACCGGGCAAAGCCGCCGTCCAGCTGGTCGAAAAGCGCCGAACGGGCCATCGCGGCGAGCGTCCGGCCCGCCATGTCCCTGGCCGCATCCGAGGTTTCAGACGCCACGGCAGCGTGCCGGACCAGGAATTCCAGCACGGGCGATGGCGGGAACTTCGGCGCGGTGCCGAATCCGCCGTCGTCCGGGTCCTCGGAACGGGCCAGGACGCGGACCGCTTCGGAGAGCAGTTCCGCATCCACAGGATCCGGCGAACCGGTCAACTGGACGGCTGCCGCAAGCTGGGATTCGGCCATCCCCCGTGCCAGCGACTCGGCGTTTTGCTCGACGCCCTCACGCCGTTCCAGCCAGGCATCGCGGACCGCCTCAAGCACCTGGCGGAACGAGGGCCGGCCGGGCATGGGCCGGGGCGGGAAGTAGGTTCCGGCATGGAAGGCGCGTCCGTCCGGTGTGAGGAAAACGGACATCGGCCAGCCGCCTTCGCCGCTGATGGCCTGGGTCGCGGCCATGTACACGGCGTCCACGTCCGGACGCTCTTCCCTGTCCACCTTGATGGCCACGAAGTTGGCGTTGAGGAAGTCCGCTGTTTCCTGGTCCTCGAATGATTCGTGCGCCATCACGTGGCACCAGTGGCACGCCGCATAGCCGATGGACAGGAAGACGGGGACGTCGCGCTCCGCTGCGAAGCCGAACGCCTCATCGCCGAAGGGCCGCCAGTGGACCGGGTTGGCGGCGTGCTGCCTCAGGTACGCGGAAGGTTCCCCGCCCAGGGCATTGGCTGCGCCGGGCCGGGCTGCGGCGGCTCCCCCCTGGCCAGCTCCGCCGCTAGCTGCGTCCGCGGCCTTCATCACCGTTTGATTCCGTCCGGACTCCGGCACCGCCCTGGGTGCCGGAGGACTGGGTGTCGGAAGTCTGCGTGCCGGAAGTCTGCGTGCCGGAATCGCCGGTTCCCGGCGCCTCCAGCGTGTCCTGATCTCCGGCAGTCAATGCAGCCATACGTTCTTCCTCGACCTGTGCGCGGTAGCGGACGCGGCGGATACGCCGCACCATGTCCACGATCAGCAGCGTGGTGGCCAGGACAAAGAAGGCCGTCATGATGAAGCCCCACATGCCCGGAGTCACCTGGTCTTCTGAGAGGCCCGGGCGCAGGGACGGCGTGGGGCTGGGTGCCGGGGCCGTCGCGAGGGCGATGAGCAAGTGATGCACGGTTAAACCTTCTGTGGAACGTATTGATGGCCCTGACTTCTACGGATCATAGAAATGGGCTTGGCTCTATCTTAGCCCTGCGAAGAGATCCTTTTCCGGCAGTTCCACGGGCACCCGGGACTGGATCAGGGTGTAGTCCTCCCAGGGCCAGGCGCGGCGCTGCATGTCCGGGGACACGGCGAAAAAGAATCCCAGGGGGTCCACCTGGGTCCGGTGGGCGCGGAGCGCATCATCCCGGGCTTCAAAATAGTCCCCGCAGTCAATCTGCGTGGTGGTGGGATGCGTCGGGGCCGGCAGCGTGTGGCCTTCCGCATCAGCCTCGAGCCAGGCTGCGAGCCGTTCGGCGTAGGGCGACTGCAGTCCCGCCTCTTCCAGTGCAAAGTGGAGTGCACGGAAGCGGTCAGGGCTGAAGGCGCGGTCATAGTAAAGCTTGCTCGGCGCCCAGGGCTCGCCAATACCCTCGTAGCGTTCCGGATCGCCGGCGGCTTCGAAGGCCTCGACCGCCACACGGTGGGCCATGATGTGGTCCGGGTGCGGATAGCCGCCGTTTTCGTCGTAGCTCACGATCACCTGCGGCTTGAAATCGCGCACCAGCCTGACCAGCGGAGCAGCCGCCCGTTCCAGCGGCTGGAGGGCGAACGAGCCTGGCGGCAGCGGCGGAAGCGGGTCACCTTCGGGCAGGCCGGAGTCCACAAACCCGAGCCAGCGCTGGCGGATTCCCAGCACCCTGGCGGCGTTATCCATTTCCAGGCGCCGGGCGCCGGCCATGTCGCGCCTGGGGTGCGCCTCGTTCTCCACGGCAGGGTTCTGGATGTCGCCCCGCGATCCGTCCGTGCAGGTGGCCACCATGACGTCGATTCCTGCCGCGGCGTACATTGCCATGGTGGCTGCGCCCTTGCTCGATTCGTCGTCAGGGTGAGCGTGAACGGCCAGCAGGCGGAGCGGCTTTGACTGGCTTGCGGACGCTGTCATCTGAAACGGCTCACTTTCTTCGGATTTCAAGGTTGCTGGTCAACGGGTGAGGGGACGGAATTTTCCCCTTCGGATCCACACTAAACTGGAATGGTGACTTCCGAGGATCAGCCGGCCACTTCCGCGCCGGCAAGTACCACCCTAGCCAATCGTTACGGGGGCCAAAAGCGTGCCCTCTCCCGGAAGGCCAAGCGAAACATCGGAATAGCTGCACTGGCTGCCGGGATAGGTTTCATGGCATGGATCTCCACCTCCCTGAACACCGAAACCGTGACGTTCAAGGACATCGGCTACAGCACCACGGACGCCACCCAGGCGGAGATCGATTTCCAGGTCACCAAGGATCCCGCCACCGGCGTCAAATGCGCTGTCAAGGCACTGGACTCCAAATTCGCCGTGGTCGGCTGGAAAGTAGTGGATATCGGGCCGAACCCGGCTGACGCCACCGCCGACGGCGGACGCACCACGGTCCACCGCGCG
Source organism: Arthrobacter sp. Y81 (assembly GCF_002929335.1). Taxonomy (GTDB): domain Bacteria; phylum Actinomycetota; class Actinomycetes; order Actinomycetales; family Micrococcaceae; genus Arthrobacter. The sequence continues at coordinate 426,263 of NZ_PJIL01000002.1, forward strand.
GTGGTGCGGACGGAGTCCCTCTCAGTTTCCGGCGTGGTGGACAGCTGCTGGATTCCGGACGCGGACAAGTAGCCGGCCGCAGTTCCCGTCCCGCTTCCGGAGTCCGGCTGTGACCCACACCGCAGGCCTTCTTTGGTTTGTCCACTGCATTGACTACAATGGACCAATACCTTTACCCCGCTGAGCTGGTTACTGAGTCCCACAAGTGGCCACCGTGGCGGGGTCTTTGCTTGTTTGACCTCAAACTTGTGTTTGACCACGAAAAAGGAGAAGTCCGTGTCTACCACCAACAGCGCAACTGCAGCTTGGCTTACCCAGGAAGCTTTTGACCGCCTGAAGGCAGAGCTGGACCACCTCTCCGGCGCCGGCCGGGCGGAAATCGTCCAGAAAATCGAAGCTGCACGCCAGGAAGGCGACCTCAAGGAAAACGGCGGATACCACGCCGCCAAGGAGGAGCAGGGCAAGATCGAGGCCCGCATCCGCCAGCTCACCGCCCTTCTCCGCGACGCGCACGTGGGCGAGTCCCCGGCCGACGACGGAATTGTCGAGCCCGGAATGATCGTCGTGGCAAAGATCGCCGGCGACGAGGAGACGTTCCTTCTTGGCTCCCGCGAGATCGCGGGCGACTCGGACCTTGATGTCTTCAGCGAAAAGTCCCCCCTGGGTTCCGCCATCGTTGGCCACAAAGAGGGCGACAAGCTCAGCTACACCGCACCGAACGGCAAGGACATCACGGTGGAGATCATGTCCGCCAAGCCGTACGCAGGCTAGGGGCTTCAGCTCCGGAACCGCGGCAACAGCCTTATAACGAACGACGCCGGCCCTCCCCCTCGCGGGGACGGCCGGCGTCGTTCGTTAAGGCTTATCTTTCCGTCGCCTGGCGTTCCTGCGGAACGCGCCGGGGCTTCAGCAGCATGGCCGCGGCGACGCCGCCGAGGGCACCGCCCAGGTGGGCCTGCCACGAGACAAAGCCTGCCACGCCGGGGAGGACGCCGAAAAGGATTCCGCCGTAGGTAAGGAACAGGACCACCGACAGCGCTATCTGCCACCAGTTGCGGTTGAAGAACCCGCGCACCAGCAGGAACGCGAAAAGGCCGAAGACCAGGCCCGAGGCGCCCACTGTGATCCCCCAGCCGCCGATCAGCCAGACCAACAATCCCGAGCCGAACCAGCTGAAGGCCACCGCCGTGACGAAGACCCTGAGCCCGGATAGAAAAACGAGGAAGCCGAAAATGATCAGCGGCAGTGCGTTGGAGACCACATGGCCGAGGTTGGCGTGGAACAGCGGGAACGTGAGGATGTCCAGCAGGCCGTCGGCGCTTCGCGGCCGGAGGCCGAACGTCCTGTTCAGGGAATGGAACGTGGCAGCGTTAACCAGTTCGATCGCGAACAGCAGCACGACGAAGAGCCCCAGCACCAGCAGCCCGCCCTGTGCGCGTGCGGCAGGCGTATGCCTCGTTTGCGCTCGTCCCCCCGAGGCGTCAAGCACCATGGCCCCTAGTGGACCACGATCGGCTGGAAACCCTCGGCACGGAGTGCGCCCAGGACCTGCTCACAGTGCTCGTGGCCCTTGGTTTCCAGGTTGACGGTGATGGACACATCTCCCATGCTGATGGAACCGCCCACGCGGGTGTGGTCCAGGCCTGTGACGTTGGCATCGTTCTCGGCGATGATCCGGGCGATGGTGGCCAGTGAACCGGGCCGGTCATCCAGCATCATGCGCACCGTCATGAACCGGCCTGCAGCGGAAAGGCCCCGCTGGATCACTTTGAGCATGAGCATGGGGTCGATGTTGCCGCCGGAGAGGATCACCGCCGTGGTGCCGGGATTCTCGATCTTGCCGTCCATCAGGGCAGCCACGCCCACGGCACCGGCCGGTTCCACCACCATCTTGGCGCGTTCGAGCAGGAAAATCAGCGCGCGGGCGAGGGAATCCTCGCTGACGGTCACGACGTCGTCCACGAGTTCCCGGATGATGCTGAACGGCAGCTGCCCGGGACGGCCCACGGCAATGCCGTCAGCCATGGTGGAGACCTTCTTCAACGGCACCAGGGCGTCCGCGGCGAGGGACGGCGGGTAGGCCGCAGCATTTTCGGCCTGGACACCGATAATCCGGATGTCCCGGCCCAGCTCCCGGGCCCGCGCCTTCACTGCAACCGCCACGCCGGCCAGCAGCCCGCCGCCGCCGACGCCCATCAGGATGGTGTCAACGTTGGGGATCTGCTCCAGGATTTCCAGCCCCACCGTGCCCTGGCCGGCAACGACGTCCACATTGTCGAACGGGTGGACAAAAACTGCGCCGGTTTCATCGGCATAGCGCTGGGCTTCGGCGAGTGCTTCGTCCACGTTATGCCCGTGCAGGACGACTTCGGCGCCGTGGCTGCGGGTGGCCGCCAGCTTGGGCAGGGCCACACCAAGCGGCATGTAGATCCGGGCCTTGATGCCCAGGCTCTTCGCTGCCACGGCGACGCCCTGCGCATGGTTTCCGGCCGAGGCCGCCACCACGCCGCGCTTTTTCTCGTCGGCAGCAAGTTTGGCCATGCGGACGTAGGCGCCGCGGACCTTGAACGAGCCGGCCCGTTGGAGGTTTTCGCACTTGAAGAAGACGTCGCCGCCCACCATGCTGCCCAACGCCCGGGACGATTCCACCGGGGTCCGGGTAATAATCCCCTCAAGCAGCTTTTGCGCCTCCAGGACATTGTCCAGCGTGACGGGCAGGCTATTGAGGGTTTTCACGAACTAGTCTCCTTTGGGGAATTCGGCTGGGGCGTCCGGGCCGGCATGTCCGGCGGGAGTACCCGTTGACTGTGCGGCTCCATTGCCGCGGCCCGGATTCGCACCGGGAAGGTAGACATCCTTGAAGGTGTTGTCTTGGCTGGATCCGGAGTCCCCGGTTACATCCGGGCCCGCCGCAGCCAGCACTCCTTCATGTTCCCACGTTCTGGCAGCAATATATCGAATCGCCGAGTTTGCTACGGCAAGAATGGGCACCGAGAAGAGTGCGCCCGGGATTCCGGCGAGGTAGGAACCGGCCGCCACGGACAGAATGACCGCCACCGGGTGCAGGGCCACGGCCTTGCCCATAACGAGCGGCTGCAGGATGTGGCTCTCCAGCTGCTGGACCAGCAGCACGATCCCCAGCATGATCAGCGCGTTGACCCAGCCGTTCGCCACGAGGGCAAGGAGCACCGCCACGGCTCCGGTGACCAGGGCGCCCACGATGGGGATGAAGGAGCCTATGAAGACCAGGACTCCCAGCGGAAGCGCCAGCGGCACCCCAATGATGGCTGCGCCCACGCCAATTCCCACGGCGTCCACAAAAGCCACGAACATCTGGATGCGGGCGTAGCTGACCATCGACGTCCAGCCCTTGCGGCCTGCACCGAAGGTGGCGGCGCGGGCTTTCCGTGGCAGCAGCCGGACCAGGAAACCCCAAATCCGGTCACCTTCAAGGAGGAAAAAAATCAGGATGAACAAGGCGAGGATGAGTCCTGCAGCAAAATGCCCGGCCGTGCTTCCGAATGAAAGGGCGCCGCTGAGGATGCTGCTGCTGTTGTTCTGCAGCGCAGCGGTGGCGTCCTGCAGATACTGGTCGATTTGGGCGGCCGTCAGGTGCAGCGGACCTTCCGCCAGCCAGCCCTGGATCTGCTGGATCCCGGTCAGCGCTTCGCTCCACAGTTCGCTGAAACCCCGAACGAGCTGCCGTCCCACGAGCGCCAGGGAGCCGCCCATGAGGCCGAGGAAGCCCAGCACGGTGATGGCGACGGCGCCGCCGCTCGGGACCCGCCGGGCCCTGAGCCATCGTGTGATGGGGCTCAGCAGGCCGGCCAGCAGGGCTGCCACCATCACGGGGATGATGAGGAAGCTGATCTTGCTCAGCAGCCAGATCAGCGCGGCGCTGACCAGGAGAATGAGCCCCAGCCGCCAGGCCCACGAGGCGGCGATCCGCACACCGTAGGGAATGTCCTGGTCCAGTTCGCGGTCCGTCAGCACCCGCAACGGAGACGCAGGTGCGGCTGCCGCAGTCGCAGCCGCTGCGGCGTCCGGCAACCCTGCTGTTTTAGCATCGGGTTGAGCGTCGGGGCTCTGGTTTGGTGCGGCGTCCTCTGCTGGCGTCATAGCCTTATACTTCCCCAGCTGAGCCCCGATGGGAAACCGCCACGGCCACCAGCCGCCGGGCCCCGGCACGGGACAGACACGCTTGGTGGAAGCACCGGACTACAGGGACGCGCTGATGCCCCAGGTCATGGTGAAGGACTCCCCCGCTGCCAGCCAGCGCAGGCCGTCGCCGCTGTTGAACGCATTTGCCGGGCCGGTCATAGGCTCGATAGCCACAGCCTTTGGCCTGCCGGGGAACTTATCCGTGACGAAGACGTGGACGTAGCCGCACGATTCGTCCTGCCAGAGGCTCACGCTGCGCCCGTCGGACGCCTGCAGCGTCTGGCGCGCCACGCCGCCATCGAGCACCAGGTCCGTGTAGGCGACGTCGATGTCCAGTTCGGCAACGGTCCGGCCGCCGCGCAGGTCCAGTTCCCCGCTGACGGGCTCCGCGCTGCGGGGTATGAGGCGTTCGTCCGCAATAAGCCGGCTTCCGGCGCCCACCGTGAGGACCAAATCCTCGGCAGGCACGTCACCGAGCCTGAGGTAGGGGTGGGACCCGAGAACGAAGGGTGCGGATGACTGGGAATCGTTGAGGAGCGTCTGGCGGACCACCAGGCCCAGGTCCTCAGCCAGCTCGTACTGCACCCGGTGCCGGACCAGGAAGGGGTATCCGTGCTGGGGGAAGATCGGAGCTTCCAGCGTCACCGAAAACTCGGACTCGTCCACGAGCGCGTACGAGGCGTTGCGCAACAGGCCGTGGCTGGCGTTGTTCCGGGACACTTCGGTGATGTCCAGCTGCTGCTTCCTGCCGTCCAGGTACCAAACCCCGTCCTCCACCCGGTTGGCCCAGGGCGCCAGCGTGATCCCGGTGGCGCCCGGCGGGATGTCTGCGTCCCCGTACGATTCCGTCAGCTGGACGCCGCCGCGCGTGTAGAGCCGCAGGCCGGCGGCCAGCTCCGTAACCACTGCCAGGGCATCACCGCGACGGAGTTCGTACTGGCCGCCGGACGCATAGCGGCGGGAATGAGGGGTGCTCGAAGTCATGGGCACAACCGTACCTGCTCACGCCTGTAGCCTCACCCTGCCGGAACCACGCAACGCAGGCATGTTAACTTTTGTTCGAAACTATTTCTTTTTGATCGTTTTATGGGAGAATTGGAAATGCCAGCCGTTCCGCCCCGAGGGCGGGGCTCCGGTGGCAGCCGCTCGCAAAGGACAAGACGCATGACACACATCACCAGCACCAACCTCGCCGATGGCCGGGAGCTGCTCTATTTCGATGACGCCACGCCCGGAAAGAGTGCGCGCAGGCCGGAGGAGACCCCCGACCGCCGCGAGCTGCCGGCCAGGAGCGAGCCGGGCGAAGTCAGGTTTGATGCACTGACCGGCGAGTGGGTGGCCGTGGCCGCGCACCGCCAGAGCCGCACGCACCTGCCCCCGGCGGACCAGTGCCCCATCTGCCCGACGACTCCGGCCAACCCCTCGGAGATTCCGGCGCCGGACTACGACGTCGTCGTCTTCGAGAACCGTTTCCCCTCGCTGGGGCCGGCGCTGGGACCGGTTCCGGGCAACGCCGGCTGGGGAACCACCGGCACGGCCTTCGGCCGCTGCGAAGTGGTGTCCTTCACCCCAAACCACACCGGGTCCTTCAGCGGGCTGAGTGAAACGCGGGCACGCACCGTTGTGGAGGCCTGGGCGCACCGCACCGGGGCACTCAACGCGCTGCCGGGCATCCAGCAGGTATTCCCGTTCGAGAACCGCGGCGCAGACATCGGCGTGACCCTTCACCACCCGCACGGCCAGATCTACGCCTACCCCTACGTCACTCCGCGCGCAGCAGTGATGGGCGCAGCCGCCCGGAAATTCTATGACGACGCCGACGGCAGGCGGACGCTGACCGGCTCGCTCCTGCGGTCGGAACGCGAGGACGGAAGCCGCATGGTCCTGGAAGGCGAGAATTTCAGTGCCTACGTCCCGTTCGCGGCCCGCTGGCCGCTGGAAGTGCACCTGGTTCCGCATCGCCAGGTGCCGGACCTGGCGGCGCTCAGCGGAGAGGAAAAAGACGAACTGGCGCACGTGTACCTCGATCTGCTCAAACGGCTCGATGCCCTCTACCCCACGCCCACTCCTTACATCTCCGCCTGGCACCAGGCCCCGCTCGATGAGCTCTTGCGCCCGGCAGGCTACCTTCACCTGCAGCTGACCTCCCCCCGCAGGGCGGAGGATAAGCTCAAATACCTGGCCGGCTCCGAAGCGGCCATGGGTGCTTTCATTAACGACACCACCCCCGAACTGGTGGCCGAGCGGCTGCGCACCGTCACGGTTCCCGCATCAGCACTCAACCCACTCCCGGAAGGCGCACACGCATGACCGCCCCACTCAGCAACGGCGACCTGGGCAGCAGTGACCTCGAGGCACGGTTCCAGGACGCCTTCGGTTCCGCCCCGGACGGTATCTGGCAGGCGCCGGGCCGCGTGAACCTGATCGGCGAGCACACCGACTACAACGACGGCTTCGTCCTCCCGTTCGCCATCGACAGGACGGCCCGGGTGGCGGTCCGCGTCCGCCCCGATTCAACCCTCCGCCTGCTGTCCACATACGGCGACCAGGGCATGACGACGGCGGACACCGCGTCGCTCGACGGTTCACGGGCCAAGGGCTGGACCAAGTACCCCCTCGGCGTCATCTGGGCGCTGCAGGAGCGCGGCATTAAGGTGCCCGGCCTTGACCTGCTGCTGGATTCCAACGTTCCCCTCGGCGCCGGGCTCTCCTCGTCCCACGCCATAGAGTGCGCCGTGATCTCCGCCCTCAATGACGTGACGGGCGCCGGACTCAAGGACGAGGAAATGGTCCTGGCCACCCAGCGCGCCGAGAACGACTTCGTCGGAGCCCCCACCGGCATCATGGACCAGTCCGCCTCGCTGCGCGGCGCCAAGGACCACGCCGTCTTCCTCGACTGCAGGGACCAAAGTGTCCGGCTCGTCCCGTTCGAGACCGAACCGGCCGGACTGGTCCTGCTGGTGATCGACACAAAGGTCTCCCATTCACACTCCGACGGCGGCTATGCCTCCCGCCGCGCTTCATGCGAACTCGGGGCCGAAGTGCTGGGCGTCAAGGCGCTCCGCGACGTGGGCGTTGAGGACCTCGACGAAGCCGCCGGCCTCCTGGACGAAGTCACGTTCCGCAGGGTCCGCCACGTCGTCACCGAGAACGACCGTGTCCTGCAGACAGTGGAACTGCTCGGCAGTGCCGGACCGGGTTCCATCGGGCCCCTGCTCGATGCCAGCCACCGTTCCATGCGGGACGACTTCGAGATTTCGTGCCCCGAACTGGACCTGGCGGTGGACACCTCCCGCACCGGCGGAGCCATCGGTGCGCGCATGACAGGCGGCGGATTCGGCGGTGCGGCGATCGCCCTCACACCGCTGTCGGCGGAGCAAAAGGTGCGCACCGCCGTCGAACAGGCCTTCTCCCGAGCGGGGTACCGGAAGCCGGATATCTTCACCGTTACTCCGGCGGCCGGGGCGATGCGGCTCGTGTAGCTCGGGCGTAGGCTGGGCGCATGTCAGAAGCTGTCATTGTTTCCGCCGCCAGAAGCCCGATCGGACGCGCTTTCAAGGGGTCCCTGAAGGACGAGCGGCCGGATGACCTGGCCGCGGCGATGGTCACGGCCGCGCTGGACAAAGTCCCGTCCTTCGATCCCCACGGCGCGGACGGCAGGGGCCTGGACGACCTGTACCTGGGCTGCGCCGAACCGAGCGGTGAAGCGGGCTCCAACATGGCCAGGGTGGTCACCGTCCTCGCCGGCCTGGACGGCGTTCCGGCCGCCACCATCAACCGGTTCTGCGCCTCCAGCCTGCAGACCATCCGCATGGCCTTCCACGCCATCAAGGCGGGCGAAGGTGACGCGTTCGTGGCTGCCGGCGTCGAGGCCGTGTCCCGCTACCCCAACTGGGCCGGCGCGGGCGAAACCGACGCCGGCACGCACAACCCGCTCTTCGACACAGCCCGGCGGCGTACCGAGGCGCGGGCTGCATCCAACACGCCGTGGACCGATCCGCGGCTGGGCGGGCGGATGCCGGATATCTACATCGCAATGGGACAGACCGCGGAAAACGTGGCCACCACCTACGGGATCAGCCGGGCCGAGCAGGATGCCTGGGCGGTCCTGAGTCAGAACCGCGCGGAGGCGGCCATAGCCTCGGGATTCTTTGCCCGCGAGATCACCCCGTACACCCGCCGCGACGGCACGGTCGTGGCGCTGGACGACTCCCCGCGCGCCGGAGTCACCTTCGAGGCAGTTGCCGCGCTCCAGCCCGTGTTCCGCAGCGAGGGGACGGTGACCGCCGGCAACGCGTGTCCGCTGAATGACGGGGCGGCCGCCGTGGTGGTGATGAGCGCTAGCCGGGCCCGTGAACTGGGGCTGGAGCCGCTGGCACGCATTGTGTCCACGGGCGTCAGCGCCCTTTCCCCCGAACTTATGGGCATGGGCCCCGTGGAAGCCACCCGCGTGGCACTCGAGCGGGCGCGGCTGGCAATCGGGGACATCGACCTCGTGGAACTCAACGAGGCGTTCGCCGTGCAGGTGGTGGCCAGCGCCCGCGAACTCGGCATCGACCATGCACGGCTCAACGTCCACGGCGGGGCCATAGCCCTCGGGCATCCGTTCGGCATGACCGGAGCCCGCATGACCGCCACACTGCTGAACGGACTCCGGGAGCGCGATGCCACGCTCGGGCTCGCCACGCTTTGCGTTGGCGGCGGCCAGGGAATGGCAGTGGTGTTCGAGCGGCTTAGCTAAGCCGACCGGAAACTCGCCACCAAGGGAAAAGGCCCCGCCGTTTGGCGGAGCCTTTCCAGCTAAAGCACGACGGCGTTCGCCGGCTTGGGTCCTACTCGTCGCCGCGGAGGATCGCCAGCAGGCGGATGATCTCCACGTACAGCCAGACCAGGGTCACCGTGAGGCCGAAAGCAGCGGTCCAGGAAAACCGCTCCGGGGCTCCGTTGCGGACACCTTCGTCGATGCTGGTGAAGTCCATGACCAGGGAGAACGCGGCCAGGCCGATCGCCAGGATGCCGATGGCAACGCCAATAATTCCACTGCGCAGGCCGAAGGGTTCACTCGTCAGGCCCGTCATCATCATGACGAGGTTCACCACGGAGAACAGGGCATAGCCGACCATGGCGATCAGGAAGAACTTCATGGCCTTGGGCGTGGCGCGAACCTTGCCGCTCTTGAACAGGAGCAGCGTCACGGCGAAGACGGACAGCGTGCCGATGACAGCCTGCAGGCCGACTCCCGGGTACATCGTGTCCAGGACGCGGGTGAGACCGCCGAGGAAGAGTCCTTCCAGCCCCGCGTACGCCAGGATCAGCGCCGGCGACGGCTGCTTCTTGAAGGTGTTGACGAGTGCCAGGACGAAGCCGCCCAGTGCGCCGACGATCATCAGCAGCGAGGCCAGCGGCATGCTCACGAACAGCGTCACAGCCGCACCGGCGATCAGCACGCCGAGGCAGGCGGCCGTCTTGATGATGACGTCGTCAAAAGTCATCCGCCCGGTTTCGGCCGGGCCGGCTGCCGGCTGGTTGTACATCTGCTGCAGCTGATCATGGGTCATGTTCTGCTGCTGGGCCATCCAGCCGCCCTGCGCGTCCATGACCTGGCCGGGGGCGCGGCCAGGGGCTTGGCCGTACTGCTGACCGTAGGCGTTCTGGCCGTACTGCGCCTGCGGAACAGGCGGTGCCTGGGTGGCTCCACGGAAATTCTTTCCGTTGAAGATCGGGTTTCCGCCAAGTGCCATTGCGGGTGTCCTCCAAATAAAGGGGGTAGGTGGTGATCCTTATAGTTCAAGGTACCAATTTCCACGTGCGGGCGGCAGGGATAGTTCCCCCGCGGGGCCACCCGAAACCCAACCGTGACGTGGACCACCGCCACCCGGTGACGTTTCCTGTGCCCGGCGTCACCCTCGACAGCCATGACGACTGTTTAGGAACACGCAGACTCAACAAAAGTTTTCTTTAGCTGAACTGAATTAATTCTCAGGCTGAGCTTCACGGTTGTTATCCGATCGCTATCTTAGGCGTGCCTACACGGGGCTTCTTTGGTGTCTGCTAGCTGTAACATAAGCCCAAGCAGGGTGACCAACATCACAAGATATTCGGTTTGTCTACCGCATATTTGGCGCCACGATCGGTCTCCTGCTCCGTTCGCAGTGGTTGTAAAGGCGCAACCCAGACCACCCCCATGTGGAGGTTTTCATTTTGAGAAGTACACCGAGAGGCCTGTCGCACAGACGGCGCGGCGGATTGCTGAAGGCTGTGGGGGCTATTTTTGCCGCCGTGGTCGCAATTCTGCTCGTCGTTGCCCCGGCATCGCAGGCCACCACCCCCTCGCCGACACCATCCCCGTCGAACCAGCAGTTCCAGAACAGCATCAGCGGCTTCCTGCGGGACGATGCCCGCGCACCTATCGCTGACGTTACGATCACCGCCAAAAGCGGCGATTTCACCGGCACCGCAAAATCAGGCGCCAACGGTGCCTGGACCATCGGAGTCCCAGTCCAGGGCACCTATGAAGTGGAGCTGGACGAATCCACCCTCCCCGAAGGCATCAAGCTCGCCGACGGCCAGGAAAATCCACGTTCCGTCACCTTCAGCCAGACTTCCAATCTCTCCGTGATCTTCGCCTTCGGCAAAGGCATCGTGGTCCAGCAACAGGACTTCGGCCAGAACCTGCTCAACAGGCTCGTGGCCGGTCTCAGCTTCGGCCTTTTGCTGGCGCTGGCCTCCGTCGGACTCTCACTGATTTTCGGAACCACGGGGCTCACCAACTTTGCCCACGGCGAAATGGTCACCTTCGGCGCAGTCCTGGTCTTCGCCTTCAATGCCATGAGCCTCCCGTTCTGGCTGGCGATCATCCTGGCCCTGCTGGGCGGCGGTCTCTTCGGCTACGTCCAGGACGCCGGCCTGTGGAAGCCGCTGCGCCGCCGCGGGACCGGCCTGGTGCCGATGATGATCGTCAGCATCGGCCTCGCCCTGGCAGTCCGCTACGTCATTCAGTTCTACTTCGGCGGATCCACCCAGCAGCTGCCGTACGCACAGAGCACCGAGATCCAGATCGGGCCCGTGTCCATCTCGCCCAACAACCTGTGGTCGCTCATCATCAGTGCCGTCGTCATCGCCCTGATCGGCATCATCCTGCTGAAGACCCGGCTGGGCAAGGCGACCCGCGCGGTCGCCGACAACCCCGCCCTCGCGGCAGCATCCGGCATCGACGTCGACAACGTGATCCGGATTGTCTGGGTCGCCGGCGGCATGCTGGCATCCCTCGGCGGCATCCTCTGGGCCTACTACCGGCCGGGCGTTACGTTCGACATGGGTTCACAGATCCTGCTGCTTATCTTCGCGGGTGTGACCCTTGGCGGCCTGGGCACCGTCTTCGGTGCACTGATCGGATCCATTATCGTCGGCATCTTCGTGGAGCTGACCACCGTGTTCGGCCTTGCTGCCGACCTCAAATACGTGGGAGCACTGTTCATCATGATTGTTGTCCTCTTGTTCCGGCCGCAGGGCATCCTGGGCCGTCGCGAGCGCGTGGGTTAGGAGACAGCCATGGACTTCGGATTTATTTTCTCCAGCGCTGCCGGTGAACTGTTCAGCCCGACGACGGCGGCGTACGCGCTTGCCGCCCTCGGCCTCGCCGTTCACTTCGGCTACTCCGGCCTGCTGAACTTCGGCCAGGCCGGCTTCATGGCGGTGGGCGCCTACGGTTTTGCCGTCTCCACACTGAGCTTCGGCGTGCCGTTCTTCATCGGCCTGCTCATCGCCGTCGTCTGCTCGGCGATCTTCGCGCTGCTGCTGGGTATTCCAACCCTGCGCCTGCGCGCTGACTACCTGGCCATCGTCACGATCGCGGCGGCGGAAATCGTCCGCTACATCGTCACCACCAACCAGCTGACCTCCGTGACCGGTTCCGCCAACGGCCTGGCCGCCTTCGAAGGCGGGTTCTATTCCATGAACCCGTTCCCCGAAGGCTCCTACCTCGGCATGAACAACAGGGACTTCTTCATCCGCGTAGTCGGGTGGGGACTTGTGATCGTCTGCTGCGTGCTGGTGTGGCTCCTGATGCGGAGCCCGTGGGGACGCGTCCTCAAGGGCATCCGCGAGGACGAAAACGCCGTCCGCTCACTCGGCAAGAATGTGTACGCCTACAAGATGCAGGCCCTGGTCATCGGCGGCGTCCTCGGCGCCCTCGCCGGCATGATCTTCACCCTTCCCCGCGGCGCTGTCCAGCCTGCCAACTACGGCACCGAGCTGACGTTCTTCCTGTACACCTGCCTGCTGCTGGGCGGTCTCGGGACCGTGCTCGGCCCGGTGGTCGGCGCCATGATTTTCTGGGTGGTGCTGTCACTTACCCAGGGCATCCTCTACGGCCTGATTGAATCCGGCGCCGTGACCTGGCTGAACACCGTCCAGGCCGGCCAGCTGCGCTACATCCTCGTGGGTGTCGCACTGATGCTGCTGATGATCTTCCGGCCACAGGGTGTCTTTGGCAACAAGAAGGAGCTGGCATTCGCATGAGCGAACAACTCAATGTGCCAACACAAGGCAATACCGAAAAAATCGACTACATGACGGACTCCCGGCCGATCGCCGCCGGTGAAACGGCTCCCGGCTGCAAGAAGCGGGACCCCATCGTCGTGGCCGAAAACGTGACCCGCAGCTTCGGCGGCATCAACGCGGTCGACGTCGAGTACCTCGAGATCCCCCGGCACAAGATCACCGCCCTGATCGGACCCAACGGTGCAGGCAAAACCACACTGTTCAACCTCCTCACCGGGTTCGATATGCCGAACTCGGGCAAGTGGCAGTTCGAAGGTAACAGCCTCGCCGGCGTCTCCCCCTACAAGGTGGCCCGGATGGGGATGGTCCGCACGTTCCAGCTGACCAAGGTCATGGGCAAACTCACCGTGATGGAAAACATGCGGCTGGGTGGCTCGGAACAGCCCGGCGAGCGGCTCTCAAAGGCCCTATTCAAGGGCCTGTGGGGCGGCCGGGAAAAGGAGATCACCGCACAGGCGAACGTCCTGCTGGAGAAGTTCAAGCTGGACGCAAAGAAGGACGACTACGCAGCGTCGCTGTCCGGAGGTCAGCGCAAGCTCCTCGAAATGGCGCGTTCGCTGATGGTCAGGCCCAAGCTGGTCATGCTGGATGAGCCCATGGCTGGCGTCAACCCGGCCCTGACCCAGTCCCTCCTGGACCACATCAAGAACCTCAAAGCGGAAGGCATGACCGTGCTTTTCGTGGAGCACGACATGAACATGGTGCGCCACATAGCCGACTGGGTTGTGGTCATGGCCGAAGGCAAGATCGTTGCCGAGGGCCCGCCGGTCGACGTAATGAAGAACCCTGCCGTGATCGACGCGTACCTGGGCGCTCACCACGACGTGGACCTGGGCGACGCTGAAGGCATCAAGGAGCTGGCAGCCGAACTGGTGGCCGACGAGGAGTCGATCGTCGGCACCGAAGACGCCGGCATCATTGCCATCGACGTCGTCGCCGGAGAGTCGGACGAAACCGAACCCAGGAAGAAGGAGACCGAATGAGTGCCACCAGCGCGGCTGCGGCCGCCACACCGGCCGCAGCGGAACAAGCGGTCGTCAAGGTCACCAACCTGGTGGCAGGCTACATTCCCGGCGTCAACATCCTCAACGGCTGCAGCATCGAGGCCCGCAAAGGCGAACTGATCGGCATCATCGGCCCCAACGGCGCCGGCAAGTCCACGCTGTTGAAGGCGATGTTCGGCCTGGTGAAGGTGCACTCGGGCTCTGTTGTAGTCCGGGGCCAGGACATCACCGGGCTGAAGGCCAACAAACTCGTGTCCAAGGGCGTGGGCTTCGTCCCGCAGAACAACAACGTGTTCGCGACTTTGACCATTGAGGAGAACATGCAGATGGGCATGTTCCAGCGGCCCAAGGATTTCGCCGAACGGTTCGACTTCGTCGCCAGCCTGTTCCCTGAGCTCGCCAAGCGTCGCGCCCAGCGGGCCGGCTCACTCTCTGGCGGTGAACGCCAGATGGTGGCCATGGGACGTGCACTGATGATGGAGCCCGCCGTCCTGCTGCTCGACGAGCCGTCGGCCGGCCTCTCCCCCGTCAAGCAGGATGAGACCTTCCTGCGTGTCCACGAGATCAACCGTGCCGGTGTTTCGGTGATCATGGTGGAGCAGAACGCCCGCCGCTGCCTGCAGATCTGCGACCGGGCCTACGTGCTGGACCAGGGCAAAGATGCGTACACGGGCACCGGCCGGGAGCTCATGAAGGACCCCAAGGTCATCCAGCTCTACCTCGGCACCTTGGCGGACGAAGTCTAGGCCGCCTCCAGGAGCTGCAGGAGGGCCGTCACCGCGTGGTGGCGGCCCTTTCTGTGCTCCTGGACCGGCGCTGCCCCCGCGGGCGCCCTGCAGCCACTTGCTCGGCGCCTGCGCTCGTTCCCCGCGCAGCAGAAAGCCCCCGTCCGGCTGGACGGGGGCTTTCGTGCTGTCTAGGTTGAGGCGGCGTTACAGCTTGCCGAATTCTTCCTTGGACGGCTTGTAGGTGTTGTCATCCTGGTACTCGTAGATGCCGATGTAGGCTTCCGTCGGGTCACCGGCGTCTGAGAAGGTCACCGGACCGGACTGGCCGTCGTAGTCGATGTCCTTGCCGTTGCGGAGCAGCGTGACGCAGGATGCGAAGTCGGTGCACTTCTCGCCGGCTTCCGAGACTGCCTTGAGCTGCTTGGCGATGTCAGTGCCCTTGGTGCTCTTGGCGGCCTCGGCTGCCAGGGCGATCAGGTTGACGGCGTCGTAGGACTCGCCTGCGTAGCTGTAGTCCTTCAGGGCCGGGTCAATGGCCAGCAGCTTCTTCTTGAAGTCATCCTTGGCGAACGTGCCCGGGATGGTGCCCTGGGCGCCCTTCAGCGTCCCGGCCTGGAAGTCCTTGCTGTAGTCCGACGTGTTGCCGTCCACCATGAACATCTGGGTCGCCTTGATGCCCTTGCCGGTCATCAGGGGAACGATGCTCTTGGCCTGGTCGAAGGTGATCAGGGCGATGGCGTCGGGCTTGGCAGCAATGACCTTGTCCACCTGGCTGCTGAACTGCGAGTCGCCTTCGTTGAAGAGCTCCTCGGCCACAACCTTGCCGCCGGCAGCTTCGAAAGCGGACTTGACGTTCTTCGCCAGGCCGGTGCCGTACGCATCGTTCAGGACGATCATGCCCACGGTCTGTGCGCCACAGGTCGCCATGTAGTTGCCGAGGACCTTGCCCTGCAGCACGTCCGAGGGAGCCGTGCGCCAGTAGAGGCCCTTGTCATCCCAGGTGGTGAAGTCAGGGGACGTGTTCGCCGGCGAGAACTGGATTACGCCTGCACCGGTGATCTGGTTGATGACTGTCTTGGAAACACCAGATGAAGCAGCACCGATGACGGCGCTGACGCCGCTTCCGAGCAGCGCAGTGGTGGACTGCGTGGCGATGTCCGTCTTGGTGTCGCCGGAGTCGCGGTGGATCACCTCAACGGGCTTGCCCAGTACGCCGCCTGCGTCATTGACTTCCTTGATGCCAAGGTTGACACCGGCAATTTCGGGCGGGCCGAGGAACGCCAGCGACCCCGTTGTCGGCAGGAGCGATCCAATCTTGAGCGGTGTTTCGGTGGTGGTGGTCGAGGCGGGAACCGAGCCGCCGGCGCCTGCCGTGGTGGTGGCGCTGCCGCTGGCGCTGGGCGCCGGGCACGCAATACCAGAGGCTGCCGGGGTGGTGGAGCCTGTCGAACTCGGGGTGGACGAGCCGCCACAAGCCGTAGCCAGAAGGGCGACGCCGATGCTAAGCGCTGTCAGCTTAGCGACTCGGGGCGCCGCCTGGGGGAGTGAAATCATTTAGAGTCTCCTCGATCGAAAGGTGCGAACGGCCTTTGATGCGAATTACCAGGTGTTCCTGATTTAACTTCAAGCTAGTGCAATTTTCCCGCGAACATAAGTGACTATGGTCACATCCTTATAACAGTCGTTGCATATGGGAAACCACGATGCGGAGGTGCAGAAAAGCGGCATGATCCCGCCGGAGGAGGGCGCACGGAAGGACGGCGCGTCAAGGAAAGGAAAGTACCCCAGGTGGGACTCGAACCCACAACACGCGGATTTTAAGTCCGCTGCCTCTGCCAATTGGGCTACTGGGGCGCCCGGTCAATGGTATCCCGTCAGAGCCGTTCGAAGGGCCCGGCATACCGGAACCTTCCATGGACACCTCCGGGCCAAACCGCTAGCGGGAGCAGCTGGAAGTGTTCCCCCCACCGGTCCTCCGGCGGTTCGATGCCCAGGGAGACCGACGGCACGAAGCCGAAACGGGAGTAATACTCCGGGCCGCCCAGCAAGGCAATCCCCCTCTCCCCCGCGGCATTGGCACGCGCCACGGTTTCCTGCATGAGTGCGGAGCCGATCCCGTGGCGCTGCAGCCGGGGCACCACTCCGATGGGGCCAAGCCCCAGGAGCTCGAGGTCCCCCACCCAACCCCGGGTGCTGATGACGTGGCCCACCACTTCGCCTGCCTGTTCGGCAACGATGCTGAACTGGGGCAGATACTCCTCGCAGTCGAAGAGTTCCTTCAGCAGCCCGACCTCAATGGGTTCGCCGTCGACGGGGAGCCCGGTCGCCGGCGAGACCGAGAAGGCCGCCGCCGTCAGCTCCAGGATGGCCGGCCTGTCCTCCGGCCGCTCACTGCGCAGGACAAGTTCGGGCGCAGGCTGGTCCGAGCTTTCGGCCGCAAGTTCGTGGAGTATTTCCAGGGCGCGTTCTGCGTCGGCCACCGGAACCAGGAGATGGTCGTGGTGGAATCCGGCCAGGACGTTGCAGCTGATGCGGGCGTCCGTGAGCGCCGCGCTGACTGCGGCCGTGAGCCCGATGGCTTCGAGGGATGAATGCACCTCGAGCGTGATCCACGCGGCAACAAAGTCGTAGGGAAGCTCCAGCTTGTCCGCCTCCGCCCGCGGCAGCACCACCGTGAGGCCTTCCGCTTCCCTGACCGCGGCTTCAATGCCGGCAACAAGCGGCCTGCCGTACGGCCAGAGGGCGTAGACGTACTCACCCTGCCGCAGGATGGGGTGGATGGATGCCAAGAGGGTCCGGATGTCCTTTTCACCAGTCATGGGGCCATTAAACAGCAACGGCGGCCGTTCCCTCGGGGGAACGGCCGCCGTCGACGGCTTTCGCCTGCTACTTGTTGTCAGCCGACACGGTCTGCTTCTGCTGGCTGGTGCTTCCGGCGCCGCCGGACTCCGCCGGCTTTTCAGCGGCCGGTGCGGCCGGAGCTACAGCCGGCTTGGGTGCCGGAGCGGCGGCGGCGACGAATGCGCCACGCGGGTTGTCCAGGTCGATCAGCTGCGTGGTGTCGCGGCCCATGATGAAGGAGAGGATCCAGCCGAAGATGACACGGATTTTGCGCTCAACCGTGGGCATGGCCATTCCGTGGTAGCCGCGGTGCGCCAGCCAGGCCAGGGGGCCCTTGAGGCCGATGCGGCCCAGGAGGTTGATGTTGGCAACGCCCTTCCATTCACCGAAACCGGCAACGGCGCCCAGGTTCTTGTGCTTGTAGTCCTTGAGCTCCTTGTCCCAGCGGGAGGCCCACAGGTTCTTGGCGAGGCGCTTGGCCTGGCGAAGGGCGTGCTGCGCGTTCGGTACGCAGGTACCGTCCGGCAGGCCGCTGCCCGTGAGGTCCGGCACGGCGGCGATGTCGCCGGCAGCCCAGGCGTTCTCGATGATGCCTTCGTCCCCCGCGACGCGCAGGTCCGGAAGGACACGGACGCGTCCGCGCGGCTCGAGCGGGAAGTCGGTGGAGCGGACCATCGGGTTGGCCTGCACACCGGCAGTCCAGACGAGGGTGTCTGCTTCGAATTCCTGTGCCGGGGTCTTGTCCGGAAGGTTGATGAGCTTCAGGGAGCCCTCGGCGCTGTCCAGCGAGGTGTTCAGCAGCACCTCGATGCCGCGGCTGCGCAGGTGCTCAACGACCCAGTCGGCCTGCTTGGCCGTGACCTCGGGCATGATGCGGCCCATGGCTTCAACCAGGACGAAGCGGACTTCCTCCTGCTTGACGCGGGGGTTGTTCTTGACTGCCGCGCGGGCGAGGTCTTCCATCTCGGTGATGCACTCGATGCCGGCGAAGCCGCCGCCAACCACCACGAAGGTGAGGGCACGGGCGCGTGCTGCGGGATCGGTGATGGTGGAACCGGCTTCGATCCGCTCGAGGACCTTGTTGCGGAGTGCAACGGCTTCCTCGATGGTCTTGAGGCCGATGCCCTTGTCCGCCAGGCCCTTGATCGGGAAGGTGCGGGTAATGGCGCCAGCGGCAATGACGACGTCGAAGTACGGCACCTCAAAGTTCGGGCCGCCGTCGGACGGGGCAACCACGGCTGTCCGGTTCGCGTGGTCAATCGACGTGACGCGGCCCTGGATGAGTTCCGTCTGCTTCAGGTGCTGGCGGTGGGAGACGACAGCGTGGCGCGCCTCAATGTTTCCGCCGGCTACTTCCGGCAGGAAGGGCTGGTAAGTCATGTAGGGCAGCGGATCAACGACAGTGACGATGCCACCGGCATTCGCGATCTTGTTCTGCAGTTTGAGGGCTACGTACAGGCCGACGTACCCGCCGCCGACGACGAGTACCCTGGGACGGTCCTGGAGCTGTGGGGTTGTTGCCATGATTTAAGAATACAGTAGTTTGTGAAAATCTTCACTAACTAATGGCAGGCCGTTACGTTCCGCCGGAGTCCACCGCGTTCAGTACTCCGCTCTCCGGCTCGTCGCGCACGCGCCGGGGATTACGGGATGCCCTTCGAAGCTGGAATGCGGCACCTGCGACGATGGCCGCGAACAGCAGTCCGAAGCCGATAACCACCATCGCCGGCACGGCACTGTCCAGCCGGGACGGAGCCTCGGCCACGGGTATCGTGGCGGCGGGAAGCGTGGGCGGGGCACTCGTAGGGCTGTCACCGGGTGCTACAGCGGGCGTGCTGGCGACGGGCTCGCCGCGGCGGTGGACCCTGATCCAGTCAGCTACGGTGCCCAGCGGGTTCACCTTGGTTTCCGGCACGTCGTCCTTCAGCGCCGCCTCGGCGTTGAGCACGCCATAACCGTAGATGGGGTCCTTGCCCGGCGCACCGGCGTCCTTGGCCGTGGTGACAATCCTGTTGATGACCTGGCTGGCTGTCATTTCTGGCCACTTGGAGCGGATCAGCGCCGCCACGCCGGACACGATGGGCGTGGAACCGGAGGTGCCGGCCCATTCCGCATAGTCGCCGCCGGGCATGCCTCCGATCAGGTTTTCCGCCGGCGCCGCCACGCCGATACTGATGCCCTGGGATGAGGCGTCCACACTGGCAGCACCCTTGCGGTCCAGCCCTGCCACCGTCAGGACGCCGGGGATGGTTGCCGGCGCCCCCACCTGTACGTTGCCGCCCACGCGGTTGCCGGCGGCCGCAACGATGACCACGTCTTTTTGTTCGGCGTAGAGGAACGCCGCGTCCCAGCTCTGCGGCCACTCCGGAGAGGTGCTGCCCAGCGAAATGTTGATCACGCGGGCGCCGTTGTCGACCGCCCAGCGGACGGCGGCGGGAATCTGTTCCTGGTCACTCTTCCCGCCGGGATTCGAAGATCCAAGCCAGGTGGAAACCGAGAGGATCTGCGCCTCGGGGGCGACGCCCACTATGCCGTCCGGGCCGGGTGCCGGTTTGGCCCCGGGACTGGCGGTGGACTTCGGCGGCTGGTGGCCGCGGCCGGCCAGCATCGTTGCCACCAGCGTGCCGTGCTCCGGCTTTGAACCGATGCTCTTCTGCCCGTCGGCGCTGCCGGCCCCGGAAGCGTCGCTTCCCCCAACAACCACGCCTTTCAGGTCCGGGTGCTTGGCGTCCACGCCGCTGTCGATGACAGCCACCTTGACGTTGGCGCCCTTGGAGACCTCCCACGCCTTGGTGATGCCGGACTCGGCCAGCCAGTATTGCTTGTCCCGCCATGAATCGGCACGGGCTTCCGGCGCCGCGATCAGCGACGTCGCCAGGCTTCCTGCGGCAAGGGCCATCGCAGTCACGGCGGAGGCCGTCCGGCCCCAGCGGGTTGTTGCTCTGGTCATTCGGGTCCAATCGGCTCTACATCTGGCGGCACGGTGGCAGGCTGCTGTCGCGTCGTACCGGCGGGATGCGGAATCCGGCCGGCGCGTCTTCATTGGCTGATGCCACGTCACGATCTGATACTCAGGGCAATTCCGTCGAGAATATCGTGTTCACTGGCCACTGCCGAAGTGATCCTGCCCTCCGTCACCTCGGCCAGGCGTCCCAAAACACGGCGCCAGACCAGGCCGCCGGCGCCGATGACGTCAACCCGGCCAGGGTGCATGTACGGCAGTCCGGCGCGGTCGGCCTTGGACATCTCCAGGAGATCCGTGCAGGCTTCGCCAAACGTGCCGAGGGGAAGTTCCGCGCCGTGGATGGCCCCAGGCGAGTATTCCGGCAGCCGCAGCGCATGGGCGGTAATGGTGGTGACCGACCCTGCCACGCCGACGACGGCGGTGGTGCGGTCCAGCGGAACGGCCTGTCCCGCCTCGCTGATGGCGGCGTCGACGTCGGCCTCCGCCGCAGCGATCTGCTCCGCCGACGGCGGGTCGTTACGAAGGTGGCGTTCCGTCATCCGGACGCAGCCGACGTCCACGGATTTGGCGGCGATGACGCCGCTGGCGTCGCCGAGGACAAATTCGGTGCTTCCGCCGCCGAGGTCCACCACGAGCACGGGGGCGGCGCCTCGGGACGGAAGCACGCTGCTGGCGCCGGCGAAGGAAAGCGCGGCTTCCTCGTCGCCTGTGATGACTTCGGGTTCCACGCCGAGGATCTCGCGGATGCCGTCCACGAACACCTTCCGGTTGCGGGCGTCGCGGGTGGCGGAGGTGGCAACGAAGCGGACCTTCCCGGCTCCGTGCTCACGGATAAGTTCGGCGTAGTCGGACGTTGCCGCAAAGGTCCGGTCGAGGGCCTCCTGTGCCAGTTCGCCTGTTGCGTCCACGCCCTGGCCCAGCCGCACCACACGCATTTCACGCACGACGTCGGTGAGCGTGGAACTGCTCCCGTTTCCGTCCACGTCCGCGATCAGGAGTCGGATCGAATTGGTTCCGCAGTCGATGGCGGCAACCCGGGTCACTTGGCGGCCTCCGTGGAGTCTTCGGTGGTCTCTTCAGCGTGCCGCTGGGTGTTGCGTACGGGAGCCGGGCGGCCCACGATGTCCGGAAGTCCCTGCGGCCCGTGGCGGCTGAGGTCCTTTGAGGGCGCCTCTCCCCCGGTGTCCCAGGCGCCGTCGCAATAGCAACGGTCCGCTGTCCACCATTCGCTGATGGCGGCAATGGCTTCGTCGCCCAGCGGATTGACTCCGGGGCCGGCAGCGAGGGAATGGCCCACCAGGACGTGGAGGCACTTCACGCGGGCGGGCATCCCGCCTGCGGAGATCCCGTCGATCTCGGGGACGGCTCCAATGCCTGACCGCTCGCCAATCTCCGCCCGGGACACGAGATAGGCCTCGTGTGCCGCGCGGTAGTCCGCGGCGAGGCCGGAGTCTGCTGAGAGGCGCTCGTTCATCCGGTTCATCAGACCGGCGGCTTCGAGCCGGGACACGGCCGCCGTAATGACCGGGTGGGTCAGGTAGAAAGTGGTGGGGAACGGCGTTCCGTTGCTGAGCCGTGGTGACGTCGCCGCGACCAGGGGGTTGCCGCAGACGCAGCGGGCCGGGATTTCGACGACGTCGCGCACGGGACGCCCCAACTGGCGGCTCAGGACGTCCAGGTCGCGGGCAGACGGGTGGCTGTAAGCCGTCACGGCTGCGGCGTCTTCCTCGACGGGGTTTCCGTCCAGGGCATTTTCGCCCACTGCATGCTGGTCCACTGGCGCGGCCGCCTTCCTGCCCTTGGAGGCTGACCCGTGGGACAGCCGGCGGAGGGCACCGCCTCTAGTCTGTTGCCGAACGCCTGATGGACTCCCAAAGCGAGTCCACCCATGGCAGGTTGGCCGGGTCCTGTGCTGATCCTGTACCGGCCTGGCCACTGGCGGTCCCGGCCGGCAGATCGCTGCCAAACACCCAGTAGCCGGTTTCTCCCGGCATAACCATGTTAATGCGGTCGCGGGCCTGCTGTTTCACGTAGTTCGGGTCCTGCCACCGGGAGACCTGGAGTTTCAGGTTGTCCCGTTCGGCTTGCCGTGCCGCGATATCCGCCTCGAGCGCGGCGATCTCGGCCCGTTTGTCGATGAAGATCTTGACCGTGGGGGCAAGCATGATGGTGATGGCAATCATGACCACGGCCAGGGCCAGCATCCGTCCGGAAAAGGCCTTGGCGGGGACGGGATCCTGGTTATCCGAGGCATTTGTCCCGGACGCCCGGTGGGATTGGCCCGGTGACTGGCTGCCGGCCGGCCGGCCGGCGGCCTGCTTGCCGGCGGCAACCCCGGCTTTGACCGACGCCCCCAGGCGGCTTGCCGTGGTGGCTTTCCCGGGCGCAGCGGGCGGTTTGGCCTCGGCGGCGGGCAGGTGCCGCGTCGCGCCGAAATCCGCGCGGATGACTTCAGCGCCGTCGTCGGCGTCCTTGGACTGTCGCGCCGCGGGCGTAGCCCGGGGAACCTTGGGACGGCGGGTGGCCATGACACTCCTGTAATGAATGGTCCGTGCTGTGCTCAGTTCTGGCCGCGAACCGGTCCTTGGCACAAACAGAACCGGTGGCCATGGTCTTCAACCATAGCCACCGGTCAGCTGTTTTTTTGGAGGCTAGCCCTTGAAACGCGGGAATGCGCTGCGTCCGGCGTAGCGTGCGGCGTCGTCGAGTTCCTCTTCGATGCGCAGCAGCTGGTTGTACTTGGCGACGCGCTCGGAGCGTGCCGGGGCACCGGTCTTGATCTGGCCCGCGTTGGTGGCAACGGAGATGTCAGCAATCGTGGTGTCCTCGGTTTCGCCGGAGCGGTGCGAGGTGATGGTGGTGTAGCCGGCACGCTGGGCCAGCGACACTGCATCCAGCGTCTCAGTCAGGGAGCCGATCTGGTTGACCTTGACCAGGAGCGAGTTGGCGGTCTTGGTGTCGATGCCGCGCTGCAGGATCGCCGGGTTGGTGACGAACAGGTCGTCGCCCACGAGCTGGACCTTGTCGCCGATGGAGTCGGTGAGGGTCTTCCAGCCTTCCCAGTCGTTTTCATCCAGCGGGTCCTCGATGGAAACCAGCGGGTAGTCGGCCACGAGCTCGGCGTAGTAGGCGCTCATCTCGGTGGCGGAAAGTGCCTTGCCTTCGAACTGGTAGGCGCCGTCCTTGAAGAACTCGGAGGACGCAACGTCCAGTGCCAGGGCGATGTCCTTGCCCGGGGTGTAGCCGGCGTTCTTGATGGCTTCCTGGATCAGGTCCAGGGCGGCACGGTTGGACGGCAGGTTCGGAGCGAAGCCACCCTCGTCGCCGAGGCCGGTGGAGAGGCCCTTGGCCTGCAGGACGGACTTGAGGTTGTGGTAGACCTCAACGCCCCAGCGCAGGCCCTCGGAGAAGGTCTCAGCGCCGATCGGGACAATCATGAATTCCTGGATGTCCACGTCGGAGTCGGCGTGCGAGCCACCGTTGAGGATGTTCATCAGCGGAACGGGCAGGACGTGCGCGTTGGGGCCGCCGAGGTACTTGTACAGCGGCAGGTCAGCGGAAGCTGCAGCGGCGTTGGCCACGGCCAGGGAAACACCCAGGATGGCGTTGGCGCCGAGCTTGCCCTTGTTCGCGGTGCCGTCCAGGTCGATCATGGCCTGGTCGATGCTGCGCTGGTCGGTGGCGTCGAAGCCGGTCAGGGCCGGAGCGATCTGGTCGATGACAGCGTCAACGGCCTTCTGGACACCCTTGCCGAGGTAGCGTCCCTTGTCTCCGTCGCGGAGTTCAACGGCCTCGTGTTCGCCGGTGGAAGCACCGGAGGGGACTGCTGCGCGGCCGATCTGGCCGTCGGACAGCAGAACTTCAACTTCTACGGTCGGGTTGCCACGGGAATCGAGGATCTCGCGGGCGTGGATGGCATCGATAAGCGCCATGAATATGCTCCTTATGGTGAAGCGATTTACTGGGAAACTAGCGGAAAAACTCGACGTCCTCGTCAGGGACTAGCGTAGTCGAGAGTGGTGCACGTTACGGAAACCTATCCAGAACCCGGACGTCATGATCCCGTCCGGGGCGTAGCCGGGTGACCAGGGCGGTGGCTGTCCTGGTAACGCCGGACGGCCCCGCGGAGGGCGCGTTCGGCGTCGAAATCCCTGGTCCGGGCGGCGGCGGCGAGCTCGAAGAGAAACTCCCCGAGCTCATCCTCAGTGGCGAAGGCGCCGACGAGCTGACCCACTGAGGGGACGGGTGCGGCCGCCGTGATGCCTGCCCGCCCGGCCCGATCCAGGGACTTTTGGGCCCGGGCGAGAGCCGGAAGCGCCTGCGGGATTCCCTCGAAAGGATCACCGCGTTCCGGCTTCTCGGCCCGCTTGATGGAGTCCCATTTCCGGACGATCTCCGCCACGCTGGCGGGGAAGGTGTCCTGCAGCGAGCCGTCCGGGCGGAACACGTGCGGATTCCGGCGGATCAGCTTCGCCTCAAGCCCCTGGACGACGTCGGCGAAGCCGAAGCTCCCCCGTTCCTCTGCGAGGCGGGCGTGCAGCACCACCTGGAGCAGCACATCGCCCAGCTCCCCGCGGAGCTCTGCCTCGTCGGCGCCGGTTTCAATTGTTTCGGCGACCTCAAAGGCCTCCTCGAGGAGGTACTCCACGAGGGACTCGTGGGTGAGTGCCCCCATCCAGGGGCAGTGCTCCCGGAGGGCGGCTATCCTTGCCGCCAAAGAGGTGACCCCTGAGGCGGCCGGGCCCGAACCGTCCTTAGGCAAGATTGGCGTAGGCGTCGTTGATGTACTCAACGAGGGCTTCCTTTTCCTCCAGCGGCAGGAACGCGGCCTCGGCGGCGTTGAGTGTCAGCTCAAGGAGATCGTCCAGATCGTAGTCAAAGGTCTCCACGAGCAGTTCGAACTCGTCGGTGAGGGTCACGCCGCTCATCAGCCGGTTGTCGGTGTTGATGGTGACGTTGAAGCCGATCTGGTAGAGCATGTCCAGCGGGTGGCTTTCGATACCCTCCCCGAAGCCGGCGATGGCGCCGGTCTGCAGGTTGGAGGACGGGCAGATCTCCAGGGCGATGCCGCGGTCGCGGACCCAGCTGGCAAGCTCGCCAAGGGTCACCATGCCGATGTTGTCGTCGGCGTCGTCTCCCTCTTCTGCGTCTTCGTCGTCGAATTCGACCGTGATGTCCTCGGCGATGCGCACGCCGTGGCCCAGGCGCAGGGCACGGCCGTCAACAAGGGCGGACTGGATGCTTTCCAGGCCTGCGGCTTCGCCGGCGTGCACCGTGGCGGGGAAATTGTGCTGGGCCAGGTAGGTGAAGGCGTCGCGGAAGCGGGCCGGCAGGAAGCCGTCCTCGGCTCCGGCAATGTCGAAGCCCACGGCTCCGTTGTTGCGGTGCCGGACCGCCAGTTCGGCAATCTCCTGGCCGCGGTCCGCATGGCGCATGGCCGTGATGAGCTGGCCCACCTGGATTTCCCGGCCGGTTTCGGCGACGGCGTCCACGCCGGCGTCGAGCCCTTCCTGGATGGCTTCGACCACTTCGTCCAGCGTCAGCCCCTTCTGCAGGTGCTGCTCCGGCGCCCAGCGCACTTCGCCGTACACCACGCCGTCGTCGGCAAGGTCTTCAACGAATTCCTTGGCCACCCGGAAGAGGCCCTCTTTGGTCTGCATCACGGCGATGGTGTGGTCGAAGGTCTCGAGGTAGCGGACCAGGGAGCCGGAGTCGGCGGATTCACGGAACCATTCCCCCAGCGCCACCGGATCGGTGGAGGGCAGGGTGTGTCCGACGGCCTCCGCCAGTTCGATGATGGTGGCCGGGCGCAGGCCGCCGTCCAGGTGGTCGTGCAGGGATACCTTGGGGAGGCTCTTGAGGTCGAAGTCGATGGCAGGGGCAGCGTCAAGAATAGGCTCAGTCACGGTTCCCACCTTAGGGTCGGCGGCCGCGTAATGCCAGCCGTCAGGCTTCCCTGGCCTCGGCATCTCCGGCGGGGGCGGCGAGGACCGTCCCGTGGCTGTGGACAGCCGCCGGGGCGGTGCCGGTTCCGCCGTCCAGCCACTCGTCCACGACTTCGGCGTCATGGCGTCCGAGCCGCTTGTGCCACCAGCGCAGCAGGTGGTCGATGATGATTCCGAGAATTACGGCGAACACGACGGCGATACCGGCGCCGAGCAACGGGTTGTCATGCAGCAAGGGGAAGGAACTGGCCAGTAGGCCTATCCCGATCGAGTAGCCCACCCAGGTGACGCAGGCAAAGGCATCCAGGATGAAGAACCTGCGGTGCGGAAAAGCTGTAGTGCCGGCAACGTAATTAACGGCCACGCGGCCCCAGGGGATGTACCGGGCCGTGAAGACCAGGACGGCGCCGCGCTTCTCCAGCTCATAGTGGGCCCACGCGAAGACTTTCTGCACCTTGGGTTTGCGCATCCAGCGCCACCGTTCCAGCCCGATCTTTCTCCCCAGCATGTACGCCATGTTGTCGCCGGCAATGGCGCCGACCAGCGCGGTGGCCCCGAGGATCCAGAGGTTGGGTTCGCCGCTCTGGCGTGAGAACGCAGCGAGGGCGACGATGAGCGTTTCGCTGGGTACCACCATCGCGAAACCGTCAACAAAAAAGAACACCAGCAGTATGGGATAAATCCACCATTGGCCTGCGGCATGGAGCACTGCCTCATTGATAAATTCCACGCGGGGCCCTGCTCCTATGAAGTGATGGAAATCCTATTTAGTGTCGCATGTCAGAAGCATGATTCGCTACGCTCCGGTGGGAGAAAAACAATTCACTGGAGCCTCCTATGGGCGGGCGCGTGCTGGTACGCCGGCCGCTGCATGGGCACTTGCTAGGGACCTGATGCGGGCTCCTCCGCAGGTTCTTCGGGCAGCCGGCCACGGAAGCGGCCGATCATGATGTCAACAATGATCCCGAGCAGGATGGCGCAGACAATAGCAATGCTGGCACCGAGCAGGTGGTTGTCCTCGAACCACTGCCCGAAAAACAGGCCGATCGCCACGGAATATGAGGACCACAGCGCGGCGGACAGCACGGTCAGCCCCACGAACCGCAAATGCGGAAATTGCGTGGCTCCGGCTGTGAGGTTCACTGCCACGCGGCCGATCGGAACAAAACGGGCCACGAGCACCAGGGACGCCGGCCGCTTCCTCAGCTCATTCCCGGCCCAGTGGAAGGCTGTCTGCATCCGCGGTCCGCGCATCCACCGCCACCGCCGCGTACCCACCCTGCGTCCGATCAGGTAGGCGATGTTGTCACCGCCGAATGCACCCAGCGCGGCCATGAGCATCAGCAGCCAGGGGTTGGGGACATCGGCGGTTGCTGCCACGGCGGCCAGGCCCACTACCACCGACTCGCTGGGGATCGGCGGGAAGAACCCGTCGATCACGCAGCAGGCCAGCACCAGCAGGAGAACCCAGGGCTGCCCGGCCGCCGCAAGAATGAAGTCGTTGATAGCCTGCACAGTTTCCTAACGGCCGGGGCCACCCGTTTTCTCCCCGACCGGTCCGCAGGCGGCAGGCGCCGCCGCCGCAGGGACCCGGCCGGAGAGAACCACGTGGTCAGGCGATGCGGTCGATGATGAGTTTCTGCGCCGGCCGGGAGCCTTCCGGCGCAACCAGCACGGCCCCTTCAAGGGCTTCCTTGGCACGTCCGAACTTCTCCGGGGTGTCCGTCAGCAGTGTCATCAGCGGCTCGCCGGCACGGACCACGGCACCGGGCTTGGCGTGCAGCCTGACGCCGGCTCCTGCCTGGACCTGGTCCTCCTTGCGGGCCCGGCCGGCGCCCAGCCGCCAGGCCGCCACACCCACGGCCAGGGCGTCCAGCTGCACGAGGACACCGTCGGCCGGCGCGTAGATAACCTCGGACTCCTTGGCCACAGGCAATGTGGCGCGGGGGTCGCCGCCCTGCGCCTCGATCATGCGGTTCCACACGTCCATGGCCCGGCCGTCCTTAAGCGCGGCACGCGGGTCGGCGTCGTGCACGCCTGCGCAGGCCAGCATTTCCTCGGCCAGGCGGACGGTCAGTTCGACGACGTCTTCCGGACCGCCGCCGGCCAGCACCTCCACAGACTCCTCCACCTCGATGGCGTTTCCGGCCGTGAGCCCCAGTGGCGTGTCCATGTTGGTCAGCAGGGCAACCGTGTTGACCCCGGCGTCCTTGCCCAGTGCGACCATTATCTCGGCCAGTTCCCTGGCGCGGGCCTCATCCTTCATGAAGGCGCCGCTTCCCACCTTGACGTCCAGGACCAGCGAGCCGGTGCCTTCGGCGATTTTCTTGCTCATAATGGAGGACGCGATGAGCGGGATGGCCTCCACGGTTCCGGTGACGTCCCTCAAGGCATAGAGCTTCTTGTCCGCAGGCGCCAGGCCGGCGCCCGCGGCACAGATCACCGCCCCGACGTCCTGCAGCTGGGCCATCATCTCGTCGTTACTCAGCGCTGCGCGCCACCCCGGGATTGACTCCAGTTTGTCCAGCGTGCCGCCGGTGTGGCCGAGGCCGCGCCCGGAGAGCTGCGGGACCGCTACGCCGAAAACAGCGACCAGCGGTGCCAGCGGCAGCGTGATCTTGTCCCCCACTCCCCCTGTTGAGTGCTTGTCCGACGTCGCTTTCACGCCGCCGTCGGGACGCCGCAGGCTGGAGAAGTCCATCCGTTCGCCGGAGGCGATCATCGCAGCGGTCCAGCGCGAGATCTCCGCGCGGTCCATGCCGTTGAGCAGGATGGCCATGTTCAGGGCGGCCATCTGCTCGTCGGCGATCGCGCCCCGGGTATAGGCATCGATGGTCCAGTCGATCTGTTCCGGGGTCAGGACGCCCCTGTCCCGCTTGATGCGGATGATGTCGACGGCGTCGAACGCCTCGGTGTTTCTTGGTGTTTGTGTCACCGGGGTTCCTCCAGGTGTTGGGGACCAAAGGCGTCGGGTAGCACCTGGTCCATGGTTTTGATTCCCTGCGTTGTCATCAGCTCCATGTCGGGAGCCCGGAATTCGTACAGCAGCTGGCGGCAGCGCCCGCACGGCATCAGGATGTTGCCGCCGGCGTCCACACAGTAGAAGGCGCGCAGCAGCCCGCCTCCGGTCATGTGCAGGTTGCCCACCAGGGAGCATTCCGCGCACAGTGTCAGGCCGTAGCTGGCGTTCTCGACGTTGCAGCCGCTGACGATCCTGCCGTCCGCGGTGAGGGCAGCTGCCCCCACCGCGAACTTCGAATACGGCGCATACGCGTTCTTCATGGCGGACACGGCGGCGGCTTCGAGGGCCACCCAGTCCACGTCCGCGGCCGGGTGGGGCGAAACTTCCGGGTGCGAAGCGTCTTCCACGGCCGTCAACCCTTGACGTAGGGTATGCCGTCAGCCGCCGGCGGCCTGGAGCGGCCAACCAGTCCAGCCACGGCGAGTACCGTCACCAGGTAGGGCAGCATGGCCATGAACTGGCTCGGAACCGGTGTGCCGATGATGGTCACGATGCTCTGCAGGTTGTCCGCGAAGCCGAACAGCAGTGCGGCGAAAAAGGCACCGATCGGGTTCCACCGGCCGAAGATGAGCGCGGCCAGGGCGATGAAGCCGCGTCCGCCCGAGATCTCCTTGGTGAAGCTGTCAATCGCCACCAGCGTGAAGAAGGAACCGCCTATGCCTGCCACGGCACCGCCGAGCGTGACGTTCCAGAAGCGCGTGGCATTGACTTTGATGCCCAGGGTGTCGGCGGCCTGCGGGTGTTCCCCGACGGCCCGGACGCGCAGGCCCCATTTGGTCTTGAAGAGGCCGATCCACACCACGATGACCGCAATGTACATCAGGTACCCCACCACGGACTGCTTAAACAGAATGGAGCCGATCACCGGGATGCTGGACAGCACGGGGATGTCGATAATGGGCAGGCGGCCCGGTGAGTTGAACTGGGCTTTGTTGGCCTGCATCACGGTACTGAACAGGAAACCGGTCAGGCCGGAGACCAGCACGTTGAGGACCACGCCGACGATGATCTGGTTGACCAGGTATTTGATGCTGAAGACAGCCAGCACCATGGAGACGACTGCGCCGGCAACGGCCGCGGCCAGCAGCCCGACGAAGGGGCTCTTGGTCAGCGTGGCCACCATTGCCGCGGTGAACGCACCGCCGAGCAGCTGGCCCTCAATCGCGATGTTTACGACGCCCGCGCGTTCGCAGAGCACGCCCGAGAGGGAGCCGAAAACGAGGGGAACGGCGAGCGTCACGGAACCGGCGATGAGACCGGCCAGCGAGATGCTGGGTGTGCGGGCGCCGCCCACCACCCAGATCAGGAAGGCCGCCACAAAAAGGACGATGAAGACGATGGGAAGCCAGCCGGGAGAACGCTCGTTCCGGGTTTTCAGGTACACCGCGTAGGCGGCGAGGCCCAGCATCAGGACCGAAAGCGCGATGCCGCCGAGGAAGGCGGGCACCTGGATGGCCGGAAGCTGGAAGAAGTCACCGCTCGAGGAGATCCCGAAGCTTGCTGTCTGGTTGGGTCCCATGACCCCGAAGAAGATGAAGGCCACGACGCCGAGGACAGCCAGCAGGACCGGCACCTTCCAGGTCACGGGCTTCGCTGAAACTGCGGGGGCCTTTTCCTTGGCCGACTGCGGTGTTCCCGGCTGCGGCGCGCCCGGAACGGGCGACGTTGCTGTTGTGCTCATGCTGCACCTCCGGTGGTTGCTGCCGTCCTGGACTTGCCGGGCTTAGCGGCCTTCTTTTTGCGGGGATTGAGCCCGAAGATGGCACGCACCAACGGCGGGGCTGCGATGAACAGGACGATCAGCGACTGGACCACCAGCACGATGTCGATGGGGGTTCCGGTCTGGATCTGCATCTGCACCGCCCCGGCGCGGAAGGCGCCGAACAGCAGGCCGGCCGCGAAGGTGCCCCACGGCGTCGAGCGTCCCAGGAGCGCAACGGTGATGGCGTCGAAGCCGTAGGTGGCGGCGACGCCGTCGGTCAGGACCTTTTCGGTTCCCGCCACCTGCGCCACACCGGACATGCCTGCCAGTGCGCCGGCGATCGCCATGACCAGGACCGTGGCCCGGGGGACGTTGATTCCGGCGGTCAGTGCCGCCTTGGGGTTCGCCCCGACGGCCCGGAATTCGAAGCCGACGGTGGACCGGTTAAGCAGCCACCAGACGAAGACGGTGGCCGCGATGGCAAGGACAAAGCCCAGGTGCAGCCTGTACTGGGTCCCGAAAATCTGCGGGTACACAGCGGAGGGATCCAGGATCGGCGAGATGGGGTTGGACTCCCCCGGCCGCTGGAACGCCGGGGTGTTCAGCAGGTAGCGCAGGAAGTACAGGGCGATGTAGTTGAACATGATGGTCAGGATGACCTCGTGGGCTCCCGTGCGTGCCTTCAGCAGGCCCACCAGTCCACCCCAGATGGCACCGCCCACAATGCCGGCGACGAGGACCAGCAGGAGGTGCAGGCCCACGGGCAGGTGCAGTGCGAAGCCGACCCAGGCGGCAAGGATTCCGGCCATGATGATCTGGCCCTGGGCGCCGATGTTGAACAGGCCGGCACGGAATGCCAGAGCCACGCCCAGGCCCGCGGTGATGAGCGGTGTCGCAATGGTGAGGGTCTCCATCAGCGGCGCAAACTGCACCGCGACACTGGAGCCGCGGGGGTTGAACACGGAGCCCTGGAACAGCGCGACGTACGAACGCGTCGCGGCGGTCCAGACAGCCGAGAGGAAGTCCGAGGGTCGGGCAAAGAGGTAGCTTGCCGTGGCCCCCACCTGCTTGTCCGTGCTGGCGATCAGGAGTCCGCCAAGGATCAGGGCGAGCAGCACGGCCAGGACCGAGACCATGCCGCTGCCGGTCAAGATCCGCCGGACTAGGGTGTCCGGTCCGCCCGGAACGGCGCCGCTCTGGGCCGAGACGGGAACGGCCGAGGGCTGCAGGGCGCCGCCGGCTGTATCCAGCGAGGTGGCCGCTGCGGCTTCTTCGGCCGGGGCCGGGCGTTCAAGTGCCTGCGTGTCGCGGTTTTCCTCCGCGTTTTCGTCAGCCATGTGTTTGGGCTTGTCCTGTTCAGTCATGGTCGCCTCCTTCGGCACCGGAAGTGGACGTCTGTGCGGGCTTCTGCGCCCCGGTGGCGTCAGCGTGGGCAGCGTGGGGGGTGTCCGCGTGGGCGCTTTCCGGGGAAAGCCCGGCCATCATCAGGCCCAGGACATCGCGGCCGGTGCCGGCCGGGACGATGCCCACCAGCTTGCCCTTGTAGAGTACGGCGATGCGGTCGGCGAGCTCGATCACTTCGTCCAGTTCGGTGGAGATGATCATCACCGGCGTGCCCTGGTCGCGTTCGGCCACGATGCGTTTGTGCAGGAACTCGATGGACCCCACGTCCACGCCACGGGTGGGCTGGGAGGCGATGAAGAGGCGGAGCGGCCGGGACAGCTCCCGGGCCATGACCACTTTCTGCTGGTTTCCGCCTGAGAGTGTGCCCGCGGCCAGTGACCCGGACGGGGTCCGGACGTCGAACTCGTCGATCCGGGACTTGGCGTTCTCCAGGATCCTGGCGGGACTCATGCTGATGCCCTTGGCGAAAGGCGGCTGGTCGTAGCGGTCCAGCACCAGGTTTTCCGCGATGGAGAACGTGCCGATGAGCCCGTCAACGGTCCGGTCTTCAGGGACAAAGCCGACGCCTGCGTTGAGCACTTCCTTGACGCTGTGGCCCAGGAGTTCTTCGCCGTCAAGCAGGATTGATCCGTGGCAGCGTCCCTGCAGGCCCAGGATGGCTTCCGTGAGTTCCGTCTGGCCGTTGCCCTGCACTCCTGCGACGGCCAGGATTTCGCCGCGGGCGATGTCGAAGCTGATGCCGTCCACAACGTGCTGGCCTGTCGGGGCGATGACGGTGAGGTCCTTGACCTGGAACGTGGTTTCCTGCGGCTTGGCCGGTGCCTTGTCCAGGGTCAGGTTGACCGCGCGGCCCACCATCATGGAGGCAAGCTCGGTGGTGGACGCACCAGGGTCCGCCGTGCCCACCACCTTGCCGCGCCGAATGACGGTGATCGTGTCGGACACGGCTTTCACTTCGCGGAGTTTGTGGGAGATGAAGACGATCGACGTGCCGCTGCTTTTCAGCTGGCGCATGATGTCCAGCAGCTCATCGGTGTCCTGCGGTGTCAGCACTGCCGTGGGCTCGTCAAGGATGAGCACCTTCGCATCGCGGACCAGGGCCTTGATGATCTCAACGCGTTGCTGGACGCCCACCGGAAGGTCCTCGATCAGAGCGTCGGGGTCGACGTCGAATCCGTACCTGTCGGAGATCTCCTTGATCTTCCGGCGGGTGTCATCCAGGTTGAGGAAGCCGCCTGCCTTGGTGGTTTCGGCGCCGAGCGCCACGTTCTCCGCGACGGTAAACACCGGGACCAGCATGAAGTGCTGGTGCACCATGCCGATGCCTGCAGCCATGGCATCGCCCGGGCCGCGGAAGGTGACGGCTTTGCCGTCCACCAGGATTTCGCCCTCACTGGGCTCGTACAGTCCGTAAAGGACATTCATCAGCGTGGACTTGCCCGCGCCGTTTTCACCAAGCAGGCAATGAATTTGACCGGGTTCAACAACCACATCGATGTGATCGTTGGCAATTAGGGAGCCGAAGCGTTTGGTGATCCCTCTGAGTTCAAGTTTCAAAACTCTGACCAATCTCGAAGCGTCCGGAAAATGTGCCCGGACGGGATATGTGGCTGCAGCACCAGCCTAGTGCCTGCAGCCTTTGACGGAACGGGAAGAGCCCGCTGGAAAAGCCGACGCCCAACGCAAAGCGCCACCGCCCGGAAGTCAATGACCAACCGGGTGGTGGCGCTTTTGCGGAGGGAACTAGGCCTTCGGGCTCGCTGCCGACTCGACCTTCAGCTTGCCGTCAACAATGTCCTTCTTGATCTGGTCCAGTTCAGTCTTCAGTTCCGCGGAAACCTGCGACTCCAACTCGTGGAACGGCGCCAGCTGGACGCCGTCGTTCGCGAGGGTGCCGACGTACGGCGTGTTGGTGAATTTGCCGTCCTTGTCTTCCTTCACAACCGTCTCAACAGCCTCGCCCATCTGCTTCATCACGGAGGAGAGCATGATTTCCTTGTAGTCCGGAGCGGTCAGGAAGCCGTCGGAGTCAACCCAGATGAGCTTGACGTCCTTGCCTGCTGCCTTGGCCTCCTTCAGGGCCGCGCCGGCGCCCTTGCCGACGGGGCCGGCAACGGGCATCACGATGTCCGCGCCCTGGTCCAGGAAGTTCTGGGTCAGCTGCTTGCCCTTGTCCTGCTTTTCGAAGTCACCGGTGAAGCTGCCGTCCTGCTTCGCCTTGTCCCAGCCAAGGACCTTGACGTCCTTGCCCTTCTTCTCGTTGTAGTACTTCACGCCGTCGGCGTAGCCGTCCATGAAGATGGTGACCGTGGGGATCTTGATGCCGCCGAACGTGGCGACCGTCCCGGTTTTGGTGGACGCGGCGGCGAGGTAACCGGCCATAAAAGCAGCCTGGGCCGTGTCATAGATAATCGGCTTCACGTTGGTGATGGGGGTGTCGTAGCCGAAGTCGATGATGGCGAAGTGCTTGTCCGGGTTGGCGGTGGCCTGGGCCTTCGTGGCATCGCCAAGCAGGAAGCCAACAGTGATGGTCAGGTCGCAGCCTGCGGTGACCATGGCGCGGAGGTTCGGTTCGAAGTCGTTGTTGGTCTTGGATTCGACCTGGTTCACCTTGATTCCAAGGTCCTTCTCAGCCTTCTTCAGTCCTTCGTACGAGGACTGGTTGAACGACTGGTCGTCGAATCCACCGGAGTCGGACACGATGCAGCCCGTGTAGTCGCTGGCGGTGGCGCTTGCGGTGCTGCCGGATTCCGGGGGAGCCCCGCAGCCGGTCAGTAGCAGGGCGGCCGCACCCGCGGTGGCGACACCGGCCATTGAACCGCGCTTCAGGGTTGCACGCAGTGAGTTCTTCAATTTTCCTCCAGGAACAAAGAGATAGGCGCTACGACGGGGGTTCAATGAGTGTCCGTTTCGAATGCTCCACACTGAAATTCTGTTTTCACTGATGGGTTCGCAGCACTGCGCCGAGGCGCACTGATGTCAGCTACTGTAGTGGCCTGGGACACGTCCTGATACCACGCCGGCACACCTTCCGGAAGATTGTTGAGAACTTGTTACCTATCGGTAGCCGCCACCGCAAGTCACGTCCATTTTCCTAGATCCGGACCAGCATCTTCCCGGTGTTGGCGCCGTCGAGAAGGTCCATGAAAGCCTGCGGGGCGTTCTCCAGGCCGTCCACGACGGTTTCGTCGTAGCGGACCGTGCCGTCAGCAACCCAGGCGGACACGGCCTCGACGAACTCGCCCATGTACTGCCAGTAGCCGCCGACCAGGAAGCCCTTGAGCGTCAGCTGCTTGCCGATGGCCAGCATGAGGTTGCGGGGAGCCGGAGTGGGTTCGGTCGCGTTGTACTGCGCAATGGCGCCGCACATGGCCACGCGGCCACCGACAGTCAGCGCGGAGAGCGCCGCTTCAAGGTGTTCACCGCCGACGTTGTCGAAGTACACGTCGATCCCGCGTTCGCCCGCTGCCGCGGCGAGCTGGTCAGCCACCGGGCCGTCGTTGTAGTTGAATGCGGCGTCGAAGCCGAGCTCCAGCAGGCGGGCCACCTTGTCCGGGGATCCTGCGCTGCCGATCACGCGGGAGGCACCCATCGCCTTGGCGATCTGGCCAACCAGGGACCCGACGGCACCCGCGGCCCCGGAAACGAAGACGACCTCTCCGGGCTTGAACTCGGCTACTTTCAGCAGGCCGGCATAGGCGGTCAGGCCGGTCATGCCCAGCGCTCCGAGGAACGCCGATGCGGGTGCCAGGTCGGTGCGGGCCGGGGAGGTGGCGGCGGCGTCCAGCACGGCGTATTCACGCCAGCCAAGGGAATGCACGACGACGTCCCCCACCTTGCGTTCCTCCGACCTGGACGCGATCACCTCGCCGACGGCGCCGCCGTCGAGCGCTGCATCCAGCGCAAACGGCGCCGAGTAGGACTTGACGTCGTTCATGCGGCCGCGCATGTAAGGGTCAACGGAGATGAAACGGTTGCGGACCAGCACCTGGCCGTCCTGCAGCTCCGGGAGTCCGGACTCGGCGAGGCGGAAGTTCTCCGGCACCGGGCGGCCGTGCGGACGCGACGCCAGCTGGATCTCGCGGGTGGTGACGGGAAGGGTTACGGTGTTGGCGCTCATGCGGCCACCTCCAGGATTTTGATGTCTACGTTGATGTTGCCGCGGGTGGCGTTGGAATAGGGGCAGATCCGGTGCGCTTTGGCCACGAGGGCCTCCGCTGTGGCCAGGTCCAGTGCGGGCAGGGCGATTTCGAGCTCGGCGGCAAGGCCGTAACCCACACCGTCCTCGAGGGCGCCGAAGTGGATCTTCGCTGCGACGGCGGAATCCGTGAGATCGGCTTTTTCCTTCCGGCCCACCAGGCGGAGGGCCGAGTGGAAGCACGCCGCGTAGCCGGCTGCGAAGAGCTGTTCCGGGTTGGTGCCCTGGCCGTTGCCGCCCAGTTCCACGGGGCTGGCCAGCGTCACGTCGAGTTTGCCGTCCTTGGTACGGGCACTGCCGTCCCGGCCTTCGCCTGAGGCCAGTGCTTCTGCTGTGTAGAGAGTCTTCACGTGGTTCCGTTCTGTTGGATGGAAAGTCTGTCTAGCGGGAGGACTGGAGGGCGGCTGTGAGCCGGCCGAGGGTCTCCCGGAGCTGGTCGAGCTCGGCCGCGGAAAGGCCTGCCGCGTCTGCGAGCTGCTGGGGAATTGCGCTGGACTTGGCGCTGAGGGCCGTACCGGAGTCCGTGAGGAAAACCTCAACCCGGCGTTCATCCTCGGCCGAACGCCTGCGCTCCACCAGCCCCAGCGACTCGAGCCGCTTCAGCAGCGGGGAGAGCGTGCCCGAGTCCAGGCCCAGCTCCTCCCCCAGTTCGCGGACGCTGCGCGGCTGGTCCTCCCAGAGCACCAGCATGACGAGGTACTGGGGATAGGTCAGCCCCAGCTCGTCCAGCACGGGCCGGTACACGGCGGTGGCTGCCTTCGACGCGGAATACAGCGCGAAGCACACCTGGCGATTGAGTCTGGGAGCGTCGGTCATAGAAAAACGATAACGCACAATTGAATTGCACACAACTTATCTGGGCAAAAGGAGAGCGCGAACTGGCAGCTAATGCCCGCAGATCCGGGACTTGAGGGCATTAGCTGCCAGTTCGCGCTCTGGGGGCGTTGCTTAGAGGTCGCGGATGGTGCGGAGGGCAGCGGCGGTCAGGACCTGGATGCCGTAGCCCAGGGCACGCTCGTCCAGGATGTAATCGCCGCGGTGGAGGTCGTATTCCTCGCCGCCGGGGGTCTTGGTGCCAAGCCGCATCATCGCCCCGGGAAGTTCAGCCAGGAACCAGGCGAAGTCCTCGCCGCCCATGGACTGCGGGGTGAGGACCACGGCGCCCTCGGCGATCTCGGCGCGTGCCGCCGCCTCGATGAGTGCCGTCTCGTGTTCGGAGTTCACTACCGGGGGAACGCCGCGGGTGTGCTCGAGCCGGACGTCTACCCCGTACGGTGCGGCCACCTGGTGCACCACTTCGTCCAAGAGCTTGCCGGCACTGTGCCAGGCATCGCGGTCCAGGCACCGCATGGTTCCGGCCATGTAGCCCGTGCCGGGAATGGCGTTGGGTGCCGAGCCGGCGGAAATGTGTCCCCAGACCACGGAGACGCCGCTGCGGACGTCCACCCGGCGGGACAGCACTGCCGGCACGTTCACGGCGATCTGCGCCAGCGCGAAGACGAGGTCCTCGGTCAGGTGCGGGCGCGAGGTGTGGCCGCCGCGTCCGGAAAGCTCGATCCGGATGGTGTCCGACGCCGAGGTGATGGCGCCGATCCGGGTGCCGATCTTGCCCACGTCGATGCGCGGATCGCAGTGCAGGGCCAGGATGCGCGGCACGCCTTCGAGCACGCCCTGCTCGATGCAGGCATGCGCTCCGCCGGGCATGGTTTCCTCGGCAGGCTGGAAAATGATGCGGACACTGCCGCCCAGCGGCGACTCCTGGTGCATGCGGTGCAGCACCAGGGCGATCCCAAGCATGGTGGTGGTGTGGACGTCATGGCCGCAGGCATGGGTGACGCCGTGGTTCTTCGACGCGAACGGCAGGCCGGTTTCCTCGATGATGGGGAGGGCGTCGATGTCTCCGCGCAGGGCCGTGGCGATGGGGCCTTCGCCGACGTCAACGGTGAGGCCGGTACCTTCGAGCCGGCGCGGCTTCAGGCCGGCAGCTTCCAGCCGCTCCGCCAGCTTGTTGGTGGTCCGGAACTCCTTGAAGGACAACTCCGGATGCGCATGGAGGTCACGGCGGAAATCGATGAGTTCCGGCAGCAGCGGCTCCAGCCACGGCCCCACAAGGGCGGTGGGCTCGGCTTCAGTAGTGTAATTGCGCACGGAACAACTCTAGCGATGGTGCCGCGAATACCCGCATCAGGGTCTGCGGGTTACGGATCCCGGAGCCGGCTTCCGGCACCGGACACAGATCAGCCCAAGCTCCCCGGCAGCGCCGGAAAGCTTGGGCTGGGTCCGAAATCAGAGGACGTCGGTGTCGCCGCTGGCCTTGAGCGCATCAACGGCGGCCTTGACACGCTGCGAGTGCGCCATGGTGGTCACCAGCAAAGCATCCGGGGTGTCAACGATGACAACGTCCTTGATGCCGATCAGCGCGATGACACGCTTGGTGTCCGTGACCACAACGCCGCTGGCGTTTTCGGTGAATACACGGGCGCCTTCGCCGAGGACGGTTACATCGTCCACTTCCTTGGCGCTGTTGAGCCGGCCCACGGAGGCGAAGTCACCGACGTCGTCCCAGCGGAAGGCACCGGGCACGACGGCGACGTCCCCGGCAGCGGCGGCAGGCTCCGCCACCGCGTAGTCGATGGCGATCTTCGGCAGCGTGGGCCAGACACGGGCAGTGACCTCGTCACGCTCCGGCGTGTCCCAGGCCTCGGCGATCTCCGTGAGTCCCTTGAACAGTTCAGGCTGGTTTGCTTCGAGGTGCTTGAGCATCAGTGACACGGGAGCAACAAACATACCCGCATTCCATACGTACTCGCCGCTGTCCACGTACTGCTGGGCAACGTCCTCGCTGGGCTTCTCCACGAACTCCACCACGGCCTGCGCGCTCGGCGCCTTCGCGATGGAAAGGTTCTCGCCGGAGCGGATGTACCCGAACCCGGTGGACGGGTGGGTGGGCTTGATACCGATGGTGACGATCTTGCCGGCAGCGGCCGTATGAATGGCTTCCCGTACGGCGTCCTGGAAGAGATCGTCGGGGCTGATCACCTGGTCCGCGGCGAAGGAACCCATGATGATCTCCGGATCCCGCTGGTAAAGGATGGCCGCCGCGAGGCCGATGGCCGCGCCGGAGTCCTTGGGCTCGCTTTCAAGCACCAGATCGGAATCCTGGATCTCGGGAAGCTGGCTGCACACCGCGTTCCGGTGCGCGACACCGGTAACAACCAGTACGCCCTTACCGGCCAGCGGTTCCAGGCGGTCGTAGGTCGCCCGCAGCAGTGTGCTGCCGGAACCGGTGAGATCGTGGAGGAATTTGGGGGCTGCTGCACGTGACAGGGGCCAGAGGCGGGTCCCCACTCCGCCTGCAGGAATTACCGCAATAAAACGGTCCAGCGGTGAATCCCGGCTTGTCGCTATGTCTGTAGTCATCAAGGCCTACTTTAGCCGACCACCGCCCTGATACGGGCAGATGCCGTCCCTCCGGCGCCCCTTCGGACGCCTTAATGTGGCGTTCGTCTCAAATAAGGACAAAAACCGCGCAGGCAGGCGACACCAAGGAGTTCCTAAATTGAATAAGCTGTGAGCGAAGCCTAGATTTAGGCTTGAGCTTACGAGTGCTCTCGCAGCAGGCGTTCCCCCCGCGTGGATCCCATGCCAGCGCCGCTGTGTTGCAGGGAGGTTTATTCAGTGCCGACAAAACCAGCTGGCACCTTGTACCGCGGCCGTGAAGGCATGTGGTCCTGGGTTGGACACCGCATTACAGGTGTAGTGATTTTCTTCTTCTTGTTGGTCCATGTGCTGGACACCTCATTGGTGCGCGTGTCCCCAGAGGCATATACCGCCGTGATCGGCGCCTACAAGAACCCCCTTATGGCCCTGGGTGAAACGGGCCTTGTCGCAGCGATCGTTTTCCACGCCTTCAACGGCCTGCGGATCATCGCCGTCGACTTCTGGAAGAAGGGCGCGAAGTACCAGCGCCAGATGCTGTGGACGGTCCTGATCCTTTGGGTCATCGTCATGGTCGGCTTCTCCATCCGCCACCTTTCCCTCGCCTTCGGAGGTCACTAAGCCATGACTGCTACCCAGATTCAGAATCCGCGAAGTGGACAAAACAGCAGCGGCAAGCCGGGCGCCGGACTGATCGCCCCGAAGTACCGCCGGACCGGCGGCTCGAGGGGCAACTTCGAGATGGCGGCCTGGCTGTTCATGCGGTTATCGGGCGTCGTCCTGGTGGTCCTGATCTTCGGCCACCTCTTCATCAACCTCCTGGCCGGCGAAGGCATCCAAGCCATTGACTTCGGCTTCGTGGCCGGCAAGTGGGCTGATCCGTTCTGGCAGTTCTGGGACCTGGCCATGCTCTGGCTGGCCATGCTGCACGGCACCAACGGCGTCCGCACCATCATCAACGACTACGCCGAGAAGGACTCGACGCGCTTCTGGTTGAAGACCGTCCTCTACGCCGCCACTACCGTCATCATCATCCTGGGTACCCTGGTGATCTTCACCTTCAATCCGTGCCCGCTGGACGCGAGCGGCGTGCCGCTGCCGGGTGGCTTCTGCCCGGCCCCTTAGCGGCCCCTTCCCCCGTCAGGGGATCAGCTGCGCCCGCACGGTGTGCGGGCAACGGTTTTACGGAGCAGGCTCCGCCCGCCCGTGGTTTTATAGCGAATTTTGAGAGAAAGAGCGTCTGGTA
Organism: Arthrobacter sp. Y81; assembly: GCF_002929335.1. Lineage (GTDB taxonomy): Bacteria > Actinomycetota > Actinomycetes > Actinomycetales > Micrococcaceae > Arthrobacter. Next base: position 467,479 of record NZ_PJIL01000002.1, read on the forward strand.
TGCAGGTCCATAAGTACGACGTCGTCATCGTCGGTGCCGGTGGCGCTGGCATGCGCGCCGCGATCGAATCCGGTCAGCGCGCGCGCACAGCAGTACTGACCAAGCTCTACCCCACCCGCTCGCACACCGGTGCGGCGCAGGGTGGCATGTGTGCAGCACTGGCCAATGTCGAGGAAGACAACTGGGAGTGGCACACCTTCGACACCATTAAGGGTGGCGACTACCTGGTGGACCAGGACGCAGCCGAGGTCATGGCGAAGGAAGCCATCGACGCCGTGCTGGACCTGGAAAAGATGGGTCTGCCGTTCAACCGCACGCCGGAAGGACGGATTGACCAGCGCCGCTTCGGCGGCCACACCCGTGACCACGGCAAAGCCCCGGTCCGCCGGGCCTGCTACGCCGCCGACCGTACGGGTCACATGATCCTGCAGACGCTGTACCAAAACTGCGTCAAGCACAACGTCGAGTTCTACAACGAGTACTACGTCCTGGACCTCCTGACTGTCGAGGAAGACGCCGTCCGCGAAGACGGCACGCCGTACAAGCAGAAGCGTGTTGCCGGGGTCGTGTCCTACGACCTCGCTTCCGGCGAACTGCACGTGTTCCAGGCCAAGTCCGTGGTCTTCGCCTCCGGCGGTGCGGGCAAGGTCTTCAAGACCACGTCCAACGCACACACCCTGACCGGTGACGGCATGGGCATCGCGTTCCGCCGCGGCATCCCGCTGGAGGACATGGAGTTCTTCCAGTTCCACCCGACCGGTCTTGCCGGCCTGGGCATCCTGCTTTCTGAAGCTGCCCGTGGCGAAGGCGCCATCCTTCGCAACTCTGAGGGTGAGCGCTTCATGGAGCGCTACGCCCCCACCATCAAGGACCTTGCACCCCGTGACATCGTGGCCCGCTCCATGGCCAACGAAGTCCGCGAAGGCCGCGGCTGTGGCCCGAACAAGGACTACGTCCTCCTTGACCTGACGCACCTTGAGCCGGCGCACATCGATGCGAAGCTGCCGGACATCACCGAGTTTGCCCGCACCTACCTCGGTGTTGAGCCGTACACGGAGCCGGTCCCGGTGTTCCCGACGGCGCACTACGCCATGGGCGGCATTCCCACCAACATCACCACTGAAGTGCTGCAGGACAACGACACCGTGGTGCCGGGCCTCTACGCGGCCGGTGAAGTGGCCTGTGTTTCGGTTCACGGCTCCAACCGCCTGGGCACCAACTCGCTGCTGGACATCAACGTGTTCGGCAAGCGCGCCGGCATCGCCGCCGCGGAGTACGCCAAGACGGCTGACTTTGTGGACCTCCCGGAGGACCCGGAGGCGTACACCATCGAACTGCTGGATATCGCCCGCAACGGCAACGGCGACGAAAAGGTGGCCGTGATCCGCAAGGAACTCCAGGACACCATGGACGCCAACATGCAGGTGTTCCGCACGGCCGACACGCTGAACCAGGTCCTCAAGGACATCGCGTCCTTCGAAGAGCGGTACAAGCGCATCAGCGTCCAGGACAAGGGCAAGCGGTTCAACCTGGACCTGCTCGAGGCCGTTGAACTGGGCTTCCTGCTGGAACTGGCCAAGGTCATGACGGTTGCAGCCCTGCACCGGGAGGAGTCCCGCGGCGGACACTTCCGCGAGGACTTCCCGGAACGTGACGACGAAAAATTCATGAAGCACTCCATGGCGTACAAAGACGACCACGCCCCGGCTGACGGAACGGTGGGAACCGCCAAAACAACAGCCGGCATCCGCCTGGCCACCAAACCGGTTGTCTTTACCCGCTACGAGCCGATGGTGAGGAAGTACTAAGATGTCCGCCGAACTTGCTGAGCCAGCCTCAAAGATCGAACTGCCCGCGCACATCGGAGGCGGCGGAGAGATCCCGACGTTCGACGTCACCCTGCGCGTGCGCCGTTACAACCCTGAGGTTTCCGAGGAAGCCACCTGGGACGACTTCAAGGTCACCATGTACGGCACCGACCGCGTGCTGGACGCCCTGCACAAGGTCAAGTGGGAAATTGACGGCAGCGTCTCCTTCCGCCGGTCCTGCGCCCACGGCGTCTGCGGTTCCGATGCCATGCGCATCAACGGCCGCAACCGCCTCGCGTGCAAAACCCTGCTGAAGGACCTGGACACGTCCAAGCCCATCACGGTGGAACCCATCAAGGGCCTGCCTGTGGAGAAGGACCTGATCGTGGACATGGAGCCGTTCTTCCAGTCCTTCCGTGAAGTCATGCCGTTCCTTATCAACAAGGGCCACGAGCCCACCAAGGAACGCCTGCAGTCCGCCGAGGACCGTGAGCGCTTCGACGACACCACCAAGTGCATCCTGTGCGCCGCGTGCACGTCCTCCTGCCCGGTCTTCTGGACCGACGGCCAGTACTTCGGCCCGGCAGCGATTGTCAACGCCCACCGCTTCATCTTCGATTCCCGTGATGACGCCGGCGACATGCGCCTGGAGATCCTCAACGACAAGGAAGGCGTGTGGCGCTGCCGCACCACCTTCAACTGCACCGAAGCATGCCCCCGCGGCATCCAGGTCACGCAGGCCATCGCAGAGGTAAAGCAGGCAATCCTCTCCCGCAAGATCTAGCGCCCGTTTACGAACGGACGATAAACAGCCGACGGCGTCGCTCACCTTACGGTGGATGGCGCCGTCGTCGTTTTAACACACGACAGCCACAACGAAAGGGGACGCCGTGTCCCGCTCCGAAAAAGTCTCGTTCGAAGGTTCCACCGGAGAACTGCTCTCCGGCATCCTGGACCGCCCCGACGGGCCGGTGAGGGGCTGGGGAGTCTTCTCGCACGGCTTCACCCTCGGCAAGGACCATCCTTCCGCGTCACGGATGTGCAAGGCGCTGGCGGACAACGGGGTGGGCATGCTCCGCTTCGACAACCTCGGACTGGGAGAGTCGGCCGGGCTGTGGTCTGAAGGCTCGTTCAGCCACAAGGTGGCGGACACGGTCCGGGCGGCGGAATTCATGCGCGCCGAGGGCAAGGAAATATCGCTGTTGGTGGGGCACTCCTTCGGCGGTGCCGCCGTCCTGTCCGCGGCCCGGCACATTCCCGAACTCGACGCCGTGGCCACCGTGGGAGCCCCGTTCTCGCCGAAGCACGTGGCCCACGTTTTTGACGCAGCCCTGGACCGGATCCTGAGCGAAGGCAGCGCGGAGGTGGACCTCGGCGGCAAGCGTGTTGAGATCCGCCGGCACTTCGTCGAGGACCTGGAAAACGCCGACCTGACCGACTGCATCAAGCGCCTGCATAAGCCCTTGATGGTCCTGCACTCCCCCACCGACAACACCGTGGGGATCGAGAATGCCAGCACCATTTTCCAGACCGCCCGGCACCCGCGCAGCTTCGTCTCGCTGGAAGGCAGCGACCACCTGCTGACCGGGAAGGGCCAGGCCGCCCGTGCCGCGCTGATTATTTCCGCGTGGGCCGCTCAGTACCTCGACGCCGGACGCTAGCTGCCTGGCGCTCCCGCTCGACGGGCGTTTTTCCCGGCTGCACCTGGCGTGAACCCCAGCCGGTCGCCTTGGGCGCGGGGGCGTTCTTGAGGTCTTCTTCCCGGACAGCGGACCACGCGGCCGAAACCAGGTAGACCTGGCTGACCAGGTTGAACCAGATGAGCAGGCCGATGATGATGGCAAAGGGCGCCAGGATGGGGTTGCGGCCGGCGCTGGCGAGGAGCTCAGTGCTGAAGATCTGCAGCACCGTGGTTCCCGCCGCGGAGAGGATAGTCCCTTCCAGCAGTGCCCGGCGGGACAGCTTCAGCCCTGCGGCAAGACGGAACATGATCACGGCCGTGACCCACCCCAGGGCCAGTGGGACACCGACCTTGATGGACGTGGTCAGCGGCCATGACATGACCGGATCCAGCTGCAGCTGCTCAGTGACCCAACCGGCCGCAGTGCCGAAAGTCAGCGACGCACCCGCGCTGAGCACGAGTGCCACGCCGAGCAGCAGCAGGGTGCCGGCGTCGCGAAGTATCTGCAGGACCGGGTTAATCCCACGCGGGCCGAGCTGCATCATGCCCCGCACACCGTCGCGGATGCCGCTGATCCAGCCCAGGGCCGTGAAAACCGTCACCGCAGCGGCGATCACGGCGGTCCAGCCGAGGCCGGCGGGATTCAGCAGATCCCGCGGGTCGACCAGGCCGTCGCCGTCGCCGACCTTTAGGAGGCCCGGCGCGGTCACGACCACGCTCTTGATGATTTGGTCCAGCAGCGCAGGCTGTCCGCTCAGGAATAGGCCAGCCAGGGAGAACCCGGTGGCCAGCAGGCCCGTGATGGAGAAGAACATCCGGAAGCCGATGCCGGCGGCCATAAGCGGCCCGTGCTGCAGGTTGTAGTGCTGGAACGCCCGCATCGGCCGGAACGCATTCAGCCGGGCAAGCAGCCACTGGGACATGGCCAGAAGCCCGGCAACGCCCCCCCTGCCGGACCTGCGGGCCTTGCTCCACTCGACCTTCTTCCGGCTCACTTCCAGCTGCAGCCGGGCGCGCTCCGTGGGAAGCGGAGGCTTAGCGCCGTTCTGCGCCGGACCTGCCTCGGGCGTGGTCAGTTTCGATGCCAAAGTCGAGCTCTTCCCGTAGCTGCCAAATGCCGTTGATGTCATGCTCGTACAGCCCCATGCTAACCACAGGGAACGTGGCCCGGTAATCCTTGAGCACCGTTTCGGCCTCATCCAGGCTCTCCGGCGCCACATCGTGGGCAATGGTCACATGCGGGTGGTAGGCAAACGGGAGTTCACGTTCCAACGGCCCGGTCTGGAGCTGTTCGTGCAGGTTCACGCAGTCGCCGAAGCCGTCTTCGACGTTCAGGAAGACCACTGGGGAAACGGGCCGGAATGAGCCCGTTCCGGCGATGGTGACCGTGAACGGCTGCTGCTGGCGCGCCACCTCGCGGACATGGCTGCGGGTGGCTTCCCAGTCCTTCGTGGGCGTGGTCGTAACCAGCGTGATGTGCGCGGGGATCACCCCGGCCATGGGGTCGCCGAAGGAGGCCCGCCAGCGCTGCAGTTCCTCGGCGATGTCAGGCGGGAAACCAAGGATGACGCCGACGCTCATGCCGTCGGTCCTGGCCTGGCGGTTACCTGGCGCAGTGCCACGGACCACGGCAGCGTCATCATCGGCGTCAACGAATTGTCCCTGTCCGCGGTATGCAGGGGAGTTTTCGTTTGCGGAGACCTTGCTGACGGATGACATGGGGCTAGCGGACTCCTGCGAGGCTGAGGGACGGCAGGAAGCCCATGCGCTCGTAGACCTGGCCGAGGGTCACGGAGGCGATTTCCCGGGCGCGTTCGGCGCCCTGGGCCAGGAGCCTGTCCAGCTCGGCCGGGTCCGCCATCAGTTCGTTGGTCCGGTCCCGGAGGGGCGTGATGAAGTCGACCATGACATCTGCGAGGTCCTTCTTGAGGTGCCCGTACATCTTGCCCTGGTATTCCACCTCGAGCTCGGCCACGGACTTCCCGGTCAGCGTCGAATAGATGGTGAGCAGGTTGGACACGCCCGGCTTGGCTTCGGCATCGAACCGGATCTCCGTTCCGGTGTCAGTCACTGCTGACTTGATGCGCTTGGCCGCGAGCTTGGGGTCCTCCAGGAGCTGGATGGAACCGTGGGGCGACCCGCCTGTCTTCGACATCTTGGCAGTCGGGCTCTGGAGGTCGTAGATCTTGGCGGTGGCCTTGAGGATGGTGGCCTCGGGGACGGTGAACGTGTGGCCGAAGCGGGTGTTGAAACGCTGGGCCAGGTTCCGCGTCAGTTCCAGGTGCTGGCGCTGGTCCTCGCCGACCGGCACAAGGTCGGTCTGGTACAGGAGGATGTCCGCGGCCATGAGGGTGGGGTACGCGAACAGGCCGAGGGTTGCGGAGTCCGTACCCGACTTCTGCGTCTTGTCCTTGAACTGCGTCATGCGGGATGCTTCACCGACTCCCGTGATGCAGTTCAGGGCCCAGGCCAGCTGGGCGTGCTCGGGCACATGGGACTGGACAAAGAATATGCTCTTGTCCGGGTCGATGCCCGAGGCAATGTACTGTGCGGCAACCACGCGGGTGCGCTTGGCCAGCTCGGCGGGTTCGAAATCCACGGTGACGGCGTGGAGGTCGGGGATGAAGAACACGGCGTCATATTCGGCCTGCATGTCGACCCAGTTGCGGACCGCACCAATGTAGTTGCCCAGGTGCAGCGAGTCCGCTGTGGGCTTGGCACCGGAGAGGATGCGTTTCTTGGTCACGGGGGAAGTCGAGCTAGTCATTGTAAGAAAAACCTTCGGGGCTCAGAGCTGGTAGTCCACTACCAGCGGTGCGTGGTCGGAGAAGCGGGTGTCCCATGACGGCGCCCGGTCCACCACTGCCGAAATCGCGGCGGCAGCAAGGGCGGGGGTGGCCATGTGGTAGTCGATGCGCCAGCCTGTGTCATTGTCAAAGGCTTTGCCGCGCTGGGACCACCAGGTGTAGGGGCCGTCGACGTTTCCCGCCAGGCCCCTGTGGACATCCCTCCATCCGATTTCTTCGCCGAAGAAGCGGTCGAAGTAGGCACGCTCCTCCGGAAGGAAGCCGGCACGCTTGACGTTGCCCTTCCAGTTCCTGATATCCAGTTCCGTGTGGCCCACGTTCAGGTCGCCCACCACGAGGGCATGGTCGCTGTGCTTTGCCAGTTCGGGGAGGCGGTTGACCATAACGTCGAGGAAACGGAACTTGTCGTCCTGTTTGGGCGTTCCTGCCTCGCCGGAGTGGACGTAGGCGCTCACCACTGTCAGTGTGGCGGCTGCACCGGCGGCGTCCGCCACCCGGAAGTCTGCCTCGACCCAGCGGCCCGCGGTGGCAAAGTAGTCGTCGCCGATGTTTGAGCGGGTGGCCAGCGGCTCGGTGCGGGAGGCAATCGCCACGCCTGCACGGCCCTTGGCCTCGGCTTCCTCATGCAGGATGAACCAGCCCTCGCCAAGGAGCTGCCGAACGATCGCGTCGGGTGCCCTGACCTCCTGGAGGCAGAGAATGTCCACGTCCCGAGGTTCAAGCCATTCCGCCATGCCGTTCTTGTAGGCGGCGCGGAGGCCGTTGACGTTGACTGATGCGATGCGAAGGTGGTCCTTCTTCAATGCCGAGCTCACCCGCTCCACTCTAGTCGATGATGGTTCCGCTGACGGGTTCGTCAGCGCCACCGGAGGACTTGATCATGTCCCTGGCGTTGGTGGCCGTGATTTCGATGGTTTCCAGTGCGCGGCGGATGGTGTCCTGGTCTGCTGCGTCGCCCTTGGCCCGTTCCTGGTCGACGACGCGCACCTGGACCTGGACGATCTTGAAGGAGTGGTCCAGCTTCAGGTCCCGGACTTCGTCAGCCTCGCTGCGTGACTGAACCAGGCGTGTGCCGCCGTGATCGGCACTGCCCGACGACGGCGCGCGGCCGGTCGCGGCGTTGAAGGCGTTCTGCGCCTCGTTGAGTTTGGCGGTCGCCTTCTTGGCCGCCTTCTGGATGCTGAAGACGACGAACGCGGCAAGCGCGAGCCAGAACGCGGCGATGATGGCCACAACCCAGCCCACGACGTCGTTCTGGTTGGCGGCGAAGATGACGGCGACGACGAACGCAATGACGAACACCATCATTCCCGGGCCGCTGATCCGGAGCATGGAGAACCCGCCCTTGGCCGGGTTGGACGCAGAGTTAGGGTTACCCAGAGTTCGCATGCCTCCATTGTCTCAAACACGCGACGGTGGAAATGCCCGCTTCCACCCCGGGCGAACGCTACTTCAGGAACAGCTTGCGGAGGCGTCCGGCGGTGAGCATGACACCAAGCACGATCATCACGAGGTAGTACCCGACATGGATGGCCGTGGCAGGGCTGAAAATTCCCACGCTGATCTGCCGGAGCAGCTCAACCCCATGCCACAGGGGCATGGCCTGGATGAGCCACTGGATGTACTGCGGGTACACGCTGAGCGGGTAGAAGGTGGCGCTGAAAAGGAACATGGGGAGCATCACGAAGTTGATCCAGTCCATCTGCTGGAAGGTCTTCATGAAGCTGGTGATCCCCATCCCGAAGCTCGCGAAACCGAAGGCGATCAGCACGGACGCAGGAATCATGAGGATGGCCCAGGGCGTGGTGATCAGCCCCATGATTCCCATGACGGCGGTGAACCCGGTGGCGTACAGCAGGCCTCGCAGCAGCGCCAGGAAGATCTCCCCCATGGCCACGTCCAACGGCCCCAGGGACGTGTAGAGCATGCCCTGGTACAGCTTGGCGAAGTTCATCTTGAAGAAGACGTTCCAGGTGGAGTCGTACACGGCACCGTTCATCGCAGAGACGGCCAACAGCGCCGGGGCAATGTAGGCGGCGTAGCTGATTTCCTGGCCGCCGGGGCCCTGCACGGCGCCCACGATCGCGCCCAGGCCCACACCCATGGAGATCAGGTAGAGCACCGGCTCGAAGAAGCCGGAGAGCATCACCATCCAGTTGCTGCTCTTGGTGGCCATGAGCCCGCGGGCGATGACTGCTTTGACGTTCCGTGAGTACATGGGCCCGAAGCGGCGGTTCCGCGCCGCTTCGGTGACGCTGTGGCCTCCTGGGTTGTGGCTTTCCGCCAGAGTGCTCATTGGCCCAGCCTCCTGACGAATTGGCGCTTGGTGAGCATCCAGCCGGCGACGGCGAGACCCACCAGGAACACGATGTGGGCGATGGTCAGCAGCGGCGGTTCCTCATAGCCGTAGCTGAAGACCCGGCCCAGTTCCGTGCCGTGCCAGATCGGCGAAATCCAGCCGATCCACTGCACCGCGAGCGGCAGCGAATCGAGCGGGAAGAACGTTCCCGAGAACAGGAACAACGGGGTCACGATGAACCGCATCACCATGGCGAACTGGCCCTTGTCCTCCTTGATGGACGCGGCATAGGCCATCAACGGGAGGCCGAACGAGAGCCCTGCCAGCGTGGCCACCAGGACAGACACCCAGCCCCAGCCGCTCGGCGACGCACCGAAGAGCGCCACCACCACGAAATAGATGGCGGACTGCAGCAGGAACCGCAGCGTCACGGCCATGATGTGGCCGGAGGCGATCTGTTCCGGAGTGAGCGGTGAAGCGTGCGGCCCGTAGTACACCCGCCGCCATTTGAACCCGTCCATGACCGGGAACGTGAATTCGTTGGCTGCCGTCATGACCGCAGCCGAGATCAGCAGGGCAGGGGCAATGAACGCGAGGTAGCTGACGCCGCCGAACGCGGCCTGGCTGTCCACCAGGGTGGCCAGGCCCACGCCCATGGCGAACAGGTACGCCACCGGCTGGCCCACGCCGTACATCACGATGGTCCAGCCATAGCCCTTCATGACGCGGAGGACCTGCTCGGCGTAGTAGAAGGAGCCCCAGCGGCGGGCTCGGGCCGCGGACACGGCCGGCGAGTGGGCGCGAAGCAGGGCTGGCGCGGCAGGACCGCGGCCGCCGGCATCCGAAACGGCAGGCGCGGACTGATCAGTCAACGAGGCTCCTACCGGTGAGGCGGAGGAAGACGTCCTCCAGGGATGACCGGCGGACAAGCGAGGTGACCGGGCGCAGTCCGCGCGCGGAGACCTGTTCCAGGGCGGCCTCGCCGTCGTGGGCGTAGATCAGCACCCGGTCCGGGAGCGTCTCCAGCCGCTCGCCGATGCCCTCGAGTTCGGCACCGATGGTGGCGTTGCGTTCCGAGCCGAAGCGCAGCTCCAGGACTTCACGGGTGGAGTACTCCCGGATCAGGCTGGCGGGCGAGCCCTCGGCCATGATCCGGCCCTTGTCCACGACGATCAAACGGTCGCACAGCTGTTCGGCCTCGTCCATGTAGTGCGTGGTCAGGATGAGCGTGACGCCCTGTTCCTTGAGCCGGAACAGCCTGTCCCAGAGAATGTGCCGCGCCTGCGGGTCCAGGCCCGTGGTGGGCTCGTCCAGCAGCAGGATCCGGGGTTCGTTGATCAGCGATCGCGCAATGGTCAGCCGCCGCTTCATGCCGCCGGAGAGGGCGTCCACCTTGGACTTGGCCTTGTCCGTCAGCTGGGCGAACTCCAGCAGCTCATCGGCTTTGGGACGCAGGTAGCTCATCGGCAGCCCGAAGTAGCGGCCGTAGACCAGCAGGTTGTCGCGCACCTTGAGCTCTTCGTCGAGGTTGTCCTGCTGTGGCACCACCCCCAGGTGGGCGCGGACTTCCGGCCCATGGCTTTCCGGGTCCAGCCCCATGATGGACAGGCTTCCCGAGGTGCGCTGCGAGACGCCGCCAATCATCTTCATGGTGGTGGACTTGCCTGCCCCGTTGGGGCCAAGCAGGCCGAATGCCTCGCCGGCCGGGACACTGAAGGAAATGCCGTCGACGGCGGTGACGTCGCCATACGTTTTGGTGAGGTCTTTGGCGGTGATGACGTACTGCATCTGGTCGCCCTGGGTCTTGCTGCGGGATGGTTTGCTTGACAGTTCTTCGTTGGACACAAGTTCAGGCACCCACACAACGTTAGTACTCACGTTCGAACAAAGAAAGAGTTGAATCTCAAAAAATCCATTCGATTTTGTCCGCCCCGTCCCGTCCCCGGCCCCCTGCTGTTGAAGGCGCCAGGGACGGACCTACTTTTCCTCTGCGCGGAGGACCTGCAGGCGCTGGCGGTACTCCGTTTCGTCGATTTCCCCGCGCGCGTAGCGTTCGCGGAGCACTCCTTCACCGCCCTGTCGCGCCGCCCAGCGGTGGTTGGTCCGCCACGTCCGGCGGGCGACGAAAATGATCAGGCCGATAACCAGGATCCAGAACAGCGGAAACAGCAGGAACCAGGGCGAGAACCCGCCGTCGTACCACGGGGCATGGACGGCGACGCCGGCCGGAAGTTGCACCGCCGCCGCCTGCACAGCGGCGGTGCTGATGGCGGTGCTCATTGCTGTCAACATGTCAGCTCCAAACTCTCAACGAGCCGTATCTCGACTCTGCCTCAAGTCTGGTTTCGGGACGCCCCGCCGTCGTCCGGCGACGGGAGGCACTTGGGGCGGGCGGCGTACTCCCCCGGGAGGCGGCAGCCGCTCCAGCGGGGCGGCGTCAGCTGCTCCAGCCGGGCCGGACCAGGCCCGACTCATAGGCCAGCACCACCAGTTGCACGCGGTCCCGGACCTGCAGCTTTGCCATGATCCGCGAGACGTGGGTCTTGGCAGTCAGCGGCGTGATGAAGAGCCGCCCGGCGATTTCCGCGTTGTTCAGTCCCTCCCCCACCAGCCGGAGCACTTCGCGTTCACGGTCGGTGATCCGGTCCAGCCCGGCGTCGGGCGGCTTGCCGGCCGCGCGGGGCTGCAGGGCCAACTGGGCCATGATCCTGCGCGTCACTGACGGCGACAGGAGGGCGTCGCCGTCGTGCACCACGCGCACCGCGCGGAGCAGTTCCTCCGGTTCGGTGTCCTTGACGAGGAACCCGGCCGCGCCCGCCCGCACAGCCTCGGCGATGTACTCGTCCAGTTCGAAGGTGGTGAGGATGATGACCCGCGTTCCGGGAAGGGCCGGATCGGCCAGGATTCGGCGGGTCGCGTCCAGTCCGTCGCCCTGCGGCATGCGGATGTCCACGAGCACGACGTCGGGGTGCTCACCTGCCGCCAGCCGGACGGCGTCGTCACCGGTTCCGCATTCGGCCACGACTTTCCATGTCCGGTTCGGCGTCCAGGAGCGCACGGAATCCGGCACGGATGAGCGTCTGGTCATCGGCGATCAGGATGCGGATCATTGCTGCCCCTCAATCTGAGCGCCCGCACTCGGGGTGCTACCCAGCGCCAGGACCGCCTGGACCCGCCACCCCGGATGCAGCGGGAGGAACCGGACCGTGCCGCCCAGCGCCGCCGCGCGCTCCCGCATCCCGGTCAGGCCGTTGCCCTCCGGTGCTCCGGCGGCGCCGCGGCTCCGCGAGCCTAGCCGCGCCGACCGTCCCGAGTCGTCGGCTTAACGGCGTAGGGCGCCTACTCCCCCGGGAGTAGGCGCCCTGTTGCTTTTCAGTAGCCTGGCGCCACGTCCGCCGGGTTCCCTGGCCGAGCTTGCGAGGTCAGGGGGCGGATGGGGATTAGGCAGCGCCGGCGCGGCTTTTCGCTGCCAGTTGGCGTTCCGCGGCTTCGACCACGTTGGTCATCAGCAGTGCCACGGTCATGGGGCCGACGCCGCCGGGGTTCGGCGAAATCCAGCCGGCCACTTCGGCAGCGGCAGGATCGATGTCGCCGTAAACCTTGCTCTTGCCCGTCTCGGGATCGGCTTCACGGGTGACACCGACGTCGAGCACAGCCGCGCCCGGCTTCACGTCCGCAGCCTTGACGATGTGCTTGGCACCAGCCGCACCCACAATGACGTCCGCCTGCCGCAGCAGCTCCGAGAGGTTCTTGGTGCCGGTGTGGGTGAGTGTCACGGTGGCGTTCACGGACCGCCGGGTGAGCAGTAGCCCGATCGTGCGGCCAATAGTGACACCCCGCCCGACCACCACGACGTGCTTGCCGGAGAGGCTGTAGCCGTTGCGCTCAAGGAGCTCGATGACGCCGCGGGGCGTGCACGGCAGCGGCGAGGTGATCTCGCCGTTGACATTGAGCACCAGCCGGCCAAGGTTGGTCGGGTGCAGTCCGTCGGCATCCTTGGCGGGGTCGATCCGCTCGAGGATGGCGTCGGTGTCCAGGTGCTTGGGCAGCGGCAGTTGCACGATGTAACCGTGGCAGGCGGGGTCCGCATTGAGTTCGTCAATGAGGGCCTCAACCTGAGCCTGGGTGGCATCCGCCGGAAGCTCACGCTGGATCGAGTTCATCCCGATCTCCACAGACTGCTTGTGCTTCATGGACACGTACAGCTGCGAGGCAGGGTCCGCGCCCACGAGCACAGTGGCAATGCCCGGAGTGACGCCATGGGCCTTCAGTGCCGCGACACGCTCAGCCAGCTCGGATTTGATGGCGGCAGCAGCTGCCTTGCCGTCAAGTATCTTCGCGGTCTGCGCCATGGACGGGTTCACCACTGCTCGTGCTGCGGGTAGAGCGGGAAGTCGGCGGCGAGCTTGTCCACGCGGGCCTGCAAGGCTTCGACGTCCGTAGCGGAGCCGGCCTTCAGGGCGGTGGCGATGATCTCGGCAACTTCGGTGAATTCCTCGGCGCCGAAACCGCGGGTGGCCAAGGCCGGGGTACCGATGCGCAGGCCGGAGGTAACCATCGGCGGGCGGGGGTCGAACGGAACGGCGTTGCGGTTCACGGTGATGCCCACGGAGTGCAGGAGGTCCTCTGCCTGCTGGCCGTCCAGCTGCGAGTTGCGCAGGTCCACCAGGACCAGGTGCACGTCGGTGCCGCCGGTCAGGACGGAGACGCCGGCTTCTGCGACGTCGGCCTGGTTCAGGCGGTCGGCAATGATCTTGGCACCTTCGAGGACACGCTCCTGGCGCTCCTTGAATTCCTCGGTGCCGGCAATCTTGAAGGCAACGGCCTTGGCCGCGATGACGTGCATCAGCGGTCCGCCCTGCTGGCCCGGGAAGACGTTGGAGTTGAGCTTCTTGGCCCACTCCTGCTTGGCCAGGATCACGCCGGAGCGCGGGCCGGCGAGGGTCTTGTGCACGGTGGAGGTGACGACGTCGGAGTACGGCACCGGGCTCGGGTGCAGGCCCGCTGCCACGAGGCCGGCGAAGTGCGCCATGTCCGTCCAGAGGAGCGCACCGACTTCGTCGGCGATGGAGCGGAAGGCTGCGAAGTCCAGGTGGCGCGGGTAGGCGGACCAGCCGGCAATGATCACCTGGGGCTTCTCGGCGATGGCCTGCTCGCGGAGCTTGTCCATGTCGACGCGGAAGTTGTCCTGCTCCACCTGGTAGGCGGCCACGTTGTAGAGCTTGCCGGAGAAGTTGAGCTTCATGCCGTGGGTCAGGTGGCCGCCGTGGGCCAGGGAGAGGCCCAGGATCTTGTCACCGGGGGTGATCATGGCGGACAGTGCTGCGGCGTTGGCCTGTGCACCGGAGTGCGGCTGGACGTTGGCGTATTCGGCGCCGAACAGTTCCTTGACGCGGTCGATCGCCAGCTGCTCGGCGATGTCCACGTATTCGCACCCGCCGTAGTAGCGGCGGCCCGGGTAACCCTCGGCGTACTTGTTGGTCAGGACGGAGCCCTGGGCTTCCATGACGGCGCGCGGAGCGAAGTTTTCGGAGGCGATCATTTCCAGGGTGCCGCGCTGGCGGCCAAGCTCCTGGTCCAGTACGGCGGCGATCTCGGGATCGAGCTCAGCCAGCGGCAGGTTACTGACGGTGGAGGAAGTGCTGACGGAAGTCGGTGATGTAGTCACGAAAAACTCCTGGCTAGGGATGGGCACTGCTAAGGTCAGGCTACCGGCTGTGACGTCGCTCCGCCCCTTGGTTACGGGCAGCACGGCGCCATGGGTCGGCAGCGGTTAAACTGCCTACCGGCAAAACATGACCCTCGGCCCAGGCGTACGATCCGTGGTCTTCGTAGGTGCCGCTCCCTGATGGTTAGCCATCCAACGCCAGTTGCGACCGGTTAAGCCTATCAAAGCCTTTCCGAATCCCGTCGAAGGCCCGTCGAAAACAGTGCCTCCGGCGCGGGTAGGCTGTTCTTCGTGACTGAAGACCAGCTGGCCTCCGCCTACGTACTGACCCTTTCCTGCCCCGACCGTCCCGGCATCGTGCATGCCGTTGCGGGAGCACTTCTCGTGGCAGGCTGCAATATTACGGACTCGCAGCAGTACGGCAGCCAGTCCACCGGCACCTTCTTCATGCGGGTTGAGGCGACCACGGCTGGTTCGCAGGCTGAGGTGTACGCGGCGCTGGAACCGGTGGCGGCTGCGTTCGGCATGCAGTGGAGCCTGAACCCCGAGGGACGCAAGGTCCGAACCCTGCTGATGGCGAGCAAGTCCGCGCACTGCCTCAACGATCTCCTGTTCCTGCAGCGCTCCGGCACGCTGCCCATCGAGATCCCCGCCATCGTGTCCAACCACCAGGACCTGGCCGGGCTGGCGGAGTTCTACGGCATTCCGTTCCACTACATCCCCGTCACTGCGGACACCAAGGTCCAGGCCGAGGACGAGCTGCGGAAGATCATCGCGGAGGAAGGCGTCGAACTGACCGTCCTGGCCCGCTACATGCAGATCCTGTCCAATGACCTGTGCACCGAGCTCACCGGCAAGGCCATCAACATCCACCACTCTTTCCTGCCGTCCTTCAAAGGCGCGAAGCCCTACCACCAGGCCCACGCCCGCGGCGTGAAGCTGATCGGTGCCACGGCGCACTACGTCACAGCCGCCCTGGACGAGGGACCCATCATCGAACAGGAAGTCATCCGGGTGGACCACCGCCGCACGGCCGAACAGTTCGTGCAGATGGGCCGTGACGTGGAAGGCCGCACACTGGCCCAGGCCGTCCAGTGGCACGCCGAGCACAGGGTGCTGCTCGACGGGAACCGCACGGTCGTCTTCAACTAGTGGTCGAGCACTTCGCCACGGAGCATGGCGGCGAGGACCGGCTGGCCGCGTTCTACAACCAGAGGGCGGTCCTTCATCCGGAGCATCCGCTGACCCCTCAGCGGGTGGAGCAGCGGGACCGGTTCATCGCCCGGCTGAAGGCCGAAGGCCGGCACGGCGTGCTGGAAATCGGCTCCGGCCTGGGGCTTGACGGGCTGAAGTTCGTCCAGGCCGGGATCCACTACACCGGCATTGACCTGTCCGAAGAGCACGTGCGGATAGCAACGTCCAAAGGACTGAACGTCTCGGTTGCCAGCGCCCGGAGCCTGCCCTTCGCCGATGGCGTCTTCCCGGCAGTGTGGAGCATGAGCACGCTGCTGCACATACCCAACAGGGACATCGACGACGTCGTCCGCGAACTGGTTCGCGTGGCCGCCCCAGGGGCGCCGATCGCCGTCGGACTCTGGTCCGGGGACGACGAAGAGGTACTCAACCCCGAAGACGAAATCGAGCCGCCGCGCTTTTTCAGCCGCCGCAGCGACGCAGCGCTCCGGCGGATCTTCGGCCGGCACGGCGACATTGAGGAATTCGTCACGTGGCCGGAGGGCTCAGGCGCTGAATCAGGCCCGGGCGCGGGTCACTGGACGCAGCATTACCAGTTCCTGGTCCTCCGCACTCCCCCTGCCCAGCCCAACTGACTGGCACTTAACGTCGCGAAATCCGCGAATGACGACGTTAAATGCGAGTCAGTTGGGGGCCGTGCACTGTCCTAAGTACCCCGACGGGCGCTGCCCATGTATCCGCCCAGGAATGCGGCCGCAATCAACAGGAGTGCCCCGACCCGTGCCAGCCGGACGCCGAGGCTGTGCTTGCCCCGGAGCCGTGCAGTCCAGGATCCGAGGAAGATCAGCACGGCCACGCCGTTCAGCCCGGCATGGACGATGCCAACCCGCTTCGTTGCCCGGCCGGCCAAAGCCCACTCGGCCCATCCGGTCAGTGCCGTGGGCGCCGCGGCCAGGACGCCAAGGCCCACCAGCCGGGTGGCTGCCCGCTGGGTCCCGGGATCCGCAAACAGGTCGAGGTACATGGCCATGAACCACGCCCCGAAGGGCACATCGGTCAGGATGCCATGCAGGGGTATTCCGGTTGCGTCGCCGTGGAGGAAGCTGCGCATCCGCGGGTTTTCGACGAGGCGGCCGGCCCGCGGCTCGGCCACGGAGACGGCCGGGTCAAGGGCCTCGAGCTGCTCAATCCGCCGCATCAACCGGCGGAACCGGCCGGGGCCGCCGCCTCCGTCCTTCCGCAGGTGAAGTCCTTGCAGCTGAAGCCCGTGAGGGCCAAAACCCCGAAGTTCCATGGCCCCATGCTAGTGATTCAGGTCGGCGGCGTCACTAGGCACAAAGTCCGCCTGCGGAGTCCGCATACGTGGGCTGACGTGAACAGTGTCCTAGGCTGGGCTCATGGCTCCTCTATATCCCTTTGCCGGCACCAGCCCGGACGTCCACCCTTCAGTCTTCGTTGCCCCCAGCGCCTCCGTGATCGGCAATGCCACCCTGGCCGAGGACTCCAGCGCGTTCTACGGCGTCTCGGTCCGTGCTGACACCGCCGCCATCACCGTAGGCGCCGGCAGCAACCTGCAGGACAACGTGGTGCTGCACGCTGACCCCGGATTCCCCTGCACAGTGGGCGCCCGGGTCAGTGTGGGGCACAGCGCCGTCGTGCACGGCTGCACCGTTGAGGACGACTGCCTCATCGGCATGAGCGCCACCATCCTCAACGGCGCGGTGATCGGCGCCGGCTCGCTCGTGGCGGCAGGCGCCGTCGTCCTCGAAGGAACGGTCATCCCGCCGCGTTCGCTGGTGGCCGGCGTCCCGGCGAAGGTCCGGCGCGAGCTCACCGAAGAAGAGTTCGACGGCGTGCAGCGCAACGCCGCGCACTACCGCGAACTCGCGCGGGCACACAGGGAAGTGCACGGCTAGTCCAGGCTGATCGGCCCCAGCGCGTCGAGCAGCTCTCCTGGGCCGGGATTCCCCGCAGCAGAGTGTCCGCCGAGGTGGTTCACCACGCCCCACACCGCGTTGAGGCCGGTGGTCACGGCGCCCTCGGCCCAGCCGGCGGTGAACGAAACGTCATCGCCGGCGAGGAAGATCCCGCGCTGGCCCTCCGGCAGCTTGTCCTGCTTGAAGTGCGTGAACAGCCGCTGCTGGTAGCGGTAGTGCCCGGGCAGGTTCGCCTTGAAGGCGCCCATGAAGTTGGGGTCCGCCTCCCACGAGACCGTGATGGGCTGGCCAATGATGTGGCTGGCGATGTCCACGCCCGGGTAGATCTGCTCGAGCGAGTGCAGCATGAGCTCCACCCGCTGGTCGGCGTCGAGCGCAAGCCACTTCAGCGCGTCGTCGTTCCAGGTGTAGGAGAGCAGGATGACGGCGGGCTTGTCCGGCCCGTCATCCAGCAGGTAGGTGGCGCGGTTCAACCGGTCGGTCAGGGTCATGGACATGACGTCGCGGCCGGTCGCCGGATCGGTGTCCTTCCAGAACGGGCGGTCCACCATCACGAAGGTCTTGGAGGACTGCATATAGTGCGAGCGTTCGATCGCCGTCCACAGCTCCGCCGGGAACAATGCCTCCTCAGTGTGGATCCGGGTGGACAGCAGCCAGGACTGGCACGTGGTGACCACGGCAGGGTAGGACGCCTCCCGGCCCCAGCGTTCGCGCAGGCGCAGGTCGCCGTTGGCGTCCCGGCTGATCCGGTCCACGGCACCGCGCGGGGAGCCCGAATGCATTGACGCCAGTGACGTCCCGTCCGGCCAGTGGGCCATGCCCGACGGCGCGTGCTGCCACAGTGCCTCGGGGAGCCGTTGCGCTCCCCCGGCGATGAGGCGGTGCTGGTCATCGGCGTCCGTATAAACGACGCGCAGGATTTCGAGGATGGAGTTGGGGAAGTCCGTGTCCCAGCCCCCGGTTCCGAAGCCCACCTGGCCGAACGCTTCGCGGTGGGCGAAGCCCGCTTCCTTGAAGGACTCGCTGGCGGCGATGAAGCCGTAGAACGTCTGTTCGTCCATGAGCGGCAGGAGTTCGTTCCAGATCTCCTTGATCCTGGCCGTGTCCCGCGCACGGATGGCGTCCTGCATCTCACTGAACTTGGCGCCGTCGTTCACGGCTGCCTTCCAGGCGTCCGCCACTTCGCGGAAGAATGGCGGCAGGTCTGCCGGGGTGCTGGCGTAGTGCTTCTGCCCGGCCAGTTCGATCACGGTGCTGGAGGTGGCGGTGGCCAGCGGGTTGGGGAACTCCTGGGTCTGCAGGCCCAGCAGGTCCACGTAGTGGTAGAACGCCCTGCCTGACACCGGGAAGCGCATGCCGCCGAGGTCCGCCATCACGCCCGGCGCCGAAGGGAAGCTGGCGGTGCGCAGCCGGCCGCCGATCTGGTCCGCCTCGTACATGACCGGGCGGAGGCCCAGCTTCATCAGTTCATAGGCCGTGACCAGCCCGGAGAGCCCTGCCCCGACCACTGCCACTTCGGTCCCGTACAGCTCGGGCGGGACCGACCCGAGGCCGGCCGGGTTGGCGAGGTAGTGGTCATAGCTGAACGGGAAGTCCGGGTTCAGCATGGTGATGGGGGCGTCGTTTGCCTGGCCCGGTGTTGGTGCGGCGTCCGGGCCGGGTGCGGCCTCGGGATCGTTGGCCGGCAGTTCGGTGGCGATGGTCATGAAAGGTCTGCCTTCGTCGGTTCGGTGGTGGACGGTGTTGAAGTTTCGCGCCCGCTGAGTTCACGGTATTCCTCGTGGCTGAGCGCCGCCACCCTGGAGTGGCGCCGGCCGTAGCCGAAGTAGGCAGCGAGGCCCACCAGCATCCAGATGCCGAAGACCACCCAGGTGTCGGCGCCAAGGTTGGCCATGAGGAACGCACACATCAGGGCGCCGAGGATCGGGGTCAACGGGAACAGCGGCACGCGGAAGGTGCGCTTGAGCTCGGGCCGGTTGCGCCGCAGGTAGATGACGGCAACGTTGACCAGGGCAAAGGCAAACAGGGTGCCGATGCTGGTGGCGTCCGCCAGTGCCCCGAGCGGGACCAGCCCGGCGGTGAGGGCGACGGCGATGCCCACGATCAGGGTTCCGGCAACCGGTGTGCCGGTGCGGGACGAGACGCGGCCGAAGATCCTGGGGATCAGGCCGTCTCGGGACATCGAGAGAAGGATGCGGGTCTGTCCGTAGAGGACGGTCAGGACGATGCTGGCAATGGCCAGTACGGCGCCGACGGCGAAGACCAGGGCAATCCACGGCTGTCCGGTTGTCTCTTCAAGGATCTTGACCAGGGCGGCTTCGGTGCCATCGAACCAGCCCCAGGGGCGGGCGCCGATGGCGGCGACAGCAACGAGGACGTAGATGGTGGTGACGATCAGCATGGAGAGCATGATGGCGCGCGGCAGGTCCCGCTTGGGGTTGCGGGCTTCCTCTCCGGCGGTGGAGGCGGCGTCGAACCCGATGTAGGAGAAGAACACCGTAGAGGCGGCGGCCGAGACACCGGCTGCGCCCATGGGCAGGAGCGGTTCGAAGTTGCCTGCGTTGAAGGCGGTGAAGGCTACCACGCAGAAGAAGAGGAGGATGCCGACCTTGACCACCACGATGGCGGTGTTGATCCAGGCGCTTTCCCGGGCACCGCGGACCAGCAGGATTGTGGCCAGGACCACGATGACCATGGCCGGGATGTTCATGATGCCGCCGTCACCGGGCGGCTGGGAGATGGAGTCCGGCAGGACCTGCCCGAAGACCGCCAGGGACTCGTTCACGTACTGGCCAGCGCCGACGGCCACGGCAGCCACCGACACGGCGTACTCCAGCACGAGGCACCAGCCGCAGATCCAGGCCATGCCTTCGCCCATGGTGGCGTAGGTGTAGGAGTAGCTGGAGCCCGCCACCGGGACCAGTCCGGCCATTTCGGCGTAGGAAACGGCAGAGAGCAGGGCGGCCAGGCCGGCGATCGCGAACGAAATCCAGATGGCCGGACCGGCCAGGGGCACCGATTCGCCGAGGATGACCAGGATGCCTGTGCCCAGGGTGGCGCCGACACTGATCATGGTCAGCTGCAGGACGCCGAAGCTCCGGACCAGTTTGGGGCCGCCCTGGCCGTTTTCGGTCTCGCTGACCATCTGGCCGATCGGCTTGCGGCGCAGCAGCTGCGCAGCCAGGCCCGGACGGCGGGCAGCTGCCGGCTGCTGGCCGGTGAGTGTAGGCACAGTCATCATTGACGTCCGTTCGTGAGTAGTTGTCGGTTTCCCCTTGGTCCAGCTTAGGTTTGTGAGCCACCTCTCACCGTTGTGCAAAATGCCCTATAGTGTTCTGGCATGAGACTTAATGCACACATCGAAAGCCCGCAGGCCGCGGCGCTGACCGGGCAGGTCAGCGTTGACCTTACGGCCATTTCGGACAACATCCGCAACCTCCGGGAGCGCTCCGCAGCACCGCATTTCATGGCCGTGGTGAAGGGCAACGCCTACGGCCACGGCCTGGTCGACGTCGCCCGGACAGCGCTGGAGGCCGGCGCGGACTGGCTGGGCACAGCGCAGCTTCACGAGGCGATCGCCCTTCGCCGGGCGGGCATCACCGCCCCGGTCCTGTCGTGGCTGTATCTCGCGGCCGCTTCCAGCGGGACGATCCGGGAGGCGCTGGAGTACGACGTCGATGTGTCGCTGGGCAGCGTTGCCCAGCTCGACGTCGTGGCCGGCATTGCGCGCCGGCTCGGCCGTCCCGCCGTCGTCCATCTTGAACTGGACACGGGGCTGAGCCGCGGCGGGGCGCGGGCGGAGGACTGGGCGGAGCTCGTGACCGCCGCCCGCTCTGCGGAGCGTGCGGGAACCCTGTCCGTCAGGGGCGTCTGGACCCACCTGGCCTGGGCCGATGTTCCCGCGCACCCCGCCAACATGGCAGCCGTGGACGCCTTCGAAGAAGCCGTCCGGGAGGCCAGGGCGGCAGGGCTGGAACCGGCCCTCCGGCACGTCTCAAGCTCCGCCAACATCCTTGACCGGCCGGAATTCGCGTTCGACATGGTGCGGGCCGGCCTGGCGTTCTACGGGCTGGCCCCGGCGGACCACCTGGCCCCGGCCGACTTCGGCCTGCGCCCCGCCCTGACTGTGACGGCGCCGGTGGTGCTGGTCAAGAAAGTGCCCGCGGGGACAGGAGTGAGCTACGAGCACCAGGCCTTCACGCACGAGCCGCGGTATCTCGGGCTGATCCCGCTGGGTTACGCGGACGGCATTCCGAAGGGCATTTCTGGCCGCAGCCTCATCCTCCTTGGCGGCCGCCGGGTCCCGGTGATCGGCAAGGTCTGCATGGACCAGTTCATGGTGGACCTGGGCCCGGATGCCAACGGCGTGGCCGTTGGTGACACAGCTGTGCTATTTGGCGATCCGCAGACCGGGGCGGCGAGCGCCGATGACTGGGGCGCGGCGATCGGCAGCCACGGCGACGAGATCATCAACCGGATCGCCCCGCGCCTGCCGCGGGCGTACGAGTGCCCGGATTACCAGGAAGCCGGTGGTCCCGTTGGCGCGTGAGGCGGCCGCCGAGCGTCTCGGCTTCGTCACGCTGGAGCAGTTCCTGCAGAAGCTGCCGCCGGAGCTGAAAATACTCCACGACGGCGGCAACGGTGCCGGGCTGCTCCGCTGGGTGGAACCGAGCGAGCTGGAGGACCCGACGCCGTACCTGGTCGACGGCGAATTCATCCTCACCGCCGGGCTGCCGTTCCTTGGCGACGGCGGCGCAGGAGGGAAGGTGGACGCCTATGTGCAGCGGCTGGTCGGCGCCGGCGTGGGCGCCCTGGGATTCGGGCTGGAACCATACTTCGATGGCGTGCCCGGCGCCTTGGTTGACGCGTGCCGGCATCACAACCTGACGCTGGTGGAAGTTCCCAAGACTGTTCCGTTTGCCGCGATCGGGCTGGAATTCTCGCAGCTGCTGGAATCGGACAATGCACGGGTGTTCAGGCAGCTGGCGGACACCAACAGGCAGCTGATGCGTGCGGTCCTTTCGGCCAGGCCGGAACACGAGCTCCTGGCGGCGCTGGTGCAGCGGGTTCCGGTGTGGGCACTGCTCGTGGGTGCGGACGGCAGGGTCCGCGCCCGGGCCGCAGCCGGCGGAAGCGCAACCAGCGCACCCGGCGGAAGTGCAGCCGGCTCCACCAACCCGGGAGGCGGACCGTGGAACTCGCCCGCCGCCGTCGAACTTTCCGCCCTGCAGCCGATACTGAAAAGGCTGCTGGCCGGCAGCGGCCCCCGGGTGGAAATGGATTCCCTCGACGAGCCCGGTTCCGCCCTGGTGTTCGGCCATCCGCTCCGCAGCACCCGCGACGCCAACCTCGGCGCGCTGATCCTTGGATCCGGCAGCCCCCTCACGCCCGCGCAGAACAGCGTGGTGTCCTCTGTCGTCGGACTCCTGGAACTGCTGGTGCGGCAGCGGACCAGCGGTTCACTCGCGCCGAGCCAGCTGGCGACGGCGCTGCTGCTGCACCCGGACAGCATGGCGTCCGGCGGGACCAGGCATGTCAACGGGCTCAAGGACCTCCTGGCGCAGAGCATTTCGTCCACGCGTTCGGCACCGCTGCGGGTCGTCCAGGGACTCAAAGCCGACGCCGACTGGCCGGCTGGCGACAGCCCCGTCCGGGAACTGCTGCAGTGGCGCCGGATGTTCGACACCAAGCTGGTGGAGATCACTGACTACGGCTTCGCTGCCATCACACGCCTCAAGGTGGACGACGCACTGCTGGCCGAGACGGAGAAGCTCGGCTGGCGGCTGGTGATCGGGGATGCCACGGAGTTCCAGGGGCTGGCTTCCGCATACCAGAGGGCCACTTCGCTGCGCGCACGGGTGCAGGCAACCGGGAGGAGTGCCCGGGTGGACGAGGTGACGTGGTCGGTCGCCGGGCTGCTCGGCCGCGAGGCAGGGACCATGCTGGCCGCCCGGCTGCTGGAGCCCGTGCTCAGTCAGGAAGACCCTGAGCGACGGTCCGCCCAGCTGGCGGTGCTGCGGACTTGGCTCGGCGAAAACGGGAGCTGGGACGCCACAGCGAAGGCCCTTGGCCTCCACCGCAACAGCGTCCGCCGGCAGATCAATGCCCTCGCTGAGCTGCTGGACACCGACTTCAACCAGGCCCAGGTGCGCGCGGAGCTCTGGTTCGCCCTTCAGTACGTGGACGAATCCCAGTCACGGTAGAGGTCCGGCCGGCGCTCCCGGAGGTACGGCACGGCGTCCCGCGCTTCCCGGGAGGCAGCTGCGGAGACTTCGGCGAACAGCAGATCCGGCGACGCTCCGGCCGCGGCCAGTAGCGTTCCGTCGGGACCGGCGATCACACTGCCGCCCAGGAACTCGCAGCCGTCCTCCGTGCCCGAGTGATTGGCGTAGGCCACGGTCAGCTGACTCTCCAGTGCCCGTGCGCGCAGCAGGACCTGCGGGACGGAATCGAAGCCCTGCGACAGGGCCGTGGGAACCAGGAGCAGCTCGGCGCCGCGGACGGCGGCAGCACGCACGGCCTCCGGAAATTCGACGTCATAGCAGATCACCATGGAGGTCCTGATCCCGTGGAAGTCCACGACGGCGGGAGGTTCGGCTGCTGGGCTGAAGGCCTTGCGCTCCTCCGCGCCGAACAGGTGCACCTTGGCGTAGTTCAGCAGCTCTGCACCCTCCTGGTCCACGAGGGTGGAGGTGATCTGCCACCGCCCGTCCGCGGTCACGGCCGGCAGGCTGTAGACCAGGGCGATGCCGTTCCGCCGGGCGATGCCGGCCAGCTGCCGGCGGATGGACGGCAGCCTGGCAGGGTCCAGATCCGCCCGGATCCGAAGGGGCGCGTAACCCACGGGGAACAATTCCGGCGTGACCAGCACCCGGGCCCCGGCCGCGGCGGCTCTTTGGGCGGCGTCATTGACTGCGCCGCAGTTGGCTTCCACATCGAGCACGGCGGAGTTCGCCTGCATCAGCGCCAGCAGCACCATTACCACCTCTAGAAGTCTCCGGGATGCCCGCGGGAACCCGCGGACTCTCTGTATCTACCAGCCTAGCCACGGGTGCCTGCGGTGGCCCAGGTGCATTTCCACCCGGAATCCGCGGCCGGCGGTGCGGAACGTCCGTGGGCACCGGTCCGGCAACGTGATTGCATGTTGCGTTAACTTCTTGACTGCAACGGTGGAGATGGTGCACGCTTCATTGCATGCCCTCAACACCGCGCTCAACGAGGAGCCGAACCAAGAATCCTGGTTCACAGTCCGCATTGAGGCACCTGAACCAGCAACGGATCATCGAGTGCCTTCTGAACGGTCCGTCAACCCAGGCTGAACTCGCCCGGCAGACCGGCCTGTCCACGGCCACGGTCTCCAACATCGTCAAGATCATGCAGGACGCCGGGCTGGCGTCCACGGAACCGATCACCAGTTCCGGCCGGCGCGCACTTAACGTCCGGCTCAACAGCAACGGGGCCGTCGCCGTGGGCATCGACTTCGGCCGCCGCCACCTCCGGGTGGTTCTCGCCACGCTGAGCTACCACATCATCGCCGAAGAGTCGGTGCTGCTGCCGCTGGGCCACCACTCCGACGAAGGCATCCGGGCCGCCGTCGACCTCCTGGCCAAACTGCTGGACGAAAGCGGCGTGGAACGCAGCGCCGTGGTGGGTGCCGGCGTCGGAATTCCCGGTCCCATCGACCGCCGCACGGGCACCGTTGCCCAAGGCGCCATCCTCCCTGAGTGGGTGGGAATCAACATCCTCCAGCACCTTGAGGACACCCTGAATTTCCCCGTCTTTGTTGACAACGACGCCAATCTTGGTGCACTCTCCGAGGTCACCTGGGGACCCCACAGTGGCATCAGTAACCTGATGTTCCTGAAGATAGGTTCGGGCATCGGCGCAGGCCTGATCCTCAACAGTGCCCCGTACTACGGCAACGTGGGCATCACCGGCGAAATCGGCCACGCCACCATCCATGAGCACGGCCTCATCTGCCGCTGCGGAAACAGGGGATGCCTTGAAACCATTGCCTCCACAACCACCATGATCGAGCTACTCAGCCGCGGCGAGGAGAAGCCGCTCAGCGCCGAAGACATCGTCCGCAAGGCGCTGGAGCGGGACTCCGCAACCCTGCGGGTAGTGGACGACGCAGGCCTGGCCGTGGGCCGGGCCCTGGGCAACGTGGCCAACCTCATCAACCCGGAAGTCATTGTGGTGGGCGGTCCGCTGGCCGGGTTGGGAGACCTGCTCCTGGACCCCATCCGACGGGGGCTTGTCCGCCATGCGGTGCCCGTGATCGGCGAGACCACCACTCTGACGATGTCGTCGCTGGGCGACCGGGCGGAGGCGCTCGGGGCTGCCGCACTCGTCTTCCAGCATGCGGGAATACGCCGCTCCTGATCGTTTCGTTATCTGGCTGTTGCGTTAAAGACTTGACGACAAGGGCTGTGATCCAGTTTACTTTTTCATCAGACGGCCCTGCGGTTTGCGGGGCGGACAACGAAGTCATGCATTGGAGGCGTAAGGGCATATGACGTCCCAGACCACGCACAGCGATCCGATACTTCTCGAGATGCGCTCCATCACCAAGGAATTCCCCGGCGTTAAAGCTTTGTCCGAGGTAAGCCTGCGGGTGAAGGCCGGCGAGATCCACGCAATCTGTGGTGAGAACGGCGCCGGCAAGTCCACCCTCATGAAAGTCCTGTCCGGCGTGTACCCGTACGGCAGCTACGACGGCGACATCGTCTACCAAAACGAGGTTCAGCAGTTCAAGGACATCCGCGCCAGCGAGCATGCCGGCATCGTGATCATCCACCAGGAACTGGCGCTCATTCCCGAGCTGTCCATCATGGAGAACATCTTCCTGGGCAACGAACCCACCAAGCGCGGCGTGATCGACTGGGCCGAGGCCAGGACCCGGTCCACGGAGCTACTGGCCAGGGTGGGGCTGCGCGAAGATCCCGATACCGCCATCAAGGAAATCGGCGTCGGCAAGCAGCAGCTGGTGGAAATCGCCAAGGCCCTGAGCAAGTCGGTAAAACTGCTGATTCTGGACGAGCCGACGGCAGCGCTGAACGAATCCGATTCCCAGCACCTGCTGGATCTCATGCTGGGGCTCAAGGGCCGCGGCATCACGTCCATCATCATTTCCCACAAGCTCAACGAGATCGAACAGATCGCCGACTCCATCACCATCATCCGTGACGGCAAGTCCATCGAGACCCTCGATGTGAAGGCCGACGGCGTTGACGAGGACCGCATCATCAAGGGCATGGTGGGCCGGACGCTGGAATCCCGATTCCCGGACCACGAACCCAAGATCGGCGAGGTGTTCTTTGAGGTCAAGGACTGGAATGTGGGCCACCCGCAGATCCAGGACCGGATGGTCTGCAAGAACTCCAACTTCTTCGTCCGCCGCGGCGAGATCGTCGGTTTCGCCGGGCTGATGGGCGCCGGCCGCACCGAGCTGGCACGCTCGGTGTTCGGCCGCTCATACGGGCGGTTCATCTCGGGCCAGATCTACAAGGACGGCAAGGAGGTCACGCTCCGCACCGTACGCCAGGCGATCGACAGCGGACTTGGCTACGTCACGGAGGACCGCAAGTCCCTCGGCCTGAACCTCCTCGATGACATCAAAACCACCACCGTCGCGGCCAACCTCAAGAAGATCAGCAAGCACAACGTGGTGGATCCCAACAAGGAGTTCACCGTTGCGGAGCAGTACCGCAAGTCGCTGCGGACCAAGACGCCCTCGGTGGAAGAAGGCGTCGCCAAGCTCTCGGGCGGCAACCAGCAGAAAGTGGTGCTCGCGAAATGGATGTTCACCGACCCGGACCTGCTGATTCTTGACGAGCCCACCCGCGGCATCGACGTCGGCGCCAAGTACGAGATCTACGGCATCATCCAGCAGCTGGCCAACCAGGGCAAGGGAGTGATCGTGATTTCCTCCGAGCTGCCGGAGCTGCTTGGCCTCTCCGACCGCATCTACACCATCTTCGAAGGCGCCATCACAGGTGTCCTGGACAAGGATGACGCCAGCCAGGAAAGCCTGATGAAGCTCATGACATCCGCCCGCAAGACCGCCGCCTGACCCTGTGGATACCTCCAGAACCTTCCAGACACAAGGACCGAAACAATGAACGCGCTCAAGAAGCTCTTTGGCGGAAACACCCGCCAATTCGGCATGATCTTCGCCCTGGTTGCACTGATCGTCTTTTTCCAGATTTTCACTGAGGGCCGCACGCTCACCCCGGGCAACGTCATCAACCTCTTCAACGGCAACTCCTACATCCTGATCCTGGCCATCGGCATGGTCCTGGTGATCATTGCCGGCCACATCGACCTCTCTGTCGGCTCCGTGGCCGCCTTCGTCGGCGTCGCCGTGGCCCTGGCGATCCGTGACTGGGGCATCCCCTGGTACGCCGGTGTCCTGCTGGGCCTGGCACTCGGGGCGCTGATCGGGGCCTGGCAAGGGTTCTGGACCGCCTATGTGGGCATCCCGGCCTTCATCGTCACCCTTGCCGGCATGCTGCTGTTCCGCGGCTTCAACCAGTTCGTCGGCAAGTCCAACACCATCCCGGTCCCCAACGACTTCCAGTACCTCGGATCGGGCTACCTCCCCGAGGTGGGACCCAGCACCGGGTACAACAACCTCACCCTGCTCCTGGGCCTGCTGGCCGTGGCCTGGGTGGTCTTCAGCGAAGTCCGTTCACGCCGCCGGGCCATCGCGCTGGGTGCCGAAGTCCCCGAATCCTGGGTGATGATCCTCAAGCTGGTCCTGATCTGCGGCGCCATCCTGTACGCCACGTACCTGTTCGCCACCGGCCGCCCGGGCACGTCCTTCCCCATCCCCGGCCTGATCCTCGCCGTCCTGGTCATCATCTACGGCTTCATCTCGTCCAAGACCATCGTCGGCCGCCACATCTACGCTGTGGGCGGCAACCGGCACGCCGCCGAACTCTCAGGCGTCCAGTCCAAGAAGGTCAACTTCCTGGTGATGATGAACATGTCCATCCTGGCCGGCCTGGCCGGCATGATCTTCGTTGGCCGCTCCACCGCCTCCGGCCCGTTCGACGGCGTCGGCTGGGAACTGGACGCCATCGCTGCCGTGTTCATCGGCGGCGCCGCCGTGACCGGCGGCGTGGGCACCGTGATCGGCTCGATCGTCGGCGGCCTGGTCATGGCTGTACTGAACAACGGCCTGCAGCTCCTGGGCGTCGGCGCCGACCTCACCCAGATCATCAAGGGCCTGGTGCTCCTGATCGCCGTCGCCTTCGACGTCTACAACAAGACACAGGGCAAGAAGTCCATCATCGGCATGATGATGAAGAACTTCGGCCGCACCAGCACCGAGCTGCAGCCGGACGAGACCACGGCCACCAAGGACGTCATCCGCAAGGAAGCCTGAGCGCTTCCCCACGATTCTCCGCACACCATCTAAAGAAAGTGAACCAAGCAATGCAAATGATTGGTAAAGCAGGAAAGGCAGCAGCGATCGCTGCTATTGCGGCACTGGCGCTGACAGCCTGCGGCCGCGCCGAAACCGGCACCACAGGTGGTACCAGCGGCGGCGAGGCATTCCCCCAGAACTCCTCGATCGGCGTCGCGCTCCCCCAGAAGACCAGTGAAAACTGGGTGCTGGCCGAAAAGCTGTTCAACGACGGCCTGAACGGAGCCGGCTTCAAGGCTGACGTCCAGTTCGCCAACGGCGGCGTCTCCGAGCAGCAGAACCAGATCAGCGCCATGGTCACCAAGGGTGCAAAGGTCATCATCGTGGGTGCCATCGACGGGGCCCAACTGGGTACCCAGCTCAAGCAGGCCAAGGACTCCGGCGCCACCATCATCGCCTACGACCGTCTGCTCCTGAACACCGAGAACGTGGACTACTACGTGGCCTACGACAACTTCAAGGTGGGTGAGCTCCAGGGCCAGGCGCTGCTGGACGGCATGAAGGCCAAGAAGCCTTCCGGCCCGTACAACATCGAGCTGTTCGCCGGTTCCCCGGATGACGCCAACGCGAAGGTCTTCTTCGACGGCGCCATGAGCATCCTCCAGCCGAAGATCGACGACGGAACGCTGAAGGTGCTGTCCGGCCAGAAGTCCTTCGAGCAGGCCGTTACCCAGGGCTGGAAGGCTGAGAACGCCCAGCGTCGGGCCGACACCCTGCTGACCGGCAGCTACGGCACCGCTTCCCTTGACGGCGTCCTGTCCCCGAACGACACCCTGGCGCGTGCAGTCCTGACGTCCGTCAAGGCTGCCGGCAAGCCGCTTCCGATCATCACCGGCCAGGACTCAGAGGTTGAGTCCGTCAAGTCCATCATGGCCGGCGAGCAGTACTCCACCATCAACAAGGACACCCGCAAGCTCGTTGAGCACGCGATCACCATGGTCAAGGACATCCAGGCCGGCAAGACGCCTGAGATCAACGATGACAAGTCCTACAACAACACGGTCAAGACGGTTCCGGCATACCTGCTGGATCCGGTCATCGTGACCAAGGAGAACGTCAAGACGGCCTACGTCGACGATCCGGTACTCGGCCCGATCACCAAGTAGTCCGCGCTTCGGCGCCTGCAAGTCAAAGGCCCCGGCCCGCCCGACAGGGTGGGACCGGGGCTCTTGCGTTCCCCGGACCGCACAGCCGCCCGGTCTTCACAGCGCAAACACAGCTTCGGCCCGACCTCCGCACAGCCGCGCGCAGCACTGTGGGATCAGCACGCCGGCCATCCCGTCCGGCCAGAGATCTAGGAGTACCGTGAGCGTCCTCGCCCGAAGTGTAGGCAATGCCTTCAGAAACAAGGTCCGAACCGGGGCCGTGGTGGCGGTGCTGGCAGTGGCAATCGGCCTGGCCCTGTCCATGCTGGTGGCCAACCAGGCAGTTGCCGCCAAAGTCACCGAACTGAACGCATCGGTGGGCACCGTGCTGACCGTCAACCCGGCGGGCGGCCAGGGCTTCGAAGGCGGCGGCGAACCGCTCACGGCTGAACAGGCCGCCACTGCGGCAGCGGTGCCCAACGTGACCGGCGTGGTCGGCACCAAGGCGCTGCGCCTGCGCAACGCAACCGAAGCCGCAGCACAGTCCGCCGCCGGAACCCAAGGAGCCGGAACACAGGCGGCCGGCCCCGGCGGAGGCCAGGGCGGACCCGGCGGGCAGACCACCACCACGCTGACCACCAGCCTCACCGCCGCCGTCGACGCCGGAACGCTCGGCAACCGCAACCAGGCCGGCGAGGGAACCACCGGATCAACCGGAACCACCCAGCCGGCGCGGACCATGTCGCTGCCCATCACCGCCACCGGAACCGGCGCCGAGGTGGACAGCACGGGCAGGGCCCTCGAGATCACCGAAGGTTCCGGCCTGGGCGACTACACCGCCGAGTCAACCAACGCGCTCCTGGGCACCACCCTCGCCGAAAAGAACGGCCTCAAGGTGGGCTCCACGTTCACCATCAATGACCAGACCTACACCGTTGCCGGCCTATTCGATGCAGGCACCTCGTTCGGCAACAACGCCCTCTACGTCACCCTCCCGTCCGCCCAGACACTGGCTGAACTTCCCGGCGAGCTGTCCACCATGATCGTCACGGTGAACAGCATGGAGAACGTGGACGCCGCCAAGACCGCGCTCCAGGACGCCCTCGGTACCGGCAAGGCCGATGTCACCCAGGGCCAGCGCAACCTGGAAACCGCCGTCAGCTCCCTGGGCAGCGTCAAGAACATCTCCTTCATCGCGTTCGTCGCCGCACTGGGCACGGCCGGCCTGATCATCCTCCTGATCATGGTGATGCTGGTCCGCGAGCGCCGTCGTGAAATCGGTGTGCTCAAGGCGATCGGCGCCCCCAACCGCACCATCGGACTCCAGTTCGTCCTTGAGGCGCTGGTCCTGGTGGCGCTCGGCAGCGTGGTGGGTGCCGCCGTCGCGTCCTTCGCCAGCGGAGGCATTGCCTCCGCCCTGATCAGCTCCAATTCGACGACGGCGGCGGCCACCACCACCGGCCGCGGCATGCCCGGCGGGGCGGCTGGCTTCCCCGGCGGCGGCGCTGGTCTTCCCTCTGGGGGGCCGTTCGGCGGCGCGTCCCAGCTCCTGACGACAGTCACCGCTAGCGCCTCCCCCGGCGTGATCGCGGCGGGCATAGCCGCAGTGTTCGGCGTCGCCATCATCGGCGCCCTGGTTCCCGCACTCCTGACCGCCCGCATCCGCCCCATCGAAGTCCTCCGAGGAGAGTAGCCATGATCGAAGTCAAGAATCTCGTCCGCACCTTCAAGTCCGGCGACCGCACCATCAAACCCGTCAACGACGTCAGCTTCGAACTCGAACAGGGCACGCTCGCCTCCATCGTGGGCAAGAGCGGCAGCGGCAAGAGCACGCTGCTGTCCCTGCTGGGTGCGCTGGACAAGCCCACCAGCGGAGACGTCGTCGTCAACGGCGTCAGCCTGGCCAGCATGCCGGACGGCAAGCTGACCGAATACCGGCGCCGCGACATCGGCTTCGTCTTCCAGCAGTTCAACCTGATCCCCAACCTGTCCGCCGTGGACAACGTGATGCTGCCCATGGAGTTCGCGGGGGTCCGCAAGGCCGCGCGGCTTGCGCGGGCAAAGGACCTGCTGGAGCAGGTGCAGCTGGATCCGGAGAAGCACGTGCGCCGCATCAACCGCCTGTCGGGCGGCGAGCAGCAGCGTGTGGCGATTGCCCGCGCGCTTGCCAACGAGCCCAAGCTCATCCTGGCCGACGAGCCGACCGGAAACCTGGACGAGCAGACCGGTGACCACATCATCGAGCTCCTCAGCTCGCTCAGCCGCGACCACAACACCACCATCCTGGTGGTCACGCACGACAGGGCACTGGCCAACAAGACGGACCGCCGATTCCGGCTCCAGCAGGGGCGCCTCTCCGAAGAGCCCGCACGCACCCGGGTGGGAGCGGCCGCCCCGGCGTAGGCGGGGGCGCCCGGGAGCGTCGGTGGGAGCGCCCGGGAGCGTCGGTGGGAGCTGAGGGCGGGCCGATTTGGACCCTCTCTCAGCTCCTGCAGTCTTTAAGGCAACCCTCTCTCACTTTTCGCACGAAATATTCGGACGCTCTCTCAGTACTTGCGCGTATTTCCTGAACGCTCTCTCAGCTGAGTGAGAGGATGGCACAATGAGTGCCCCTATCGCGCAGCCGTGGCTGTTCAGCCAGTCCGACCAGGATCCCCGTTCCGCCACAGGACGCACTCTGAGGTGGGGCGTAGTGGCAACAGGCGGCATTGCCCAGTCGGTGGTGCAGGACCTCGTCCAACTCGCCGATGCGGACCTCTACGCAGTTAGCTCCCGCACGCAGGCTACGGCTGATGCGTTCGCGGCCAAGTACGGTTTTGCCAAAACGTACGGTGACGATGCCAGCGGCACAGGCTACCAGCGGCTGTTGGCGGACAGCGCCGTGGATGTGGTCTATGTGGCCACTCCGCACGCCCAGCACTACGAAGTGGCCCTGGCCGCACTCAATGCAGGCAAGCACGTGCTGTGCGAAAAGGCCCTGACCATCAACGCGCGGGAAGCTGCCGAACTCGTGGCCCTTGCACGGTCCAGGAAGCTCTTCCTGATGGAAGCCATGTGGAGCCGGTTCCTGCCCAGCATGCAGCGAGCGTTCGACATCGCGGCGTCCGGAGAACTCGGAGCCGTCCAGTGGGTCACCGCGGATCTCGGATTCCCGGCGGTCTACTCCCCCACCGCACGTATCTGGGCCCTCGAGGACGGCGGCGGCGCGCTCCTCGACCTGACTGTTTACCCCCTGTTGTGGGCATTGGGAACCTTGGGCCTGCCCCAGTCCGTCAGTGCCACAGGCACAGTAAACGACGACGGCGTGGATGCACAGAACGCGTTGACGCTCGGATACCACCACGGAGCGCAGGCCCAACTGACATCGTCCCTCACGGCCTACGGTCCGCGAACAGCCACCGTCGCTGGAAGCCTGGGGTATTTGCAGTCCATCGGTTCAATCAATAACCCCAGGGAACTGCTGGTAAGAATCGGCATGGAGGAACCGCGGATTGAACGCTTCGACGTCGTCGGCCGGGGCTACACCTACGAGCTCCGCGAGGTCACCCGATGCATCCAGCAGGAACTCACGGAGAGCCCGGTCATGCCGCTTGAGGATTCGCTGAATGTCATGCGGCTGTTCGACGGCGTCCGTGCGCAGCTCGGCGTGGCCTACCCGAATGATGCGCGCTAACCCGGCCCGACGGGCATCGGAAAATAATCAATTCGCCGGACTACTAACCGAAAACTCTGGACTCCTGCTCTTTGTCGTGCCTAGGCTGTAGGCAATCGTCGATTTTTCGAGGAGCATCGGGGGGGTGTCGCGGATGGAATCAGCACGTTCGCCATGGCGCACGCTCCGTACCTTGATCCTTGCAGGCGCGGCAGCGACGGCGTGGCTGGCACTTTCAGCCCCTGCTGCCAACGCCGAGTCGACACCCGATTCCGGTTCGCTGTTGGGCACCATCAGCTCGTCTGTTTCGTCGGTGGCTGGCACAGCCGCTACCCCGGTCAACGACACCCTGGCCTCCGTCAGGCAAACTGTCGCCGAACCTCCAGCCCAACTGGCAGCTCCCGAACCGGCCGGCAGGCTTCAGCCTCTTACCGGCGCGGCAACCGGAACCGTGGACTACTTCATCGACGCGGTTCCGGTGGTGAACCAGATAGTGCCCAGCGGGACCAGCGGCACAGTCACGTCACCCGTAATCGCGGCAGCTGACACGTTTGCGGCCGATGCCGCTCACGCCGTTTTGCCCGCCGCGGGCGATGCCCTGCCCGTTCTTGAACCGGTCCTTGAGCCGGTGGACGAGCTGCTGACGGGCACGGATACGCTGCCACTCCCTCTTCCGGGTAGTGAAGCCCTGGCCCCGGGACTTGCGGCTGTTACGGATTCTTCCGCTTTCGACGGCGGTTTCGGCACCGAAGTCGGGCCAGCCCCGGGCGTGCAGTTGGGCGCCATCCCCCTCAGTTACCGGTTGTCGCTGACGCCGGAGTCCACGTTATCGTTGCCGGTCGCCAACCTTGGCTCGGCGCGTTCTTCCGCTGCGCCTGCCTGGAGCCCTGAATCCCCCGGCAACGGCGACGGCACTGCAGGCCCTTATGAGCTTCCGGCTGTTCCGGGCTCCGGTTCGGGGACCAGCCAGTCGTCCGGCGCTGGCCCCGGCGGCCCTGCTTGGCTTTCAACTTTCCACCTGGACGTTCCACTGACCGGTGTATTCCCCGTCAGCGGCCCCCTGCAGAATTCCCCCGCGCCGGTGTCTTTCGACCCCGGTTCATCTCCTGACTAGTTGGGCCTCCCCTGCGCCTATGCGCGGAAAACGGCCACTTGGGCTGCCTTGGGCGCCCAACAACAACTTTCAGGAGAAATCACAATGCACGCACATATTCGCAGAGGGCTGCTCAGCACCCTCTTTGCCGGAGGGTTACTAGCCCTCGGCACCACCGCTGCCAGCGCAGCGGATACAACGAGCGGGTCGGATGGTCTCACATCCGGCACTACCGCCACGGTCTCAGCGGCGGTTGCCGCAAACTCGTCGTTGGGCCTACTGGGTGACTCAACGCCGGAAAACACCACCGCTGATCTGGGCGCAGTCGTGGACGTCAACCTTGGTACCGGCAACGGCACCACGGGTACCGACGCCACGACGGCTGACGTCGCGGCAGTTGCCGACATCAACCTCGGCACCGGCAACGTCGGGACAGCAGGAACCGACAACACCACCGCCGACCTCGCCGCCGCTGTGGACATCAACCTCGGCACCGGCAGCGGCACCACGGGTACCGACGCCACGACGGCTGACGTCGCGGCAGTTGTAGATCTCGGCCTCGGCACCACGGGTACCGACACGACGCCAGCCGACCTCGCCGCCGCTGTGGACGTCAACCTCGGCGCTGGCACCACGGGTACCGACACGACCACGGCTGACGTCGCGGCAGTTGTAGATCTCGGCCTCGGCACCGGTACCACGGGTACCACGGGTACCGACACCACCGCCGACATCGCCGCCGTCGTAGACCTTGGCCTCGGCACCGGCACCGGCAGCGCCGGAACGGCAGGATCTGACACGACTACAGCTGACCTCGGCGCAGTTGTCGACGTCAACCTTGGCGCCGGCAACGGCAACGGCAACACCGGTACCGACACGACCACGGCTGACCTCGGCGCAGTTGTCGACGTCAACCTCGGTACCGGTGACGTCGGGACAGCAGAAACCGACAACACCACCGCCGACCTCGGCGCAGTTGTGGACCTCGGGCTCGGCGCAGGCACCACCGGAAGTGATACTGCTGTGGATCTGGGTGTCGACCTCGGTGTGGGCGGCTCAACCGATACGGGCACCGGCACCACAGGCGACCTTGGGGTCGACCTCGGCATTGATCTGGGCATCGGCGGACCCGCCACCGGCGGCACCGTCCCCGGCGGCACTGCCCCCGGCGGTACCGTCCCGGGTGCAACCAACCCCGGCGCTCCTGCTACGGGCGTCGAGCCGGGCGGCAACGTCCCAGGCACCAACGCCCCGGGCATCAACCCCGGCGGTGCAGCTACCGGAACCGGCATGAATCCCTCGGCTGCAACGGTGACCGGCACGAGAGCCAATGCAACCGCAGGCACTGGTGCACCGATGCTCGCCAACACGGGGGCCAACGTTGAACTGTTGACTGCGGCGCTGCTTCTCCTCGCGGCCGGCATGATCATCATGCTCGTGCTGTACCGGCGGAAGAAGGCCTAGTCCGGCTGCTGACAGGATGACGGGCGCCGCCCGTATCCTGTCCGGCCAGGCTCTAGGAATATTCAAGGGAATGGCCCGGGAAGCCCGCAAGGCCTCCCGGGCCAGGCCGCTGCCCGCTGTGATTCCGGCACACGCACGAGAACTACCAAGCACCCTTATGAAAATGATGGCAGTCCCCGTATCATTCTTGGAGTGCGTTCCGCCGGAACGCTGAAAAGGATGGCACATCGTGGAGAGTTCGCCCAGTGATACGGCAGAGGTCCTAGGCGGCCGCTATCGTCTCGGCGAGGTCATCGGACGCGGTGGCATGGCATCGGTCTACGCGGCCAGGGACGAGAACCTCGGCCGGGACGTTGCACTGAAGCTCTTTGCCCCGCAATCCACCGACGCCGACGAACTCAAGCGGCAAGAAGCGGAGATCGAGCTCCTCGCCACGCTGAACCACCCGAGCCTCGTGACTCTGTTCGATGCGGGCATCGATTCCCGTGTGCCGGAGGAACCCCGCCCGTTCCTCACCATGGAGCTGATTGAGGGGCAGGACCTCCGGACCCGGATCCGGCACAGCCCCGTGCCTCTGGATGAACTGGCGGTGATCGGAGCCGGCGTGGCCGATGCCCTGGCCTACATCCATAACCTGGGCATCATTCATCGCGACATCAAGCCGGCCAATATCCTGCTGATACAGGTCCGGCCGGGTGAACCCCTGCGTCCCAAGCTGACGGATTTCGGCATCGCCAGGATCATCGACGGCACACGGCTGACCGCGACCGGGACCATGGTGGGGACAGCCGCCTACCTGAGCCCGGAACAGGCACGGGGCGCGGACCTGGGTCCCGCCAGCGACATCTATTCGCTTGGCCTGGTATTGCTCGAATGCATCAAGGGCGCGGTGGAGTATCCGGGAGGCGCCATTGAATCCGCCGTGGCGCGCCTGCACCGGTCCCCGGAGATCCCCGGCAATGTTCCCGCCGAGTGGTCCAGGCTCATCAGCTCCATGACGGCCCTGAACCCGCTGGACCGTCCGTCGGCCGCCGATCTTGAGACCGCCCTCCGGCAGGCCCTTGTCTCGCCGGACTCCGCGCCCGGCGCCATGGCTGAGGAGCCCACGCGGGTACTTCCCGCACCCCCGTCGCGTCCGCCGCTCGCCGTCCCGGAAAGCATTAGGACAGCGGATTGGGAGACCGGCCCGCGCACCACCGCTCCCAGAAAGACCACGGGACGCAGCCCGGTGCGCGCCAGCATCACCCAGCGCCTTCGAACGCTGGGCAGACGAGGCAAGCTGGCTGCCGCATTGGCCGTGCTGGGAGCACTGGCAGTGGCCGCCGTGATCGTCCTCTCCGTCAATACACCCGAAACACCGGCTCCTGTTCAATACCCGGCGGTCACCGGCACCCTGGGTGAACACCTCGACCAGCTACAGAAAAGCGTGGAACCGTGAGTTCATCGTCGATGCGCCGCCCCCGGCAGTTGTCACACAAGCCT
Organism: Arthrobacter sp. Y81; assembly: GCF_002929335.1. Taxonomy (GTDB): domain Bacteria; phylum Actinomycetota; class Actinomycetes; order Actinomycetales; family Micrococcaceae; genus Arthrobacter. The sequence goes on from NZ_PJIL01000002.1 coordinate 505,083, forward strand.
TGGCGGACAGTCCTGGCTGCGGGTCTGATGTCGGCTGTTCTCGCTGGCTGCGGCACAGCAGCCCCCGACCTTCAAAAGGATGCCGCCCAGCAATTGCAGGCCAAGGTCCTGACTGTTTCCGAAGCCGCCGCCGGCAGCGATCGGGCTGCAGCCCTGAAATCCCTGGACGAGCTCGTTGCGCAGCTCGACGCCTCGGCGGCCGACGGAAGCGTATCCTTCAAACGCCACCAGGCCATCATGAAGGCCATCGAAGCAGTCCGCGCCGACTTGGTAGCAGCGCAGGCTCAAGCCGAAGCGGCCGCGGCGGAAGCTGCAGCGGCAGCAGAAGCCGCAGCCACCGCGGCCGCCCAGGCCTCGCAGGCCGCCGCGCAGCCGCCGGCGCAGGTCCAGGCTCCCGCGCCCGCCCAAGGAAATTCCGGGCCGGGCAAAGGCGAAAAAGGCAAAGACAAGGACGACTGAAAACCGGCTCTCACGCCACCGGACTTCAACCGTCCCTGCCTTGATCTGCCAGCGCGGAACCGCGCCCACATTCTGTTGGGAATCAGGACCCGGACGCCGGGAACCGCTCCCATGCCCGGTGCGCCGCCAGCAGCTCCTGAAGCAGCGGAACAACGTCAGCCGGGCCGTCACCAAAGGCCAAACCGGGAGCATCCTGCGGAATGCTCGCGGCGTCCACGGCGGCGGCACCTGCGCCCCAGCCGCCGATCGCCTTCGCGTGGCGGAAGGCCTCAGAAAGCAAGAGGATCACCCTCGGATCAAGGGTTGCCCCGGGTTCGCCGGCCTTGGCATCCAACCCCTGGTCGGCGTCCGGGGCCGGGTCAGCGGACCCGGCGACCAGCACGGCGTCAAACTCCGTGGAGCGAGCGGTGAGGTACGTGCGCTGGACGGGGATCCCGCCGTCGGACTCCGCTCCCAGGAACCCTCCGGACGGTGCGACCACCAACGGCACGATGCCCGCGGCGTCCAAAGCCGTGCGCGCGGCACGCACAGCGGCCAGGTCGCTGGATGCGTCGGCCACAATACCCACCACGCGGCCCTTCACTGGCCAGGTTCCGCCGATCTGGGATAGCGCGGGGCTCGGGTCAGCGTCGGCCACATCGACCGAAGCTGCGGGCGCCGGCATGCCCAGGCCAGCGGCGACGGCAGCGCAAAGTCCGGCGTCGACATTGGCCAGGTTCCGCAGCTGGCGTTCCCGAATGGCTTCCTCCCGGCATTTGCCGAGTTCGAAGGTGTAGGCCTGGATCACATGGTCCTGCTCCACCGGTCTCAGGCTCCTGAAGAAGAGCCGCACCTGGCTGAAGTGATCGTCGAACGACGCCGGCGACTTCCGTTCCTTGACGGCCGCCGCCAGCTGCTCGGGAACGTCGATGAACGCGCTGAGGTCCGCCCCGGCGAGGAAGGGGCAGCCGCCGTCGAGCGAATTCGGGTGGTACGGCGCCGCTCCGCCATGGACCGCCTGCTGGTGCATTCCGTCCCGGAGCATGTCGTTGACGGGCGCCTGCGGCCGGTTGATCGGGATCTGTCCGAAGTTCGGGCCGCCCAGCCTTGAGATCTGCGTGTCGATGTAGGAGAAGAGCCGTACCTGCAGCAGCGGATCATTAGTGACGTCGATGCCCGGCACCAGGTGGCCGGGGTGGAAGGCAACCTGCTCGGTTTCGGCGAAGTAGTTCACCGGGTTGGCGTTGAGCGTCATCAGTCCGATCGGCTGCACCGGGGCGAGCTCTTCAGGCACGAACTTGGTGGGGTCCAGCAGGTCGATTCCCTCGAAGAATTCCTCTTCGAGGTCCGGGAACACCTGCACTCCCAACTCCCATTCCGGGTAGGCTCCGGACTCGATCGCGTCGGCAAGGTCGCGCCGGTGGAAGTCCGGGTCCATGCCGTTGATGAGCTGGGCTTCTTCCCAGACCAGCGAGTGCACGCCCTGCTTGGGCTTCCAGTGGAATTTGACGAGCACCGTTTCACCGGCGGCATTCACGAAGCGGAAAGTATGGACGCCGAAGCCTTCCATGGTGCGGTAGGAGCGGGGCAGGGCGCGGTCGGACATGTTCCACATGGTGTGGGCCTGCGCCTCGGTGTGGAGCGAAACGAAATCCCAGAACGTGTCGTGGGCGCTCTGGGCCTGCGGGATCTCGCGGTCCGGGTGCGGCTTGGCGGCATGAATGATGTCCGGGAACTTGATGCCGTCCTGGATGAAGAACACCGGGATGTTGTTGCCCACCAGGTCGAACGTCCCCTCGTCCGTGTAGAACTTGGTCGCGAACCCGCGGGTGTCCCGGACGGTGTCGGCGGAACCGCGGGAGCCCAAGACGGTGGAGAACCGGACGAAGACCGGGGTTTCGACGTCCTTGGCCAGGAACCCCGCCCGGGTGATGTTCGCTGCCGACCCATAGGCGCGGAAAGTGCCGTGGGCTCCGGCGCCGCGGGCGTGCACCACGCGCTCCGGGATGCGCTCGTGATCGAAGTGGGTGATCTTTTCGCGCAGGTGGTGGTCCTGGAGCAGCACGGGACCGCGCCGGCCCGCCTTCAGCGAGTGGTCCGTGTCCTGGAGCCTCAGGCCCTGCGCCGTGGTGAGGTAGGCGCCGGACTGCGCGCGGGAGTGGACCGGGGCGCCGCTCGGGGTTCCCGTCGGTGAAACGGCTTCGGGGCCCTGCTGGTCCGGCTTGGGCGGGAGCGGTTCACGTGGTTCGGTCGGTTCGGCGACACTGGGCGGTTCGCTCGAGACGGCACCAGGAATCTGGATGTTGCGGTCTTCTGGCATGGACATTTCTCCTCGGTATCGACAATCCACCGCTGCAACCGGCCTCAGGTCGGAAGCTAAGCTTGCTTAGTACTCTAGGGAAGATGCTCCGCGACCACAATGGAACGGCAGAATATTCATCAGCAAACTTACTATTTGGCGCGAATGTCGCTAGGTTTGATTAAGCGCGCCAACAAAGCCCGCAACGAGATCAGAACCGCGGGCCACCGGCCCGCCAGCTGAAGGAGTGATGTACGCATGGCAACTGTCCAGGAATCAATCAACGTAAACGTCCCGCTGAGCCAGGCCTACAACCAGTGGACCCAGTTCGAGGACTTTCCGCACTTCATGAGCGGCGTGGACTCTGTCCGGCAGCTCGACGACACCACCGTTCACTTCAAAACCAGCATCGCCGGCGTCAAGCGCGAATACGACGCCCGGATCACCGTCCAGCAGCCGGACCAGCGCGTGACCTGGGAAAGCCTGGACGAGCCGCACAACGCCGGAACTGTATGGTTCGAAGCACTCAACCCGACCGAAACCAGGGTCAGCGTTGAACTGGCCTGGGAGCCGGACTCCGCAGTGGAGAAGGTCGGAGCCGCCGTCGGGCTTGATTCGCACCAGGTGGCCTCCGACCTCAAACGGTTCAAGAAGTTCATTGAAGAACGCGAAGTGGAGACCGGCGCCTGGCGGGAACGCGTCAGCGACAGCGAGGTCGGCGGCGCCGCCGGGACCGGCACGAAGGAAATTCCGCTTACTGCCACCACCGCGGTCCCCCTCGAGGAGGAAGTGGGCTACGACTCGGAGCCCACGGAGCGTCCCGTGAACACGGACCCCGACATGGCCACCGAACCGCCGTTCGGCAAGCACGTTCAGCGCTGAGGCCGCGGCGCAGCCCACGGCGGCGCCGCGTGACAGCGCCGCCGAGCACCGCGGCGCAGCCCACGAAAAACGCCCCGACTCCCGTGATGGGAGGCGGGGCGTTTCGCGCTCTGCGGGTCTGGCTACTTGGCCAGTCCTGACAGCACTTCCGTGAATGTCGCGGACGGACGCATCACCGCGGCAACCTTGGCCACGTCCGGGCGGTAGTACCCGCCGATGTCCACCGGGGAGCCCTGGACTGCGAGCAGCTCGGCAATGATGGCGTCCTCGTTCGAGGTCAGGGCTTCGGAGACAGCTGCGAAGTCGGCGGCCAGTTCGGCGTCGTCGGTCTGCTGGGCCAGTTCCTGGGCCCAGTACTTGGCCAGGTAGAAGTGGCTTCCGCGGTTGTCCAGCTCCCCCACCTTGCGGCGCGGGGACTTGTTCTCGAGCAGGAACGTGCCGGTGGCGCGGTCCAGGGTGTCGGCGAGGACCTGGGCACGCTTGTTGCCCGTGGTGGTGGCAAGGTGCTCGAAGCTGACTGCGAGGGCCAGGAACTCACCCAGGCTGTCCCAGCGGAGGTGGTTTTCGTTCAGCAGCTGCTGGACGTGCTTCGGGGCGGACCCGCCTGCACCGGTTTCGAAGAGGCCGCCGCCGTTGATCAGCGGGACCACGGAGAGCATCTTGGCGCTGGTGCCCAGTTCCAGGATGGGGAAGAGGTCCGTGAGGTAATCGCGGAGCACGTTGCCGGTCACCGAGATGGTGTCCTCGCCCTTGCGGATGCGCTCCAGCGTGAACGCGGTGGCCTTCACCGGGGACATGATTTCGATCTGGAGGCCCTCGGTGTCGTATTCCTTGAGGTATTCCTTGACCTTGGCGATCAGGTTGGCGTCGTGGGCGCGCTCCTCGTCCAGCCAGAACACGGCGGGGGTTTCGGAGGCGCGGGCGCGGGTGACGGCCAGCTTGACCCAGTCACGGATCGGCACGTCCTTGGCCTGGCAGGCGCGCCAGATGTCGCCCGGGGCCACCTGGTGTTCAATCAGGACGGCACCCTTGCTGTCCACAAGCTGCACCGTACCGGCGGACTGGATCTCGAAGGTCTTGTCGTGGCTGCCGTATTCCTCGGCGGCCTGCGCCATGAGGCCCACGTTCGGGACGGTGCCCATGGTGGTGGGGTCGAAGGCGCCGTTGGCGCGGCAGTCGTCGATGACAACCTGGTAAATGCCGGCGTAGCTGCTGTCCGGGAGGACGGCGAGTGTGTCGGCTTCCTTGCCGTCCGCGCCCCACATGTGGCCGGAGGAGCGGATCATGGCGGGCATCGAGGCGTCAACGATGACGTCGCTGGGAACGTGCAGGTTGGTGATGCCCTTGTCGGAGTCCACCATCGCCAGTGCGGGGCCTTCTTCCAGGCCCTTCTTGATGGCAGCCTTGACGCCTTCGCGGACATCTTCGGGAAGCTCTTCGAGGCCGCCCAGGATGGAGGCCAGGCCGTTGTTCGGGCTCAGGCCGGCCGCGGCGAGCTGTACGCCGTACGTGTCGAACAGTTCGGTGAAGTAGGCCTTGACCACGTGGCCGAAGATGATGGGGTCGGAGACCTTCATCATGGTGGCCTTCAGGTGTGCGGAGAAGAGCACGCCTTCTTCCTTGGCACGGGCAACCTGGGCAGCCAGGAATTCATCCAGGGCGGCGGCGCGCATCACGGTGCCGTCAACCACTTCGCCGGCCAGGACGGGGAAGCCGCGCTTGAGGACCTTGACGGTGCCGTCTTCCTTGACCAGCTGGATCTTGATCGTGTCGTCAGCTTCGATGACCACGGACTTCTCGTTGGCGCGGAAGTCTTCGGCACCCATGGTGGCCACGTTGGTCTTCGACTCCGGGCTCCACGCACCCATGGAGTGCGGGTTCTGGCGGGCGTAGTTCTTCACGGACAGCGGCGCGCGGCGGTCCGAGTTGCCTTCGCGCAGGACCGGGTTGACGGCCGAGCCCTTGATCTTGTCATAGCGGGAGCGGATGTCCGTCTCGGTGTCGGAGGACGGGTTGTCCGGGTAGTCCGGAAGGTCGTAGCCCTTGGCCTGGAGCTCGGCGATGGCCGCCTTCAGCTGCGGAATGGACGCGCTGACGTTGGGGAGCTTGATGATGTTGGCTTCCGGCTTCTTCGCCAGGTCGCCCAGTTCGGCCAGGGCATCGCTGATCCGCTGTTCTTCGGTGAGGTAGTCACCGAACACGGAGATGATGCGGCCAGAGAGGGAGATGTCGCGCGTCTCCACTTCCACACCGGCAGTCGACGCGTAGGCTTCGACGATCGGCAAGAACGAATAGGTGGCCAGCATGGGCGCTTCGTCAGTGTGGGTATAGATAATCTTGGCCATTGCTTGGGCGTCTCCTGAAGGTATATACATCTGGAACTCTCGCGTTATTTCAACATGCTTAACTTACCCGAGTAGGGCGGGTCGACGCCCATCGGGACCCGTAGAGGGCCGTAGCATGACCCCGCCAGCTGCCGTGAGGGGACCGGAGAGAACGCCGTAAAATCCGCAATACAAGAGTTGTGTATCTCTTTACAAAGTTGTCACGGCTGGGTAGGTTCATCTCCACTAGCGGCGGCCACCATCTGAGGCCGCCGCATCACGACTGGTTAGGACAACCATGACGAAATCGAAGACTCTGGCTACCAGCCTCTTGAGCCTCACCGCCGCGGCACTGCTTGCGGTCTGCGCAGCCGGCGGGGCAACGGCCTCACCCACATCAACCCAGGACGGCGGGCAGGTCGCCAGCCAGCCGGTGGACAGCGCGAATGTCGCCAGCTACTGGACAGCCGACCGCATGCGCACGGCGGTTCCCGGCGATGTGTTGGCCAGCAAAGCGCTCCAGCGCGGCAACGCTTCATCCGCCGCTGCAGTGGAAAAGGGCTCAAGCACCAGGATTGCCGGCAAGGCGGGCAAGGGCAAGACGTCGCTGCACGCCGACGAGAATCCGGTGTCCCACATTGGCAAAGTCTTCTTCACCATGGCCGGCGGCAACTACGTCTGCTCCGGCAACTCAGTGGTTTCCAACAACGAGAACACCGTGTCCACCGCAGGCCACTGCCTCAACGAGGGACCGGGCGCGTTTGCCACCAACTTCATCTTCGTCCCCGCGTACCTGGACGGTGCCGCACCGTACGGCAAGTGGGCCGCCAAGGGCCTGTACACCCCCACCCAGTGGAGCTCGGCCGGGGACATGCAGTACGACACAGGCTTCGCCGTGGTGTCCCAGCTCAACGGCCAGAACCTGGCCGACGTCGTGGGCGCATCGGGCGTCCAGTTCAACGCTGCCCGCGGCCTGGCCTACAAGTCCTACGGCTACCCCGCCGCTGCCCCGTTCGACGGCGCATCCCTGGTGAGCTGCACCGGACCGGCGAGCAATGATCCGTACAGCCCGCAGTTCCAGACCCAGGGCATCCCGTGCGACATGACCGGCGGCTCCTCGGGCGGTCCGTGGTTCATCGGCACCAGCTCCAGCGGCTACCAGAACTCCGTCAACAGCTACGGCTACGGCAGCCGGTCCGAGGTTATGTACGGACCGTACTGGGGCTCAGTCATCCAGCAGGCGTACTCGAGTGCATCGTCAGCGAACTGACAACCCGGAGCCTGCTGACCAGGGCGTGAGCCACAGCAGCGCCAGCCAGACCCCGGAGGAGATCCTCGCCTACTGGACGCCGGAACGAATGGCCGAAGCAAAACCCCGGGAGGTCCGGCTCGCAGAGCCGGCGGCAAGCCCCGACGGTGACGCGGACGCTGACGCTGCAGAAAACTAACTGAATGAACGACGACGGCGACCGTCCCTTTTCGGGGGCGGTCGCCGTCGTGCGTGGAGGTGGGGACTAGTGGAAGAAGTGGCGGGCGCCCGTGAAGTACATGGTGATGCCGGCGGCGTTGGCCGCGGCGATGACCTCGTCGTCCCGGACGGAACCGCCGGGCTGGACCACGGCGCGGACGCCGGCGTCGATCAGGATCTGCAGTCCGTCAGCGAACGGGAAGAACGCATCGGAGGCTGCCACGGCACCGCGGGCGCGCTGCGGGGCGGTGCTGGCGCCTGTTGCTGTCGTCCCGACGTTAGTGGCACCGCCGGCGCCCTCGACGTCGGATTCCACCTTCACGCCCAGCGTGTTGGCGCGTTCCACGGCCAGCTTGCAGGAATCGAGCCGGTTGACCTGGCCCATGCCGATGCCGACGGCGGCACCGTGATCGGCCAGCAGGATGGCGTTGGACTTGGCGGCGCGGCAGGCGGTCCAGGCGAACGCGAGGTCGGCCAGCGTGGCGGCGTCAGCGGCTTCGCCGGCGGCGAGGGTCCAGTTGGCGGGGTTGTCGCCGTCGGCGTCCACCTTGTCGGAAATCTGGACCAGCACGCCGCCCGAGACCTGGCGGATTTCAGCCGGGTAGCGGCCGTATCCCTCCGGCAGGGACAGGAGGCGGATGTTCTTCTTCTTGGAGAGGATCTCCACGGCCTCCGGCTCGAAACCGGGCGCGATGACCACTTCGGTGAAGATTCCGGCCACGGTTCTGGCCATGCCGGCGGTGACCGTGCGGTTGGCAGCGATGACGCCGCCGAACGCGGAGACAGGATCGCAGGCGTGAGCCTGGGCGTGGGCGTCGGCGATCGGGTCGGCGGCATCCGCGGATCCGACGGCCACGCCGCAGGGGTTGGCGTGCTTGATGATGGCCACGGCGGGCTCGGCGAAGTCGAACGCGGCGCGGAGGGCGGCGTCGGCGTCAACGAAGTTGTTGTAGCTCATGGCCTTGCCGTGGATCTGGTCTGCCTGGGCGATGCCTGCGGGAGCTGCCTTGTCGACGTACAGTGCTGCCTGCTGGTGCGGGTTTTCGCCGTAGCGGAGGACCTCGGAGCGCTCCAGGGCGAGGCCGGCGTAGGCGGGCCAGTCGATCACGCCGTCGCCGTCTTCATCGAGGAACTGGCTGGCGGTCCAGGTGGCCACGGCGTTGTCGTAGCTGGCGGTGTGTGCGAAGGCCTTGGCAGCCAGGCGCTGGCGGGTCTTCAGGTCGAAGCCGCCTTCAGCGGCGGCGCGGACAACGTTGCCGTAGAACGTGGGATCCACCACAATGGCGACGGCGGCGTGGTTCTTCGCGGCGGAGCGCACCATGGCGGGGCCCCCGATGTCGATCTGCTCCACGACGTCGTCCTGGGCCGCTCCGGACTTCACGGTCTCGACGAACGGGTACAGGTTCACGACGACGAGGTCGAATGCCTCGATCTCCATGCCGGCCAGCGTTTCCATGTGGGCCGGGACGCGGCGGTCGGCCAGGATCCCGCCGTGCACGCGCGGGTGCAGGGTCTTGACGCGGCCGTCCAGCATCTCGGGCGAACCGGTGACTTCCTCGACTTCCTGCACCGGGATGCCGGCGGCGGCGATCTTTTTGGCGGTGGAGCCGGTGGAGACGATCTTGACGCCTGCTTCGTGCAGGCCCTTCGCGAGCTCCTCCAGACCGGTCTTGTCGTAGACCGAGATCAGGGCTCGGCGGATGGGAACACGGTCTAGCTGCGTAAAGCTCACAAAGGTCTCCGTCTTTTGACACGGTGGGTGCCGCGGTTGGTGGGGATGTGGCCAGTTTATCGTGTCCCGCAGGCTGCCCTCCCTGCGCGCCCGAGTGTGAAGGCTGCGCGCGGACGCTGAAGGGCGGCGCACGGACCCTGCCGTGCAACGTAAAGTTTTCTCAGGAGGCCGAGATGAATACTTACACCACTGTGCCCAGCGGCGAACAGGTGGTCCAGGAACTGCCGTGGCGATGGAAAGTCCAGGGGCGGATCTTCCTGATCGGCGGCCTGGGCTTTATGTTCGATGCGTGGGACGTGACGCTCAACGGGATCCTCATTCCGCTGCTGTCCACACACTGGGCGCTCGCCCCCGGTGATGCCGCGTGGATCGGCACGGCGAACCTCATCGGCATGGCCCTCGGCGCGTTCGCGTGGGGCACCATCGCGGACACCATCGGGCGCAAGAAGGCCTTCACGGCCACCCTGCTGATCTTTTCCCTGTTCACGGTCCTGGGCGCATTCTCCCCCGATTTCATCTGGTTCTGCGTGTTCCGCTTCATGGCCGGATTCGGCCTGGGCGGGTGCATCCCGGTGGACTATGCCCTGGTGGGTGAGTTCACACCCCGGAAGCAGCGCGGAAAGGTCCTCACGGCGATGGACGGCTGGTGGCCGGTGGGTGCCGCGCTGTGCGGCTTTGTCTCCGCCTGGCTGGTTGCGGCGTTCGCGGACTGGCGGCTGACCATGCTGGTGATGGTGCTGCCGGCGCTGCTGGTGTTCTGGGTGCGGCGCAGCGTGCCGGAGTCGCCACTGTTCCTCATCCGCAAGGGCCGGCGTGACGAGGCCGCCAAGGTCATTGACGATCTGGTCAAGGCCACGGGCGCCGAGCCCCGCGCCTACAGCCTCCCGGACGCGCAGGATGCGCCGCGGCTCTCTGCCGGCAGCGCCTGGCTCCAGCTGGCCCGTGTCTGGCGGTTCAACTGGAAGATCACCGCGGCTGCCTGGTCCCTGTTCTTCAGCATCCTGCTGGTCTATTACCTGTCCCTGACGTGGATGCCGCGGATTCTGATCGGCGCCGGCTTCGAGGATTACAAGGCGTTCCTCACCACGGCGTCCATGGCCGCCGTCGGGCTCCTGGGCGTGGTGGTGGCAGCGGTGCTTGTGGAGCGGGTGGGCCGCAAGTGGATCCTGGCGATCACCGGGCCGCTATCCGCGCTGACGCTGGTGATCGTGGCGTTCGTGGTGGACATCCCGTCCGCCGCCGTGTTCTGGCTGCTGGTATTCGGGTTCATCGTGCAGGTGGCCATTCCGGTGCTGTACACCTACGTCTCCGAGCTGTATCCCACGGACCTGCGCGGCACGGGCTTCGGCTGGGCGTCCACGTTCTCCCGGCTCGGGGCAGGATTCGGACCGCTGATATTCGCCTCGGTCCTGTGGCCGCAGCTGGGACTGGCGACGTCCTTCGCGCTTGCCGGCGGGCTGGTCCTGCTGTCGGTGCTGTGGATGGCGTTCTTCTCCCCCGAGACGAAGCAGCGCACGCTGACGTAAGCGCTCCCCTCCCCTCCCCCAACTGACTGGCAGTTAACGTCGCGAAACGCGCTTTTCACGACGTTAAGTGCCAGTCAGTTGGGTAACCATCCGCGGCTGAGGAGCGCCGTGCGGACCTTCGCCACCGCGGAGCGTGCGCCGTTGACCATATGCCGCTTGGAGATCCGCACGAGGGTCCACCCTGCCCGGGCGAAGTCCTCCTCGCGGGCGATGTCCCGGACGATCTGCGCAACCTCGGAATGGGGCTCGCCGTCGTACTCCACCGCCACTTTGTTTTGCGGATAGCTCAGATCCGGTTGACGCACGACGCCGGTATTCAGCTCTGTGGGCACGTTCAGTTTCGGTTCGGGCAGACCGGCGTTTTCCAGTGCCAACCGAAGACGGGTCTCCGGTGCCGAATCGGCTCCTACCCGGGCCTGTTCCAGGGCAAGGCGGGCCTTCCGGATGCCGGGGGTTCCTCTGTGCCTGTCCAGCATGTCCTCGAGTTGTTCACGCGTGGCGTGTGGCTCCGTTCTGCCCTCGAATTCGGGGCGCGGAATCCTCAGCAGGTGGTCTGCCACAACCGTCAGTTCATCGATGCTCATTTTCCGGGAGCAATCCAGCCAGGTCCGTGCAGGGGTGGTAATCAACAGCCCTCCGAGGCTGACAACCTCGTCGGAAAAGAACTGCCCGACATGCCCCACCACGCCTCGTCGACGCGGGATAGCCATAGTGTCAGGACGCGAGATGTGTATCCGCTCATCGTCCCGATTTGGGAGATACCCCGGAAGCCCCCACAATACAAAAGCCGTGGTGTGCGAGGCTGCCGAGAACGGGGTCACCACCGTGTACGGTCTGACCACCTTGAGACGGTCAAGAGGCTCGGAGGTGCTGGGGATGCGAACGCCGCGGCTTGGGACGCGCAGTTCACGGAACCTGAGGCGGCCGGGGCTCACGCCGGCGTCGACCGCTTCATAGACCGTGAACGGTGCTTCGCCCAGCGGGGCGGGCAGTGGGTTCGGATCTCGCATTCCTCATGATTTCAAATCCGGGCGTCGGCGAGGAAGTTATCCACAGGTCCGCTCGACTTCACCCAACTGACTCGCACTTAACGTCGTCAAAACCGCGTTTCACGACGTTAAATGCCAGTCAGTTGGGAAGGGAGGGCGGGATGGGGAGGGAAGGGCCGGAACGAAGGGACGGGTGCGCCTACGCGGCGGCGAGCTGCGCCAGGGTCGAGACCAGGAGCCTGCGCTCCACCACCTTGATGCGTTCGTGCAGGGTGTCCTCGGTGTCGTCGTCGCGGATGGCAACGGCTTCCTGGGCGATGATGGGGCCGGTGTCCACGCCGGCGTCGGCCCAGTGCACCGTGCAGCCGGTGACCTTGACGCCGTAGGCCATGGCATCGCGGACGCCGTGCGCGCCGGGGAAGGCCGGCAGCAGGGCGGGGTGGGTGTTGAGGTATTTGCCGTCGAACGCGTCGATGAAGTCCGGGCTGACGATCCGCATGAAGCCGGAGGACACCACCACATCCGGCTCATACGCGGCCACGGCTTCCGTCAGCGCCGCGTTCCAGTCCGCGCGGTCGGCGTAGGCCTTGAAATCCACCACGAACGTCGGAATTCCGGCGGCCGCCGAGCGTTCCACACCGTACGTCCCCGGCCGGTCAGCGCCGACGGCGGCGATCTCGACGTCCAGCTCGCCCGCCTTGACGGCGTCAATGACAGCCTGGAGGTTGGAGCCGGTACCGGACACGAGGACTACGATGCGCATGGCTCTAGCTTATGGGGCCGCTCGCGTAGGCTGGAAAACATGAACCCCCCGAAGGACCCCGCAAGTACCCAGCCGGCACGGCAACCCCTCAGCGATGCTGCGAAGGCGTCACTGCTGAAGACTCACAACCTGTTCCGCACTTTCATTGTTACCGTCCTGGGCTCCTTCTTCGTCTACCAGGTGGACGTCACCTACCTGTGGCTGACGGCCATCCTCACGACGGCAAGCATCGTGCTCGGCATCGTGGTGCTGGTCCGCGCCATCAAGCTCAAGGAATCCAAGCTGGTGCTGTTCGGGACCATCTCGGGACTGGTGGTCTCTGCAGTGATGGTGCTGCTGATCCTGGCCTCGGCTGTGTTCTTCAACCAGGTCCGGGACTTCCAGCAGTGCTCCCGCAGTGCGCTCACCCAGCAGGCCATGACCCAGTGCCAGACGCAGCTGGAGAAGTCACTCCCCACCCAGCTCCGCTGAGCCGCCGGCAGATCAGCCGGCTAATCATCCGCAGGTAGCGCCCGACGGCGGGACCTCCTACGGCTGCGACGCTTCCAGGTCCGCTTCGCGCAGCTTCTGCTGGCGTTCCAGCCAGGGTCCCGCCGCGTAACCGATGACGACGCCGATCCCCACCTCCGCGGCCAGCCACAGCGAGGTGCTCAGCGGGTCCGGGCCGATGTCCGTGAGGCGGCCCAGCCCGGCCGATCCACGCGCCACCCAGGCCATGCCACCGGCCATCAGTCCCGCCGCAGCGCCGATGATCGCACCGAGGGCCAGCGTTGAGGCCGATGCCGTGAACCAGCGGGCCCGGACCTTGATGGACAGCCATTCGTCGAAGTGGTTTTCGCCTTCGCGCAGGAACCACCAGCCGGCCAGTGCACCGGCGAGGACCGGCACCACCAGCGCCACGAAGCCGTAATCCAGCGGTCCGGCGGGCAGCGCGGCGAACACCGGGATGGACGGCAGCGGGCCAACCGCTGTTCCGAGCGGTCCCGCCTGCGAGCCGACGCCCAGGGCGAAGCCGGAGCCGGACGTCCAGGCGAGCGCAAAGACGGCCAGGTTGGGGAGGAAACCGAGCTGCGCGATGGTGAGCACGGCACCTCCCATGGCACCGGCGTCGAGTCCTTCGTAGACCGCGATCACAAGGTCCCAGTGGATGAACAGGTCCACGGCGAGTAGCGCCGTGGACATGGTGAACGCAGCCATCAGCGCCACGAATCCGGCTTTGATCGAGGACCCAAGGTAGGACCCGGCCCAGCGGGAATGCTGGCTGGTCCGGGCGATCCAGTTCGCGGCGTCGACGCCGATGAGCCGGCTCCAGGACCCTGCCTCGCGCCGGGCGCCCACCACCATGCCCAGGCCGAACGGAATGAGCGGCACAAGGCCGGCGAACCACAGGAAGATGGCGACGTCGTCCGTGCGGCACACGAAACCCGTGGCCATGCCGAACCCGCCGTAGACCAGCCACGAACCCAGCAGCGCCTGCCACAGCTGGTCCGTATAGGAAGCCCGGGCCAGACGCCGGCCGGCGCGCCACGCGAGCAGGAACGGGATGAGGGTGAGGCCCAGCGGGATCAGCGAAAGCGTGCCCGACTCGGTCTGTGCCGCGGCCTCCCCCGCCACCATCGTCAGGTGCAGCGGCACGCCGTGGATCAGGAGCCAGGCCTGCCCGCCAAGCCGTGCCAGGGCATCGAAATTATTGTTCTGGAATCCGGCCGTGGCCCACACGGCCACGATGGGTGCCAGCACCACCAGCGCGGAGATGACCGCCGCCTGCGCCGATTCAAGCGCTCCCTGCAGCCACAAGGGCATGGGAATGCCACGGTCTCCGGTCTGATCAGCGCGCAGTTTCATCGTGTTCCATGGTGTCACGGGAGGCGCCCGTGGCCGGTCCACGACAGGCTCAAACCGCGGAGTTACCAGAGCTCGTAGTCATCCTTGCTGATCATGAAGCCGTGCCCGGTCCGAAGATGTGCGCAGGTCATGGCGCCCGGCGCCCGTTCGCACACCATATTGCCCAGCCGCACCGTCTGGCCGTCCTGGATCCACGGCCCCGGGAATGCCGGCCCGGCCACGTCCTCCGCCTCCATGGGGGACATTCCGTTGCCGCACAGCCCGTACTGGGCGCCGCCGTCGAGCGTCACCACCGCATAACCGCCGTAGTACTCGCTGAGTCCGGTGCACTGGCCCCTGATATCACCGGGCCGGGGTGCGACGTCAGTGAGCAGGTGGCACGCCGCGCCGTCCGCGTCGATGGAGCACTGCATGTCCTTGCTGGCCGACTGGACCACAACGGGAAGCGGCGCCGCCCACGGCTGCGCGTTCACCTTGGGCAGGAGCTGCTCGGCCCTGTTCAGCGGACGGGCATTGGCCTTGGGAGCAGCCGGCGGCACTGCCTGGGAAGCAGCCCCGTCCGACGGCGGCTCCCCCGCCGCCGCTCCGTCCTCCAACGTTTGCTCGCTCATTCTCAACGCACCGACGGCGGGGGCGTTGCCGGCAGGGACGGCCACCCTGCAGCCGGCGGCGGACAGCAGCACGACGGCGGCCACAAGGGTTCGGAGAATCACGGTTACAGGGCGCATGGTCCTGCCAGTTCAGCAGAACAGGGCGGTTCTGTCGCTGGGCAGAAGTCCCCATGCCCCGAGCGCTTTTTTCATTACTCAGCCGTAAAATTGGTATGTCCGCAAACAGTGGTTGGAGGCAGAAAAATGACTACCGCATCCCCGCATGCACATGGCGTTCACTTTGGTCGTACGGATGTCCAGAACGTTGGCATGGGTGTAGGAATAGTCCTGATGTTGGTGGGTGTCCTGGCGTTCATCCCGGGTATTACCCAGCAGTACAGCGAACTGAGGTTCCTTGGACCTGATTCGCACGCCATGTTCCTTAGCCTGTTCCAGGTATCCATGCTGCTGAACATTGTGCAGCTGGTCATCGGTGCAACGGGCTGGGCGATGTCCCGCAGTGGAATGGGCGCCCGGAACTTCCTCATGGGCTTTGGTGCGCTGTACGTCGTCCTCAGCATCTTCGGGCTCAGTGTCGGAGTGGGATCGGCAGCCAATTTCCTGTCGCTGAACACTATGGATAACTGGACCCACATGGTGCTGGGCGTGCTCATGATTGGCGTCGGCTGGATCCTCTCGAGGCATCTGGCCGAGGACCGCAGGTAGCCCGGATCGCGTAAGCCGGGACATAAGGAGCCGCTAATGAGGAACGATTCATAGCAATCTGAAATGTTTTAACCACCGGTTGGTGCAGTTGCCCTGCGTAGACGCAGGCGGCTGCACCAGCTTTTTGCGTTTAAGGGCCTTGTTGCGCGGAGCGGCCGACGGCGGGTGGTCGGGGCCGGACCTGGAGCTCTCGGGCGGCCCAGAATCTTCATTCCTGTGAATATTTTCACTTTAATCAATGGAAAAACATTGACTCGCTAAAAATCTTCACTATAGTTATGTGAGTCAGGTCACCCAATGAAGGAATCCCAATGACCACCGAGACTACGAACGGTGCACCGGCCGCCACAAGCGCGCTGCTTGCCACTGTCGGCAACAAGGTCCGCGCCATGCGCAAGGAAAAAGGCATGACGCTGGCCAAGCTCTCGGAGATCACCGGCCTCAGCCAGGCGATCGTCAGCCAGATCGAACGCGGCATGGCCAATCCTTCCTTCACCACCCTGGCGCAACTGGCCCACGGCCTGGACATTCCGGTGGGGAAATTCTTCATCGGACAGGAAGCCTCCAAGTCCCCCGTGGTCCGCAAATCCGAACGGCGCAACCTCAAGGGCGTCACCCGCGAATCCGTCGGCGAAGCAGTGCACGAGCTGCTCACCCCCGGCCTCAACGGCGGCATCGAAGCCCAGTGGATCATGACGCCGCCCGGACACGACACCAGCTCGAACCCCTTCAGCCACAGCGGCGAGGAGTTCTGCTACATCGTCTCAGGCCGGAAGGACGTCTACCTTGACGGCGTCTGCCACAGCCTGAGCGAGGGCGATTCGATCACATATTCCTCGGAGATCCCTCACTGGTACAAAAACAGCTACGAAGAGGTATGCGTAGCGATCTGGGTTAACGCACCGCACGCGTGGTAAATCCGCCGACCCCAACCGGCCGTTACCGTCTTACACCCACTGTCCGGGCCTGAACCGTGCCCGCCGACAGTCCTTGCATCCTTCGCATCTTCCGTCCTGCCCCCAAGACATCGATGCGTCATACCCTCCCACGCCC
The DNA here is from genome assembly GCF_002929335.1 of Arthrobacter sp. Y81. Classification (GTDB taxonomy): domain Bacteria; phylum Actinomycetota; class Actinomycetes; order Actinomycetales; family Micrococcaceae; genus Arthrobacter. The sequence goes on from NZ_PJIL01000002.1 coordinate 521,718, forward strand.
TTTGTGGCGTAAGCGTAAGGACACTTCCATGCTCGAAACACAAACGACAGACCCCAGAGGGATAGACAAAGTAGTCGCGTCCCCCTCCTCCACCCGCTCATCCGAAAAATTCTCCCCCGAGGTCCGCAAGGGCCTGCTGGGACTGGGCCTGGGCAACGCCCTCGAGTGGTACGACTGGATGGTCTTCGGCCTCCTCTCGGCCTTCATCGGCCCCAACTTCTTCCCCAACACCGATCCGCTCTCCGCCACGCTGAACGCCCTGGCCGTGTTCGCCGTCGGCTTCGCTTTCCGTCCGCTGGGCGGCATCCTGCTGGGCACCCTGGCGGACCGCGTCGGCCGCCGCCGCGTGATGCTGCTGTCCATCATGCTGATGGCCGGCACCACGCTGATCATCGCCGTTACGCCGAGCTACCAGCAGATCGGCGCCTGGGCCGGCATCATCCTCCTGGTCTGCCGCGTCCTGCAGGGCATCTCCACGGGCATCGAAGCACCGCTCTCCACCTCCCACGCCGTTGAACTGGTTCCGGAAGGCCGCGAAGGCTACGTGGCCGGCATCATGTCCTTCTACGTCAACATCGGCATCCTGCTGGCCTCACTGGTCAGCTTCCTCTGCAGCCTCACCCTCGGCGGGGCCGTGATGGCCGACTGGGGCTGGCGCGTGCCGTTCATCATCGGCGCCCTCTTCGGCTTCGTGGTGCTCTACCTCCGCCGTGCCCTGCCGGAAACCCTCAAGCCCGAGGAAATGGCCACCAACACCCCCGGCGCCGTCTGGACCGGAGTCCGCAAGCACTGGCTCTCCGTCCTGGCCATCATCTTTGTGGTGGGCGCCGCCCAGGCCTACAACTACGCCTGGAACGTCGGCCTGCCCAGCGCAGCACGCAGCGGGTTCAAGGAAGATCCCACTGCTGTGTTCGCCCTGACCACCATCCTCGGCCTCATCCTGGTGGCGGGCAGCTGGATCATCGGCAAGCTGGCCGACGGCCGGTCCATGTCCCGCTGGTTCCTGATCACCCGCATCCTGGCCATCCCCTCCGTGTTCCTCATGCTCATGTACGTCCAGCCCGGCATCGGCGGTTTCGCAGCAGTCCTCCTCGGCGGCTCCCTGGTCCTGGTCCTGAACATGACCCTCTACAACGTGGTCAGCTCGTCCCTGATGCCCAAGAACTGCCGCGGCGCCGGAGTGGCCCTCGGCTACGGCATCGGCGTCGCCCTGTTCGGCGGGACCGCCTCCTACCTGCTGGTCTGGCTCCAGTCCATGAACCTGAGCTGGGTCTTCCCGGTCTACGTGGCCGTCCTGTCCATCCTCAGCATCGTCCTCTACCTCGCCGCCCGCCGCACCAACGGCCTCTTCGTCGGAAACTAAGGATCCCTCCCATGAACTCCCCCGCAACATTCAGCTCGCTGGAACTCGCCACCACGACGGCGGACCTCACCGCCCCCGTCATCTCCCGCTCCAACGTCCTCGTGGTGGGTGGTGGCCCCGCAGGCGTGGCCGCTGCCGTCACCGCGGCCCGCTCGGGTGCCACGGTCACCCTGCTGGAACGCTACTCATCGCTCGGCGGCCTGGCCTCCGGCGGCATGGTCCTGGTGCTGGACGACATGATCAACGGCCAGGAAATCACGGTCACCGGCATTGTGTCCGAATACGTGGAGCGCCTGCAGAAGCTGGGCCTCGCCGTCGTCCCGCCGGCCGATGACCGCAAGACCTCCGAGGAACTCTGGAACAAGTGGGGCCGCTACGGCACCTTCGACTTCCACTCCCACACCAACCCCAAGCCCATCTGCTACGCCGCGGCATTCGATCCGGACGGCTGGAAGCGCGTCTCCAACGACCTGGTCCGCGAGGCCGGCGTGGACCTGCGCCTGCACTCCTGGTTCTCCCGCCCCATCGTGGACAACGGCGTGATCAAGGGCGTGATCTGCGAGACCAAGCTGGGCCCGCAGGCCTTCATGGCGGACATCGTCATCGACACCACCGGTGACATCGACGTCGCCTCCCGGGCCGGCGCCAGCTACGCCAAGGACAACTACCTCACCACGCTCGTCTTCCGTCTGGGAAACGTAAACACGGATGCAGCCGAGGCGTTCGAACAGGCCAACCCGAAGGAAGCCCGCGCCATCAACCGCAAGATCAAGCGCCTCCTCGGCGGCGCCTGGGAACTGTGGTGGCTCAAGACGCCCATTGACGGCGTGGTCTGGTGCAACGCCCCGCACATGACCGGCTTCGACGGCGTGGACCCGGCCGACATGACCGCAGCCGAATTCGCCGCCCGCGACCGGATCTCCGAGGCCGTGGACTACGTCCGCGCCAACCTGCCCGGCTTCGAGAACTGCTACATGCTGGACGTGGCCTCCCAGATGGGCGTCCGCCAGACCCGCCTGCTGCAGGGCGAATACGTCATGACCAAGGACGACGTCACACAGCGCCGGCACTTCGCCGACACCGTGGCCCGCGGCCGCGACTACTACTACCCGTACCGCTCGCTGCTGCCCAAGGAAGTGGACCAGCTCCTGGTGGCCGGCCGCCACTACTCCGCCACCCCCGAGGCGCAGAAGATGTCCCGCGAGATCCCCCCCTGCATGGCCATGGGCCAGGCCGTCGGCGTCGCCGCAGCCCTCGCCGTCGAGAACGGCGTCCTGGTCCGCGACGTGTCCGCACTCGACATCCAGCAGGGCATGCGCCGGCACGGCGCGGACCCGGGCGACGTCCCGTCGTCGAACGCCACCGTGGACACCGACGCGGCGGTGGCAGTATGAGCACCGCAACCGCCGAGCTGACAGTCACTGCAGAGGAACGCACGACGGCGGCGCCCGCCGCCGCTGCTGCCGGGACGGCCGCTGAGGCGGCAACCACCCCGCTCCCCGCTGGCACCCCGCTCCCGCTCGATGGAATCAAGATCGTGGACTTCACCCAGGTGTTCATGGGCCCGTCCTGCACCCAGCTCCTGGGCGACTACGGCGCGGACATCATCAAGGTGGAACGCCCCGGCGCCGGAGACATCTCGCGCAACTCGTTCCCGGACAAGGACGGCCAGGACAACCCCATCTTCCTGTCCATCAACCGGAACAAGCGCAGCGTCTCGATCGATACGCGCACGGAGGAAGGCCGGAACGTGCTGCACGCCATCATGGCGGACGCAGACGTGGTGGTCAGCAACTTCCGCTCCGGCGTGATGGAACGGATGGGCTTCGGCTACGAGGACCTCAAGGCGGAGAACCCGGGCATCATCTGGGCCTCCGGAACAGGCTTCGGCCCGGTGGGCCCGTACTCGCACAAGGGCGGCCAGGACGCGATCGCGCAGGCCTACTCCGGTGTGATGTGGCGGCGGGAATCGGACGACCAGAAGCCCTCCATCTACCCCACCACCCTGTGCGACTACATCACCGGCATGCACCTCATGCAGGGCATCCTGCTGGCGCTGCGCACCCGGGAGACCTCCGGCGTCGGCCAGAAGGTGGAAGTGACCATGTACGACTCCATGCTGCACCTGCAGATGCAGGAGGCGTGCATGCAGCTCAACCGCGGCTACGAGGTCAACTGGGGCGCCATGCCCCTGAGCGGCGTCTTCGAAACCACCGACGGCGCCGTGTGCATGGTGGGCGGTTTCACCCCGGACCCGCTGGCCCGCATCTCCGAGGCGCTGGGCCTGGACGAGGACCTCACGCTCCGGCCCGAGTTCGCCAACCTGGAGCAGCAGTTCCAGCACAAGCCGGCGCTGCAGGCCATCTTCCGCGAGCGCATCGCCACCAACACCACCGAGTACTGGACCGGCAAGCTGGAGGACCAGGGGCTGCTCAACGCCCCGGTCCACACCCTGGAGCAGGCCCTGGCCGACGCCCAGACCGAGGCCAACGGCATGATCGTCGAGGCCGAACACCCCGGCGTGGGCACCGTGCGCATGCTCAACGCGCCCATCCGGCTCTCCGCCACCCCTCCCACGGTCCGGCGCGCCGCGCCGCGGCTGGGCGAGCACAACGTGGAGGTCCTGCTGGAGAACGGCTTCGATGCGGAGACCATCGAGCGCCTGCAGCAGCTGGGGGTCCTGCGGTGACGGCAGTTGTGGAACAGACAGTGGACCAGGTCACCCTGACCATCGAAAACCACGTGGCCACGGTGGTGATCGACCGGCAGCACGTGCTCAACGCCGTCGACGGCGCCGCCCAGGCCCGGCTCAACGAAATCTGGGAACAGCTGGAGCAGGACCCCGACGTCCGCGCCGTCGTCATCACCGGAGCCGGCACCCGCGCCTTCTGCGTCGGGGCGGACATGTCCGCCGCCGCCGTGGACAAGACGGGCCTCGAGTACTGGGCCGGCCTGGACCCCAACGGGTTCGGCGGGCTGAGCCTGCGCACCAGCCTGGACATCCCGGTCATCGCCCGGGTCAACGGCTATGCGCTGGGCGGCGGCATGGAAATCGTGCTTGGCGCGGACATCGTGGTGGCGTCGGAGAACGCGAAGTTCGGGCTGACGGAACCGCGGGTGGGGCGTTTGGCGCTCGACGGCGGCATCCACCAGCTGGTGCGGCGCATCCCCCACACCCAGGCGATGGGCATGCTGCTCACCGGCCGGAAAGCGGACGCCGTCGAAATGCAGTCCATGGGCCTCGTCAACGAGGTGGTCCCCGCCGACGAGCTCGACGCCGCGGTGCAGCGCTGGGTGGCCCAGATCCTGGCCTGCGCCCCCACCTCCGTCCGCGCCGTGAAGCAGATGGTCACGCAGACGGACCATCTGACCGCCAAGGAGGCCCGCGGGCTCCGACTGCCGGCGCTCATGGCGGCTCTGGACAGCGAGGACTCCGCAGAGGGCGTGCGCGCCTTCCAGGAAAAGCGGCCGCCGGTCTGGCCAGGCCGCTGATGCCCAACAACTTCGAGGAGGATTCAATGACTGGATCACTGAACGACGGCACCGGGAAGGACACCCGTGAGTCCCTCACCCGCGAACCACAGGCCCGTGAGGCCCTGGCGCCCGGTGTCTGGGGCGTCGTGGCCACACCGTTCCAGGGCAGCACGCTGGACGTGGACCTGGACAGCCTGTCCGAGCTGGTGGAGCACTACGAGGCAATCGGCGCCACGGGACTGACCGTCCTGGGCGTGTTCGGCGAGGCCGCAGCACTGACCGCGGAGGAACGCCGGCAGGTCCTCGAAATCACGGTCGAATGCACGGACCTCCCGCTGGTCGTGGGCATCACCGCGCTGGCCACCCGACCTGCCATCGACGAAATCAAGGCGGCGCAGGCGGCGACCGGCGAGCGCCTGGCGGCCGTTATGGTGCAGGCCAACTCCGCCCGGCCCGAGGTGGTGATCGCACACCTGGATGCCATCCACCGGGCCACCGGCGCGAAGGTGGTGCTGCAGGATTACCCCCTGGCCAGCGGCGTCAGCATCAGCACCCCTGCACTCATTTCCGTGGTGAAGTGGTGCAGCTTCGTGGTCGCGGTGAAGGCGGAAGCGCCGCCCACCAGCGTGGCCATCGCGGAGCTGACGGCCGCCGTCGGGGTTTCCGTCTTCGGCGGGCTCGGCGGGCAGGGACTGCTGGACGAGCTCATGGCCGGCGCGGCCGGCGCCATGACCGGTTTCTCCTACCCGGAGGCGCTGATCGCGTGTGTCCGGGCCTGGCAGCGCGACGGCTATGAGGCCGCCCGCGACCAGCTGCTGCCGTACCTGCCGCTGATCAACTTCGAGCAGCAGGCAAAGATCGCCCTGGCCGTCCGCAAGGAATGCCTGCGGAAGCGCGGCCTTATCAAGGACTCGGGCGTCCGGGCTCCGGCCGCGGCGTTCCCGGAGAAGCTGCGGTACAGCATGCTCACGCACCTGCGGGAAGCTGCGGCCGCACTGGAAGCACGCGCGGACTCACCCGCCGCCAACAACCACACTTCTGTAGGGAGTTTCTGATGGACCTGGGAATCGCAGGCAAGACCGCCCTGGTGGCAGCCTCCACCGGAGGCCTGGGCCTGGCCGTGGCCCGCGCGTTGTCCGCCGAGGGCGTGCGCGTGGCCGTTACCGGCCGCCGCCGCGACCGCGCCAAGGAGATCGCCGCGGACCTGCACACCGCTTATGGCACCGGTGCCATCGCCATCGAGGCGGACCTGACCACCCCTGAAGGAATCGGGTCCGCCGTCGAACAGACCGTGGCGGACCTCGGTCCCGTCGACATCCTGGTGCTCAACGGCCCCGGCCCCAGGCCCGGCGCCGCCGCGACGCTCAGCTCCGAGGACATCGCCGCGGCCTTCGAGCTGCTGGTCAAGCCGCACCACGCACTGATCTCCCGGGTCCTTCCGGGCATGCGGGAACGGCGCTGGGGCCGCATCCTCGCCGTCGGCTCCAGCGGAGTGGTGGCACCGCTGCCCAACCTGGCCGTGTCCAACACCGGCCGCGCCGCACTGGCCGGCTACCTCAAGACCCTCGCGGCCGAAGTGGCCCTGGATGCGGTGACCGTCAACATGCTCCTCCCCGGCCGGATCGCCACGGACCGGGTGGCCGAACTCGACCACGCCGCCGCCAAGCGCCGCGGCACCACGCTGGAGGAGATCCAGCTGGAATCCCGCAAGACCATCCCCGCCCGCCGCTACGGCGAACCCGAGGAATTCGGCGCCGCCGCCGCCTTCCTGTGCAGCGCCCCGGCGTCGTACATCACCGGCGTTGCGCTGCGGTGCGACGGCGGCCTGATCCGCAGCCTGTAGCTCCCCCCACTCTTCAGAAGGAACCCCATGACCTCCACCGCACTTTTGCCCGAGAACGCGACAGACCGCGAACTCATCACCGCCCGGCACCTCATCAACGGCGAATGGCTCGGCGAGGCCGGCACCAAACGGATGAACCCGGCCCGCCCCGGCGAACTCGCAGCCCTCTCCCCCAGCGGCACCGCAGCGGACGTGGACGCCGCCATCACCGCCGCCTCGGCAGCTCAGCCCGGTTGGGCAACCATGCCCGCACCGTCCCGCGGCGCCATCCTCATCACCGCCGGCAACCTGCTGATCGAACGCCAGACCGCCATCGCCGAAGACCTGGTCCGGGAAGAAGGCAAGACCCTCGCCGAAGCCAAGGGCGAGGTCAAGCGCGCCTCGGACGTGCTGCGCTTCTTCGGCTCCCTCGGCTGGGCCGCCACCGGCGAGGTCCTGCCCAGCGGCCTGCCGGACACCACCATCACCACCCGGCGCGAATCGCTCGGCGTCGTCGGGCTCATCACGCCGTGGAACTTCCCCATCGCCATCCCGGCCTGGAAGACTGCCCCCGCCCTGATCAGCGGCAACGCCGTGGTGATCAAGCCGGCCGAGCTCACCCCGCTCTCCGCCACCCACCTTGCCCGTGCGCTGCAGGACGCCGGACTCCCCGCCGGTGTGTTCAACGTGGTGCACGGCAAGGGCCGCGTGGTGGGCGACGCCCTGGCCCGCGACCCGCGCATCGCCGGGCTGTCCTTCACCGGTTCCACGAACGTGGGGCTGGGCCTGCAGGAGATCCTGAACGCCCGCCGCGCCCGCGTCCAGCTGGAAATGGGCGGCAAGAACGGCGTCCTGGTCCTCGACGATGCCGATGCACGCAAGGCCGCCAAGGTAGTGGCTGCCGGCGCGTTCGGCCTCACCGGCCAGGCCTGCACCGCGACGTCCCGCGTCTACGTCACCCCGGGCATCCGCTCCGCCTTCCTTGACGCCCTCACCGAGGAAGCCGCCGCCTACACTCCCGGCGACGGCATGGACACTGACGGTCCGGACGCTGTCCGGATGGGGGCCGTGGTGAGCAGCCAGCAGCACGCACAGAACACCGCGGCGGTGCGGTCCGCCGTCGAACGCGGCGCCACGCTGCTGTCCGGTTCCGCGATCCTGGACGAAACGCACGACGGCGACGCGGACCGCCCGCTGTTCTTCCCCGCCGCCGTGCTCACCGAGTTGCCGTTCGACGACGCCGCCGTGACCGAGGAGATCTTCGGTCCGGTGGTGGCTGTCCTCGAAGTGGCCGACTACGAGGCCGGGCTCGCCGCGATCAACGATTCCCGTTACGGCCTCACCGCGGGCATCTGCACGGATTCGCTGGCGCGCGCCACGGACTTCGCCGCACGGGCCCAGGCCGGTGTGGTCAAGGTCAACCGGCCGACGGCGGGACTGGACCTGAACGTGCCGTTCGGCGGCGTGAAGGACTCCTCCACCAACACGTTCCGCGAACAGGGCAAGTCCGCACTGGACTTCTTCACCTGGGGCAAAACCGTTTACACCGGTGTGTAGCGCGCCATGACCTACGTGATCGCGCAGCCGTGCGTGGATGTGAAGGACAAGGCCTGCATCGAGGAATGTCCGGTGGACTGCATCTACGAAGGCGAACGCTCGCTCTACATCCACCCGTCCGAATGCGTGGACTGCGGCGCGTGCGATCCGGTGTGCCCGGTGGAGGCCATTTACTACTCCGACGACGTCCCGGACGAGTGGGCCGACTATGTCCGGGCCAACGTGGAGTTCTTCGAGGAACTCGGGTCGCCGCAGGGCGCCTCGCCCCTCGGTAACCTGGGCCGCGACCACCCGGTGATCGCGGCCCACCCCGTGGCCGACCCCGCCCGGTAGTCAAGCGCGAACGGACACTTGAGGCCCAACCGAATGGACCGCCGCTCCCTCAGACCCCAACTGAGGGAGCGGCTTTTTCGTGCGCCGGGCTCCAGTGACCAACGCGGCCCGACGACGTGAGCCAAGTGCCGCCGTCGTGCGTCAATGCCGTTGCCGCAGGCAAATATCGCCAAGACTCTGGACTCTTGGGCGGGGGCCAATCAGACTGTCTACAACAGCTGGCCCGGCAGGCCGGAATTACCCGTATCCAAGCCGGCAGGGAATGTGCTGCTGCATCAATTGGGGCTTTACTGCGATGCCTGTTCCATAACCCTGAAAGGACCTGGTCATGCCGGACTTGTCAGCTTTTTTCCCGCTAATTGCCGCCCTCATTGGGGCGATTGCCGTCATTGGCTTTATTTGGGTGGCAATAAAACTGATGTGGAAAGTGGCTGAACCCAACGAGGCCCTCATCATCTCCGGCCTGACCCGCGGAACCCTTGAAACCCGGGCCGGAATGGACTTCAAGATCGTCACCGGCAAGGGTGCACTGGTATTTCCGGGGCTTCAGACGGTGCGCACTTTGTCGCTCACCCTGAATGAAACTGAGCTCAAAGTTTCCTGCGTTACTTCGCAGGGCATCCAGGTGATTGTTGAAGGTGTGGTCATTTACAAAATCGGCGACGCCCCGCCGTTCATTGCAAATGCGGCCAGGCGTTTCCTGGGCCAGCAGCCCAAAATGGAAAGCCAGGTGTACAACGTCTTTGAGGGCCACCTGCGGTCGATCATCGGCAGCATGACAATGGAGGAAATCATCCGCGAGCGGGACAAGCTCGGCTCGCAGGTCCGCAGCGCCAGCGGAGTGGAAATGGAGAAGCTGGGCCTGGTGGTGGATTCGCTCCAGATCAAGGACCTGCAGGACCCCACCGGGTACATCCAGAACATCGCCAAGCCGCACATTGCCCAAGTGAAGATGGAAGCCCGCATCGCCGAGGCCACCAGGAACCGCGAGGCCGCCGAGAAGGAAGCGGAGGCGGCGGCGCTCATCGCCGACGCCCAGAGCATTTCGGCCATCCGGCAGTCGGTGGCGCAGGCCAACGCCGAGCGGGCCAAGGCCAATGCCGCCCAGGCCGGCCCGTTGGCGGACGCAACGGCCCGCCAGCAGGTGGTGGTCCAGGAAACCGAAGTGGCCAAGCTTGAGGCGGACCGCGAGGAGCAAAAGCTTCAGACCACCATCCGCAAGCCCGCCGACGCCAAGGCCTATGCCAAGCGTACGGACGCCGAAGGCCAGAAGGCTGCCGACATCAGTGCCGCTGAGGCGCTGGCCCGCCGCACCGAACTCGAAGCCCAGGTCAACGCCCGGCGGACGGAACTCCAGGCCCAGGCCAATGCCACGGCTGCCGCGGCTGCTGCCGGCGCCACGAAGGTCACCGGCGAGGCGGAAGCCGCAGCCACCAGGGCGCGCGGTGATGCTGCCGCGTCGGCCATCAAGGCCAAGGCACTGGCGGAAGCCGAGGGTATCAAGGCCCGCGCCGAGGCACTCGGGACCAACCAGGACGCCGTCATTTCGCAGCAGCTGGCCGAGAACATGCCGGCCATCATCGCCGCAGCAGCTGAGCCGTTCTCGCATGTGGGCCAGATGACGGTGCTGAACGGCGGCGAAGGGGTCAACAAGATGCTTGGCGGGATCCTCGCCCAGGTGGGCGACTACCTTCCTGCCCTCTCCTCCGCGCTGAAAAACTCGCGGAAGGGCCCTGCCCAGGGCGACGGCAGGCCAGCGAAAGCCCCCGATGCATAAAAACGTTGACCGCAGCCTTACCGGAAAGATCGGACGGGTGACCGGGCGCATCGGCCCGGGCACCATCGGCGAAGTCATGCTGCCGTATCTCGGCGGTACCATGGCCTTCCACGCCCACCCGTTCGACAAGGCCAGTGTGTTTGCGGTGGGCGAGGAAGTGCTGGTCATCTACTTTGATCCGCCGCAGACGGTCTACGTGGACGAGCTGCCGGAGGTGTTGAGGCACGACGGCGGGCGGTGAGTGAGGGCGGCCGTGGGCTACTGCGATCATGCCTGTTGCGGTCAGAACCGCCACACCGAGTACGGAACGCTGGGCAGGTTTCCGGCCATCCAGGGGCGGTCGGACTGCTCCCGCGGGAGCTGTCCGCGGCCGTCACGAATGACCACCACCACCGTTCCGATAACCCCTACGAGGGAAACAACGGCAAGGAAAAGAAGGACGACGACGATTGGCCCGGACATTTCTGGAACACCTCTTGTTACCAATTTTACGGCGATCTGATCCGGCTGCCGATGGACCCGCGCCCAGGTCCGCTGCACCCTGATTCCCTGACGGTTTAAGCCAGTAAGCCGGGAAGTCTAGACGGCTGACTACGCCGGGCGTATCCTGATTTTCCATCGCCACTGGGGGGTGATCTGGATGGGCGGCACTTTGCGTGATCGTTGCCTGGGTGCCTCGCGCCCATTCCTGCTCGCCGTCCTGCTGACCGTTGCCTGGTTGGCGTGGGCCGCTGGCTCCGCGAATGCCGCATCCGAAGATCCGAACCCGCTGGGCGCGGTCGAGCAGGCAACCGTTTCACTGCTACAGGACGCCGGCAGCACGCCCGTTCCGGCACCCCAGGATTCTCCAGCCCATGCCGCCGCCGTGCCGTTTCCGGTCTCCGGCACGGCGGCGGCGGTGGCCGACGTCACGGATCCCGTGCCCGGCGAGGCAACAGAAGCTGTGACCGTTGTGGTGAACAGGGCCGCCCCGCCACCTGTCGACACGATTACCGACGCTGTGCTCACCGACACGGTGACCGGCAGTGTCGACACAGTGAGCGACACAGTCGTCTCAGGGGTGGATTCGTTGGCGCCGGCCTTGCCCGGCGTTCAGGTCCCTGCGCTGCCAGTTCCCACGGTGCCAGTACCCACGCTGCCACTTCCCACCGTGCCTGTTCCAACCGTGCCTGTTCCAACCGTTCCGGTACCGCAGGTTCCGTTGCCGGAACTGCCGGTGCATTTGCCGGAAGTGACTGTCCCCGGGCGTTCACCCGTTACCACCGTGCCGCCGTCGGGCTTTGACGCGGTGACGGCGGCACCTGCCGGCGTCGGCCTTGAGGCAACTGCCCGTGCCGGTTCGCAGGCGGCCAAGGACACAGCTCCTCAGCAGGTCCGGCGCGCGGTTTCGCCGTTGGAGTTCCTGGCGAATACGCAGGCCTTACGGGCGTTGGCGGCAACCATTGGCTACGTCGTTTCGGCAGCGCCCTCGCCGGCAAACGCGCCGGAGCCCGAGCCGGGGTTCCGCTTCGCTGCCCTGCAGAACCAGTCCGGTCCCGCATCGGCTGGTGCGGGCAGCGCCGGCGCCGAGGCTTCGGCCGACGTCGCGGCGTTCTGGAACATCCTGCACGATGCCCGCAGCGGCCTCATGCGGGACACGGCTCTGGTCCCTGCCGCAGGCCCGTCATTTGATCCGGGGTCTTCCCCCGACTGAGAAGGCCACCTCTGCGCTCTTTCAGGCAGAGCATGGCCACCCACGCCGTCGTCGGCGTAAGGAATCAACACTCAGTCAGGAGAAAAGTCATGTCCAGCTACGCCCAGCTCTTCAGCGCCACCCCGATCGTCCGTTCCGCGCCCGCCCGTGCCCGCATCGGCAACTGGCCCGACCCGATGAAGGGATCCATCGGCAACTGGCCCGACCCGATGACCGCGAGCATCGGTTGGTGGCCCAACACCATGAAAGCTCGCATCGGCAACTGGCCCGACCCCATGAACCCGATGGTCCGGGCAGGTTCGGCGGCCGGCCGCTGACCCAGGCTGGTCCGGATGTTGTCCCGCGCCCGTCTGGGGGTGGTACGGGGCAGCATCCGGGCCCTGCAATACATCGGGTCCGCCCCTTGAGGACGAGCCACCCGGCCACCCGCGGCGGCGAGCGCCGCCGTCGTCGTGCTTCAACTCAGCCCGGCTGTTAACCCAACCTTCTACTCCCCGTCATTCCCGCTCCCCCGTTAGGCAACACGCCCCGCGCACCGTGGAGGGGTGAGGATCGCAATCGTTGCTGAATCATTCCTGCCACTGATGAACGGGGTTACGCACTCCATCCTTCGGGTGCTAGAGCATCTGCAGGAACGGGGCGATGACGTTATGGTGATCGCCCCGTCGACGCAGGACACAGAGGTCCTGGATGTGGTGCACGGCGCGTTCGTGCACCGGCTTCCATCGGTGCCGCTGGCCGGGTACACGAACGTGCGGGTGGCGTTGGGCGGTGTGAACCGGGTCAAGAGAATCCTTGCCGATTACGCGCCGGACGTTGTCCACCTCGCGTCACCGTTCGTGCTCGGCTGGCGGGCGGTGCAGGCGGCACACCAGTTGGGGATCCCCACTGTGGCCATCTACCAGACCGAGGTTCCCAGTTACGCGGCGCGCTACGGGGTGCCGTTCATGGAGAACTGGGCCTGGAACCGGGTGGAGAACATCCACCTGCTGGCTTCCCGGACGCTGGTGCCGTCCACTTTCGCGCTGAACCAGTTGCGCGGCCGCGGTGTACTGCGGGTGGACATGTGGCGGCGCGGTGTGGATACCGCGCGCTTTGCGCCGGGAAAGCGCGACGACGCGTGGCGGGCCTCCGTGGCCCCCGGCGGCGAGCGGATCATCGGCTACGTGGGCCGGCTTGCCGTTGAAAAGCAGGTGGAGGACCTGGCCGTGCTGGCCGATGTGCCGGGCACCAGGCTGGTGATCGTCGGCGACGGACCGCAGCGGGAGTCGCTGCAGGAAGCCCTGCCCAACGCCGTGTTTGCGGGGTTCCTCGGCGGCGACCAGCTGGCCAGGGCGGTGGCATCCTTCGACCTGTTCGTGCATCCCGGCGAGTTCGAGACCTTCTGCCAGACCATCCAGGAGGCCATGGCATCGGGCGTGCCGGTGGTGGCCACAGGGCGTGGAGGCCCGCTGGACCTGGTGGAGAATTCCCGCACGGGCTGGCTGTACAAGCCCGGCGACCTGGCCGGGCTGCGTGCGCATGTCATGGACCTGATGGGCGACGACGCCAAGCGCCGCGCGTTCGCGGCGGCAGCGCACGCCTCGGTCCAGGGGCGGACGTGGCCGGCATTGAGCGCGGAGTTGGTGCGCCATTACCGGGCGGTGATGGCAGGCGAGCCGGTGGTTGAGCCTGCGCTTGCACCCGTGCACGCAGAAAGCCGCCGCGTTCCGGTGGTCGCGCCCGTCCAAATCAAAAGAGGAGTGTCCCTGTGAGAATTTCCGTGATCGGCTGCGGCTACCTCGGTGCCGTGCACGCAGCAACCCTGGCGTCGATGGGCCACATTGTGGTGGGCATCGACGTCGACGCGGCCAAGGTGGACCAGCTGGCCCGCGGCTTCGCCCCGTTCTTCGAACCGGGACTGGACGAGCTCCTGCAGGACGGCCGCGCCACCGGCCGCCTCACGTTCTCCACGGATTTCGCTGCCGCGGCCGGCGCGCAGGTGCACTTCCTCTGCGTGGGTACGCCACAGTCCAAAACGTCCGACGGCGCCGACCTCAGCTACCTGGTGTCCGCCACCGAAAGGCTCCTTCCGCACCTGGCCCCGCGCTCCGCCGTCGTGGGTAAGTCCACGGTCCCGGTGGGGACGGTCGAGATGCTGGCCGGCATCCTGTCCGGGCGCCCGGACGTGCTGCTCGGCTGGAACCCTGAGTTCCTGCGGCAGGGCACCGCGGTGAAGGACTCCCTGGTGCCGGATCGCCTGGTCTACGGCGTGCCGGGAGGAAAGGCCGCGGCGTTTGAGCACACAAGCGGGGCGGGCCGTGGCGTGACGGCTGCGATGGATGCCGTCTACGAGCCGCTGCTGCGCGCCGGGATTCCGCGGCTGGTGTGCAACTTCGCCACAGCGGAACTGATCAAATCGGCCTCGAACGCGTACCTCGCCACGAAAGTCAGCTTCATCAATGCGATGGCCGAGCTGTGCGACGCGTCCGGCGCGGACGTCACCGAACTGGGTGAGGCGATGGGCCTGGATCCGCGGATCGGCAGCCGGTACCTGCATGCCGGGCTGGGGTTCGGCGGCGGCTGCCTGCCCAAGGACATCCGCAGTTTCCGGGCACAGGCCGCGGCTCTCGGAGTGGCTTCGGTGGACGAGTGGATGGGGGTGGTGGACGCCATCAACCTGGGCCAGCGGCACCGGACGGTGGAGATCGCCGCGGAGCTGTGCGGCGGCTATCTGGCCGGCCGGACGGTGACGGTGCTGGGCGCTGCGTTCAAGCCGGCAACGGACGACATCCGCGACTCCCCCGCCCTGGACGTCGCCCTGCAACTGGCCGCGGCCGGCGCCCACGTGACGGTGACGGATCCGAAGGCCATCAACAATGCGTGGATGCGGTACCCGCAGCTGCGGTTCGAGAAGTGCACGGACCGCGCCCTCGAGGGCGCCGAGCTGGTGCTGCTGCTGACTGAATGGGACGAATACCGTTCGCTGTCGCCGCTGGTTGCGGGTGCGCTGGTACGACGCCGGACGGTGCTGGACGCACGCAATGTGCTGGACGCTGTGGAGTGGCGGGCATCGGGCTGGACCGTGCGCGGGCTGGGGACAGGGGCTGACGCGGTCGTCGACCTCGAGCCGAACCGCGCAGGAACGAAGCCCGCGGATTCTGCCCATGCCACCGGTGCGCCTGCCGGATCCGGACGCCCGGGAGTCCAGATTCCCTAGCGTTGAGATTCACAATGAGGGCGTGAAGGGCCGCCCCAATTTCCTCGGCCAAAGTTCTTTTGCCGTGAATTCTTTGGTGCTTTTTGCCGGCGTTTTTTCATGTGACAAGCGGTCCTGATCTTCGCACTCTATGATGTGCGGAGGGAGGACATTCTATGAAGAAATGGCGGTCTCACGTGTTCTTTAGGGTGCTGTGATGGCGGTGCACGAAAGCCAGGAACCCGGAGCATTTTCGGGCACTGATTATCAGGCCATCATCGGCTCACTTCCTGACGCCCTTTTGGTGCTTGCCCAGAATGGCACCATCGTCCTCGTGAATGCCGCGGCCGAGCATTTGTTCGGGTACTCCAGGCAGGAACTTGTCGGCCGGGACCACCGGGGCATTCTTGCCGAGGGATATCGCCAGGGTTTCCAGCGCCTGTTCAAGGTCCTCGGCAGGGATCAGGAATCCGGACACAGCTCGCCGTTCGAGGCGTACGGTGTCAGGAAAGACGGTACGGAATTCAGGGGCGAGATCGCATGCGCTCTCCTGGATACGGCTGCGGGCCTTTGCATGTCTGTGTCGGTCCGGGCCATGCACCATCGTCAGGAACCCGACGACGGGCTGCGCGAGGCCATGTCCCTGCTCAGCGCCACGCTCGAGTCCACGGCTGACGGCATCCTTGTGGTCGGCACTGACGGCCAGATCGCCGGTGTCAACGAGCAGTTCGTGTCCATGTGGGGCATTCCGCGGGAATTGCTGGCCACGCACGACGATGAAGCGGTGATCAGCTACGTGCTCGGGCTCCTGGAGGATCCTCAAGGCTTCCTGGACAAGGTCCACGAGCTCTACTCCCACCCGCTGGCGGAGAGCAATGACGTTCTGAAATTCATCGACGGGCGGACCTTCGAACGGTACTCGCGCCCGCAGAAAGTGGCGGACAAGGTGGTGGGCCGCGTCTGGAGCTTCCGCGACGTCACGCCCCGGCTGGCTGCCCAGGACCAGGCGAAGCGGGCCATGGCCGATCTCGCCGAGCAGGCAGCACAGCTCAAGGCGCTGGCGTTCCAGGACCCACTGACCGGTCTTGCCAACCGCAAGCTGTTCAATGACCAGCTCGCCGAAGCACTCCGCGGCGACCGGGCCATCTCGGTGGACGTCCTGCTGCTGGATCTGGATGACTTCAAAGAGGTCAACGACATCCTTGGCCACCACGCCGGCGACGAAATGCTGACGGAGGTGGCGCGCAGGCTCCGTTCGTGTGTCCGTCCCGACGACACCGTCGCCCGTCTGGGCGGAGACGAATTCGTGGTGCTGTTGACAGCTTCGCCGGAACCGGATGCCGTCGCAGAACGCATCGTGGCGTCGCTGAATGTTCCGATGTGGATTGACAGAACCATGCTGCGACCCAGCCTCAGCCTGGGCCTGGCCTCGGTGGGCAGCGATACTGTGGCGGGCTCCGAGCTGCTCCGCCAGGCCGACGTCGCGATGTACGCCGCCAAGGCCGCCGGCAAGAACCGGTACATGCGGTTCGAGCCGGACATGATGACGGCGCTGGTGCAACGCACGGATATGGACGCCGGGCTGCGCACGGCTGTAGACGGCGGCCAAATCTTCGTGCACTACCAGCCGGTCATTTCGCCACGGCACGGTGAGGTTGTCCAGTTTGAGGCACTGGCCCGCTGGAAACGGGACGGGGAGCTGATTCCGCCCGGACAGTTCATTCCGACGGCGGAGCGAAGCGGGTTGATCTCCGCCATTGGCCTGCAGGTCTTGCGGCACAGTTTCACCGAGCTGCAACCGTGGCTGGCTGCGGACGCCACACGCTCCGTAGCCGTCAACGTTTCGGGTGTGCAGCTGAAGGAATGCAAGTTCGCCGACAGCGTTTTGCAGCTGGCGGCCTCTTGCGGCGCGGATCCCCGGCAGCTGGTACTGGAAGTGACGGAGAGCGTCTTCTTTGATCCGGATGCGCACGTGATCCTGCAGTTGGACCTGCTCCGTGACGCCGGCGTGCGCGTGGCGCTGGACGACTTCGGCACCGGCTACTCCTCACTGGGGCGGCTGCAGGATCTTCCCGTGGACGCCGTGAAGATCGACCGATCATTTGTCTCCATGGTCCGCACCGGCGCAGAGAAACTACCCATCCTAAACTCCATGATCAACATGGCCCACAGCTTGGGCCTGACGGTTACAGCGGAAGGCATCGAGACCACGGCGCAGGCGACCTACCTGACCAACCTGGACTGCGATTCCCTGCAGGGTTATCTGTTCTCCCACCCTGAACCCGAGTCCGGGCTGGAACTCGCGCTGCTCCGCTCAGCCGACGCCATCGACGAGATGCGGGGCGTCCGCCTCGAAGGCTGACGGACGGGGGGCTTGACGGCTGACTGGGGCGACGGATCGACGGCTGACCGGGGCGTCGCTACCCGTCGAGTCCCTCGACCACATCGATTCCGGTCAGGTCGTAACAGACCTGGCGCAGGGCTGCCAAGTATCCCATGGTCTCTGCCGATGCCGGCTGATTGCTGGGATCCAGGATCTGGCCCCACAGGATCCGGGTCGCGATGCCGGATTGGACCCGGATTTCCGGAGGGGCCGCTGCGGTGACCTTCTCCAAGGTCGCCATAGCTTCCTTCGGGGGAACGGTTCCCTCGTTGAGAACCTTGAAACCTTGTTTCCACACACTGCAGACTTCGTCGACGCTCATTGTGGGAACCGGCTGGGACTGCTGAGCATCCGGGACCGGTCTTTGAACGATGATGGACGGCGGATCTGAAGGCCCTGCCGCTGTGGACGCCGCGGGCCCTGCCACAGGCAGCGAGCACCCAACCACCCCCAGTGCGAGAGCAATGACCAGCGCAGCGATGAACTTCTTCATGGTTCCCCCTCATAGCGAATGTCACCACGCTATGAGGGCACGGGGGCAAGCGGAACGGAGGCCAAGCGCTATGTGGATAACCGGGCATAGGAATCCAGCACTCGGCCCCTGAGCCTGGGGCGCGGCTAACCCTGAGTCAGCTTCGCTGGTCGATCTTGTCCGTGCTGACCAGAGCTTGACTTCGATCCCACAGCTGCCGCGCCAGCTGGGCGTCGTAGGCCTGCCTGTTGGCTTTGGCCAGCGCCCGTTTGGCATAGTAGGCGCCGGGAACCCAGTCCTGCCCGGGCGTAGTGGTGGCGAGCCACACGAGCGTGTCTGCCCCCTGCTCCGGGGTCAGCATGAACCGTTTGATGAATGTCTTATAGGCGAACCGGAACCAGCTGGTCGACTCCGCCGCGAAGTTGGTGGCCACGCCGCCCGGGTGGAACGCGGCCGTGGAAATGCCGACTGCGTTGTACCGGTGGTGCAGCTCGGTGGTGAACAGGATGTTTTCGAGCTTGGAGGTCCCGTAGGCCTTGCTGGTGGAGTATTTGCCAGCGGCGTCAAGGTCATCGATATCCACGTACCCGAACGCGTTCGCCGCGCTCGACGTGTTGATCACCGTCGCATTGCTCGCCGTCAACACGTCCATCAGTTCGTTGGTCAGCAGGAACGGCGCCAGGTGGTTCACCTGGAACGTCTTCTCGTGGCCGTCCACGGTCAGCTCGCGCTTGCCCATGATCCCGCCGGCGTTGTTCGCCAGGACGTCGATCCGCGGGTACTTTTCCCTCAGCTGTGCAGCAAGCGTGCGCACCTGGGACAGCTCAGCGAAGTCGCTGACGAAATAGTCAGCGCCGAGCTCTACCGCCACCGCCCGGGTCTTTTCCGCCGAACGCCCGACGAGGACCACCCGCTCCCCTGCCTTCGCCAGCGTCCGCGCCGCGGAGGCTCCGATGCCGTCGCTCGCTCCGGTAATAACGATGGTCCGTGCAGCCATGAAGTGTCTCCCAATCGATGGTGGAGCGTGCCGTTAGCGGGCGTCCCGAGCCCAGACAGTACAACGATGGTGGCGCCGCTGGTGTTCCGAGCACGCTCTCTCACTTTTCGCGGGAAATTCCCGGACGCTCTCTCACTTTTTGGGGGAAATTCCCGGACGCTCTCTCAGTTTCCGGTGAATTTACGACGGCGGTGTGTGGCTTGGGTGCTGGCCGGCCTCTGCAGGGAGTGCGAGAGGGTTGCCCTGGAGGGTGCAGGATGTGAGAGAGGGTTGCCCGAAAGGGTGCAGGAAGTGAGAGAGCGTCCTGGCTGTTCGGGTTTTTGGTGGTGTTGAGTGGTTGAAGTGTGTGGGGGTGGTTAACGTGGGAGAGCCCCAACCAGTTCCCTGGTTGGGGCTCTCGACCTAATGGTTGTCCGGCGGTGACCTACTCTCCCACACCCTCCCGGGTGCAGTACCATCGGCGCTGTGGGTCTTAGCTTCCGGGTTC
>NZ_PJIL01000030.1 GCF_002929335.1 Arthrobacter sp. Y81
CAAGCCCCACTCCACTCGGAGGTCTTCTTTTTGTCACCTAACCACGCCGCACGTTCCTAACGTCCGTGGACAATACAACTAGGCCTGCGCCCCGCCGCAGGCCACTTCCTCGCGGACCCTAGTCCTTTTTGACCAGGGCTGCCTCCACGTTGATCTTGACCTTGTCGCTGACCAGCAACCCGCCGGCTTCGAGGGCGGCGTTCCACGTCAGTCCGAACTCCTTGCGGCTGATTTCGGCCTCGGCGCTGAATCCTGCCCGGGTGGCGCCAAACGGATCAACAGCCACGCCGCTGAACTCCACTTCGAGTTCCACGGGCTTGGAGACGCCGCGGATGGTGAGGTCGCCGGTGACGGTGTAGTCCTCGCCGTCGCCTTCGATGCCCGTGGCCCGGAACGTCATCTCCGGGTAGTTTTCGACGTCGAAGAAGTCCGCCCCGCGCACATGGGCATCGCGGTTCGCGTCGCCGGAGTCGAAGCTTGCCGTTTTCACCGTGGCGTGAAGGCTGGAGGCCGCCAATGACTGGCCCACGTGCGCGTCCGCCGAGGCGTCGGTGAACCGGCCGCGGACTTTGCTGATGCCGGCATGGCGGACCGAGAACCCGATTTCACTGTGGGACATGTCGAGGGTCCAGATGCCGGGGGTAATGCCTTGGGGAAGAGTCACAATGGGTCTCCTTCGACTGGGTTGGCGGGCTTGGGACCGCCGGTTCTTCGGGGTGCTCCCCCAGCTGAATGCTAGCGAACAGACATAGCCACGGCTAGCCTCCTGTGAAACCGCCTAAGCCGCCTAACTCCCGGTCTTCGCGCCGTGCGCGGCGGCCGCGGACCACTTGGGCTGCCAGCCGATGGCGGGCGCTATATGGCGGGCAATGTTGCCCAGGAGCTTGGCGTTGAAGTCCACGCCGAGCTGGTTGGGGACCGTGAGCAGGAGTGTGTCGGCGGCCTGCACCGCGGCGTCCGCCGCCAGCTCCTCGGCGATCGCTTCCGGCTCACCCACGTAGCTCTTCCCGAACCTCGCCACGAGTCCGTCGATGACGCCCACCTGGTCACGCCTTTCCCGCAGGGCGCTGAGCCCGAAGTACCGGCGGTCCTCGTCGTCCACGATCGGCAGCACGCTGCGGCTGACCGATACCCGGGGCGTGTGCTGATGGCCTGCCTCGGCCCAGGCGCTGCGGAACATGCTGATCTGCTCCGCCTGGAGCTGGTCGAACGGCACACCGGTGTCTTCGGTCAGGAGGGTGGAGCTCATCAGGTTCATCCCCTGTTCAGCTGTCCACACTGCGGTGGCGCGGGAGCCGGCGCCCCACCAGACCCGGCGGGCAAGATCCGGCGAGTTAGGCTGGACCGGCAATTTGCCCGTGCCTCCGCCGAAACGGGAATCGCCCTCGGCCACGCCGGCGCCGGTAATGGCGTGCCGGAACACTGCGGCGTGCCGGCGGGCCATGTCCGCAGGGGTTTCGCCTTCGGCCGGGACGTGGCCAAACACGGCGGCGCCGTCCCTGGCAGGTTCCGGCGAACCGCGGCTGATTCCCAGCTGCAGCCTGCCGCCGCTGATCAGGTCGGTGGCGGATGCTTCCTCCGCCATGTACAGGGGGTTTTCGTACCGCATGTCGATCACGCCCGTGCCCATTTCGATCCTGCTGGTGCGGGCGGCGATCGCGGCCAGCAACGGGAACGGCGAGGCCTGCTGCCGGGCGAAGTGATGCACGCGGAAGAAAGCGCCGTCGATCCCCAGCTCCTCGGCGGCCACGGCCAGCTCGATGCCCTGCAGCAGGGCATCCCGGGCGGTCTGCGTCCGGGACCCCTCAACGTTGCCCCAGTGGCCGAAGGAAAGAAATCCGATGCGCTTCATGACTGCGGCAACAAGAATCCGGCAGTCTTCATTCCGGCCGGCGCTGGGCATCCCGGCCGTCCGCAAACGGCAGTGGCCGAGCTAGGCCTTCGCTGCCAGGACGAAGGCCCTGATCTTCGCCAGGTCCTTCACTCCGCGGGAACTTTCGACGCCGGAGGAGACATCCACTCCCCAGGCACCGGCTTCCTTCGCGGCCATTGTGACGTTGACGGGGTCAAGGCCGCCGGCCAGCAGCCAGTTCCGCCCGCCCAGCCCCTTGGCCTGCACCGAACCGTAGTCCCAGGCCTCGCCGGAACCGGGCACGGCGGCGTCAATCAGCAGGACGTCCTCGCCCCAGCTGCCAAACGCTTCCGGGGAGGCACCCATGGTGACTGCCCTGATGACTTTCATGCCGGCGTCGTGCGCTGTTTTGACATCCTCCGGGGTGCGGTCGCCATGGAGCTGGATCCACTCCAGGCCCGCCTCGCGGGCGACGGCGACGGCGTCTGCCACCGGCTCGTGGCGGAACACGCCCACTGCCGGCGTGCCGGCCGGAACGTGGGCAAGGAGCTCCCGGGCCCGGGCAGGCGTGACCTCCCGCGGGCTTTTGGTCAGGACGAATCCGACGGCGTCCGCACCGGCTCCTGCCGCTTCCAGGACAGACTCCGGCGTACTCAGGCCACACACCTTGACGAACATCTCTGGCTCCTCCTGCGAATTTCTCCTCCACCTGACGTTAGCAAGCCCGCCCGGCCCGCGCCGAGGTTACGCCAGGCGAGCTTCCCGGTGGTCGTGTCCATGTGGGCGTGGCCTGCCGTCCGGCCGATAGGCTGGGCGCATGGAGATCATCCGCTATGCCGAACTCAGAGCCGAACCGTGGCGCAACAGCGGCGGGGTAACCCGCGAACTCGCCAGCCATCCGAAGGCGGCTTCCGCCCAGGACGGCGCCTGGGACTGGCGCGTCAGCATCGCCGAGGTGTCCAAGGCCGGTGCATTCTCCGCCTTTCCCGGCATGGACCGCGTCCTGACCGTGATCGAGGGCGAACTCCTGCTCCTGACCGTGGACGGCGCCGAACACCCGCTGGAGAAGTACCGGCCGTTCCGGTTCTCCGGCGAGGCCGACACAGCCAGTGCACTGCCCACAGGCGACATCCGCGACCTCAATGTGATCACCCGGAACGGTGCGTTCAAGGGGTACACGTCCATCATCGAACTCTCCAAGAAGCGCGCCCACCCGGTCTTCGAAGGTCAGCTGGGCATCCTGCTGCAGGGCCAGGCCACGGTCAGCCCGAGTACCGCCGGTGCCGAGTCCGGAGCCTCCGGCGAAGGCGAAGGCGAAGCGCCCGCAGCAGCCCCGGGCTCCGCAGAGCCGGAGACGCTGGGTCGCTACGACGCCGTCGTCGGCTCCGACGACCGGACACCAGAGATCCTGGGCCGGGGTTTCCTGGCCGTAGTGTCGATCGACCGGGTTACCGGCTAGCAGCCGCGTTACCGACCGGCAGCCGCGTTACCGACCGGCGCTGGTGCCGGAGGACTGCAGGAGCTTCTCCTGTTCAGGCCCCACGGGTGTAAGTGCTGCGGCGATCACCACAGAGCTGGCCGAAGCCCAGGCCTGCGGACGGCAGCTCGCGGGAAACGGCACCGGTGTGCGCATGGTGTCCGAGCCGTGGCCCCCGAAGAGTTCGGGCAGCCGCCAGTCGTTGGCCTCGGCCACCTGCAGCAGCCCGGCCGCGAGCTGCGCCGCTTCATCCGCGAAGCCGTCGGCCAGCATGCCGCTGATGATCAGGGCCGTGTCATGGCTCCAGACCGCGCCTGCGTGGTAGCGCGTGGGCCAGTAGCCGCCGTTCGTGGTGGACAGCGTCCGCACTCCGTAGCCGGAGAACAAGGTGGGGTCCATGACGCGGCGCACCACGGTGAGCTGCTCTTCCTCGTTCAGGATCCCGGTGCCGAGCAGGTGCCCCATGTTGGAGGTCACACCGTCCACCGGGCGCTTGTCAGCGTCCAGGGCGAGCGCAGGGTACGCACCGAGCTCGTCCTCGCACCAGAACTGCGCGCGGAAGCGTTCGGCCATGCCGGCTGCATAGTCGCGCCATTCCGCGGCTCCCGGACGTGCGAAAGCCTCAAGGATTTCCGCGCCCACCATGGCGGCCTCGTAGGCGTAGGCCTGGACCTCGGCCAGCGCGATGGGCCCCTTCGCGAGCGAGCCGTCGTGCCAGCGGATGGCGTCGCCGGAGTCTTTCCAGCCCTGGTTCACCAGGCCGGTCCCGGACTCGTCCAGGTATTCCAGGAAGCCGTCACCATCCAGGTCGCCGTGGTCGCGGAGCCATTCGAGGGCGTCCAGCAGGTTGGGCAGGAGCTCTTCCACCTCGGCGTCCGGCAGACCGGCCTTCCAGGCATCGTGCAGGAGGCAGATCCACAGCGGCGTGGCGTCAATGGTGCCGTAGTACACGGGCGGGAGTCGCAGTGCCTGGCCGCTCTCGGCCATGGTCAGGACGGTCCGCCGGACCTCGTGCAGGATCTTCCCGGGCTGGACGGCCGTGGTGTGGTCCGTCTCGGTGCCCTGCCGGCCCGCGAGGGCACGGAGTGTTCCGCCCGCAATGGCGGTGTTGATGGGCAGCAGCATGCGGGCCGCAATGATCGAATCGCGGCCGAACATGGTGAAGAACCACGGCGCCCCGGCTGCCAGGAACGTGTCATGCGGATGCGAATAGTGCGCCAGGCGCAGGCTGTTGAGATCGCTGACGGACCGCTCCAGGAGCCGGTCCAGCCGAGGATCGTCCGACGCCGGAGCAACAATGGGCCCCCCGTCCGCTGCGAGCATCGGTGAATCCGCATCGGTCAGGTCCACGGCCCAGCCCAGCTGGACGGGCACTCCCGGCTTCACTTCCACAGCCCAGTCGATGGTCACCTTGCTGGCACGCGTGCTGACGGTTCCGTTGTCCGCGGTCAGGGTCAGCGTGGTGTCCGTGTCCCGCCACGACCACGTGGGCGCCTGCAGTTCCACCGGGGCATGGCCGCGCCCGCCCTGCTTGACCTGCTCCATGGTGGTGTTGTCCGCGCCGAGGGTCAGCCGGACGTTTAATGTCACCGGCTGCAGCATGGCCGATTCGAGGCGTAGCGTCTCCGCCACCGTCCCGGAGCAGCCGGTGAGCGTCTCGGTGGTGTCGCCCGCGCGGAGACGGCTGGACGCGGCCGTGCGCGTACGCACCAAGGAGAGCAGGGGGTCGGCCACCTCGGCGTCAGCGCGCACAAAGTAGATGTAGTCGGTTTCCGTGGAGGAACGCAGCTGCGTTGACACCCATTCCGGCTCCCGCCCGTCCACGGTGAGGACCGCGGTGTGGATCACCCGGTCATCGCCGCAGTAGATCCCCTGCGCCCCGGCATGCCGGATCTGCCCGTGCGCGTCGGACCACGCCTGGATCGGGGCGCTGAAGACGCCGGAGAGATTGTGCAGGTATGGCTGTTCAGAGGCCAAGGATAAACAACTCCTGGTGATGTTGGATGGGCGGGCAAAGACGGCCGTCCGCATTACCTGCGGGCACCTGGGCCCCCAAATTTGATCGATCAAATTTTGTGCGCTTAGATCGTCTCACACGTTACTGTGTGAGGGAAAGGCCAGCGTGCTGATGCCTTCACGGGATGCCTCCCACGCTGCCCGCCCAATCCGAATCCCAAGGAGTCCGCTTGCCCCGGCCCACCCTCGCCAGCCTGGCCAGCGAACTTGCCGTGTCGCGGCAGACCATCTCCAACGTGCTGAATGCGCCGCACAAGGTCAAACCCGCCACCCGGGAGCGCGTCCTGGCCGCCATCGCGGCCGCCGACTACCGGCCCAGTGCGGCCGCCCGCCAGCTGCGCACGCAGCGCTCCATGAACTTCGGCATACGGCTCTATCCCGCCACGGACGGCATCAACGGCGCCGTCCTGGACCGCTTCCTGCACGCGCTCACCGAAGCGGCCCAGTCAGCCGGGTACAGGCTGACGTTGTTTTGCGCAGATTCGGACGAGGACGAAGTCCGCCAGTACGAACAGCTCCTGGACGTCGCCGGGCTGGACGGCTTCATCCTGACCTCCAGCACCCCTGACGACGCGCGGTCGCGCTGGCTGCAGGAACGCGGCACGCCCTTCGCCGTCTTCGGCCGCCCTTGGGATGCCGACGGACACTCCGCGGCGGCGGAACACGCCTGGGTGGACGTGGACGGCGCCGCCGGAACGGAAGCTGCCGTGAATATGCTGCTGGCCCAGGGCCACGCCAGGATCGGCTTCCTGGGCTGGCATACAGGCAACCCGGTGGGCGCTGATCGCCGCCAAGGCTGGGAGCGCGCCATGACGGCTGCCGGATACGGCCGGGACGTGCCCGTCCTCGGCGCCGAGACGGAAGACACCGTCGCCGGCGGCGCAACCGGAGCGGCCCTGCTGGCATCGAGGGGTGCCACGGCCGTGGTGTGCTCCAGCGACTCGCTGGCCCTGGGAGCCATGGAGAAGCTCCGTGAGGCACGGCCCGGCGCTTTCCGGCCCGGCCAGCCCGCCGGGCCGGGCGGCCGAGCCGCGATTGTGGGCTTCGACGACACTCCCGTGGCCGCTGCACTGGGACTCTCCAGTGTCGCCCAGCCGGTGGAGGAGGCGGCGCGGCACATCATCCGCGTGCTGACGCACGAATTGGCGGCCACCCCCGCGGCGGCGATCGTCCCGCCGGCACGGCAGCTCCTCCTCGCGCCGCGGGTGGTGGAACGGATTCCGCTGCCGCTGGCGGCACCGGGTTCGGACTAAGGCGCCGGCCGGGACAGGAACCCGCCGGGCCTTGATCTTTCTACAGCGGTGCCCTAATGTCCCCAGCTACCAGGTGAATCCGTGGAGCCGATCATGCCCGAAAAAGAGTCCGCACAAGCCTCGCGCGACGCCAGTCCCGCCCTCCATCGGACTGCGCCTCTCGTGCTGATCGGCATAACATGCGGGATTGCCTGGGCTGCTGGATTCCGTGGCTACATGGTCGAACTCGCCGGCCCGGCATCCATATTCGGCTGGTGGGGGACGTTCGGCGCGATCCTCCTGCCTGGAGCCAGCGTCGGCGGACTCCTTGGCTGGGCCGAAGCACTCCGGCGTGCAGGCGGCCGGCGGGGGTGGCGCTGGCTCGCCCTCGCGCCGCTCGCATTCGCCATCGCGCCGCTGCTCATGCCCGGCGCGGTTGCAGCACTGCTCACGCAAGGCCTCGGCGGAGGCGCAATCGCCGTTGCCCTGATGGCGATCGGCGGGGGCTACGCTTTGTCCCGTCGCGGGCCCCTCTGGGCCAGGATCGCCTGCGGCCTCGTCAGCGCAGCCCTCACCGCGGCACTCGCCCTGGCCGGGCCCGGGATCGCCGGCCCCGTGCTCGCCATCACCGAACCGCGCGGCGCCTGGGTTGCGGTACTGGGAGCGTCGTTCATCGCAGTGCTTGCCCTTGCCTCCTCGATCCCGCACCGGCCCGCAGACAGGCGGTGACCTTAGCCACCAATGGTGGCCACCCGGCGTCGGGCGTTGCTACGCTGGGATCAAGGTTCCCCTCCGGAACCTCCGGACGACGGTTCAGTACCCGGCACGCGACAAGACTGGCCAAAGGATCTGTCATGTCGTGGTTAATCCTCATTCTGTCCGGGGCGCTCGAGGCCGTGTGGGCCGCAGCGTTGCACCGCACCTCCCAGGCCACAGGCCGCCGGCGCGTGCTTCCCATGGTCGTCTTCCTGGTTTCCGTCATCGCGAGCACCGGCGGCCTCGCCATCGCGATGCAGTCCATTCCCACCGGCACCGCCTACGCCGTGTGGGTGGGTGTGGGTGTGGTTCTGACCTCCGCTTACGCGATCATCACCAAGGTGGAACGGGCGACGGCGGGGCGGCTGCTGCTGCTCGCCGGGCTCGCCGCGTGCGTGGTGGGCCTGAAGGTGGTGGCGTAATGCTTAGCAAGAATGCGTCCGCCTGGCTGATCCTGCTCGGTTCCGCCGTACTCGAGGCCGTCTGGGCCACCGCCCTGGGGCTGTCCGACGGCTTCTCCCAGGCGCTCCCCACCATAGTCTTTGCCGTCACCGCCACACTGAGCATGGTGGGACTGGGGATCGCAGTGAAGTCAATCCCGCTCGGGACCGCCTACGCCGTGTGGGTGGGCATCGGCGCTGCCCTGACCGTCGGCTGGGCCATGGCCACCGGCGTCGAGCCTGCCAGTCCGCTCAAGTTGCTGTTCATCGCCGGGATTGTTGGCTGCGCGGCGGGGCTGAAGCTACTGCCGCAGGACCGCGGAGCCGCACAGCATTTACCGGCACGCCGGACTAAACAGCAACACTGACTAGGCTGGTGTCATGGTGACTTCTTCAGTGGACCCGGGCACTGCCCCACGGCTGGACGACGCCATGCTCCGGCATCCGGAGATAAGGGCGGCCGTGGCGGACCTTCGTGCCCACGTCGCGTCCGGGAAACGAATGCTTCTCGGCATCACAGGTTCGCCGGGGTCCGGCAAATCGACCTTCGCGGCCGGCCTGCACGCCCTCTTTGATGCCGACACGTCCGTGGTGGTGCCCATGGACGGCTTCCACCTTGGCAATGCGATCATCGACGGCACGCCGCTGCGGCAGCGCAAAGGGGCAATCGACACGTTCGACGTCGGCGGTTACCTTTCGCTGTTACGGCGGCTGGCGCGGCGGGATGAGCCCGTGGTCTATGCACCGGATTTCCGCCGGCAGATCGACGAGCCGGTGGCTGCGTCCATCGCGGTCCCGGCCTCCGTGCCCCTGGTGATCACCGAAGGGAACTACCTCCTGGCGGACCACCCCGCGTGGCGTCAGGTCCGGGCGCAGCTGGACGAGGTCTGGTTCATGGACACTCCCCCGGACCTTCGCCTCGAGCGGCTGGTGGACAGGCACGTGCACTTTGGCATGGACCGGCCCGCGGCGGAGGAGTGGGCCGGCGGCTCCGATGAGGCGAACGCACGGCTGATCGAGTCCACCCGCCCTGCCGCCGACCGCGTCATTCCCTGGTCCTAGCTGTTCCGGTTCGTTCACTGCGCGTTCCCCGCAGCCTTTAACGGATTTTTCCTGGAGTCTTTTTTCAGTGACACACCGCCCGGACCCCGCAGCCCTGTTAGCCTGCTCCTAGGATCACCGGACCATCAACGGGTCTCAGCCGGTGGCTGGGTCCCCCGTGGCTCCTGGACGCAGAGGACAACAGCACATGGATGGGAACGCGCCGGGCAAGGCATCGGGGCCGGTCTCCACACCGGCGGATACCGGCGTGGAGGGACCCGAGCGCACGTGGAGCCTGCAGCGCGAATGGTCCAGGGCCTTCCTGCTGATGCTCGCGGCGCTGCTGGTCGGGGCCGCGGTAACGATCGTGGGTGTGCGCGGCCTGATGGACCAGGTGCAGGCGACGTCCGCCCAGCTACATCTCGAGCTGGACAAAGTGGAAGTGCTGCGTTCAGCCCTCGACGCCAACGAGCAGCTGGGTCACCAGCTTCTCTCCAATGCACCGGGCGACCGCCCGGCCTTCATCAGCCAGCAGGAGGAGATCTCCCGGCTGTTCCAGGAAACCGCCACCCTCCTGCCGGGCGAGACGGGCATGCGGGAAACACTTGCCACCGCCCGCCAGTCCTGGCAGGAAGCCTTGACTGCACACGGCCTGTGGGGCAGCCAGGTGCAGTCGCTCCAAGGCAATCATGTGGCCGAGTCCCCGGCCTTCGCCGCGGCCAGCGCGCAAGTCCGCAAACAGCTGGCGGAAATCAGGCACTACTCGCTGTTGGAGATGGACACGGGACTCGCACACAGTGCCGAGCTCGAACGGCTCCTGATCATCGGGCGCAGCGTCCTGTTCGTGGTGGCGGTGGGAGCCACGGTGTACTTCCGCCGCAGGATGGTCAAGGACCTCATGCGGCCGGTGGAAAGCCTGCACAAGGGAGTCCGAAAGCTGCGGGGCGGCAACTACGACCACCGCATCGAAGTGTTCCGCCGCGACGAACTCGGCGAGTTGGCGGAGGCCTTCAACGGCATGGCCGCCGCCGTCCACAACAGCCACGTGAACCTGACGCATCGCGCCACCCATGACCCCCTGACGGGGCTGGCCAACCGTGCGGCGCTGATGGAACGCCTCACGGAATCCTTTGGCAGCGGGAGCACCCGCCGGAACCGGAGCGAGGGACTTCTGTTCATCGACATCGACGACTTCAAGGATGTCAATGACTCGCTGGGACATGAGCGGGGCGATGACCTGCTCGTCCAGCTGGCCACGCGCCTCCAGGGCTGCGTGCGCACCCACGACCTCGTTGCCCGCGTCGGCGGGGACGAATTCGCGATAGTTGTGATGGACGACGACGCCGGTTCCATTACCGCGGGAATCGCAGAACGGATCCACGAGGCACTGCGTGCACCTTTCTTCTTAGGCGAGGACCGGCGGACAGTCACGGCCAGCATGGGCGCGGCCCAGCGGCGGCCGGGCACCAGCGATGCGGCCGAACTGCTCCGCCAGGCGGATTTCGCGATGTACCTCGCCAAACACGGCGGCAAAGCCCGCTACCAGCTGTTTGATGCCGAGGGCTACGACCATATGACGTACCGCGCCGCCCTCAAACGAGACTTGGCCGCGGCCGTTTCCGGTGACCAGCTCCGCCTCGAGTATCAGCCGATCGCGAACCTGAACAGCGGAGAAATCGTCGGC
This sequence comes from Arthrobacter sp. Y81, assembly GCF_002929335.1. GTDB lineage: Bacteria > Actinomycetota > Actinomycetes > Actinomycetales > Micrococcaceae > Arthrobacter. Next base: position 10,499 of record NZ_PJIL01000030.1, read on the forward strand.
GTGGAGGCGCTGGTGCGCTGGCAGCACCCCACCCTGGGACTGCTGGCCCCGTCCGAATTCATTCCACTCGCCGAGGAGACCGGAGACATCGACGCCGTCGGCTGCTGGGTGCTGGACACCGCAAGCCGCCAGGCGGCAGGCTGGCGGAAGGCCTTGCCGCAGTGCGAAAACCTCTGGATTGCCATCAACCTCTCAACCATCCAGCTCCCCAATCCCCGGAACCTGGCCGCCATCAAGCGCATCCTTTCCGACCCCGCAGCGCAGGCGGACAAGGTGGTGCTTGAAGTCACCGAAACAGCCCTGGCCGGCAGCACTGACGGCGGCATCGCAGCCCTTAGAACCCTGAAGGATACCGGCGTCCGCGTTGCCATCGACGATTTCGGCACCGGATATTCCTCGTTGAGCTCGCTTGCCGTGCTGCCGGCAGACATCCTCAAGATTGACCGTTCGTTCCTTGGGCGGCAGGCCTCCGCGGCGCAATCGGCGGCGATGCTCGAAGGCATCCTGGGGCTGGCCCGCATGCTGTCCCTCGAAGTGATCGCCGAAGGCGTGGAGGAACCCGGGCAGCTGGAGCTCCTCCGCGCCCTGGACTGCCAAATGGGGCAAGGCTACCTCCTGGCCCACCCGGGTTCCGCCGAAGCGATCGAGGCACTGCTGGCAACAGGAGCCCGCCTTCAGACCGGCCCGGCGGCGCTTGAGGAAGCCATCGATTCCTGAGGAATACCGGTCATCCCGCCGCGGTTGTTGGCAGGGAAACGGATTCACACCGAACGGAGCGCATCATGACTGCACTATCAGTCCACCTTGGCGACGGCCTCACCGTCAGTCCCCTGGGATTCGGCGGTATGGCCCTCACCCCGGTCTACGGCGGAGTGGACCAGGGCGAGGCACTGCGGACCCTGCACCACGCGGTGGACGCGGGGGTCAGCTTCATCGACACCGCGGATATCTACGGTGGCGGTAACAACGAGGAACTGATCGCCCAACTGCTGAAGGACCGCCGGGGCGAAGTGCAGCTGGCCACCAAGTTCGGGCTGGTAGGCACCCCCGGCAGCGGCTACACCGACATCCGCGGCGACCGTGCCTACATCAAACAGGCGGTGGAAGCCAGCCTCCGCCGCCTGGGTACCGACACCATTGACCTGTACTACATGCACCGCCGGGACCTCCGCGTTCCGATTGTGGAAACCGTGGAGGCCATGGCGGCGCTGGTGCAGCAAGGCAAGGTGCGGCACCTCGGCCTGTCGGAAGTGACAGCCGAGGAGCTGCGGGAGGCCAGCAGCGTCCACCCCATCGCCGCGGTCCAGAGCGAATGGTCCATCTGGAGCCGCGATGTGGAACGCAACGTAGTTCCCGCGGCAGCCGCGCTTGGGGTGGGGTTTGTGCCCTATTCACCGCTGGGCCGGGGATTCCTCACCGGCACGGTGGACGCTTCAAAGCTCGGGAGCGGCGACTTCCGCCGCAATATCCCGCGCTTCGCTGCCGACGCCGCGGACGCCAACCAGGGAGTGGTAGCCGCCGTGCAGGCTGTCGCCGACGAGCTGAGCGTTGCCGGGCGGGCTGCAACTCCCGCCCAGGTGGCGCTCGCCTGGCTGTTTGCCCAGGGCAAAAAGCTCGGCCTGGCCGTGGTTCCCATCCCGGGCACACGCAGGGCGGAACGGATAGACGAGAACCTGGGCGCCTTGGCGCTCAATTTGACCCCGGCGCAACTGGAGCGGCTCGGCTCCGCCGCGGACGCCGTCGTCGGCTCCCGCTCTGCGGACCCCAACTGGGTGTCCCAAGGCCGTGAATAGGGTTTCCGTAGACTGAAGCCCATGGATTCCCTCATTCACGACCTGCGTGACATCACCATCCGCCGGATTTCGGTCAGCGAGATGGACAACAACGTGTATCTGCTGACCAGCAAGGCAACCGGCGCGCAGCTCCTGATCGATGCGGCCGATGATCTGGCCGCCATCCAGGCGCTGCTTGCCGACGCCGCCGCGGATACCTCCGCGACGCCGAAGCTGGCGCTGGTTGCCACCACCCACCAGCACTGGGACCATGTCCGTGCACTGCCGGGCCTGGTCGAGGCCACCGGGGTAAAGACGGCGGCCGGGACGGATGACGCCCCCGAGCTGCCGGTCCCGGTGGATGTCCTGCTGGACCACGGGGACGTGGGCAACTTCGACGGGTTCGATGTGAGCGCCGTACATCTCCGGGGACACACCCCGGGGTCTGTAGCTCTGGTGTACCAGGACCCGGAAGGACCTGCGCACATCTTCTCCGGCGACTCACTGTTCCCGGGCGGCGTGGGCAACACGCAGAACGATCCCGAACGGTTCGCCCAGCTGATCAGCGATGTCAGCGAGCGGCTGTTCGGTGTCTATCCCGACGACGCCGTGGTCCATCCGGGCCACGGTAAGCCCACCACGCTCGGTGCCGAGCGTCCGCACCTCGAGGAGTGGCGCGCCCGCGGCTGGTAGCTTTAGCTACCCTTTCAGGCTGGCGCTGCGCTTCGTGATTTGCGCTACGCGAAATGCCGGTCGCTGCGGATATACCCGCGGCGGCCGGCATTTTGCGTATCGCCAGCTACTTTACGTAGCGAGCCACGAGTGTTAGCGGCTGCGGCGTTCGTTCGACGCCGGAGCTGAGGCACGGCGGGGACCGCCGCTGCGTGCCGGACGGCCTTCGCCGGAGCGGCCGTTGCCGCCGCCGGAGTAGGATCCGCCCGAGGTGCCGCCGGTGTTGGAGGACCAGACTGCAGCGTTGCCGCCGGCTGAGCCGGACTTGCTGCCGGCCGCGGCGCGCTGGCCCGTTGCCGGACGTCCGCCGCGCTGGCCACCCGTTGCCGCGCCGGTGCGGGGTGCACCGCCGCTGCGGGGCGCACCACCGCGGGGTGCGCTGGTGCGGGTTGCGCCGCCGCGAGCGTCGCCGCGTGCATCGGACGTACGGGCGTCAGACCCGCGGCCGGCCGATGCACGGCCGCCTGCTGCGGGAACATCGTTGTGGTGCGAGTATGCGGTGGAACGGCCACGGCCGCGTGCATTGCGGCGCTCGGCGCGCTCGGCGTCGGCGCGGTCCTGGTTCTTCTCGGCAACGCGCTCGGCGGCGTTGCGGGCAGCGGCCTGGCCCTCGTAGGCCACGGCACGGCGCTCGGAACGCGCAAGATCCGTGCGGGGAGCCTCGGCTCCGACGCGTCCGCGTCCGCCACGGCCGCCGCGGCCACCCGCAGTGGGTGCGGCCTGCGTGGAGCGGCGGGCACGCTTGCGCTCGGCGTTTGCACCGGTGGAGGTGCCGCCGCCCTGGTTGGACTTGGCGGCCAGCAGTGCGGCGCGGGTGCGCGGATCGATCTTGTCGGCCATTTCGCCCACCAGTTCTGCAACCAGGGGTGAGTTGGCGGTGACGCGCTCGAAGTTGACCTCAACGCCGGCAGCCTTCATCAGCTTCTTGACGTCGGACTGCTGCTCCGGGAGGGTCAGCGTGACCACGGTGCCGTCGGAACCGGCGCGGGCCGTACGGCCGGAGCGGTGCAGGTATGCCTTGTGCTCTGTGGGCGGGTCAACGTGGATGACCAGTTCGACGTCGTCGACGTGAACGCCGCGGGCCGCGACGTCGGTGGCCACCAGGACGCGGACCTCGCCGGAGGAGAACTCAGCCAGGTTGCGGTCACGGGCGTTCTGCGAGAGGTTGCCGTGCAGGTCGACGGCGGGGATGCCGGCGTCCGTCAGGGTCTTGGCAAGCTTGCGTGCATGGTGCTTGGTGCGCATGAAGAGCACACGGCGGCCGGCGCCCGAGGCGAGCTCAACGATCAGCTGCTTCTTGACGGTCTGGTCGTTGACCACCAGCACGTGGTGTTCCATGGTGGTCACCGCGGCCTGTGATTCATCCACAGCGTGGGTCAGCGGGTTGGACAGGTAACGCTGGACGATCTTGTCCACGCCGTTGTCCAGGGTGGCGGAGAACAGCAGGCGCTGGCCCTGGCTGGGGGTCATGTCCATGAGCTTCTTGACCACCGGCAGGAAGCCGAGGTCCGCCATGTGGTCGGCCTCGTCCAGAACGGTGATCTCGACACCTTCGAGGGTCAGGATGCGCTGGCGGATCAGGTCCTCCAGGCGTCCCGGGCAGGCGATGACGATGTCAACGCCGGCACGCAGGGCCTTTTCCTGACGGGCCTGGGAGATGCCGCCGTAGATCACGGTGGTGGTCAGGCCCATGGCCTTGGCCATCGGCTCGATGGTGGCGTTGATCTGGGTGGCCAGCTCGCGGGTCGGCGCAAGGACCAGGCCCATCGGGCGGCCCGGCTTGCGGAAGTGCTTGGCTTCCCGCTCAGCGAGTCGTGCTACAAGCGGGATTGCGAAGGCAATGGTCTTGCCGGAGCCGGTGCGGCCGCGGCCCAGGACGTCGCGTCCGGCCAGGGTGTCCGGAAGGGTCTTGACCTGGATGGGGAACGGTTCAACGATTCCCTGGGCGGTCAGCGTGTCGGCGAGTGCTTTGGGCGTGCCGAGGGCAGCAAAAGTTGTCATGTGTTTCAAAGGTCTTTCAGGCGGTATCCATGCGGATATCGGCCCCCGGTGCCGGTTGGCCCAGGGGTTCGCCGAAGAAAAGTCAGGTGATCAACCGGGCTGCTGCCAACCTTGCGGCGGCGGAAGCCGGGACCAAATAGAACGCGTTCATCGACGCAGGATGTGCCTCTCACATGAAAAAAACCCACTCCCTGCCGGACAAATCCTTTGGGGGATCCGGTTGATGAACCGAATCAAAGTGGGCATCACTGCACATCAAGTTCCACCAGTCTAGCATCCGGCGGGCCGCCCACTGGACCCGGCACCGCCACCCACCACCCGGAGGGCCAGCTTGGGGCAGAGCTTGATGGCCTCGTCCGCCGCTTCCGCATCGTCCCGGCCGATCGCAATATCCGTGCGGTCGCCGCGCCGGGCCACCGGATAACCCCAGTCGTCGCGCCCCAGCAGCCCGGGCAGCAGCTCAGTGCACAGGCCGCGGCCGTCGCACTTGGTCCAGTCGATGTGCAGGGTCCGGCTCATGCGGCCCTCCCGTTCACGGTCGTGCACGTGCCGGCCAGGTGCGCCTTTATCTCATCGGAGAAGACGTCCAGCGCACTGCCGATCAGTTGGATGGTTCCGTCCGGATGGTGGCAGGCTCCCCTGCCCGCGACGAGCCTGCCCAACCGTTCGAGCTCCCTTACCAGCCGGGGGTCCCGTTCACGGTAGGCGATGCGGTTGAGGACCCCGGCCATCGCCGGCAGTCCGAACATGCAGGGACCGCACTGCCTTGCGGACTCCCCCGCCAGGTAATCGACGATCCCGGCTGTGGTCTCCAGCCCGCAGTACCCGGCGGGGAGTACATGGAAAACACCCGCGCCCGGGCGAACCACGTGGCTGGCCGGCCCGGAAATGGACAGCTTGTAATCAAGGGGCTTCACCCAGCGGCCGTGGTAGCCACCAACCAGTACCGCGGTTACGTTGGCCATGTCGATTTGGGATAGGTAGAGAACCTCTCCCAGAGATACGTTCCCTGCCACCTCCAGAACCTGGTCCGGGCCCGGGCCCGACACGGAAATCAGCCGGGTGCCCGGATCGACGGCGGAGCCCACGCTGCGGAACCAGGCCGCCCCATAGCGGGCGATTAGGGCTATGTGCGCCAGCGTCTCCACATTCAGCACCAGAGTGGGGCGGTTCTTGAGGCCGGATTCGCTCAACCGGCGCCGTTTGTCGAACGGCAGCGCAGAGCCCGTGGCGATCGCGTTGACCGCGGCGCTTGCCTCCCCCGCGATGAACCGGTCCGGAGCTTCCGCCAACCGGATCCCGCGGGCGGCCGGCCGCTCGGAAATGGCCCGTTCCAGGGCGGGGAAATTGGAGGGCCCGGCGTACAGATACAGCTGCGAGCCGCCGACGGCGCGTGCGGCCGCCAACAGCCCATCGATCACGAGGTGCGGGGCCTCGGCGAGCAGCGTCTTGTCCTTGAAGCTGAGCGGTTCTCCCTCGGCGCCATTGCCAATGACAACGGGCCGCGGCGCGAGGATCCCCGCAGGCCGGGATTGCGCCGTTGCGGCCATTTTGCGCCACGATGCGAAGGCTGCGCCGCCGCGCCCGGTCAGGCCCGAGGCTTCCAGCACGCTGATGAGCTCCGGGCCCACGCTGTCCACGTCCAGGGGACCGAACGTGTCCACATGGCGTGCGTACCCGGCATCAGTACCGGCGGCGAAAAGCAGAAACGTGCCGACAGGCGCGCGCCATCCGGTGGACTCGGGAACGGCGGTTTCCCTGAATGTCATCGCAGTCCTCCTTCGCGGGCTTTGGCTGTTTCGAGGAAAGTGGCGGAAAGGCGCCAGATGACTGCGCCCCCAACGGCCGCCACGGAAGCGACAGCAAGCACCAGGAACCATTTGCCGGTTCCGTCTGTCCCATTGCCGATGGCATGCGCCAAAGCGATGGGCCACATGGCGTACGTGAGCCAGTGGATTGCTTTGAACGTGCGTTGGCCGAGCCGGTGGCGCAGGAGCCCTGTGACAACGACTGCGGCCACAAGGTCCAGTGCAACGGTCCCCAGCCCTTGCCAAAACGGCCGGTATGCACCCAGGAAAGGAACCAGGACGTCGATAACGTTGAGCTTGGCGTAGGAATCGAGCAGCAGCGAGCCCACATGCAGGCCCAGGAACACGGTGGCCAGTAGGGCGATATTGCGATGAAGCAGCGAGATGGAAAACCGGGGAAGCACCAGCAGCCGGCGCCCTGAACGGTTCAAGATGCCCAGCAACACTGAAAAAGTGAACAGGGCCAGGGAAACGAACCCGCTCACACGGCCGAATGCCCAGAGAGCCTCATCCATCGGATTGCCCTTCCGCGATGGCATAGTTGTCCGCCGCTTCCGCCGGCCACCCGCCGGTGTGAATGGTGCGTCCGTGCCTGTCCACGAAACGCGCGGGAATGCCCTCGCGCCGGAACCAGTCCACAGCAGCAAAGCCACGGACCACGCCGGCTGTGCTGTAGGCGTTGGCTTCCAGGCACGTGGGCGCGGCCACCGTGACCGAACGCCATACCGGCTCCGCCGGAAGGCCGAAGCGGGGATCAAGAATGTGGTGGACCTGCTCCCCGGCGTGCTGCCAGCGGCGCTTTTGGGTGCTGGAGGTCGCCATGGCGAACCCGGGTCCCAGCGTGGTCTGCTGGACTGGGTCGCCCTCAAGGTCCTGGACGGTGACCTGCCAGCCGCCACGGGGCGCCGGACCGGCGGTGGCGAGGTCTCCGCCCAAGGAGACCAGGACTCCGCATCCCAGTGCAGCGTGCACCCGGACAGCGGCACGGTCCGCTGCGATCGCCTTGGCGGTGGCGCCCAGGTCCAGCCGGATGTCGGGAGGCACCGTGATTGTCTGTCCCGTTACGGTGACACGCCGCCACCCTTCGGGCCGGCGGGCGGTCCGGCTGCGAGCGGTCCCGGGCCCGGTGGGGGCAGCCGCATCAGGGGACAGGCGGACACTGACGATGTCCCGGTCATATCCCAAAGCATCCAGGTCCCGCCCCAAGGTGGGATCGACGTCGCCCCCCGTCAGGATGGCGGCATCCAGGGCGCGCTGGATCAGTAGCGCAAGCAGCGGGCTGGCCTCCGCGCCGTCAGCGAGCTGCGGCTGGAGTCTGGAGAGTTCCGAGTCGGTCCTGAAGCGGCTGCAAGCGTCATCCACGTCCGCCACCACCGCGCGGACCAGTCGGCCGGCCTCGTCGGCCGCATTGGGTCGCGTAACGGTGACGGAGGCCTCAAGGCCCCAGACGGTCCAGGAGGACTGGCCTGCCATGTCAGGATCCCGAGGATTTTCCGTGGACCGCGCCCCCGCTGCCAGGCTGGACGGGGCTCACCCTGGAATAGCTCTTGCCGGGACGGGTGCTGTTGTTGCTTGTGGCGCCGCTGCTGGAATCAGTGGAGGTGGTAGCTGTGGATTTGCTGGCGGCCGTATTGGCGTACACGACGGCGGACGCCACGCCCGCGGTGGCCAGGCTGCCGAGCGTCGCCGCCGTGGTGATACCGATGGCCAGCCGTTTGCCATTACTGCGAATGTTCATGGCCTGTTCCACCTGTCCTGGACGTGAATGCCCTTAACTCAATAGTCCTCGAGGATTCTTTGTGATTTCTTAGACGTTCCTGTCAGTCGGTTTTGATGTCAGTCTGGTCTGCCGTCAGGCGAGCGGCAGGGTGACCTCCACGGCGGCTCCGCCCGCGGGGCTGGAATCAATCCCCACCCTGCCCTTATGGAGCGTGGCGATCTCAGCCACGAGGGCCAGGCCGAGCCCATAGTGCCGGGACACGCCCTCTTTTCCCGCGTCCGCACGTGAAGAGGCGAATCGCTCAAAGGCCCGGGTGTCGAAGCCTGGCGGGAAACCGGGCCCGTCATCCGCAACCCGGATGACGGCCTCGCGGCCCTGGGTGCTGACCTGGATTGTGACAGTGCTTTTTGCGTGGTCCAAGGAGTTGGAAATCAACGCAGTGAACACGCGCCCCAGGGACACTCCGGAGCCGCGTACGGTCACGGGCACGGAAGGGAACTTCGTTTCCAGCAGGATGGACCGTTTCTGCGCCTCCGCTTCGGCCAAGGCGGCCGCGCCCGCCCCAATGCTGCCAAGATTGACCGGCCCGTAGTCAGCAGCGGCGCGGGGATCGGCGGAGATCAGCAGATCGTCCAGGATTCCGGTGAGGAGCTTTGCGTCGTCGACGATGCCCTTCACGCCGTCGGCCACTTCCTCGGGACGCGGCCCGGCCCCGGGCCGCGTTAGTTTCCTTCGCAGCACCTGCGCCCTGGTGCTCAGCAACGTCAACGGCGTGCGTAACTCGTGGCTGGCATCGGCCACGAACCGACGTTGCAGGGCCAAGCTCTCGGCAAGCGGGCGCAGAGCCTTGCCGGCCATCCACACGGATACAAGGGCAGCAAGGACGGCGGCCGCCGCTCCGGTGGTGCTCATTGCCAGAACCAGCCGGTCTGCTTCCTCCTGGCTCTCATGGCGGTCCAACGCGGCCTGGACCACCCTTCCGTCATGGAAGGCGGTCAGTACCGCGTAGCTCCTCCCTCCCACTTCGCTGGTCCCCGTTTCGCTGCGGTGCGATGCCAGCACGCGGCTGATCGCGGAGGTATCGGGAAGCCCTGCGGGCATGTTGCGCGATACCGCCAGCTGGCCATTGTTGAATATGGCCACGAAGACGTCCAGCGGGGCGTCTCTGGGCGAATCGACCAAGGTGGCTGCCGCCATCTTCCGGTTGTCCGACTCGCTGGCGGCAGTGGTAACAATCGAATACAGCAAGCCGCCCATGAGGGCGAGGATGGCCACGATGAGCGCCGTGAACTGAATCGACAGCCGCGTCACCGCGCGCCTGAATTCTGACTGGTCCCGCGTGGTCACGGGGCTTCACCAAGGCGGTAGCCGATTCCCCGGACGGTAAGCACAGAGTTCCGTCCCAGCTTCTTGCGCAGATAGTGCACGTAGGTGTCCACCACCCCGTCGTCGTCGGCATCGGGAAAGACAGCTGCCCGCAGCGCCTGCCTTGTAAATATCTGCCGCGGACGGCGACCCAGCTGGGCCAATAGCCCGCATTCCCGTTCGGACAGGACCACCACAGCCCCGCTGCCCAGCGTGACAGTCCGGCCGGTGATGTCCAGCATGCCGCCGGGGACTGGGACAGCGTCCGCTTGTGTGGAGTGCCTTCGCAGGAGGGACCTAAGCCGCGCCAACAGCTCGTCGATGTCGAACGGTTTGCCGAGGTAGTCTTCGGCCCCGCGGTCCAGGCCCTCCACCCTGTCGGCGGGATTGCTCAGCGCCGACAGGATCAAGGCAGGCGTCGAAATTCCCTTGTTGCGGAGCCTGCCCAGCACGTCCAGCCCTTCGATGGCCGGAAGTCCGCGGTCCATCAGCAGGACGTCGAAAGATTGGCTGAGGCCTTCGTGCAGAGCGCGCTGTCCGTCCGCGGCCAGGACCACCTCGTAGCCTTCGCCGACAAGTAACTCCCGCAACATCGAAGCCAGGACGGCGTCGTCTTCCACCAGCAGCACTTTCGGGCCGTCGCTCATGCTGTGAAGTATAGGTCCGCCGCACGGGGCCATTGTTAAGTCCAACAACGGACTACGATTGATGCTCTGACGCTCGACGTTTGTCGAGGAGCAATCGATGCGGACGGCGGCGCATTAGCCCTTTCCGGGACACGGAACAGGGAGGCTCCGCGATGGCCACCCAGCCCGGCAACGTGCCGATGAACGCCCTTTCCCACCGCGGCGGAACGGCGCACCGTTCCGGACCGCCGCCGTCGGAATCCGGTCAATACCCCGAACGGAAAGCATTCCTGCCCCGCCGGAAAAGGCCGCAAAGTTGCCCCTAGTCTTAATCCACACCCCCAACTGTTACCTCCGTCACACTGGTGGCGGCTCCGTGCGGATGGCGGTGCGGCTACCTGCTCCCAGAGCAGGCAGCCAGCAACGCAGTCCGCCTGTGACAAGGAAAGAAGCACTGATGTCTGAACGCACCACCACGGTTGCCAGGAACACTGCAACGGAACCAACCAGCGGAGGCCACAGCCAGGAACCGCACCTTGCCCGAGCGCTGAGCAACCGCCACATCCAGCTGCTGGCCATCGGCGGCGCCATCGGAACCGGCCTGTTCATGGGCTCCGGCAAGACCATTTCCCTCGCCGGCCCTTCCGTCATCTTCGTCTACATGATCATCGGCTTCATGCTGTTCTTTGTGATGCGGGCGATGGGCGAAATCCTGCTTTCCAACCTGAACTACAAGTCCTTCAGCGACTTCGCCGGAGACCTCCTGGGCCCGTGGGCCGGGTTCTTCACCGGCTGGTCCTACTGGTTCTTCTGGGTTGTCACCGGAGTGGCGGACATTGTGGCGATCGCCGGCTACGTGGACAAGCTCGCCCCCGGCACCCCGCTGTGGATCCCGGCGCTCATCACCCCCGTGGTGCTGATCCTGCTGAACCTCCCCACGGTCAAGGCCTTCGGTGAAGCAGAATTCTGGTTCGCCATCATCAAGGTGGTGGCCATCGTGGCGCTGATCGGCACCGGCATCGTGATGATCGCAACGAACTTCACCTCCCCCAACGGGGCTGTGGCCAACCTGGCCAACATGTGGAACGACGGCGGCATGTTCCCGCACGGCATGTTCGGCTTCATCCTCGGATTCCAGATCGCCATCTTCGCCTTCGCGGGCATCGAACTCGTGGGCACCGCGGCGGCCGAAACCAAGGACCCGGAGAAGAACCTGCCGCGGGCCATCAACTCCATCCCCATCCGCGTCCTGCTCTTCTACGTCGGCGCCCTGGTGGTCATCATGGCGGTCAACCCGTGGCGGAGCATCGACGCCGCGAGCAGCCCCTTCATCGGCATGTTCACCCTGGCCGGCCTGGGCATCGCAGCAGTGGTGATCAACCTGGTGGTCCTCACCTCCGCGGCCTCCAGCGCCAACTCCGGCATCTACTCCACCTCGCGCATGGTCTACGGCCTGGCCCAGGACGGCAACGCCCCGAAGGCCTTCGGCAAGCTGAGCATCCGCAAGGTTCCGCAGAACGCCCTGCTGTTCTCCTGCATCTTCCTGCTGGCCGGCCTGGTGCTGCTCTACTCGGGCGACTCCGTCATCGGCGCTTTCACCGTGGTCACCTCGGTTGCCTCGGTGCTCACCATGTTCGTCTGGTCCATGATCCTGGTCAGCTACATTGTGTTCCGCCGCCGCCGGCCGGAACTGCACGCAGAATCCGCCTTCAAGATGCCCGGCGGCACCTTCATGCCCTACGTGGTGCTGGCGTTCTTCGTGTTTATGCTCGTGGCGCTTGCCCAGGCCGACGACACCCGCCTGGCCCTGTTCGTAACGCCCCTCTGGTTCCTGATCCTGGGCGCGGCCTGGCACTTCAACCGGAAGACGCCGCTCCAGCAGGCGCGGATCGCAGAGTGGAAGGCTGAGTCTGATTCGGACAAAGCAAAAGTCAGCGCCCTGAGCTAGGACGTTTGACGCGCCGCAACCCGCGGCGCCACAACCACAGCGACGACGGCGATGGCGGCCGTGAGGGCGAACACTCCCGCGAAGGAGGCGCCCGACACCCCGCCCGCCGTCGTCGTTGCGGTTAAGGCCGTGAACACGATCCCGGTGGCGGCAAGGGCCAGCGCGCCGCCGAGGGAATCGGAAATGGACATGGCGGAACTGTTGAAGCCCTCCGTGTCCGGAGTGGACATGGCCAGCGTCATGACGCTCAGGCGCGGATACATCAGCCCCATGCCGCCGCCGGCGAAGATCCAGCCCGCGATCGCGACGGCGGCCGGCCAGCCCAGGACGGTGGTCACCAAGGCAAGGACGACGGCGCCGAGCACCATCGCGGACCCGATCACGATGGCCAGCCGGTGGGTCAGCTTCGTACCGAGCCTGCCCTGGACCGCGGAAGCTCCGGCCCAGGCAATTGCACCGAACGTGAGGGTCAGCCCGGCGAAGGTGGGCGAATAGGAGTAGCGCTCCACCAGCAGGTACGGCAGGTAGACCTCCGCCCCGAAGAACGCCGCCGAGATCAGCCCGCGGGCCAGAATGACGCTCGGCAGCCCGCGCCGGGCCAGCAGTGTGCCGCGGGGCACCAGCGGCCGCACCGCCACCAGTGCAATCACGACGGCGGCTGCCGCCAGCGCGCCGCCCGCTACCGGGACCTGCGCGGAGAGGTTCAGGCCGAGGACGGCGAGCGCCGCGAGGGCAGCCCAGGCGAGCCGGCCGTAGGACCACCGCCTGGCCTTCGCACTAGCCTCCGGCACGTCAGCTTTCGGAGGGCCCTCAGCCGCTGCCGGACGGCCGTGCAGCCCGCGCAGCGCGGGCACGATCATCAGGAGCGCCGGAACCACCAGCCCCACCACACCCAGGAACACCCAGTGCCAGCTTGCCGCCTGTGCCACGATTCCGGCGGCGAAGGGGCCCACCAGGGACGGGATCACCCAGGCCGCGGAAAAGGCGGCGAAGATCTTCGGGTGCAGCACCGGCGGGTAGACGCGTGCCACCACAACGTACAGGGCCACGGTCATGGCGCCGCCGCCCAGTCCCTGCACCAGCCGGCCGGCCACCAGGACGGCCATGCTTCCCGCGGTGCCGGCGATCAGCAGGCCAAGCACGAACATGGCCACCGACGCGTAGAGCGGCCCGACGGGCCCGCGGCGGTCCGACCAGTTGCCGGCCGCCACCATGCCGATCACACCCGTGGCGAGGGGGCCGGCGAAGGCCAGGGCGTAGAGCCCGGCGCCGTCCAGCTCACGGCTGACCAGCGGCATGATGGTGGTCACCGCGAGGGATTCGAAGGCTGCCAGGAACACCAGCGCGCACGCGCCGAACGTCACCAGGAGGTAGTGGCGGTGCAGGATTCCTGCGGTCGCCGGGGCGGATGCTGGGGCGCTTCGTTGCACGGTGGTGGCCTGATCAATAGTCATGGACGTTACCGTAGGACCTCAACTAAGGTTGAGGTCAAGGTGCCGCCCGGAATGCGGAAATGACGCTCGGCGTTCGGTTACAGCCTTCGTGAAAGCCTAGGGGGAAGCATGCCACAGCTTGTCGGCGGAGCACACCATGCCCTGAGCGTCGGTGAGTTGTCCGAACGGAGCGGGGTGGCGCCGTCGGCCCTTCATTTCTACGAACGCAACGGCCTGATCTCCTCCGAACGGACCTCCGGAAACCAGCGGCGGTACCGCCGCGACGCCTTGCGGCGCGTCGCGTTCATCCGGGTCTCCCAGCGGGTCGGCATCCCGCTGAAGGAGATCCGGGCGGCGCTGGATTCCCTGCCTGAAGGCCGGACCCCCACCAAGCGCGACTGGTCCCGACTTTCGCGGCTGTGGCGCTCCGAACTGGACGCGCGCATCGCTGCCCTGGAGCATTTGCGGCGCGACCTGGACGGGTGCATCGGATGCGGCTGCCTCAGCCTGAAGGCCTGCCGGCTGCAGAATCCGGAGGACACGCTGGGCGACGGCGGCACGGGCCCCCGGCGCTGGGAACCCGGCTCGCGGGACACTTACACCGGGGTCTCCGAAAGTCCGGACTCCTAAGCGTCCAGCCTTAACCCGACGGAAGGCTCAACCCCACAGACGGCACGACGGCGCCGGTCGCCGTCGAGTCCGGGTTCAGCATCCAGCCCACCCGCTTGACGCTGCTGAGCATCACCACGCTCTCCACGAGTTCAATCCCCGGGATCCGCTGCTGCAGCGCAAGTTCCTCGGTCAGGACGTCGGCCACCGACTGCAGCCACATGATGATCACAAAGTTGGTCCGCCCGGTGGTGGAGGCGGCCAGCCGGACGTTGCGGAACCCCCGGAGCTCGGCCGCCGCGGCATCATGCTGGCCGGGCGGAACATTTGCGAACCACTGGCACGTCACCGGGAACCCGGAATACTTCTGCGCGATCTCGCAGCGGAAGGACAGCACGCGGCTGGCCAGCACGCGGTTCAGCTGCCGCTGGACCGTGGCCGGATGCCGCCCCAGGGCGCGGGCGATGTCCGCTGCCGTCGCCCGGCCATCCCGGGCCAGGAAGGGCAGCAGGTCCAGGTGGCTGGCGGGCAGCGGCTCCCGCAGGGACAGGGGCGGAGCGGACCCCGCTGCCTCAGGTCCCGCCTTGGTCCGCAGCGCCGCCACCTGCGCACGGTCCAGGACGTTGAGCCGCCAGGAGTAGGCGCCCGTGTGCAGGCGCGTGCACAGCGCTGTCTGGTACTTCACGAGCCCGTCGATGTCCTTGAGCCGCGCGGCCACGGCGGTGCCGAACTCCTCCAGGGACTGCGTGATCGCCGTCAGCATCAGGTCACGGTTGCTGGCTGCCTCGTCCACGGTGACTATTTCCGGCACTGCCGCCAGGGCCTCCGTCACATCATCACGGCGGTGCATCTCGCACTCCACGTCCACAAACGCCAGGCACATCTGCTGCGGGTCGCCCATCAGGTGGGCGGTGACCCAGGACGCCCCGGCGGTTCGCAGCCGCTCCCAGCGTGCGGCAAGCGTGGTGGCGTGGACACCCAGGACCTCTGCGGCGTCCGCCCAGCTCAGCCGCGGCGCAATCTGGAGGGCGTTGATCAGCGCCAGGTCCTCCTCGCTGAGTTCCATTTATCCCTCTCCCTGCCCTCGTCCGCTGCGCGAATCCTGCGGTCAGCAGTACCTATTTGCATTTTTCCAGCCATTTGGCTGTCTGTGAAGTGTGTCACGACAGACTGGAGACCGGAGCCGCAGAACCGCTGCCGGCCCGCCGACAGATCAGGAGCACGCATGCCGATCATCACCGACGCCAAGGCGCTGCAGGGGGACCTTGCCAGGTTCAGGCACCAGCTGCACCAGGAGCCGGAAATCGGCCTTGATCTTCCGCGGACCCAGGAAAAGGTGCTGAAGGCGCTGGACGGGCTGCCGTACGAGATCACCCTCGGCGAGAGCACGACGTCGGTCACTGCGGTCCTGCGCGGCGGCGCACCGCACGGCTCTCCCGCCAAGCCGGCGGTCCTGCTCCGCGCGGACATGGACGGCCTTCCGGTCCAGGAAAAGACCGGCGCCGAGTACACCTCGAAGATCGACGGGGCCATGCACGCCTGCGGCCACGACCTCCACACCGCCATGCTGGCCGGAGCCGCCACGCTCCTGGCCGAGCGCCGGCACGAACTGGCCGGCGACGTCGTCCTGATGTTCCAGCCGGGCGAGGAGGGCTTCGACGGCGCGAGCCACATGATCCGCGAAGGCGTCCTGGACGCCGCCGGACGGCGCGTGGATGCCGCGTACGGCATGCACGTGTTCTCCGCTTTGGAACCGCACGGGAAATTCTGCACGCGGCCCGGCGTCATGCTGAGTGCCTCCGACGGGCTGTGCGTCACTGTACTGGGGGCCGGCGGCCACGGTTCGGCGCCGCACTCGGCCAAGGACCCGGTCACCGCGGCGGCAGAGATGGTCACCGCGCTGCAGGTGATGATCACCCGGCAGTTCAACATGTTCGATCCCGTGGTGCTGTCGGTGGGCGTCCTGCAGGCCGGGACCAAGCGGAACATCATCCCCGAAACCGCCAGGATCGAAGCCACCGTGCGCACGTTCTCCGAGGAATCCCGGGAGAAGATGATGACTTCGATCCCCGCGCTGCTTAAGGGCATCGCCGCCGCGCACGGCCTGGATGTGGATGTGGAATACCGCGCCGAGTACCCGCTGAGCGTCACTGACGTGGACGAGACCAACACCGCGGAGGACGTGATCCGCGGGCTGTTCGGCGAAGGCCGGCACACCCGCTTCGCCACGCCGCTGAGCGGCTCGGAAGACTTTTCCCGCGTCATGAACGAGGTCCCCTCCACCTTTATCGGCCTCAGCGCCGTGCCGCCTGGCGCCGACCATATCGCCGCAGCGTTCAACCACTCCCCCTATGCCACGTTCGACGACGGCGTCCTCGCCGACGGCGCCGCACTGTACGCGGAACTGGCACTCTCCCGCATCGCCACCCTGGCCGCCCGGTCCTGAGAACCCAGGAGAACACCATGACAACCACCGTCAGCCCGCAGCTCGCGGCCCGCACTGCCACCAGGAAGACCATCATCGGCACCGGCATCGGTAACGCCGTCGAATGGTACGACTGGGCCATCTACGCCACCTTTACGCCGTTCATCGCCAGCCAGTTGTTCAGCAAGGCGGACCCGGCGTCTGCGGTCCTGTCCACGTTGGCGATCTTCGCCGTCGGCTTCGTGGCACGTCCCTTCGGCGGCTTCCTCTTTGGCTGGATCGGGGACAGGGTCGGCCGCAAAGCGTCCATGACCCTGGCCGTAGGCCTGGCCTCCCTGGGCAGCCTGATGATCGGCATCGCGCCCACTTTCGCTGCCGTAGGCGCGTGGGCATCCCTTATGCTGCTGGTGGCCCGGCTGGTCCAGGGCCTGGCGCACGGCGGCGAGCTGCCGTCGTCGCAAACCTATCTTTCCGAAATGGCACCCCGGGAACACCGGGGGTTCTGGGCCACGCTGATCTACACGTCCGGCACCGTGGGCATCCTCTTCGGCACCCTCCTGGGCGCTGTCCTGAACATGGCGCTGAGCACCGAGGTGATGAATGCCTGGGGCTGGCGGATCCCGTTCCTGATCGGCGCCGCCATGGGCTTCTACGCCCTGATCATGCGGTCGAAACTGCACGAGACGGACGTGTTCGAAGGCGAGAGCGCGACGGAGAAACGGGCGCCCATCTGGCCCCAGATCGTCCGGCACCGCAAGCAGGCCCTTCAGGTGATCGGCCTGACTGTGGGGCTGACCGTGATCTACTACATCTGGGGCGTGGTGGCCCCGAGCTACGCCACGACCGCCCTCAAGATCGACCGTGGTGAAGCGCTCTGGGCCGGCGTGATCGGCAACATCGTCTTCATTGCCGCCCTGCCGTTCTGGGGCAAGCTGTCCGACCGGATCGGCCGCAAGAAGGTCCTCTGGGCCGGCGCCATCGGTGCGGCCGTGATGCACTTCCCCATGACCTGGCTGCTGAAGGATTCCGCGTGGCAGCTGGCGGTCGGCATGTCCGTGATGCTCATCTTCATCGCCGCCAGCGCGGCCATTGTTCCGGCCGTCTACGCCGAACTGTTCCCCACCAGCATCCGCACCGTGGGTGTCGGCGTCCCCTACTCCATCTGCGTCGCAGTGTTCGGCGGAACCGCGCCGTACCTGCAGCAGTGGCTTGGCACCACGCTTCAGCTGCCCAGCCTGTTCAATATCTACGCCGTGGTGCTGCTGCTGATCAGCGCGGCATTCGTCTTCACTCTTCCCGAAACCAAGGGGAAGGACCTGCGCGGCTGACGCTGCGTCCTGGGTGAACCGGCGAAGGCCGGGCGGCTTGGCCGCCCGGCCTTCGCGGTGTCTGCGAGAATGGCGCCATGCGGGCACCTTTTGTACACGAGGCAACCGTCGGGATGGCGGCCGACGGCGACCCCCGGGGCCCCGGCGGGGCCATCACCCTGGAATTATGCGGGAGCTGGGACCACAGCCCGCCCTGCCCTGTGGCGGCCCACCATACGCGGGCTGAAAGAGCGGGCGGGACGGTGGTCCTGCGGGTCGTTTTCGCCACAGAGCCGGAAGATGAAGCGGACGTGCGTCGCAGGATCGATCAGGCACTCCACTCCGGCACGGTGACCAGCCCGGACGGCGTGGTCAGCCACTGGGAGTTCCACGGAAGCAGGATAAGCGTGCCCACCCCGGCCGAGGCCGAGCACGCCCGGGGCCTCGCTGGGACGTAGCAGGCGGTGCCGCCTCGGGTTGAGTTCTGCCTCAGGTTGAATTCCGCGCTGCCGAGACCTGAGGCCGTCTGACCTGCGCGGGGCGGGGTATGGCTGAGCGGATGATCTGCCGGGCCGCGGACCGGGCAATGCAGGGCGTATCGGAGTCGGGAGACGTGATGCCGCCTGCCTGGGCCCCTTCGAGGATGAGCACAAGGGCCCGCGCCAGTGCGACCGGGTCGTCTGCACCAGTCTGGTGGGCCAGCCGCGTGACCCAATCGAGGACCCGCGCATTGTGCAGGGCGATCCTCAGGTGGGCGGCGGTGCCAGGGCGGATCTGGGCCGCAGCCCGCAGGAAGGCGGCACCGCGGTGATCGCCCGGCCGGCCGTCCCAGGAAATGGCGTCGAACATGCCGAGCAGCTGGTCAGCCGTGTGCGTTGCGAACGGACCTGCCGCCTGCCTCAAGTCCGCGGCCCAGCCGAGGCCCAGCTCATCAATATAGGCAAGGACGAG
This sequence comes from Arthrobacter sp. Y81, assembly GCF_002929335.1. Lineage (GTDB taxonomy): Bacteria > Actinomycetota > Actinomycetes > Actinomycetales > Micrococcaceae > Arthrobacter. The sequence continues at coordinate 29,196 of NZ_PJIL01000030.1, forward strand.
ATCATCCCTGGTCGGAAAATACTTGTAAAAGGTCGCCTTGGCCACGCCGGCCTCGGCGATGATGCGGTTGATGCCGACTTGGTACAGGCCTTCGGCGGAGAACAGGGCGGATGCGATCTTGAGGATACGGTCACTTACATCTTCGCGCGCGCTCGGTTTGTCCAATGTTCACCTCCTCGGCAAACAGTGCCAGGAACAGCTCCACTTCAGTTGCTTCCCCTAATGACGTCTTTTTGCTTCGGCCGGTTCATTCGGCAAAACGAATGACATAACACTTCCACTCTACGCCCGGCAACGTTTTTGGACCGTTGGCGTTGCCCGAGGACAACCCGAGCCTACCCGATGGCAGACAGACCTGTCTGTCTATTGACTCAGGTCCTTCATCGCGGCGGCAGGTTGCCCAGTGCTATTCACAGGGGCCGCAGTGGGGCGCTTTGCCCTCAGTTCTTCCAGGGCCACCCCTTTCCGCAGCCGGTGCCAGGCCCAAGGCAGGAGGTACCTGCGAGCCCACAACAGGTCTCCTGCCCTGGCCTGGGGCCAACTGCCACGCGGCAGATCCCCGGGTTCCAGCGGCCGGAGCCGGTGCGGGACGCCAAGCGTGTCCAGCACCATCATTGCCACGGTGTGGTGGCCCAGCGGGGAGAGATGCAGCCGGTCCTGGTCCCACATCCGCGGGTCCCTGAGCGTCCTCAGCCCCCATAGGTCGGCAACCACGGCGTCATGCCGGGACGCGATGTAGCGGATGTTTTCGTTGAAGACGGCAACCTTGGTCCGGTTGCGGCCCAGGACGGGCGTTGATCTCCAGTCGGGCCCGGTGAAGAGCACCAGGGTGGCGCCGCAAGAACTCAAAAGCTCCACCCCGGCGTCGAGCCTGTCAGCCAATTTGTCCGGATCGCCGCCGTGGAAAACCATGTTGTTGCCGCCCGCTGAAACCGTGATCAGGTCCGGCTGAAGGGCCAACGCCGGCCCAACTTGCAGGTCCAGTATCTGCTCCAACAGCAGGCCGCGTACGGCAAGATTCGCGTACGCGAAGTCCTCATGAGCAATGCTCAGTTCCTCTGCCACGCGATCGGCCCAACCGCGCACTCCACCAGGACTCCGCGGGTCGGGGTCGCCCACTCCTTCCGTGAACGAATCCCCCAACGCAACGTACCGGCGCCACGGGTGGGCGCCGGCACCCGTCACGTCGCCTGCACGAGGAACACCACCGTGGGGCTGGCGTCCTGACAGATATTTGTCATTCGCGGTCACCCTGCACCTCCTTGTGGGAAGCCTGAGCCCTTTGTGTGAATAACCATCGGAAGGGCCTACATGTTCCGAAGTTTGATCGGCAGCGGGCGAATTTCTGCGTGGAATGCACGTCGCGTTTCGGGTGTTTAAAGGAGTGTCTGATGGTATGTAGCTCCGGACTGACAGGAAGGTCATGAGCAGGAAAATCGAGACCGTGGAAGACGACGCCGGGAAGGTCATCACCTACCACCGGCACCCGAACGGTGGCGGTCTGATCGGGCGTGGTGCCGAGGTGCACGAGACGTCGTTCATCAGTTCAAGTGCCTATGTGGAGGCCGGCGCCCGGGTGGAGTCGGGATGCCGGGTCGGCGGCGGCAGCTGGATCGACAGGCAGGCGCGTATCGGCCACCGGGGGGTGATCGGTGACGCGGTGTACGTCGGGCCGGGAGCCGTGGTCGGTAACCGGGTCCATATCGGCAGCCACTCCCGGATCGGGGCCGGTGCCGTTATCGCCCACGGGGTCCGCCTGCATGGGGACACCACGGTCGCGCCGGGCAGCCACGTAGCGGCCAGAAGCAAGCCGCCAGCAAACTCGTCATCACGGTCCCGTTCGGACGGCAACGGTACGGTGCGAAAGGCAGCCTGAGACCGGCGCCTTACGCTGCGCCTGCCAACAATGCGCGCAGCGGAGACGAAGTCCAAGTCAGGCCGAAAGCCTCTCGTGAGCTGCACCGGGGGGCGACTAGTTTGGGTCATAGTCACCGGCCGCGTAGGCGCAGCGGAGACCATGAAAGCGAGGACGCGTAATGGGCAGCGCAGGGGATCCTGAAGGCGGGCGGGGTCGCGACGGAGCGGGAGATGACGTTCCCGAAACTCCGGGCCCAGCGGATAGCCGCGCTTCTGACCGCGGAGTTGACGACGGCTTCTACGAAGAATCCGACGGCGACGTCCCCTACGCCGAGGACGCCGGCTTGGAGGACCCCGCGTACGTCGAGGACACCGGCGGCCCGGTGGAACGTTTCTTTCCCGCAGACCCGGCCGCCGCTATCCGTGAAGCCGTGGTTGCCCGCGAAGAGGAGCGGTTCGGCGGCATCAAGATCGGCTCGGCGTTCTTCGGCTGGCTCACCGCGGCCGCAATTGCTGTTCTGCTGGTAGCTGTGGTTACGGCGGCCGGCCGGGCCGGCTTCCTGGCCGGCACGGACCTGATCGCCCAAGCGGGGCAGGCATCATCAGGTGGAGTGGCAGCCTCGATCACGCTCGTGTCGATCCCGTTCCTCGCCTATTTTGCGGGCGGCTACGTCGCAGGACGGATGGCGCGCTTCAACGGCATCGGCCAGGGGCTCATGGTGTGGTTGTGGACCGTGATCTTGGCGGCGGGTGTGGCCCTGTTGGCGATTGTTGGCGGCGGGCAGCTCAGTGTCCTGGCCACGCTCAATAGCTTCCTCCGCTTCCCCATAGGCGACGGTCAGCTGAGTACGAGCGGCGTCATCGCAGCCATAGCTGTGGCCGCATCAGCTCTGCTCGGCGCCGTGCTGGGCGGCATCGCCGGAGTTCACTACCACCGAAAGGTGGACCGTGCCGGATTCGCGCCCACGGAGGGGTACTACCAGCCCTAGTTTGAGGGCCTACCGACCCTGGTAGCAGGGCTGCGGTGCGGGTCAGCCCTGGACGGCTGCCACAACCCGCTCGCCGTTGATGTATTCGAGCTGCCAGCCATCTACGGCATGGTGGTGGGCCAGGTTGAGCGCGGCGTTGTCGATGCTCTGCAGAGTTCGGCCGATGGCGCGGCTGAGGCTCACCCGGATGAGCGTGCCGTGGGCGACCACCAGGACGCGGCGGCCGCGGAACTCCTCGGCCAGCGTTTCCAGTGCGCCCAACCCGCGGGAGGCTGCCTCGTCCTCGCTTTCGGCGCCGCGGAAACCACCGGGCGTCCGCAGTGCGTCCAATTCGGGGCCGGCCTGCAGTCCCTCCGCGGGCCCGAAGCTGCGCTCGGTGAGCGCCGGCACGCGCCTGGTCACGCTGAGCCCGAGCCCGGCAGCAATCAGGTCGGCGGTTTCCGCGGCACGGCTCAGCGGCGAGGACACGATGGCATCCCAATCGTGGCCCGACAGGACGGAGACGGCGTCGCTTGCCTGGCCGCGGCCGACGTCGTTCAGCGGAATGTCGGTGGAACCCTGCAGCCGGCGCTGCGCATTCCAGTCCGTCTGGCCATGGCGGACGAGGGCGAAGGTCGTAAGGGTCATGCTTTCCATTGTGCCCTGACAGCGCGCGGGCTCCGAAAACGGCGGGTACGAAGGACGGCCGCCACATTGGCGCCGCATGTGAAACGCCGCGTGACATTTCGCGACGTTTCGGGCACTCTGCGCCGCCTTTCAGGGCCGCGGATGACGCTGTGAGTCACCCCGTTACTGCCCGTGAACGCAGGAGTCGCGGGGCATTGTTTCCGCCGGATGCCGGACCGTAATCTCAGTCCAAGCGCTGGGACCGGGGCACCGGACGAGCTCCACAAGAGCAGCAGGCCCCCAGCAGCTGGCCCCTCACGGAGGGCGGCAAAAGACTGCCGCCGCGAGCCTCCGTCCCCCCGACTGTTGTCCGGCGGCGACCCCTAAACGGGCTGCCCCACTCTTGAAGGAATCCCCATGTCATCGCATCAGAACCCCGAAGGATCCACCCGCATCGTTGCGGGCCAAACGGCCAAGCCAAAGCGCAAGCGTGCCCTCGGAATCGGCATCGCCGCGGGCCTCGTAGCCCTGATCGCCGGCGGCGCGGTAGTGGCGTCAAACCTCAACCGCGGCACCGAATCACAGCCGGCGGCCGCCGCGGCCGCCGCTCCCACCCCCGCGGCCGAGCTGAAACTTGGCTTCTTTGGCAACGTCACCCACGCCCCTGCCCTGGTGGGCGTCAAGGAGGGTTTCATCGCCAAGAGCCTGGGCGAAACGAAGCTGAGCACGCAGGTGTTCAACGCCGGCCCGGCTGC
>NZ_PJIL01000031.1 GCF_002929335.1 Arthrobacter sp. Y81
TGACGGACCTTCCCCCGCTCCGAGCACCGGCTCCAGCAACAGGGAACCTGTCACACAACAGCCTGACACACAGGGGATCTGTTCGTCATTCTGCCTACCGTTCCTAGTTGAAGTTGTAACTCGTTGAATCATTGTGTTGGCCTGGCCCTTTGCTAGGAGTTATCGACCAAGGAACTGAAGACCCGCATGGGCGTCCTGTCCAGTACGAAGGTGTCAGACACTCTGACGGAGGCTATACCTCGTGCGCTGAGTTCGGTTACCGCATCACGTACTTGAAGGTTCCAGTGCGCTTCGTCATGTCGCCACAACGGGTGTCCGATGACGACTGCCGCACCACCGCCTTCGGAGGTCATCAGGACTGGCAACTCCTTAACGCGGTCAGACGAGATCGTCAGGTGGGCACCGTATCCCTCCTGAAAGCTCTGAAGAAGGTCCTCGGTGCGGTCAGCCCAGAGCGTAACGTCGAGGTCGCGACCGAGTGCCAGGTCAACGACGTCCAGGCCCAGCCTCCAGTCGAGCGCCCAGTGGTGCAAGCGGTTCTCGTAGTTGCGTAGACATCCCGGGCACGACGACGTGCATGCGTTTCCGTGCGATTCCTCCCGTAGGCGCATTCCCGTGTCGGAGCGAATCGATTCCAGCAGACTTTGTAATGTCGAAAGCTGGCCGAGTTCAAGTGCGTAGCCTGCACCGTTATCAAGGGCGTCGGCAAGGAACACCCGGGAGGAGATCGTCGTCTCCTGCAACGTGGGCTGGAGACCGGCCTCCAACTCGGCCTGTTCGATGTCCAGATAGGCCTTCGCCGCATTGCGCAGAAGCTCGGCAAACGAGAGCAGCGCTCCGTAGCCCGCCGGACAATCTCGGGGCCGAGTGGCGACGGCCCCATCAGGCAGCTTCAGTCCATCAAGTCCCAGTAGCAGGACGTCAGTTCTCCTCACCTCGCCGATGGCGGCAGCTTCCATCGCTGTGCCGCCGGTACGCATGAACTCCGGGAGTGGCCGCCGGTAGAGATCGGGATTTGTGGCGATGACTGAGCCGTCGCTTTGTTTGCTGAGGGCAAATAGCTTCCGATTGTTGTCGTTAATTGCAACTACCTCGGCCTGCTCGAGTAGTCGCACGGAAGTGCCGAAGAGGCGCTGCTCGATTCCGAGGTCGGTGTTAGCGGACAACTCCGTGTACCCGCTGTACATCGGCGTGATGTGTGCGTCGTCATAGTCCGGGCTGCTATAGATGGTCCGATAGCCCTCGGGCTGATAGACAGAGAACGACTTGAGGTCTCCTCCGCAGATTGAGCAATGGGGGCGTCGCTGGTCGGGGCGAGTGTCAAGGCTTCCGCATTCTTCACATCGGTTCACTGGGAGAGGCGCTCCAAGCGGATCGCGTGCTCGAGCGCTGGAACCGACTATGTTGTAGGCGGCGAACCCCACAGCTAGGTGCTCGGAGCCGTCCTTGACTACCACCGCGCCTGGAGCGAAGCTACTAATCGACATACCGAGATCGCGGTCAGCAACGGTGAACCGCTCTCCGTCGGAGGCCTGACGTAGGGGCCTGGAGTACAGCGGCCGAACTCGGGACGGGAAGCCAAACATTGGAAGGACGCCGGCGTTTGCCAGCAGTTCACTGAGTTCGGAGTGGCCAAAGTAGGGATTGGTGGTCGCTTCATCTATGTCGGTGACTAGAGTGGATCGTGCCCACGACTTTAGGTCATCCACATCGAGTTCCGTGTACGCCGAGAAACGGTCACACACCTCCTCGACGTCATCTGCCATTTCCAGCCAGGCTGCCACGTCAGCTCTTCGCTGCGGCCAATCGACCGTGCGGCCGAACGTGCCGTGAATGCTCTCAAAAGTGCGCCGAGGAGGCTCTGCCAGGGACTGAAATGCTCTGCGGAGCAATTCTCCTGCGATCACCCTTCTAACGATGCGAGGTCGGGACAGGTCAATGAATGGTGGCGGCGGTTCGGACGCGGTCATTAGTTCGGGGGCCTGGAAATAGTAGTCGTCGTGGGCCCGATCACGCGATACCGTGACGGCGAAGGAGAAGGGCTGCCCGGATCGCCCGGCGCGGCCAACCCGCTGCTGGTAATTGAAGCGCTGGGGTGGCATGTTGGCCATGGCCACAGCGCGGAGTGACCCAATGTCGACACCGACTTCCATGGTTGTCGTTACGGACAGCAGATCAATGGGATCTGCAAGAACGCTTTCCTGGGGCTGAGGCAGCACGGCGCCCTTGAAAAGGCGCTGGCGAGTCCGCTGATTGCTGAGACTCGTCTGCCCGGTGAGTTCGGCCACCCGCATCCGGCGAAGCGGGTGACCAGCGAGCCAGCCGTAGTAGTCCTCGTCATCTTCAATGCGTGTGACGCGTTGAAGTTGTCCGCTTGCGCACTCTTCGTTTGTGCACACGCCGGCTGAAGGGTGCAAGTGAACGGTCCCGCAGTTGCCGCACACCCAGATTTCTGCTCCGGGAGCTCGCAGCACAAGTCCGTCTTGACCCGTCTGAGTCTTTAGGGTCCAGCTATCGTCCGTCACTCTGCTTGTCCTGAGGAACTCGCCGACCGCCGATAGTAGTTCGCCGCTTCCCAGCCCCTCCTTGACTGCCACGCGGTTGAGGTACGTTTTGACGCTTTTTGGGGCAGCCGTGCTCATCGCAACATAGCCGCCCTCGAACCGCTTGGCGATGCCCAAGAGTCTGACGACACTCGCGACCAGGTCGTCCGCGCTTTCCTGTGAAAGTCCCCAGTCAGTCGGAGCAGCGGCGCGAGCACGCACTACGCCGAGACGAGTCGATTCCAAATCGCGGGATGCACGGTCAAATACTGCCTCGGTAACAGCGACGGTGGTTTGTTGTCGACGCTCCTGACGCACTGGACCAGCAACGCTGGGATCGAGGGGCTTCCACTCGCCGGGTTGGGGTGGCTGGTAGGCCCGATACCACGGTGCGTCACCGACACTTTGATGAACAGATGGTCCGGGTCCGGCTGGGTTGACTCCCACTGACAGTAACCCCCGCTCGGTCTCTCGCACGAGGGTGGCCCACGGTAGCGATTCGGCCTCACGCTCGGCCGAATCGATCACCGCGAGGTCTGCAGGGCCAGCGATGCCTGCATGCTCCAAGCGCAGCTTGTCGTAGAGGTCGGGGCGTTCCGTAACCAGGCTCTCAGCTGCTGTGGTTTCATCGGCTGATAGTTCACCCCGTATCAGCGCGCGGAGGACAGGAACGGGTGAGACTCGGTCATGGAGGAGTTGGCGGACAACCTGACGCACTTGGTCGCGGAAGTTATTGAGGGCAATGCCGGCTGCGATGCGTGCCGCATCATCTCGGCTGTCCGTGAAAATGATAGTTCGAGACTCGGCCGCTTCGGACCCGAGGCTGCGAAACAGTTGGGAGACAGCCATCTGGTTGAGCTGGGAACGGCCAGAGGTGTGTCCTCGAATCGGAGACCTCACGGCCCCGGCAAAGAAGACCGAGGCATCGCGATTAGCCTCACGTCCGTGGCATCGAGGGCATATTTCGGGCAACGCCGGGAACGATAGTCCGTCGGGTCCAGCCCCCGTGTGCCGCAGGACCACGGCATTCCCCTGGCCTGCCGCGGGCATAATCGCGCCCAGCTTCGGATCATAGGTTGCGCTGCCAAAGTTGAATTGGACCGCCGCCCTGTCCTCATCCAGGGTGGGTGGCAATCTGCGTGAAATGGGTTCATCCGGTGCCGGTGATCCGAGCCAGAGCCAGCGATATTCATTGTCACCACGGCGAAACACGAAATCGCCGGAGTTCTCCCCAGGTGTGACTGGAGTGGTGGAGAGGACGACTGTTCCATCCTCGTGGCGGTCAACAATGTATCCCCCGAGGCTCACGTCTCCGCATTCGTAACAGTAGAGAAGCTCGAGCACCCGTGCTCCGCAGTGCGCGATTGAACAGGTTGAACGCGGCGTGTCATACAACTTTCCGACCCGTCGCCCAGATCCGGGCCTGCCTCCTGGGCACTCGGGATCCGAACATGCCCAGAGACCCCTCATCCCCCGCATCATGATGTGTCCCCGGAACTGAAGCCCCGGCTCCTTGGCCTCGGCGAGGCCCGAAAGCATAGCAGCAAGGGCTTGCTCGCCCTCGGGTGCTTCACCAAAGAGCCGCCGCGCAATTTCCCCGAAACGGGTCGCGCGGGGTCGGGTGTCGTGTTCCGTCACGCAGACGCTGGCGATTGCTTCAGCCCAATTGCCTTCCGCCGCGGCTTTAGCGCGGTTCTCGTCGTCTAATTCCAGAACATCCCGGGGCATCGGAGCAACTGGTGCCCGAAGCTCCCTAGGCTCTCCGGGTTCGATGTTAAACGTGGCACTGCTGACGCCGAAGAACCTCTCCAGGTAATCGCTTCCGGAGTCATCGCCTGGAAGGGAGGCGCTCGTTGCGATGATGCGGAACTGGGTTGACGACGCTTCCAAACCTAGGCGGGATGCCAAATTGCGCACTACCATTCCGACCTCGGCTCCCGTGCTGCCGCGGTACAAATGCAGTTCGTCGACGACGAGTGTGAAGACGTGATCGCTCGATGCCTCTAGCCACTTGCGGGTGGCTGCGAAGATCGGCTCCTCCACATCACGCATGAGCATCACGTTGAGCATGGAGTAGTTCGTGACGAGCACGTCTGGCGGGGTCGCGATCATGTCCCACCTGGTGATGAGCTCGCCAGCGAGGGGATCTTGGAACTGACTCATCAGATCCGAGTCTCCGAGTTGGAGGAGCACAGCGTTCTGCCTGGCAAGGTCGCGCATGTCCGTCCCCACATCGGAGACGGATGGGGCCGAAGCCCTCCCTGTCGGGACACCGCCGCTGCCTGGCGTTGCTCCGGTGTACCGGCCGAACCAAAGATCGATGGGCTCTGCCTGTTCACGCAGTCCCCGCACTGCACGACGGAGTCGAGCGACTTGATCCTCAACCAAAGCATTCGTGGGGTAGAGGATCATTGATCGTAACGCTGCAGATGCGCTGCCGACGGTACGTGTTGGCTGCCACGGCGCATTCTGCAACCTGATGTCCCACCACTCGTGAATCGGAGGGAGGGCGTGGGAACTACGCTTCTCCGCAGCGATGCGAGTGAGTAAGGGGATCAGGAACGACTCAGTCTTGCCGGACCCTGTCCCTGAAGTCACGACCGGGTTGTGCCTGATGTCATCAGCGAAGTGCGTTCGAATTGCAGAGGCCTGATGCCGCCGAAGTCTTACCGATGACTCGACAGCCCTTAGACCGAAGACCGACCTGACCACGTCACGCAAGTCGCGCTCATCGACCTCAGCCGATGCTGCGGCTTCCGCAACGGTCGAGACCCCGTCATAGGGGAGGACAGGCTCAAGCATGAGCGGGGCGAAGAGATTCCCCTGGCCTTCAAGCAGTAATCGGCGGCGCTCCGCAACTAGATCAGAATCGCGCAGCGCGTAGGCCGTGTCGATGTAACGAAGAAATGCGGCTCTTAGATCGTCCGCGATCTGAATAGGTGTGGGAAACATCGCTTGACCTCACTGACTCAACTGGGCAAAGAGTGTATCTGCAACAATGCGGGGCACCGACGGGTACTGGATCATCCGCTGGTCGACGATTTCTCGAGGTGCCCGTCCGGAACAGAGGGACAACGCTCGCCCGTAGAGACCTGGAAGGTCGGCGCCGAGGGGAGCGACCACAGATCCGCTTCGAGTGTGGTAGCCGATAAGCGGATCCGCTGCCCACATATTGGCGACGTGCTTGACGAGCTGGGCGTTCCCGATCTTGACTGTACCGGTCTCAACGTCTTCGGCGGAGCGCACGACATAGAGAGATCGGTAGTCCTTCAGCCGATAGGCGCCGACCGTCGTGAGTGCATCAGCTGGTTGCCACGACGCGGACGCCGAATCCCAACGCTCCGCACTGTGGTAGTTGGGCATGACTATCCGTTTCAACCCCCTAACAAGGTCGCTGAGTCGAGGAAGACTGCGTGCCATCATGAGCGCAGGGGATTCTTTGAGAAGCGTCACACCGATCTTTGCTAGCGCTTCAACTCGTGCGTCCAGCGCTTTGGCGTCGCCAGATACCTCAACGCGAGCCAATTCTGCGTCAACGGATTCAGCGATCTCAGCATCACCGTCAAGGATGTTGCGCAGTTGATTTAGGAGGCCTTTAGACCGCGACCCAACGAGCGTCCAACGACCACCCTCAACAGGTACGAGGGTTGCGGAGTTGACCGCCCATTCTGTGACCTGCAGCCATTCATCTCTGGCGGCATCGATGTGCCCGACGACCTCTTGCCGGCGAAGGAAGGAATCGGCGAAAAGCCCTGAGCCTTCAACTTGAGCCGCGATGCGCTCGAACGTCGCATATGTACCATGTCCTACGTGATTTAAGGCGTCGAATGCAACCTGGAAATCGGGTTCGTCACTCTCGACTATTGGTGGAATGGTTGCAACACGGTTGTGTTTGGTGGCTAACCCTTCACGCTTGCGGGCAGCCCACTGTGTTGCTGCGAAGCGTTTGACGAGGCCGCAGGTTGTGCATTCACCGGCGATGGTTCGCGCGCGTGGGTGATCAGGACCGACTGGAGGAAGCTGGAACCGATGCATGCCGGTGGCTAAGCAGGAGTTATCCCCCATTGGTGTCCCGATGCTCGGACGCGAAGTATCCTCCGGTTTCCGACTGCGCTTTCTTAACACGAATTCCGGCATTTCGACGGGCACCACCGAATCGCTTGCTAGCCCTCCGACGAGACGCGGCCCGTTGACGTACCTCGACCAGCCGGCTCGTCCGCCGGATAGAGGCCAAGTTACCGCTGAATCGGGGGAGTAGACCAACCGGATGTCTACTTCGTCAACGCTGTACTGGGGCGAGTCAGATGATCGGAGACGGAGAAGGGCCGTGGACGCAGGCTTGGGTGCGCCGTCCACGAACATCGCCACCACATACTCCCCGTCGTCGAGTTCAAGACCGGCGACAGGCACAACCGCAAGGTCGTCGTCGACGTCGAACTGAATCGTGAGGTTGTCATTATTGATCCTGGTTCCGGCGTATACGCGGACGGAAACTGACGAGGCATCGGCAGCGAGAGCGACGATCTCCGGGGGTTCGAGAGACGACCATTTGCGAAGAAGCCCAGGCAGGACGAAACCGCCTCGGAGGGTAAGACTCGTGCGAGCACGTGGAATCAGCGGAAGCAGATCTAGGTGGGTTGTCGCGGTCGCGGGACCTGAAATTATCTGGACATGCTCGTACACAGCCCACCCATCAGGCACACCAGTGAGTCCGGGGAGTTCCCTCCAACCGGGACGCGCATGTGCCCTCATGTGTGCTTCGACGCGAGATCGCCCATCGTCGCGTGCAAGCACAAGGCTGTCGTCGCCGAGTGATATTCGTTCTGCCTCGACGAAGGCGCCTTGAAGGTCATCCCACCTCAGGGGCACTACTCGACGCGGGCGGCGACCAAAACGAAAAGGGGGGTCCGCGTCGTCGCCGAGTTCACCTGTGAGAGCCTCCCCAACGAGCGATCCGGCTTTGATGGACTCGACCCCCGCAAGTCGGGTCGACCCGCCAGGTCCAACGATCGTTGGCACTGCTGTTTGCCCGCTCTCGGCTTGGAATCGAGCCACGTTGGCTCCGTTCGGTCCATGAGGAAGCATGATGTTGAACTCGATGGATTTGCGCGGGAATGTTCGGAGGAATGCCAGCAGTCGCGTGGTGGTGAGCTGATGCACTGCACCCATCGAAGACTGGCCCGAACCGTCCCAAGCTTCGAGTTCCAGGCATGCCGCGTCAACGATGCGATCGCGCGCTGCGGGAATGGTCCACAAATGACGCAAATTCGAGCTGAGAGGGCTGGGTGTCCTCCTTGCATATGGATCCATGGCCGACTCCATATCGCTTGGTGCGAGCCGAACTCCTGGCGTCATTCCATCGATTGCGAAGAGTTCATGAAGTGCGGCCCGATCATGTTGCCGAACCACAGCTTGCGACACTGGGAGTCCTATGAATGCATGTCCTCCAACTGCGTAGGCTGTTGGGACCCCCCGCTCGCCCTCCCATGCCTCCAGCCATGAATTAAGCGAACCCCAGAGCTCATCGGCATGCCGCCGGTAGTCCTGTTCGACTCGATGCTGACGCTCGTGCGGGACGCGTAGGAGCGAATGCAACCGGGAATAGTAATTGTGCGCCGCCATCTCCGCGTCTGCTTGCATCTGCTCCGCAGCCAGCGTCAGGACAACCAAAAGCGGCAGCGCAAAAGGGGTTTCGAGGGGCTGGCGGCGATGTAGGACAGCGGCATCAGCTTGCCACCTAAAAGGCGAGACCCCCAGGTCGTCAATGGCTAGCGTGGACCGAACAACTTCGGCGATTGCTCTAACGGGGTCACCTTCTAGGCCTCCCCGTTCCGCAACCCGTTTCAATGCTGAGTCGTCCGGCAGAGTATAGACAGGCCGCCCTGCGTTTTCGGAGCCGAAAAGCTCGTCGGCGAAAGCCTCGTTTAAGGCCTTGCTCGCGGATCTCATACCTCGCCCCCGTCTTCTAAACTGCTCCCACGTTATCTGCTGGCACCGACAAAAGGGTGAGGCGTGTATCCGGGTCGCATCTATAGCAGATTTCGGCAGGCGGAATCGGCGGCAACCACGAACAGGGCCGAAGGTGGTGGCCGGAACCCCGGGGCACGCCCCCGGACGATGATCACCGGAGCGCCGCAGCGTGTCCTTGGCCGCATGCGGGACATGGCGGACGAAGCGAAGTTCGGCTCGTCTACCGCGACCGCCCTCTGGCCTGCTCCCAAGATCAGTTCCTGCTTGACGTGTCCGCGCCGGTGGCAGGTTACCTCGTCGCCACCTATGCCGCCGTCATCGTGATTACGGTCGTCTGACGTTTGCGCTCAGCAAACACCCTCGTTGGCCTCGCCCCCCCGAATTCACTGCCGCGATGGGTGCCCGGCTGCTGGGCGGTCTGCCCCACGGACTGCGCAGGGACTGAACCAGACGCTGCTAGCCACATAGCGCAGTTCGGTGCACCACAAAGGGCGCGTACGGGCTGGCGCGGCCTTTCCAATGCATGCTGGGCGTTGATCCAGGTGGTCGGCTGTGATTTTCCTGAGGTGGCCAGATTATGGCCGACGGCGGAGCCCTGGTTCTGACACAGCTGTGCCGCCAGATCGATGACGCGGGAGCCGCGAATAGTTGCGACAGCAACGCAGAACTCGATTGGCGATCAGGAGCAGCCCGCCTTGGCGGTTCAATTCAGCCTGAACCCCGTACACCTATGGCTTTCGCAGCGGCTTCGGATCGCACCAGGACCTCTTGTGGAGCCGCCGCACCGCGGGCGAAGTCGGCTCAGATGACCGCTTCGAGGGCCAGGGTTGAACGCGATTTCAACCGGTTTGAAGACATCCTCACAAGATGCCCCGACCCTACTTTCTTGACGCGTGAGACTGTCGCCTGGCGTACTCACTGAATGGGGAGCATGGTGCTATAACCTGGCAGCATGATTATGGGGGAGACAGGAAAACCGTGGACTGACCACGAAGTTAGTGTCACAGTGTCGAAGTATTTTGATCTGCTTGTGATGGACGTACGAGGGCAGAAATACGTCAAGGCCAGTGTTTATCGTGAACTGTCAGAACAATTCGGTTCGCGAAGCTTGAAATCAATATCATTCAAAATGAGTAACATCAGCGCTGTGCTGGTGGGTCTCGGCTACCCACACCTGCGTGGCCTGTCACCCCTGGCGAATTATCAACACAGCCTAGTAGAGGCCGTTCTTGGCGAGTTAGGCCATAGGAAATCGTTGGATGAGATATTGGAGTCTAGGCTCACAGATGATGTGCCGTTAGGGCCGATTGACATCACACGCGAGGCTGACGCGCCGCTCGAGGTGATTACGGACCTTCTGCACGGCCGGGGAATGGCGCGGCCCTTTAAGCGGGACTATCTTCAACTGGAAGCAGCCAACCGAGCGCTAGGCTTGGCCGGCGAGTTGGCGGTGGCAAGGCGGGAGCAGTCCTTACTTCACAGCATCGGACTAACGAAACTTGCAGACCGCGTTGAACACGTGGCTCAAACGAAAGGGGATGGCCTTGGCTATGACGTACTTTCCTTTGACCACTCAGGCCGCGAAAAGTGGATTGAGGTCAAGACCACCAACTACGCGATTGACGTGCCGTTCTTCGTCACGCGAGGGGAAGTGAGGGTCTCGGGTGCCGCTCCAGAGCTATACCACCTGTACCGGCTTTACCAATTCGGTTCGCCCAAAGGACCTGGCCTATATCGGCTCCCGGGAGACCTGGCAAAATCATGCAATCTGAACGCTGTCTCCTTTGAAGCTGCACCAAAGCACCTGAGCCGAACAGGGGGAGAGCGATGATCGGAGCTTCGGTGCAAGCAGTGTGCCGCGCGGCATTCCCTGGATGTCGCATGCCCCCGCTAGAGTACAACGGGAGAATGCAAACGCCTGGTCACTTCGCGTGACCCCACGCTGGCTGCTTCGGGACGAGACCTCCGTAATTGCGGAGATGCTTCGACTGTGACTCGCACGAGGCTCAGTGGTGTCCCGGAGTGGAGCGGGGCATGCGTTGTGCAGACTCACGCCTTGCAACTTCCAACTCGAAAGGGGATCGGTGGACCAGCCCGACGCCAGATTCCGATTTATCGACCTTTTCGCGGGGCTCGGTGGGTTCCACGTCGCACTCAGCGACCTTGGTGGCAAAGGCGTATTCGCGGCCGAATGGGAACCCACCCTGAACACGCTCTACGAGCACAACTTCGGCATAGCGCCGTGGGCTGACGTGAACGAATTGGACTCCGATGCGGTGATCGCCCAGGCGGTACCGGACCACGATGTACTCACGGCTGGGTTTCCCTGCCAGCCGTTCTCGAAGGCAGGGGAGCAACTCGGTTTCGAGCACACGTTGCAAGGCCGGCTCTTCTTCAAAGTGTTCGACATTCTCAGCGTGAAGCGTCCCCGCCGCTTCATCCTGGAGAATGTCCCGAACATCCTCCGGCACCGTGGTGGACGGACGGCTGCAACGATCGTGGCACGACTCGAAGAACTCGGATATGAGGTTCAGGTCCACCGTCTCTCGCCGCATCAGTTCGGCATTCCGCAGGTTCGGGAGCGGGCCTACTTCGTCGGATCGCTAGACGGCCTCGACGCTTTCGAATGGCCGACGGAGTTCGAAGAGACAACCAGCATCGCTTCGGTACTGCGCCCGGACGCTGAGCCTTCTCGCAATATCCATGAACAGACCGTGCGGGCAATCGACATGTGGGGCGACTTCCTACGCCGCTCACCCGCTGACGTCAAGCTGCCGTCGTTCCCGATCTGGTCCATGGAGTTCAGGGCGACCTATCCGTACGAGACTACGACCCCGCCGAAATTGTGGTCCCGCAGTGGTCCACGCGAACTCGACGGCTTTACTGGTTCTTTCGGTTTCCCGCTCGAGGGGCTTAGCAGCCGAGAACAGTATGAACTCATCCCGAGTCACTCGCGCCGCGATGGCGATACGGAGTTTCCCGCATGGAAGCAGAAATTTATCCGCCAGAACCGCGAGTTCTTTCTCACCAACCGGAAGTGGATCGAGCCATGGCTGGACAAGTGGCAGCCGTGGGAATTTCCGTCCAGTTTCCAGAAGTTCGAGTGGAACGCTCAGGGCGGAGTGCGCGACATCGACGAGTACGTCCTACAAGTGCGCGCATCCGGCATCCGGGTGAAACGGCCAACGACCGCGCCGAGCCTGATTGCGATGACGATCACGCAGGTTCCGATCCTCGGGGCAAGCATCTCTCCCACCGGTGAGCGTCGGTATATGACGCAGGGGGAATGCGCGGAGTTGCAGAGTCTGGGAGGCATCGACCTGCCGGAGAGCGACATCCAGGCCTACAAGGCTCTTGGCAATGCAGTGAATGCGAGCGTAGTCAGTGCCATTGCCGAGCCGTTGCTCGTAGATCTCAATGCGGCCAAGAAGAGCACGGCGCGCCCGCAGGCAGCATAGCCCGACGCGACGTGGAGAATAGGAGTCACTAATGACGACATACAACATCGGCGAGACCGAGGACGACCTTCCCGAGGACGACTCGCGCACGCAGCTTCAGGACAGGATAGCGGAGTCACTCGCAGAACTTTCAGAGGTGACAGATGCACCGTCCGGCCTCCAACTTTGCCCCCAGTTCGCCGCAAGCGACGTCGACTTCCGGTCGGACGTGTGGATGTCCAGGCTTGCCGACGTCCAGGGTTGGCTCCACTTCAGCGACGACCTGCCAACCTCCGACGTTGAGGCATTCGTCGAGAACCTTGTCGCCGCACTCGGCCTTGAGAACCAAACCGGGAGCGCCGACGCTCCGGGCGCCGCTCCTTGCCTCACGGAAACCGCTCTCGAACGCCTGAGCGAACGCGCTGAACTGGCTGTCCGGCTGCAGCAAGAGTTCCTCATGGAACTCGGCGCCGAGGCCGCCAGCCGGGAATCGGCGACCGCGTCCTGGGCCGAGTCCTGGGTTACCGAGGAGGACAGCGCCGAAGAGGTTGCCCCCGAGCCGGTGACGGCCAAGGCTGACGTATGGCATATCTTCCAACTAACGAAGAAGAAGCTGAACCTCGCGCCGTCCTACCAGCGTGGTGACGTGTGGCGCACGGGTGACCGCCAGGCACTGATCGAATCCATTCTCAGGGGTATTCCGCTGCCTTCCCTTATCTTGCTCCGTACCGGAGGGAGCAAGCCGCACGATGTCGTCGACGGCAAGCAGCGCCTGACGGCGATCCTGCGCTTCGTCGGCCAACACCCGATCGCAGTTGCGAAGGTTGCGGAGGCAGACGCCAAGCATCCAACGGCCAACCTCAAGACGCTCTTGACGACCGACTACCCGAAGTTCCGCAGGGCCTGGAAACAGTTCATGGGAGAGCCTCTGACGGCGAGACTCGAAGACGACTTCTACTTCCCGTTCAAGCTCCGCACTGATGCCAAGGGCGGTCTCGTAGGTTCCGAACTCGAGCCCCTGCGCGGCCAGTATTACACGCAGATCAGGGGCAACACGATCAATGTCGCTGACCAGGAGGTGACGGTCGAGGAACTGTTTGAGGGCGCGCCCGACTATAAGGTGCCAGTGATCGAGTACACCAAGGCGAGTCAACGTCAGATCCACGAAGTATTCAAGCTCTACAACAAACAGGGCATGCACCTGAATGCCGAGGAGATTCGCAACGCGGTATACCACGACGTCGAACTCACACGCGCAATCCTCGTCGCCGCTGGCGATGCCAGTTCGCGAAGCAGCATCGCAGATGTCGCCCCCTCTCTGGTAAACGTCCCAGGCGTCCAGGAACTGGGCACGACCCTGAAGGAGTATGGCTTCGGAGATTCGCGCTATCGCCGGACCAAGGTCCTTGGCTGGGTGGTTTCAGTGCTCCTCAACGACACCGAAAAGAAGGACCTGCCGTCAACAGCGCGGCACATCGACCTCCTCCTCGCCCGGGTCCAGGACAACAATTCGCATGTACTGCGCAATGAGGCAAAGCTCGCTGACCTGTTCGGCTGGATTGCCCAGGCGGCAGATCTCCACGCGGCACACGACGAACTCTGGTCGGACAAGTTCAAGGATGGCGGCAAGGGCACAAAGTGGCAGGAGTTGCAACTCGTCGGCTCATTAGTCGGCATCGCGATCGCCGCGGCCGGCGCACCGGACGACATTAAGGACCGTATCGAGGCCTCCGCGGATAAGATCCGCGAGGCGACAGCCACGAAGGCGTGGAAGCGCCCGCCCAAGACCCAGACGCGCACCCAGTGGGACTACATCGCCAAGATCGCACAAGGCGTCGTCGAGAAGCTGGACGTCGACATCTCCATGGCGTCAGAGGCGATCAGGGCACGATTCGGCTCATCCGGCGTCGAGTCGCTCCTCGCTTCGATCCTGCCGCCGGAAGCCGAGTAGTGGCGGCATGACAGGGGACGCAACAGAGCGGCTGTACTTCGATGCACCGACGCCGACGCCGGCAGACAGCTCCTGGTGGGATCGATACGCCGCCGAATTGAGGGTGCTGACGCCGACCGCACGTGAAGTACTGCAGACTGACTGCGCTTATATCCTTGACCGCGGAATCTTCGGATCGGGTGAACCCAATGCCGGTACGTGGCCCGTGAACCGAACACGTACCGGCCTGGTCATGGGCTCCGTGCAGTCTGGCAAGACAGCCTCGATGTTCGGAGTGTCTGCGCTAGCCCTCGACCGCGGCGTCAATATCGTCGTCATCCTCGCGGGCACGCGGTTGTCTCTTTGGCGACAGACTTACGAACGCCTGGGCGAGCAGTTGGACGCCGGAGAAGACAGTGTGGCGAAGATCACCCGCCGCCTCCTGTGCCCCGCATCCGGCGTCGCGCTCTCCGGGGCGTCGGCGTCACTTCAGGACACGTACCGACTCTCCTCTGCGCAGGTACGGCGCAAGCTTGCACAGGGGCGACCGCTGATTGTCGTCGCAATGAAGCAGGCGAACCACCTCTACGCGCTCGGCAGTTCCCTCCGTAGCAGCGTCTTCGATGCGGTGAGTGGGCTCCCGCGCCCGGCACACATGCTGGTGCTCGACGACGAGGCTGACGACGGTTCGGTGCTCGATGCCGCCGTGGAGGCGGGACGAGATCCCCTGTCCCCGAACCTCAAACAGATTCCCCGAGCCATCGCTGACCTTTGGGAGCCTCGCTCGGGTAATGCCCCGGCCAACCTCTACACCTCATACGTCGGCTACACTGCGACGCCGCAGGCGAACCTAATTCAGGAGGATCACAACCCGCTAGCCCCACGGGACTTCGTGATCTCGCTGCGAACACCGCTCGATGTCGGGCACCCCGTTGATTTCGTTGGTAGCGACGTCCCAAGGTCATCGACCTACCCCGAGCCGACTGGCATCGACCATTACTACACAGGAGGCGAGGTCTACTACGACCGCGGGACGTCGGCGCAGCTTTGCGTAGAACTCACCGGCCGTGCCGAAGACGATCTCGGGGAGGCAGTCCGCGCGTTTCTCATTGCCGGTGCCATAAGGCTTCACCGAGCCATTGGAGCGTCAGGGCCGTATTCCCAAGCGGGTGCTGAATTCGAAACCCGCGACGCGGCAGTGTCTGCGTCACCAGAACCGCACTCGATGCTCTTTCATCCCTCAGCGGACATCGAGCGGCACTTCACCGGCGCCGAGGACATACTGCTCTGGGCCGGTGTCGGTGAACGTGCTACGGCACGCGAACTGCTGGAGTCAGGCGACGCTCGCCTGCCAACAAGTCTGATCTCGAAGATGCTCGGCGAACAGCCGCTTTGGGAGGCCTGGATCGACAGGTATCGTCATTCGTCCGCCGAGATCGCCTCCGAATTCAACATCCTCAGCCCGCGCACGGTCCCCGATTGGCCCATAGTCCGGCAAATCCTCGAGACCGAGATCATCCCTGGGACGCGGGTCTCGGTCGTCAACAGTGATCCCAGTGCCGACGACCGCCCCGAGTACAAACCGTCCTTCGACGACACTACCGGGAAGTGGTGCGCGGCGCGCGACCTCTCCACTATCTTTGTCTCCGGCAACGTGATGGCCCGAGGGCTGACCCTAGAGGGGATGACGACGGCGCTGTTCCAGCGAGGGTCGAACAACCCGCTGGCGGACACCCAGATGCAGATGCAACGTTGGTTCGGCTACCGCGGCAAGCACATCGAGTTAAGCCGGGTGTTCGCCGCCCGCCATCAAATCGACCTCTTCAGCGCATACCACGACATCGACGAGGCCCTACGCGAGGGGATCGCCGCAAAGATGACTGGCGATGCCCCTTCTCCGGTTGTTCTGCATGGTTTGGGCTTCCTCGCCACGGGAAAGATCGCGAACCTCGGCCGCACGCCGCTTTGCCCGAGTTCGAGGCCCTTCGTGACTCTCATCAACGACGGCCATGCGCCCGACCCGAACGCGAAGCTCGTCGCCGGTCTATTCGCGTCCGTGCCATCGTCGGACGTGACCGTCGGCGGGACCACCAGGGGCCGTGCTCTCGATGCCACTCTCTCGCTCACGCAGGTCGCAGATCTACTTGACCAATTCGTCTTCGACTCGTATCTCCCCGGCCGAGACAACCGTCTGGGCGAGTTGTGGGCTCAGGTCCAGGCTCGTGTCTCGGCCACCCTCCCGTTGCCGAGCGACAAGCCCCTGTATAACGCACCGGGGCCATTCGAAGGCGAACCCTCTCCCGTGCGGCCCAACTGCCCGTACGGGATCCCGGCGTACCTTCGCCTCTGGAATGCGTGCCTCACCAGGCCGGTTCGGGGGCTCTTCGTTACAGGCATGCCGTCTGACCGTTGGTCGATGGCCGATCTTGGGAACAAGCAACGGCACCAGCCGAGATTCTCGGTGGGCATCCGCTACGGGGCAGGGGCCCCGATCAGACGCGGCCCACTTGCAGAACTGGGCTTCAGCATCCATGCGACAACGAAGCGTGTAGGGATCGACGGTGAACTCGACACGGCGTGGGGCGCAAACGACCCGAGTGCCGGCCCGCTCGACTACCGTGGCGACGAGTTCTTCGACTACTACCATCGGGGGGAGCGAGTACCGCTGTTGAGTGGGAGCGCGCCATGGCGGCCAGCCGGATCGTATGGCCAAATTCTGTTCTACGTGAACCAGTTTCCTGACCAGCCGCACCCTGCCGTGGCGATCGGGGTGTGCATACCGGCCGGTGGGCCCGAGCAGTTTGCGGCGACTCGCGCCGGATCGTTGGTCGCGGCGTGAGAAGCAGGCGGTACTTGACGACTTATGAGTCGGTGCTTCAGTTGATCGAAAGCGTGCCGAGCGCGGCATCTGCCGATCACCGCGACGTAAGGTGGTTGACCGACGCTCATGTGGTCGGTGTCGCGCGCGACCACGATGGCCAGGTCGAGGTGTTCCTCGCTGGAGCCGGGTTGAGCCCCAGTTCTTGCGTTGTCAGGGCCGCAATTGAATTTCGCACCTGGCATCGGAAAGGCACACCCGCATTCGACGCCAGCCGGCTCCTATTCCCCTCGCTCGGATACTTCGATCAGGTAGCGGCGTTCATCTGCACCGAGCTGCTGCGGGGCGGTGCTGACGTGTCCCTGAGGCAAGCGTTCGCCCAGACCGAGCCGATCATAGAACTGGCTATTGAGAGACTCCGCCTGTCGAACCAGGCTGTCCTCGGTCTGGCTGGCGAACTTCTCATGCTTGACGCCCTGTGCCGCCGCGCCGCTGATGAGCAGGTGGCCCTCGTCATCGGATCGTGGGACGGTTGGAAGAGGTCATCGCGGGACTTCGCCTGGGGCTCCACGGGCGTCGAGGTGAAGACTACGACTCGAAGCGGTTCGTCGCATCTCGTAGAGGGCATACACCAAGTCGAGCGGAGTGATGGCTCCGATGGAGGGGCGTCGGAAGATCGGTTGTTTTTGGTGAGCATCGGTTTGCAGCCCGCGGAGCCGGAGGGTAACGCGTTCACGATCGCACAGTTGGTAGAGCGAATTATCGCCCGAATGGATGGAGCAGGGGCTGGTGGATCAGCTACCGACAAGTTCCTCGCCCATGTCGCAGAATATGGCGCGGGGGCGGGCGGTGGATACGGATACGTGCACGGCGCCGAGGCGCCAGACCCCTCGTACACAACCCCCTTTCTTACCACCTTCTTCCGTGCTTACGACATGTCTGACAAGGCAATCGAGGTACTGCGCAGGGACGATATCGCGGTGCGACATCATGTTGACGTCAGTTCAGTAAGATTCCGTGTGGAACTGCCGATAACTGCAAGTCTGGGCAACCCCGTTGTGGGCGCGAATCAGGTGGCACAAGTAATCCTGGGCGCCGGTGCATAGGCGTTCATTTGTAGGTGCCTTTACCCATACAGTTCCGCAACACAAGTGGACTGCTTCGTACGAAAGTGAATCCAAAGGACGCTTCTTCGCCCCTAAAATAATGCGGCGAATTGGTACACCGAGGCGTACTCGGAATAACTGAGATTCTTCCCTGAAAATTTCCGCCGTGCACACAAAGAGGACGGCTCGACATCACTGACTGGGGGCGCCCCGGTGGTCCTGACGTGGTCTTACGACTGCGGGGCAAACCTGTCCTGATGGTGCTCGCGGTGCCAGACGAAATAGTCGCGCGATCGTTCGTCGTGCGCGAGGCGGATGCGGCCAAGGAGTTCTCTGACGCGTCCACCAACTTGGCCGGGGGCGGGTTTGCCGGATTCAATCGTCCCTTCGTCGCCGACGACGAGGTAGCCGCGTTCGAAAAGGGCGTCACAACCGAAAAGGCACGCCACCATGCATACATTGCGGGTGTCTATGCGCTCCTCCTCGGAACACTCCGAACGGGGCTTGATGTGGGCGGCGACCAGGAGTTCATCCGGAAAGGACTGCCCGCAGAGGGAGCACGAACTGCCCCGGAGCTGCAGTTGCTGGTTCCGCAGATACTGCTGCTCCGTCCGGACAGCCCCGAGCGCCCATCTGTCGCTGTGACCGCCGAGATATTGACCGGAGGGCACGACACTGCCACGGGCACCGCCCGGATGCTCAGTAATTGCCAGGCCTGCACGTTGGAGCAGACTCAGGGCCGCGTCACGGTCCACGCCGAAAAAGAATCCCCGCCTCAGCTCCTTGTCGACTGTCAGCGGGCCACTGGCCCGGGGTAGGGCATCGGCGACGAGGTTCCAGGGAATCCGGACTTCAGACAGCGGCTCTGTGAGGACCAGGACGCCGTCGGTGTCCGCTGGTTCTTGGTACCCCCGCAGCGGCGGATAGGCCGGTGCAGGGACCGTGGCGGCCTGGCTGATGCCCCGGATCTCAGGGGCGACATAGTGCAGGACGACGTCTCCGGGCCGAACTCCGTTGAGAGTTTCCCAGTGGTCGACGCGTTGGCCTGTTCTTCCTCGCAGCGGGGCCCACAGCGTCCCTTCGGGATAGGCATCCGGGTAGTTGCCTGTCTGAGTGGCCCACCAGAAACAGGCGTTAGGGCTGATGGAGAAGCCGAGGGGCGGATCCTGGGGTGTGCTGGTCATGTCCTCATTCATACCGGAAAACGCAAATACACCCGGGGAACCTGGACAGGTCTCCGCAAAGCGTCCCCAGTTTCCCCGAAAGCTGGCCAGCGCTAGGCCAAGAGACAGTAAGCGCCGATGGCCAGGACTGCTGCGATGGCTATGAACTGGGCCATAGCGACGTTCTTGCGCTTGCTGCCGGCGAGCCGGGCGGCGATCCTGGCAACCAGGCAGAGGGTGAAAGCGAACAGCAGCCATATCATCGCCGCGATAGGTGAACCCGTGGCCAGCAGCGCAGCCGTGAGGGCGGAGAGCTTGTGCAGTCGGGCTTTGAAGCATCGCCGCTGCTCGTTGGCATGTGCTGTGAAGGAGAAAGGCAGCCGTCCGGCCGCTCGTACCAAATGACCGGGAAACGGCCCCTTGGTCCAGGCGAGAAGATCCCCAGGATCTGGGGGTCCCCGGGGTTCACCCCGAACTCCCTATCAGAATCGAACTGATGACCTTTTCATTACTACTGCGCCGGGCCCATGCCCGGGACAAACGGAATCCGTGAGAACCGGGTTACGGGTAACCAACACTCCGTTTCAATGTGGATGGGCTGCTACAGTCCGTCCTCCAGACACAGGCCATTGCCGCTCCGGTGGGCAGCGGAAACCAATGACGAAGAGAGACTTTAGGCCGCTCGTGAATATGGCGCCATGCCTTTAGGCTCAAACCATTGGAGTTTCGACACGCTCAACCGGCAATTCCCGGTAATGGAATAGGGCAGCGTAATCTTGCCTTCATGCAAGGCGCTCTCTATTTCCCCTACATCGGCGTGCCCCGCAATGCTTGGTGGACCAGAACCTTGCTCTATTGGGACTCTGTAGCCACGATCACCCCGGCGAGTTTCGTCGAGGAACCGGGTCTTCACGACCACACCACTCGGGAACTCATACGGAATGAACTGCTCTACCAAGTGTCACCTCGAGAGGCGGGGCCCAACTTCGCGGAGCACTTCGAATCATTTCTCAGTTTTCGGAGCCCCGTAGAGCTTGAGAAACGCCAACGTGACTTCCGTATGGGCTTGTTGACCCGTGTCCACGTGGACAAATTGATGGTCTATGAACTCGGATTTAATTCGCTTGTGAAGCACGGCCTCGCACGGCTGGTTAGCCCGCAATGGGCAATGGTCGAGGTCGCTACGGCTGCTGAGTTTATGGCAGCTCTGGCTCTGAGCCTTTGCGAAAATGCTGGCTCAAATGCACGGAACCCCGGGGGATGGAACCGTGGAGGCCTCTCTCAACATGAACGTTGGGTCCCCGTTACGGACGAACCGTCGTTGACTCGGGCTCTATTGTCGGGCCTGAAACCCTTAGATCGCGAAGGGGAAGCAGGCAAGGTCCGCCTACGCGTGGATGGGGAAATGCAGCTCGCGGAGGTGCGGTCTGTGGTCTTGGAGAGCGTTCTCCCGGTCCCGGAGCATCCCATGAACGTGGAAGACATCGTACGTTTCCGTCGCCGACACGGTGATCTCCTGCCACGGTTCCGCCGCGACATGGAGCGAAAGGTCCAAAACATGGCTGACATCGTCGATCCGGTCCGCCGTCTTAGGGCTATGGACGAGCTAGAAGACGAAGTGCGGGAGCGCGTTGAGCAGACGAGTGCCTATTTGAGAGAGTCCCCTGTCCGCCGGGTGATTAGGTCTCCGCTCGTGAGTATATTCAAGATTGTGCCGGGCCTTAAGGACCCCATTGAAGTCGGCCAAGGTCTGCTGACCGGCGACCAGCCCAATGATGCCGTCGTACGCGAACCGCTTGCATACTTGGCATTTGCCAATGCAGCCTTTGCTCCCGTTCAGAGGTACGAGACCGACCCGTTTACTGGTCGTCCGCTATTGTCGGCCATTACCGGTTTGTGATCAGAGCGCTCCGCTGAGGCTATGCAAATTCCATGGCCGAGAGGGGGTATAGCCACGAAGGGGTGCTATGGCTCCCTCTCGGATTAACCGCATTGCTGGACATAAACACAACGCAACAGGCTTAGTCGTCGCTGCTATTTAGGTGTACGTCGGTGTTATCCGTTGCTGCCGTCGACTTTGGCGCCGAAACCTCCACCCCAGCCTCCCGGCACTTCTGCAGGTGCTCAGGGTCGGCGCCGTCGTCCGTCACCAAGGTCCAGAGCAGTACGAGTCGGGCCCAGGCGTGGAACGGTCGGAGCCCGAGTTTGGACGAATCGGCCAGTACGTAGACCTCGCGGCCCCGCCGCGCCATGAGTTCCTTGAGACGGGTCTGGGCGTGGTCGGCTTCGCAGATGCCATCCTCGGCGGTGACGGCGTCGGCGCCCAGGAACACGCGGTCGAAGCTCATCCGCTCCAGCGCCGCCTCGCCCAGCGGGCCGACAAAGCTTTGGCTCAGGCTCCGCAGCCGGCCGCCCAGGCCGTCCACCTCGATACCCTCCGAATCGGCCAGCTCCTGCATGGTGTTGATGCCCGGCGTCGTCACAGACAGCTTCTCAAAATTCCGTAGCTCATGCGCGAGGGCACCCACGGTGGAGCCGGCGTCCAGCAGGATGTTCTCCCCGGGCCGGATCACCGACGCCGCCCAGCGGGCGATGGCATGCTTCTGCTCAAACGCCTCACCCGTGCGCTGCCGCAGCGACGCCTCCGTGTGCGCGCCCATCGCCATGGCCCCGCCGTATGTGCGCGCCCGTCGCCATGGCCCCGCCGTACGTGTGGGCCTGCTTGCCCCGCCTTTCGGGTTTCGGCAGGCTCAACCACCGCTTTCGTCGGGCACGGTTTCGACAAGCTCAACCATCGACAGCTCCAGCCGAAACACCCAGAGAAGCACATCCTCGCCGGGCACGTACCAGTCGCGGACTGTGACCCTCTGGAAGCCCAGGGATTCGTAGAGAACGTGTGCCCGTTCCATAAACGTCGCGCTGGTAAGGCTGATTGCCCGGATAGCGGGGAGCGACTGAGCGTGTTCAATGACCCGACGGACAACCGTTCGCCCCACCCCGCCGCCCTGTACCGCCGGATCGACCGCGAGCATCCGGAATTCGAGCTCATTTTCCATGGCGATCTCGCTGTACGGCTGCCCTGCGAAGGTCAGCGTCAGTGCCGCGACCACCGTGCTGGAGGCCTCGGCGACCCACAACTCAGCGTGCTCCGCACGGTGTTCCACGTTGTCCAGCACACTCATGTACGGGTGGTCAGCGGTGAAGTGCCCGGCGTGGAGGTACGCCTCCCGGGTGATTCGCCGGACCTCTGAGTGATCCGCGGGCGTTGCCCGCCTGAACACCAGATTCACCGCGCCGCAACGCCCACGCCAGCTGCCCGGGCAACGTAGTCCGCTAGCGGGGCGAGCGCGGGTTGCGACGACGGATCTCCCACCGCATCCGCCCCGACGGCGTTAGCCACGGCCAGCGCCGTGGAGTAGTCGAGCCCCGCCCGCAGCGCCAGCACCAGCGCAGCACAGAAGGCATCGCCCGCCCCGATCGTGTTCGCCACGGTCACGGCCGAAGCCGGAGCCTCCGCCACCTTCCGGCCGCGCTCCAACATCGCCGAGCCGTCCTTCCCATACGTTACGGCGACGAGCTTCGCTTCAGCCAGCGCCGGAATCAGTTCGTACTCGGTCTCGTTGACGATCACCAGGTCGCAGCGCTCCAGCAACTCCGCCGGCAGGTCCATGGCCGGGGCGGCGTTCAGGACGAAGAATCCGGAGGAACGACGGGCGGCTTCCAGCACCACAGGCAGGCCGACTTCGAGCTGGAACAGCAACGTCTCGTCCGGCCCGAACTCCACACCTTCCAGAGAGAACCTGAAGTTGGCCCCCGGACACACCACGATCTGGTTTTCGCCGTCGCGGTCCACCATGATCAGCGCGGTACCCGTCGCGTCGCCGTCGAGCACTGCGACACCAGTGGCGTCCACTCCCGCGCCGGAAAGAGACTCCAGCATCAGGCGGCCGGAGGCGTCGTTGCCCACGGCCCCGATCATCCTCGAGCTGGCACCCAGACGGGCAGCTGCTACCGCTTGGTTGGCTCCCTTGCCGCCCGGCTGATGGGTCAGAGCGCCGCCGCCGACGGTCTCACCAGGGGAGGGAATCCTGTCCGTGGTGGCGATGATGTCGAGGTTGATGCTGCCGACGACGGTGACGGCAGGAAGTCGAGTGCTCATGGATAGTCCTATCGGTGAAGCCAAGGCGGCTGGATTAGGAAATAGTGTACGGCACGGTTGTACTTGTGCGTCATACATGGTTGTATAACAACTCACATCCCAAGGGCAGGAACCGCCCCTGCAGAACAAAGGAGTTTGATGTGAACACCCCAACTTCAGTCGCCACTTCGCCGCCGGATATCGCGGAAGGGGCGACAAAAATCGGCGGCCGCCGAGCCGCGCTGCTGATCTCCACGCTGCTGCTCGGCGTGCTGTCCTTCCAGCTCAACGCCAGCATGGTCACCCCGGCGCTGCCGCAGATCGCGGCCTCCTTTGGCCTTAGTGCCGACAGCGCAGCCCCCGTCCAGTCCATGTTCTTCCTCGCCGGCGCCATCGCCGGGCCCGTCATCGGACGCTGGAGCGACTTCATCGGCCGCCGCACCGCCCTGCTCCTGGTCCTCGGGATCATGGGCGCGGGCACCATCCTCTGCATCGCCGCCCCCACGCTGCCGATCCTCATCGCCGGCAGGTTCCTGCAGGGAGTCTCCAGCGCGGTCTTCGCCCTCGCCTACATCGTCCTCAGCGAGAACCTGCAGGCCCGCGTCTTCGGCACCTCCGTGGGCATCATCGCCGCCATCAACGGCGGGGTCGGCGGCGTGGACGGCTACTTTGGCGGCCTCATGGCCGAAACCCTCGGCTTCCGGTCCATCTTCGTCGCCGTCCTCATCCTGACGGCCATCGCCGCCGGCTGCATCCTCAAAACCGTGCCGAAGGGGCGTCCGCAGGGGGTGCGCGGTGCCATGGACTGGTGGGGCGCAGGGTCCCTGTCCGTGTTCCTGGTCTTCATCACCTACTTCGTCTCCGGCGGCTCGGCCGCCGGCTGGACCGCGCCGAGCACGCTGGCCCTCCTGGCCGGCACCGTCGCGTCCTTCGCCGCCTTCTGGATGATCGAGAAGAAGCGCACCAACCCGCTCATCGCCGTCCACCACCTGCGCTCCCGCCAGGTCTGGCCCGTCATCGCCACCACCGTCCTGACCCTCGCCGGCATTTTCGCCATCATCAACTTCACCGTCGTGCTGCTCAGCCAGGACACGCACCACGGCTTCGGGCTCAGTGCTTCCCTGTCGGCACTGCTGTTCCTGACCCCCGCCGCGCTGATCGGCGTGTTCGCCGCACCCCTCGCCGGCTGGCTCGCCGACCGCCGGGGCTGGATCAAAACGATGCGGGCCGGAACCGGGATGAGCCTGGCCTGCGCCACCGCCGCGGCCACGTTCTCCGACAACCAGGTGGCCGTCCTGATCGCCGTCGCCGCCCTCGGCATCTTCTACAACGGCTTGTTCCTCACCGCCATCAACGGACTGTCCGTCCTGCTCTCACCCAAGGAAGCACCCGCGGCCCTGCCCGGCATCAACGGCGCCTCCTTCGGCATCGGCGCGAGCCTCGGCGTCGTGCTCGTGGCACCGTTCGCCGCCCAGGCCACCTCCGCCGGCTACACCACCGCCCTCTGGATCTCGGTCGCCATCACCGCGGCCGCGTTCCTGATCAGCCTCTTCGTCGCGGCACCCAAGGGCGAAAAGCTCTAACCCCATACACGTCCATCAGCACGTCCAGCACCAACGAAACGAGAAGCTCAGCATGACCATGTCCATCAGCCACCCGTTCTACCTCGACTGCGACACCGGGATCGATGACGCCCTCGCCCTGGCCTACCTGCTCGCCTCGCCGCAGGCGGACGTGCGGGGGATCGGGACCGTCAGCGGCAACGTCAGTGCCGCCGTCGGCGCCCGGAACACCCTGGACCTGCTCCAGCTCGCGGGGCACGCCCACATCCCCGTCGCGCTCGGAGCCCACGACCCGCAGGCCGGCACGTTCCACGGCGGTGCCCCGCACGTCCACGGCGCCAACGGCATCGGTGAAGTCGCGCTGGAGGCGGCGGACGCCGAGCTGGTGCCGGGAACCGCTGCGGAGATGCTGGTCCGGCTTGCCCACGAACACCCCGGCCAGCTGCGGATCCTGGCCGTCGGCCCGCTCACCAACATCGCCGAAGCGCTGCGCCTGGACCCCGAGCTGCCCCGGCTGGTGCAGGACATCACCATCATGGGCGGCGCCGCGTTCGCACCCGGGAACATCACCGCCGTGGCCGAGGCCAACATTGCCAACGATCCTGAAGCCGCGGCGGATGTGCTGGCCGCCGACTGGGACGTGACCCTGGTGCCGCTGGACGTCACCATGTCCAACGTGCTCGAGGAAAGCCACCGGCAGGAACTCCTTGCCGCGGGCCATCCGGTCCCGCAGGCACTCGGCGACATGCTGGGCTATTACTTCCGGTTCTATGAGAGCCAGTTCGGCCGGGCCTGCTCGGCGATGCACGACCCCCTCGCCGCGGCCCTCGCGGTGGGCGGCGTCAGCGCAGCGGTGGCCCCGGTGGTGACGGTCGACGTCGACACCACCGACGGTCCCGGCCGCGGCCAGACCATCTGCGACCTCCGCGGACGGTACATGGACTACCCGGAGCAGCCCGGCGCCCGCTGCCGCGTGGTGCTGGAGCTCGACGGCGACTTCGCGCCGCACTTGGTGGAAGTGCTGCAGTCCTTCTCGGAAAGTGCGACGGCGAGAGTTGCGGTGGGTGCGGCAGTCGCCTGACCGCCCCTCACCCCGAATTTTTTGTCCACATAATGCGCTTTTGGCGCGATTCAAGCCGCGTTATGTGGCCAGAAACGGGGTGGCCACCAGGTGCCCGTCAGCGGATCCCGTGGTCGGGATGCTGCTGGTCGTACAGGGCACGAGAGGTTCCGATGGCATCCTTGTGCTCGAGCGACCAGTCCGCGAGTTGTTTGACCAGCTTGGTGAGGCTGGTTCCCCGGGCTGTGAGTTCGTACGTGACCTGGGCCGGGACGGTGGGGTAGACCGTGCGGGTGACCAGTCCGTCACGTTCAAGCCGTCTGACCGTCAGCGTCAGCATGCGCTGGGAGATCCCTTCGATGGCACGCTGCAGCTCCCGAAAACGCCGGACCCCGGACGCCAGTTCAACAATGACAAGCACAGACCACTTGTCTCCGATCCGGTCCAGGACATCACGGATTCCGCAGTCCGGATGGTCCGGGGTCCCGCAGGGTTCCAGCAGGGCGGTTACTTCCGTGTGACTGCCTGACAGCAAAGTGCCTCCTTGTGCTCCGTCCTCGGGTTACCCAAGATGAGTCTAGTTACCAGACAGTACCAACGAAATGAGCACCCATGATCCTCGTCACCGGGGCCTCCGGCCAACTGGCATCCGCCATCCTCGACCACATCTCCCGCACGGACACGCAGGCGGTCGGGGCAACCCGTAACGTCGACCACTCCCGGGAATCGATGCGCGCAATGGACTTCGATGCTCCCGAGACCCTCTCCTTCACGGGCGTGGACACGCTGGTTCTGGTGTCCGCTGGCGCTGCCGAGGACGACGTGGTGATTCGGCGCCACGACAATGCCATCGCCGCCGCCGAACGCGACGGTGTGCAGCACATCGTCTACACCAGCCTCGCAGGCGCCGGAGACCACCTCGGATTTGCCCTGGCCCACCGCTGGACAGAACGCCGCCTGGAGGCAGGGACGGTGCCATGGACCATCCTGAGAAACGGCCTGTATGCCGAACTGGTAGGCCAGCTTCTCACTCCCCGCGACGGCGTCATCACGGCTCCCCTCGGCGACGGCGGCGTGGCAGCGATTGCCCGTCAGGACCTCGCGGAAGCGGCGGCAGTCATTGCACGAGCTCCGGAACAGCATCGCGGACGCACCTATAACCTCGTCGGCGCTACAGCGATCACGGGACAGGACATGGCCCGGCGCACAGGGGCGGAGTACAGGCCAGGGACACTGGCGGACCTACGGAGCGACCTGGACGCCGCGAAGCTTCTACCGTTCCAGCCCTCCATGATCCTCTCCATCCACTCGGCCGCCAGCCACGGATTCCTCGACGGGACGGACACCGACATCACCGCCATTCTGGGACGCCGGCCCGTTGACCCGCTTGAGATCGCCGTCGCCGTAGCGCAAAGCCAGAACTGAATCGCGCAGGCGTGGCTGGCGGGCACATGGCCGGGTGAACGCAGAAAGAGCTTGTTCCCAGCTTTGGCGCAAGAACTCGCACCACTGATTTAACTTCGCCTCCTTCCCTTCCAGCCACCACGTAGCAGAGCCTCTCGGCGTTGTACACAAGTCAGGGGTGTGGCTCCCTCGTGCCAAGGCCGTCACGGCTTTTCCCGCTCGGGGCGGGACGGGCATTCGCCTGACAGCCGCCGCAGTCCGGTCAGACCAGCCAGCGCCACCAGCGTGACTGCTCCGGTTCCGGCGTCGGTTCCGGTTCCGGCTCCTCGCCCAAGGCCAGCGCTGCCTCGGCGATGTCGTCCGCGGTGAGCGTCATGACGGCCTCACGATCGAGCGCGTCGAGACTTTGTTCCTCGTCGAGCGAGAGCCGCAGCGCCTGGCGGTTGAGCGCCTGCTCGAACAGCGTGCGGGCGAACCGTGCGTTGCCGGAGTCCTCGCCCGCGTGGAGCCCGGTGAGGATGCGGCGCAGCATCTGGTCCGCACCCGGCTCCAGCGTGTACTCGTGCTGGGCCAGCATCTGGTGGAAGATCGTCTGGAGTGCGTCGACGGAGTAGTCGGGGAACGTGATCTCGCGGGCGAACCGGGAGCGCAGTCCGGGGTTCGAGAGCAAGAAGGACTCCATCAGCCGCGGGTACCCGGCCACGATCACGACCAGCCGGTGGCGGTGGTCCTCCATCCGCTTGAGCAGGACCTCGATCGCCTCGGGGCCGAAGTCCATCCGGCCGTCCTCCGGGGCCAGCGCGTAGGCCTCATCGATGAACAGGACACCGTCCAGCGCACGCCGGATCACCCGGTCCGTCTTGATGGCGGTCGCGCCGACATACTGCCCCACCAGGCCCGAACGATCGACCTCGACCAGGTGGCCTTTCTGCAGCAGACCGACCGCGCGGTACATCTCGGCCAGGAGCCGCGCCACGGTGGTCTTGCCCGTGCCTGGGTTTCCGAGGAACACCAGATGCTGTGATGTGGCCACCTCCGGCAGGCCGTGCGCCTTACGGCGGGCCTGAACCCGGAGCAGTGCGACGAGGGCCCGCACCTGTTCCTTCACGGTCTCCAGTCCGACCAGCGCGTCGAGCTCGGCCTGCACCTCGGACAGCGGCCGGGCCGGCCCGGGCCTCCCACCGATGAGATCGCCGACCAGGTCATCAACGCGCTCCGAACCGTGCAGCCTGAGCTGATCGGTCAGATGGCCGATGGTTTCGCGCAGGTCGTCGAGCGGATTGCGGCTGGCAGCCATGCATCCACTCTAGTACTCGATTCCCGACCGGGGTGGGGTTGGCCTCACCAGTATCAACTCCCTTTTGGTCGTATTACTCACGCGGTCCAGGCAGTCTCCGTTGGATAATGCGGGCACAGGCCGCGCTTTCGGTGCTGACTACGGCACCAAGGATGAGGGTCCTTGTAGTCGACCTTGACGTCATTGGCCCAGTTCCGGTGCACGTCGCCCGTGAGGACGACGGCGTTCCGCACGTTCGAGTCCACCCAGCCCTGGGTGATGCGGCGCCGTGACGCGGCGTAGCCGTCCCGGCCGTCCATGGACTCGTCGATGTCGGGAGCTTTGTCGCGGTTGCCATGGCCCTGCTCGGTCTGGCCGGACGGAAGGGGCGCAGTGCCGTGCGGCGCGGCGGCAGCTTTCGATCCGGCAGTCGGCAACCACTTGCCCGCTCCCACTATCTAGCTCGTGAAGATTGAAGCAAGATACTCCCCATGAGAAGAATCCTTATAGCTAGTGTCACAGCGGTCATTATGGGGTTTGGCGCCATCACGTTCGCGCTCCCAGGGAACGCGGCGGGTTCCGAGTCCTCCCGTATCGCGGGGCAAATCATGGTCAAATTCCGCGACCACGGGGCGGCTGCCGGCGTGCTGCGCCAGCATGGCCTCAGCGAGGGCCCTGGTATCGGCAGCACCGGCGCCCAGCTCATCAAAGTTCCGGCTGGCAAGGAATTGCAGCTCATCGAAGCTTTAAGCCGGAACCCGGCGGTTGAGTACGCGGAGCCGGATGAGGTGGTTACTGCCGCGACCGATGACCAGTATTTCCCGCAACAGTACGCCCTGCAGAACGTTGGCCAGTCTCTTACGAACACCGCCGGCACGCTGCTAGCGGCCAACGGCACAGAGGATGCCGATGTGGACGCCGTTGAAGCATGGGGCGTCACGACCGGCGGCGGCACCAAGGTGGCCATTCTCGATACGGGTGTGGCAAACGTCCACGACGACATCGCACCGCAGGTTGTTGGATACGCGAACTTCGTCAGTGCGGACACCAAAGAGGATCCCAAAGCAAACCCTGAAGATAAGTACGGTCACGGCACCCACGTCGCCGGCATCGTTGCCGCCAAGTTCAACAACAAGATTGGTGTTGCCGGTGTGTGCCCGGACTGCAGCATCCTGGATGTCAAAGTGCTCAATGACACCGGGTCCGGTTCCAGTTCAGTCATTGCCAACGGCATCAGCTGGGCCGCCGACAATGGCGCCAAGGTCATCAATATGAGCCTTGGACAGCGCGTCTCTTCACGCACTCTCGAAGCTGCCGTCAATTACGCCTGGAATAAGGGTGTAGTAATAGTTGCCGCGGCAGGCAACGCCGGTACCCAGGCCAAGATCTACCCGGGCGCCTATCCCAACGTCATTGCCGTGGCTGCAACGGACAACAAGGACAACAAAGCATCCTTCTCAACCTATGGAAAGTGGGTGGATGTCGCCGCGCCGGGTGTCAAC
Organism: Arthrobacter sp. Y81; assembly: GCF_002929335.1. Lineage (GTDB taxonomy): Bacteria > Actinomycetota > Actinomycetes > Actinomycetales > Micrococcaceae > Arthrobacter. Next base: position 29,910 of record NZ_PJIL01000031.1, read on the forward strand.
GTCTACTCGACCTTCCCGAACCACGCGTTCGTCCTGGGTACGCAGAACGGCCGGTCCATGGGTTATGACGTCGCCAGCGGCACCTCGATGGCCTCGCCTGTTGTCGCCGGCGTTGCCGCGCTTGTCTGGAGAACACCTGCCGGCACCGAAAACATATTGGTCCGCGCAAGAATCGAATCAACCGCCGACCCGATTCTCGGCACCGGCACCGCCTGGGCACATGGCCGCGTGAACGCATGCAAGGCCGTCGCTGGCTCCTGCCCTTAGCTATTACGCGACCGAAGGACTAAGACTGGAGCGACTGCATCACGGAAAGGTGCCCGGCGCGTGCCGCGATCAGGCACTTGGCCAGGTAGAAGGGCCGGTTCGCGCGCCTGACGTACTGCGTCAGAACGAGGACAGGATCCGGGGCCCGCAGGTCCAGCAGCTTGGCCCGGCTGGGCCCCACCTGGCTCAGGCTGATCTGGCATTCGCCGGGACCGAGGACCCGGCCGAAGCGGCTGTTCAGGCTGGCAAGCAGGGTGCTGCCGCCGTCGTCGTCGATTTCCAACGGCGCGGCGGCGGAACTGCTGCCCAGGCTCACCGGCAGAGCTGAGATGTTTTCCTGGAGGTGGGCGATGGCTTCACCGTCGCGGATCAGGACCGACTCCCAGAGCCAGCAGTCGGCGCCGGGCTCGACGCCCACGCCGGGGGCGACGAACTCGGAGGCGGGCTGCCGTTGCCGTTGGATGCGTTTGATCTCGATGTGCTGTCCGGTGCCGCCGAGGACTTCCTCGAAGGGTCGGATGCGTTCGATGCCGATGCGGGGGAGGGTGTCGGCGACGAACCGGCCGACGCCGCGGCGGGCCCGGATGAGGCCGTCCTCTTCGAGCAGCATGAGCGCTTCGCGGACCACGGTGCGGCTGACCTTCATGTCAGCGCCGAGCTCGGTTTCCGTGGGGAGCATCGAGCCGGGCGTCAGCAGGCTGTTGCGGATGGCCTCGGCGATCCGGGAGTACACGGCAACCCGGAGGGGCGAGCCGGGCTGGGCCTCCACCGGCTGGGACAGGAACCTGGCGGCGTCCTCGTGCACGTTATTCCTCGCTTAGTGGTGTTCGGGAATTCCAGCGTACGACAAGTGTGACGCGTTTGTTGGACAAGGGCGGTGTTCGGGAGAATCCAAGGCATCAGTGGGCGAATGACCTGCCTCTTGCCTGGAAAGTCACGGAACCTGGCTCGCTGTATCCTGCCTCCGGCGAACACCCCATTAGGGCCTGCGGCAACGTAGCATCAGAGTAAGCGGCAGCCAGGAGTGTGGCGAAAATGTTTGAGCGATTTACGGACCGGGCCCGACGCGCCGTGGTCCTTGCCCAAGAAGAGGCACGCACGCTGAACCACAATTACATCGGTACCGAACACATCCTCTTGGGTCTGATCCATGAGGGGGAGGGCGTTGCCGCCAAAGCTCTTGAGGCCCTGGGCATTTCGCTCGACGGCGTCCGCGAGCAGGTGCAGGAGATTCTCGGCCCGGGCCAGCCGTCCCCGTCCGGCCACATCCCCTTCACTCCGCGCGCCAAGAAGGTGCTGGAGCTCGCACTCCGCGAGGCCCTGCAGCTGGGCCATAACTACATCGGCACCGAGCACATCCTGCTGGGGCTCATCCGCGAGGGTGAAGGCGTGGCGGCCCAGGTGCTGGTGAAGCTCGGAGCCGACCTCAACCGGGTCCGCCAGGAGGTGGTCCAGCTGCTGTCCGGCTACCAGGGTGAAACCGCCGGCGCCGGCCAGGGCCAGGCTGAAGCGGCTCCCGCCGGATCCGTTGTCCTGGACCAGTTCGGCCGCAACCTGACCCAGGCCGCCCGCGAGAACAAGCTTGATCCCGTGATCGGACGCGAACAGGAAATGGAACGCGTCATGCAGGTCCTGTCCCGGCGCACCAAGAACAACCCCGTGCTGATCGGTGAGCCCGGCGTCGGCAAGACCGCCGTCGTCGAGGGCCTCGCCCAGGCGATCGTCCGTGGCGATGTCCCGGAGACTCTCAGGGACAAGCAGATCTATACCCTGGATCTGGGCTCCGTGGTGGCCGGCTCAAAGTACCGCGGTGACTTCGAAGAGCGGCTGAAGAAGGTCCTCAAGGAGATCCGCACCCGCGGGGACATTCTTTTGTTCATTGACGAGATCCACACCCTGGTGGGTGCCGGTGCCGCCGAGGGTGCGATCGATGCGGCCTCGATCCTGAAGCCGTTGCTGGCGCGCGGTGAGCTCCAGACCATCGGTGCCACCACCCTTGACGACTACCGCAAGCACATCGAGAAGGATGCCGCGCTGGAGCGCCGCTTCCAGCCGATCCAGGTCAAGGAGCCTTCTGTTGCGCATGCGATCGAGATCCTCAAGGGCCTGCGTGACCGCTACGAGGCGCACCACCGCGTGACCATCACCGACGGCGCGCTGGTTGCCGCGGCGAACCTCTCGGAGCGTTACATCTCGGACCGCTTCCTGCCGGACAAGGCGATCGACCTCATCGATGAAGCCGGTGCGCGCCTGCGCATCCGGCGGATGACCGCCCCGCCGGAGCTAAAGGCCATGGCTGAGACGATCGCCGACGTCAGGACGGCGAAGGAGTCCGCGATTGACGCCCAGGACTACGAGGGCGCCGCTTCGCTGCGCGACCAGGAGCAGAAGCTCGTAGCGCAGCGTAGAGAGAAGGAACGCCGGTGGAAGGCAGGCGGCATGGACGACATTTCCGAGGTGGATGAGGAACTGATCGCCGAGGTGCTGGCGAATTCCACCGGCATCCCGGTCTTCAAGCTGACCGAGGAGGAATCCTCGCGCCTGCTGAAGATGGAAGACGAGCTGCACCAGCGCGTCGTGGGCCAGAATGAGGCGATCAGGTCGGTTTCGCGGGCTATCCGCCGCACCCGTGCCGGCCTGAAGGACCCGAAGCGTCCGGGTGGCTCGTTCATCTTCGCCGGCCCCACAGGCGTCGGCAAGACCGAGCTCGCCAAGGCCCTCGCGGAGTTCCTGTTCGGCGAAGAAGACACACTGATCACCCTGGACATGTCCGAGTACTCCGAGAAGCACACGGTGTCGCGCCTCTTCGGTGCCCCTCCGGGCTACGTCGGGTACGACGAGGGCGGGCAGCTGACCGAAAAAGTCCGGCGCCGTCCGTTCTCCGTGGTGCTGTTCGACGAAGTGGAAAAGGCCCATCCGGACCTCTTCAACTCCCTCCTGCAGATCCTCGAAGACGGCCGACTGACCGATAGCCATGGCCGGGTGGTGGACTTTAAGAACACCGTGATCATCATGACCACCAACCTTGGAACGCGGGACATTTCCAAGAGCGTTGCCACGGGCTTCCAGTC
>NZ_PJIL01000032.1 GCF_002929335.1 Arthrobacter sp. Y81
GAACCCGGAAGCTAAGACCCACAGCGCCGATGGTACTGCACCCGGGAGGGTGTGGGAGAGTAGGTCACCGCCGGACATAAATTAGAGCTCAGGCCCCGACAAGGAATGTCGGGGCCTGAGTCATTTAACGGCTATTTCAGTACCGCTCGGGGCTGGCCGGCCGCCGGGTAAAGTTGTTGACCATGGACAACCTCTTCAGCCACGCGTCCCCTGCGGACGAAGCATCCGAGCCCGTAGATGCCCGGGACGCCATCGTGCACACAGTGGTGGTGCCCGGACCGGTTTCCAAGGCATTCATCGGCTTCACGGAACACACCCACCTTTGGTGGCCGCTCGAGGATCACAGTGTGTATGGCGCCGGCTCGTACGTCGAGTTCGAAGAAAACCTGGTCCTCGAAACTGCCGACGACGGCCGCACGGCCGTCTGGGGCTCCATAGACGACTGGCAGCCCCCGATGTCCTTTCATGCCAGCTGGCACCCCGGGACCACGGCATTGTGGTCCACGGAGCTACGGGTCGCGTTCAGGGCCGTGGATGGCGGGACTGAGCTCCGTCTCGTTCACGACGGCTGGGAGGGCGCCGAGGACCCGGCACGGACGCGCGCCGAGTACGATGCCGGCTGGCCGGGCGTCCTGGCCCGCTTCGTGCGGTTTATGGGCGGTGAAGTTGGATAGGGTCCGACGCATGGTTGCGGGGGACTGGGAACGGCTGCGTGCCGTACGGCTGGAGATGCTGGCCGACACCCCAGCTGCCTATGTGGAATCACTCGAGTCCGCCCAAGAGCAGACAGGGGGCCAATGGCGGAACCGGGCCGTCGCGATGACAGCCCCCGGAAGCGTGACTTTCGTCGCCGAGGAGATTCCTGAAGAGCTTTCCAAAGTGCTTCCCCGGGAGACTGGCGGGGCCAGGACTTTCTGCGGTCTGATGCGGGTGGTGGTCAAGCACCCACAGGAGGCCAACCGGCCCCTCCAGGCCATGCTCATCAGTGTGTATGTGTCTGCCCCGCACCGTGGAACCGGCCTTGCGGATGAGCTGCTTCGCCGTTCGGTCAGGGCCGCGGCCGATGAGCTGGGAGCCGGGCTGTTGCAGCTGGGCGTCCACGAGGACAATTCCCGCGCCGCGGGATTCTATGCACGCCACGGTTTCCATGACACCGGTCGCCGGGAGGTATACCCGCTCGATACCAGCAAGAAGGAAATCATCATGGAGCGTGAGCTGGCACCGGCGGAGCGGGACGCTAATCACGGACAAAGTAGTTAGTGCGTTGGCCCGGTATCGCCGGGTGGCACGGAGGTACTGGACCTGACCACGAAGTTGGTGGGGAACTCCGTGTCGGTTGCGCCGCCGTCGGCAGCGTCCTCAAGCCCTGCCAACAGGAGCCGCACTGCCAAAGCCCCCTGGCCGCGGGCGTCCTGGTCGATGGTGGTCAGCCCAAACACCTCGCCAAGCTCATGGCCGTCGATGCCGATGACGGAAAGGTCGTAGGGGATCCGGAGGCCGAAATCGCGTGCCGCCAGGATCGTGCCGATGGCCATCTCGTCCGAAGCAGCGAAGACCGCGGTGGGACGTTCGGACGTGCCGCCCAGCAGCCGCCTGGCACTCGCGTAGGCCCCCTGGACGGTGAAGTCGGCGGACACCTGCCATTCGGGCCGCACCGGCAGCCCGGCAGCCGTCATGGCCTTGTGGTAACCGCCTTGGCGCATACCCGGAAGCCGGAAGTCCTGCTCGAAGAAGGCATCTCCCGTCATATGCGCGATCTTGGAATGGCCCAGCCGGATCAGGTGGTTGGTGGCGGCCTCGGCTATGCCGGCGTCGTCTATCCGGATGGTGGAGGCGCCCGGCAAGGGACCACCGATACCCACAATTGGCCGGTGGATGGCCAGCAGCTGTTGTATCTCAGCCGCACTGAGCTCGAGCGAGACAGCGATGACCGCATCCACGCGTTTCCGCAGCAGGAAGTCGTTCAACACGCTGTGCCTTCTGTCCGGGCCTTCGCTGACGTTGTAGAGCGTGAGATCGTATCCGGCGTCGAGCAACGTAGCCGAGACGCCTTCCACCACCGCGGAGAAATACCAGCGGTGGACGGAAGGCACCACCACACCCACGTTATGGTTCCGCCCGGAAGCGAGACTGGAGGCGTGGTACGACAACACGAAACCGAGCTCAGCCGCGGCAGTCCGGGCACGTTCGCGGCTGCGTGCCGAGACATTTCCCTTTCCACTGAGTGCCCGCGACACCGTTGCGGTGGAAAGGCCCGCCCGCTCAGCGACGTCCTTGATGCCGGGCATATTTAGCTCTCCGTGTCCTCAACTGCGAATCTAGACGACAGCAGGATCACCCAAGTGGCAGGTTCAACCAGACCGTCTCACCTGAGCCTAGCTGATGGTCGCCGTCGTGCGTTTCCGCTGCCGCCAGCGAGCTGCGCAGCAGCACCACCCCCGGCGGGAGTTCCATCGCATCCCGTCCGACGTTCATGACCACAAGCGTGGTGCCGTTGAGGTAAGCCAGGGACGTATCGGTGCACCAGCTTTCCAGCCACGCCAGTGACCCCCGACCCAGGTCAAGCTCCCTGCGCATCGCCAGCATCCGGCGGTAGAGGTTCAAATGCGACGACGGCTGTTCCGCCTGGGCATCACGCGCCAGTTCACTGAAGCTCTCCGGCTGCGGCAGCCACGGGGCCTGCCCGGACCCGAACCCGGCGTGCAGTTCGGCGGCGCGCCACGGCAGGGGCACCCGGCACCCGTCGCGGCCCAGCCGTTCGCCACCCGTGCGCGCAAATGTGGGGTCCTGCCGCTGGCTGTCCGGAATATCGATGCCGTCGGGAAGCCCCAGCTCCTCGCCCTGATAGAGGTAGGCTCCGCCGGGCAGCCCGAGCATGAACATCGATGCTGCCGCCGCCCGGGTCCTGCCCGCCACGAGGTCGGGCTGATGGTCAAAGATGCCGATCCCGTCGCCGTCGCGCGGTGCGGCGCCGTCGTAGCCGAAGCGGGTGGCGTGGCGGACGACGTCATGGTTGGAGAGCACCCAGGTGCTGGGCGCGCCGACGGCATCCAGTGCCACCAGCGAATCCGTGATCACGCCGCGGAGGCGGCGAACGTCAAGTCCAGCATGCAGGTAGGGGAAATTGAACGCCTGGTGCATCTGGTCCGGCCGGACCCAGTCTGCCAAACGGGGCAAGGGATCCACATTGGCTTCGGCACACAGGATGCGGTCCGGACCGTACTCCGCGAGGATCCGGCGCCAGGCCCGGTAGATGTCGTGGAGAGCCGGCTGGCCGAACATCGGTGCCTCGTGGCCGGGGTAGCCGTCCGAACTGCCGCCGTCGGCCCTGCCGCCCCACTCCGGCAAACCGGGAGCCTTCACCAGGGCATGCGCAACGTCCACGCGGAAACCGGCGACGCCCCGGTCCAGCCAGAAGCGAAGCACGCGCTCGAATTCATCGTGGACCGCCTGGTTGTCCCAGTTGAAATCGGGCTGCGAGGCGTCAAAGAGGTGCAAATACCATTGCCCGGGCGCGCCGTCCGGCTCCGTGATGCGGGTCCAGGCCGGTCCGCCGAAATGCGACTGCCAGTTGTTGGGCGGTTCCTCGCCAAATGCGCCGCGGCCGTCCCGGAAGATGAACATGTCACGTTCCCGGCTGCCGGCCGGTGTGTCGAGGGCCTGCTGGAAGGCGGCGTGCTGGTCCGAACAGTGATTGGGAACAAGGTCCACGATCACGCGGAGGTTCAGGCGGGCGGCTTCCGCCATCATGGCATCGAAGTCGGCCAGGGTGCCAAACAGCGGATCGACATCGCAGTAGTCGCTGACGTCGTAGCCGGCATCCTTCTGCGGGGACCGGTAGAACGGCGATAGCCAGACTGCATCGACATCGAGCCTGGCCAGCTGCGGCAGCTCTGCCGTGATTCCGGCGAGATCACCGATTCCGTCCCCGTTCAGGTCGCGGAAGGAACGCGGATACACCTGGTAGATGACGGCAGACCGCCACCACCCGGGGGCGTCATCGGCGGTGTGTACCAAGGTCAGTGGCCCGGCCGAGACGGCGGGGGCTTCGAGCATTGAGTCAACGGACATGCCGGTAATCGTAGAACGGATTTTCGCGGAACTGAAAACGCTTCCAATTGTGACGCACGCCTCATTGCGCCATGTCTTCTCTGCTTCTTGATACTGCAGTTTTCGGCCAGAGGGTATGGCCCATAGGGACAACGCTGGTCCTGGACGGCCCCGCCCCAGCTCTTGCGTCACCCACTACCGCCGAGTAATATGGCTTTCTCCTGCGACTCCGTCCGGCAACTTTGGAAGCGCTTGCAGATGCGCGCCGCAACGGCACTGCCAGCCGGCGCTGAAGGCACGCGGGGCCCCGCGGACTAGACTGAAGGCCGGATCGACGGACCTGGAGGCCGCATGGGCAACATTGTTGACGAGCTCAAAACCATCCTGGAGCCCGGCAAACTAGCCGTGGACGAACAGACCCTGGCCATCTACGCCATAGACCAGGGCCCGGTCCTTGACTACCAGTTGCCGTTGGCCGTGGTCTGGGCGGAAACAGTGGCGGACGTCCAGGCGGTGGTCACAGCCTGCGCCAAGCACCACGTGCCCATTGTTGCCCGCGGGGCCGGGACGGGTGTCTCCGGCGGCGCCCATGCCAGCCCGGGGTGCATCGTGCTGGGCCTTGAACGGATGAACCGCATCCTGGACCTGAACCCTGACGACGAGACCGCCGTCGTCGAACCCGGCGTGATCAACGCCGACCTCAACGACGCCGCGGCCGTCCACGGGCTGATGTACGCGCCGGACCCCGCAAGCTTCCGGACATCCACCATCGGCGGCAATGTTGCCACCAACGCCGGCGGGCTGCGCTGTGCGAAGTACGGCGTCACCCGCGACTCCGTGCTGGCCCTCGATGTGGTGCTGGCCGACGGATCCCTGATCCACACCGGCCACCAGACGTTCAAGGGAGTTGCCGGCTACGACCTCACGGGGCTGTTCGTTGGCTCCGAAGGGACGCTCGGAATAGTGGTGGGGGCAACGGTGCGGCTGAAGTACCTGCCCCGCGAAGTGCACACCATCGCGGCGTTCTACCCGGACTTCCGCAGTGCAGCGGCGGGCGTACTGGCAGTCGGGAAGGCGCGCGTGCAGCCCGCCATCATGGAACTGCTCGACGGCGGATCGCTGCGTCAGCTCGACGAAATCCACGGCTCGGACCTGAGCGCCCGCGGGGCATCGCTCCTGCTGATCCAGACGGACGGTTTCGGAGCAGCCGCGGAAGCTGACGTGGTCCGCGACGTCCTTGCTGCCAGCGGAGCCACGGTGACCAGGGAGGCCAGTGCCGAAGCCGAGCAGCTGGTGGAACTGCGGCGCAACAGCCGCGGCGTCGAAGTGGACGACGAATACCGCGTGGGGGAGGACGTGGCGGTGCCCCGCTCGCGGCTCGTGGACTACGTCGGCGAACTCGAAGCCATGGCCGTCGCCCACGGCGTGCAGCTCAAAGTCGTGGCGCACGCCGGCGACGGCAACCTGCACCCCACGTTCTGGGTGGACCGGCTGGACAACCAGATGGACGCCGAAGCCATGCAGCGGCTGGGCGCCGCTCTGGACAAATCGATCACGGTGGCGCTGGCGATGGGCGGCACCATCACCGGCGAGCACGGGATCGGGCAGTACAAACTACGGTGGTTGGGCCTGGAACAGCCCCAACCCGTGCGTGAACTTCAGCGCCGGATCAAGGAACTCTTCGATCCGGCCGGCATCCTGAACCCCGGAAAGGCCATCTAGCTAGTCGTCGGCGTCCGGGTATTCGTCGATGTCCTCGTCGCCGTACCGGGACTGCTCGGTCTCCACTTCCAGGATCTTGAGGAGCTCGGTGTCCGGGTTGAGCATGATTGCTGCCTCATCGCGGCGGTGCCGAAGGATGGAGTCGATGTAGGACTGCACTGCTTCGGCCAGCGGAATATGCCGTTCCTGCTTTTCGGACATGTACCAGCGGTGCTCCAGGACCTCGTGGACGGCTTCCGCCGGTTCGAGCTTGCCGGAAAGGTCCCGCGGAATCGAGCGGACAATGGGCTCGAAGATCTGGCTGACCCAGAGGTGGGCGCTGTATTCCTCGTCCATTGTCGGGTTGTTGTCCGCCCGGAACGAGTCCATGTCGTTGAGCAGGCGGCGGGCCTGGTTTTCCTGGGCGTCCAGTCCTGTAAGCCGCAGCAGCCGGCGCTGGTGATGCCCCGCGTCCACCACTTTGGGCTGGAGCTGGATGGTGGAGCCGTTCTGGGTGGTCTTGATCGCGTATTCCTCGACGTCGAACCCGAGCTCGTTGAGCTTCCGGATCCGGGCGGCCACACGCCAGCGTTCCCCGATCTCGAACGATTCCTTCGCCGTGAGCTCTGTCCAGAGCCGCCGGTAGCTGTCCATGATGAGTTCGCTGGTGGCCACCGGGTCCACCTTCTCTTCGATCAGCCCGCCGTCCAGCAGGTCCATCAGCTCACCGGCGATGTTGACCCGGGCGATCTCGAGATCGTATTCGCGCTGGCCGGTGGACAGGTCCGGGTACAGCTCGCCCGTTTCAGCATCCACGAGATACGCCGCAAACGCGCCGGCGTCGCGGCGGAAGAGGGTGTTGGAGAGCGAAACGTCGCCCCAGTAGAAGCCGATCAGGTGCAGCCGCACCATCAGCAGCGCCTGGGCGTCAATCAGACGGGTGAGGGTGTCCTTGCGCAGCATCTGTGAAAAGAGCGCACGGTAAGGCATGGAGAACTTCAGGTGGCGGGTGACCAGCACCGGGTTCAGCGGCCTGCCGTCCGGCGTTGTGCGGCCGGTGATGACGGCCACGGGCTCAACGCAGGGCACGTCCAGGCGTGCCAGCTTGCGGAGCATGTGATACTCATGGCGGGCCACGTGCTCTGACGTTTCCTTGATGGCAATCACGGAGCCGCCGAGGTGGGCGAAGCGCACAATATGGCGGGAAATACCGCGGGGGAGTGCGGCAAGGTTTTCAGCCGGCCAGTCCTCCAGGGCGATGTGCCACGGCAGGTCCAGGAGCTCCGGATCAGCCGCGGCGGCGGTGATGCTCAGGTTGCTGGAGACGTTGGAACTCTTGTCATCGTTGGCGCTGGCCGCTTCAAACCGAGGCAGTTTGCCGATCTGGCCGTAGTCGGTGGGTTCGTCGTGCCATTGGGCGTTGCTTTCCTCGGTCATGTGCCAATTCTTCCGTACGTAGGGGCGGGGTGCCTAACCAAAGTCAGGAAGGCCGCGCTTAAACCACGACGGCGGCCCGTCCAGTGAGGAGGGCCGCCGTCGGTCAGTGCATTGAGGTGCCGATCAGGTGGTGGCAGCTGGTGCACCCACCCGATTCAGGCTCCGCAACCGGGAACTAGTCGCCGAGGCGCAGGCCGGTCTTGGTGTCGAACAGGTGGACGTGTCCGGACTGCGGGCGGACGTGGATGGACTCGCCCTTCATCGGGGGACGGCGGCCGTCGACGCGGGCCACAATGTCGTGGCTCTTGCCGTCCAGCGTGGTGTGGCCGTAAACGTAGGCGTCGGCACCGAGTTCTTCGACGACGTCGACCTCAACCTGGAGACCTTCACCTGCGGCGACCTGCTCGAGGTCCTCGGGGCGTGAACCCAGGGTGACAGTGGCGCCGTGTGCTTCTTCGAGGATATTGCGGGGGACCGGGTAGACGGTTCCGCCGAACTGGACGCCGCCGTCGACGACGGGGAGTTCCAGCAGGTTCATGGCGGGGGAGCCGATGAAGCCGGCGACAAAGACGTTCTTGGGCTTGTCGTAGAGGTTGCGCGGGGTGTCAACCTGCATCAGCAGGCCGTCCTTCAGCACGGCCACGCGGTCACCCATGGTCATGGCCTCGACCTGGTCGTGGGTCACGTAGACGGTGGTGACGCCCAGGCGGCGGGTCAGGGATGCGATCTGCGTACGGGTCTGCACGCGGAGCTTGGCATCAAGGTTGGAAAGCGGCTCATCCATGAGGAAGACCTGCGGGTTACGCACGATGGCGCGGCCCATGGCAACACGCTGGCGCTGGCCGCCGGAGAGTGCCTTCGGCTTGCGGTCCAGGTACGGCTCGAGGTCAAGAAGCTTTGCTGCTTCGCGGACACGCTCGGCGCGCTCTTCCTTGCTGACGCCGGCGATCTTCAGTGCGAAGCCCATGTTGTCTGCAACCGTCATGTGCGGGTACAGCGCGTAGTTCTGGAAAACCATGGCGATGTCGCGGTCCTTCGGCGGAACGTCGGTGACATCGCGGTCGCCAATGAGGATACGGCCGGCGTTGACATCCTCAAGGCCTGCGAGCATGCGCAGCGAGGTGGACTTGCCGCAACCGGAGGGTCCAACGAGGACCAGGAATTCGCCATCGGCGATGTCGATGTTGAGCTTATCGACGGCGGGCTTATCTGTGCCCGGGTACAGACGCGTAGCGTTATCAAAAGTAACTGTAGCCACAGTTATCAATCCCTTCACCGGCAGGTACGTGCCGGACGATCCGTTGTGAATGGTTCATATTTATTCAGTTGTCCACGGTTTTGCAGCCGTGTACTCCCCGGCCGAAGCCGAGGAGTATCGCGTGACGCCGCACGGTGTCTGTGCGCCACATCACAAACAGAGTATGTCAGATTTTATGCAATGTGGTGCAAATGTTACGGAGGTCACATGTGAGATCCGTAACGGGACGCGCCAACCTACGCGGAACCGGAGACTGCCCGGGTCCGTTCCCTGAGCAGCGCTTCCAGCAGCTCGGCGATGTGTACCGGAGCCTCCACACGGAACTGCGCCTGGGTGAAGTCGAGCCCCACCTTTACGCCCACATCACCCGGATAGAGCCGCCCCAGGGCGTCTTCATCGGTGGTGTCGTCGCCCGCGAAGACCACCGCCGTGGCGCCGGTCGCCTGGCGGAGGAAGGCCATGCCTTCGCCCTTGGAAGCGTGCACTACGGATGTCTCCAGGACGCGGTTTCCGTTTTTCAAGTACACGTCCGGGCGGTCCTGCAGGACGGCCCGGACGGCGGCGACGGCGTCTTCCGCCACATCGTCGGCAGCCAGCCGGGTATGGAGCACCACGCCCGCCGGTTTGTCTTCCAGTAACGTGCCCGGTGCCTGCTCCACGATCTCTTCAAGGACGCGGCGGACATCCGCCAGCAGCGTCAGCTGTTCCGGGTCAAGGGTGAGTTCGGACGAGCCCGGTCCAAGCCAGGCTTCGGCCCCGTGGCTGCCGATCAGGAGCGTCTCAGGTGGCGGCGAGGCGACCGCCCGGAGGCTGGCGAGGGCCCGCCCCGAGATGAGTGCCGTCGTCGTGCGCGGGAGGCCGGCAAGGCCGGCAAAGGCGGCGGCGGACCGGGGGAGCGGGCGGGCGTCCGCCGCGTGGTCAACCAGCGGGGAGATGGTTCCGTCGAAATCCATGGCCACGAGCAGGTGGTCGGTGGCGGCAACCTCCTTGAGGGCTGCCAGGAGTTCCGGCTGAAGGGTGAGGGGCGTCTTGCCCGGAGCGGCATCAGGAGTCATCGCGGACCACTTTCTCTTTGAGCGCTGCAAGGAAGTCTGCTGACCAGAGATCGACGTCGTGATCCAGGATCTGCTTGCGCATGGACCGCATCCGCCGGGAAGCCTCGGCCGGCTCCATGTCCACGGCCTTCATGATGGTGTCCTTGAGGCCGTCGATGTCATGCGGGTTCATCAGGAGAGCCTGTTTGAGCTGGTCCGCGGCGCCGGCGAATTCGCTGAGCACAAGGGCGCCGTCGTTGTTGGTGCGGGCGGTCACGTACTCCTTGGCCACCAGGTTCATGCCGTCCCGCAGCGCGGTGACCAGCATGACGTCGGCCGCCAGGTAGAGGGCCACCATTTCGTCGATGGGATAGCTGTGATGCAGGTACCGCACCGCCGTGTTCTGCATGGTGTCGTAGGTGCCGTTGATGTGGCCCACGGTGCCTTCCACCTCTTCACGAAGGAGGCGGTACTGCTCCACCCGCTCCCGGCTGGGGCTCGCCACCTGGATCAGGGCCGCGTCCTCCACCGTGACCTTGCCGTCGGCCAGCAGCTCCTCATAGGCCTTGAGCCGGTGACGGATGCCCTTGGTGTAATCGAGGCGGTCGACGCCGAGGAGGATGGTCTTGGGGTTGCCAAGGTCCCGGCGGATCTGGTGGGCGCGCTCGATGATCTCGGGATTGCGGGCCAGTTCGCTGATCTGCTTGACGTCGATGGAGATGGGAAAGGCCTGCGCACGGGCGATGTGGGTGGTTCTGCCGTCCGGGCCCTTGACGTGCACCTGCTGCTGCTTGACGCTCGCACCCAGGAAGCGCCGGGCGGACCGCATGAAGTTGCCGGCATCGCTGCTGCGCTGGAAGCCCACCAGGTCCGCGCCCAGGAGGCCGTCAATAATGGCTTTGCGCCAGGGGAGCTGGGCGAAGATTTCCGGCGGGGGGAACGGGATGTGGTTGAAGAACCCGATCTTCAGGTCCGGGCGTGCTTCGCGGAGCATCTTTGGAACGAGCTGCAGCTGGTAGTCCTGGACCCAGACGGTGGCTCCGTGATCGGCGTGCCGTACGACGGCGTCGGCGAACCGCCGGTTGACCTTCCGGTAGGAGTCCCACCACGTGCGGTGGAATTCCGGCGGCGCGATCACATCGTGGTACAGCGGCCAGAGGGTGGCGTTGGAGAAGCCCTCGTAGAACAGCACGACGTCGTCGTTGCTCAGCTGCACCGGGACCAGGTCCATGCCGCCGTGGCTGAAGGGCTCGACGGTTTCATCCGGGGCGCCGTGCCAGCCCACCCAGGCGCCGTCGGTCTTGGTCATCATCGGAGCCAGCGCGGTGACCAGGCCGCCCGGTGACCTGCGCCAGCCGTCCTCGCACCCGCTGTCCTCCGGTGCGCAGCGGTCAACCGGCAGCCGGTTGGACACCACCATAAAGTCGTACAGCGTGGCTTCCGCCTGGCTGTCGCCCGGAGCGGGCTTCCCGTCAGCGTTTGCTTCGGGTTTTTCACGGTGCGTAGTGTGCATTGGTGCCCCCTGGGGTTGCTAATAGCTCAACGTCAACCCTAGCCGGACGGAATCTTCCCTGCTATTCATCCGTTGGGCAGGCTGACGGAAACTTGAAAGCGCAAGCTCTCAGGTTTCTCCCCTAAACTGAAAAAGTTGCCACTTAGTGGTCCGCACCTGGCCGATCGACACGAGGAACTGATGAGCGCCGCAAACGAACCCCGCAAGTCCAAAGCAGAACGCACTGCCGAGGCCCGCGAGAAAGCCCGTGAGATCCGTGAGGCGCAGCTGAAGAAGGACAAGCGCAACAAGCTCCTCATCGGCTGGGGCATCGTGGTGGCCGTCGTGGCCATCCTCGCCATCGTTGCCCTGGTGGTCAGTTCCAACATCAGGAACAACGCTCCGGTCGCGGACGAAGGTCCCACGCCGGCCAACGGCAACATCCACGGTGGTGTGACGCTGCTGGCCAACTCCGAGGTTGTGAAGTCCGACCCGGCGACGGTCAACGTGAAGGACGTTCCGGCCAAGCCGGAAACGCCGCCCGCCGAGGTGACGGCTCCCGGCGCCGAGGCCGAAGCGGGGAAGCCCGTGAAGGTGGTCGTCTACATCGACTTCATCTGCCCCGTCTGCAAGCGGTTCGAAACCACTTACAACGAGCAGCTGACCAGCCTCCGCAACGAAGGCAAGATCTCCGTGGAGTACAGGCCGCTCGGCTTCCTGGACCAGCAGTCCACCACCAACTACTCCTCCCGCGCGGCCAACGCCGCAGCCTGCGTGGTCAACGAATCGCCGGAAAAGTACTCCGACTTCCTGAACATGCTGTTCGACAAGCAGCCGGCCGAAGGCAGCGCGGGCCTGTCCGATGACGAGTTGAAGAAGATGGCCACCGACGTGGGTGCCAAGAGCATCGATTCCTGTGTGGAAGAGAAGAAATACCGGCCGTACGTAAAGGTGGCCACGCAGGAAGCTGCGGCCATCGGCGTGAGCGGTACTCCGACCGCCTTCGTGGACGGCAAGCAGTGGGGCAAGGGCGACTCCGCCAACACCGACCTGATCCCGTTCATCCAGGCCGCCATCGACGCCAAGGGCTAGCAGCAAGCCGCGCCCGTGCAGCAGTTCAGCGGCCCGGTTCCGGACGTATCCGGAACCGGGCCGCTGCCGTTTTTACCGCGGGGGCGTCCTTGGGCTAACCTTATCTAGCACCGCCCGGTGCGCCTGTTCCGTCAGGCAGAAACAGGGCACGCCTCCTTAGCTCAGTTGGCCAGAGCACCGCTCTTGTAAAGCGGGGGTCGTCGGTTCGAATCCGACAGGGGGCTCTGCAAAACCCCTCCTTTCCGGCAAGTCCGCCTGGAATGGAGGGGTTTTTTCATGCCTGGCGGCTTAGTCAGGTGTCACCCCTGCCTCCTCCTACGAGTCGGCGTCTATCCTCCCGAGCAGGTCCTTGGCAGCCTTGGCGATTTCATCATGGTCATATTGCGCCGCCCGGCTTTCCAGGGAAATCACGGCGCAACGGTGGACCTTCTTGAAATCGCCAAAAGGAAAACTGACGCTGCCCTTGGTGCCTTCCGACTCGTCCGGGTCGAGGCCCAGATGCCACTTGGAGAACTCTGAGAAGCCGTGCTTTTCGATGAAGGCATTTTCCTGGCCGGCCGACGGTGCATGCTCGCTCCAGTCGTCCCGGGTGTCGCGGACAACTTTCCCGTCCTTCACGAGGCTGCGGGCGTGGTCCAAGGCCTTCTTGTTGAGCTTCGTGGCCATGTCATACCTCCGGGATCTCGGATGTGTTGTCCCTCAAGGCTAAAACCGCCGATCACGGGCCGCCAGAGTCCCGGCCAACAGATGTAACGCCGCGGAGACTGCGGCGAAACGTGCCCACAACATGGCCCGCCTACCTTGGGCGTATGACAACACGCCTGCCCGCCCGAATAGCCTCATGGTTCGAGGCCCGGCCCATGCCGGCCGCAGCGCCCGGTCCGGACCCCAGCGCCTGGGAACAGGGCAATGCGGCCATCGCCGATGTGACCAGGTGGGGCTGGCTCCCGGCACTCAGCGGGGTGTCCATCGCAGCCGATCATGCCGCGAGGGCACACGGCCAAACGGCCGGTGCAGCAGGCGAGGGATAGCCGCCGAACTGCTGGCCACGGCCGCTGGTAGCACTGCGTGGCGACGTAATCTGTCGGGTTGGGCACACTTTGCCTCAACTACCGGCATAATGACCTAAACTGCTTCACTGAGGTGCCTGAAATGGCGCTGCGCAGCAACGAAAGTGAACCACGCTATGGCTACCGATTACGACGCCCCACGCAAGACAGAAGAAGAGTCTCCCGCTGAATCGCTGGAGGCCCTTCAGGCGTCCCGCAGCGGCGGAGCCCAGACCGCCGTGATCGATGTTGACGAGAACGATACGGCCGAGGGTATTGACCTTCCCGGTGCGGATCTTTCCGGCGAAGAACTCACGGTCACCGTTGTTCCCGAGCAGTCCGATGAATTCACCTGCTCCTCCTGCTTCCTGGTCCGTCACCGGTCCCAGGTTGCACGCGAAAAGAACGGTATGAAGTACTGCCGCGACTGCGAAGGCTAGGCAACTTTCCGACGCGCGCCACAACTTCACAGCAAGGCATAACGAGGCGCCGGCAGCCCGAAAAGGGCGGCCGGCGCCTCGCTTCATCCGCAGAAGCTAACGCCCCCGCCGGCGTCGTTATCCGACATCACGGAACCACGCCCAAAACCTGCCCAAACGGCTTTCGAACAGTGCGAAAACGGCTGCCGCAATCATCGTCCCGTAACCTGCGCCAGGGCTGGCTAACAGTTGGGTGCCGAACGGATTTCGACCCTCGTTTTTGCCTGTACGGACTCCTACGCTTGAGGTATCTCATCACTTCCGAGGGTGGCTCAAATGAAGAAATTTCAAGTATGGCTGGCGGCAATCCTGATGGCAGCCGGACTCGGCCTTGTGGCACCGGCGCCGGCATCCGCCTCCTACTGCGGGCTGGTGTGGGGATCGTTGGAGAAATCCGAGGCGGCCATGAGCACCGGAAAGGTCACCGATGTCCGGACGGGGCAGCACTACTGCTTCGACCGCCTGGTGGTTGACCTTAACGGGCCCGTGGAAGGCTATACCGCACGGTATGTTCCCACAGTCGTGCAGGACGGTTCCGGGTTCCCGGTTCCCCTGCGCGGGCGGGCATTCCTCCAGATCACCGCCACTGCGGCGGCTTATGACGACGGCGGCAACTCCACGTACAACCCGGCCGACAAGAATGAACTGACCAACGTTGGCGGCTACCAGACCTTCCGCCAAGTGGCCTGGGCGGGGAGTTTCGAAGGTTACTCGACCATCGGCCTTGGTGTCCGTGGACGCCTTCCCTTCAGGGTATTCACCCTGGACGGGCCGGGGGCGGGATCACGCCTGGTGGTTGACGTTGCACACTACTGGTGACCTGCACTAGCCAAACGCACTGCAGGCCCCGCTCCGGATCTTCCGGGGCGGGGCCTGCAGCCGTGTGGGTCCTCAACGCGGTGGTTGCGGGGATCCCTTACTCGGGCACCACCAGGGCCGGGGTGTCCTTGCGGATGGTTTCGCCGCGGAAGAACCCGGGCTGCAGCCTTGCCATGATGAGCATGAACACGGCGCCGAGGGCGAGGATGCCGACGCCTAGGACGAACACCAGTCCCACGCCGAAGATCTCGGACCCGCTGCCGAACTCCGGCGCCCAGCTGTCCGCCGCCGTCTGCAGGAATACCACCAGGAGGCCCAGTCCGCCCAGCAGCGGGCAGAGCAGCCGCAGCATGAAGTGGCGGAAGCTGCTGAACACGCTCTCACGGAAGTACCAGACGCACGCGAACGCCGTCAGCCCGTAGTAGAAGCAGATCATTAGCCCGAGGGCGAGGATGGTGTCGTTGAGGACGTTTTCGCTGACCACGTGCATGACCGCGTAGAACCCCGCCGAGAGGACTCCCGCCGCGACGGTGGCGAAGCCAGGCGTCGCAAACTTCTTGCTCAGGTGGCTGAAGGGCTTGGGCAGGGCGCCGTAGTGGGCCATGGCCAGGAGGCTGCGGGACGGAGAGGTGAACGTGGACTGCAGCGAAGCCGCCGAGCTGGAAAGGACGGCCAGGGACATCAGGATGGCGAAGGGGCCCATGATGGGGGAGGCCAACGCCGTGAAGATGTTGGCGTGGTTCTCCTCGTTGTTCAGGCCGACGCCCTCGGTGCCCACCCCGGCGAACATCATGGTTGCGATGGTCACCAGCAGGTAGATGCCCAGGACCACGACGGCGGTGAGGGTGCCGGCAATGCCTGCGGTCTTCTTGCCGTTGGCCGTTTCCTCGTTCACGGTGAGGCAGACGTCCCAGCCCCAGTACACGAAGATGGACAGCGAAATCCCGGCGGCAATCTGCCCGAAAGTTTCGATCTTGGTGACGTCAAACCATTCCCAGCTGAACGGGATGGAGGTTTCCGAGGAAGACCAGTTGGCGAACGCCATGGCGACGAACAGTCCGAGCACCAGCAGCTGGAAGCCCACCAGGCCGTACTGCACGATCTTGGTGGTGTGCAGCCCGCGGTAGCTCACCCAGACGGCAAGCGCCACGAAGACAAAGCACGTGGCCACGTTGAGGGGCTTGTTGGCGGCGAGGTCCGCCAGTTCCGGCGTCCCCGTGAGCTGGGCGAGGAACAGGTAGAAGAAGTCCACCGCCACGGCGGCCAGGTTGGACAGCACGATGATGTTCGCGGCGAGGAGTCCCCAGCCTCCCATCCAGCCCACCCACGGGCCGAAGGCCTTGGTGACCCAGGTGAACGTGGTGCCGCTGTCCGGCGAGTCAGCGTTGAGCTCCCGGTAGGCCAGGGACACCAAGATCATGGGAATGAAGCCGATGAGGAAGATGACAGGCAACTGCAGCCCGGCCTCGTTCACCGTGGGCCCGAGGGCGCTGGTCAGCGTGTAGGCCGGGGCAATCGTTGAAATGCCAAGGACGACGACGGCGAGGAGGCCCAGCTGCCCGCCCTTGAGTCCCTTTCCGGTGATGCCGTGCGGCGTGCCGGGAGCATCGGCGACGGCTGCCCCGGCGCCGGCTGTGCCGGCCTCGGAGCTGTTGCGGATGGTTTGGGTCATGTCCGTCCCTTTCTGGGAATCAGCACGGTTCTAGGAAGCAGCAGGCTGCTGCTGGGTAATGCAGTGGATGCCGCCGCCCCGCGCGAACAGCTCGCGGGCGTCGATGCCCACGATCCGGCGCCCAGGGTAGGCGTCGGCAAGGATCCGAAGGGCCTTTTCGTCGTTGGGGTCCGAGAAGGTGCAGGCGATGACCCCGCCGTTGACCACCAGGTGGTTGATGTAGCTGTAGTCCACGAATCCCTCGCCGTCCGTAAGCGCAGCGGGTGCGGGGACTTCGATGATGTTCCACTCCCGGCCTGCCGCGTCCCGCGTCGTGGACAGGAAACTGATGATCTCGCGGCTGACCTCGTAATCGGGATGCCCGGGGTCCTGCTGGGAATGGACCAGCAGCGTGCCCGGGGAGGGGATGGCGGCCACGATGTCCACATGGCCCCGGGTTCCGAACCGCTCCGAGTCCCTGGTCAGGCCGCGGGGCAGCCAGATTACGTGCGTGGCGCCGAGGGTCCGGGCGAGCTCGGCCTCCACATCCGCCTTGGACCGTCCGGGGTTGCGGCCCGGGTCCAGCTGCACGGTTTCGGTGACCAGCACGGTGCCCTCGCCGTCCACGTGGATGCCGCCGCCCTCGTTGACCAGGGCCGAGGAAAGGTGGCAGGCTCCGGACCGGCCGGCGACCTCCGCACCGATCAGCGAGTCCTTGTCCCAGCGGGCCCAGTCCTGTCCGCCCCAGCCGTTGAAGACCCAGTCGACCGCACCGAGGCGCCCTGCTTCGTCCAGCACGAACGTCGGGCCGATGTCCCGCATCCAGGCGTCGTTGAGGTCCGCAGTGAGAACTTCAACGGCCGGATCCAGGTAGCGTGCGGCGGTGTCGACGTCGTCGGGGGTCACCACTACGGTGACCGGCTCAAATTCGACGGCGGCATTGGCGACGGCGGCCCAGACGGATCGCGCTGCGTGGGCTTCTGCTTCCGTGTCACCGAGGGTGTACCCACCGGTGGGGAACGCCATCCAGATGCGCTCCTGCGGCGCCGTCTCGGCGGGCATGCGCCAGCGGCTCATGCAGTCACCTCTGTTTCAGCCGGCGCGGCCACCGGTGCTTCGCCGCCGAGCGGCTCGCCGGGACGGACCGATGCCGTGAGCCGGCCGTAGGTGTCGGGGCGCCGGGTAGCAAGGAACGGGAACAGCGTGAGCCAGTCCTTGCGCTGGTCCAGGTCCAGGTCGGCGACGAGGACGGCGGATTTGTCGCGGGGAGCCTGCGCCAGGATCCGGCCGTAGGGGTCCGAGATGAAGGAGGAGCCGTAGAAGTTCAGCGTCCCCTCGCTTCCCCAGCGGTTCGGCGCCACCATGAACAGGCCGTTGGCGATGCCGTTGCCGACGATCACCTGCTGCCAGAGGGGCTGGGTGTCAAAGTCCGGATGGTCCGGCTCCGAGCCGATGGCCGTGGGGTAGACCAGGATCTCGGCCCCGCCCAGGGAGTACAGGCGCGCGAGTTCCGGGAACCATTCGTCCCAGCAGGTGGGCATGCCCAGCCGGGCGCCGCCCAGTTCGGCAGGGGAGTGGACCTCGTAGGCGTCCTCTACGGCCGGGCCCTGGCGGAAGAACTTGTCCTCGTAGTAGCCGGCGGTCACCGGGATGTGAAGTTTGTGGGTCCGGGCCAGCAGTTCACCCTCGGGGGACACCAGGATGGACGTGTTCAGTCCCAGGCCGTCGTCCGAGCCGTCCGGATTCTCCGCACGCTGGTACAGGGAAGCGTGGATGCAGATGCCGTGCCGGCGGGCGGCCTCGGCGGCGAAACGGAACGTGGGGCCGGTCAGCAGCTCCTCGGCGAGGTCCGACGGGCGGGGGCGCGCGGCCCAGGGGCGTGACGTGTCGTTTTCGGGGAGGGTGTCCGCCGGGTAACGGGAGAGCGTGAGTTCCGGCAGGAAGACAACGGTGGCCCCCAGCCGGGCTGCGCGTCCGATGCCCTCGTCCAGTTCTGCGCGGAGTTCCGCGGCGTCGGCGTGCCAACGGTGCTGAACCACTCCGATCCTCAGCGCAGGACGTGCCGAGGGCTGGGTCCGCGCGAGGGAAACAGGCGGGGTAAGGCAGGTGATTTCAATCATGGTGAATACTCCAGTGAGACGGCGGTCACTAAATGAATGACGTTCATTTAGTATCCACGCCATGCCGCCGCATGGCAAGGAAAAAATGAACAAACATCATTTTGTTAAGCCCGGCGCGAGAATCGGTGGCGCCGCTGTGGCGGCTGGGATAGTTTCGAATTACCCGAGAAACCGCTGACACCAGGAGGATCAATGAAGGCATCACCGACGCTGACCAATAATCTGCAGGCTGTGCTCGCGGACCTGATTGAACTGCACATCCAGGGCAAGCAGGCGCACTGGAACATCGTGGGAACGAACTTCCGCGACCTCCACCTGCAGCTGGATGAAATCATCGACGCCGCACGGAACTTTGCCGATGACATGGCCGAGCGCATGCGCGCGCTCCATGCCCTGCCGGACGGCCGCAGTGCCACCGTGGCGGAAACCACCAGCCTCGCCCAGTTCCCGCAGGGCCTGATCAGCACCAAGGACGCCGTTGACCGCATCGTGGCCGCACTTGAGGCCGCTGTGGGCACCATGCGCAAGGTCCACGACGAGGTTGATGAGGAAGATCCCACCACCGCGGACCTGCTTCACGAGTTCATTGCCAAGCTCGAGCAGTACGCCTGGATGGTGGGCGCGGAGAACATGAAGGCTTCGGCCAGTGTGACCACTCCCGACAGCAAGTAACCCCGACGGCACGATAACGCCGCAGGAAAATGGGTTGCGACGCCCTTATTCGCTCGCAGCCGCCAGGGAAGCCCGGCACCGGATCATCCGGCGCCGGGCTTCCCTTTTGCCGGGCTGGCCTTTATCGACTAGGGCTGACTGCGCGTTACTTCGCCTTGGGTACTCCGCGGAGTACGACGGCGACCAGGACCGCCGCCCCTGCCATCAGCCCCAGCGCAATGGACGCCGTCACGTGGACGCCTGAATCAAACGCCACCCGGGCGGCGGATGTCAGGGCGTCCGCCAGCGGGGCCGGCAGCGAGTGGGCCAGCTCGACTGCCCCCGTCAGCGTTTCGCGGGCCTGGGCGACGTCGTGGGCAGCGCTGCCGGTCCCCGACATGCTGATGCCCTCCGGCAGAACCAGGTTCCGCTGATAGGACGCCGTGAGGATCGAGCCAAGGATGGCTGTTCCAAGCAGTGAGCCAATCTCATAGCCTGTTTCCGATATGGCGGCTGCCGCGCCCGACTTTTCCGGCGGGACGGCCCCCAGGATCAGGTCGTTGGAGATGGTTTCCGCCGCGCCCACGCCCAGGGCAAGGATCAGGAGAGCGCCCAGCAGGAGAGCCGGGCCGCCTGAATGATCCCCAAAGGCCACCACGAAGTAGCCTGCCGCGCTGAGCGACAGGCCCCCGGCGACCACGAAGCCGGGCCGTACCTTCCGCACCAGCGGCACCACGAGCAATCCGGCGGCCACGGTGGCAATCAGGGCCGGGATCATGGCTATTCCGGATTCCGTCGGGCGCTGGCCTTCCAGCAGCTGGAGGTGCTGGGCGAGGAAAAGAATGAAGCCGTTGAACGAAAACAGCGCCAGGACGTTGGCCGTGATGGCCGTGCTGAAAATCCTGTTCCCGAAGAGACTCACGTCCAGCAGCGGGCTCCGGAGCCTTTGTTGGCGCCGGACGAAGACATAGCCCATCAATAGCCCGAAGGCGATGATCGCGGCGGGTGCGACCCCGAATCCCTCCGTGGCCAGCGACTTGATGCCGTAGACCACGGGAACCATCGTCAGCAGGGACAGGGCGATGCTGGCGATGTCCGCCGTGCCGGGCCGGGGGTCCCTGGACTCGGGAATGAAAACAGGGCCGAAGGCCAGGATGGGCAGCATGATGGGCACTGCCACCAGGAGGATGGCGCCCCACCAGTACTGCTCCACGAGCCAGCCGCCGAAGATCGGGCCCAGTGCGGCACCACCCGAGAATCCTGCCGCCCAGATGGCAATGGCAAGCCGCCGCCGGTTGGGGTCCGGGAAAATGTTGCGGATCAGGGACAGGGTGGACGGCATCAGCATCGCGCCGAAAAAGCCCAGTGCCGCGCGTCCGGCGATGAGCCATTCCGCGCTGGGGGCGAAAGCGGTGGCTGCCGACACCGCGGCGAAGCCCGTGCTGCCGATCAGGAGGAGCCGGCGGCGGCCGATCCGGTCGCCAAGACTCCCCATGGCCACGAGGAGCCCGGCGAGGACCAGGGGATAGGCGTCCACGATCCAGAGCAGTTGAACGCCGCTGGGTTCCAGGCTGCGGGCGATCGCGGGCAGCGCGAACGTCAGGGCGGTGTTATCGACGGCGACCAGCAACACCGGAAACATCAGCAGCCCAAGGGCCAGCCATTCGCGTCCCGGCTTCGGGGCGCCAAGCTGCCGGCCAGCAGGCTCGTGTGCGGCGCGGACGGAAGCGCCGGCGGCGAGGTCCTGCGTGGCCGGCATTGAAGGTGAGGAGAAGGTTCCCATGCAATAACTATACCGTCTGGACGGTATAGTTAAGAAATGAGCCCGGGCCACCGGGCATGATAGGAACCATGGCCAGAAAACCTGTTGCACGCGAGGCCGTGCTGGACGCCTTTGAATCCCTCCTGATTGAAGTGGGCGAACGTGCCGCCACCCTGGATGCCGTGGCGAGGCGGGCCGGCGTTTCCAAGGGCGGACTCCTGTACCACTTCCCGAACAAGGAGGCCATGATCTCGGCGCTCCTGGAGCGCATGGATCGGCTGGTCGCGGAGGACGTTCAAATCATGGCCAACGCTCCTGAAGGGGCGGCGGTGCACTTCATCAAAGCCTCCCTCTGGGCCGACACTCCGCTGGACCGGGTCTTTGTGGCCGCCACTAGGCTGGCCGAAGTGGCGCACGAGGAAACGCTGCACCGATTCGCTGCCGTCCAGGGCGCCTGGCTGGGGCTGCTGGCCGGCGACGTCGGCCCGGCGATGGCCAAGGCCGTGCTCTACATGGGCGATGGACTGTATTTCAATGCCATGCTCGCCAGCGGTCCCGGCGCCTCCCCGCCCGAAATGAGCGGCGACGTCGACAGCCTCCTGGCCGCCGTCGAACGCCTCCGCGGCTGAGCGCCGCGCGGCTGCCGTACCCGCCGTTCACACCCGCCGCTCCGGAGGTGCGTAACGCGGCGCCGGCGTGGCCCCCGGAGTTTGCAGACGCGTCTCCGGCGTAGGACAATGGACGCTGTGACTGTTGTCACCGCAAACTAAATATGCCTTTGATCTGCGGCGGGAGAGTTCTGCAAGTAGGTACAAGCAGGCGCCGTAGGAGCAAATCCTCCCCAGGAATCTCTCAGGCCCATGTACCGCCGCGGCAAGGCAACTCTGGAAAGCAGCAGGCTGTCCGTCCCGCGTCCCAACCCTGTTGAGGACGCGGAACCCTGACATGCTGTGCTCACCGACGGTGCAAGCGGACCCATGCGAAAGCACGGCTCCGCGGAAACTCTCAGGTCCAATACAGAGAGGGGAGGAACCCGAATCGATGTGGCGTACCCTGCGCCGCCTTAGTTATGGAGTTCCTTGTGACTGTCAATTCAGCCTCCACTTCCTTCGTTGACCGCCATATTGGCGCGCGCCGCGAAGCCGACGTCGACGCGATGCTCAAGGCTGTCGGCTACGACACCGTTGACTCGCTGGTGGACACGGCCGTTCCGAAGGATATCCGGCAGGATTCGCCGCTGGAGCTCACTGCGGCCCTCAGCGAGGTGGAAACCCTGACCGAGCTGCGCAAGCTTGCCGCCAAGAACAAGACTGCCGTGCAGATGATCGGCCAGGGCTACTACGACACGGTCACCCCGCCGGTGATCCGCCGCAACATCCTCGAAGCGCCGGCCTGGTACACGGCGTACACTCCCTACCAGCCCGAGATCTCCCAGGGCCGGCTCGAAGCCCTCCTGAACTTCCAGACCATGGTGCAGGACCTCGTGGGCCTGCCCATCGCCAACGCCTCGCTGCTCGATGAAGCCACCGCCGTGGCAGAGGCCGTGCTGATGATGCGCCGCGCCAACAAGAACAAGGAAGCCCACGACGGCAAGACCGTCCTGGATGCCGACTGCCTCCCGCAGACAATCGCGATCGTCAAGGGCCGCGCGGAAGCGCTCGGCTTCGAAGTTGAGGTTGCCGACCTGTCCACGGGACTGCCCGACGGCGTCATCAACGGCGTTGTCCTGCAGCAGCCCGGCGTCTCCGGCCGTGTGTTCGACCACTCCGAGGTCATCGCTGCCGCGAAGGAGCGCGGCGCGCTGGTGACCGTAGCCGCCGATCTCCTGGCCCTGACCCTCATCACGCCTCCCGGTGAGCAGGGCGCTGACATCGCCGTCGGGTCCGCCCAGCGCTTCGGTGTTCCGCTGTTCTATGGCGGCCCCCACGCCGCTTACATGGCTGTCCAGAAGGGCCTCGAGCGCTCCATGCCGGGCCGCCTGGTGGGCGTCTCCAAGGACTCCACCGGACTCCCGGCCTACCGGCTTGCCCTGCAGACCCGCGAGCAGCACATCCGCCGCGAGAAGGCCACGTCCAACATCTGCACCGCGCAGGCCCTGCTGGCCATCGTCGCGTCCATGTACGCCGTCTACCACGGCCCGGAAGGCCTGAAGGCGATCGCGGAGACCGCCCACGGCCACGCCAGGACCCTCGCCGCTTCCCTGAAGGCCGCCGGCCTGGCCGTCCAGCACACCAGCTTCTTCGACACCGTCACCGTTTCCGTCCCGGGCAAGGCAACGGACATCCTCGCTGCCGCCGAAGCCAAGGGCATCAACCTGCGCGGAATCGACGCCGACACCGTCGGCATCTCAACCGATGAGGCAACCACCGAAGCCGTCGTGGCCGACGTGCTGGCCGCCTTCGGCGCGTCTCTCGCAGACGCTGGCTCTGACGCGGCCGCCGGCTTCGGCCTGGACGCCGCCGTCGAACGCTCCTCCGAGTACCTGCAGCACCCCGTCTTCCACACGCACCGCTCCGAAACGCAGCTCCTGCGGTATGTCCGGAAACTCTCGGACCGTGACCTCGCGCTGGACCGGACCATGATCCCGCTGGGCTCGTGCACCATGAAGCTGAACGCCACGGCCGAGATGGAGGCCATCTCCTGGCCGGAGTTCGCGTCCATCCACCCGTTCGCCCCGGACTCCCAGACGGAGGGCTGGCGTGAACTCATCGCCGACCTCGAGGCCCAGCTGACCGAAATCACCGGCTACGACCAGGTGTCCATCCAGCCCAACGCCGGATCCCAGGGCGAGCTGGCCGGCCTGCTGGCCATCCGCGGCTACCACCTGTCCCGCGGCGACGACCAGCGCAACGTCTGCCTGATCCCGGCGTCTGCCCACGGCACCAACGCGGCCTCGGCCGTCCTGGCCGGCATGAAGGTGGTTGTGGTGGCCACGGCGGCCGACGGTACCATCGACCATGCCGACCTGAACGCCAAGATCGAGCTGCACAAGGACGCCCTGTCCGCGATCATGATCACCTACCCGTCCACCCACGGCGTGTACGACGCCGACGTCCGGGAAGTCTGCGACGCCATCCACGCAGCCGGCGGCCAGGTGTACATTGACGGCGCCAACCTCAATGCCCTGGTGGGCCTGGCCCAGCCGGGTAAGTTCGGCGGCGACGTGTCGCACCTGAACCTGCACAAGACCTTCTGCATCCCGCACGGCGGCGGCGGCCCGGGCGTCGGCCCGGTCGCGGCCAAGGCGCACCTGGCTCCGTTCATGCCGGGCAACGCGGCTGATCCGGCCAACGGCGCGGACGGCACCCCCATCTCCGCCTCCAAGTACGGTTCCGCGGGCGTACTGCCGATTTCCTGGGCCTACGTGAAGCTGATGGGCGGCCGTGGCCTCACCGATGCCACCAAGTCCGCGCTGCTCGCTGCCAACTACATTGCAGCCCGCCTCAATGATTTCTTCCCGGTCCTGTACACCGGTGAGGGCGGCCTTGTGGCGCACGAGTGCATCCTGGACCTGCGGGAGCTGACGGCCAAGACCGGCGTCACAGCCGAGGACGTGGCCAAGCGGCTGATCGACTACGGCTTCCACGCGCCTACCCTGGCCTTCCCCGTGGCCGGCACCCTGATGGTGGAGCCTACCGAGTCCGAGGACCTCGGCGAGATCGACCGGTTCATCACCGCCATGATCTCGATCCGCGCGGAAATCGATCAGGTGGCACACGGTGACTTCACGCTCGCGGACAGCCCGCTGCGCAACGCGCCGCACACGGCCGCCGCCGCGATCAGCACGGACTGGAACCGCGGCTACCCGCGCGAGCAGGCGGTGTTCCCGGTGCACTCCCTGAAACAGGACAAGTACTTCCCGCCCGTCGGCCGGATCGACGGCGCCCTGGGTGACCGCAACCTGATCTGCTCCTGCCCTCCCATCGAAGACTTCGAAAACTAAGGAAGCCTCCTATGTCTGAGAACTACACAGCACTCCACGAAGAGCACAAGAAGCTCGGCGCTTCCTTCACCGACTTCGGCGGATGGCAGATGCCCCTCAAGTACAGCTCCGAACTGGCAGAGCACCACGCCGTCCGCAAGTCTGCGGGCATTTTCGACCTCTCCCACATGGGCGAAGTCTGGGTGACCGGCCCCGACGCCGCGGCCTTCCTCGACTATGCCCTTGTGGGCAAGATTTCGGCGATGGCCGTCGGCAAGGCCAAGTACTCGCTGATCTGCAACGAGGACGGCGGCATCATTGACGACCTCATCACCTACCGTCGGCCCGCTCCGGCGGAGGCCGGACAAGACAGCACTGACAGGTTCCTCGTGGTGCCGAACGCCGGCAACGCCAAGGTGGTGGCCGATGCCTTGGCTGAGCGGGCTGCAGGCTTCGACGTTGTAGTCGACGACGTTTCGGCCGCCACTTCGCTGATCGCCGTCCAGGGTCCCAAGGCAGAAGGCATCCTGCTCCGCCTGGTTCCCGCGGCGCAGCACGAGCTGGTCACCGGTCTGAAGTACTACGCCGCCGTCGAGGTTCCCTTTATGGTGGCCGGCCGCAGCACCGACCTCCTGCTGGCCCGCACCGGTTACACCGGCGAGGACGGTTTCGAGATCTTCGTGGAGAACGACGACGCCGCCGCCCTCTGGCAGGCCATCGTCGCCATCGCGGACGAAGGGGAGCTGACGCCTGCTGGCCTGGCCTCCCGCGATTCGCTCCGGCTGGAAGCCGGCATGCCGCTGTACGGCAACGAACTCTCCATTGACGGCGACCCGTTCGCCGCCGGCCTGGGACCCGTCGTCGCGCTTTCCAAGGAAGGCGACTTCGTGGGCAAGGCGGCACTGGCAGCCAAGAAGGAAGCCGGCGCCGGATCAACCAGCGGCCGCAAGCTTGTGGGCCTCAAGGGCCTCGGACGCCGTGCCGGCCGGGGCCACTACCCGGTCCTCAAGGACGGCAACGTCGTAGGCGAGGTGACCTCCGGCCAGCCCAGCCCGAGCCTCGGCTACCCGGTGGCGATGGCCTACGTCGATGTCGAGTTCACCGAGCCCGGCACCGCCCTGGACATCGACCTCCGGGGCAAGGCGGAGCCATTCGAAGTCGTCGCCTTGCCTTTCTGCAAGCGCCAAAAGTAGTCCCTGCTCCGGCCCGGCCCGGGCCGTGGCTGGCTCCGGGGCCGTCCGTCTGGGTTTTCACGCGTGCTCGCTCGTTCCTCGCTTAGACGCACGCTTTCGAAAACCCAGCCCGGCCGGCCCCTCTAGGTCAACCCACCTCCCGCTGCAGCCACGTTGGGATGCCCCTTCGCAAGCCAACGGTGCTGGGGGATGGACCGCCTGCCGCAGGTGGGCTTTCTGGTACCTCGACAAGCTCGATCATTGGGGGTTGAGCTTGCCGAAACCCTTGCAGCCAACCTGGGGCTAGGACCTATTGATTTGAACGGCCAGGTTTCTTTTCGGAGAAAGCACTGGCATTAGGCGGCGGGGAAGTGGATTCCGGAAGCGTGCGTCTAAGGGAGCGTCGCGTCCGCTCTGCGGGCGCCTTCGCGAGCGAGCACGCGGAGGAATTCGGTTTCCTGTCGCTGTACGGAACCAACAGATTTCGAACGTAAGGAAAAAACATGGCAAAAGTTGCCCTTGAACTGCAGTACTCCGACGAACACGAGTGGGTTGCGCGCGAGGCCGGGAACCTTGTGTCCATCGGCATCTCCGCCGTTGCCACCGATGCCCTGGGCGACATTGTGTACGTGGACCTGCCCGAGGTTGGCGCCGCGGTGACCGCGGGGGAGACCTGCGGTGA
>NZ_PJIL01000033.1:0-21348 GCF_002929335.1 Arthrobacter sp. Y81
CGTCCAGTACCAAGAGTGTCGGTTTAGTCTCGTCCATGCTTTTTCTCCTTGGGATGAACTTCGTCGTTCGCGGTGCTCGCCCGACCGAAAACCCGAAACGAGCTTCGGCCCTACGAATGTAAGTTTCGTCACTTCTGTATTCGGTGTCAAGGTCTGTCGTTTGCCAGACCCGTAAATTACCGCCTTGCGGCGCGTTTTTAAGCCCCGGTTCCCATGGCAGGCGCAGTCGAGCGTGATTCGTACTGACGGTTTGTAATTCGAATTAGGGAATTAGATGCGACTACCCTGAATCTTGTGTCGCGTGTTTCCGACCACCTCCCGTCCCGCAGCTCGGCAGCTTGAAAAATTCCGCCTGCCGGCTTCCAGGGGACGCGTGGGGCCTACACTGGCAATGCCGCCATAGGAGTTTCGCCGCTACTGCGCAATCAGATCCAACGTCGTGCGTATGATGCTGTCCACGTCGATTCCGTGGTAGCGGTACACGTCCTGGATGTCTCCCGCTTGCCCGAAGTTGCTTACGCCTAGGTTTCGGCTTTTCACTTGCTGCACGCTGGCTAGGAACGCGAGCGTGTGGGGATGACCGTCGAGCACTGTCACCATCGGGACTGCGCGTTCGCGAGGCAGAACCTGATCCAGGATCCACGAGGACGCGTTGCGTTGTCCGTTGCGCCCCTGCAACGCCTCGTATAACAGACCTGGGCTGGTCACACACACCACGTCAACGGGAGTTCCCTGAGCAGCCAGCCTGTCGGCCGCGGTCAGAGCATCCGGCACGAGGGCTCCCATAGCGACGAGTGTCGCGCGCGGGCTCTCAGCCGGGCGAAGTATGTAGCCTCCTGCCACCACTTGTCGACGGCGACGCTCGCGAGCCGCCGGATCCTCCGGCACCTTTGCGAGCTGCTGATCCACCGGCTTAGTGGACAACCTGAGGTACGCGGACTTGCCGTCTACCCGTCCCAGCTGTGACATAGAGGTGAGAAGCGTCCATTCGGTGTCTATCGCAAAGGCTGGCTCGTAGCTTGTGCAACCCGGTTGTTCAAGACCGATGGACGGTGTCTTTATTGATTGATGCGCACCGCCTTCCGGGGCGAGAGTGACGCCCGAAGGGGTACCGACAAGGATCGACTGCCCACCGGCGTAGATGCCATAAGACCAGGGCTCTAGAGCACGTTCAACGAAAGGGTCGTAGAGCACGCCGATCGGGAACAGCGGCTGTCCCCAGCGACTCCAAGTCGACCCGAGCTCGCCGATCAGACCGACGAGATTCGCCTCTGCGATACCGAGTTGAATGTGCTGGCCAGTTGGTTTTTCCCGCCAATGCATGATAGTTTCCGGGTCGTCATCGAACCAATTTTGTCGCTCTTGTGTCGACCACACTCCGACCTTGTTTAGCCAACCGGCGAGGTTTGTGCTCGAAGTGACATCGGGGCTCACTGTCACGACGCGACGGGCTGCTTCGGGTGCGAACCGGCTCAGGTCGAGGAGGGCTCGCCCGAGAGCGGCCTGCGTGGTTGCGGTGCCTGCAGGTGTCCTCCCGAAGTCTTCAGGGACAGCCGGGGGCGGGACGTCCGGCTCATGATTACGTTGAAGCGCTTCAGCCGATGCCGTTACCAGTCGCCCTGCGGGGCATGATGGGTCGAAGCGGGACCAGGGGGCATCAGCATCTTCTCCCAGGCGTTCCGCAAGTTCCCGGTACTGCTGGACGGTGAGGAGGGAGGAGTGATTTTGCGGGTGTCCCTCAGTTGGCAGGCCATTACCTTTGACTGTGTAGGCAATGATTACCGTTGGCCTGGTGTCATCGATCTTGGAGTATGCTTCCCGCAGGGCAGAGAGGTCGTGGCCCCCCAAATTCTTGATGGCGTGAAGCAAGGTTGCATCTTCAATTTTGGCGATGAGTTCGGCGATGGCCTCGCGGCTAGGGCCAACTCCGGGAAGCCGCTCGCGCAGCTCTTTGGCTGAACAGCGCAGCAGCCGCTGATATTCGAGGTTTGGCATGTCGAGAATACGTTTGCGCAAGGCGTCCCCACGCGGTAGGGCCATGAGGTTCTCGAGTAGACGCCCGAATCGTACTGTGAGGACTTGCCAGCCGGCTGCGGAAAACAGACGCTCTATCTTGCCTGCCGCGATATTCGGAACAACACGATCGAGCGACTGACGATTGAGATCGACGATCCAAACGATTTCGCCCAGTTCAGCCACATTTGAATCGAGCACCGCTTCCCAGATGGCGCCCTCATCGAGTTCAGCATCACCGACGAGCGAATACTGGCGTCCTCGACTCACCTTACCGCTCACAGTCTCGGTGTATCGCCGCGAGATCGCTCCCCAAAGCGGAGCCGTGGCCCCAATCCCAACTGAGCCGGTTGAGTAATCGACGGGGTCGGGGTCTTTTGAACGGCTCGGATAACTTTGCAGCCCTTGAAACTCCCGCAGCGTCGTGAGGTACTTCTCCTCCAAGCTGCCGAGGAGATAGTTGATGCTGTGGAGGACAGGCGAGGCATGTGGTTTCACGGAAACGCGATCTTCAGAACGTAGCTGGCCGAACCAGAGGGAGGTCATGATTGTGGCGATTGACGCGCTGGAAGCTTGATGTCCGCCGACTTTGATGCCCGAGGGGTTGGCCCGGACCCTGTTCGCGTGGTGGACGATCGATGTAGCGAGCCACAGCACCCGTCGTTCGATCTCAGCAAGGGTGTCCAAGTACGGGTCGTTGTAGGGTGCTACGGTCTTAGTCAAGCGGTCGTCGCTGACGGAGCTCGGGTTCATGGTGATTCCTTAGTGTGAGGGGCGGCTCGCGCAAGGCAAGGAAGGCTGACACAGGACCAGGTAGCCAAGGTGTCAGCTTTTATGAAACCGACGTGGACGGGCGCTCGTTGTGTGGCCGGAAGCACTCTGCTTATGGCTCCTTGGCAAGCCGCACCAGAAATGCCGACCGTCCGCCCTAGATGATGCTGGAATTGTGCTGGCGCGATAGCGGTCAACCGCAGCTCAAGGGGCGCACGTGGTGAAGTCGCAAGCGTGTGTTCCACGGCCCGGCCGCGCTTACGTTTATTCATCCCAGCCATCGAGAGGTTCTCAGAATCCTGATCATAGTTTCCGGGGTTGTTCCCTTGAGCTAGCCGTGCGGGCCAGACGGTGGCGCCTTACTTTCCCGGCGTCGTCACGCACGGGGCGGCTGACGCAGCGCACACGGCGTGGCCATTTCTGCGGGTCCAAGCGCCCATTCAGCCATGCGAGTATCTCCGCGGGGAGGATCCGGGCATTCGCCGTGTCCACTACGGCCTCAACCCGCTGCCCAAGATCCGGGTCAGGGACCCCGAACGCCGCTGCGGACCTGACTGCCGGATGCTGCTCCAGTATCCGTTCAACCTCTGCCGGATAGATGTGGACCCCGCCGCTGATAACCAAGTCGTCAATGCGGTCCAGCACATACAGATATCCTTCTTTATCCCTGTATCCCAGGTCGCCCAGGGAGTCCCAGCTGCCGCGTCGCCTGCTGGTACCGCCGAGATACTCATAGGTCACGCCACCTACGCGCGTCATCAGGATTTCGCCGACGTTGCCGGGCCCGACTTCTCTCCCTGCCGCATCCACGATCTTCATCTTCGTTCCGCCGACGGGTCGCCCGACCGATCCAGGGTGCCGTTGCCATTCCGAACCAGAGATGGCTGTCAGCCCTTGGGATTCGGTACCGGCATAGACCTCCATGATGCGATCGGGTCCCAGCCAGTCCAGCCAACGGCGTTTAAGTTCCGGAGGGCACGGAGCCCCGATATGCAGGATGGACTGCAGACTGGTCACATCAGCTGTCAGCCGAATTTCGGCAGGAAGGCGCATGATGCGGTTCATCATCGTGGGGACAAGCATCGTCCAGGTGATCCGGCTCTCCGATATTTCCGCCAAGACACGGCGTTCGTTGAACCGGGGATGGATGATCAGGGTGTGTCCGGTCATTAGGCCCCGGAAAGCATACGTAAAGGGAGCCGAATGGTAGAGCGGCCCCGCGACGAGTTGAACGGCGTCACGCGGAATGAAGGCTGCGACCTCTGCCTCCGGATCGATCCAGGCCCCTGCCGTGGCGCGGACTATCTTGGGGCGGCCGGTACTGCCACTGGTGGTGGGGGCCTTCCAGCTCGCGGCCGCCGCCGCCGGCAGCGGAGCATCGCTGAAGCCGTCCAGGCTGACCTGCGGACCGATCGTGGAAATGGACCTGTCGGGCAGCGTGCTGGCTACCACCGCCAAAGACGGTTTGGCCAGAGCGAGCAGCGCATCCTGCTCGTCCGCGGCAAGCCGTGGCGACATCGGCATGGGTGTTGCGCCAAGCTTCCAGATGGCGACGCAGGTCAGGACAAAATCGATGCCGTTGCAGAGCGAGACAGCCACCATGCTGTCCTGGGTCACCCCAAAGGTGCCGTAAAGCCGCGCCAGTTGATTACTCCGGCTTTCCAGCTCCAGTCGGGTCAACTGGCGCACGTCGTCGCGGACCGCGATCCTGTGCGAGTCCTTCTCCGCAAGCCAGGAAAACGCCTCCCCAATGCTCATGCGCGTCATATCGTCAGCTGGTCGGCGTCGGGACCGGCTGCGTGCCCGGCAAGAACTTGGCGATAGAAGTTCTCGTGCTGCGCCGCAGCCGCGTCCCACCGGTAGCCCCGGGCCAGCGCGACGCCGACTTCCGGATCGGGTGCCTGCCCCGCCAGCGCCGAGACGAGGGCTCTGGTGATCGCCTCAGGCCCGTCGGCGTAGAGTGCTGCAGCACCGAGGACTTCGTGCAGGACGGGCAGGTCCCGGGCGATCACGGGCACACCGGCAGCCAGTGCTTCCATGGCAGCCAAACCAAACCCTTCCTTGAGGGAAACAAAGGCCAGGGCTGACGACGCTGCAATCAGCGACGGCATCTGATCGTCAGCGACCACGCCCAGCATCGCATAGGGAATGTCCAGTTCTGCTGCGAGCCGGTCGAACTCTTGGCGGTAGTCACGGTAGTCGAACAGCGTTTCCCCGCCGGCGAAGATCAGGCGCACATCAGGCGCGGCGCTTCGAACCCCGGCGTAGGCTACGAGCAGATCGATGCTGCCTTTTCTGGGCTCTATTCCGCCTACGGCCAGGAGGTATCTGCCGTGCTGGTCGTGCCAGAACTTTCTTCCGTTCACCGCGGCGGAGGAGCGGCCGGCGGCCTCCACATACCGTTCTGCGTGGACTCCGTTGGGGATAACGGCCGGCGTGTAGCCCCAGCCGGAGTGGACTTCGGCCGCCACTGCCGCGGAGACGCATATGCGGGCAACAGGGTTGACGATGGCCTGTTCGTGACAGTCCGCCAGCTCCGGCGTGGTGAAGTGATCCAGATGATGAATGGTCCGGATGCACCAAGGAACGGCGTTTGCACTGATGCAGTCCTGAGCGTGGACGACGTCGTATTCTTCCGTGAAGGCCGCCCCGAGAGTGCTGATGGAACGCATGATCCTGTCCCCCACCGTTTCGTCAGGTTTGGCCGCGAACGGCACGACGCGCACCGAAACTGAAGGGTGCACGGGCCGGAAGAACACGGAGTCTCCCCCGCGGCCCAGAGTCCAGAGGGTCACAGCGTGTCCGCGGTCGGCCAACGCCTCCGCCAGCGCGAGTGTATGCACCACTCCGCCGCGGGGCTTGGTCGAGTAAGTCAGCAAGGCAATTCTCATTGAAGCGTTTCCTCTGAAATTTCATGGAAGTGCGCCGAGGCGGTGTCTCGGTAACTCTCCACCACGCGTTCCTCAAGGTGACGAAGCAGTCGCCGTGACCGGCCGATCTCCGCAGGAATATCCAGCTCGACGACGGCCAGACCCCCTTTGGAATCCGTTCTGGCCAGGACCTCCCCGCCGGGGCTGACCACCTTCGCCTGGCCCAGGAACCGCAGGCCGCCTGTGATCCCCGTCTGGTTGGAGGACACGAGGATTACCTGGTTTTCCGCCGCACGCGCGGCATCGTAGATGTCGAACAGTCTGGACTGCCGGTCGTTGGGCAACCGTGAGGCGCGGTCCGTGGTGCTGGCGGGCCAGGCGGAGAGGCAGGCAAGGACAACAGCACCGTCCAGGGCCAGTGACCGGGCCGCCTCCGGGAAAGTCTTGTCGTAGTCGATCATCATGCCCATCCTGCCGATGGGAGTATCAAACGCTTCGAAAGTGCGGCCGGCAACGTACACCTCGGACTCGCCAAGAGGCTGATGGACCTTACGGTGCACCCCGAGGATCCCGTCGCCGCTGATACAAACGGCAGTGTTGTGGCGCCCGCTGGCGTCGTTCTCTTCGGTCAGTCCGAGGCACACCACCATGTCCCGGGCAGCAGACTGGAGCTGTTGCAGTTCCGCTCCGTCCAAGCGGACAGACGGCGGGAGCGACTGCAGGTCCGGATTCCTCAGATCCCCCAGGTACCCGCCGAGGGTTGCGTCGGGCAGAACCAGAAGCCCGACCCCCCGGTGTCGCGCATCGCTGATGATCGATTCGACCTTGGCGATGCTGCGCTGGATATCCCGCCCGAAATGCGCCCCCGCTGCACCGATCCTGACTGAACTCATGCGTGCAATCTACGCCGTCACTGGCTGCTTGGCTGCGCTGTTCAGAAACCGCGCATCTTCCGCTGTGGTGCGTTGGACAATAACGTCGGCCAGGTAGGCGGCGTCCCTCGCGATGCCGGCAAAGCGGCCGGAGCCCCAAGTGTGCAGCCATGGCAGTCCCAGGAAGTAGAGGCCGGGTACGGACGTGACCCCGCGGACGTGCGAAGGATGACCGCCGCCGTCGAAAGTCCCTACCTTGACCCAGCTGTAGTCGGACTGGAATCCCACGGCCCAGATCACAGTGGTGATGCCGGCCGCCGTGAGATCCAGTGACGTTAGTTCCTCTTCAGGCTTCCAGACTGGAACGTAACGGTCCTCGAAGGGCGCCTCGATTCCTGTCTGCGAAATGTACCTGTCGATGATGTCCTTGATGGATTCCGCTACCAGGTCAGCGCCGTCGAGTGCTGCTTCCAGGGTTGGCCGGAAAGTCAGTGAATCCGCCTGAACCTCATCGAGGCGGCCGTAAAGCTTCATCCCCTCGAGGGCGAACCGTCGCAGGTCTATGTCCCGGCCGCCGTCGCGCCCTGTGACGTAGTGATTGGTCTTTTCGCGCTTGGTCAGCCCGCCGGGCTGGTTCTCAACGGGAACGTCGTAGGTGCCCATGTCATGCAGCCATGCGACGCAGTCACGGCCGCGGTAGAACCTGGCCACCCTGGGTGCGCTTCCCACTGCGAGGTGGACCTGGCGGCCCGCGAGATGCAGGTCTTCAGCGATCTGGGCACCGGACTGACCGGATCCGACCACCAGTACAGAACCGTCGGGCAATGCCCCGGCATTGCGGTAGTCCGCTGAATGGAGCTGATTGATGGCAGCGTGGAGTTTCTGCGCCACCGCCGGCATCGTCGGCCGGTGGTAGCCGCCGGTGGCGATCACCACGTTCCCTGCGGTCATTACCGCGGCAGTGCTGTTGATCCGGTAGCGGCCGTCGGCCTTGCTGACGACTTCGGTAACTTCCACGCCGGTCTGTACAGGGGCGTTGAAGGAGGCCGCGTAGTCACGGACGAAGGCATAGACGTCGTCCCTGCCCATGAATCCGTCCGGGGCGGGTCCGGAGTAGGAGTAGCCGGGGAGCTGACACTGCCAGTTGGGCGTTACAAGTGTGAAGTTGTCCCAGCGCCGCTGCTTCCAGTCTGAGGCAACACCAGTACGCTCCAGCAGGACGTGGTCGACCCCGGACCGTGTCAGGTGCCAGCTCAGTGACAAGCCTGCCTGGCCGGCTCCGACGATGACGACGTCGTGATGTTCGCCCGTGTTTTCGTAGTTACTCATGAGACGGAACTTTCGATTGGGTGCCGGCGGCTGGAAGTTGCGGTTCCATGGCCAGGACGTGGACTAATCCGGCAGGCGCCGGTACCGGTTGACCATCGTCGGCTGAGGACGTGAAGGATTGTGCGCGGTCCTGGATGTCGTCCCGCTGGGCTACGGCGGATGTGCACGCAAATCCATATTTTTCGCGCACGCGCCGGGAGGCTTCGTTCAGGGCAGCGGCAACGCGGTGAACGAAATCGGCCACTGAATAGGATTCACCCGTTGTCAGGTGATCGTGCATCACCAGCGACGGCGAGTAGCACTCCTGAAGCGAGCCGTCAGGCCATTCCACGGTGAAGGTCATTTCAGGCATGGAGTACTTCCCGGGCGCTGACGATTTCGGGCGAATAGGCATCGGGGCGCCGGTCGCGCAGATGGAACATGTGCTTCCTGGTGGTGGCCAGGGCTGCGGCGACGTCGATGGTGGCTACTGCCAGCCCCGCAACCGGCCCGGTGGTGGCAATGATGTTCCCGCCGGGGTCAACCACCTTGGCGTTTGCGGCATAGCGAAGGGAACCGAAGGTACCCGCCTGGTTCGACGCTATGAAGAACACCTGGTTTTCCAGGCCGCGGGCCTGATCGAACAGGTTGTAGCGCTTGGTCCACCGGTCGTCGTCGATGTTCTCCGCCGTGGCGGTGCGGGAAGTGGGCCAGGCCGAGAGACTCACAATGATTTCCGCGCCGTCCATGGCCAGGCTGCGCGCGGCTTCGGGAAAGGCTTTGTCGTAGCAGATCTGCAGGCCGATGCGCCCCACCGGGGTATCGAAGGCCTGGTAGCTCGACCCTGCTGCGTAGGACATGTTTTCGCCCAGGGGCTGGTGCACCTTGCGGTAATGGCCCAGGATCCCGGAACCGTCGAGGGCAACAGCGGTGTTGTAGCGGGTATCGCCGTCTGCCTCGCAGAAGCCGATGCAGATGACCATGTCCCCGGCCATATCGATCACACGGCGGACCTCCGGCCCATCCAGTGAGAGCGCCGGGGGGAGCGAATCGGCGGCGAGCTTTTTGTCGCCGTGGTTGCCCAGGGCTGACAGGTAGCCGCCGATGGCGGCCTCCGGCAGAGCAAGGAGCTGGACGCCTTGTGCTCTGGCGTCTTCAATGAGCCTGGCAATCGTGGCGTAGTTCTCTTCAAGGTCCCGGCCGAAGTTCTCGGCCACCGTTCCGACTGTGAGATTCATGCTTGAGTACTTCCTAATCCTGTGACGTTATTGGAGATTGCTTCGGTGACCATGCCGTCAGGCCAGCGCAGCTGGACGCCGGCGCCTTCCACGAGTTCGCCGCATTCGGCGGTGGCGGTGAGCGGGCTGCCCATCCGGCCTTCACCGGGCCGGTCAGCGGTGACCATGGCATAGCCGGGGAAGCAGCTGAGCCAGTCGCCCATGGTGGCAGACGCCGGACGCGGGATGCTGCCAACGTCCAGGATCGCGCCGCAACCGCTGGCCTCGGCCAGCATCCCGGTCGTTCCCACGATGCCCACCATGCTGATGTCTTTTGCCGCTGCCGGGGCTGCGCGCCGGACGAGCCTGCCCAGTTCCCGAAGCTCAGCTCCCGGTTTTGTAGAGGTGGAGTCCCACTGATGGCCTGTGTAGCCCGGCCGCCACTGTCCCGTAGTGTCTGCGGTGAGGCTTAGGCTGTGGCCCGGGCGTCCCCCGCCGCCCGGCACGAGCCTGGCGGTCCGTCCGATGGCAGTTACGGACAACGAAGCCGGGACCCCGACTTGGGTGTGGCCACCAAGAATCGGCACCGCCCAGGCCTCCGCGGCCATGATGAGCCCCCGCAGGATACGCCGCGCAAACGATTCGTCCCTGGCGCCAAGTGAATCCAGCAGGCCAATGCCCTTCGCCCCCATCGCACTCAGATCATTCATATTCACGAGCACCGCGCACCATCCGGCCCATTCCGGGTCCCGCTCGACCATGGAAGGCAGAATTGCGTCGCAGGCTGCCACCACGTCTGTTCCGGGAACGGGAGCACCGTCATCCCCCAGAAATGCCTTCCCGCCCAGGAACGGCGATGGCCGTTCGCTGGATCCGGCGTCAGGAGCGGAGGCGAACAGTCTGCCGAGCATCGACTTGTCGCGTTCGGCATGCCGCTGCATCCGGCTGATCGGCCACCGCATATGCACATGCGGCTGACCCACCACGGTGACGTCCCGGAGTTTCTTCCAGCCGAGCCGGCGGAACAGGATCTCGTTCTGCGCCTGGACCGTGGCTTCAAACCGGAGCACACCGCGTTCCTCAGCATAGGCACTTGCGGCCCTGACGAGAGCCGCCCCGATTCCGCCAGCCGTGCGTGCGGCTTTGGTAACCACTAGCCGGCTGCCGGTCCACCAGCCCAGGTCAACAGCCGGCGTGACCGGGGCTAGGCGCACCCCGCCGAGCACCGCGCCTTCGGGTGAGCGAGCCACCAACACCACGGTGCGCGGATCGTCGTCGATATCATCGCTGTCACTGCCGGCGAAGAGTCCTTGTTCGGCGACGAAAACATCCCGCCGGATCCGCCGATACGCATGGACATCGGCCTCGCAGTCCGCCGGTTCGATGAGGAATGGCGGGGGTTCGGTGGCGGAGGCCGGTCCGGTGAGGACGGTCAGATCCTGCCATGTCCGGCTGGTTAGTTCGGGGAGACCGGACAGGCTTGTTGAGGCTACCATGGTCAGGCCCCGGCCGTCTGGAGCATGCTGCAAGCACCGCATGCTGCACATCCGGCGGCCTGATCACTGCCAAACATGTTGGCTTCCGTCAGGGCTTTTGCGACCTCGTAGGTGATTCTCTGCACGACGACGCGGTCCGGCGAACCGACCTTGTCCACATCCGTGGCCAGGGTTCCCTTGAGTGGGCGGAACGGAACGACAAAGGGATACACGCCCATTTCGATGAGTTCCTTGGCCCCGGCCACCATCTCGTCAGGGTCCTCGCCCATCCCCACCAGCAGGTAGGTGGAGACCTGGTTTCGTCCGAAGACGCGCACGGCCTCGCGCCATGCGCTGCGGTACTCATCCAGCGGCACACTTGCTTTGCCTGGCATCCATCTGGCCCGTACTCTGTCATCCATGGACTCAACGTGGATTCCGATCGAGCGGGCTCCCGCATCGTAGAGATCCTTGATGACGCTCAGGTCAGCAGGCGGTTCGATCTGCACCTGGATCGGAAATTCTGGAACGGCGGCTCGGATGGCGCGCACGCACTTTGCCACATACCGTGCGCCGCGGTCGGGGCCGCGAGAGGTTCCCGTGGTCATCACCATCTGGGTGACGCCGTCGAGCCGGACGGCGGCCTCTGCCACTTCGGCAAGCTGCTCGGGGGTCTTGACCGCCGTCGTCGCCCCTGCATTCAGAGACTCTTCGATGGCACAGAACCTGCAGCGCTCCGATTCCCCGTACCGGATGCAGGTCTGCACCACGGTCGTGGCCAGGACTTTGGCCCCATGCAGCTTGGCGATTTTTTCGTAGGAAACCCCGTCCGCCGTGGTGAGGTCGTAAAATTTCGGCCTATTGACGGGAACCACATCCATACCAAGGTCCGCGCCATCCAGAAACAGCCGGCCGTTCTTCGCGAGATAAGGACTGTCCGGGTTGACGGGTATGGCAGCCTGCTGGCCGTTGAACATGACGTGGCCGTCATCGCTGGGCCCGGCCCCCGCTTGGCGGGATACCGGCGCGTCGACGCGCATTCCCAAGATCGCTACGTCGACGCGGGTTGTTAGGGCCGCCATGACAGATCAGACCATGTAGGTGGAGTTGATGATGGCACCCTTGCGCTTATAATAGATCAGCGCGTCCTGGACATCCAGGGGGTGTGCAGGGATGACACCTGCGATGACGTCCTCTTCTCGCAGACCATGCAAGGCAAGTCCGAAGCGGCAGACGAAGACTTTCCCGCCTTCCTTGATGAAGGTCTTGATCGAGTCATTGAGATTCTGGTTCCCAGGGAAGGCACTGTCCCCCGTGGTGGGGAAACCCCGTGTGTCCATGACATTCAGGGCGCCTGTGCCGTAGAAGTAAAGGGCAGACTCAAAGCCTTTCCGCAACGCCCGGGTCGCTTGTAGCACTGCGACAAAACTGACGGACGATTCGTGGGCGATGCCATGAACCAAGGTAAAGTATGATTCCCCTTCTTCTGCCTGGAAGTCGGGAAAAACCTTCGTGGAACCGTACAAACTGCTTCCCTTGGGCAACGAGGGATGCTGGATTTCATTCAGCGACGTTTCAATGTTGGCCGCAATGGTGGACTCGAAGTCAGACATACGTTCTCCAACGCTTGTGAGCTCCCGAGTGGAGCATCTCCTGAATACAAGTAAACGCGTCGGATGTTTCAGGTCATTTCCTGCACGGTTTCGGTCTGGTCAAATCTGGACTACAAAGAGGTTTCCGAAAACTCACAACAAAGCCCCGCGCGCCATCGACGATGGGTTCTGCCTTTGCCATGCAGCCGGGGTGGGCCGCAGCTGCGTTGGCTGCACCATCGACTTCATCCTCTACAAGCCCCGGTCG
The DNA here is from genome assembly GCF_002929335.1 of Arthrobacter sp. Y81. Taxonomy (GTDB): domain Bacteria; phylum Actinomycetota; class Actinomycetes; order Actinomycetales; family Micrococcaceae; genus Arthrobacter. The sequence continues at coordinate 12,387 of NZ_PJIL01000033.1, forward strand.
GCATCGTCTACGCCGTGGCCTTCAAGCTCATGGGTTCGGGTTCCGGCGGCAACGTCTTGATGGATCCATCCCCCACCCCGCCGAGCCAGCCGTCACAGACTGGCGTCAGCGCCCGGGGCAGTCAGGGATCAGAGGCGGAAGCAGCGGCGGCAACGCCAAAGCCTCCCCCAGGCCTCAACGGGACCGTCCGGGCCTGGGGAGCGCCCGGTAAAGTCACGCCGGAAGTACCGGCGCGGCAACAGCAGGCGCCGGGACCGGCCCCGCCGACGCAGAGGCAGCATCGGGAGCAGGGCCGGCCGGCATGTCTGTCGTTGCTGGTTCTCAGCTAGCTTTAGCGGCTTCTCAGGCCGCACAACAGACCGCAGGATTCAACCGGGGAGGGCCCCAGCGGCAGCAAATAACACCGAATACAAGGAATCGTCATACGGAAACTGGCGGGTGTCACGGTCCGCCGCGCGGACATCTCGACCGTGGTACTGCGGCCCGCACAAGGCTCCAGACCGGTTGCGAGGTGGGTTTTGCGGTTCCGGGCGGCCCGAGCAGGACAATGTTGGCCGCCTCGGTGAGGAACGCGCCGGTGGCCAGATGCGCGATGGTGTCGCGTTTGAGGCCGGGCTGATGGTCGAAGCTGAAGTCCTCCAGCGACTTGAGGGCTGGAAACCCGGCCGCCCGGGCACGCATCTCGGCTCCGGAGGCTTCGCGGGCGGCGACTTCCCGGGACAGGACCGCGGCGAGGTATTCCTCATGGGTCCAGCCTCCGTCGCGTGCCTGCTCCGCGAGTCTGGCTGCTGCTTCCCTGATCCTTGGTGCCTTCATGGCCCGGGAGTAGTACTCGATCTGGCCGGCGGTTTCCTTTTCTTCGGTCATTACGCGACCTACCCGTCATTGAGCACGACACCGAACGCCCGGTCGTAGTCCGCCAGGTCCCGCAGCCCGGTCGTGTCTTGAACCCGTTCAGGTTTCTGGAAGGCTCTCCGCATGTTCTGGCAGCCTCCACGTGGTCGGGATCGGTAATCGTCAGACCGGTGCCCCAGGAGCGGGGATGGTTCCCGACGCATCGCCCGTCCAGTCTGATCGTGACGGTGTCCAGGTCCGCGATGACATCAACGAACCTCCCGATCGCCGGCGGATGCACGGAGTAGTCGTTGGATCCCATCCGAACGTAGTAGTCCCGCGGAAGCCGGACCCGGGTCGCGAAGCCGGTCACGGGCGGAACCGGCGGCAACACCAGCATCGCGGCCTTGTCCCGGCTGATCAGCTCCGAAGTCCCCGGATCCGGCAGCCTTCCTGGAAAGGATCGGCTCACAAATAACCGACGGCTGGGTTCCCCAAGGCTTCTGTGACACCCTCCGTCGCTGGATGACACAAGAAAGAAACCCTGCCCACCTTCACCGGCCTCGAAACCATCAGCCCGTCCTCGACCTGAGGAACCACGCATAACGCTCCCGCAGCCACATGGCCCGACCCCAGATTCCGGGGTTTTGTGGGCCAGCTTAAATGAGACGGACATCCGACGGCTATTTCCGGGTGAAAGCGGAGGCACGCGCCGGCTTCGGGTACCCCGGCTCTACAGTAGCGGTAATTGAGCGACGTCTCGCAGCCGCTGATCGGCAGTGGTTCGGTCGTACACCGTGGCGAATTGAGTGTCAGATGGCCCCGCCGTTGACGTAGATGATTTGGCCGTTCACCCAACGGGCGGGTCCGGCCAGAAAGGCCACGGACTCGGCGATGTCGTTGGGTGTTCCCAGCCGCTCCAGCGGGGTGGTCTTGGCGAGATTCTCAATTGTCGCGTCGTCCTTGCCGTCCAGAAACAGCTTGGTGGCGGTGGGGCCCGGCGCCACTGCATTCACGGTGACATCGCGGCCGCGGAGCTCGCGGGCGAGAATGAGCGTGATGGCATCCACGGCGCCTTTGCTTGCCGCGTACGGTGCATAGCCGGGAAAGGCAAGCTTCTTTACTGAGGTCGAGAAGTTGATGATCGCCCCGCCGGTTCTGACCCGGCGGGCGGCCTGCTGGTCGACGACGAAAGTCCCCCTGATGTTTGTTCGATGCATGCGGTCCAGGGCATCGAGGTCGAATTCCGCGACCGGTCCCAAAACCATGACGCCGGCCGTGTTTACTACGACGTCCACGCCGCCGAACTCGGCCTCGGCGGCATCGAATGCCGCCGACATTGCAGTTTCGTCGGCCACGTCACCAGCAACGGAGATGGCACGCCCGTCTGCTTGGATAATGGCTGCGACCATAGGGCGAGTTCGATTACCACGGCGGCCACCGCTGTAGGTCTCGCACCGGCGACTCTCGTTGGCGATGCCCTGGTCGAATTCGCGCCTGTGCCCACGTACGTCACCTTTTGGCTGCTGCTGGTGGTCGAATTGGCCGTATTTGTCGCATCCCTGTTTCTTCCACGGCACACCGTTGGGGATACTCCGGAACAATGGCGCCCCAGGGCCGTGGTCGTTCCGATCGAGGTGCGCGGCATATTCACTGCCGCATCAGTGGCAGTCCTTGCGTCCTACGCACTGGGAACAATCATGCTCTCCGTGGGCGCCCAGATCGCACGAGACCTTGTTCGCTCCGACAACGCTCTAGTCCCGGGGGCCGTCATCTCGGTATCGTTCATCATCATCGGCATGGTTGCCATCGCCGCCGGACGCATGCCCTCCCGCCAAGCCATCGCCGTCGGATCAGTCGCTTCAACTGTCAGTCTGGCCATACTCCTACTGTCTGCCACTCTTCACTCGCTACCCCTCTTCCTACTCGCCGCCGCTGCGCTCGGAGTCGGATACAGCCTCCTATTTCTGGGCGGTCTCAGCCTCATCAATGCGCATGCGCCGGTACACCAGAGAGCAGCCACACTCTCAGCCATGTATCTGATTGCTTACATCGTTCAAGCCGGGACGGCCCTCTCCCTCGGGGCAACTGCCACGACAGCTGGACTCGAAGCAGCGCTGACCTATGCGGCTCCTGTGATCGCCCTGCTGGCCGTCACCGCAACGGTGCTCGCCTTCACAATCGGACGGCCCGGGTCCAGTCCGGCGACAAGCGAATCGAATCTCAAAAAGGTCGAAAAAGTCAGGAGTGAATGAACCTGGTCAGGCCCTGGCAGCGCAGCAGGCCAGGGATTGACCCACCGTCCGAGTCCATGGAAGCCGGGCAGTCCCCGAAAGTCCTGGCTCGTCAAGCTCCTAAGGATGGTTTGATGAGAACTGGACTTTTAGCACCCAATTCAAGACGAGCTGCGAAATAAAGTGCGACGACGCCCCTCCGGAGCACGCGCAGAGACTGACGCGACGATCCGCGGAGTCTGCAAGTACGTGAGTGGGTGCAGAACACCTCAGGGAGCATATGTCCAGGCGCGTGAGGCGCTAAGTATCGGCCGCACGATCGTCTCGCTTCGTGCATCTCCACCGCCGTCCCCTGCGGGCTGATATGAACTAGCCGCAGATGGACCCGGCAATGCTACGTTTTCGGGTGCAGTTTGGCTTGCTCCACGAGTTCGGCCAGCCACGGTCGGTGCCCGCGATGGAACACCATGCCCTGGGGCAGACCTTGGACAGATGCGGTGGAACTGGAAACGTCGATCGTGATCCTGCCGCCTGCCATGGGCGCGTTGGTGATGTGCAGATCGCCGTAGGACTCCGGAAGCACGGGATCCATCCATAGGCCACCGCGTGAAACATGGGCGTCGTACCGCATCAGGCTCGTGACCAGGTGGATGGGTGTGGTCGCTGCCCAGGCCTGGGGTGAGCATGCCGTCGGATAGGGGACGGGTGCGGCGAACTGTTCCCGGGCAAAGCCGCAGAACAGTTCCGGCAGCCGGCCGTTGGAGTGCTCGGCTGCCTCCAGCAGGGCCGTGGAGATCCGCTGTGCTTCCGCCACGAAGCCGTAGCGCAGCAGACCGGTCGCTATTAGAGCGTTATCGTGTGGCCAGACCGAGCCGTTGTGGTAGCTCACGGGATTGTAGGCGCCCATGTCGCTGGCAAGGGTTCGCACGCCCCAGCCGCTGAACATTTCCTGAGACATCAGGCGTTCGGCTACGAGCGGCGCTTTGTCGTCGTCTACGATGCCGTGCCATAGGCAGTGGCCCATGTTGGAGGCGCACGCATCGACCTGCCGTTTCTTGCCATCCAAGGCGATGGCGTAGTAACCGCGCTCGGGCATCCAGAACTGTTCGTTGAACCGCTTCTTCAGCTGCGCCGCCTGGTCCGCGAGCTCGGCCGCTAGCGCCCCGTCACCGGCGTCGTACGCCATCCAGGCGCGCGCCAGATATGCGGTGTAGACATAGCCTTGCACCTCGCAGAGCGCGATCGGCGGCTCGGCCAGAGTGCCGTCGGCAAAGTTGATCCCGTCCCAGGAGTCCTTCCAGCCCTGGTTGATCAGCCCCTGGTCGTTGAGGCGCTCATACTCGACGAACCCGTCGCCGTCCTTGTCCCCGTAATCGCGGATCCACTCGAGCGCGCGGTCCGCGTGGGGCAGCAGGGCGGCGATGGTATCCGCGGCGAATCCCCAGCGGCTAACGGATCCGACCACCATCACGAACAACGGAGTCGCGTCCACACTTCCGTAGTAGTTGGACTTGCCGCCCAGGGCCAGCCCGCTGGATACATCGAGCCTGACCTCATGCAAGATCTTGCCCGGTTCCTCCTCGCTCAGCGGATCCACCACGCTGCCTTGCCGCTCCGCAAGAGTTTGCAGCGTGCCCAATGCCAGCGTTGCGTCGACCGGCAGAACCATAAAGGAGGACAGCAACGAGTCCCGCCCGAATAGTGCCATGAACCACGGTGCTCCGGCAGCCACCACGGCGCGGTCCTGATGCTTGGGATCTTCGATGCGAAGGGCGCCCAGATCGTCGTAGCTGTGCCGGAGGGTGCGTTCAATGGACCGGTTTCCCATCTGCAGCACCGGAATCTTGGCCACCCATTCCTGCCGGCGCCGGTCACTCGGGGACAGATCGCCGGAGCCCGCCTGAAGAGACATCGCGCGGCTGATTCCGTCAACGAGGGGCACCACGCGAAGTACCGTGGTCCATTGGCCGTGGGGTGCGATAACCGTCCGGTACGTCACGGCCCCGGCAGTGACATCGGCGCCCTCGGCCTCGACCATGATGCCCTTCCGGGCATTCTGGCATGTGGCCCGGATAGTCAGCGAACCACTGTCCGCCTGGCGGGATTCGTCCCAGCGCCGCTGGATGCGTGCCTCTTTCACCTCGAAAAGATCCGCGAAATCCGCCGCGATTCTCAGGGAGATCAGGCACTCGGCGGGCTTCATGGAGTAGTTCCGAACGGTGATTTGTTCCCGAATGCCGGCACCCACTTCGCGCAGCCGCTCCACGATCAACGGGGTGTCCGCCGACCCGTCTAAGCTGACAACGCGGCCGCGAAACAAGGCCCGGTACGGCTCCTTCGTCTCCGCTGCCAGTGACTCAAGCGGCTGGCCATTAATGGTGAGCGTCCAGCCGGACAGGATGCGTGTGTCCTGAAAGAAAACGCCGTGCGGAAATTCGGGGTGAATATCCCCGTTTGGCAAGGAAATACAGAAGGACGTGCCCTCCACCAAAGTAACCGTCCCGGCACCCAAGGGCCCGGCCGCCGTGTCTGCATTCCATCCAGCCATCTTCGGCTCCTCGACGAAATGACCCGAGACAAGGGCCACATCTTAACCCAGCGCCGCCAGCCGCCGCCTTCATCGTTCCAACCGACGCTACGCCGTTCTCCCCCCAAGCACCAGAGGAATCCTTGGGACACTATGTGTGCTGGAGCGGTTCCAATCCCTCATCCGCGTCTGGCAGTTAATTGAATACTTTTGGCTGGCAGGGATCGTAGGAGTACGTGGCCAAGGCTATAGGAGATCTAGACCGGCCCGAGGCTGTAGCGCAGGGTATGGTCGTTCTTGTTTGCTGCAAATCGGGATCCCACGGTGTCGGCATGGGCTTCGACGCCTAGCCTGTCGTCGACGAGGGCGATGTGGAACCGTGGTCCACGGCCCATCGCTAAAAATGTCGCCATCCCAGCCTTCGATGGGATGGCGTGCTGCCTGTGTTTGCCCCGGACGACCTCTGGTGCCTAAATTCTGCGGTGTTTGATTTAGGTGCGTTCAAAATGGCCCCCTCACGTGTCTCGGACTGGGCGCCGAAACGCATCAGGAGGCCATCTCTGTTAGAACGCTTTGAGGATGTCTTCGACGCGTTGTTTAGCATCGCCGAAGAGCATTTGGGAGTTGTCCCGGAAGAACAGGGGGTTCTGGACGCCCGCGTAGCCGGCGGCCATGGATCGTTTGAACACGATGACGTTTTCTGCTTCCCATACCCTGAGCACGGGCATGCCGGCGATGGGGCTGGAGGGGTCCTCGGCCGCGGCGGGGTTGACGGTGTCGTTGGCCCCGATGACGAGGACAACCGAGGTACCGCCAAGGTCCTCGTTGATTTCGTCCATCTCCAGCACAATGTCGTAGGGAACTTTTGCCTCGGCGAGGAGCACGTTCATATGACCCGGTAAACGGCCGGCAACGGGGTGGATGCCGAACCGGACGTTCACCCCGCGTTCGCGGAGTTTGTGGGCGAGTTCGGCGACGGGGTACTGGGCCTGGGCCACTGCCATGCCGTAGCCGGGGGTGATGACGACGCTGGACGCATTGGACAGCAGTTCGGCGGTGGCTTGGGCGGTGATTTCGCGGTGCTCGCCGTAGTCGGCATCCCTTCCGGCGGGAGCGGCGTTGTTAAGTGGCCGGGTTCTCGTAGTCCTTATTGGCCGATGAGGTGGCCTCCCTGGCCGCGTCGACGGCTTCCGGGATCAGAAATCAACAATTGATGCCCCAGCATGCTGCAAGGGTTATGTGCTCAGCTTCCCCTGGCTGGGGGCTGGTTCTGCGAGTTGCTGCCGGAAGTTGCGGCGGATGGCGATGGTGGTCACCAGGCTGAGCGCCGTCACGATTGCGGTTCCCAGGAAAACAGTGCCAGTGCCGGCCACTCCGCCGAGCCATCCAGCAAGGATGGGGCCGGTGACTTGGCCGATGTACTGGGCGGATACGTTGTAGCCGAGCACGAGTCCGACGCTGGTGTCCGGAACGAGACGTCGGATTGTGGCGACGACGGTTGGGGTGATTCCTCCGAGTGCGATCCCGGTCAGGAACCGGAGGATGGCGAATGTCACCAGGTCGGCGGCGAAGGATTGGGCGGCAAGGAGGACGGTGGCGGCGATGAGGCTGACGGCGAGTATCTGCATGTGACCGATCCGATCAGCGAGCTTTCCGAGGCTGGGACCGGACAGTATGGTTCCCAGCGCGGTGAGCGCGAATACGACAGCCGCATAGATAGCAACGTTGTCCGTCGTGCCGGTGAGCGACCGGATGTGTTCGGTGATGATCGGTTCGACCGAGATGGTCGCGAACATGAGCAGCGTCGACAAGCTGAGCAGGGCGAGCACGGGCAGCTTGTGGTGAACTTCGTTCCACGAGCTGGCGCGCTTCAATGCAGGGGTCTTGGTACGCGGCTTCCGGTTCTCTTTCAGGAAGATGGTAGTGCCGAGGAAGGCGATGAAGATCAGGCCACCCGTTGCGAGGAAGGCCCCTTGCACGCCGATGACCTGGGCGAGTGTGCCGCCGAGAAGGGGTCCCGCGATGTTGCCGGCCATGATGGCGGAGGCCAGGACACCGAGGGCCCACGCCGAGCGCTCTTTAGGGGTCTGGGCTGCAACAAGAATGGTTGAGCCAGACGCGTAGCCGCTGAGCAGCCCTGCGAGCAGACGCAGCAGCACGAGCTGGGTGATGTCCTGAGCCAGGCCGATGAGCGACATGCCGATCGCCATTCCCAGGCTGGCTCGGATCAGCATCGGCTTGCGGCCGAACCGGTCTCCGAGGTGGCCCCAGAGCGGTGCAGTCAGCGCAGCGGTGAAGAAGGTGGCGGCGTACGCGATCCCCGACCACAGTGTCACGGCGGCCGCGTCGCTCGCGCCGAGATCACGGACGTAGAGCGGCAGAATCGGCAAGATCAGAGTCATGCCGACGATGGTGGTGAATGACCCAAGGGCGCAGACGAGAAGGTTGCGTCGCCAGATCTGAGATGTTTCTGGCAGCGTGGTCGACGAGGTCATGGGTGCTCCGTGCCTTGAGGGGTGTCCGCAAGCCCGAGGCTGGCGGAGGATGTGATCGATCGTTCTTGTTTGCTGCAAATCGGGATCCCACGGTGTCGGCATGGGCTTCGACGCCTAGCCTGTCGTAGAAGTTGTGTTTTTGGTCATCGATCCATTGCTCGAAATGTCGCCATCCCAGCCTTCGATGGGATGGCGTGCTGCCTGTGTTTGCCCCGGACGACCTCTGGTGCCTAAATTCTGCGGTGTTTGATTTAGGTGCGTTCAAAATGGCCCCCTCACGTGTCTCGGACTGGGCGCCGAAACGCATCAGGAGGCCATCTCTGTTAGAACGCTTTGAGGATGTCTTCGACGCGTTGTTTAGCATCGCCGAAGAGCATTTGGGAGTTGTCCCGGAAGAACAGGGGGTTCTGGACGCCCGCGTAGCCGGCGGCCATGGATCGTTTGAACACGATGACGTTTTCTGCTTCCCATACCCTGAGCACGGGCATGCCGGCGATGGGGCTGGAGGGGTCCTCGGCCGCGGCGGGGTTGACGGTGTCGTTGGCCCCGATGACGAGGACAACCGAGGTACCGCCAAGGTCCTCGTTGATTTCGTCCATCTCCAGCACAATGTCGTAGGGAACTTTTGCCTCGGCGAGGAGCACGTTCATATGACCCGGTAAACGGCCGGCAACGGGGTGGATGCCGAACCGGACGTTCACCCCGCGTTCGCGGAGTTTGTGGGCGAGTTCGGCGACGGGGTACTGGGCCTGGGCCACTGCCATGCCGTAGCCGGGGGTGATGACGACGCTGGACGCATTGGACAGCAGTTCGGCGGTGGCTTGGGCGGTGATTTCGCGGTGCTCGCCGTAGTCGGCATCCCTTCCGGCGGG
>NZ_PJIL01000033.1:21448-25391 GCF_002929335.1 Arthrobacter sp. Y81
GCATTGGACAGCAGTTCGGCGGTGGCTTGGGCGGTGATTTCGCGGTGCTCGCCGTAGTCGGCATCCCTTCCGGCGGGGGCGGCGTTGCCGAACCCGCCGGCGATGACGGAGATGAAGGACCGGTTCATGGCCTTGCACATGATGTAGGACAGGTAGGCGCCGGATGAGCCTACCAGGGCGCCGGTGATGATGAGCAGGTCGTTGTTGAGCAGGAAGCCTGCGGCGGCCGCGGCCCAGCCGGAGTAGCTGTTGAGCATGGACACAACGACGGGCATGTCGCCGCCGCCGATGGAAGCCACGAGGTGCCAGCCCAGCCCCAGCGCAAGCAGGGTGACAACAACCAGCAGCCACAGCTGGGGGTCATTGACATACCAGACCGTGAGGGCGGTAAACGCGATAAGGGCGCCGAGGTTGATGGCGTTCTTCCCCGGCAGCATCAGCGGTGAGGACTTCATTCTGGCCGAGAGTTTCAGGAACGCCACGATCGAGCCGGTGAAGGTCACCGCGCCGATGAAGACGCCGATGAACACCTCGGCATGGTGGATCGCCATCAAGTCGGAGGTAAGAGCCGGGGCTTCGAGGTGGCCGTTCCAGCCGACGAGCACAGCGGCAAGGCCGACGAAACTGTGGAGCAGGGCGATCAGCTCCGGCATGCCGGTCATTTCCACCACACGGGCCCGCCAGAGCCCGATGGCGCCGCCGACCAGCACCGCTATGACGAGCAGGACCAGCCCGGTGAGCGCCGCTCCTGTCCCCCAGGCGCCCTGAAGGGTCAGCCAGATGGTGGCTGCGAGGGCAATGGCCATGCCCGAGATGCCGTAGATGACACCCGTGCGGGCCTTCTCGTGCTTGCTTAGGCCGGCAAGGCTGAGGATAAACAGCAGGGCCGCGACAACGTAGGCCGCACCCGCGATGGACTCTGCGGTCAACTGACCGGAGACAGTATCAGACACGGTAAGGCTCCTGGTTAAAGTTTGCGTTGCTTCACGTACGGCGGTCATCCGTCTGCCCTGTTTCCGCGGGAGAACATCGCGAGCATGCGCCGGGTGACGGCGAAGCCGCCGAAAATGTTGATGCTGGCCAGCAGGACCGCAACAGCGGCGATGATCTGCATGACGATGTTGTCTGAGGTGACCTGCAGCAGCGCGCCGACGACGATGATTCCGGAGATGGCGTTGGTGACGGACATCAGCGGGGTATGAAGGGCATGATGCACCTTCCCGATGACATAGAACCCGACCACGACCGAAAGCATCAGCACCGTGAAGTGCTGCGGCAACGGGGCCGGGGCGACCGCATTTATCCCAAAAAGAATCGCGATACCCCCGGCAATCAGCCCGGCTTTACCGACCGGGCTGAGCCCCGTCTTCTTCGCTGTCTTATTGGCAGCGGACACTCCCGCACGGGTGGCGTCAGTCTGCCCGGCGGGCGCGGCGGAGACTTGGACCGGCGGCGGGGGCCAGATCTTCTCGCCGTTGCGCACCACCGTCACCGAGCGCTGCACCACGTCGTCGAAGTCGATCCTCAGCTGGCCGTCCTTGTCCTTCGTCAGGAGCTTGAGCAGGTTCAGCATATTGGTCCCGTACAGCTGTGACGCCTGTGCCGGCAGCCGTCCGGGAAGGTCCGTGTAGCCCAGGATCACCACACCGTTGTCGGTGACCACGCGTTCTCCGGCAACGGAGCCTTCCACGTTTCCGCCCTGGCCGGCAGCCATGTCAACGATCACGCTGCCTGGTTTCATGCCCGCCACGTCCTCGGCCGTGAGCAGCTTCGGCGCCGGACGGCCCGGAATGAGGGCAGTGGTGATGATGATGTCCACGTCCCGTGCCTGTTCGGAGTAGATCTCGGCCGCGCGCCGGTTGTACGCCTCAGACGTTGCCTTTGCGTACCCGTCCGAAGACGCCATGACCTCGTCGACCTCTACCTTGAGGTAGGTTCCGCCGATGGACTTCACCTGGTCGGCCACCTCCGGCCGTGGGTCGGTAGCGCGCACGATCGCGCCGAGGCTGCTGGCGGCGCCGATCGCCGCCAGCCCGGCCACGCCGGCGCCGGCGACCAGGACCTTGGCCGGCGGGACTTTGCCCGCAGCGGTCACCTGACCGGTGAAAAACCACCCGAATTCGTGTGCTGCCTCAATCACAGCCCGGTACCCGGCAATGTTCGCCATCGAACTCAGCACATCCATCGACTGCGCCCGCGAAATCCGCGGCACGGCGTCCAGGGCCAAGGCCGTGATCGGACGCGCCGCCAAAGCCTCCACCAGCTCTGGCCGCAAGCCCGGACTCAACGTCCCGATCAGTGTCGCACCCTCTGCCAGACGGCCGATCTCGTCTTCTGTGGGCGGATTAATCCTCAGCACCACTTCGCTGCCCCATGCCTCGTCGGCGCCCACAATCATGGCGCCCGCGGCCGCATATGCGTCGTCCGCAAAGGACGCCGAATCCCCCGCGCCCTTCTCGACCACGACCTCGTAGCCCAACTCCAACAACTGCCTCACGGTGACGGGCGTCGCCGCCACCCTTGTCTCGCGGCCTAACTCGCCCACGATCCCTATACGTGTCACTTTTGCTCTCTCCTTCATGTGACGTGCCCGGCAGGATTTCGCACCGGGCAAGACCGGCGTCTTGTTCATTTCCTCGACGGGCCTGTCAGCAAGACGCCGACGGCTCCCGCTGTCTCCTCCACCCGGTCACCACTCCGGGAAAGCTCAGCCCCAGGCGACAAGGAGGTTGCCCATTCGGGCACAGGTATTCTCCTGCTTCCGTCGAAGACGTCCGCGCACAGGAAGTCCGGGGAAGGCTTCTTCAAGGGGGCGCAGGCCTTCGCTGAGGCTGACGGGACTGTGGCGAACGACATCCGCAAGCAGCCCTCTCCGGACGGCCATTCGCTTCTGAAGTCCAGGACAGGCAGCTCTGCGAAGCGGGCCGCCATTTCATCCGAGGTCGAGCCAGATTAGAAAAACCTGTGTGAGGACCTTCCCGCATCCGGCTCATTGATACGCCTTCTGCCACGGCTAAGCGGTCTTCACTGAGTGCAACCGGTTCGTGCCGGTGCCAGCCTGCATTTCGCTACACCTCTGGTTGCCGGCCCTGCCCTCCAAGCGCTCTTGGGCTTCGGCCCTCTGGATGAACACCGGGGGAACCCTCACCTCGAAACCTCGGGCCTTGTCCCACAATCGTCGACGATTGTTCGCATCCGCTGCGCTCCAGACGATGGATGAGTCCTTAGTGGCTGCGTCGATGACGCAATGTCTCACCAGGCTCCCGCCGCGCCAGATTTCGACCTCTACCCCTTCGAGGGTGCTCCAGTCATCAAATTTCACAAAATCCATCGGGTTACTCCAAAGATCGCAATGGGGTTTGAGGTGTGACCCCCTAAAACCGGTCAATATACGCATGGCCGGCGTCGTCACGAGGATCGCCGCCGCATCTCACCTAGGCGAACGGCAGACATCCAGGAATCCCGAACACCGTCTTCGCCTGGTTGAAGCCCTTTCCTGCGGCCTGTACTCGTCGTCTGGTCCTGACGTCACCTCCGGCGGGCGACGTCAGGACCGCAGGACCCGATCCTCAAAAAGGTCGGCGTAAAGACTTGGCCTCCGTAGGCACCTAGCCGCCACGAACCGGAGGCCTCGGCCGGCGACTTCGAGATCAGTGACATCCCCCCGCGTCGATCAGCTGTGCCGGGATAGGTAACAAGACCTGAAGGGCCCTGTTCCTCCCCGCGTCCGGCGCCCCTGAGTCTCCCGCGATCCAGCCCTGCTTCCCAGCGGAAACGGCCCGCAGAAAACGCGGGTACCCCCAGGGTCGGTAGATATGACCGGAGGCTGGCTCTGGAGAGGGCGCGGTCGAGGGATCAGTTGTCACATCATACGGAAACAACGCCTCCCAGCCGTCCTTCGATTTTGCGCGGGCGAGGTTTGAAGGCCAGCTCTTTTTCGCTC
>NZ_PJIL01000034.1 GCF_002929335.1 Arthrobacter sp. Y81
GCCATGGGTGCACGGCCGTTGCGCCGCACCATCCAGCGCGAGATCGAGGACCAGCTGTCCGAGAAGATCCTCTTCGGAGAGATCCACGCGGGCGACATCGTGGTGGTGGATGTGGACGGCGAAGGCGACGACGCCAAGTTCACCTTCGCTGGAAACCCCGAACCTCGGATCCCCGACGCGCTGCCCGCCGCGAGCTAAACCAGAAAACCAAGGCTGACCCATATGTGGGTTCCGGACACACGGACCGAGGAGTTTAGGCGTGAGGCCCGGCGGCAAGCGCTGGCGGTCGCGGCCTCCGACCATGCCGGCGACGATCAAGATTTCATCGACCAGATTGCGGAAGACTGGCCGGAGTGAATCGCGGTGAGCTGTGGACGGTTTCGGGGGGAACATATGCGCAGAAACCCAGGCCAGCACTCATCGTCCAGGATGACCTGTTTGCGGCCTCGGAGTCGGTCACCCTTCTGCCGCTGACGTCCCACTTGACTGATGCCCCGCTGCTGAGGCTGACGGTTGACCCCGGACAGCTCACCGGCTTGGAGCAAGTCAGCCAGATCATGGTGGACAAGCTCACAACAGTGCGGCGTGCCAACCTCGGGCAGCGGATAGGCCGACTGGATTCGAAGACCATGGTTGCCGTTGAGCAGTCCCTAGCCGTCCTTCTTGGCCTGGGGCGTTGATTGGTTCAAGCACCGGGTTTCGGCCGGCTCAACCACCGAGCCGCTCCAGCGCCCAGTCCCAGCGGATCAGCTCCTGCTCCAGCCTGACTGACTTCCCGAAGGAATCGTTGCCCAGTGCTTCATAGACTGCATCCTCCTCGGCAGTCAGCCGGGTCAGCCCAGCCCGTGACGGTGATGGCTCGCTGCCCCACACATCTCTGTGAGCAAGCAGCGTGGCCTCGTCCATCAAAACACTGGCCACGTGCGGGTGGACGGCCCGCAGCTCGTCCAGGATCCGGAAGCCATGTGTGTCCAGGTCGCCCCAGTACAGGACCTGGCAATCCGCCAGCCAACGGGCGTCCCGCAGGGACGAGAATCCGTACCCGCCGCCGTAGATGGCCAGCGTGCGTGGCTGTTCCGGCACGGCCAGGAAATTCACCAGGTTCTCGGTGACAATCACGGTGGTGACTGGAAGGTTCAGCACGCCGAACGCCCCGGCGGTGACGGTGACGTCCCGGGCTTCACCCAGGAGCGGCACCTCTGGATCCAGCATGCGGAACCGGACGAGCTCGGGCGGATGCAGGAAGCCATGCCGCGAAGCGAACCGGGCCGCAGGCGTTCTGGCCATAGTCAGGCCCAGCAGGGAACCCGGGGCGGCCTGCACGCCCAAAAGCTGCTCCTCGTCGCCGAGATCCGCTTCGATGGCTAAGTCCGAGCTGAGTCCATCCAGCAGCTCGTCGATGACCTTCCGGTGGTTCTCCACGAACTTCGTGTGCACACCAGGCAAGCGAAGCTGCCGGACGTAAACGCCGGGCTCAGGGTTGTCCCGCAGCCAGAGGGCAATGCGGGCGGCTGTCATTGCGTCAGCACCCAGCTCCAGCAGACGGAGCGGCCGTTTCAAAGCCCAGGCGCGCAGCGAGGGATGCAGCAAGGACAGCCCCTTCGCGAGCTCCACGAACCGGGCTGCGTCCTTTGCCTTGCCTATGAACGCAATCTCGTAGTCCACGGAGGCGAACACAGCCGCCGCTGGCAGCTGGTTGGAACCGATCGTGGTGCGGCCCACCTCCGCGGTCTCCAGGCGGAAATGACCTGCCGCGGCGAACAACTCACCCGCCCACTCACGGGCCGCCGCGTAATCGCGCAAGAGGCCTGTCGCCGTCGGGCGCTTCAACGGCCGACGGCGGGGATAGACGCCGGTGGGTTCGAGCAGTTCGCGCAACAGAGCCCCGCTGTTCCAAGCCTTCAGCGACAGCGAACGCAGCCCGGCCAGCGTCGTCCACTTTGGCGAGGACTCAGCTGGCACGCCGGTCCCGTTCGTCCCGGTATTCCTGGATGGTCATGTTGCGCAGCTGCGAGTCGTCGCCGTTGGTGTTCGCCACGAATCCCACGTGCGAGACAAACGGCTCGATCACGTGGATCTTCTGCAGCGGCGTGACGATCAGCAGCTGAAGCTGCATGCGCTGGAACAGCTGCAGGCCGTATCGCGCCGATTCATCCGACCCGCGCCCGAACGCCTCGTCGATCACCACGAACCGGAAACTCCGGCCGCTGTTCGCATTCTTGGACGCGTTCCTGCCGGAGGCCAGCCCGAACTGGAACGCCAGCGCCGCCGCCAGAATCGTGTATGCCAGCTTCTCCTTCTGGCCGCCAGACTTGCCGCCCGAGTCCGTGAAGTGCTCGAACTCCTCGCCCGTCTCGGTCCACTTTTCCGATGCCGAGAACGTGAACCAGTTTCGGACGTCAGTGACCTTGGCGGTCCACCGTTCGTCCAGAGTCGTCAGCCCGTCCCGGCCGCGGAAGCGCTCGATCAGCCGCTCCACCTGCAGGTACTTCTGCTCCGAGTACTGGTCCTCGTCGCCGATGGTCCCCTCCGAGCAAGCCCTCAGATCAACCCCGAACTCGCGCACATCCTGGTCGGACGTGTTCTGGTGCTCCAGCTGGATGTGCCGGCCCGGGTTGTATTCGATTCCGGCGAGGGACTGATTGATCTCGCCGATCCGGTTCACGATGTCCTGGCGGCGGCTGTCCAGAAAGGCGTTGAAGGCCACCACCTCGTGGATGGTGTTCTGGTTCAGCGACTCCTTGAAGTGCGCCTCGAAGCGGGGAAGGTCGTTGCTGACCAGCTGCTCCAGCAGCCGGTTGTAGTCACTGGCAGCCTCGAGGGCGGCGTCGATGTCCGTGGTCTCGTTCGGGTACTTGTTGCGGAAATCGGCCATGAGCCGGACGGTGCTTTCGGCCGCCCGGGCGATGCGCTTGGATAGCGCGTCGATGGTGTCCGTCAGCCCGGAGCGGACGGAGCTTTCCACCGTGCCGGTGTTCTTGTAGGTCAGCGTCTTGTCCCCGAGCGCCGCCGCGGTGAGGCGTTCGACGGCGGCCAGCACGCCGCCGTCGTCCGTCAGCGGAGTCTCCTCGAGAATGCCGCGGCATTCGGCGATCGCTTCAGCGATGTCCTTCGCGTCCTTCTCGTTGGCGCCGAGGCGTTCACGCAGCTTTCCGGCCCTGTCCTCCAGGCGCTCCAGCTCCGCTGTCACCGCGGACTCTTTGGCAGTGAGCTGTTTCAGCACGTCGCTGGCGGTTTCCAGTTCGAGCTTCTCCGCCTTGAGCGTCTCGATCTGCCGGGCCGTCTGCTGCCAGCTGATCTCGCCGAAATCTGCCACGGACCGCACGGTGCCGAGCTGCTGGTTACGCCTGCCCAGATCTCCTAGGGACGCGTCAACCTTCTTCAGCTCGGTCTGGGTGACCTGGAGCTGGCCCTTGATCTCGTCCTGTTCGGCGAGGAATCGGCTGATCTTGTCGTGGTTGTCCCAGCCGAGCACGTAATTGCGCCGGTCCGTGAGTTCGCGACGGTCGTCCTTTTCGTGCCGCCCGCGGCCTCCCTTGAGCTGCCCGTTGACCGTCAGCGCCTTGGGATAGCGGCGGAAGTCCTCGAGCGTGTCGCAGCAGACGTGGTCGTAGCGCGTCGCGAGTTCATCCAGCAGGAAATTGCGGAAAGCCGTTCCCGGCTTGATGACGATCTTCGAGGCCAAGGTCCCGGGCTCTGCCGTCCTGGCGGCGGGCGATTCGCCGATCTTCAGGTAGACCAGCCGGCCACGCAGGTTGTTGGTATCCACCCAGATGCTCACTGCCGCATAGTGCTCGGCCGGCACCAGCAAAGACAGGGCAAAGCCGTGCAGCGTGCGCTCCGCGGCACCCTCCCACGCGCCCTCGCCGTCACGGACCCGCAAGAGCTCGCCGGCATAGGGCAGAGCGGTTTCCGTGATCCCCGTGCCGTCGCATAGCCGACGGCGGAGGTCCAGCTGGGGGAGCGGCAACAGGTTGGGGCGGGACTGCAGGCTGCGCAGTTCGGCGCCGATCCCGGCCAGCCGTGCGGTCAGTTCGGTGCGGGTGATGGTCAGCCCGGTGCGGCTTTCCTGCAGCTCACCGGACTGGGCGCCGAGGTTCGCTTCGACCCCTTCAAGGCGGGCCCGGTTGCCATCGAACAGCACACGGTCCTCCGGTGGCCGTAGCCCCAAATCCTTCGCAGCCGCGGCGTACGTGTCGAAGCGCTGCCGCTGGGCCCGGGACTCGACAGTCAGCCGCGCAACGTCGGCATCGATTGCGGCCAGCCGGCCGCCGCCGTTGGTGCGGATATCCTCCTGGACGGCGGACAGCTCGTGCCGCTTGCCCGCTATGTCGGTGCGCAGTTTGGCGCCGTCTTCCTGCAGCCGTTCGCCGGTGCGTTCCAGCTCCGACTGATGCTCCAGGCTCAGCTGCAGCTTCCGGTCCGTGAACCAGGGATGCAGCTGGTCCCGCTGCTGGCGGGCAAGCTCGTCCTCGAGGCTCAGCTGTGCGTGCTGGCCGGCGCCGTCCCGAATCGGCTTAAGCAACGCGATCTGGTCCTTGGCCCGCAGCACCGCGTCATGGGCTTTTTTCAGGTCGTCGAAGTGGTGGATGAGGTTGCGGATGCGCTCGCCGACATTGTCCTCTTCCAGCATGTTGGTGCGCACGAAGGAGGTGATGTTCTCCACCTGCTTCATGGACACGGTGCGGTGGAAAAGCTCCATTGCCTGGTTGCCGCTGATGCCGAACTGGCGTTTGAAGGCGGCCGCATAGGGGTCAAAGGTGTCATGGACGGAAGCACCGGCAGCCCGGAGCTTCTTCTTCAGCTTGGCGGGGTCCTGGCCGAAGTTCGAGAAGTCCGCGGCGATGGACTGGTCCGTCTCTGACAGTGAGTAGAAGCGGCTGGGAGTGCCCGCTTCCTGGGTGGCCCAAAGGGTGATTGCCAAGGTGACTGACTTGTCCAGCACCGCATTGTGGAAGACGGCGAGAACTACCGTCAGGGCGCCGGTGCCCCGCAGTGCCACGGGCTTGGAGTATTCACCACCGGTGCTGCGCGTGCTCTTGTGGAAGCCCCGCACATAGGACATCAGCGAGCGTTCCTTCCTCTGTGCGCCGGCGGCCTTGTTGTATTCGATCCGGTGGGCGGGCAGCAGCAGGGTGGTGATGGCATCAACGACGGTTGACTTTCCCGAACCGATGTCGCCGGTGAGGAGACTGTTGGCACCGTCCAGCCGGAAGGTCCGCACGCCCTGGTGGAAGGTGCCCCAGTTGAGCAGCTCCAGACGGTGAAGCCGGAAACCCGGGGGAGTGCCGCCGTCGTCCGTCTTTTCTTCCAGGCTGAAGAGGGTGTCCTGCAGATCCGCGGTCATTTGCCTTCCGCCTCCGCGGCGCCTGTCCCGGTCAGAGCAGCGCCCCCGGGCACTGATCCGGTGAGCGTCGCGCGATAGTCCGCCAGCCGCGCGTCGAACTCCTCCAGCCACTGGGCATCCACGAACGCCTTGAGGACGCGCACCACTTCATATGTTCCAAGCTGTCCTTTCAGCCTTCGCAGAAATCCGAGCTCCACAACCTTCTTGATGTCGGTGGCGAGCCGGTCCATGATCTTGGCCTCGTTGCTGGATTCGGGCAGGAAGACCGCAACCATCTCGGCGATGTCCTGGTCGGTCATGATGAGCCGGAGCTCGCTGCTGTTGGTGTCGAACTCCAGCAGCCGGCCGCGCAGGAGGGCAAGCAGCAGGCTGACGTTGAAGGTCAGCTGCCGCCTCGGGATCAGCCGGGGGAGCGTTCCGTCGGGGTCCTCGCGCGACTTCAGGAACGCGTAGCCTTCGGATTCGTCCAGAATCAGGTCGAGCCCCAGCACGGAAACATAGTCGCGGACCTGGGAGGACAGGCCCAGCAGCGACTGCCAGAGCTTCTCGTCCCCTTCGGCGTAGAGCACGCCTTTGAAAAGCCGGGTGACAACGCCGGGAAGCTCCTCGGATGTCCTGGCTGCCGTTGTCGTGTTCGCGTCTTCGACGGTGTTCATGCTGGCCTTCCGAAGATAATCTGTTCAATGGTTGCTTCGCGGATGCCGCCGTCCGGCAGCTGCCAGGAGATCTGCTGCGAGGTTTCCGGGTTGATGCTCGCCCAGTCTGATTCCGTGGCCAGCTGGTAGTACGCCACGATCTCCGCCAGGCCCTGAGTGACGGGATAGGCGGCGGCGACCTCCGCGAGAGTCGCCTGCTCCGCTTCGGCGAGCACGGCGTCGATGTTGGCCTTCAGGCGTTCCTTGTCCACGTGGAACTGGCTGAACAGGGCGCCGGCGTCCACGTCCGCGTCGTCGGCGGTGAGGACGTCGTCGTCCACCAATACCCTTCGGCTCGGTTCATACAGAGGGCGTTCGAACGGCAAGGTGATGTCAACCGACGGTGCCGCGATGGCGATGAAGTCTCCCGTCGGCGGCTGCTCCCGGGCGGCGAGGGCACTGGACTCAACGTTCCGGATGAGCTGCATGATGCGCTTGTTTTCCAGGAAAACCTTGTCATCGAGCAGACGGCGCATCTGCTGGGACAGCTGACGGACCGTTCCCTGGGTCTGTTCGACGGCGGGCAGCCAGTCCTGGTGGAGGTTGGTGACGGCGTGGAGGTTTTCCATGCCCGCGAGGGCTTCGATCTGTGTGGCGCGCTGGAGGAGTTCCCGCAGTTCAGTGCGCAGCTGCGGGGACATCAGGTAGTCCCAGAAGCCCTGGAAGGTCCTGCCCTGCAGCGAGCTACTGATGTCCTGTTGATTGGCGAAAATTGACTCCAGGAGCTCGCCCTGCGTGCCGTCTCAGGTGGCGATTTGCTCGCGGACCTGACGGTCCAGCTTGCGGAAGTTCTGCTCGACTTCCCTGAAATCGGAGAGGAGGTCCTTGGCGATCGCGGTGAGCTGCTGGAAGTGGTCGAGTGCCTCGGGCGCGGTCATGACCCTGATGTTGCCGTCACGGATGCGCTGCATCTCGGCATCTATGCCATCACGCTGGCGCTGAAGTTCTTTGAGCCGTACCTCGGGATCGGTTTCGGACTGCTGGACGAGCTGTTTGAGGACGGCGAAGATGCTGGTGAGCCGGGACTGGGTGGCCACGAAGTCGCGGCCGCGGAGGTTCTCCACCCAGCGGACTACGTCCTCGGCTGCGGCGGTGAGGTCGTAGCGGGGCTCGTCCTGGCCGGGTACGTAGTACTTCCGCAGCCAGGCCTTTTCGGGCGCGGCCCAATCGTCCAGGTATTCCGACGCCTGGCGGGGGAACTTGTCCTCACCGTACGCGTCCCGGAGGCCGAAGAGCACGTCGTCGAGGCTATCGATGAGCTGCTGGCGGCCAAGGTTGCGCTGGTTGGGGCCGGTGAAGGCTGCCATGAAAAACGAGACTGCGAGCGGGGCGTTCTGGGCTCGCAGAAGGGACCATCCTGCGTGGTTCTCACGCAGGGCGTTGATTGCGTAATAGTCCATCCGGTCCTCGTGGGTGTTCCGACTCACGTCCTAAGTTCACTCTAGAGGGCGCCGCAGACATTTTCTGTGGAGGAAGAGTCGGCGTGACGGAGGGCGTAGGCCAGCGGACGGTTCATCGGGGCGGAAAGTAGCTAGGAAAGTGACCGGCGCTCGCCGACGGCTACGGCATCCTCGAGCGTGACAGATTTCGTCACTGGGCCGGCGTCAGGGTATTCAACCCCGCCTCGGTCGCTGCTGTGACCAGTTCGACGTCGTAGGCAACCAACAGATCTGTCTGCAACCGGATAGCTGTGGCCAGATGGATGGCGCCGGCGCTGCGTAGCTTGCCTGGCATTGCGGCAGCGTACATAAGATCCGAGCGCGCCACGTCCACCAGGTTGACCCCGTCCAACACCGTATTGATTAGCCCGGCTGACAGCCCGCGGCGCTTTCCGGCGCAATGGAGTTCCGTGTACAAGAGCATCGAAGCCACCAGATGATCGCCCCTGCGTGCCCCAGCTGAGAGGTATTCGGCCACCACGGCAGACTCAGCTTCCTCAATCACCAGTTTGAGCGCAGCCGAAGTGTCGACGTAGATGATCAACGGTCGCCGCGCAGATCGGCCAGAATCTCCGCGCTGCCAGCATCAGATTTTGCACGGCGGATGAGCTGGAAGTCGACAGGCTGGGTGGCTGCCGGCCGAACGCTTCCGGACAGGAGTAAACGTTCAAAAGGAGAGACGGTGGGCGGAATCAAGGTGGCGGCCAATTCGCCGTTGTTAGTGACGTTGATGGTTTCGCCATTCTTCACGCGCTCAAGAATCTTGCTGCTCTGATTACGGAGTTCACGATGGGGGATTGTTGTCATGACTGCCTCCGTAGCAATCGTAGCAAGGTCGACCGGGTTTCGACAGGCTCGAGCGGCCATGCAAGCTCAACCACCGGCGCCCGGCGGGAAAGCCCGGCCGGGCGCTTAGGTTTCGAGAAGCACTACCCCCGCGCCACGAGCCCCGGAACCCCGTCCCGGATCTCGAACGACGCCTTCGTGGAAACCGGTGCGCCCGGCGTGGTCACGTGGTCCAGCACGCGGAAGTCCGCGGTGAGCGCGTCTTTGGTGATGCGCGTGGTCACGTACCCGCGGTTGTCGTTGTAGAACTTCAGGTGCGGGTTCCAGGCCATGGTCGGGTCCGTCGTGGAGCCTGATCCGTCGCCGGTGGACGTGATGGAGGTGCACACGAGCTCCGAACCGACCACCGGCGAGGCCGGGTCCTTGTAGTCCACCTTGACGTCGTTGGCCCAGTTCCGGTGCACGTCGCCCGTGAGGACCACGGCGTTGCGGACGTTTGCATCCACCCAGCCCTGGGTGATTCTGCGCCGTGATGCGGCATAGCCGTCCCAGCCGTCCATGGAGACGTCGTCGATGTCGGCCGCCTGGTTGCGGTCCCGCTCGGCGAAGAAGACCTGCTGGCCCAGGATGTCCCAGCGCTGCGTGGAGTTTTTGAACCCGTCCAGCAGCCATTTTTCCTGCTCGGCGCCGGTGATGGTGCGGTCCTCGGCCAGCCGCTCCGCCACGTTCTTCTTCCAGCCGTCGCCGGCGAGCTGGTCGTCCCGGTACTGCCGGGTGTCCATCATGTGGAAGTTGGCCAGCTGGCCCCACTGGATGGTGCGGTAGATCTTCATGTCGAACCCGGCCGGCACCGACGACGCGCGCAGCGGCATGTTCTCGTAGTACGCCTTGAACGCCGCCGCCCGGCGCTGCCGGAACCGCTCGGTGGTGTCATTCAGCTGGCCCGCATCGCTGTTCTCCGGGACCTCGTCCGCCCAGTTGTTGTCCACCTCGTGGTCATCCCACACCACCAGCCACGGTGCGACGGCGTGCGCAGCCTGCAGGTCGGCGTCGGACTTGTACTGCGCGTGGCGCTGCCGGTATCCGGCGAGGCTGGAGGTCTCCGGGCCTTCGTGGTCGCGGGGGTTGCCGCCGCCGATAACGTACTTGCCCTTCTTGTACTCGTACATGTAGTCGCCCAGGTGCAGCACCAGGTCCGGGTGGTCCTCCGCCAGTCGCGTGTAAGCCGTGAAGTAGCCGTGCTCATACTGCGAGCAGCTCGCGAACGCCATGGCGAGCGCCGCCGGGGTCTCGTGCGGCGCGGGGCTGGTGAGGGTCCGGCCGATCGCGCTGATGTGCCGGCCGCTGCGGAACCGGTAGAAGTATTCGCGCCCGGGCTTCAGGCCACGCAGCTCCACGTGGACCGAGTGGGCGTTCTCAATCCCGGCCTGTTCGACGCCGCGAGCCACCACGCGGCGCATGCCGGCATCCTCGGCCACCTCCCAGGCGACCGGCACGGTGCGTTGCGGCATCCCGCCCAGCCCGTCCCCGGCGAGCGGGTCCACGGCCAGCCGCGTCCAGATGACAAAGCCGTCCGGCCACGGCTCGCCGGAGGCGATGCCCAGCATGAACGGATCGGTGCGGAGCCCGGCGTCGTCCGCTGTTGAAGTGGCGACGGCGGCACCAGGCAGGGCGGCGACGAGTCCGGCCCCGAGGCCGACGGAAAGAAGGGATCTGCGCGAGATGTTGGTGTCCATGGCGTCGACCGTACGGAGGCCGGTTGGACGGGTCCCGAGGATGGTGTGAATGGGTGGTTAACTGCGTGTCAAAAGCTGTCGATTTTGAGCAGTGCCTATCTGCGCTGCCGCCGAAAATACCTTCGCCTATCTTGCCCGAAACTTTCGCGGATCTTGCCTGACCGGGATGACCATCAATTCATAACCGGAAGGAGTGAGCAGCATGGTTAACGAACAGGAATTGCTGGATTGGGTTTCCCCGCGCAAACAGCGGGAAATCGACAACCAGGCGGCATTTCTGCGCTATCTGCTGGAGCGTGAAGAGGCGCAAGTGGGTGGGAAATCATGAACGATTACGTTCGCCGTCCTCGTGAACCGTATGACGCGCATTTGGTCATCAAACGCGACCTCGCGAACATCATCGCCAAATACACCGACAGGGGCGACCATGAAATTGCCGCTGTCTACAAAGAAGCACTTGCCCGTTACAACCGCGGCTGAATCTGCGGAGCTACCTCTTCGCGGCCTTCGGCTCTTTCGGCGGCAGGCTGGCGACGTGCTCGTACGCCTTCTCAGCCCAGGCCTGTGCCCGGGCGTCGTCGCCGTCGCCTTCGGCGTTCCACACCTCCGGGAGCCCGGTGTAGCCGCCCATCGGACGCTCCGGCGGGCCGAACGGGACGGTCCGCTCCGAGCCTTCCAGTTCCTGTTTGTCCGCATCGGAGAGTTTGACTCCGACGGTGGGGCCGAACAGCCCGGCGAACATGTTCCCGTTGACGAAGGCGCCCAGGTTGCCGAACATCGGCTTGACCACCACATCCGGATGGTCCGGCACCACCTTCCGGAAGTGCTCCTTGTCGGCGTCGGACGGTTTGGGCATTTCCATGTGAACGTCTCCCTTATGTGCCGGAACGTGCTGCCAGAGATGGACTGCCTGCAGGATATGCCCGTTCCGGGGCGCGGTCGAGGCCCAGGGACGCGCGTCGGCAGCCGGTTTCGCGTTCCTTGTCAGCCGTTCCCGCCCGGAGGAGACTTGCTACATGTCATGCGCCAGCGGCGGATGACGGTGTCTCTCCTGCGGGGGCCGGCGTGCCCTCCTGGCTGGTCGGGGTAGGTCATGGACGGACCTGGGGTACGGAGCGAGTTCGTCGTCGTCAACGGGGAGACGGCGGGGACCCGGATTGTCATCCCGCACGGGACAACGACCATCGGCAGCGACGAGGGCTCACGGCTTCGCCTGCCCGTTTCCGGGGTCAGTCGCCACCACGCCATCCTGACCTCCCTGGATGGCCGGACCATCCTCGACGACCAGGACTCGCGCAACGGCACCTGGGTCAACGGCCACGCCATCACCTCTCCCACCGAACTCACCGACGGCGATGTGGTCCAGATCGGGCGGGTCCAGCTCCGTTTCGTTGAAGGGGAGTACGACGGCGGCAGCGCACCACCGGGGGCGGCCGGCGTGCCGGAGGGACGCCGACCCGCCCCTGCCGCCGCCCGGAAGAAGGGCCTGGGCGCGGCACTGCTCTTCGCGGCCGCGATCAATGTGGTGGGACTGATCGGCAACAGCCTGACCGCGTTCCTGACCGAGCTGACGCCGACGTGGACGTGGTTCGTCACCCCGGCCATGGGCCTGGTGGTTGCCCTGGGCGGCGAGGCGCTGGATTACTTCAAGGACAAGGAACAGCTGGCGCCCAGGCGGCCCAAACCGCAGTATCGGCCGTCGATGCGAGTGCAGCCGGCACGGCCCCCACGCCCGCTGAGACCCGGCTACCCGGATGCCCATGCGGGACCCTATGGCACCGGGACCGCGCATCCTTCCGCGCCGGCTGAGGCTCCACCGCGTTCGCGTTCCCGTCCGGTCATCGCCACGGTGCTGGTGACCCTGCTCCTGCTCGGCGGCGGCGGGTGGCTGCTGGCCGCTGGGGCGAGTTACGCCGTCGGCTACTTCTCGGGCAACGAGGAAGGCACCCAGCGGCTGGCACGCCAAGTGGTTACCGAAGCCCAGGGCGTCACCGTCACCGTCCTCGGTATCCAGAGCACGGCACACTTCACCCGCGTGGAGATTCATGTGCGGAACGGGACCACCAGCTCCATGTCACTGCCGCTGTTCCACAACGCCATCCTCACCGGCCCGGACGGCACCACCTTCGACGCTGATTCCTTCCGCAGCACCTGGCAGCCCGACATACCGCCCGGGGGCCAGCGCAAGGGGACTATCAACTTCGAGAACCAGTTGCCTGAGTCCGGCGGCACGGTGTCGCTCAGCTTCGTCACGGTGTTCATGCAGGGGTTCGACGGACCGCAGTCCATCACCGTCCCGGACATCCCGCTGATGCCAGTGGTAATGCCTCTCTGAAAACCCGTGTACAGTAGAGACCGTTGTTGTGTTTGTATTTGGTAGTTCAGGCAGTACGCGAGGTCGAAAGTCCTCGTTCTTCTGAAGTAGCGGTTTTGAACACCCCACACCGGAGGACCCGAAAGTCGGGACAGTTCCTCCACCTTCACGAAGGACATAAAAAAATGGCTACTGGTACCGTCAAATGGTTTAACGCTGAAAAGGGCTTCGGCTTCATTTCCCCCGATGACTCCTCACAGGACGTTTTCGCACACTACTCTGCGATCAACTCCTCCGGTTTCCGCTCCCTCGAAGAGAACCAGAAGGTCTCCTTCGAAACCGAGCAGGGCCCCAAGGGTCCCCAGGCTGTAAACATCCAGGCTATCTAATTTCTTAGATACCCGGGACCGTTTAGGTTTCATAAAGCAGGGCCGGTCATTGACCGGCCCTGCTTTTGGTTAACCCGGGTGTGCTTCGACGGTTCGGCAGGCAAAGGCACCGGCGCTCTGGAACAATGGCCTCCATGCAGACAGTCCCCGCCTACGACCTCAAGATCGGCATTCAAGGCACCGAACCCGAGATCTGGCGGCAGCTGCTCCTCCCGGAAACCGTCACGGTCCCGGAATTCCACCGCGTCCTCCAGGCCGCCTTCGGATGGGAAAACCGGCACCTCTACGGAATCCGCTGTACGGACCCGCAGGGCGCAAAACGCCTCATAATCGGCCCGGACGAAGCGGCCGAGGAGATGGACGACGAGCCGGCGTCCGGCGTCGTGCTCTTTGAACTTCTGGACGCAGAGCGGACCGGACCGGCCGACTTCGAATACGAATACGACTTCGGCGATGCCTGGACGCACACCGTCGAGGTGATGGGTCGGGCGGAGCTCCCCGAAAAGACTTTGCGCTGCACCGACGGCGCCAACCGCGGGCCGGTGGAGGATTCCGGAGGTCCCCACGGCTACCGGCGCGTCATGGAAGTCCTTGCAGATCCCGGGCACCCGGAATATGAGGATGTCGCCGGTTGGTACGAGTCCGCCACGGGCCAGGACCCCGCAACTTTCGCGCCAACCGTGTTCGAAACCGCCGCCCTCAACGCCCGGCTGGACGAGCTCGCCCTGCAGCTCTGGCCGGAGCCACCCACGGACGGCGAGATCGACGCCGTCGTCCGTCCCGTCCACTGGTTCCTGTCCCAGGTTCCCGACGACGGGCTGGAGCTGACAAAGGACGGCTACCTCAAGCCGGCCTTCGTCAAGGAGACTTTTCACGCCCTCGGCCTGGACGACCGTTGGATCGGCAAGGCCAACCGCGAGGTACAGACCCTGCCCGTCCTTCACCTCCGGGAGCAGCTCCAGGCCTGGAAACTGCTGCGGAAGTCGAAGGGCCGCCTGCTGCTCTCGCCCGCCGGCCGCAAAATGCACGACGGCGGCCGTCCGTTGTGGGACTACCTCGCCGATGCCGTCGGAAACCCTCCTGAGGAAGCGGCTGTCGTCGTGAACGGCCTCGTGGTGCGGTGGCTGCTCGACGGCACCACGCCCCGCTGGGACGAGCGCCAACGGATCATCGCCGACACCCTCAACGTCGAAGGGTTCCGCACCAAGGCCGGGACGCCCATCCCGCTGGACCTGGCCCGGGAACTCTACCTGCGCATCCATTGGACGCTCGACTGCCTGAAGCTGACGGTCCCGGCCCAGCACTTCACCGTCCTTCCCGCGCTGACCGACGGCGGCCGGAAGTTCCTGCTCCAGGTGCAGCCGCTGCTCAACGGGGGATAGGCGCCAGCCGTTGATCGAGCTTGGCGAGATCAAGGCCGCCCGGATTTCGACAAGCTCAACCACCGAGCCCGAATCACCGGTGGCCCGGCCTCGCCGCCAGGAACGCCGACAACGCGGGGTTGCCGACTTCCTTCGCCAGCCAGGGAACAGCCTGCGCGGCCGCCGCATCTCCGAGCGTCGCCCGATGGGACTGCGCCCGTACCGTGAACTCCCGCATGCCGCTGCGGCTTGCCAGCTCGGTCAGTCGCTCCACGAACTTCGGGGCACGCGGCGACCCCATTGCGATGGCCACTTCCGCCGCCGTATCCAGCAGTTTGGCCGAATACCAGAGGTACCACGGCGTGGGCTCAAGCCCACGGTCGATCCAGTGTTCGGCTGCCGCGAGATCGCCATGTGCCAGGAACAGTTTCGCTTCCGCGCCGGCCGCCAAGGCCATGTAGCAGTGGTCGCCGGCAAGCTCGGCCATCACCCAGGACCGGTCGATCAGGGCGGCCGCTTCCTCCAGCTGCCCGGCCGCAAGATAGGTCTCGCCCCGCACCCCGGAGACAAACGGTTCGAACGCCGTCCAGTGTTCCTCAGCGATCCAGACCAGTGCCCGGTCCAGAGACGCAGCCGCCTTCTCCAAGTCCCCGCGGAGCAGGTGTACCCGACCAAGCAGCGCCTCGCTGAACGCCTGCTGCCGGCGGTTCCGGACCACCTTGGCCAGCTTCCCCGATTCGGTCAGCGCGGTCACCGCATCGTCGTACCGCGCAATGTCCGAGGCCAGCATCCCCTGGATCGCCAGGATCCGGGCTTGTTCGTCGGGGAATCCCTCGGCCGCCTGCATCGCCCGGTCCAGCCAGCCGGCGGCGCGGTCGGGCACACCGCGCTGTACGGACAGGTACCCCAGTTCGCGGTACGCTGCGGCGGCAGTGCGGGAGGCGCCGTCGGGCCCTTCCGCCTGCAGCGCACGGTGCAGGAAATCCGCCACCTCCGCCCCGCGGCGGCCCGCCTGATGGATCAGCGCACCGGACAGCGTCACCAAGGACTCGGCCAGCAGATGGTCGTCTCCGGTTCGCTGGGCCAGCACCACCGCGAGCCGCAGCTGATCGAGCCCCCTGTCCACGGCACCGGCCCAGAGTGACGCGCCGCCGGCGTCGAGATACGACCGTACCGTCGCCACGGTGGCAGGCATCCCGGGGTCCGGCTCCGGAGCCGCAGCGGACAGGGCCCGCCGGACTTCGGACGGCAGCGGCAGGCCGAGCTCCTGGCGGTATAGGTTGCCGCATTTGGTGACGTGCTCCCGGGCCCGGCGGTGCTCGCCCAGGGCCACGAGCGCCTTGACCAGGACGGCGTTGCAGTCCGCGTGGAAGGGATCGCGTTGCAGCGCCAGCGAGGCCAGCTCCACGGCCCCACCCGGATTGCCGGAAGCGAGGGCAGCCAGTGCGGCCTCATACAACAGGGACTGGACCACGTTGTCCAGGCGGTAGCGCTGGTCCGCCAGCCACGAATCAAAGACCGGGGAATCGGCGAAGGACAGCCCCTCCAGGAGCTGACCGCTTAAGCGCTGGGGGTCACCGCCCTGGCTGCCAGCCGAATCCAGCACTTCGAGTACATCGCAGCGCCAGGGCGGCTGGAGCACCAGCCGCATGGGATCGCCGGCCACCGTCACGCCGTCGAGCGTCCGCCGCAGCTCGGACAGGTTCCAACGCAGGGCGCCGAGCGGATCCACTGCATCCGGAAAGAGCAGCGACGCCGTGCGGGAACGGCCGGTGCCGTCCGCCTGCAGAGCGAGGTAGGCGAGCACCGCCCAGGCCTTGCGGCCTCTGGGCTGCAGGGGAGTTGCGCCGGGGGTCTCGATCGCGGGCGGACCGAGGAGCCGAATCCAGTTCTCGGCCATACGGCTCATGGTACCGCCGCCCGCCGCTGGCGTCTGCGGCATTCACACGCTTGCTCACACGCCGGCCGGACACACTGAAATCACCAAATCCGCCCACACTCAAACGAGGTGCATCACAATGGAACTGCTCGGCATCCTGCTACTTGGACTCGGGGTTCTCAGCGTTACCGTCCGTGCCATCCTGACCGACGGCCGAGGCCACACGCCCGACGTCCGCTCCACTGCGCCGTGGACTGCTGGCGACCTGCCCAGTGGGCCGTACGCTTCAATGAGGTTCTAGGCCGTTTCGAGAACCTTACCCACCGCGGCTGCGGAGGCTCAACCAGGAGCCTCCCCGGCCGCAGCCACGCAGCAGGCTCGTCGGCGGCGGTCAACCAGCCTTGTAATCAAAGTGAAGCGACGCAGGCATGGGGCCCTGCAGCATGTCAGCAGTGATGCCGTGAACTGCCTGAATTTTCTCCCTGAACCACTGATCGTGCGGATCGTCCGAGTTGGCGACGGCCTGGAAGGTCTTGGCCAGATCCTCGGCCTCGTGGAACAGACAGACAAAGTCCCCCTGCGGCGTCTGCATGTGGCTGACGACTTCCCGGGTCAGGCCCATCCGCTCACGGGAACGCCGGTGGTCCTCCTTGCGGGGGCCCTGAATCTCCTCGATGAGCGACTTCCACTCGTCCAGCTTCCCGGGCAGAATCGGCGCGAACCAGGTGATGCATTCCATGACATGTCCTTCCACGCAGTTGCTTCGGCATTGTCGCGGCGCGGTGTCCAACCGCAGCCGTGCACCTGCATGGTAGTCCTGCGGAACGGCGCGGTATAGAGCCATTGGCAGGTGTTCCGCTGATGCCGACTGGCAGCAAGATCAGCTCTCGAGCTCCAGGACCAGCTCCACGTCCACGTCATCACCGTCGCGGATGCCCGCCGCCGTCCGGATGGCCTTCTTGACCGGCAGCACGTACGAGTGGGTCTTGCTCTCCGGGAAGATCGACGTGGACCAGCTGTTTCCCGCGATCGACGCCGTGACCTTGACTGACCCGAAGCCCTTGCGGAAGGGAGCCGACTCGTCCCTGATCGCGTCCGCCACCTCCGGCGGCAGCGTGATGAAATGCCACCCGGATGCATCGGGATAGAGCCACAGCTCGCCACGGAACGAGTACGACGTTGTCACGCTTTGAGTATGGCACCGGCGGGGTCTGGCTCCCCACCCGCCCCCTATCCTCGCAAGCTCGGCCAGGGAATCCGGCGGTCGTGGCCCCAGGCACATCCACGGTTCACACCCCCGCCACCACCGGTTCATCCGATCCCGCAACGATGAACGCATGACTGCTTTCACCCGCCGAAATGTCCTCAAAGGTGCCCTGGCCGCCGCCGGTGCTGCCGCCGTCGTGCCCGCCGCAACCGCAACTGCGCACGCAACCAGCCCGGCCGGCGTCGCGCTGGTCCGCAACCGCCTGACCCTCCCGTCCGGCATCGCCACGGGCGATGTCACCGCCGATTCCGGCGTGCTGTGGTCCCGCGCGTCGGGACCGGGCCGGCTGGTGGCCAACCTGCTCGCCGTGGACGACGACGGTGCCCCGCTCCGCGGCGGCCGCGCATTCCAGCGCGTGCTGCGGGGGAGCGCCGCTAGCGAAGCCACCGACTTCACCTCCCGGATCAACGCCGAACACCTCCCGGCCGGCACCCGCTTCGCGCTCACCCTGCACTTCGAGGACGCCGACGGCAACGCCGGCGAAACCGCGCAGGGCTCCTTCAGCACCGCCCCCGGAACCGGACTACTCAGCAGCGGCCGCGCACCCCGCAAGCAGAGCTTCGTCTGGACCGGCGACACCGCCGGCCAGGGCTGGGGCATCAACGAGGAGATCGGCGGCATGCGCGGCTACGCGGCCATGCACGCCGCCAAGCCGGACTTCTTCATCCACTCCGGCGACACCATCTACGCCGACGGCCCCATCGCCGCGCAGGTCACCGAGCCCGACGGCCAGATCTGGCGCAACCTGGTCACCGAGGAGGTGTCCAAGGTGGCCGAAACCCTCAACGAGTACCGCGGCCGGCACCGCTACAACCTCATGGACCGCAACATCCGCGCCCTGTACGCCGAGGTGCCGGTGATCGCCCAGTGGGACGACCACGAAACCACCAACAACTGGTACCCGGGGGAGATCCTCACCGACCCCCGCTACACCGAACGCCGCGCGGACGTGCTCGCCGCCCGCGGCCGCCAGGCCTGGCAGGAATACCAGCCCGTCTCCGGCCTCAGCACCCGCGCCGGCGACGGCAGCACCGGCTTCGAACCCGCCCGCATCTACCGCAAGATCCCCCGCGGCCCCCAGTTGGAAGTCTTCTGCCTGGACATGCGCACCTTCAAGGACCCCAACACCAGCGGCAAGGAAACGCACCTCACCCACATCCTCGGCGAGGAGCAGGCGCGCTGGCTTATCCGGGAGGTCAGCAAGTCCAAGGCCACCTGGAAGGTCATCTCCGCCGACCTCCCGCTGGGACTGATCGTCCCCGACGGCCCGGTGAACCAGGAATCCCTGGCCAACCGCGACGCCGGCGCCCCCTTGGGCAAGGAACTCGAGATCGCCGGGGTGCTGTCCGCGTTCAAGCGCAACCGGGTTAAAAACGTGGTGTGGCTGACGGCCGACGTCCACTACTGCGCCGCCCACCACTACTCGCCGGAGCGCGCCGGCTTCACGGACTTCGACCCCTTCTGGGAATTCGTGGCCGGCCCCATCAACGCCGGCAGCTTCGGCCCCGGCGAGCTGGACGGCACGTTCGGCCCCGAGGTGGTCTTCCACCAGACCGGCGCCTACCCCAACCAGTCACCGCGCAGCGGCGAGAACCAGTTCTTCGGCCACGTGGACCTGACCGAGGACGGCGTCTTCACCGTCAGCCTGCGCAACGCCAACGGCACTGTCCTCTGGAGCAAGGACCTCCACCCGGAGCGGTGACCTGGGTTCCGCCCGCGCGAACTGCTCGTAGTAGGCGTGATACGTGCTCATGGCATGGCGGAGGTGGGCGCGGGGCGAGGAGGACCCGGAAACTACGACGTTGCGGGGCGCGCCTTCTTGGCGGTGAGCAGCAGGTACTCCCACTCCATTTGCGCCGTGGTGTCGCCGTGGGCCTCGAGGAACGTGTCGGCCAGCTCCGTGAGGGCCTTGTCCAGGGCACTGACCTTGTCCTGGTCCTCGCCAAGGAACTTGTACACCGAGATCGCCGGGCCGTAGTGGGACTTGAAGTAGTGCAGGAAGTCCTCCGGGTGGTGGAAGCTGGTGATTGCCACCGTTCTCTTTTCGGCTTTGACGTCCGTGACGTTGCTGCCGAGGAGCTCTCGGACATGGTCCTCGGTGCCCCAGAGGGGTGGCGGCTGTGTTCCGGGCGGGGGCGGCGGAGCGAACGGCTTCATGGTGTCGAACATCTTCCCGATGAACCCTTCGGGCGTCCAGTTCAGCAGGCCGATGTGGCCATCAGGTTTGCAGACCCGCACCAACTCGTCCGCAGCCGCTTGGTGGTGCGGCGCAAACATCACGCCCTGGCAGGACATCACGACGTCGAACTCATTGTCCTGGAACGGGAGCGCCTCGGCGTCCGCCTCCTGCCATTCCAGCTCAACGCCGCGATCGGCTGCCTGCCGGCGGCCGGCGTCGAACATTTCCGGGGTGAGGTCGCTGGCGATGACGTCCGCTTTCATCATGGCGGCCGGGATCGCCGCGTTGCCGGCGCCGGCGGCCACGTCCAGGACGCGGTGGCGGGGCTTGACGCCGCAGACGTCAACGAGGATGGCGCCGAGGTCTGAAACAAGTTCGCTGGCGAGTGCGGGGTAGTCGCCCTGCGCCCACATGGCACGGTGCTCTTGCTTCAGCGCCCGGTCCGCCTCGGTTGCTTCGGTCTTGTCATTCATGGTGGCACCCCTCTGCTGTGGCAGGTTCTGAGTGACAGCGCGCTGTGTGCTCAGTGGAGGCTGTGGTGTGAGTTATTTTGGCCGCCGACCGGACGGATGTAAAGGTGCCGGCGCTACCTGTGTGCGTTCGATACTGGTCAGTAGATTTCAGTGCTAGCACGGAAGTGCGGGAGGGGTGCCCGGATCCACTATGGATACATCGGAACGCAGGGAGAATCCCGGCGGATCCGGAGCCCCGGAACTGCCGGGCAAAGCACCTCACCCACACCGCATCTTCCCCCTCAGGAGCAATTCCATGTCCAACGCACCAACCACCAAGAAGTCCCGTCCATCCCGCCGCGGCAAGGCCGCCGTGGTCGCAGCCCTCGGGCTTGGCATGGTCGCGGCGCCGTTCGCCCTGGCCGCCCCGGCCCAGGCGGCCGGCACCAACTACGCCTGCTCAGTCACACCGCTCAAGCCCGTGTTCGCCGGCCACAACTCCTCCGGCGTGAAGCTGGTGGACTACCGGATCCAGGTTTATTGCAACACCGACCGCTACATCAACATCACCCAGGAGCGCTGGGAGGAGGACGACTGGCCCAACGGTGACGACCACCTGGGCACCTCGTACTTCAGCCGCCACTTGAACCAGTACAGCGGAACCGTGACCATCTCCAACGTCCGCACCCTGGTGAACGGCGAGATCGGCAACGAAGAGGTCTACCACAAGGTCCGCTTCCAGGAAGGCAGCAACGGCGTCTGGTCGCCGTACACCGGCTGGTACTACAGCGGCGTCACGTCAATGTCCGACTGACGCCCTCCGCAGGGAGCCGCTGAGCCCGGCTCCCGAAACGCCCAAGGCCCGGATCCCCCATCCGGGCCTTGGGTTTCTTAATGTGGCGGCCCGGGCCGGCCGTTAGGACCTGCGGCGCCGAAAAGTGCGGGACACTGGAAGTCACCACCCACGAAAGCGAACCACACTTTGATTAATCTCCAGCAGGATGCCGAAGGCTATGTCCGGATGAACCGGCACTTCCCGGAAAGCGTCCTTATTAGTGTCACCTTTGCCGACGGCACCACGGAGGAACTCTCCGGCCGCAGGCTCAACAGGGCCTACGACGAGGCCCTGGCCGAATACCGGGCGCAGAACCACCTGGACGCGAAAGGATTCTCGCGGTCTCCGACGAAGAAGACCAGCCCAGGAAACAAGATCGACTTCGTGCCCGTCCACCCCGGCATGGGTGACTGACCGCTGCATCACGAGGAAGACTGACCGGAATGCCCGTAACTGATCACACCAGCGAGCTCGATCCGCTGCTGTATCCGTGGGATCCGCCCCAAGTCTCGGGTGTGATGGACGGCGATGGTTTCCTGCCCCTCGACCTGGCAGCAGGCCTGGATCAGGCGCTCGCGGAAGCCGACGCGGCTCCGCTCGGGTCCCGCTCCATGGTGGTCTCCATCGGCTCGAATTCCAGTGCCGACGTGATGCGGAGAAAGTTCGCCAACTACCACCGGCCGGTCAGCACTGTCCTGCCCCTGGTCCGTGGCCAGCTCCACAACATCGCCGTTGGCCACTCCGCGCACGTGAGCCGGGCCGGCTACATTGCGGCCGCCCCCTACCCGCTGATGGGGGAGTGCACCCCGGTCTGGGTGTCGTGGCTCGATGAACGCCAGCTGATGGCACTGGACGAAACGGAGCCCAACTACCGGCGGATCCAGCTCGACGGCGGAGCCTGCCCCCTCGAAGTGGGCCATGGCGAACCTGCCTTGGACTTTTCGCTGTTCACCTCCCGCTGGGGCGTTCTGAACGATGGCGACGGCGGGAAACTTCCGTTCCTGGACCAGCCGGCCCTCTTCGGGCTGCTGGCCGGCATTGCCGCCGGGGAGTCCGTGGAGGACGGGGAATCCGTGTTCGACGGACCGCCGGAACGGGTCATTGAGCAACTCGGATTACCGTCGGTCCAGACTTGGGCCAAGGACTGGTTCAGCGTTGCCGGTCTGGCCACTCCGGTGCACTTTGACGGGCTCTGTGCGGAGTAGGCTTCGCTGCTAGCCGGCGTACCGGTAGCAGCTTCAGTGTGCTGCGATGTGCTCCGCGATGTACTTGGCGTCGCGCCCGACCCCGGCCACAATCGACGAACCGTGCCCGGTCAGCCACGGCAGCCCGACGGCGTACAATCCCGGGTGTTCGGTGACCCCGCGGTGGTGGCGGGGGTAGTTCCACTTGTCCAGCACCGGGATGTCCAAAATGCTGAAGTCCAGCCTGTAGCCGGTGGCCCAGAGGACTGACGTGATGTTCGCGGCGCCGAGGTTCAGCCGCGCCGGTTCCGACGGAAGCCAGTCGTCCTTGCGCGGCGGTTCCGCTTCGGGCGCAGACAGGCTCGCAGCGGCAATGTAGGCATCGAACATCGGCCGCATGCGCTGGTAGAAAGTGCGCTCCACCACGCCCAAGCGCTCCCGAAGGTCGTCGCTGAAGACGAGTTCGCCGTCGTCGGCTGCTTCCAAATGGCCGTGCAGCCGGACGCCGCGGCGGCCGAGGTCCCGCAGGTGGATGTCGTGGCCGCCGTCGGCGCCGGACACCAGCGGGTTGCACATAAACCGCGCCGCGGGGGAGGGCAGCTGCCCCGCGGTGAGGCCGTTGAGCCCGTACTCGGGGCCGTACTGGGCGACCTGCATCATCCAAAAGAGGAGGTCCTGGCCGCGGTACCGGCGCGGCGCTTCCGGGCAGGTGGACACCGCCAGGTGGATTTCCCGGCCGACGGCGAGCAGCTCCTCCGCGATCTGGCCGCCGGACTGGCCGGTCCCCACAACGAGAACGGCCCCGTCGGGCAGCTGGTCCGGGTTGCGGTAGCTGTCCGTGTGCAGCTGCAGGATGTGGCCCGGCAGCTTTGCGGACAGCGCCGGGATTTTCGGTTTCTGATAGCCGCCGGTTGCCAGCACCACGTTGCGGGCCCGCCAGTTGCCTTGGGTGGTCTCCACGGTGAAGCCGCCGTCTGTGGGCGCGATGCGGGTGACATCCGTTTCTGTCCGGACGGGTGCCCCGATGGTCTCGGCATAATGGCGCATGTAATCCACGACGTCCGCGCGCGGCATAAAGGCTTCCGGAACCGGTCCGTCATAGGAACCGCCGGGCAGTGCGAGCGAGAAGTTCGGCGTGTTCAGGACGAACGCGTCCCAGCGGTCCTGCCACGCACCGCCCAGCGCGGGGCGCCGTTCCAGCAACTGATGTCCGACGCCGGTTTGGCTCAGCCAGTAGCTCGTGGCCAGGCCGGCCTGCCCTGCACCGACCACAAGGGTGTCCAGACTCGGTCCCATGCAAAAACCATACGCGCGGCCCGCCAGGTTTCAAGGGGTTTCCGGTGTCCCTTCGATGGAGCCGGATGAGGCGCTTGAACGAGGAGGGACGGCCCGCCCAACTAGGTAGCAGCAGATGTCGTTCTGGGCCATCAAAACGACATCTGCTGCTACTTACATGGGGATCTGCACGGGCGGCCGCCGGGTGTGACGGGCTCCACAAGAAGCCATTTCGGCGGAATTCGGGGACGGAGACGGACTGGAGAGTCCGCAGCCCGCGCCATTCCGGGGATTTTGGCGGCTGGGGACACCCTGATCGGCCCGGTTTGCGCAGGGTCTAAAGCCCGTGTAAAGTAATTCGAGTCGCCGCCGCTGATGCGGAAAGATAGCGACCGACCCCCTTCTGAATGACCTGAAAAACGGCGTCTTTACTGGCGTGCGGAAACCGGGTGGGGGCCCTTGTGGTGGAGCTTGGATCTGCGGAAACGCCGGTTTGCAAAGCTTCCCGGAACCGGGTAAGTTTGGAAAGTTGCTCCGGAGCGATCCGCGACCGAATGTTGGTTGTGGTGGTGCCGGGTGTGTCTGTTGTTTGAGAACTCAATAGTGTGCCAAGTTTGTTGATACCAATTTATTTATATGGATTGGTTGGATTTG
>NZ_PJIL01000035.1 GCF_002929335.1 Arthrobacter sp. Y81
CAAGCCCCACTCCACTCGGAGGTCTTCTTTTTGTCACCTAACCACGCCGCACGTTCCTAACGTCCGTGGACAATACACCTAGGCGCCTGGCGTTGAGGTGCCGAAAAAGCTTCAGGCTGCCGATCGGAAGGTGTTTAATGCCTTATCGGCTTGCCATTTGCAACAACCCGATCCTGACATATGGTGTTACGTACCACACGATTTTGGCGGGGAATTAAAGGAGACTCTTAGGCTGCTTTGGATAGCTATCGTTATCGCAGTTCTCTGACTTCTCGGCCTGCTCGGAAACATAGGCGGCGGGTTAATTCACATACTTTTGGTCATCGCCGTGGTCGTCTTGGTCATCCACTTCATTCGCGGCAGGTTACGCGCTTAGATACGAAATTGTGGCGCGCCGACGCGGGGCGGCGAGATGTGATGTGCCGCCGCATTCTCGGGGAGGTCTCTGAAGTTGAGAACATCCTTCAATCGTTGCTGCGGTAGGGATCCCGACTCTCTCCGCAAGGGCTGGCCCGGGCCTTTCCAAGGCTCCTTCTGCAACGCCGACAATTGACCTTCCGTCTGCCGCACGAAGGCGGGGGAGGAGCTTGAGCTCCGGCTGTGTGCTTGGGAACCCCTCCAGCCTTCCACTTCCGGGCGCAAGCTTTAGTCACAACTATCGGCTCCCGGCAACCGTTGATCTCGGCATCTGAGCTAGCAGTGATCCCCCTCTAGAAGTCGGCCTGATGAGCAAGCCTTTAGATAGGACCAACCGGCGAGGGGGAGCTGGTTCTGGTTTCACTCCTCTCACAAGGCGAAGACGTTTCTGCTCACAAGGCCAAGACGTTTCTGCTCACAAGGCCAAGACGTGTGTCTGCTGCAGTAGCGCTGGTCGCACTACAACACGGCAAACCGGGGCTCCGCCTTCCTGCCTGACGTGCAGAGCAAGGGACAGCGCCAGAGGCCGACTGCGATATCCGCAGTCGGCCTCTGGTGCTGCTACTTGGTCAGGGCAACAAAATGTGCTTAGGTCAAGAGGGTGAGACGGTAAGCGCTTGCCACTCAGAGCGAGCTGGGAACCATAATTGCTAGCCATGCGAGTCCGGGGCCGGCGGCAACGACAATTCCTGCATAACCCAGCATCTGGCGGTAGAACTTGTCCCTGTCGTCCTCATGGACGTTGGCGAGGACAAGTGCTCCGTTTGTTGAGAAGGGGCTGACGTCCACGACGGTGGCAGCTATCGCCAGGGCCGCCACAAATGCGATGGGATTGATGGTGCTGGACTCCAGGAACGGCACGGCCAATGCGATGGCGACACTGATGATACCCAACGAAGAAGCAACTGCCGAAGTGACGCCTGCAAGATAACAGAGCAACATGGCGGCGAGAAGGGGGATGCCAATGCTCGAAATGCCGGAGCTGACAAATTCAACGGTGCCGGCCGTCTGCAGGACGTTGATAAACGTGAGGATGCCGCAAACTAGTACGGCTGTAGGCCAGCTGACTTTGTTCATTGCGTTCTTAGCAGCCGGTGGGTTGATGATGGCCAGGACCAAGGCGAGGCTCATTGAGAGGACGCCGATGTCCATATCGAAGGCGACGGTTCCCACTGCCAAGGCGGCCAAGGCGGCCAGCGTAACCATTTGGTACAGGGTGGGCTTCGGATGGGATACTGACGGCCGGAACCCAGGATCGGCCTGTGGCCGGGTGGGGGCCGCGACGGCGACGCCTCCCCCTGAAGGGTGTGACGATGCCCCGCCGGGATTCCTAGTCGCCACAGCAGGGCCGCCGGATGCGGCGACGCCCTTGTCAAGGCCTTTGCCGTTGATCATCAGACCCTTGGCCTTGTGGCCATCCATGACGAAGTACAGGACTGCGGCGACAACAGTGTTGAAAACCAGGGGTGCGAAGAAGAGCACGAGGGGATCGGTCGGGAGGCCGGCTTTCGTGAGATAGCTGTCGATGAAGGCGCCGTAGACGCTAATTGGGGAGAACGCGCCGGCAAGGGCCCCGTGGACCACCATCATGCCCATCATGAGTTGGTTGATCTTGTAGCGGCGGGCGAACGGGATGGCCAACGGAGCAATGATGGCGACAGAGAAGACCGCGCCGACGGACATCAGCAGGGTTGCCAGTGCAAAAAACACCCAAGGGGACGCGGCGACTTTGCCGCGGACCAATTTCAGGCTCCATTGCACCAGCAGGTCAATGCTTCCGCTGATTTGGGCGAAACCAAAGAGGAAAGTAAGACCCAGCAGAGCCAGGAACAGTTCTCCCGGAAAGCCCGCGATTACTTCCTTGTTCGTCATTCCCACTACGGGGATGCCTACCGCGAAGGCGGCCACGAAGCCGAGAACACCCATGTTCACGGATCGGATGGTTCCAATTAGGAACAGAGCGATCAGTACGGTGATCGATATCAATTCAGGGGACATAAAGCCTCGAAGATTAGGGTGTAGCGACAGTTGAGGTTCGGCGACGAGGAGCTTTAGAGTGTGAACTCCGACGCCAGTCCGAAGTGATATTCGCAAATGCGAATAAAATCGAGTGTGCCCCACGTCATGTCTGACTGTCAAGGGTTCGCTGAAGCCACTTGACATCACGACCCTTAGCCTCCATAGTCTCCATAGCCGATTTCGCAGATGCGGATACAGTTTCGAGAGTGCCCTGTCTTTCTGGGCCGAATACTCAAAGGGGAGGCAACGTGCGGTACACAAATTAGGCTTCTGGTCCGCGACGACCGGGAGGTCGGATTCGGCGTGCACCCTGATTACAGGGGCTGAATGAATTCGCTCAGGCCGCATTCTCGAAATCACCGGATCAATGGCAAGACACGCGACCCACCGTTGGGGTTGAAGCTTCCCAATCTTGACCTGATGGCGATTGATCGCTGGTTCGGAGGCGGCGCGACGTAGGCCCATATTGCATGCCGTAAAGCGGCGGGAGATCCGTCTCCGCCTTGCGGCCGGCTAGCCGGCCGCACGAGGCAAAGGACCCGGCTTATGCGGCAGGGTCCATCCTGCTGAAGATGATGCTGGTGGGCAACGGGGCGCGTACAGCCGAGGCCTGACCGCTCAGACGTTGCTGGGTGGTTGCCAGGCGCGGATTAACTCGAGCAGTCCGGGGAAGCGCATGTTGAGATCTTCTGCGCGGAGTCTGCTGCGCCGCTCCAGGCCATATTGGCGTTGGTGGATGAGGCCTGCGTCACGGAGGGTGCGAAAGTGGTGGGTGAGTGATGATTTAGGGCGGTCGAATCCGAACCACCCGCAGGTGTGGTCGTAGGCTTCGGACTCGAGCATGAGCTTTCGGACAATAGTGAGCCTCAAGGGGTCGGCCAATGCCGCAAAGACGGTTTCGAGCTTCAGCTCCTCCGTGGCGGGTTCCGGAAGTAGGTCTGGCAGTTCAGCGGGGCCTTTAGTACGGGAACTCGTGGAATTGGGCATTGCCATGGCACAAACATACCTCTTGTACGAGTTTTATCAAACTGATACTCTGTTCGAGAAAACTCGTACAACTACACGGGAGTGTTCCATGACCATGACCGCCAACACCGACAGGGTGACAGGGCAATCCGGCGCGCCGCCTCAGCAGCCCAAACGGCGGCAGATGATTTCGGCCGCGTTCCTCGTGGCGGCGGTCTTTGCGCTCTCGAATTCACCAACCCCGCTCTACATTCGCTGGCAGGCGCAGCTGGGATTCTCCGCCGGGACTTTGACGCTGATTTTCGCCGCATATATCGCGGGCCTGCTGCTGACACTTCTGGTGGCCGGCAAACTCGCGGACCGATTGGGGCGCAAACCCGTCCTGATACCCGGCCTCGTACTGGCGATCGTAGCCTGTGCCCTTTTCGTCATCGCCGATTCCGTCCTCCTTCTTGGACTCGCGCGGTTCCTCACGGGGATCGCCGTCGGCGTGATCGTGTCGGCTGGAATGGCGGCGGTAGTCGACTTGGGCGGGTCCACCCGGAAAAGGCAGGCCTCGCTCGCCGCATCCGTCGCCATGGTTCTTGGTGCGGGCCTCGGCCCACTGCTTGCAGGCACCTTCGCTCAAATCCTTCCTGACCCGGTCCTGCCGCTGTTCACAAGCGAGCTGATCATTCTTGCCAGCGCGCTCATCGTTGCCTGCGCACTTCCCCTGAAGAGCTATCACAAAAGGGCAGCACATGAGAACGCTACGAAAGGCCCGTGGCGGCTGCCACAGGTGCCTCACCAATACCGGCTGCAGCTGGCATACGGCATCGCAGTGTTCGCGCCCGGCATCACCGCCACCTCCTTTGTGCTCTCCCTCGGGCCTTCCCTGCTCGCAAATCTGCTCAACGTCAGCAACCCCCTCACTGCCGGCAGCATGGCCAGCGTCATGTTCCTCACTGCTACCGGGGTGCAGTTCGCCGTCAGCAGGCTCCACGTCCGGACGATCTTCATGCTGGGTTCCGTGGCCAGCATTGCCGGGATGATTACCTTGGTGATCGCAGTCAATGCCTCGCTGGCAGCATTCCTCGTCATCTCCGCGGCCCTAGCCGGCGCCGGACAGGGGCTCGGACAGCTTGGCGGGCTCACCCTCATCGGCACACAGGTGCCTGGTACTTACCGCGCCGAGGCGAATTCCATTCTCAATATCGGCGGATACATACCGGCCGGACTCATCCCCGTCGCTACCGGATTCCTCATAGACTCCGTCGGCCTCGGAACAGGTGCAACCGTCTTCGCCGCCATACTGGCGGCAACGTCCATAGCTGCCCTGACTTTCGTCTACCGCCGCCTTCAACGAAGCTAATCCACGGCAGCCGTAGCTGAATCCCAAAAGAGACGGGTCAAGCAACTGAAATCAGTTCTTGGGTTTGAGATTCACCTCCATAGGTCAGTACCCTACCCACTGAGTTCGAACTGGCGTCGGCGTTCGAACGGGCCGGTGTGGACGGCTAGAGTCAGGGTGCAGAGATTTGGGGCGTCGTCGACGTGGCTGGCGTCGCTGTACCCCTTGTCGGAAGAGACCCCGGCTGGTGCCAAAAAGGATCGCGCCTACACCCCGTATTTCAGAGAGGGCGACGGGCCGTTCCAGGCGGTGGCTGTGACAGGTTTGGATGGGCCCGGTATGACGGATAATTCTGACCGCGGCATGGCCTCGAGCGTGGCGGCAAGCCCGTCCAGGTCCAACTACCGCGCGGTAGGCCGCCGTCGTCAAGCAGAACCCGCCGGCATCAGCAGTTCGGCGGCAGTGAGGACGGCGCCTTGCCACCGATAGCCGGCAGTGAGGACGGCGCCTTGCCACCGATAGCCGGCAGCATACCGGGCCAACCCCGGCCAGATCGATGCTGAAACGCTCGTGCCCGTCCTCGTCGTACTGCGCGCTGGCCGTTTCAGCCTGTGAATGTCCGGAAACGGACTTCAAGCCAACGGGACGCGAACTCGTGCGGCTGGTACTCCTCGTCGATCACACCGTAGTAGGCCCCAAGGTTCGGGTGAGAATTCGCAGACAACCGCCATTGCGGCAGGCTGGGAGCCTGCGTGAGCGGGTACCGCGAGCCTCCCGGTTTGTCAGCCGAACGTGTACCCGGGCAGTAGAGGCCGACGCTCAGAGGGTACCGAAACCGCCTGTTGCACAGAATGGAGCGCGACCATCCCACTGGTAGGACAGCTAAAGGAGTACCAAGCCTTAGGCGGCTCATGCCAGTGTAAGAGGCGGGCCTGCCATCCTTTGCGAATGACCGGCCCGCCTGTTACACGGGGCTACCTCACGAACTCGTTCGTGTAGGTTTCCTGCAGCTTGATGTCTTTGTTTCCGACCTCGGAGTTGGCCACCCGCTGGGTTTCCAGCACGGCTTGGACGCCGTCGTCGGTGAAGGTGCCGTCCTTGCTGAGCGTCTTCTTCAGGTCCTCGATCACCTTGGCGTAAAGAGCCTTGTCGCCGCCGGCGAATTTCTCGGGCATCTTTGCGGCGATCTCCTCCCCGGAATGCCCGTCGATGAATTCCAGGGTCCGCTTGATGGCCTTGGCCAGCTTGCCTGCCGTCTCTTTGTTCTGGTCCAGCCATTCGGTCTTGGCGTAGAGGCTGGACGAGGGCCATGCATCGGTATCGAAGACTTCCTTGAGTCCGTCAGCCGAGCGGACATCCTCAAGAATCACCGGATCATGTCCGATCCGCTTGGTCAGCACGGAGATGTCAGGTTCGAGCATCACAGCGGCATCGACCTGGCCCTGCTCCATGGCGGCAACGGCCGAGGAGCCGGCACCGATGGCGGATATCGCGGCATCCGTCTGCTGCATCCCGTTCTTGGCCAGCAGGAACTTGACGAACATGTCCGTGGAAGACCCGGGCGACGTCACGCCAACGTTCTTGCCTTTGAGATCTGCGATGGACTTGATATTGCCCTCATTCTTGGGCGCCACGAGCAAGGCAAGGCCGGAGGACTCGCCCATGTCAACGAAGGCCTTAACCTTCTGGTTCTTTGCCTGCATCTGGATTGTGTGCTCGTAGTATCCGCTTGTCACGTGCGTGCTGCCGCCGATCATGGCCGTCAGCGCCTTCGATCCACCCTGGAGGTCCTGGAGGTCGACGGTCACGCCTTCCTCCTGGTAGTAGCCGAGCTCCTGAGCGAGCGTCACGGGGAGGTACGTCAGGAGCGTCTGGCCACCAATGCCAATGATTACGCTGGAGCTGCCGGCACCACCGGCCGCCGCGCTGCCAGACTGACCGGGAGGTGCCGCGGCCGGAGCGCCGCAGGCAGACAGGGCCAGCGCAACGGAGGCAATGAGGGTAAGCGGCCGGATGAGGCTCCGGCGCCTTTGCCGGTTTTCGTTCTGTGTCATCGGGGGTCCCTTCTAGGCAGTGATGATGGATTGGTTTCAGCTCCGAGACGCCCGGCGCTTCTTGGTGGCTTAGGACGATTGGACGGTCCGGGTCCGGCTGATTCGTCTAGGAAGACTGCACGGGGCGCCAGCGGAGCAGGTGCCGCTCCAGCCGGTTGACGAGGAGGTCGATAATGAGGACTACGATCATCAGGATGAACATCCCGGCGAAGACGCCCTGGGTGTCGAAGACGCCCTGGGCCTGGGCGATCGCGTAGCCGACGCCGGCGGACGCTCCAAGGTATTCGCCCACAACCGCACCTGTGATGGCAAAGCCCACGCTGATGTGCAGGCTGGAGAAGATCCAGGTCAGGGCGCTGGGGATGAATACGTGGCGGAGGAGCTGCTTCTCGGATGCCCCGAGCATCCGGGCGTTGTCCACCAGCACCCGGTCAACGCTCTTGACCCCCTCGAGGGTGTTGAAGAAGACGATGAAGAACACGAGCGTGAAGCCGAACGCCACCTTGGACCAGATGCCCAGGCCGAACCAGAGTAGGAAGATCGGGGCCAGCACGACGCGGGGGAGGGCATTGAACATCTGCAGGAACGGGTCCAACAGACGCTCGAGG
Organism: Arthrobacter sp. Y81; assembly: GCF_002929335.1. Taxonomy (GTDB): domain Bacteria; phylum Actinomycetota; class Actinomycetes; order Actinomycetales; family Micrococcaceae; genus Arthrobacter. Next base: position 7,395 of record NZ_PJIL01000035.1, read on the forward strand.
AAGCGCACCCTCGCCAGGACGAAACCCAGGAGGAGGCCGACGGCGGCACCCACTAGAAAGGCAAGGATGGCTTCCTGCATGGTCACCCACAGATGCGGGAAGACGAATCCGGAGGACACCCAGACCCAGACGGTCTGCAAGATATCTGACGGAAGCGGGAAGAAAAATTCGTCCACGATCCCGGCCCGCACGGAAAGCTCCCAGGCGCCGAGGACCGCGATGGTGAGGAGGAGTTGCGTGCTTCGCATCGCCAGCGGGGACATCTCCGTCCTGCGCGTACGCCGCCGCGCGCCGCCGTCCAACGCCGGTAGCCCGTTTTTCTTTGATCCCACGAGAGTCACGCGACATCACCCTCTTCCGCCATTGCCGTTTGGTACGTCTTTGAAACTTCGATCTTCAACCTGCCCCAGATCTCGCGGTGCAGGGCCACGAACTGCGGGTCATCACGGATGTCGAGCAGGTCGCGGGGGCGCGGGATATCGATTTCGTAGCTTCCCACCACGGTGCTTCCGGGACCCGCCCCGAGGATCACCACTTCATCGGAAAGCGCGATGGCTTCGTCCAGGTCGTGGGTGATGAAGACGACGGCCTTGCCGGATTCCTGCCACAGCTGAAGGAGTTCGTTCTCCATGATCTGCCGGGTCTGCACGTCTAGTGCTGAAAATGGTTCGTCCATGAGCAGCACGTCCGGGTTGACGATCCAGGCCTGCGCGATGGCTGTGCGCTTGCGCATGCCGCCGCTGAGCTGGTGCGGATAGCGGTCCGCGAAATTCTTGAGCCCCACCTTCTCGAGCCAGCGCCGTGCCTCCGAATAGGCTTCGGCCTTCGAGACCCCGGCCATCGTCAAGCCGAGGCTCACGTTATCAATCACCGTCTTCCACGGCAGTAGGGGGTCCTGCTGAAACATATAAGAGGCCCGGCGATTAACACCGATCACCGGTTCACCGAAGCTCCTCACGCTGCCAGCGCTCGGGTTCAGCAGCCCCGCCGCCATGTTAAGGATGGTGGACTTGCCGGAACCGGTGGGACCGACAATCGAGACAAACCGGCCGGGCACGACCTTAAGGTTGATGTCGCGAACGGCGAAGTAGGTCTCACCCCCGGGCGTGGGGAACTGCCGGGTACACCCGGTGAGCTCCACCGCGTAGATTGACGTGTCCTTGGCAGGTGCAGTGCTGATTTTTCCCTCCCAATCCAGTACCGAGAGTGTCGGTTTAGTCTTGTCCATGTTGATTCTTCTCCTTGGGATGAACTTCGTTGTTCAATGGTGCTCATTTACCGAGAACCCGGATCAGGATTCGAGGATACGAATGTAAGTTTCGTCACTTTCCGTTCACATGTCAAGATCAGTCGCTCTGACAGTTGGAACAGATTCGGGTGTACGACCTGTAATTCGAGGTGGGAGAGGACGTACCTCGACTGGAATTTGTTGGTTAGGCGTTGCGGGCACGTCGCTTTGCTATCAGATGGTGCGGTTGGTCGCAGCGCTGGGTGGGACTGCGATGGGATTGGGCTGCTTGCAGACCGCGGCCGAACCTGTCGTAGCCGGCGGTTTCATTCAGTAGCCTTAGGGTGCCGGGAATCGGTCGTTGAAAGTGAAGGCGAAGGCGTTCAATGCGGTCTTCCACCGCACGGTCTTGCCGGCGCCCGCGGGCGGTGAAGCCACACGGTTCCCCACGGGCAGGACGCTCCCAAGTGCCTGTATCTGTCACCAGACCAAGCCGGTCCCTAGGAATATCTCTCGAAATTCCGGCATTCCATGGTCTGCTCATAAGGCACTGCGCGGCTCAACTCAATGGTGAAGTTGCTGAATGAAGTTTGCGTGACCAGTATGCCCAACGCTCGTTCTTTCATGGCGTGTACTTGCGCCGCCGCAGCAGCAGCTTCCAGCTGCGCCTGCAAGGCCTCAGAATCTTCAACGATTAACTCAGAATCTTCAACGATTAGTTGATGGGTAGTTGAGCGGCATGAAGACATTTCTTCACGTATTCCTCCTGGCTGTTTGATTTATGTAGTCGTGTTTGACCGTCATACTGCACTGAAGTCGACCGTTCATGCCCTGCCGTCTTGGTCCCTCAGCTCGATTCTGCGCTGTCCGGCAAGAGCCTTTCGAATCGGTAGGCGAGGAGGGCGGCGATGGCGCCGATACCGGCCACTGCAGCCGCCGCGACCCAGGCTGTAATTGAGCCGTAGTTGGAAAAGACAAGCCCGAATGCGAATGGGCCGACGGTTCCGCCGATGTAGGTTCCGCATTGTGCTATTCCGGTGGCGTGGGCAGTGAACGGACGTGACCTCCGAGAGACGACGAAATGGACCAGACCGTTCCAGCCCCATCCGAAGCCGAAGGCCAAGGCACAACCGACGGCGAAGACCGCCTTGTTACCCGAGGCCATGGCGAGCAAACCAGCGAACCCAACTGCCAGCATCGCGGCAACGGTTGCCATGGATCCGCCGATTCCCCTGTCAGCCGCAAACCCTGCCAACGGGCGTACAAGGCATCCCGCTGCGCTACCTAGTCCCAGGAGGAGCCCCGCGGTCGCGATATCAAAGCCGGCGCGCGAGGCGGAAATGACGGTAAAAGCGCCTAACGCAGTGGCTTGGGCAGAGCCCAGAGCTGCTGTTATCGCTGTTGTTAACAGGAACAACTTCAGGGGCCGGGGAAGTCTTGTTTTCGTTGACCCGGGCCCTGCCCGCCAGACAGTTGCTGCAGGGACCCGTGGTACGACGCGGAAGAGTATGGGGAGAAAGAGGATAGCGAACACAGATGCAACACCGAACGCCCACCTCCACCCGAGGGTTAGCGCCAAGACTGGTACTGAGATGCCAGCAACAAATGTTGCTGCCGGTATTGCGGCCTGTTTGAGGCCAAAGGCAAACGCTCGGTTCCTCGGCGCAACCTGGTGGACGATGAGACTGTTTGAAACCGGGTGTGCCAGTGCCGTGGAGGCCCCTGCGATGCCCATCCATAGGAAGAGCCATGACCAGTGCGGGGTCAGGATGGCAATGCCCAGGAGCGATGTCATGCCCAAGGTTGCGGACAGTAGCATCCCCTTTCTAAAGCCGAGTCGCTGGGCAAAATGTCCGCCCGTCGTGGACAGGAGGGCCGATATCCCCCAGTAGGAAGCGGCGGTGGCGCCCAGGACCTCGGGCGTCATGCCCAGGTCCTGCTCCAATTGCACGCCAAGTCCTCCTACGAGGAATACTGGGAGGACTACCGCTACGGTTGTGGAACTGGCCATCGTCGTGGCACGACGGCCAGGGTGTGAGGGCGGTATGGCCTTCATCGCAGTGACCCGTTAGCTACCGGCTGGTTGTGCGTAGAGACTCTTTCCGCCGCAAACGTAGAGGATTTGACCGGTGACAGCATGGTTACTCGGATCAGCGAAAAACCGCGCCGCCCATGCCACATCACTGGCTGCGCCGAGGGATCCCATGGGTTGGGCTTGGAGGAGCCGGTCCATGACCTCTTGCGGCTCCCTGCGCAGCAGGGGTGTATCAATCAGGCCGGGCGCCAGACAGTTAACCGTGATCCCGTACTTGGCTAGTTCGATCGCCAAAGATCTGGTGGCTGATACCACTCCCCCTTTGGACGATGAGTAGGCGAGCTGGCCGAACCAGCCGAGCCAGGCGCGGGATGAAACGTTGATGATCCGTCCTGTCCTGCGGGGGATCATGCTCGTGGCGGCGGCCTGAGAGCAGAGAAAGACACCCGTTTGGTTGATAGCAATCGTGCGCTGCCATTCTTCGTCAGTTATCCGGCGCACACCGCGGTCGATGCTGATCCCGGCGTTGTTTACCAGAATGTCCACCGGCCCCAGTTCCGCTTCCGTCTGTTCAAAGAGAGCCTGGACCCCTTCACGGTCCGTGACGTCCACGGCCAGGCCGATTGCTGTACCCCCGTTGCTCGTAATCCGTTCGGCTGCCTCTGCTGCGCGGTCGCCTGCAATGTCGGCGATGACAACTTTGGCTCCGCCCGCCGCGAAGTCTTCGGCCACTGCCAGACCGATGCCGCTCGCGGCCCCAGTGATCACTGCGACCTTTCCGTTTAGTCCCATGAGAATAGTCCTTTGTTGATAGTGAGGTTCTGTCTTTTCGCCATGCTTGTCAGACGGAGAGGCTCGAGAGCAAACTCGCGCCTCCGCAGCAGTACAGCACCTGGCCCGTGATGTAGCCGCTGCGGGTATCGAGGAAGAATTCAGTGGTGCTTGCGATGTCTTCCGTTGTGACGGGGGCTGGTGTGAGGGCCTTTGGTTCGCGCAGGTGTGTTCCGGCAGGTCGGCCCGCATCCCGAAGCTTGCTGCCCTCAGGAGGGAGAGCAGCCACCACGTTCACTGTGACGCCAGCTGGGCCGAGCTGCAGGGCCAGGCTGCGGGAGACGGCGACGAGTGCTCCAGCGGCGCCGGCAATGTGTGGGCGGTCGGGCCAACCGAGCCCGTCGCGGCTGCTGATCGAGACGATCCGTGCCCCGCCTTCCGCGCGGGTACGAAGGTGAGGGCGTAGCTGCTCAACCAGGTTTAGTAGGTTGCCCACGACGCTTACCGTATTGACGCCTTCGCCGCCGTCGAGCAGACCTGGTTCATAGATCAGCCCGTCGATAGCGTCCTGGCCCGCCAGGAGTGCATCGATTTCCCTCTGATCCGAGTTTCCGCTGATTGCCTTTACAGCCCACCCACCCGAGCTCAGCCTGTCGGCTATTGCCGCGGCGGTGGGGCTTCCGGGGGAGGCGAGGACTGCCAGCTTGGGGCTCCGCGGTTGTGTGTCAGTCATTGGTCGTTGGTCCTTGTTCACGTCGTGGTGAGAATGTGTATTGAGCAGGCGCCGTTATCGACGCCGAAGATCCCGCCGCCGGTTACATGGGTGAGGGCTACCTCTGCTCCTGGCACCTGCAGGTCGCCGGCTTCACCGGTCAGCTGCCAGTAGGATTCGCAGATCTGGATCACGCCGGTAGCTCCGACGGGGTGTCCACGCGAGAGCAGTCCGCCGCTGGGGCTGATAGCTACCCGCCCGTCCCGGTCGAATTCTCCTCTTGCTGTGGCCTTATACGCCTGGCCCCGGTCGGCGATGCCAAGCGCCTCGGTGTGCAGGAATTCGGCCACGCTGAAGGCGTCATGGAGTTCCACGAGATCCAGGTCGGTGGGTTTGATATCCGCCATCTCATAGGCAGCTTTTGCCGCTCGGGCGGTGATATCCGGCCAGGTCATGTCCCGATATGAGGTGTGAAAGTCGCCTGAGCGCACGACACTGGCCCGCATGCGTATGCTCGGTGTGGTGAGCTGTTTGGCGAATTCTTCCGAGCACAGCAGGACTGCCGCGGCTCCATCGCTGTTGGGGCAGCAGTGCAAGAGCCTCAAGGGATCGGCCACGGGGCGTGACTGTTCTACGTCCTCAGCGCTGATCGGCTTTTGGAAGTGGGCGCGCGGGTTCAGTGCGCCGTTGCGGCGGTTTTTTATTGATACCCGGGTCAGGTCATCGACTGTTGCGCCGAAGTCATGCAGATAGCGCTGCGCCCGCATGGCGTACGCGGCGGTCATCACCATGCCCTGCGAGATTTCGATGTCATTGGTCGTCAGTGGAAGAGTTCCGCCTCCAAACCCCGACAGGTTTTCGGTTCCAAAAGCAATCACGCAGTCGGCGAATCCACCGGCAATAGCCTGCCATGCGAGATGGACCGCGGAGGCCCCGCTGGCACAGGCATTTTCGACGGTATAAACAGGAGGCCCGGACACCCCTACCCGCTGGAGGACACGCTGAGCAAGAAGCGAACCGCCGTAAGTCGACCCGCCGTAGCCGGCATCGACCTGTTCGGGGCTGATCCCGGTGGTTGTCAGGAGCTCCCGGACGGCACGGTAGCCGAGTTCTGCGGCATTGACGCCCAAGTGCTTGCCGAAGGGATGAACCGCGGCGCCTGCCACATACACCGGCCTCATCGCGCGTCTCCGGGTGTGGTCACTTCAGTGACTTTGGCGACGACATATGAAGACAAGGGCCCGTTCTCGTCCTCGCCTATGGCTCCCACCCTCAACTCCACGGGGGTATTCGGAGCGAGTGCCTCGTCGGTATCGACGTGGGCGAGGAGGCGGGTTCCGTCGAGGTCCACGTAGGCCAGAACGTATGGCGGCTTGAATGCAGCCGGGCCGATGCGTACGACGGTCGAGGCGTAGGCGGTGCCGCGGTCGCCGGTGAGTGCCTGTTCGACGTTTCCGGATGCGCACCTTGAGCAGATTTCCCTGGGCGGGAACCAGGTGCTGCCACAGTCGTGGCATTTGGTAATCATCAGGGCCGTGTGATCGCCGTCCTGATGGATCCATTCCCCTCCGACCAAGGTCGGGGTGTGCGATGTGTGCGTGGTCAAAATGTCTTCCTTCTTCCTGGTTTCGTAGTCTCTAGCGGCCTTGGTATTGCGGTGTGCGCCGTTCGGCGAAGGCAGTTCGGCCTTCAACCCGGTCTTTGGTGTCCCGTAGAAGGCCCCACAGCAGCTGTTCGAGTTCCACTGACTTGCTCAGTGAAAGATCCTCCGTTCGCATCGCGAGAGTTTTGAGGCTCTTGATGGCCAAAGGGCCGTTGGCGGTGATACGTTCCGCGATCTCCAATGCATGGTCCAGTAGCTTCTCAGCAGGGACGACATCGCTGACCAGCCCGATACGGTGAGCTTCGGCCGCGTCTATGCGGTCACCGGTGAGGATCATTTTCATGGCAACGGCCTTGGGGACGGCCCGCAGTAACTTCGATACGCCTCCCACAGCCGGGACGCTTGCCCACCGGGGTTCGGGTAGTCCGAAGGTCGCGTTGTCGCTGGCGATGCGCAGGTCACAGTCCAGCGCGATCTCCGTGCCGCCGCCCAGGGCGTGCCCGTTGACCGCAGCGATCAGGGGTTTATTGATCTCAAGTTCGCTAATTGTTATCGCCCGGACATAGAGGCCTTCATCGACGCTGCGTTCATAGGAGTGGAAGTAGGCTTCAGCGAAGGAGGCTTCCGGGGGCAACGTGCGCTTGAGGTCTGCTCCTGTACAGAATGCCCGCTCACCTGTTCCGGTGATCACCGCGACCATCAGGTCGGGGTCATCGCGGAACCGGCGCAGCTCCTGGTTGAATGCACGCATGGAGTCCACGTCCAGTGCGTTAAGCGCTTCCGGCCGGTTGATCCGGATAATGAAGGTCTTACCTTGCCGTTCTGTCTCGATCGTCATGTCAGCCAACGACTCCTTGCTGGTGTAGTGAATCAAATGTTTCCGGGTCCATTCCGAGCAGGTCCAGGCACACGTCCCGGGTGTCAGCGCCAAGAAGAGGAGCCGGGCCGCGGAGCCGGCCGGGGGTTCGGGAAAGCCGGTAGGGAATACCGTCATAGATGCTCGGTCCCATCACCGGATGATCGAGCCGGATCCAGTGATTGCGGGCGCGCAGTTGTGGATCGCGGTTCAGTAGTGCGTCGGCGTCCAGCACGGCGGAAGCCGGAACGCCTCTTTTGGTCAGGGTGGCAGCAAGCACCTCAGCATCCCAGGCGCATGTCGCAGAGTTGATCAGAACGTCCAGCTCACGTCTGGCGTTTCGGCGGCCCTCGGCGCTGGCCAGATCTGGCTGGCTCGCCCGTTGTGGCGCACCCAGGGCGGAGGCCAGGGAGGTCCACTGCTCGTCCGTGAAGACAGCGATGGCGCACCATTTGTCTTCGCCTGCGCAGCGATACACACCGTGCGGGGCAGCAACCGGGTCATCGTTGGCAGCGCGTTCGGTCTGCTGTCCCGCCGAGGCTGCCAACAGCGCCGGTCCGATGGCGTTGACGGTGGATTCCAGCTGGGCAAGTTCGATGTGTTCCCCCCGCCCGGTTCGGCGCCGGTTCCGCAGCGCTGCGAGCACTGCGATGGCCCCATGAAGGGGGTTGGGAACATGATCGGGATAGTTGGTGCCGGTACCCACGGGGAGCCGGTCCGGGTACCCGGAGAGCCCGAACAGTCCGCCGGCGGCCGCGATGGTCAATCCGTAGCCCCGGTAGTCGCGGTGCGGTCCACTGTTGCCCTGCATCGGCATGTCGAGGTAGATGATGTCCGGGCGGAGCTTGCTGACCGTGTCGTAGCCAAGGCCCAGTCGTTCCATGGTTCCGGGAGTGTAATTATTGGCGACGACATCGCACTTTGCGATCAGTTCGAGCGCGAGCCGGTTCCCGTCTGCATGCTTGAGATCCAAACATATCGAGCGTTTGCTCGAGTTGCGGTTGGCGAAGTACCCGCTGCGATTGACGCCAGCCTCCCCGTCCCGGAAGGGAGCCATCGAGCGGATTGGATCTGTTCTTGTGGTGGATTCAATTTTGATGACGTCGGCCCCGTGGTCAGCCAACGGTTTGGTAAGGAACGGGCCAGCGCCGACCCAGGTGAAGTCGGCGACCCTTATGCCCTCGAGGGGGAAGTCGTTGCTCATGCTGGTGTCCTTTCGTATCCTGGCCCGGCTGGTGTACTGAGCTTGGCGGCGCTGGTGCTGCCCAGCGAGGGTGGCCCGGACCGGGGCCCGACGTACGCGTTGGCGAAACGGTACGGTGAGCCGGGGAAGCCCAACTTATTCCCGCCGACATCGATGGTGCGGAAGAAGTCGCGGGCAACGAGCTGTGGGTCGTTGATCAGGTCTTCAGGTGTCGCCACCGGGGCGACGCTGATGCCCCGGCCCTGACCTGATTCGTACAGCTCCTGCTTTGTTCGTGTGACCGCGAATTTCTCAAAGATTCGCCGGAATGCCGTGCTTCCTTCGCGGCTCCGCCGCCAGGTCCGTTCCTGCCACTTATCGGCATCAAGGGTTCGTGCTTCTTCAATGCCCTGGTCGGTAAGCCACTCGATGATGGATTCCCATGCCAGCGGGCGGCCGCCGAGGCCGCCGACCAGATACACCCATCCGTCAGCGCATTTAAAGAGCCCGGTGCCTGCTTCTGCAGGGCCGGCGCCGACCCGGTGGCGTACGACGCCCTCCAGATCCAGATATTGAGCGGCGTTTTCCAGCGAATGAGCTACCGCTTCCTGTACCGAAAGATCAACAACTTGCCCGCGTCCGGTCGATTCGAGCGACAGGAGCGCGATGAGGGCTGCCGTGGCGGCATGAACTCCAGCGATCACAGACGTCTGGTTTCCCCAGGCCCTCAGGGGCTCCCGGTCCGGATCTCCGGCCAGTCCAAGCAGGCCACCTGCGGCCAGCAGGGTCAGGTCGCTTGCCGGCCGGTCTGCGTATGGTCCGGTCAAACCGAACGGGCTGATCGACACGTGCACCAGCCCGGGGTGCCTGTTGGTCACATCTTCCGGGCTCATATCTCTGGCACGAAGGAGGGCGGGGCCTTCGCTTGTCAACAGCATTTGAGCGGTACTGAGAAGATGCTCGAGCTGCACGGCGTTACTGGTATCGGTTGAATCGGCAACCAGGCTTTGCTTGCCGGCCTCGGTGAAGGCGAAACTAAAGCTGAGCCCGTCTTCCGTCAGGGGTGCGTGGCTCCGCTCTGGTACGCCGCCGGGTGGTTCGACACGGATCACTTCTGCGCCCAGGTCACTGAGCAGCCGACCTGTGTAGGCGCCAAGGCGTGAAGTGAGGTCGATAACGCGTACGCCGTCGAGAGGTCCACTCATGGTTTCAGAGTGATTCATGGTCACCACCAACCCGTCCAAACCAGTAGGGCCCAGCTGAGGAGCGGGGCGATGATGACCAGGCCGAAGCCCCAGATCATCAGCTGACGGTAAATAGCGTCCTGTTTCTCTACGGGCGCGTTGGCCACTACGAGCGCACCATTGGTCGAGAACGGGCTGGAGTCAACGACCGAGGCGGAAATGGCCAGCGCGGCGATGACTCCGATGGCGCCGACGTTTCCTGAGAGGAGCATCGGGATGGCGAGAGGGATCAGGGCGCCCAGGATTCCGGTCGTGGAGGCGAAGGCGGAGACGATCGCCCCGATGAAACAGATGATGAGGGCCGCGAACAGGGGGGCCGAGATACCGGCAATTGAGTCGCTGAGGAAGTCGACGGTGCCTACCGCTTGAAGCAGGCCGACGTATGTGACGATGCCGCAGATCAGCAGCACCACACCCCAGCTGACCTGGCTCAGGACATTTTTGGCGCTTTCGGGGGACAGGACCGACAGGAGCACTGCCACGGACATCGCCATCAGGCCGATGTCAAGATTGAAGATCACTGCGCCAACGACCAGGCTCACCATTCCGAGCACGGTGATGGTGCGGTCCCGGTTTAGCGTCAGGGTTCGTACCGCCGGTAGGGTCTGCGTGGCAACACCTACGCCCGATCCTCCGCCGAGGCCGGATGAATCAGCTTCATCCGCGGTGTCGTTGTCGCCGGCCCGCCGTCCTTCGCGGATCAGAGTCATTCCGCCCAACACGAGGTACACCCCCGCAGCGAGCATCAGATTGAAGGCGGCGTTACTGAGGAACAGCAATGTCGGGCTGGCGGGAATCCCGCTGCGCTCGACAATGTCATTGGTGATCACACCGAGAACGCCGAGGGGTGAGAAGTTTCCTGCGGCAGAGCCGTGCACCACCATCAGGCCCATCATGAGGGGGTTGATGCGATAGCGCGTCGCGAATGCCATTCCGATCGGAGCGATGATCGCCACGGCGGCGGGGCTGAGCGCGCCGAGCCCTACAAGTACGCCACTAAGGACGAACATCACCCAGGGAATAGCGGCAATGTGGCCGCGCACGGCGCGGACGGACCATTGGACAAGCCAGTCAACGGTGCCGTTGCTCTTTGCGATGGCGAACAGGTAAGTGACACCGACGAGGATGACGAACAGATTGGCCGGGAAACCCTTAAGCACAGCTGAGGTGCTTTGGCCGAATACCACGGTCCCAACCATGAAGGTCGCCACCAGGGCGAGGGCGCCCAGATTGACCTTTCGAAGGGTGCCGAGGAGAAAGATCGCCGCGAGAACGCCGATCGAAATGAGATGTAGGGACACAAGTCCTCCTTGACTTAGCGCCACTACTCCGTGGCGACTCCCGACAGAATTCGCATTTACGATTTCAACTTCGGTACTTCGAAGCTACGCCGCGCAGTGACCTCGTGTCAAGACGGTCGGCCACCCATATTCGGAGACGCGAAGTGAGTTTCCGGTTCTGATTTCGTGGCAGAGTTCTGATTTCGTGGCAGACTTGAACTGCGAGACTTGGCAGACCACCCGAGAGGATTTGAGACGATGCACTCAGCGCGCCTGGAACGAGCACTGAAGATCCTTGAGTATTTGGGACATCATCAGGAGGGATCGCCGCTGAAGCGCATCTGCCAGGATCTCGCTGTTCCAATGAGCAGTGCCCATGACCTTCTCCAGGCGCTGATCGAGATAGATGCCGTGCGCCTGGCAGATCAGCGCACGTACTTGCTGGGCCCAAGATCTCTCGTCCTCGCTCTCTCGATTGTCGACTCTGTAGACCTTCGCCAGATCAGCCGCCCCTACCTGATGGACTTGTGTGAAGAGCTGAACGAAAATACGTACCTTGCGCTTCGCAGCGGTAACTCTGTTGTCTACGCCGACCGATACGAGGCCGGGCAGACCCTGTCGGTGGTCATGACGCTTGGCGGACCGCGCCCGTTGCACGGTTCCAGCGTTGGCAAGCTCATCACGGCTTACAACCCCGACCTCGAAGCGCGGGTACTCAAATCGCCGGCTTTGGAGCAGTTCACCCCTTTTACTGTCACGAATCGTGCTTCCCTTCGGGAGGAGCTGGCAACCATTCGCGTTAGGGGTTACAGCGTCAGCGACGGCGAAAGCGTTGAAGGTATTGTCGGCCTGGCTACACCGATTTTTGATGCCGCCGGCACCGTTGGAGCCGCCGTCCACGTATCCGCCCCTCGGGGAAGGCTCGGCTCTGACCGCCTCCCGCAGGTCCTGGCTGCAATGTCGCGGACAGGATCGCTGATATCGCGACAGCTCGGGGCGCCTGAAGATGCGATCCCTGACAAACCTCTAGCCGAGGTCATCGCACTGGAAGAAGGCCGTCTCGCCTAGGCCGGGTTGCGATTTTCATCTAACTATTGGCGATTGTGCAAGAGGTTGCTCCCTGTGCTTTCCTGCCCCTGACCCACTGAGGGCATGGGCGGCGTGCGAACCCCATGGAGGGTAGTTCTGGCACATGGCATACCTGTGAATTACATGGAACATAACGGCCGAGGTTCGGTCGCTTGTGCCGCCCAACGCGAGAAGTAGAGCCCATGCCCGAAGAAATTCTTGTGGAGCGGCAGCAATCGATAGCGACCGTAGTGCTGAACCGCCCTGAGCGCCATAACGCCCTCACCGTGGGGATGTACGGAGAGCTACCCGGAATCGTTGCCGCGCTGGACGCAGACACCTCTGTTAAGGTGATTATCCTGCGCGGGGCTGGGCAACGGGCTTTCGCCTCCGGTGCCGACATAGGGGAATTCGGACGTGAGCGTGGGAACGCGGTGAGCGCACGAAGATACAACGACCGTGTCGCCACGGCCGAGCGTTCGCTGGAAACTTTGGAAAAGCCGACCATTGCCATGATCCACGGGTATTGCATAGGCGGCGGTGCTGGCCTCGCCCTCGCCTGTGACCTGCGGTTCGCCGACTCCACAGCTCAATTTGCAATCACGCCGGCCAAGCTGGGGCTTGTCTACAGTCTCGAATCCACCAAGCGGATTGTGGATCTCGTTGGTCCCGCCCGTGCAAAATGGATCCTCTTATCGGGTGATCAGATTTCCGCAGAACGGGCGCTGTCCCTGGGCCTATTCGACGAGATGAAGAGCCCGGGAGACCTGGAGGCGTCCACCTACGCATTTGCCGAAACCATCAGCAGCCGCGCACAGTTCAGCGTTCGGATGGGCAAGGAATTCGTACGCCGCGTTACCCGCGGCCAAACCCACGATGACGACGAAACGCGCGACATTCGCAACTCATCTTTCGACACGAGTGATTACGCGGAAGGTGTGCGAGCGTTCCTGGCGAAGCGTCGACCAAGCTTTGATTGATTCTGCTATTCACCACCAGCAGAAGGCGCCTGTCATTGGGAAAAATCTTCGTTGTCCCGATTCGTGTGCCATTGTGGGGACCCGGTGGTTCCGCACCCGCCGGGGGCCGTCCCGGGCATCACCGCAGGCGGATCACCGATCCCGATTTTCCGTGTCCAGCCTGAGCCGCTTTATGGGGTCGGCGCCTAGAAGTCGTTGAAGCCCCTGCAACGGCCAGAGCTAGAGAGCGTGGAGGGATATCCACGGCGCAACCATTACCGCCCTGTGGGACCCACGACGTCGGGTCGCGAATCAGGGTGCGCCGAGGGCAAGGGCGTCCTCAGTGGACAGGAAAAACGCCAGGTAAGCCGACCTGCGGGCGTCCGTCGGAAACACGCGGCACACAAGAGCTGGAGTAGTGCGTCGAGTTCCCCAGATTCGAATGACGAGCCGTCAGCACGAAGCTGGCTCGAGTGTGGCTCCTATGGGACCGAGGCCTCAAAACCCACTCAGGCCGTAATCTACAAGGTCTGAGAACGACTGACCTTGACACCGAATACAGAAGTGACGAAACTTTAATTCGTAAGACCGAAACGCGTTTCGGGTTTTCGGCCTTCAAGCACCGCGAACGACGAAGTTCATCCCAAGGAGAAAAAGCATGGACGAGACTAAACCGACACTCTTGGTACTGGACG
>NZ_PJIL01000036.1 GCF_002929335.1 Arthrobacter sp. Y81
CCGCCGCATCAGCGAAGCGGACGCCGCCGGACACATCGCCGGGTACGCCGTCCTGAACGACGTGTCCATGCGCGACTACCAGTTCCGCACCATCCAGTGGCTGCAGGGCAAGACCTGGGAGAAGTCCACCCCGTTCGGCCCCGCCCTGGTGACCAAGGACGAGTTCAGCGGCGGCCTCATGACCACCGCGGTCGACGGTGAGATCCAGCAGCAGACCCCCACCAACGACGTCGTCTTCACCCCCGAGTTCCTCGTCTCCTACATCTCCACCATCATCACGCTGAACCCCGGCGACGTCATCGCCACCGGCACCCCCGGCGGCGTCGGACACGCGCAGGACCCCAAGCGCTACCTGCAGGACGGCCAGCTCCTGGTCACCACCATCGAGGGCCTCGGAGAACTGAAGAACCGCGTCATCAAGGAAGCCTGATGGCCGCCCGCCACGACCAGACGACGGACCCGGCGCTCCTGGAGGCCCTGCTGCAGGCGCGCCGGGGCACGGCGTTCTTCGCCCGCAAGCTCAACGAACTCACCGACGCGGAGCTCGACGGCGATACGCTGCTGCCGGGCTGGACCCGCCGCCACCTCACGGCGCACATCGGCTACAACGCCCGGGCGATTGCCCGGCTCATCGAGTGGGCGGCCACCGGGGTGGAAACCCCGATGTACGCCTCCACCGACGTCCGGGACCACGAAATCAACTTCGGGGCAACCCTGAGCCCGATCGCGCTGCGGCATCTGTTCGACCACTCCGCCGTGCACCTGAACGTCGAATGGCGGGACCTGCCCGAGGACGCCTGGCACCATAAAGTCCGGACCATCCAGGGTCGCGAAGTCCCCGCCACGGAAACGGTCTGGATGCGCACCCGCGAAGTCTGGATCCACGCCGTCGACCTCGCCAACGGCGCCACCTTCACCGACATCCCCGCACCCGTACTGGAACGGCTCCTCACAGACATCACCGGCGCCTGGCACACCCGCGGCACCGATAAGGGCCTCATCGTCAAGGTGACGGGCACCGACCTCACGTTCGGGGACCCGACGGCGGACTCCCCCACCGTGATATCCGGACCGCTCGCGGCCGCCGTCGAATGGGCCGCCGGCCGCGGCCACGCCGGCGTGACCGCAGTGGACGCCGAGGCCTCGCCAGCGGCGGTTCCGGCCGCCCCGAAGTGGATCTGAGCCACACCGCCGGACCCCACCATGACAAGGAAAGCCCCCTCACCCGAGGGGGCTTTCCTCACATCGCGTTCAGCCGAGTCGACAGACCCGATGCATCCGGCGCATGAGTATTTCAAAGACGCTACGAGTTGGTCCGAGAAGTTGTCAGCCCGCCCTCTTCCGATCAGGATCCTGACAAAGCTTCGTTGAATACGGCGCCCGGGCTGATGGCTTTTCCTGCCCACCCTCAACCCCTCAGGAGTTCAAGCGGCCAGTGAGGCCCTAGGGTCACCGCTACCGCAGGGACCGCCGGAGGAAAGCGAGCAGTTCCCGGTTGAAGTCCTCGGGTTCGTTCCATTGAGGGCGGTGCCCACCTTTTTCACACACGGAAAGGGACGAGTCGGGCAGGGACTGCGCAAACCACTGCATCCCTGCTAGCGGGAATGATGGCGAGTAACGGCCGGTGGCTACCCAGGACGGCACATTGACGGTCGGAACGACGTCTCGCCAGTCGGCGGTGAAGTGATCGACGATCAGTTGAAGCAAGGCCCCTTCGGGGAAATCGACGAGGCCCCCGAGTTCGGTGAGGAGCTGTCCGACGTGGGGCGGCATTGGGGGCTCTAGGGAGCCGTGATCGTCATAGACAAGGCGAACACCGTCTATGGTTCGAAACGACTTTCCATGACCCGTCAATTGCACCCCCTTGGGCAATGAGGCTTGTACGTTCTTCGCGGTGCGCGCCGTCATGCTCCGGAGCGTCGATCTTCGCTAGGGTTTCGCCCGGAACCGGGCCCAGAGCGTCGCTTACCTGTTAGTTGACGACTCTGGCCGGCGGGCCAAGGTCGCCACGGACACTGTATTCACAGGGTCTTGATTGTCCTCACATTGGATTCGATCCGACTGTAAGTCCGCCACAGACATACAGCGTCTGGCCCGTTACGAACCCAGATCGCTCGTCGAGAAAGAAACCGGCAGCGTTGGCGATGTCATCGGGCTGGCCGAGCCTGCCGACGGGAACGGACGAAATGATGGCTTTGGTCTGAGGCGAGTCTTCCGGATTTGCGTTCATGAACAACTCGGTGGCGATCGGTCCAGGCCCGATCGCGTTGACCGTAATCCCGGCTCCTCCGAGTTCCAGAGCCCATGTCCGGGTCAAGCCGATAAGGCCGGCCTTAGCGGCAGCGTAGGCGGTACGCAGTTCCTTACCCAGAGCAGCTCGCGAGGACATGTTGACGATGCGACCGAATCCAGCATCTGTCATGCCTTCGAGGACACTTTGGGTGCACTGCACGGCACATCGGAGGTTCAGTGCGTGTGATTGATCAAATTGGCCCAGAGTTTGCTCCCGGAGCGGGGCCGGGAAGACGGCGCCAACGTTGTTGACCAGGCGTGTAATAGGACCATCCGACAGCGCCGTTTCCAGGGCTTCCGCAGTGCTGTCGACGTCGGAGAGGTCCGCGATAATCGAGCGACCGACGCTTGCGTGCTGCCTGTCGAGGATTACAACCTCCCATCCCTGCTCGAGTCCGTGCAGTGCGATTGCGCGTCCGATTCCTGACGCGCCGCCGGTAACCAGAAGACGTTCGACCATGAGATATTCCTTCCTCCGCACACATCGGCATGAGCGGAACGTTTGTTGCTTCGGCGCAACGCACGCTCTCTAGTATCCGTCCAAACAGCCTGGGATAGTACCCGGATTTCATACTAATTAGGGCTAAACTGATCCAGAGAACAGAATAATCAAATCAGGGAGCACAGAGTCGTGGATATCAAAGATCTTGAGGCTTTCGCCGTTGTAGCCGAAGAACTCCATTTCGGCAGGGCAGCCGCGAAGCTGCACATGTCCCAGCCGCCGCTTAGTGCGCGCATTAAGCAGCTCGAACAAAGCCTCGGCCTCCAGCTGTTCGAGCGAAGCACGCGCAGCGTTGCGCTGACTGATGCAGGCTCAAGGTTGCTGGTTCCGGCACGAAAGGTGCTCAGCCAAGTTCTCGCGGTCCAGAATCTCGCTGAATCGATCGTCGCCGGAGACCAGGGGCGGGTGCGGATCGCCTTCGCCGGCGCCTCGAGCCAGCGCGCCCTTCCGCTACTGACTCGGGCGGTGCGGGAATCGCATCCCGGAATCGAGTTGCAGCTGGAATCGCAGACCTACGTGTATACGGCGCTGGACAAGCTCCTTGAGGGCTCGCTGGATCTTGCTTTCGCGCGCCTTCCTACGCCGCACCCGGAGCTCGAATCGCGCGTCGTCGAAGTGGAGCAGATTTTATGCGCACTGCCGGAGGGGCATCCACGAGCCAATCAGCCCAATCTTTCGCTGGCGGACCTACACGACGAGGACTTTGTCAGCCTTCCATCGGACACCGGATCAATTCTCCAGGCCACCATGTTTGCCCTCTGCATCACAGCCGGGTTCCGGCCACGGGTGGTCCAGGTGTCGCCCGACTCGGCGACCGCGCTTGCCCTTGTAGCTGCCGGAGCGGGCGTCACCATCACCCTGAGTTCCGTGACGCCGGCGCAGTCCGTCGGAATCGTCTACCGGGAACTGGTCGACATTAACCCCAGCCATATGTTCGCAACGCTGACCTGGCGCAAGGACGACCAGTCCCCCGCGCTTGCGGCAGTCCTGAAGGTCTCGGAGTCGGCTCTACCCACCCCTGATCTTTCTGGTTTCCATCTCAAATGAGAGGCAATTGGTATTTCTATTGAGATGAATCTGTAGCTAGTCTCTTGTGACGGCACTAAATCACACGCCCTCAATGAAGAGAGACAATTGCGATGACAACAACACCTGTGGCGGTAGATCCGGGCATCGAGGCCCGCGTCTTCCGAAAAGTGACGGTCAAGGTTCTTCCGCTCCTAATGCTCGGGATGTTCATCTCCTATATAGACCGCGCCAATCTCGGTGTGATCGCAGGCCCGCTGTCTAAGGACCTGGGCCTGACTGCTGCGACATTCGGCCTCGCGGCCGGATTCTTCTACATCGGCTATCTGTTGTTCGAGATCCCCTCGAACATGTTCCTCGCCAAGGTGGGCGCACGAATCTGGCTGGCGCGGATCATGGTCTCTTGGGGCATCGTGACCATCGCCATGGCATGGATGCAGAATGATGTCACCCTCTACATCATGCGGTTCCTGCTCGGATTGGCTGAGGCGGGCTACTCTCCCGGGGCGATGCTCTTCCTCGCTCTCTGGTGCCCGGCCCGACTGCTGCCGAAAGCAATTTCGTGGCTCAACCTCGCTGTCCCTGTCGCCTTGGCGACCGGCTCCGTAGTGACGTCATCGATCCTTCTCATGGATGGTGTCGGCGGCATCGCCGGGTGGCGTTGGGTTTTCGTCCTCGAAGGCCTGCCGGCAATCATCCTCGCCGTCGTTATCTTCTTCCTCCTGCCGTCCTCGCCGGCAAAGGCGCCTTGGCTGGACGAAAAAGAAAAGGCATACCTTGCGCAGAACGTCACACAGCGAACGGATTCCGGAGCCCATGAACTCAAACAGCTCCCGGCAGCGCTGCGGAGGCCGTCACTCTGGGCGTTCGCCGTCACGTACTTCTTCATCCTGATCGGATTCTGGTCGATCACGTACTTCCTCCCCACAATCGTCAAAGAGCAATTCCACCTCGACCCTGTCGCATCCGGTTACGTCTCCGCGCTTCCGTGGATCTTCTCGGCAATCGTCATGTTTGTTATCCTCCGCAGCATCTCCCGGACGGGTGAACGTCGTTGGCACCTCACCATCCCGATGGTTGCCGCCGCGCTGGGACTTCTCATCGGAGTTCTCTCGGGGAACCCCTTCCTGTCACTTATTGGTGTGAGCGTCGCCGCTGCCGGCTTCTTCGCCGTCCTGTCCACGTTCCAGGCGACCGTCGCGCAGGTCTATGCCGGTGCACTGGCCGCTGTGTCCATTGCCCTGGTCAACTCTGTCGGTAACACCAGCGGACTCGTCGGCCCCTACATTCTGGGTTGGCTTACCGACCTCACCGGAACGACCTCCGCAGGGCTCCTGGTCATGTCCGGCTTCTTCGCCCTCGCGGCAATCTTGCTCTACATCCTGATCGGATGGGCTGACCGCCACACAGGGGGCCTCCGCGGGACTTTGAATACCGAAACGGCTGCACGGTCAGCCGCCAATCCGCACACCGAAGGATGACCGAGACTTTGCCTGTTCAAACAGCCACCCATACAGCGACTCCGGGCCATGAGCCGTCAACGGCGGCACGCATCCTCGACGTACGCACCGTGCCGTATGCGATCCCCTATCGCAAACCGCTTCGGTTCGCGAGCGGATCGATCGACCTTGCAGACAACGTTCTCGTGGAGATCGTCACCAGCGACGGGGTAGTCGGAATCGCCGAAGCACCCCCGCGCCCCTACACCTACGGTGAGACGCAAGCGTCGATCGTCGCCGTGATCGAGCAGATCTTCGCACCCGCCATCATCGGACTCTCAATCCTCGACCGCGAACAGGTCCGGTCACGGCTGGCACGGACAGTCGGAAACCCCACCGCCAAAGCCGCAATCGACATGGCCATGTGGGACGCATGGGGCAAGACGATCGGAACCCCGGTCCACAGCCTTCTGGGAGGCTTCACCGACCAGCTCCAGGTCAGCCACATGCTGGGATTCGATGATCCCGACGTCGTGGCCGCCGAGGCCATCCAACTGCGCGAGACGCTCGGCATCGCGAGCTTCAAAATCAAGGTCGGACGCCGGCCCATCCCCCTGGACGTGGCCGTCTGCAAAGCCGTCCGTGAAGCCCTGGGGCCCGAGGCCGAACTGTACATCGACGGGAACCGCGGATGGACAGCAGCGGAATCCGCCCTTGCGGTCCGTCAGCTCGAAGACGTAGGTCTCAGCCGCGTCGAAGAACTCTGCCCCGCCGATGACGTACTGGGCAGGCGCTGGCTCGTCTCGCAATGCCCAATCCCATTCGTCGCCGACGAGAGCGCTCCGACGCCCGCAGACGTCACCCGCGAAATCCTCTCGGGTGCAGCGACCGCAGTGAGCATTAAGACAGCCCGGACAGGATTCTCCGACTCGCTCCGTGTCTCCCACCTTGCCGAGGGTCTCGGGATCGAAGCAGTCATCGGTAACCAGATCGACGCGCACCTCGGCACCGTCTGCTCGCTCGTGTTCGGCGCATCCCAAGAGATCACCTCACGCTCCGCCGCGGAACTGTCCAACTACCTTGACATGGCCGACGGACTACTCCAGGAACCACTCCTGATCGAGAATGGGCACATGCGGGTGCCCGACGGGCCCGGCCTCGGCGTCCGACTCGATCCGGAGAAGGTTGCCCGCTACCGCGTCGACCTCTGACACCGTTCAAACCCCGCACCCCAATCCCAAACCCATCAATCAAAGGATCCATAATGGTTTACCTCCGTCTCCACCACGTCAACGTCACCTCCGATGACATGTCGCTGCTGACCGACTTCTACGGAAAGGCCCTGGGGCTGAACCAGCTCCCCTCCCCTGCGATGATCGCAACGTCCAAGAACGCGGACAAGGACATCGACGGCGACGCCGAGTGGGACAGTGCCGCAAAGTTCTACGACGCCGGCGACCCCAATGAGCTTCAGATCCACGCCACCCAGCGCCAGCCATATCTGGCGGCGCAGGAAGGGCATTCTGTCAACCCGCTCATCGGGGGGCACTTCGCATTCCGGACAGATGACATTGAGGCGATCAAGGCGCGTTTGACCGAGCACAACATCCCGTTCGACGACTGGGGCATCTGGTCGGTCGAGGGCTGGCACCAGATCTTCTTCACCGACCCCGCCGGCAACATGATCGAGATCCACCAGGTCATGACCGAGGGCGAGTCCTGAACCAGCCGATGACGACTCCTCAAGCCCTTCCGCATACCTCAGGGGGTGAGTTCCCCCGGTTCGACCTGCTGCTCGATCGCCCCGGGCGGCTGCGGGGAACGGCGTGGGGCCTGTGGGGCCCGGCAGATCAGCTCGGAACGCTCAACCACCTCACTCCCGAACGCGTGCTCGCCGCACGCGGGAGCATCGTGACAGGCGACGTCGTCCCGCTCAACCTTCCTTTAACCGAGTTCGACCCGCCGATCATCCCCCACCGCGGATTAATTGAACACACCGTGTTCGGTTTGAATGACTTTCACCGCGATGACCGAATCGACAACCTGTTCCTGCAGGCGTCCACGCAGATCGACGGACTTCGGCACTTCGGGCACCCGGACCGCGGCTTCTACGACGACGCCGATCCCAAGCGGCTGGTTGCCGGGCAACCCGACCTCGGCATCCAAGCGGTCGCGCAACGCGGGATCGCAGGAAGAGGATTACTCATCGATGTGGGCGCCTACCGCGAAGCGGTCGGCCGTCCCATCGACCAGACACGAAACGAACAAATTCCCGTCGAGGACCTTGACGCAACGCTCGAGTGGCAAGGGAGTTCGATCCATCCCGGCGACATCATCATGATCCGCACCGGATGGCTGAAGTACTTCCGGCAGGGCCCTGATCGTTCCGATGGTGTCCTTCGCTCCCCGGGCCTTCGCCAATCGGAAGACACGGCGGCCTGGCTTTGGGATCACCAGGTCTCGGTGGCGGCGTCGGACAACATCGCGCTCGAGGCTTGGCCGGCGACAGATTCGAACCTCACCGTCGACGCAGAACTCACCGGTACGATGCCGAAATCCAGCCACAGCGGGATGCTGCACCGCATCCTCATACCGCTGCTGGGACTCACTATCGGTGAACTCTGGGTACTCGACGAACTTGCCGCTGCCTGCACCCTGCGTGGACGGTACGACGTATTCCTCACCGCACAGCCGCTGAACCTGTTAGGTGGCGTCGGCAGCCCCGCCAACGCAATGGCAATCCTCTAAGAACTGAACATCAGGAGCACGTAACGTGAATCAACCCCAATCAATGAAAGCCGAAGCCGTCCTCATCACCGGCGGGGCATCGGGCATCGGCCTGACTTGCGCACGCCAGGCTGCGGCCAGAGGTGCCCGGGTAGCCGTCGTCGATATAAACCCCACGGCGGCCGCAGAAGCAGTAGCGACGCTGGATGGAGACGGACACCTCGCGATTGCCGCCGATGTGACCGACGCCGACGCCATGCGGCGCGCCGCCGACCAATTCGCCGAAGGGGGAAGCTTGACGGGCGTGGTCGCCGCCGCCGGCATAGTCAGCCGGTCACCGTTGCTCGACATCGATGTCGCCGAATTCCGGCGAGTGCTCGACATTAATGTGATCGGGGTCCAGAACACGATTTCCGCCGCGGGCCCGCACCTTATCCGTGCAGGCGCCTTGGGAACCGTAGTCGTCCTGGGCAGCGCCGCCGCGTTCACCGGAGGCGGACTGATGGGAAACGGCGCCTACGCCACCTCCAAAGCCGCTCTCATCGGACTGGTTCGCGGTTACGCCCGCGAACTTGCCCCCCACCGCGTGCGCGTGAACATGGTCGCTCCCGGGGCAACGGAAACCCCGATGACAGATGTATTGAGCGACTCCGACCGCGACCGGATCGCAGGAATGTCACTCCTGGGACGCCTCTCAAAGCCGGAGGAAATTGCCGCCGCCATCTCCTTCCTCCTCGCACCCGACGCCGGCACCATCACGGGACAGATCCTCCACGTCAACGGGGGCGTGGTCTTCGGCTGAAACGCTGCCGCCCCCCCGCGGGGATGAAGGGAGGGGCTCCTGCCGAGCCGACGGCGGCAACCCCCTTTTGCACCAACATCCCCACTTTTCGCGCCAATATCCCAACAGACAGGTTTCAAGAATGACATCCCTTCGTGCTCCCGAGGCAGAATCCGCCCGTGCCGGCAGCACCATGCGTGCCGTGGTCAAGGCGAGGCCCGAGCGCGGTGTCGAGTTCGTCACGGCATATGCCGAACCGCAGGTCTCGGCCGGAAAGGTAAAGATTCAAATCGCTGCTGCCTCGGTCTGCGGAACCGACCGAGCACTGTACGAGTACTCGCCCATGGCGCAGGCATTCAACCTCAAGATTCCCGTCGTGCTGGGGCATGAGTGTGCAGGAACGATCATTGAAGTCGGTTCAGGTGTTGAATCCCTCAATGTGGGCGACAGAGTGGCCCTCGAGTCCCACGTCGCCTGCTGGGACTGCTACCCCTGCCGTACCGGTGACGCCCACAATTGCCTCAATATGGAACTCCTCGGTCTGCACTTAGATGGCGGCTTTGCCGAGCGGCTCGTAGTACCAGCCGCGGCCTGCTTCAAGCTGCCCGCTGACTTTCCGCTGGAACAGGGCGCCCTTCTCGAGCCGGCCGGGGTCGCCATGCACGCAATCCAACGATCCAAGATCGACCTCATCGGGGCTGACGTTGTGGTCAGCGGCGGAGGCCCCGTCGGCTTGTTCATCGCTGCAATTGCCGGCGCCATGGGAGCTGCCAACGTGGTCGTTGTGGAACCCAACGCCTACCGCAGAGGCCTCGTCGAAGCCCTCGGCGCAACAGCATTTGCCCCCGAAGATGATGTCGTCGGGACGTGTAGGAAGCTTTCGGGCGACAAGATTGGTTTTGATGTTGCCTTCGAAGCTTCAGGAGTGCCGGCCGCACTGCCGCCGCTCCTCGAAGCCCTCCGCAGGGAAGCGACGGTAGTCGCCGTCGGGATTCCAGGAAGGCCGATTGAATTGGACGTCGCCGCATACCTGATCAAAAAGGGGCTGACTTTCACAGGCAGCTTCGGGCGCTCTCTCTGGGGAACGTGGGAGCAGATCGCAGAACTTGTCGCTAGCGGAAAATTGGACCTGTCCAAGTTCGTCACCCACCGCCTTCCGCTTTCCGCTCTCGACGAGGCCATCGGACTCCTCTCCCAGGACTCCTGCAAGGTCCTGCTCATTCCGGCGCTTCCCGACCGTCCAAGGAACGACGATCTGTAGGTTCTTGACGGACGATGGGTGCCGCGCGCAGTGGCTGCGTGGCGAAATGCCCGGCAGGTGTCGACGGGAGCCAGCGCACGACGAGCAGACCAAATCCGACTAGCCTAAGGAATCCTTTAAATGTCTAAGGTCTACACAACTGCGGCCCACGTCCGCCGGTCCGACCTCCTGGGGTCGCGGACCCGCTGCAGGGTTGACCGCGTTATTACCGACGAAAACAGCTGGTCATGAAGACACGTGCAACGCAGATTCTCGGCATCGAACATCCAGTGGTGCAGGGCGGCATGCAGTGGGTGGCAACCGCTGAGCTTGCAGCCGCCGTCTCCGACGCCGGCGCGCTCGGCATAATCAGCGCGCTGACCACTGGCTCACCAGAGAATCTGGCGCGTGAAATCAGACGCTGTCGTGAACTAACGGACCGCCCTTTCGGAGTGAACCTGACCATTCTGCCGTCCATCAGTCCTCCTCCCTATGATGAGTATCGCGACGTGATCGTCAACGAAAATGTCTCCGTAGTGGAGACCGCCGGAAACAATCCGGGTCCATTTGTTGACGTGTTCAAGGCGCAGGGGATCACGACCATCCACAAATGCACCAGTGTGCGGCATGCGCTCAAGGCCGAGGCCTTGGGTGTGGATATTGTCAGCATCGATGGGTTCGAATGCGCGGGCCATCCGGGCGAGGACGATGTCCCTGGTCTTGTCCTAATTCCCGCAGCCACCGCCCGTCTCCGGATACCAGTACTGGCATCCGGAGGAATAGCCGACGGCCGCGGGTTGGTCGCGGCGCTGGCGCTGGGAGCCGAAGGAATCAGCATGGGGACGCGGTTCATGTGCACCCAAGAATCTCCAATTCATCCAAGGATCAAGGACGCGATCGTTGCTGCCACCGAGTTGGAGACGGAGCTCATTTTTCGGCCACTGCGCAATACTTCGCGCGTGGCAAGCAACTCGGTCAGCCGCGAGGCAGTGGGGATCTTGGCCAACGGCGGTGTTTTCGAGGACGTCAAGAACTTGGTGGCTGGGTCCAGGGGCAGACGGGTCTATAGAGAGGGCGATCCCGAGTCCGGTGTCTGGACCGTTGGTATGGTCCAGGGGCTCATTCACGATGTGCCAGGCTGCTCAGAGTTGGTGGCCAGGATTGTCCAGGAGGCCGAGGACCTGATCCACTCACGCCTAAGCGCAGGGATTGAAGCCCGCGCATGACGTGTCTTTTTGTCCTCCGAAGTGCGGGCCAACGATTGTCGGGGCCGTGATGCCCACGGATGGGCTGGTGTTGACCGCACTGCACGACGGTGTTCTGGTAGTAACGCTGAATGATCCGGCTCGCCGCAACCCCGTTTCCACACTGATGCGTGAACAACTGATCGCTGCCTTCGCTGCGGCCGCCGCGGACGACGCCGTCCGCGTTTTGGTCCTCACGGGGGCAGCCGGCGCGTTCAGCTCAGGCGGAGACCTTTCCGCGATGCCGCCTGCGACGAAGGAAGACAGCGATGAACGGATGAGCCGGATCCGGGCGCTGGTGCAGTTGGTTGCCGAATCCGCGAAACCCATGATCGCGGCCGTTGAAGGCCCGGCAGCCGGAATTAGTGTTGGACTGATGGCGGCCTGCGACATAGTCATCATGGCAGAAGGGGCAAAGGCACTGTTTCCGTTTACCCGTCTAGGACTGCTCCCCGATGGCGGTTTGATGGGCTCACTGTCGCACCGGATCGGGCGGTCCGCGGCCAAGCGGGTACTGCTGCTGGGCGACCCTGTCGGCGCCAGCGAGGCGCTCACGCTGGGGCTTGCGGACGAAGCGGTCCCCGCAGGCCAGGCGCTGCAGCGGGCCGTGGACATGGCCGTCGTGCTCGCAGGGCGCGCGCCGCCGTCGCTGGCTGCGATCAAAGATTTCTTCGCGGCCGGGCGGCTGGACGTCGACGACGCTCTCGCCGCCGAGCAACGAATCCAGCGGGAGCTGTACTTTTCGCAGGATTTCGCCGAAGGAAAAGCCGCCTTCTATGGCCGGCGCGAGCCGCGGTTCACCGGGAACTAACAACCCACCTCACGCGACACGGACAGGGACTGGCACGAGTTGCCGGGCGGACTCCCAGCGAATCGTCGAATAGGCATAGGCCCTGCAAAGGGCGCGAGCTTCAGCGTCCAGGCACCCGAAACCGTGGAGACCGTATCAACGGGTCGTATTCCACACTCGCACTGGCAACGCGAGACGAATGAAGACATCAATGGATTCCCACGCCAGTTTCTCCATAGGCTCTCTCCGACCTTATCCACCTACGCCCCCGAAAATCTTGCCGGCGTCCCAAAGCGAGTCCCCTTCGACCGGACCTTCCCTCCCGTGCGGACCACGCACAGGTCTACAACACAGTTTCGTGGCAGCCGCCATGCTAACAGACCAAATGGCGGCCCCCAGCACTCTGATGACCAGGCGCTGCAGTTCACCTATCACGCCGATGTCGGACAGGCCGGACTGCCCGCGGGGTGCCTGGCACAGATCGACAAGCAGGTCGCCGACACGGCCGCTAGCTGCCGCTATGGCCATGTGATTGCGTCCGCGGGGCATCCAGATCACGACCGCGTTCGGGCTGGCCGTGGAGATCGGCGACTGGACACGCTTCACCGGCTCGGCCATCGGCTCCTATCTCGGACTGGTCCCCAGCGAGGACTCCTCCGGACAGTCCCGGCGCCAGGGCCCGATCACGAAGGCCGGGAACACCTGTGCCCGTAAACGCCTCGTCGAAGCCGCTTGGCATCACCGGCGCCCCTACGCCCTGCCCGGGTAACGACTGCTGCGCCAACTCGATCGCGTAGCCCCTGCAACCCGCATGCGCGCCTTCGAAGGAAACCACCGGTTGCACAACAAATGGGAAGACTTCGATGCCCGCGAAACAAAATGTCCGTCAAGGCCGACACCGCGATCGCCCACACGGATCCAGAACGCACCACCTCACACAGCGGAATCCCCTGCTCAGCAGGGGATTCCGCATGTTCAGCGCACATTACTTCGGACTAGGGCGAGATCCTCGCAATTGCGCTGATCTCGATGACAACGCCTGGGATCGCGAGACCGCTCACACCAATTGCTGTCCAGGCGGGGTAGGGAGAGGCCAAGAATGCGTCCTTCACCGCTGGGAACCAGTCGAAGATGGTCGTAACATCGCCGACGTGGTGGCTGGTGATGCTGACGATGTCCTCGAACTCCAGCCCCGCCTCGCTTAGTACGGCGCCGATTCTCTCGAACGCGCATCGCGCCTGCCCTGACGGGTCGTCAGGAACCTCGCCGTTGCCATCAACTCCGGTCTGACCCGAGATGAACAGGAAGCCGCTGGCTTCAAAGCCCGGTGAGAAGTGATACTGCCGGTAGTCATCGGCCATGGATTCCGGGGTTATGGAGCGTCCGCCCGCACGCTGAGTGGACAGGGATGTCATCTCTTTCCGTGACACGTCGCTCATGCGAAATTCTCGAGAATGGCTGCCGCTGCCTTTTGGCCCGCTCGCACGCCGCCCTCCATGTAGCCCGACCACTGGAAGGAGGCTTCGGTACCGGCGAAGTGGATTCTGCCGACCGAGTCACGCAATGCCGCACCGAAGTGCGCCAGGACGCCAGGTGGCATGTATGTGACTGGACCGCCCTTCGCCCACTCCTGTGTTGTCCAGTTCGTTTCGTGGAAGTAGCTGGGCGCTTTCGCTTCGGGGCCGAATGCTTTGACCAACAGCTCGATGAAGGCACTTTGGCGCTCTTCGGCCGAGTGTGCAGCCCACCGATCGTAGCTCGAACCTCCGACAAAGCCGATCAGAGTTGCCAGCGAGTCGGTGGGTTTCGTGCCATCGAGGATGAACGTCCCATAATCGTCGGTGTCCATAATCGCACCCGAATAGCCCTGCTCCACCCAGAACGGCGTGGTGTAGCGCACCTGCAACTTGTAGTACCGACCCATACGCGCGCCTGCCTGAAGCTGGGTCCGCGCTGGCGGCAGCGGCGGTTCGAACCCGATCTGGTTTGCGGCTAGGGGTGACATGGCGATGATGACATGCCGAGCGGAGAGACTTCGCTCGCTCGAGAAGACGGTGACGCCGGAACTGTTCTGCTCGATCCGGCTGACCGGCCAGTCTAGGAGCACGTTGTCCCGTCCGATGGCATCGGCGATTCGCCAGCTCACCTGTGCAGCCCCGCCGATCCACCAGGCCCACTGGGCCCCATCCCGAGTACCCAACAGCGATTCAATCCCTTCACATTCGCTGACGTAATAGGCCCAATACAGAAGGGAGACCTCGTCGGGGTGGGCGCCGAGGATCGCGTTGACGATGAGAGTGTGCAGTTGCCGGGCTTCCGGACTCTCAACGGTCTCTGTCAACCATGTGCCGACAGTCTTGCTGTCCAGAACCGCGGCGTCAGGCGCTGCCCAGGGTTGGTTCCAGCCGACGCTGTCGGCTAGCTTGTCGAGGGCCTCGAGAGATGCCAGAAACTCCGGCACGAAGGCGAGCCCCGTATCGAGCTGCTCATCGGGTGCACGCAGCAAGTCGCCCAGCACGACGTATGTGTCGTCGCCCGGTTTACCCGACGGGGTCATCTCTAGGCCCAGGCTTGTGCCAAGTTCGATCAGTTGAGTGTGCGTCTCCCCGATGAACATCCCACCGTAGTCGATCGGGCCGCCGGGCACGTCCCCCGGTTCGGTCCAGGTCCGGCCGCCAATTCTGTCATTGGCTTCGACGATGATGACCTTCTTGCCTTGGTCATGGAGGGCCTTGGCGGCAGAACTGCCCGATATCCCCGCTCCGATGACGATGACGTCGGCATCGAGAGCGGCTGGCTCAGGGTTGTTGGTGAGGGTCACAGTATTTCTCCTTCTAGTATCGTTCTCTTGCAAATCCCAGGCGGCCACAACCAGCACGGGATGGGACGGATGCCGGGCGTTGATTCCGCTCGGCGGCACTCCGCGTCCCCCAGCGCACGGAGAGCGCGATCAGCTCGGTGCGGACGACGGCCGTGTCGAGACGCTCGTCCGCCATGTACTCCTCCACATGGTCGGAGTAGTACTGGTAGATCGATGCGACCATCGCCACATCGCCCTTGGCCTGCGCGATCGGCCTGCCCATGGCCAAGGTGAGGAGCTTCGCCAGCTCGTCGGCCTGCTCAAGGTTGATCTCGGCCGCCGAGGTCAGGACGACACGGCGCCGCTCCAACGACGTGGCGCGGCAGGATCAGCATGCTGCCGTGCTGCGTCCGATGAGATCGTCCAGCTCGTCATCCGAAGTCTCCGGATACTGGGGCGTCTTGTCTTCGATGGTCGGGGCGATGGTGGTGTTAGACACCCATGGGTGATGCTCCTCTGTGGTCGGGCGTCCTGCTGCCATCGGTTCGATGGCAGCCGGCCGGTCTGGGCGAGGGATGTGGTGTCAGACCGCGACCGTGTCGGCCGCTTTCAGCTCGAAGCCGCGGTATCCGTTGGCGGTGACGTCGGCAAGGATGGCCCGGTAGTTGCCCAGGCCGCCCAGGTAGAACAGCACGGAGGGCTTCTTGCCCGGGATGTTCGCGCCGAAGATCCACGAGTCGACCTTGGTGAACAGCGTCATGTTGGCAATCGTGGTGCAGGTCTCGGTCCATTCGGCCTCGGCCTCCGGCGTGGGCTCAATTGCACGCAGCCCGTTGCGCTCGGCATGCTGAATCGTGTCGCTGATCCATTCGACCTGGGTCTCGATGCTCGGTGGCAGGTTCGTGAAGGGGCCGTTGGGGCCCAGCACCATGAACCAGTTAGGGAAGTTCGCCGTGGAGATGCCCAGGTAGCTGGTCGGCTGGCCGTCCCAGTGATCGTTTATGCTCAGGCCCTCGCGGCCGCGGATCTCCATGCGCCGGTAGTTGCCGTCCACGGCGTCGAACCCGGTGGCAAAGACAAGCACATCCAGTTGGTGCAGGACCCCGTCCTCGGTCACCACACCCATGGGGGTGACTTCGCGGATGGGGTTCTCCTTGATGGCGACGGCCTCCACGTTCGGCCGGTTGAAGACCTGGTAGTAGCCGTTGTCGCACAGCGGGCGCCGGGCGAACAAGCCGGTCGGCATCAGCTTGCGGGTCGTCTCCGGGTCCTCAATGATTTCGGCGATCTTGGAACGGATGAAGGACGCTGCGGCCTCGTTGGCTTCCTCGTCGGTGGCGATGTCACCGAAGGTGGCAAACATGAAGCGGAATCCACCGCCATGCTGCCAGGCCTCCTCCAAGACGCGGCGGCGCTCCTCCTCCGAGACACTCATCGCCGGCACGGTGCTCTCCTCGAATCCGAAGGCCACGGAGGAAGCCTTGACCTGCGTCCAGATCCGGTCGTAATCGGCCTTGATGGCATCGATCTGCTGCGTTGTCACGGGGCGGTTGCCGACCGGGACGGAGTACTGCGGGGTCCGGACGAAAACGGTCAGGTGCTCGACCTCCGGTGCCAAGGCCGTGATGACCTGCTGGCCGGTGGATCCGGTGCCAATCACGCCGACGCGGCGGCCTGCGAGGTCCTTGCCCTTCGGCCAGGCTGCGGTGTGGATGATCTCGCCCTCGAACGTGTCCAGACCGGGCAGGTTCGGGAGGTTGATGGCTGAGAGTAGTCCGACGGCGTTGACCACATAGGTGGCGCGGTACACGTCGCCGGCGTCGGTGGAGACCTCCCACAGACCCTCGTCTTCCAGGTAGATGGCGGACTTGACCTCGGTTCCGAAGCGGAAGTGGCGGCGCAGGTCGAAGCGGTCGACGACGTCCTCAAGGTATTCCAGAATCTCGGGCTGGGTGACGTACGTGTTTTTCCACGTGCCGCTCTGCAGCAGGTCATTGTCGAACGAGTAGCGGTAGACGTAGCTCTCGGTGTCCGAGAGTGCGCCGGGGTAGCGGTTCCAATACCAGGTGCCACCGGGCCCGTCTGCCTTGTCAAAGCCGATCACGGACAGGCCAAGCTCGTTGGCGAACTTGTGGACGGCGTAGATGCCGCCAAAGCCCGCGCCGATGACGACGGCGTCAACGGTATGGGGGGTGGTCTTTACGGTCAAGGCAAACTCCTTTGTTGTTATGTTGCAGGGTAAGTAGTGGTGGATGATGGATGGTTGTCACTTCCGGTACCAGGCGGCGAGCTTCTCGAACTCCTGATCCACGAGGGCGGACCGGCCGGCCAGGAACGGGTAGACGTGCTGCTGGCCCTCCCCGATGGACAGGGTGACATCTACACCGGCTGCCTTGGCGCGCTCCTCCACTCGGGTGGCGTTGTCCAGGAGCGACTCGACGCTACCGGCCGTCATGTAAAGGCGCGGGAAGCCGGCGAAGTCTGCGTACAGCGGGTTCGCCAGCGGGGACTTCGGGTCGACGGTGCCCCCAAGGACGCCGGCGATCATGCCCTCGAGCAGTTCCGGGGTGATCAGCGCGTCGGTGTCGCTGTTGGTGACGAGGGTCTGACCCTTGTTCTCCATATCGAGCCACGGGGAAAAGGCAATGACCTGACCGGGGCCCTGCTTGCCCTGTTCCTTGAGGGCCAGGGCGATCGCAATAGCCAGGTTGCCGCCGGCGGAGTCGCCGATGGTGGTGATGTCCTGCGGGGCGCGGCCGGATGCGACGAGCGCGTCGAAGGCGGCCACACCGTCCTCAATCTGGGCAGGGTGCTGGAACTCGGGGGCGCGACGGTAGTCCAACACGAAGCTGACGACGCCGAGGGCCTTGGCGACGTGGGCCGCGAGCTTACGGTGGCTGGACGCCGAGCCGACGGCGAACCCACCGCCGTGCGTGTACAGGAGCTCCTTGGACTCGTCCGCCCCCTGAGGCAGGCACCAGATGCCCGGGACTCCGCCAACGGTATCCTCGCGGTACATCACGCCTTCAGGCTCGACGGTCGGCTGGTGCCACTCGTCGAACATGGAACGAAACAGGCGCATGGACAGATCCGGCGTCGCCGCCATGATCCGGGACCAATCGGAGTAGAGGTCGCGCAGCACGTCCTGGCCCTCGGAACCGGCGGGATCGGTGCCAGGCTGTTCAGAGATGTTGGTGGTCATGGGTGACTCCTTCTGGCTCGGCTGCGGATCAGGTGGGTTGATGCCTGGTCCGCGTTCTGTTCCGTTCTTGCCGCGACCGCCCCCAATGTGATGGCGTCACGGTGGCTAAATTCGATTTAGAGTTGAGTTCCAGCGCACAGGTGTTCAAAGGTTAAACAGCCGGCACCGTGCATTGATGCTCCGAATCTCCCCAAAACGGCGTCTCATCTTGGCTGGCTGATTTCAGCTGCCCGGCGCCACTGTGGCTTCTTGGCGAATGCTGCCACAGGCCCTGAACTCGGCTGGCCGCCACACAGTGTGCATGCTAATGTCGAGCAACTTCCGCTCGCCGAAGTCCGTGATGGCCCATACAAATCCGTGTTCGGGGAAAGTCATGTCAACCGACCCGAGCCAAAATGCTCCGGTTTCGTGATCTTTCACAGCGATGCGGTGGCCTCGGTCTAGGGAAAGGAAGAGATTGATTTCGCATTCTGATAGCGAATCCTTCGACTCTTTTCTCCTCGACGCGGCGTTCAGGGCCGCCGTTCGCAGGGTGCAGACAGAACGGCCCACAGCTGAACAGTCCATATTAAACACGCTGCTGGGCGGCGCATCGGAGACACCTCTCTGAGGCCCGCTCATCGCAAGTGGCTGCCCCATCTTTCGATTGTCACGCCCGGGGGAACGCTGCTGTTCAGACGGGCTTCATAGCGACCCGGGCCCAGCCGCGTCACCGAGATACCGACCTGTTCAGTCATCGCCGCCGGCTTCAGGAGATCCTCTGCTTCATTCAATGCGGCGTCTAATTCCGCTCTGGCGTGAACGACTATGCCCAGACAGTCGGACGTTAAATGTATGGTCATGAATCCTTACTTTCATGGCGGTGATCAGTACTTTGGAAACCCCAATGCCCTCGGTATCGAGGGAGGAGAGCCAGCAGACCAGAATTGTCAATCGGAGGAGAAATCTAGACGGCCGGGCGGCCCCAGTGGAGATCTCCCGCCCGTGGACTCATGGAATCCGGGCGGAAGCTCCACGCAACTTCTGGGCGCAGTGATCCCCTTGTCACTCGACTGCTATTCGGGTAGCTGAACTTCTGGAAGTATCTGACCGCCATCGACGATGACAGTCTGGCCTGTGATGTAGGAGGATCTGCGATCGGCAAAGAAACTAACCGCGTGTGCAATGTCGGCAGGAGTCGCTAGTCTGCCAACAGGGATACTCTTCACTGTCGATGCAATGTAATCCTCGGACAGGTCGTCCCAAGCAGGAGTGCGAACGTTCCCCGGCATTACAGCGTTGACAGTGATCCCCGTTTTCGCGAGCTCGAGTGCGGCAGATCGCATCATTCCTAGTTGGCCGGCCTTTGACGCTCCGTAGTGCGTCCAACCAGGGAACCCTGTGACTGCGCCCGTGATCGAGGAAGTGATGACAATCCGTCCGAACTCCTGCTTCCGCATCAACCGTGCGGCGTGCTTCACGCAATAGAACGCCCCTCGCAAGTTCACGTTTTGAACAAGTTGCCATTCGTCTTCCCCGATGTCCTCCATCCGAGCACCTGGATAAATGCCGGCGTTTGCGCACACGACATCCACGCGATTCCAGGTGTCTGCCACAGCATCAAATGCCCGACTGACGCTTTCTTCCGAGGTCACGTCGGTTGCGATTGCGCGCAGTCGATTGGGGGGTTGCTGCAAGTCCGCGACGACCTGCTCTGCGGCCTGTAGGTTGACGTCCGCAATCGCTACATTGTCGCCCTCCTCCAGAAATCGCTCGACGATTGCGCGACCGATGCCGCTCGCACCGCCCGTAACGATTACGGCTCTCGATTGATTCTCATGCATTGGTTGCCTCCATGGCGTCACCGTTATTTTTACGAAAACTGTCAACCCCGTTTGAAGCTCCTCTGCGAGAAACTCGCAGCATGCTCTCAGGACCTTCTCGCGTCGCCCAGGCGCTGGTCCTGGCCAAACGTGGGTAAGTTCGTCAATTCGTCGAGGCCGTGTTCATTGCCTAGGACGTGTGGCGGATACAGGTCGTTAGGTCCAGGGCTGGCAATGAGTGCGATGGTGATCGTTGAGTTCATTCTTCTGGAATGCCAGCCGAGTTCGACTTACGAAGGGACAGCAACGCACCTATCAGGGGCAGGC
>NZ_PJIL01000037.1 GCF_002929335.1 Arthrobacter sp. Y81
TTCTTGACCAGGTTCTTGAGCTGGACGAACTCCGGGCCCATCTGGACCTTGGCTTTGATCCAATCCGGCTTACGTTCCACCGGAGTGGCCGCATTTCGCTGCTCAATGCGCAGCATCTTCCGGCCTTCTGGTGCCAGTGTCACAGTAGAGCTCCTTCGGGGATTGAAACGAGTGCTTCTTCGTGCTTGCGGAATTCTTCCACGAACCGGTCCGCGATATCGCCGGGGGCGATGTTCCTGCCCGCTTCGATCGACATCGTGGTGACGCCGGCGTCGGTAATGCCGCAGGCAATGATCTGGGCATACGGTGCCAGATCATTGTTGCAGTTGATGGCGACGCCGTGCATTGTGACCCCGTCCAGGACCCGGATGCCGATCGCGGCAATCTTACGGTCCGGTCCCTTGCTGTCAGCCTTGATCCACACGCCGGCGCGTCCCTTGATCCGCTCGGCGTTGATGCCGTAGTCGGCCATGACCGCGATCATGACGGCTTCGAGCCGCTCCACGTAATCGCGGATGCCGGACCGGTTCTTAAGCTTGAGGATCGGATAGGCGATCAACTGGCCGGGACCGTGCCAGGTCAGCTTGCCGCCGCGGTCCACGGCCACGACGGGTGTTCCGTCGAACGGCCGTTCGTGGTCTTCTGTGAGCTTGCCGGCCGTATAGACGGCGGCGTGCTCGAGGAGCAGGACTGTGCTGGGCGCCTCAGCTGCGACGACTTTGTCATGGAGTTCGCGCTGGATGTCCCAGCCCTTCATGTAATCAACGAAATCCGGAGCAAGACCCAGCGTGGAAAACTCAAGAGTCATGGCATCCAGCTTAGACCCCGTCCGCCGTGGTACCCGATTCTGTGGTCAACCTCTCACCGAGGACCGCCGAAGGGTGAGGGTACCTGTGGATAACTTCTGCGGGGTTCTGCCGATTCCGCTATTCCTTGGGTATGGAGAAAATCGAGCACGACGGCGGCACGTACGACGGCGATGCGGCACCTCCTGACGGGGCCGCGACCCACGATGTGCCGGGCGGGCCGCCTCGAGGAGAGGCCCCGGAGGTTCCCGGTTATGTGGTGGGCCGGGAACTCGGCCGCGGCGGAAGCGCCAGCGTGTGGCTTGTCCGGGAGGAACGGACCCTCCGTGAGTTTGCGGTGAAGTGCTTCGACCCGCCGGAAATCGTGTCACCGTCAGTGCGCGACGCCGGTGATCCCGGTATGGTGCGGCGGGGCAGGGAGGACAACGTACGCCGTGAACTGAGGATTCTCTCCACACTGGATCATGATCACCTGGTGAAGGCGCACCAGGTGGTCCGGCTCCGCGGGGCAGCCGACGGCGGCCTGGGGCTGGTCATGGACTACGCGGCAGGCGGATCCCTGGCCCAACTCGTCAACTGCCGTGGCCCGCTGGGCGTGGGGGAGACCGTAACGGTCCTGACGCCTATTGCCCAGGCCCTGGGGTACCTGCACGGCAAGGGCTTCATGCACTCTGATGTCGCGCCAGGCAACGTGTTGTTCACCGCCCACGGCAAGCCCCTGCTGGCGGACCTTGGCATCACTCGCATGGTGGGCGACGCAGCGGCCCCCTTCCCTGCCGGTACTGATGGGTTCCTGGACCCGGCGCCGGTGGACGCCCTGAGGGCGGGGCTGCAGCCCGAACGGGATGTCTACTCGGCTGCGGCCCTCGGCTGGTACTGCCTGACCGGGAAGGCGCCTGAGCGCGGCCCAAGCCGTCCGCCGCTGTCCCTTGTGGTCCCGGATGTGCCCGCCGCCCTGGCCGCCGCGTTGGAAGCGGGCCTGAAGGAGGACCGGCGGGAACGGCCTACGGCCTTGGAATTCGCGGCTGCCATCTATAGAAGCGCGGACGCCGCCCCGGTGGACCTTGCCGGTGCTGTCCACCCCACGGTGTTGCCCGAGCTGCTGACCCGCCGCAACCTTCCGCCGTCACGCGCCGCCCGCCGTGCAGCGACGCTCCGCGCCTGGCGCCGCCGCCTGGGCGCTGCGGGCGGTCCAGTCAAACGGAAAGGCCGCGCCCCGGGCCGGCATGCCGGGGGAAAACGGCCGTGGGTCCGCGCTGCGGTGGCAGCACTTGCCTGCACGGGGATCGCGTCCGCGTGGTTCCTGGCCGGGTCACAGCAGGCAGCCGCCCCGGATTCGGTGCAAGCGCCGCCGGGACTGGCACAAGATGTACTGCCGGGGACCGCCGGCGACCCGGTGCAAACGGATGCCAGGCAGCTGGCGCTGTCGCAAAAGCCCGAAGAAGCGGCCCGGGGGCTGGCACAGCTAAGATCTGCTGCATTCAGCTCAGGGAAACTCGAGCTCCTCGACGAGGTCAATCTGGAGAATTCCCCGGCAGCCGCGGCCGATGCCAGGATCAGCGGACGGCTCCGTGACTCCGGACATGTCCTGGCCGGCTTCGACACCACCTTGACGCGTGCCGAGACAGAGCCTGACGGCTCCGGCTCGCGGGCCGTCGTCGCCATCACGGCGGTCACCTCCGCCTACCGGGAGACCGATGCCGGTGGAAGTGTCGTGGCCGCGGAAGCCGCCGGTTCGGAGCAGCGGCTACGCCTGGTCCTGATCAGTTACGGCGGGCGCTGGCGGATCCAGGAGATCCTGCCTGCGAGCTAGTTGACTTACGCCTGGTTCCGGCCGGTGGCCCAGGCCGCTGCCTGGGCTAGCGAGGGATGCTGCCATTTGAATCCGGCCTCGGCCAGCATGGCGGGCTCCATGCGCTGGCTTCCCAGCAGGAGTTCATCGGCCAGTTTGCCCATGACCAGACGCAGAACCGGAGCGGGAACCCGGAACAGGGCCGGCCGGTGGAGTGCGCCGGCAAGCCTGGCAACCAGGGCATTGACGTCCGCGGTTTCCGGGGCGCAAAGGTTGACCGGGCCGGCCAGCGGTGCCGACAACAGGAAACCGAACGCGGAGGACACATCGGGCAGCGTCATCCAGGGCCAGCATTGCCTGCCGTTTCCCAACGGGCCGCCGACGCCCAGCCGGAGCAAAGGCAGCAGCCGTCCCAGCGCGCCTCCGGACCTGCTGAGGACCACCCCCGTCCGGGGCGTGACAACACGGACGCCTGCCGGGGCCCCGTGTGCGGCTGCTTCCCACTCATGGCAGATCCGTGCCATGATGCCGCTGCCGTTCGGCGAGTTCTCGCGAAGCACGGCGCTACCGCGGTCACCGTAATAGTTGGAACCTGATTGGCTGATGAAGACCTGCGGCGGCTGCTCCAGCTTCGCCATCGCCGCTGCCAGGGTGCGGGTCGGGTCCAGCCTTGAGCGGAACAGCTCATCAATGCGTCGCCGGGTCCATGGGCGGTCGCCGATACCGGCCCCGGACAGGTTGATGACGGCGTGCGCGCCTTCAAGATGGGCGGGATCAAGCTGCCCAGCCGCAGGATCCCATCGAAATTCGCCGGCCGTTGCCGGTGCCCTGCGCACCAGCCGGATGACTTCGTGGCCACCGGAGCGCAGATGGGCGGACAGGTCGCTTCCGATGAGGCCTGAGGCGCCGGCCATGATGATTCGCATGATCCATCTCACCATGCCCGGCACGGCCGCGGAACCTCCCGACCGGCCTGCCGACTTTGACTATGATCGAACGATGACCTCTTCGAGCTACTTTCGTTTCCCGCATCTGCACGGCGATCTGGTCACCTTCGTGGCCGAAGACGACGTCTGGATTGCACCCCTGGACGGAGGCCGCGCCTGGCGTGTTTCCTCCCTTCAGCTGCCCGCCCGCAACCCGCGCTTTACGCCCGACGGCAAGCGCCTGGTATGGACCGTGGTGCAAGGAACGGCGCCGGAAGTTGTCACCGCGGATGTCGGGGGCGGCGGGTACCGGCAGCTGACGTACTTCGGCCACAGCTCGACCCGGGTCAAGGGCTTCACCGCTGCGGGCGACGTCCTCGTCACCAGCGCGTTCCGGCAGGCCGAAAGCCGCCACACGCATGCCTACAGCGTCCCGCTCGAAGGCGGCTGGTCGGAGGAACTGGCGTTCGGACCGGTCGAGTCGGTGGCGTTCGGCCCTGAGGTCGGCGATGAGCGCCCCGTGGTGGTGGCCAGTGTGCTCTCACGCGAGCCTGCCTGGTGGAAGCGCTACCGCGGCGGAACCGCCGGAAAGCTCTGGATCGACGCCGACGGCAACGGCGAGTTCGAACGGCTCGTCCCGGAACTGGACGGCAACCTGGCGGATCCCATGTGGGTTGACGGAAGGGTGGCCTTCGTTTCCGACCACGAAGGCTACGGGAACCTGTACTCGGTGCTCCCCAACGGCAGCGGGCTGCGCCGCCACACCGATCACGAAGATTTCTATGTGCGCCACGCCGCCACGGACGGCAAGCGCGTGGTGTTCGAATCCGCCGGCGAGCTCTGGCTGCTTCCCGACCTGGGTTCCGACGCGGTCAAGCTCGACATTTCGCTGGGATCGGCCTCCCAGGGGCGGAGGCTGGCACTCCTGAAGACCGCCCGTCACCTTGGCGCTGTCATTCCGGACCACACCGGTTCCTCCAGCGCCGTGGAGGCGCACGGCACCATCCACTGGCTCCGCCACAAGGACGGACCGTCCCGCGTTGTGGAGGCCACACCGGGTGTTCGTGCCCGCCTGCCGAGGCCGCTGGGCGAGGGCCGCATTGCCTATGTTGCCGACCATGACGGCGTGGAGGCCCTGTACATCAACGAAATCGCTCCGCAAGTGGCGAGTGCGCAGGCCGCGCCGGCCACACGGCCCCAGCCGGCAGCAGCCGGGGAGGAGCCGGGAACGCCGCTGCCCAAGCCCGTCCCGGCGTCGGGGATGAACCGTCCGGGCGTCGAGTCGCCTGCGGGCGAAGACTCTGCGCCCGAGTCCGTTCCCGTCGCTGTTGGAAACACAGCTGGCGGAAACACAGCCGACGGAAACACTGCCGTAGCACAGGGTGCCGAGGGCGCGGGAGACGTTGCGGGCGGAGCACCGGCAGATGCGGCCCGCACCGCAGGCGGCGGGGCCGTCGCGGGGGCCGCGCGCCTCAAGAAGGTCGATTTCCCCAAATCCACCCGGGCGAGTGCCATGGAGGCCAGCCCGGATGGCCGCACCCTGGCCGTGGGGACCTCCTTTGGCGATGTCTATCTGGCCGACACCCGGACCGGGAGCATCAAGCTCGTCACCAGCATCGGCGAGGGCACGATCGACGGCCTGTGCTGGTCGCCGGACTCGGCCTGGCTCGGGTGGTCAGAGCCGGTCACTTCCTTTGGCTCACGCAGCCGGCTCCGGATCGTCCGGGTGGACGATCCCGAGTTCAAGGTCGTGGACGTCACGGACGGACGCTTCCGCGACGCCTCGCCGTCCTTTACCCCTGACGGCAAATTCATCGCGTTCCTCTCGAACCGCAGTTTTGACCCCGTCTACGACGGACACTCCTTTGATCTGTCCTTCCCCAGCCCCATCAAGCCCTACTTGGTGGCGCTCGCTGCCGACACGCCGTCGCCGTTTGGCCCCTCGGTGGACCTTGTGGACGGACCGGACGGTGAAACCGGCCCGGGTGCCGATGGAAACCAGGCCGGCGGAGCTGGTGACGGCGTGCCTGCTGTCCGGGTGGATGCTGAAGGACTGGCCCACCGCGTGATCGGAGTTCCGGTCCCGCAGGGCAACTATTCGGCCCTCGAGGCTACGCCCGGCGCTTTGCTCTGGCTGGACAATGCACTCGCCGGCGTCACCGGCGACGGCCGGGCCACGACGGACGACAAGGACGCCGCACCGGGACTGGTGCGTTTTGACATGGCCAAGCGCAAAGCGGCCACCATCGTGGACGCCCTTGACAGCTACCGGGTGTCCGGTGACGGCAGGAAGGTGGTCTTCCTGCAGGACAAGCAGATCCGGGTGGCTCCTGCCGACGCCAAGGCCGACGAGGACTCCGGCCATTTGGTGAAGGTTGATGTCAGCCGCATCCGTGTGCTCATGCATCCGCTGAGCGTGTGGGGCCAGGCGTTTGACGAAGCCTGGCGGCTCCAGCGTGACTTCTTCTGGACCGAGGACATGGCCGGACAGGACTGGGAGTCAGTGCACCGCCGTTACCGTCCCCTCGTGGACCGGCTGGGGTCGCATGACGACCTCGTGGACCTGTTGTGGGAACTGCACGGCGAACTGGGGACATCCCACGCCTATGTTCGTCCGGTGGCTGTCACTGAAAACGGCAGCAACGGGCAGGGCCGCCTGGGCGCGGACCTGGCTTTCACCGGGGCGGGCTGGGAAATCACCCGCATCCTGGCGGGCGAGTCTTCGGATCCGCTCGCAACCTCTCCGTTGACGCGGCCGGGAGCGGACGCCAAGGCCGGGGACATCCTGCTCGCCATCGACGGGGTGGAACTGTCCGAAACACTGACTCCCGCCATGCAGCTCGTCGGTGCGGCGGGAAGGGCCGTGGAGCTGACCCTCCGCAACGGCGCAGCCCACGGCGAGGCGGCAGGCGAGCAGCGCCGCATTGCCGTGGTGCCGGTCAAGGA
This sequence comes from Arthrobacter sp. Y81, assembly GCF_002929335.1. Lineage (GTDB taxonomy): Bacteria > Actinomycetota > Actinomycetes > Actinomycetales > Micrococcaceae > Arthrobacter. Next base: position 6,471 of record NZ_PJIL01000037.1, read on the forward strand.
CGAGGAGCGGCTCCGCTACCAGGAGTGGGTTGCCGGCAACCGGCGGACGGTGCGTGAAGCGTCCGGCGGAACCTACGGCTACCTCCATATCCCGGACATGATGGCAAACGGCTGGGCGCAGCTGCACCGCGACCTTGACACCGAGACCGCCCTGGACGGACTGATCGTGGACGTCCGGCGCAACCGCGGCGGCCACACATCCCAGCTTGTCGCCGAGCTCATCGGCCGCAAGGTGACGGGATGGAGCATGCCGCGCGGCGAAAAGCCCCGGACCTACCCGCACCACGCACCGCGCGGGCCGGTGGTGATCCTGACGGACGAGTTTGCCGGTTCGGACGGGGACATCATCACCCAGGTGTCCAAGCTCCGCGGCATCGGTCCGGTCATCGGCACCCGTACCTGGGGCGGCGTGGTGGGCATCGATAACCGTTTCTCCCTCGCGGACGGAACCGGAGTGACGCAGCCGCGCTACGCCACCTGGTTCAGCGGGGGAGTGGGCTGGGGTGTTGAGAACTTCGGCGTGACCCCGGATATTGAGGTGACGTTCCCGCCGCATGCCTACGCCGCAGGCACGGACCCCCAGCTGGAATACGGCATCGGTGCCCTGAAGGAAATGATCCAGGAACTTCCCACGGACCGTCCGCCGCTGCGTGAAGGCTACCGGCGGCTGCTCCCGGCGCCCCTGCCCGCCCGCACCAAGCAGGGCTAAGCCGGCCGCCGGCCGGGACACACAAAGGCCCCGTTTCCTGCCCTGATCATCAGGGCAGGAAACGGGGCCTTTGCCGTGCGGCTGCCGGAGCGGCCGCACGGCTGAAGCCTAGGAAGCTGCGAGTGTGGCTTCCATGGTGATGTCGATGCTGGCCAGTGCGCCGGAAACAGGGCAGCCGACCTTGGCTTCCGCGGCGATCTTCTGGAAGTCCTCTTCGGAAATACCCGGGATCTTGGCGCTCACGGTCAGGTGGCTGCCGGTGATGCCGGTGCCCGGCACGAAGGTGACATCGGCCTTGGTGTGGACCTCGTCAACGGTGAAGCCGGCCTGGCTGAGCGCGAGGCTGAACGCCATGGAGAAGCAGGCCGAGTGGGCTGCGGCGATCAGCTCTTCGGGGCTGGTCTTACCTTCCGACTGTTCTGCGCGGGCACGCCAAGTGACCTCATAGGTGCCCAGTCCGGAGCTGTCCAGCGTGGTGTTGCCGGACCCCTCGAACAGGTCGCCGTTCCATACGGTGTGCGCGGTGCGTGTTGCTGCCATATCCACTCCTCAGCTTAGATTTGATCCGGTCGGGGCTTCCGCCCAAACCTTCCGGATCAATCCTATGGATTCAGGACCCGCAGCGCACGGGCTGTCCGCTGTCAGAGGATTATGACCGTCTACACTGGCGCCATGGGAACCCAACGCCGCAGGAACCAGGCCGCTGACATTTCACCGCAGGCGCGGATCGCCGCCATCATGGTCAACGCGGGGAACGCCGAAGAGCTGGCCACATTCTGGGCGGCGCTGCTCGGCACCACCGTTTCTGCACGCTTTGACCAGTTCGTCTGGCTGAAGCCGGCATCGCCGGGTGCACCGCAGCTGGCCTTCCAGGAGGTCCCTGATGCCACACCGGGACGGCGGCGGCTGCACCTTGATGTCCACGGCCCCGATCCGGACGGCCTGCGCGCCCACGCTGAATCGTTGGGCGCGGTCTTTGTGGAAGGACATGACATCGGCGACTTCCACTGGGACGTAATGCATGATCCCGAAGGCAACGAATTCTGCATCGCCCGGGACTGACCAGCCCGGGACTGACCAGCCCGCAGTCGAGAGGCGGGAACGACGACGGCGACGCCCCCTGGCCGGGAGCGTCGCCGTCGTCGTTGGTCGCCGGGGTCGTTGAAGCAGTTACTGCCAGAGAGTGGCGATAGCCACGTTCAGCAGCGCCAGGCCGCCCACGCTGTGGGCCAGGCCCTTGCTGATCGGCTCATCCTTCTTGTACTTGCGGCGGCCGATGAAGGCCAGCACGCCGACAGCCAGTGCAATGGCGAACTTGATGCCGAGCTTGAAGTAGTTCGCGTCCATGTCCAGGGCCGGAATGAGCCCCATCATCACGATGCCGGTGATGAGCTGCAGGGCGGCGCCGTCGAACTGGCGGGGGTGCACCGTGGGCTTTTTCATGTTGCCGATCCAGATGCCGACAATCATCGCTGCGCCGACGATGTGGAGGAAGACCATGATGTTATAAACGATGTCCATGGGGCCAGTCTAGCCAGAGGGTTCTACGCTTCGTAGTAAGCCCCGCGGGAAGCTTTGGCGACGATTCGGTAACCAAAAAGGCGGCGGTGCAGGCCATCCGGTGGTTTCCCACCGGGCCTGAACCGCCGCCGTTGTTTGACGCTAAGGCTTACAGCCCCAGATCCGCCTCGAAGGCACCTTCTTCAAGGCGGGCCTTCAGGGTCTGCAGGAAGCGGCCCGCATCAGCGCCGTCCACCAGGCGGTGGTCGTACGTCAGGGACAGGTACATCATGGAGCGGATAGCGATCGAGTCGTCACCGTTCTCATCGGCCACCACCACGGGGCGCTTGACGATCGCGCCGGTGCCGAGGATGCCGACCTGCGGCTGGTTGATGATCGGGGTGTCGAACAGTGCGCCGACAGAACCGATGTTGGTAATGCTGAACGTTCCGCCGGACAGCTCGTCCGGGCCGATCTTGCCGTCGCGGGTGCGGCCTGCGACGTCGGCGATCTTGCCGGCCAGGCCGGCAAGGTTCAGGCTGCCGGCATCGGAGATGACCGGAACCAGGAGGCCCTTGTCCGTGTCCACGGCAATGGCCAGGTGCTCGGCGTTGTGGTAGGTGATTTCCTGCTTGTCTTCGTCGTAGGCAGCGTTCACCTTCGGGTGCTGCTTCAGCGCCTCGGCTACCGCCTTGGCGATGAACGGCAGGAAGGTCAGCTTCACGCCGTTCTGTGCCTGGAAGGAGTTCTTTGCCTTGAGGCGCAGCTTGGCAATCTTGGTCATGTCCACTTCGTGGACCTGCGTCAGCTGGGTGGAGATGTCCAGGGACTCGCGCATGCGGCGGGCAATGACCTGGCGGATGCGCGGTGCCTTCTGCACGGTGCCGCGCAGCGACGAGGCCGCGGCGGAAACCGGGGCAGCCGTTGCGGAGGATGCCGGTGCCGCGGCGGCAGGAGCCGGAGCTGCCTTGGCCTCGGCCGCAGCAATCACGTCCTGCTTGCGGATGCGACCGCCCACGCCGGTGCCGGTCAGGGAGGAGATGTCCACGCCCTGCTGGTTGGCGAGCTTGCGCACCAGGGGAGTGACGTAGCCGGACTCGGCCGGTGCTGCTTCTGCGGCAGGTGCCGCTGCGGCTGCCTGTGCCGGAGCCGGTGCGGCCGCGGCTTCCTGCTGGGGAGCTGCGGGTGCTTCGGCCTTGGCCTCGGCTGCCGGAGCTTCCTGCTTCGGAGCCTCGGCGGCGGGAGCCTCCTGCTTCGGAGCCGGTGCGGCGGGTGCAGCAGCGGGCGCGGCTGCGCCGGAGCCGATAACAGCAAGAACGGAACCAACTTCGGCGGTCTCGTCCTCGTTGACGCGGATCTCCTGCAGCGTGCCGGCAACCGGCGACGGGATCTCGGTGTCCACCTTGTCGGTGGATACCTCGAGGAGGGGCTCGTCAACCTCGACGGTGTCGCCGACGGCCTTCAGCCAGCGGGTCACGGTGCCTTCGGTGACGGATTCGCCGAGGGCCGGCAGGGTAACTTCGTGGCTCTCGCCGGAGGCGGCCGGAGCGGCTTCCGCGGCCGGGGCCTCGGCAGCTGCAGGAGCCTCGGTGGAGGGCGCTTCTTCAGCGGCGGGTGCTTCTTCGGCTGGCGCCTGCTCTGCGGGAGCTGCTTCTTCGGAAGCACCGGCCGAACCGGAGCCGTCACCAATGCGGACGAGCGGGGCGCCGACTTCGGCGGTCTCATCTTCGGCGACGAGGATTTCCTCAATCACGCCAGCAATCGGAGAGGGGATTTCGGTGTCTACTTTGTCGGTGGAAACCTCGAGCAGCGGCTCGTCTACCTCTACCCGGTCACCTACCTGCTTGAGCCAGCGGGTGACGGTTCCTTCGGTGACACTCTCACCGAGGGCGGGCAAGTTAACGGATTCAGACATGTCGTCCCCGTTCTCCTTATTGATCTTTAGTGCGGATGATTGCTGCCTTGTTCGAGCTTAGTGCACCCTGCGGATCATGCCGGGTGCACTAAGCTCAGTGTTCTTGCGGTGGTGCGGGCGGTATTACTACCCGTGGAGGGCTTTGCCCGCGAGGGCAAGGTGGGCCTCGCCGAGGGCCTCGTTCTGGGTCGGGTGGGCGTGCAGCAGCTGTGCCACGTCCTCCGGGTAAGCTTCCCAGTTCACGATCAGCTGGGCTTCGCCGATCTGCTCACCCATGCGGGAGCCGATCATGTGGACGCCGACGACCGGGCCGTCCTTCTGGCGGACCAGCTTGACCAGGCCGCCGGTGCCGAGGATGGAGCTCTTGCCGTTGCCGGCGAGGTTGTACTCCTGGATTTCCACCTGGTCGTCACCGAACTTTTCCTTGGCGCCCTTCTCCGTGTAGCCCACAGTGGCGATTTCGGGCTCGGAGTAGGTGACCTTGGGGATGTTGACGTCTTCAACGATGACGGGCTTCAGGCCGGCGATTTCCTCGGCCACGAAAATGCCCTGCTGGTAGCCGCGGTGGGCCAGCTGGACGCCCGGGACGATGTCGCCCACGGCGTAGACGTTGCCGACGCCGGTGTGCAGGCGCTCGTTGGTGATGACGAAGCCGCGGTCGATGGTGATGCCGGCGTCTTCGTAGCCAAGGTTGGCGGTTACCGGTCCGCGGCCGACGGCCACGAGGAGCAGTTCGGCTTCGAAGGTCTTGCCGTCGACGAGGGTGACCTTGACGCCGTCGTTGCTCTGCTCAACGCCCTGGAAGAAGACTCCGGTGGAGAACTTGATGCCGCGCTTCTTGAACGCGCGCTCGAAGTTCTTGACGATCGCGGCGTCCTCGTTGGGGACCAGCGAGGGCAGGCCTTCAACGATGGTGACGTCCACGCCGAAGGACTTCCAGACCGAGGCGAACTCGACGCCGATGACGCCGCCGCCCAGGATGATCGCGCTCTTGGGGATGTAGTCCATGGTCAGTGCTTCGTCGGAGGTGATGACCTTGCCGCCGATTTCCAGTCCCGGCAGCGTGCGTGAGTACGAGCCCGTGGCGAGGACGATGTTCTTGCCCTTGTAGGCAGTGCCGTTCACGACGACGGTGTCGGTGCCCTGCAGCTTGCCTTCACCTTCGATGACGGTGATGCCCTTGGACTTGATCAGGCCCTGCAGGCCCTTGAACTTGCCGGCGACGATGCCGTCTTTGTAGGCGTTGACAGCGCTCATGTCGATGCTGTCCAGGGTGACGTTGACGCCGTACTTCGCGGAGTCGCGGGCGTGGTCGGCGAGCTCGGCGGAGTGCAGGAGTGCCTTGGTGGGGATGCAGCCATTGTGCAGGCAGGTGCCCCCGAGTTTCCCCTTCTCCACGAGGCCTACGGTGAGGCCAAGCTGAACAGCGCGGAGGGCTGTGGCGTAACCGCCGCTGCCGCCGCCGAGTACCAGGATGTCGAATTCTTGCGCAGTTGCCTGATCGGCCACTTATACGCTCCCTCGCGTGAACGATGACACGAGAGTACGCATCATCTGGTCTTGGAACTTGCTCTGCCGTGATTATGTCAGCAGGCCGGTTCTCTTGCATTTGTGACTACCGCAGTTCACCTTAGCGAACCACTTATCCATGCTCCACCTTGTCACGGCGTTTGTGGAGCGCTTGTGTCGAGTGTCACGCGGCTTTGTGGCCGACGGATCATGGACCCGGCCACAAAGCCGCGTATGACACATGCAGACGCTTAGGCGGAAGCCGCCAGGACGTCTTCGACATATGCCACGAGGGTGCGGACAGTGCAGCCCGTGCCCTGCTTGGGGGTGTAGCCGTAGGGGCCGCCGTTATTAAACGACGGGCCCGCGATGTCGATGTGGGCCCACGGAATCTGCTCGCCGTCCTTGCCCTTGCCGACGAATTCACGCAGGAACACTGCGGCGGTCATCATGCCGCCGTGGCGCTCACCGATGTTGGCGAGGTCCGCCACCTCGGAATCGAGGCTGGCGCGGAGCTCGTCCGGCAGAGGCATCGGCCACACCAGCTCGCCGGCGCGGTCAGCCGCAGCCTTCAGCGGGCCGGTGACGCTGTCCGAACCCATAACTCCGGCGGTCCGGTTGCCCAGGGCGATCAGCTGCGCGCCGGTCAGGGTGGCGACGTCGATGATGGCGTCCGGGTACTCCTGGCTGGCGGCCACGATGCCGTCCGCCATGACCAGGCGGCCTTCGGCATCCGTATTAAGGACCTCGACGGTCTTGCCGCCGAACATGGTGAGGACGTCCGCCGGGCGCTGCGCGGCACCGGAGGGCATGTTTTCGGCAATGCAGAGCCACGCGGTGGCTTTTACGGGCAGGCCGAGGCCTGCGATCGCCAGCACGGTGTTAAGCACGACGGCGGCGCCCGCCATGTCGCTCTTCATGTCGCCCATGCCGAGGGCGGGCTTAATGGAGATGCCGCCGGTGTCAAAGGTGATGCCCTTGCCGACGAGGGCGATCTTGGCGGTGGCCTTGGACGGCGCGTACTCCACCTTGACCAGGCGCGGCTGCCTGGTGGATCCCTTGCCAACGCCCATGATCCCGCCGAAGCCCTCCTTTTCGAGGCGCTTCTCGTCCCACACGGTCACCTTGACCGGCAAGCCCTTGGAGAGTTCCTTGGCGGCATCGGCAAAGGACTCGGGGAACAGGTGGCTGGGCGGCTGGTTCACCAGCGAGCGGGTGGCGTTGACGGCCTTCCCGATCAGGGCGGCACGGTTCAGCAGGGGCTGCAGGTCCTTGTTTCCAGCGAAGTCCGTGGAAATCACCACATTCTGCACCGGATCCTTGCGGCCGTTGGCGGAGGAGCGGTACTCGGTGAAGGAGTAGGAACCCATGGCGGCGCCTTCGGCGATGGCCGCTACGTCGGCGAGTGACGCCGTCGGAAGCGCCAGCGTCACGGTGGTGAGGCCGGCAAGCTGGCGGACTGCGGAGCCCGCCGCACGTCGCAGCGCCTCCTCCGAGAGCTTGCGTTCGGGACCCGGCTTGCCGACTCCAGCCAGTACCAGGACGGCTGCGCCGGCTTCGGGGAGGCCCGGGAGCCTGTGGACCTGGTCGGCCGCGCCGGTGAGGCCAAGAACCTTCAGGGACTCCGCGATGGCCTCGGCGGACTTGGCCGTCAGCGGGTTGTCCAGCAGCACGGGACCGTCGGGCCCCTGTGCCACTCCAATGACCAGAGCGTCCGTCGGCGACTTCTTAACGTCACGCGCAATGACGCTAAGTTTGATTTCAGTATTCTTGACCACGAGGATCAGTCCTCAATTCTCTGTGATTTTCGGCAGGAAGCGCATGTTGGGCGCCCCGCCATGGGAACCGGCCGTCGTCGGCTTGAGACGCAACCCGGTGTCTGCAAGGCCGTCCGTAGGGCCAGTTCCGATCGTAGTCTCTCCGCCCGGGCCGCGCTGAATCTCATGAGACCTGCAACACACCGCCGGTGGAACGGCTCGGTGCGGAATGCTTCGGGCGGCCGGTGCGTTGTAAGAAATATCCGGCGGATCTGCGCGGAGGCCTTGGCGCACGTGCCACTGAATCTGCTTATCGGGTTGCCGCCCCTACGGTGCTGACGCACCCCGCCCCCGCCGCCACTTCGAAAGGAACATGCCGTGCTTGAACGGATTTCCGGCTCCCTGCTGGACCCCGACGCTCTCTATGTGAGCAACGCCGAGCTGTTCGACAGCCCGTCACTTCGCGGGCTCAATCTGGTGATGGGCTTCACGGGATTCGCTGACGCCGGCCACGTGGTCAAGCAGATCACCACCGAGCTGCTGGACACCCTCGATTCGGAGCCGGTCGCCGTCTTCGACGCCGACCAGCTGATCGACTACCGTACGCGCCGTCCGCACGTCACGTTCGTCGAGGACCACCTCCAGGATTACCAGGCCCCCAAGCTGGCCCTCTACCGGCTCGTCGACGGGCTGGGGAGTCCGTACCTCTTCCTGGCCGGCTTCGAACCCGACCTCCAGTGGGAACGGTTCGTCCGCGCCGTGGTCCGGATCGTCGAGCACCTGGACGTGAACCTGGTGACGTGGATCCACTCCATCCCGATGCCGGTACCCCACACCCGACCGGTGGGGGTTACCGTTCACGGCAACCGCCCTGAGCTCATCGAGGGAATTTCCGTCTGGAAACCCACGGTGGAAGTTCCCGCGGCCGTGGGCCACATTCTTGAACTGCGTCTCACCGAAGCCGGCCGTAATATTGTCGGGTACGTCATCCACGTCCCGCATTACCTGGCCGAAGCCGAATACCCCAACGCCGCCGTGGCCGGCCTGGAGTACCTGGGGGCAGCCACCTCGCTGATGCTGCCCACCGACCGCCTGCGTGAGGCCGGCCGGGAGGTGGGGCGCCAGATCGCCGAGCAGCTTAATGCATCCGAGGACGTGCAGCAGGTGGTGTCCCGCCTGGAGACCCGCTACGACGAGAAGGCGGAGGGGACGGTGCGCCGTTCGCTGCTCGCAGATGAAAACGATGAACTTCCCAACGCTGACGCGCTCGGAGCAGCGGTGGAAGCCTACCTCGCCCGTAAAGAACCCGGACAATAAATCCTATTTTTCCGGCCGCAGGCATAATGGGTAGGTGACTGCACCCCGCGCCTGGCTCATCTGGACCGTCGGGATATTCGCGTACCTCGTTGCCGTCAGCCAGCGCACTTCGTTTGGCGTCGTGGGCCTCGAGGCGACGGAACGGTTCCACGCCACCGCAGCGGAGATCTCCTTCTTCACCGTGCTGCAGCTCCTCGTCTACGCAGGCCTGCAGATCCCGGTAGGGGTGCTCGTTGACCGCCTGGGATCGCGGACCATGATCGCCGGCGGAGCCGTCCTGATGGGCCTTGGCCAGCTTCAGCTCGCCTTCGCGGACAACATTCCCGGCGGCGTGCTCGGCCGCGTACTGGTGGGTGCCGGGGACGCCATGACGTTCATTTCCGTGATCCGGCTGATACCCCTGTGGTTCGCCCCGGCCAGGGTACCGCTCATCACGCAGCTGACCGGAATGTCGGGCCAGCTCGGGCAGCTCTTCAGCGTGGTCCCGTTCGCGATGATCCTCCACTCCGCCGGATGGACCCCCGCGTTCCTGACCCTCGCGGCGATGTCCGGGCTCGCTGTTGTCCTGGTACTGGCCGCGCTGAAGGACCAGCCGCCCGGACACCCGCGCCCGGCACCAGGCCAGGGGCTGAAGGCCACCGGCATCTCCCTTTCCAGCGCCTGGCGGCAACCGGGCACGCGGCTGGGGCTGTGGAGCCACTTCACCATCCAGTTCAGCGGCACGGTGTTTGCCATGACCTGGGGCTACCCGTTCCTGATCTCCGCGCAAGGCCTCGATACAGGCACCGTGTCCGGGCTGATGGCCATATACGTCGCCGCCGCCATCGCGGCAGGACCGCTGATTGGCAGGTTCGTCTCCCGGCATCCGCTGCGGCGATCCACCATGGTGCTCCTGATTGCCGCCACCACCGCGGCAGCCTGGGCAGCCGTGCTGCTGGTGCCGGGCCGCTCGCCGCTCTGGATGCTCGCCGGGCTGGTGGTCGTTCTGGCCATCGGCGGTCCGGGCTCGATGATCGGCTTCGACTTCGCCCGCACCTTCAATCCGGCCCACCGGATCGGAACCGCCACCGGAATCGTCAACGTCGGCGGGTTCATTGCGGCACTGGTGGCCATCTACCTCGTCGGCGTAGTGCTTGACGTCCTCCACGCCAGCGGCTTCTCCCGCGGTGAGCTGTACGGCCTCGATCCGTTCCGGATTGCCCTGAGCGTCCAGTTCGTCCTGATCGGCATCGGCGCGGGGGCGATCATCATCACCCGCCGGAAGGTCCGCCGCCAGATGGCCGCCCAGGGCGTTGTGGTGCCGCCCCTGCTCAAAGCCCTCGCGCAGCAGCGCCGCCGCAACCTGGAACGCCGTCGCGCGGAGTAGGTCCCTGCCCTTTGTCCACATAGGCAAAGTGAACACTGCCGGCGGGCCGCCAGGGGATTCAGTCTGGATGCATGACACCTCCAGAACGACTGACCATCACCGGCCCCGAGGACATCCTGGGCTTCATTCCGCACTCCCTTGGCTACTGGCCGGCCAACAGCCTGGTGGCCATGACCATGCAAGGCAAACGGCTGGGGGCCACCCTCCGCGTCGACCTGCCAGGCCACGACTCCGATTCCGGGCTGCGGCGGTTTTCGCGCACGGTCAGGGACTACCTGGAAGCGGACCATGACGCCGACGGCACCCTCCTGGTGCTCTTCAGCGACGAGGGATGGGCTGGCCGTGCGGGTCCTGATTCCCGGGGTGTCCCCGCCGGTGCGCCGGTGCCGGGGACTCTGGGGAGCCTGCTGGCCGCCCTCGAGGTCGAACTGGAATCCTCCGGCCGGCCGGTCCGTGACGCCTGGTACGTCGGCGAGGCCTTCTGGCGGAACGCGTACTGCCTTGATCCGTCCTGCTGTCCGTTTCCGGGCCGTTCCGTGGATGAGATCAGGGACAGCCGGCTCAATGCCGAGATGGTGTTCCGCGGCAGCAGCGTGGGCGAGGATCCTGCAGGTGCAGCGGGTGTCCTGCCCTCGGACGTAGCCGCCGACCTGTCCGTGATGGACGCCGAACAACGTTGGGCCGGGGAGTTTGCTGCGCGCCGGGGGAGCCGCTCCCAATTCGCGACCATTCTGGACACCTGGGAGCGAGTGCTGGCGGCGGATGCGGGAACCGGCCTTCCGGCCGAGCTGGCCGGGTATCTGCGGGCTTCCCTGTGCATCCCCCATTGGCGGGACGCCGTGCTGGTGATGAGTGCGGCAGGCCGTCAGGCCGCGGAGCAGGGAGCCGAGGACTTCGGGATGTTCGATCCCGACGCCGGCAAGAACGTAATCCCGCCACCGTTTGAACCGCCTGAGCGGAAGCTGCCGGAGGGACCGCCACTGGAGCGCCTGCCGTCGGCCGGTCCGGCGGACGATGCTGCCTGCCCTGTTCCCGCGTACGGGGATGTGCTGCTGGGGCTGGCGCCGCGGTCGCCCCGCTGGGACCGGATGAGGGCCTTGGAGGGTGTCTTGCTGCAGCTCGGTACGGCCGGCGGGGGAGAGGGCGGCGCGGCATCGCTGACGGGACGGGGCTGGATCGAGTGGTGCCGCGGCAGGGGCTCGTTCGCACACGCGCTGTTGGATCAGGCCGTCGGTGCGTATCCCGGTTACCGGCTGGCTGAGCTCCTCGCGGAACTGGTCAGCCGCGGGACGCTGTGCGGCTGGGCCGGGCGCCGAGACGCGGCCTGGCAGAAGTTCGAACCGGATGCGGCCTAGGTGTATTGACCTGAGAGGTTAGTGACGCGGCTGGCCGGTGGCTGACCTTTGAGTGAGGTGTGGCCTCGGTGATGATTG
>NZ_PJIL01000038.1 GCF_002929335.1 Arthrobacter sp. Y81
CCGCAGCGCCGCCTGCCACACAGACGACACGGGTTACACCCAAGCCGGCGCTGCGGGCCCGCCCGGCGATAATGGCCCGACCCCGGACGGGCGGAACCTGCACCCCTCACTTCATATCGTCTAGCCCATTGACACCCCTCCGCTGCGGTCGTATTCTACAACCAAATGGTTGTAGATCAGATGAGTGAAGCCGAAGTTGACCGCCTCTTCCAGGCGTTCTCCGATGCCACCCGCCGGGACATTGTGCGACGGGTGACGGTGGGGGAGTATTCGGTGTCCGGCCTCGCGGCCCTCTACGCCATGAGCTTTGCCGCCGTCCAGAAGCACGTGGCGGTGCTGGTGCGCGCCTCCCTGGTTACGAAGGAGAAGCGCGGAAGGGAGCAGATCGTGCGGGGCAATCATGAAGGCCTGGACAAAGCCCGCCGCCTGCTCGATGAGTACGAGGCGATCTGGCGGCAGCGTGCCGAGCGGATTGCAGACATTCTCGCTGAAGGATAGGAAAGGTTCCGCAATGACTGTTATCAGTTCCACCAAGAATCTCGAGGCACTCAGCTTGATCCTCGTCGCGGAGTTCGACGCCGCCGTCGAACGCGTCTGGCAGATCTGGGAAGACCCCCGGCAGCTCGAGCGCTGGTGGGGCCCGCCCACGTACCCCGCCACGTTCGACGGCTTTGATTTCCAGCCCGGCGGGAAGGCCGCCTATTACATGACCGGCCCGGACGGCACGAAGGCCCGCGGATGGTGGCGCTTCACCGCCGTCCAGGCTCCGAACCAGCTGGAGTTCGACGAAGGCTTTGCCGACGAAGACGGTGATCCCGTCGAGGACGCGGGCACCGCCCACGCGACGGTCACCCTCGAGGACCTCGGCGGCCGCGCCCGGATGACCATCATGTCCACGTTCGAATCCGAAGAGCAGATGGAAGAAATGGTCAAGATGGGCATGGAGGAAGGCATGAAGGAAGCGGCCGGCCAGATCGACGCCCTTCTCGCCGAGCACTCGCACGCCTGACCGGCATCACGGCCAGCGAAGACTGTTCAGGCCAGTAACGCAAGAGAACGACGGCGGGAGCTCCCGCCGTCGTTCTCTTGCGTTTTCCGTGTGGTTCCCTAGACGGTGACGCCCTGGGCGGCCTTCCGGTTCAGGCTGACCGTAAAGGTGTTCGGCCCGCTGAGGGTGACGGCAACGTCGCTGCGGTGCGCGTTGGCCTTGGTGGAAATGTCGTGTACCAGGGCGTCCAGCGTGTGGTCAATCGCGGAGCGGTCCCAGATTTTCAGCGTCACGGAGTGGTTGGTTTCGAACGTCATTATTCGGTGCCTCATTCGTAAGTTCGGTCATGGGCTTCGCATCGGTGCGGAGCCCGGGACGGGTCTGTCCGTGAACGCTCAGAGGCCTTCTGCAGCTCGGGCGAGCTCACTGGTTTGGCCTCGTTGCGTCCACCAGGTTGGGTTGTTCCAAGCCGCTGTATTCTCTGCGCCTATGCGTGAGGAACAGGGCTCTCCGGCTGGGAAATCGCATTCTCAGCCGTCCTTTCCATGATGCACGGAGGGGCGCCGACGTCTCAAGCCAACAGCCGGTCATTGCGCGTGAGACTCATCACAACGGTTTAGCGGGCCGCTTCCGGCTTGGCACCGGACCCGCCATCTATTGACAAGTGTACGGCGTACACCTATGGTCAAACGCATCAGGTGTACACCGTATACCAGCCAGCGAAGGACCCCCCAATGCCAACGCAAACCATCCGCCCCGCAGCCGCACCCGTCCGGCGTTCCCGGCCCCAGTGGCCCGTGCCCGCCGGGTTGATCCTACTGAGCCTCATCCCGGTGATCTTCGGGGCCCTCCGCCTGACCGAACTGACCGCAGGCGCCGATGTTACGCCGCAAAACGCGCGGTTCTTCGCGTCTCCGATCCCGGTGGTGACGCACATTGTCAGCGTCACCGTCTATTCCCTGCTCGGGGCGTTCCAGTTCGTTCCGTCACTTCGGGGACGCCGCGGCTGGCACCGCATCGCCGGGCGCATTCTCATCCCAGCCGGCCTGCTTGCCGCCCTTTCCGGGCTGTGGATGGCCGCCTTCTACCCTCTCCCCGACGGTTACACCGACGTCCCGCTCCGGCTCTTTTTCGGCACGGCGATGCTGGTGAGCCTGGTCCTGGGGCTGGCCGCGGTCAGGCGGCGGGACTTCGTGCGGCACAGCGCCTGGATGACGCGGGCCTATGCAATTGCCGTCGGCGCGGGAACACAGGCCTTCGTGAGCATCCCCTGGCTGCTGCTGGTCGGACCCACCGACGTGCCCACCCGGGCAGTGCTGCTGGGCGCGGGGTGGGTGATCAACGTGGCGGTGGCCGAGTACGTCATCCACCGCCGCGCCCGGAAGGCATCGCGCCGGACAGTCAGTAGGCTTTCACCCGCTGTTCCACGATGAGGTGGATGAGGGCGAAGACGCCGTCCTGGTCGATGGCCCGGAACGCGGCGTCGAGGGCGGCCGGCACATCCCCGTCACGGGTGACGGTGATGCCGAATCCGCCGAAGGCCCGGGCCATGAGGCCGAAGTCCGGGTTCTTCAGCTGCGTGCCCGACACCCGGGACGGGTAGTGCCGCTCCTGGTGCGTGCGGATGGTGCCGTACTCCTGGTTGTCCATCACGATGATGAGCGGCGTGGCCCCATATTGCGCAGCGGTGGCCAGCTCCTGGCCGTTCATAAGGAACTCGCCGTCTCCGGCGATGGTGACCACCCGGCGCTGCGGACTGGCCAGCGAGGCGGCGACGGCCGAGGGAACGGAGTAGCCCATGGAGCCGTTCCGGGCGCTGATCATTGAGGCATAGCGGCGGGTGGGGAAATACCGGTGCGCCCAGTTGGTGTGCTCGCCTGCGCCGAATGTCACCATGGCGTCCTCCGGCAGCCTCGGGACCAGGTTGGCCATCAAAGTGTCCATCCTGGCGGGACCTTCAGCCGGCGTGGCCGGAGGCAGGTCCGAGAAGGACGTCTGCTCGGCACGCATCCTGGCCGTCCACGCCTTCCATTCCTCCTTCAGGGGCAGGTCGATTGCCACCAGGTCACGGACGAAAGCGTCCGGTTTCGCCACGATCTGCCGGGAGACCGGGCCGGAGCGGCCGCGCAGCGAGGGATCGATGGTCACCAGGAAGTTCTTCTTGTTCCAGTCCTGCCGGCAGAGAAATCCGTCCGTGATCACGTCACCGGGAACGGTCCCGACGAAAACAAGCAGGTCGGTTTCATCGAGCAGGTCGTAGGTGGGGCGGGGGCGGCCGTAGCCGATCGGACCAACATAGGACGGGGAGTCGAAGGAGACGGTTCCCTGGGTGCGCCATTCCGCGGCGGCCGGGATGTGGTGCTTTTCCAGCCATTCGGTGAGCTGGCTGGCGGCTTCCTGGGTCCAGTCGTTGCCGCCGGTGACAAAGAGCGGCTTCGAGGAATTTGCCAGCGCGGTGGCCAGTGCTTCGGCGTCGGTGGTGCTCATGCCGCCCGCCGCCACCGGGATGGTGGGGTGGAGGGCCGGATCGATCTGCTGGCGGATGATGTCTTCCGGCAAGCCCACCACCACGGGCCCCGGCCGTCCGCTCATGGCCGCGAACATGGCTTCCGCAACAATCTCAGAGGCGCGCTCGGCGTGATCGAGCACCATCACGCGCTTGGCTCCGGTGTCGAACCAGGCCTTGATATCGAATTCCTGGAACGCCTCGCGGTCGCGGTGCGCAAAGGGAATGAGCCCGACGAAGAGCAGCATGGGCGTGGAGTCCTGCCAGGCCGTGTGCAGGCCAACGTGGGCGTTGGCCGCGCCGGGGCCGCGCGTCACCATGGCAACGCCCGGGCGCTGGTTCATTTTGCCGTCGGCCTCGGCCATGTAGGCGGCACCGCCCTCATGCCGGCAGACCACGGTGTCGATGTCTGAACCGTGCAGCCCGTCCAGCACGTCCAGGAAGCTCTCGCCGGGAACCACGTAGGTGCGTTCCACGCCGTGGGCCACGAGGGAGTCAACAATCACGTGCCCGGCGGATCTCAGTGTTCCGGGGTCAGCCGCCGAGGCTGGCCGTGCTGCGATCTGATGGATGGTGTCGCCGTCGAACGGTTGGGTGTCGGTTTCGGTCATGGTGGATGCGGACTCCGTTGTCATCACTACTTGTCTTCTTGGGTTGGGTGTTGGTTTACGTGCGTTGGGTGGAGGCGCCGGTGGCGCCTAGTCGGTTTCCGGTCCGGCGCAGAAGAAGCAGCCGTCCTCGCAGCTGTCCGTCGTCTGGTTTTCCGTTGGCGCCCGGTCGGGTTGGGGGCTCAGCAGGTTTTGTCGGTTCATGGCGGGCTTTCGTCGGTTGTTGTTGGGGTCTGGGGGCTGTGGAAACCGGGGTGGTTGCGGGACTGCTACCGGATGGGAGTCGGGTTGGCCACCACGGGCGCGGCGCCGGTGTAGCCGTCACGTACCTCGGCGATTTCGTGGATCCGTTTGCGGCAGGAGTACCAGCCGGCGACCATAAGGGCGCAGGCGATGAGGGTAACCAGGAGGGTGAGCGGGGAGTCGATGAAGACCATCACCAGGACGCTGGCGAGGAACAGGAGTGAGAGGTAGCCGGTGTACGGAGCGCCGAACATCCGGAAGGAGGGACGATTCAGCCAGCCCTTGTCTGCCCAGCGTTTGAGCTGCATCTGGCAGAGGACGATGGTGGCCCAGGTGACGACGATGCCCACGGAGGCGACATTGAGGACGATCTCAAAGGCCTGGGAAGGGACGAGGTAGTTCAGCGGGACGCCGAGGAGGGAGACGCCGGCGGTGATGGCGATGCCGCCGTACGGTACGCCGGCTTTGTTCATGCGCTGGGCAAACTTGGGGGCGGAGCCGGCCACGGACATGGAGCGAAGGATGCGGCCGGTGGAGTAGAGGCCTGCGTTGAGGGAGGACAGAGCGGCGGTGAGGACCACGAGGTTCATGATGACGTCCACGCCCTGGATGCCGATGGAGCCGAAGAAGGTCACGAAGGGGCTGACGCCCTTTTCGTAGGAGGTGTAGGGCAGCAGCAGGGCCAGAAGGATGACGGAGCCGACGTAGAACACGGCGATGCGGAAGACCACGGAGTTGATGGCCTTCGGCATGATCTTTTCGGGGCTTTCGGTTTCGCCGGCGGCGGTGCCGACCAGCTCGATCGAGGCGTAGGCGAACAATACGCCCTGCATGAGGATGATCATGGGCAGGATGCCGTTGGGGAAGATTCCGCCGTTGTCGGTGATGAGGCTGAAGCCGACTGCCTGGCCGTCCACCGGAGTGCCGAAGATGACGAAGTAGGTGCCGATGAGCAGGAACGCGACGAGGGCGACGACCTTGATGATGGCGAACCAGAATTCCATCTCGCCAAAGACCTTGACCGAGACGAGGTTCAGGCACAGCACGACGATGAGGGCGATGAGGGCCCAGGCCCATTGCGGTACGGCTCCCATCCAGGGGATGTAGTGGCCGAAGAAGTTCATGTAGAGTGCTGCGGCGGTGATGTCCACGATGGTGGTGGTTGCCCAGTTGATCCAGTAGAACCAGCCCGAGATAAAGGCTGCCTTCTCGCCGTAGAATTCACGGGCGTAGGAGACAAAGGAGCCCGACGACGGGCGGTGCAGCACCAATTCGCCCAGTGCGCGGAGGATCAGGAAGGCGAAGAAGCCGCAGACGGCGTAGGCGATGACCAGCGACGGGCCTGCAGCATTCAGCCGGCCGCCGGCACCGAGGAAAAGACCGGTACCGATCGCGCCGCCGATCGCGATCATCTGGATCTGCCGCGGCTTCAGGCTCTTGTGGTAGCCCTTGTCTTCCGCATGAAGGAGTCTCTCAGAGGCATGCGCGTGGCCGCTGTCAGCCTCGTACTGGCCAACCTCGTCATTGGGGTTGTTGGACATGGGTGATCCTTTCGACCGGTTGAAGATCTAACTGAGGGGTGGGACGGAAAAGTGCGGGGACCGGATCAGAAAACGGACCATCCGGTGCGGTCGGACAGGTCAGCGAGGGCCGCCGAGCCCGCCAGGGAATTGCCCTTGGAGTCCAGCCGCGGGCTCCAGACGCAGATCGCGCATTCGCCGGGGACGATGACCAGGATTCCGCCGCCCACACCGCTTTTACCGGGAAGGCCGACGCGGTAGGCGAACTCACCGGCGGCGTCGTACATGCCGCAGGTGAGCATGATGGATCCGATGCGCTTGGCCTCGCTCCGGGAAACGACGGGGCCGTTTGCCCCGTGCCCGCCGCGGGCAAGGAACAGGCCGGCCTTCGCCATCTCGACGCAGCTCATCATGATGGAGCACTGCCTGACGTAGTTCTCCACCACGGCCTCGGCGGGCCGGTGCAGGTTGCCGAAGTTCTTCAGGAAGTGGGCGAGCGCCAGGTTGCGGCTGCTGTTGGCCAGCTCGTTCTCTGCGGCCACCTCATCGATGAACGGTCCCTGCACGCTGTGCTGCCCCGCCTGGCCGCGGAGGAACTGCAGGACATGGCCTGCAGCGTCAGGGAACCTGTCCATCAGGTGGTCGGTCACCACCAGGGCGCCGGAATTGATGAAGGGGTTCCTGGGGATCCCGTGCTCCACTTCAAGCTGCACCAGGGAGTTGAACGAGGTTCCCGACGGTTCGCGGAGCACCCGGGACCAGAGTGTGCCAGGGTCATCGGCGCTGAGGGCCATGGCCAGGGTGAAAACCTTCGAGATGCTCTGGATCGAGAAGGGCAGGTCGGCGTCGCCGGCGCTGAACACGTCCCCGGACGTTGTGGCCACCGCGATTCCGAAGCGGTCGAACGGCGGCGATGACAGGTGGGGAATGGCGGCGGGCACCGAGCCTGCAACACTTCGGGGCCGATGGCTGCGGACAATGTCAGCCAGGACCAGGCCCAGAGGCGGTGAATCAAGTGCTGTCATCATTTCTTGCCCAGGTGCTCCTTAGTATGCGTGGCGGCCCACTCCTGGAGGTGGAGCAGGGCGACCAATGAATCTCGGGGATTGCTGAAGTTCAGGCCGGTGACCCGGCTGATCTTGCTGATCCTGTAGTAGACGGTGTTCTTGTGCATCCTCATCCGCTGGGCGCATTCGGCCACGTCCAGCGATGCGTCGAAGTAGGCCCGCAGGGTTTCGGCAAGTTCGCCATCGTCGCGGAGGAGGGTCCAGAGGCTGCGATGGCGGAAGTCGGAGGCCGTGAAGTTCTCCACCGCCTCGTGGAACAGGATGTCCACCTCGAAGTCGCCCACCGCGGCCACCGACGCGGTCCCTGACCGCCGCATGCAGCCGAGCAGGGCCTCCGTTTTGGCGGTCACGGAGTGAATCGACAACAGATCGGGGGCGATCGGCCCCACTGCCGCGAACGGACTGATGCCCAGGTGCTTCCCGGCGTCCCGGACGATGGCCTCGGCCAGGCTCCGAAGCCCGGCTTCGGCATTGGCGGACTGGAGCCCCGGGACGATCACGGCCGTGTCGCCGTTGAACTGCCCCACGATGGCAGACGCCTTGTAGGCCGCCGCATGGATGGACGCAAGGTTGGCGAGTTCCCCGTGTTTGAGGGCTGCGTCGTCTTCCTGTGCCTGGGAGGCGGACATTCCCAGCAGGATCAGTGCCGAGGGACGGTCCGCGGGGATCTTCTCGCTGTGTGCACTTGCTGCGGCTTCGGCCGGGCCCGAAAGGATCCGCGCAATGCGGTCCTCGCGCATGTGCACCGACTGCTGGTTGCGGTAGCGGATCAGCTCGGCTGACACCCGGGCGGCCGATCCGGTCAGGACATAGTCGACGTCCGCGCCGAACCCGTCCCCGGTTTCCTGCAGCCAGATGTACCCCATGATGCGCTCGCCGGCGAACAGGGTGATGGCGACGCGCTCCCTCAGCCCGTCCTGGGGCCGGGCTGGAACCCTGACAGGCAGGCGGGTCCGGTGCAGTTCGCGGTAGGCGCCCAGGTCCTTCAGGAGGAGTTCGTACTTTCGCGGACCACGGCGTGCAAGGATCGATGCCTTGCGGAGCTCATCGATGTCATTCGTCACCGTGGAGTAGGCCAGGACCTTGTTGGCGGCGTCCTCGATGACAACATGGCTCGATGTCAGGCGGGCCGTCGTCTGAGCGATGGCGAACAGGTCTTCTTCCAGTAGCGTCAGCACTTCGCGCTGGTAGCTGCGCGGCGTAATCCGGTCCTTGGCGATGGACAGGAGTCGGTCCCAGTCAGCGGCAGGGTCCACCAGGAGGAGACCCGTTCCGGCCGCGCGGAGCAGCTCTTCGGCTTCCCACAGTTCGCCGGGACTGCCCTTGACGGCGAGCACCAGGGGAGGGTTCTTCACAAGGCGCCGGAGCGCCGGCAAAGCGGAGCGCCCACGAACCCCGATCAGCAGGACAAACGCGGCGCCGCCGTCGGACGTTTCGTCGTCCGCGTCAACGATCAGGAAGCGTTCAATGGGGGATTCCGCCCGGGACGGCCGGAGGATGAGGCTGGCGAAACCCAAGGGGAGATCCGACAGGATGTCGTCCACTGTAGCTGCGGCCATGGGTTTCCTTCGGAATTGATACCCCCGGACGGCTCTGTCCGGTCACCCAATGCTATCCAGTGCAGTTGCCGGAAAATATGGATGCCGGACTAAATCCAGCCCCGGCTTTTAGGTCCCTGAACCAATGCTCGGTCGGTTGGGGTGGAGAGCGTCAGGATTCCGGCGGTAAAAGGCAAAGCGGACGACGGCGGGAGGTCCCGCCGTCGTCCGCCTGCAGGGCAGTCCGCGCCGTCCGGCTAGGAGTCCGCCCGCGTTCTTCCAGGGGCGAGGGCGTAGAAGGGCGTGCAGCGGCCCCGCGCTTCGGGGGAAATGTTGGAACGGACGATCGAAGCGCTCTCCAGCGCCGCCAGGTGGTATCTGACGCAGTCCCGCGAGAAGGCGATGCCGCTGCTGATGTCAGCTACTTTGCTTGCGCCGTTGCTCGCCAGGTAGTTGATGATTTGTGCTCTGATCGGTGTGCTTCGCGCCCTTTTCGTCCGCTCAATGCGGTGTGCCTCCGTCGGGCTCTGGAGTTCAAAGTCAGCGGTCATTGGCCATGCCTTTCGTCCGGGGTGAGGGGAGGTTCGCTCGGTCAGTGCATCGAAACGCGCTCAGGCTCCCTGCTGTCTTCTGTGACCTCAGAGACTTCGGCGTGCTGAATGTCGTGCCCGTCGTGGGAGGTTTCGGCCCGCGACGCCTCGGGGAGGGAAGCGGTCTTGTCGTGGTTCCGGCCGATGACCGCGGTGGCGATGGCATTTCCCAGGATGTTGGTGGCGGTGCGTCCCATGTCCAGGAGCTGGTCGATCACCAGCAGGACACCAATCCCGGCGGCGGGGATCCCGAAGCCAGGGACCACTGCGGCAACGACGACGAGTGACCCGCGCGGCACGCCGGCCATTCCCTTGCTGCTGAGCAGCAGCATTGCCGTCATCGCGATCTGCTGGCCAAGGTCCATATCGATCCCGTAGGCGTTGATCAGGAAGACCGACGCGAAGGTCATGTACATCATGGAACCGTCCACGTTGAACGAGTAACCCAGGGGCAGCACGAAGCCGGTGGTGCGCTTTTCGATGCCGAACTTGGTCAGGCCTTCAATGAGCTTGGGCAATGCGGCTTCGCTGCTGGAGGTGGCGAACGCGATGACCATGGGTTCCCGCACAATGCGGACCAGCCGGAAGGCGGCCTTTCCGAGGAAGACGACGGCGACGCCGATCATGATGACCCAGAGTGCGGAGAGAGAGACGTAGAAGCCGCCGATGAACGACGCGTAGGTGGCAAACGCATCGAGGCCTTCGGCGGTGAAGGCCGCTGCGATGCCGGCGAAAACGCCCACCGGGGCCGCCTTCATCACATATCCGGTGACCTTGAGCATGACGCCCATGAGTTCATCGATGGCGTCCGCGATGGAGGAGCGGCCCTTTTTCCGAAGATTCAGCAGGGCGATGCCGAAGAGGGCGCCGAAGACGAGGATCTGAAGGGGGTTGTTTTCCGTCAGGGCGGCGAAGACGCTGGTGGGAATGATGTGGGTGATGAACTCCGCGTAATCGAGGGGCTTTGTTTCCATCCCGGCGTCACCTCCCGGCATCAGGTTGAGCCCGTCACCGACATTCAGCACATGCGCCGTGATGAAGCCGAAGGCGCCCACCAGGACGGACGCGGACAGGAACCAGATCATCGAGCGGCCAAAGAGCTTGCCCACCCCGGCGGATTTGGCAGCCCCTGCGATGCCGGAGACCAGCGTGGCGAAGATCAGCGGGGCGATGATCATCTTGATGAGGTTCAGGAACATATGCGTCACGGTGTCGAGGACGGCCACGACGGATTCGCGGGTGTCCACCGGCAGCAGCCAGTGGAACAGTAGACCGCTGAGGATTCCGAACACGAGCGCTGCCAGAATCCACATCGTTGATTTGTTTTTCATACTCAGTCCTTGCGTAGAGGCCGGGCTGGGGACCGGTGCTGGAACGGTCCTCGTCATCGAGTGCCGTTTTCTCTGTAGTCGGTGGGGAAATTTGGGCACGGCGGTGTGCCCCTGCTCCCTGGTCGGATGGGGTTGTGCTGGTACTGGGGTTACTTGCTCAGGTTGGCCAGGCGTTGGGGGCTGAGGAGTTCCTGGAGCTGTTCGGCGGTGAGGAGGCCGTGTTCGAGGACGAGTTCGGCGACCCCTTTGCCGGTGGCGAGGGCTTCCTGGGCGAT
>NZ_PJIL01000039.1 GCF_002929335.1 Arthrobacter sp. Y81
CGGTCAGGGTGGTCCCGTCCTGACGGACAGCCCTGGTTACTGTTGTTCCCTCATTCGAGAGGCGGAGGGTGAGGAGTTTCATTACTTGTTGCGTCCTTCGGTGTAGGTGCGGCTGAAGTTCAGGCGTTCGAAAATGGGGGCGTCACTGAAGCGGAAGAGATCGAATTCGGACTCTGCCTGCAGGGACCATTCCTGCCAGGAGGGGACGACGAAGAGGTCGCCCTTGGCCAGGGTCCTGGTCTCGCCGTTCAGCACCACCGTGCCGGTGCCTTCGAAGACCTGCCAGACGCTGGAGCCGACCTCCCGGACCGCTTCGGTGGCGGCACCGGCGCGGAGCCGGTGGAATTCGGCGCGGATGGTGGGCATCACGTCCCCGCCCGTGGTCGGGTTCGTGTACCGGACCGCGGCGTGGCCCTGGGACACGGTGGCCGGGTGGCCCTCGTCCTCGAGCAAAAGCTGCTCGGCCAGGGCCCGGTCGGTGTATTCCCAGCGGTACGCGGCGATCGGGGAGCTGACTGTGTCATCCAATCCGGACAGCGGCCGCAGCCCTGGGTGGGCCCAGAGGCGCTCGGAGCGGGAGATGTCCGGGGTGGCCTCGTCGGTGACGCGTTCGGTGCCGAACTCGAAGAACCCGGCGTCGGCGTAGTGCACGAACGGGATGTCCAGGCCGTCGATCCAGGCCATCGGCTCATCGGTGTCGTTGTGGTGGCCGTGGAAGTTCCAGCCCGGCGTCAGCAGGAAATCGCCGCGGGACATCCGGACCGGGTCCCCGTTCACCACGGTCCAGACGCCCTCGCCCTCGACGACGAAACGGAACGCGTTCTGGGAGTGGCGGTGCTCCGGGGCGGTCTCGCGGGCACCGAGGTACTGGATCGCCGCCCACAACGTCGGCGTGGCATACGGCGTACCGGCCAGGCCCGGGTTCGCCAGAGCGATCGCCCGCCGTTCCCCGCCGCGGCCCACCGGGACCAGGTCACCGGCGCGCGCGGCCAGCGGGTACAGGTCACTCCACCGCCAGACATGCGGCACCGCCTTGGGGGTCGGGACCATCGGCATCAGATCCGCGATCTCGGTCCACAGCGGGATCAGGTTCTCCCGGTCAAAATCCCGGTACAGCTCCTCCAGCTGGGCAGCCTCTTCCGGCGTCGGCTCCGGAGCAGCATGCCCCGCAGCCACTGATTCATGGGTCGTGTTCTCGGCGCTGATGGACACGTGGGCCTCCTCGGTAGGTCAGAACAGTTCTTTGGCGTAGTTCGACCCTACGGATGCAGCAGTGTGACCCCCAGCATATTCTGCTGGTCAGAATTGTTTGTTCGAGCCTGAAATATCGGGACCGAAGGAGGTTCAGTCCGGCTCCGCCGGGTTAGACGCGATATCGATCTCCAGCTGCCGGCAGGTTTCGCGCAGGGCGCCGACGAGTCCGGCGTCGAACACCCTGCGGAACCGGGTCGCGGGAGTGGCTACGCTGAGTGCGCCGACGACGTGCCCGTGCCGGTTGTGCAGGGCGATGCCGAGGGCGCTCACGCCCTCCTCCGTGCCTTCAAAGTTGGCCGCGAAACCGTTGGAGCGGATGGACTCAAGCTCGCGCAGGAACGCCGGGTACTCCGCCGCGGGAATGGTGTCCCCGCCAATTTCGGCATTGTTGCTGCGGAAGAGCTGCTCGATCATTGGGGGTTCCAGTTCGGCGAGCATGGCCTTGCCTCCGGAGGTCTTGTTGGCTGGCATGACGGTTCCCTGCCTGTCGCCAACGCGCAGCACGTTGCCACCTTCCACGGTGGCTAGGAACCGCACCTTCGTGCCCACCCGGACCATGAGGTTGACGGTCTCGTTGAGCTGCGCCGACAGCAGCTCCATGTGCGGCTGGGCGAGTGAGCGGAGCAGCCTGGTCCAGCTCAGCCCGGCCGGCCCCACCCCCATCGCCGGACCGGGCACATAGCGGCGGTTTTCATCCTGCACGGCGAAGCCCCGGTAGACCAGCATCGCCAGGAGCCGGTGGGCGGTGGACGGAGCCACGCCCAGCTCCCCGGCGGCGTCCTTGAGCCGCAGTGCACCACCGTCCCGGAGCAGCTGCAGGAGCTGCAGCGCGTTATCCACTGCCTCGATGGAATAAGTGGGCCGCTTCTGCACGGGCTTCCGGGACGATTTGGACGACGGGATGTTCTGCACATCAGAATTCTATGGTGCTTACCATGCCATGACGCTGACAGTAGTGGGATGAATCACACACTTCCCGTTGCAGCGCCGCACGGGTCCTCTTCGGGGGCTCCTGCCGCCACTGCCGCTAATGGGCCTGCATCGAGGTTCTCCAAGGGCTCGGCAGCGGCCGTCCTCGTCTGCTGGCTGCTGGTGGTCTTCGATGGCTACGACCTCATCGTCTATGGCACCGTCCAGTCCTCCCTGATCTCCGAGACCGGCTGGGGACTGAGCAAGGCCACCGCCGGAACCATCGGATCCATGGCCTTCGTCGGCATGATGATCGGCGCAATCTTTGCCGGCCGAATGGCCGACTCCTGGGGCCGCCGCCGCACCATCCTGGGCTGCGCCGTCATTTTCTCGATCTTCACCATCCTTTGCGCCTTCGCTCCCAACGCCGCCATCTTCGGCGCCCTGCGGCTCCTCGCCGGCATCGGGCTCGGCGGCCTGGTGCCGTCAGCGAACGCCCTCGTTGCCGAGCTGGTGCCCGCCAAATGGCGGTCCACCGTTGCCACCCTGATGATGTCCGGCGTCCCGATCGGCGGATCCATCGCCGCGCTCGTCGGCATCCAGATGATCCCCGCCTTCGGCTGGGAGTCAATGTTCCTGGTGGCCGTACTTGCCCTGGTGGTCGTGGTGCCGCTCGGACTGAAATACCTTCCGGAGACGCTGGCCCCGGTCAGCGCCACCGGCAAGGCCGCCAGTCGCGGCCGCCCGGTCAAGGAACCGTCCGGCTTCAGTTCCCTGCTCCGCGCCCCGTACCTGGGGGTCAGCGTGCTGTTCGCCGTGGCGACAATTGCCACCCTCTTCGCCTGGTACGGGCTGGGCACCTGGCTGCCCAACCTCATGCAGCTGGCCGGCTATAACCTGGGCTCCGCCCTGACCTTCGCCCTGGCCCTCAACCTCGGGGCGGTGGCCGGCTCGGTCATCACGGCCTGGGCGGGCACCCGCTTCGGTCCGATTCCGACGGCGATCGCCGCCGCCGCCGTCGCCGCCGGAGCGCTTGTGGTCCTCGTGACCGGGCCGCCCGTCGGCGTCGTCTACTTCATGCTGGTCCTCGCCGGCGTGGGAACGCACGGCACGCAGTGCCTCATCATCGCCGCCGTCGCGAGCCACTATCCCGGCCACCTGCGCGGAACCGCGCTGGGCTGGGCCTTGGGGACAGGCCGCATCGGCGCCGTCGCCGCACCCCAGGTAGGCGGCCTCCTGCTGGCCGCCGGACTGGGCGTCAATTCCAATTTCCTGGCCTTCGCCGGTGCAGCCGCCATCGCCGCTGTCCTGCTGGCCGCCGTCGGCCTCAAACTCAAGTCGAAACTCTCAACCCCACCCTCATCCTCACCAACAGGAGCAATCAATGTCTGAGCACGCCACGTCCACCGATGTCCTCGTCATCGGAGGGGGAATGGCCGGACTGGCCGGAGCCCTCGCGCTGCGTGAAAACGGCGCCAACGTCACCCTCGTGGAACGGGCCCCCGAATTCGGCGAGGTCGGCGCGGGGCTGCAGATGGCCCCGAACGCGTCCCGCGTCCTGCGTCGATGGGGCCTGCTGGAAAAGGCGCTGGAAATCGGTGTCCAGCCCAAGCACCTGGTCTTCCGCGACGCCGTCACCGGCGAGGAGCTTACCCGCCAGACGCTCGGCGGTGAATTCGCCGAACGCTACGGTGCGCCGTACGTCGTGATCCACCGCAGCGACCTTCACCGGGTGCTACTCGAGGGCTGTGAGGCGGCGGGCGTGAAGCTTGTCAACGACGTCATGGTCGAGAGTGTTGAAACCGTGAACGGCCGCGGGGTGGCCCACACCGCCGCCGGCGTGGACTATGAGGCCGACGTCGTGATCGGCGCCGACGGACTAAAGTCCACCCTGCGTCCGCTCGTGGCCAGTGACGAGCCGGTCTCGTCGGCCTACGTTGCCTACCGCGGTACCGTGCCTATCACCGAAAACACGCCGAAGGCCGACCTGGAGGACGTCATCGTCTACCTCGGACCGGACTGCCACCTGGTGCAGTATCCGCTGCGCAAGGGCGAACTGCTCAACACTGTGGCCGTCTTCAAGTCCCCTTCCTTCGCGCGCGGCGAGGAGCAGGACGGGGGAGTGGACGAGCTGGAGGCTGCGTACAAAGACTGTGTCCCGGCCGTCCAGGAAGCGCTGAAAAACCTGGGCACCGGCATGCGCTGGCCCATGTACGACCGCGACCCGATCGAAAACTGGGTCGCCGGCCGGATGGTGCTGATGGGCGACGCCGCGCATCCGATGCTCCAGTACCTCGCCCAGGGCGCCTGCCAGGCGCTTGAGGACGCAGCCGTGCTGCAGGACGCCAGCAACGGCACCGTGTTCACCCCGGACGGCGTGAACCCGGGAGGCTGGGACGACGCCATCCGGGAATTCAACAACCTCCGTGCCGGCCGCACCGCCCGGGTCCAGCGCACTGCCCGCGTCTGGGGCGAATCCTGGCACGTCTCCGGACTGGCGCGGACGCTTCGCAACCTGCTCTTCAAGAGCCGGAAGGACAACGACTTCCAGTACAACGACTGGCTGCACGGCCAGGAGGGCGACGGCGTGCCGGCCGTTAAGGCGGCTCCCGTCAGGCTGGCGGACCGGATTTCTGCCTGATCCTGCGAGCCCCCTACGCGGCGAGGACGTCCCGGCGGGCGAGGAGACGAACGGCCTAATGGCCGGTCTCCTCGCCCGTCGGCGTTTTAGGGGTGCACCGCCGGCGGGCCCTCGTCCAGGTTTTCCTTGAGCAGGGCGCGGTGTTCGACGGCGGCCTCGCCGTGAAGGGCGCGGCCGGCGTCGGTGAGCTCCAGGAACAGGGAGCGCCGGTCATCTTCGCAGGATCGGCGGGCGATGAGGCCGGCTTTCTCAAGCCTGTCCACCACCTTGGACATGGCGCTCTGGGTCATGGGGGTGCGCTCACCGAGCTGCTTCATCCGGCATGCCGCGTCCGTGCTGTCGGCCACCAGGTCCAGAATTTCAAACTCGGTCAGGCCAATGCTGAACCGCGCCTCCAGGGCGCGGTCGATTGCGCCTGCGGTGCGGAAATACGTGTTCTGGATGCTGCGCCATTGCTCAACCAGCTGCTGGTCCTGCGGTGTTGCCATGCAGCGATTCTAGTTCATGACGAATTAAAAGTCCACGTCATAATATTCCTTGTCATTCAATGACGCGTCATATAAGTTGTTGCCATGACTTCAACTTCCACCCTTGAAAGAGCTGCCGGAGACCGGCTTGCACCTGTGCAATGGACCCGTGCGCAATGGATGCTCCTCCTGGTCCTGTGCACCGTCCTGGCACTCGACGCACTGGACGTATCAATGGTCGGTGTGGCGCTGCCCTCGATCGGCGCGGAACTCCACCTCGGAACTGAATCCCTCCAATGGATCGTCTCCGCCTACGTGCTCGGCTACGGAAGCCTGCTCCTGCTGGGCGGCCGAATGGCGGACCTGCTCGGCCGGCGGCGAATCTTCCTTATCGCGCTGAGCGTCTTCGCTGCAGCGTCCCTGCTGGGCGGCCTGGTGGACGACCCCGCCCTCCTCATTGCGACCCGTTTCGTCAAGGGGCTGGCCGCCGCGTTCACGGCTCCCGCCGGCTTTTCGATCATCACTACCAACTTCGCGGAAGGCCGCGAACGCAACCGCGCAGTGTCCATCTTCACGACCTTCGGCGCCAGCGGCTTCTCCCTGGGCCTGGTCGTTGGAGGCCTTATGACTGCCCTGAGCTGGCGCTGGACGTTCCTGGTCTCGGTGCCTGTGGCAGTCGCCGTCGTGATCCTTGGACTGAAGTACATCCCCCGGGACTCCGCCGCAGGCGAGGCCGAAGGCAGGGAAACGGACAGCGGGCATGACGTCTGGGGCGCCGTCACGCTCGCGGCCGGCATGCTGGGGCTGGTCTACACGCTGGTTTCGGCACCCGGGAACGGCTGGGGATCTGTGGCAACTATCGCCGGATTCGTGGCCTCCGCAGCGGTGCTGGCAGCGTTCGCCGTGATCGAAAACCGCGTCAAACACCCGCTGATCCGGTTCAGCATCCTCAAGGAAGGCTGGGTGGCCCGGGCCAACCTCAGCGCCGTGGGGCTGTTCGGCTCGTATCTGAGCTTCCAGTTCATCCTGACGCTCTACCTGCAGTCCGTGCTGGGGTGGAGCCCGCTGGGCATGGCCCTGGCGCTCCTTCCGACTGGCCTGCTGGTTGCCTCGAGCGCACCCTTCGCGGACCGGCTCATAGAGAGATTCGGCGCCCCTCGGCTGATCCTGACGGGACTGGCGTCGTTGACTCTCGGCTATGTGCTGTTCCTGCGCGTGGGCACCTCGCCCAATTATGTGACGGATATTCTGCCGTCCGTCCTGCTGCTGGGCGTCGGTTTCGCCCTGGCCTTTCCGTCCATCAACGTCCAGGCCACGGCAGGCATCAGGAACGCCGAGCAAGGGCTGGCGGCCGGCCTGATCCAGACCAGCACGCAAGTGGGTGCCGCCCTGGTGCTGGCCGTCACCACGGCGATGGTCAGCGGTCACGGCAATGCGCCCGACCCGGGTGCCGCCGTGGATGCGGCAGCGATGCTGGAACAGTACCGCCCGGGCTTGATCCTGAGCGCAGCGGTGGCGGTGACCGCCCTCGTGATTGCCGCGGTGCCGTCCCGTCAGCGGAAGCCGGCGACAACAGGCCGTTGAGCTGCCCGCCAGCCAGGACCCACGCGCGTCCTGGCTGGCGCGAGCCGATTCGCGGTCGGCGCTTCGGACTCCTCTGGGCCGCTAGTCCAGGGGAAAGGTGATGGATACCATGGTGCCTTTGCCGGGGGCGGAATCAATCGAGATGGTACCGCCGGCTTCGTGGACCGCCATGGTCATCAGGCACATGCCGTACCCGTGCTTCCTGCCCCCAAGGAGTTGGCTTTGGAAGCCGACGCCGTTGTCCGTGATGGTCAGCCGGACACCGTGGTAAACGGCTGCCAGCCGGAGGGTCAGCTCGGTGGCCTGGGAGTATTTGAACGCGTTGGTGAGTGTTTCCTGCGCGGCCTGATAGAGCAGCGCAGCGCAGGCTGCCGGTATCTCGACGCCATGGTGCGGGGTCTCCCAGCGCACAAATACCCCGTTCTGGCGCAGGGGAATGGTCAGCCTGTCCATGCAGCCGGCGAGTCCCAAGGTGTGGAAGTCACTAGCTATGTCATCCGTAATGACGCCGGTGGCGGTACGTTCGTCCAGAGCTGCTGCTTGACTCACGGCTTTCCCTGCTTCCTTGCATCCCTTGCTGGGCATCCGCACACTTGGTCTGGCTGGATCGGTGCGACTGGATCAAGTCTGAGTTCCAAGCATCAAGAGTTCCGGCAGTTATCCGCAGGTCTCGTGCAAATTTCCGGCAGAATTAAGGCAAACAGCCCTTGGCCCGGTGCGCGTAGTTTCACCTGGCGGTTCATGGCCCGGGGTCATCGCATGCATATCGACGGCCCTCGGCTTCCCGAAGGCGTATAAGGCCTCGGGTACCAGGTCCGGCAGAGTGTCGAACCTCGCCACTGCCGGTGCCCTGCCGTAAACTCACCCGGTGGCAGATTCAAGCACCGACGGCAGTGCAAACACGGTGGTGATCCCGGTTTTGGAAGGTCAGACCTGCATTGGCGAGTTGCTTCCGGACTTCAATGACGTGTTGGGGATGACTCCGCGCGAGTGGAGCCCGCCTGACGCCGACGGCGCCGCCGGCGGCCAGCTGCGTCTTTTCTGAGCGCACGAATCACGGCTGCGCCAACACCGCTGCGCCGTCATGGCTGCACCGGCAGGAACAGGACCGTGTAGATCCCCAGAACGGCGAGGATGACCACGCTGGCGGCGACGGCCGCCATCGACCTGATGTTCGGTGGCATGGTGTCCTGGTTGATTCCCCGGACGGCCTTGTGGAACCGGCGTTTTTGGGTGAGGTAGATGGCCAGGGCAGCGATTATGGCGCCCC
Source organism: Arthrobacter sp. Y81 (assembly GCF_002929335.1). Taxonomy (GTDB): domain Bacteria; phylum Actinomycetota; class Actinomycetes; order Actinomycetales; family Micrococcaceae; genus Arthrobacter. The sequence goes on from NZ_PJIL01000039.1 coordinate 8,126, forward strand.
CGACGAGCGTCCCGACGAACCAGCCGTGATGGGGCAGCCAGCGCAGAAAGACTGCCGCCGCGACCACCATCGCCATGGTGGTGCGGCTCCAGGCCAGATCGGTGCGTTCCGGCTGGAGACCGGAATCGCCGTGCCAGGCGGCATCGCGCTGCGCCGGCACGCTCAGGCCGGCCGGGCGATGACGAACACCACCATGATGGCGGCCACGAGGGCACCGCCGATGGCCAGCACCGGGGCCATGAGGGGGAGCGGCAGCGGAGTTTTTGACCGCATGGCACGTTCCACGTTCAGCCACCGGAAGAAGGAGCCGCCGCCGATCACGAGCGCCAGGACCAGCAGCAGCACCGCGATGGTCTTGCGCAGTTCGGGCCCCAGGAGGGCGGCCATAAACGCCTCGACGGCGACGCCGCCGGCAAGCAAGGCCAGCGACGTGCGGATCCACGCAAGGAACGTGCGTTCGTTCGCCAGGGTGAACCTCGGATCGGGCTCGGTGCCGCCGCGGAGGATCCGGGACGTGAAACGGTTCCTCGCGTCCGGCTCGCCGGTGTTCGAATCTTCTGTCAACGTGGTCCTTCCGTGCACGGCTGGTCTGCCGGTGCTGCCCCCTATTGCCTACCACGTTTCCGCGTTCCGGTCAGGTGGGCCCGGGTCGGCGCGTCCCCAGGAAACCACGGCTGGAGGGGTCCCGGGTTTCCTCCGACAGTTGGGTAGCGTTGTACGGCGTGGGCACCGGACGGAAAGTTTTGGGCATTGTGGCGTTGTGGTCCGCCGTCGTCGTCAGCGTGTTGACGATCGCGACGGCGGCAGCGGCGGAGCCGTGCCCCGCCGGCCAGGTTCCGGTCGGCGGAGGCGGTGTTTGCGTCCCGCTGAGCCCGTTGCTCCCTCGCCCGACGACGCCGGCACCGTCGCCCACGGAGACGCCGACGGCTGCGCCCTCGCCCACGGAAACCTCGACGCCGGCCCCCGCCCCGGGCCAGCCCGGCCCGAGCGACACAGCGGTGGAGGTCATGCCAATGGCGCCCGGAACCCAAACACCTGAAAACAGTGACGGCGATCCGGGAGCCGCGGGCGCAGGGGGAGCTACGCCGTCGTCGTCCGCATCTCCAGGGGTGACGGCGTCGCAGGTCTCCGGCTCATCAGCTGGCGCCTCCCCGGGCGGCCCGGCGGCGGGCATGGCCGCGCGGCAACAAGCGCCGCCCGGGACAACGATGACGGTGGCCGGATACCTGCTGGCGTTCGGCGGGGTCATGCTCCTGACGTCATCGGGCGTCGGAATACTGCGGCAGCGCCCCGGAGCTAGTTAGGCTGCGGGCGTCCTAGGTGTATTGACCTGAGAGGTTAGTGACGCGGCTGGCCGGTGGCTGACCTTTGAGTGAGGTGTGGCCTCGGTGATGATTG
>NZ_PJIL01000003.1 GCF_002929335.1 Arthrobacter sp. Y81
CAATCATCACCGAGGCCACACCTCACTCAAAGGTCAGCCACCGGCCAGCCGCGTCACTAACCTCTCAGGTCAATACAACTAGGCCTCCCCAGCGACAACCTGGTTGATGCGCACGGCTGGATGGCCGGTGCGGGGTACTACGAACTGGGCGAGGTCCGGCGACTTCGGGGCAACACCGCCGGTGCGCTGGCCGCCTACCGGCGTGCACGGGACGTCGGCGTGGACCCCCAGCCGGGAGAGGCCCTGCTGCGCCACGCTGCCGGAGACACCGCCCTGGCGCTCAACCAGTTGCGCGCCGCCCTGGGCGAGAGCCGGCTCCTGGACCGGGCACGGCTGCTGCTGCCGGCCGCCGAACTGGCTTTGGACCAGCGTGACCCGGCGCTTGCCGAAGCATTGACCGCCGAACTGGAAAGGACGGCCGCCCGCTTCGCCTCCGCAGGCATCCAGGCATGGGCATACCAGGCCCGTGGCGCCGTCCTGCTGGCCGCCGGCCGGGCGGAGGACGCCCTGCCCTTCCTCGACGCGGCGGCCCGCACCTATCGCGGGCAGCGTGCACGCTACCGCACAGCCCGGATCCATGAGCTGCTGGGCGGCTGCCGCCGCGCGCTGGGCCAGGCCGGTGCTGCCGGTGCCGATCTTGCGACTGCGTTGGCGATCTACCGCCAGCTCGGCGCCGGCCCTGACGTCGCACGGCTTGAGCGCCGCGGGGGCGGCACTGCCGGCAGCACCGACAGGGGCGGCCTGACGGCCCGCGAATGCGAGGTCCTGGCACTCATCACCACTGGTGCGAGCAACCGTCAGGTGGCGGAGGCCCTGGTCATCAGCGAAAAGACGGTGGGGCGGCACCTGTCGAACATCTTCGGCAAGATCGGAGTCTCCAGCCGGACGGCCGCGGCCGGCTGGGCAAGGGAACACGGACTGACCTGACGTACGACGGCGACAACAGCGGAGCGCGCCGCCGTCGTACGTCAGCTTCGGCGCCGGTTCCGGTCGGTCCCCTGCATCATTCGCCCCACGTCCCCGGCAAAAGATGCATCATCCGCCCGACGCGGCGTGCCCGGCCGCGAAAGTACTTTCGAAGTAGCCGGACGACGACGTCCGCGAACGAAAGGGAAGATCATGACCACCACCGATATCGACCTCACAGCAGGCACCGGGGCCTCCGGCGATGGGGCATCAACTTCAGAAGAGGCTGTTGGGGCGGCCGCAGCCCGGCTGCTCGGCATCCTCAACGACAGTTCGGCCGCCGTCCTGGCCAGCATCGGCCACCAGACGGGGCTGTTCGACGTGATGGCCGGACTGCCGCCGGCTTCGAGTGAGCAGATTGCCGACGCCGCCGGGCTCAACGAACGCTACGTCCGCGAATGGCTCGGCGGCATGGTGACGGCCCGCTTCGTGCGGTACCAGCCCGCCGCAGGCACCTACCGGCTGGACCCTGCGCTGGCCCCGTCCGTCTCCGGGCCGGGAGTCGACAACCTGGCCCGCATGCTGCAGTACGTCACGCTGATGGGTGAGGTGGCCGGCAGGATAGCGCAGAAGTTCCGCACGGGCGGCGGCCTGGGATACGAGGACTATCCGGATTTCATGCACATCCAGGCCGGTGACAGCGGCTCCGTCCATGACGCCTCCCTGGTGTCCGCCATCCTCCCGCTGGCCGGCTGCGTGGACAGCCTGCGGGCGGGCATCGACGTCGCCGATATCGGCTGCGGCGCCGGCCACGCCGTGAACCTAATGGCCGAAGCCTTCCCAGCCAGCCGGTTCACCGGCTATGACTTCTCCGAGGATGCCGTGCTGGCGGGACGGGCGGAAGCCCGGAGGCTGGGACTGGGAAACGCCCGGTTCGAAATCCTGGACGCAGCCGCACTGGACATCGTGGAAGGCTATGACCTCATCACCGTTTTCGATGCGATCCACGACCAGGCCCAGCCGGCGAAGGTGCTGGAAAACATCCACAACGCGCTGTGCCCGGACGGCACGTTCCTTATGGTGGACATCAAGGCCTCAAGCAACCTGGCCGACAATGTTGAGCTCCCGTGGGGGACGTTCCTCTACGCGATCTCCACATTCCACTGCATGTCGGTGTCCCTAGCCCAGGGCGGCCAGGGACTCGGAACCGTGTGGGGCGTGCAACTGGCGGAGTCCATGGTCCGGGCTGCGGGCTTCGGCAACGTTGAGGTGAAGGAACTCGAAGAGGATCCGTTCAACGCCTACTTCGTCGCCAGGAAGTAGGCGCCGAACGCCTCCCGTAACGGGGTCCACCTACTGCTTGGGCCCCGTTACTGCTGGGCGCCTGCGATGTTGACGAGCCAGGCGACGCCGAACTTGTCCGTGCACATTCCGAAGGTATCGCCCCACGGCGCTTTTTCGAGCGGCACCGTCACGGTGCCGCCGTCGGACAGCTTCTCCCAGTACCCGCGCAGTTCGGCATCGTCCTCCCCGCTGAGGGAAACGGAGTAGTTGTCGCCCGGGGTGTAGCTCATGCCGTTGGGTGTATCGGCACCCATGAGCACCAGGCCGGATTCGGAAGTCAGCATGCCGTGCATGATCTTCTCCTGCTCGGACGCGTCTTCGCTGGCCTGGAACTCACCGAAAGTACTCAGTGCCAGTTCGCCTCCAAATACGGACTGGTAAAAGTTCATGGCCTCGCGCGCATTGTCCTTGAAGCCCAAGTAAGGGTTGAGTCTGGTGGTCATCTTCAGGTGTGTCCTCTCGTACCGATCGGTACCCGGACCGCCTGTGGACAGGCTGCCACCCGGGCTTGGAACACTTCATATGTTGCCCCAGTCGTGCGGGACTGCATAGGGGCAGGCGATGGCCTTCGGCCTTAGCTCCAGAGAGCAACGTGAACTTTGGATCCCCGTCGTTCAAGCCCGCGCGAGCCGCCCGGGGCAACCATGGCGGCTGTTGCATCCGATGTGGTGACGAAGCGCTGCAGCGCCTTTGCCTTGGAGGTTGTCCGGCCGTGGTCCAGCGTGCTTGCCCACCACAGACCGGACACCGGGGTTCCGACCACGGGTACGCGCACCAGGACTCCGGTTTGGAGTTCCGCCCGCACGATATGCCCCAAGGCAAGTGTCAGGCCCTCCCCTGCCCTGACCGCGGCTAGCGCGTCGGTTTCGCTGCTTAGCCGGATCACATCGGGCGTTACGCCCATCGAAGACAGCCACCGCCCCTCATCCGTCTGCGCCTGGATGCCGGAGGGACCGGCGAACCAGGGGCGGTCCAGCAACCGTGCAAGTGGCACCGGCCCGTGCAGCATTGCGAAGGGATGCGACGCCGCCACCACAAAGACGCGCTGATACCGCAGGAAGGGGACCATCTCCAGTCCGACGTCGGCACCTGCGCCGGCTGGCTGCGCAGGCCTTGCCCCAAGAGCTATGTCGTAGGCGCGGTCAAGGAGTAACGATGCTATGTCGGCAGCGGACTCCACTACGACATCGACGGAGGCTCCGGGGACCCTTTTGGTGAAAAGGTCAAGCAGCCGTCCGGCCGCATGTTCAGCGAACGGAGCTGTTGCGACTATTCTCAGCAACCCCGCGTCCGTGGTTGCGTGGGAGACTTCCCACCGGGCCTGGTCAGCCAGACCTACGATTTCCTGGGCATAGTCCGCCAGCGCCCGGCCACCAGGCGTCAGGGCAATGCCTCCGGCGGCCCGGACGAAGAGGGGGTCGCCGAGGTCCCGCCGGAGCGCAGCCAAGGCCGCGGAGACTGCCGGCTCGCTGATGGCCAGAGCCGCCGCGGCAGCGTGAAGCGACCCCAGTCTGGCCACGAGCGCAAAGGCGCGCAGCTGGCTCAAAGTCATCGACACGGCTTCATAACCCTTCGCTTATGACGATATTGACACTCCGCTCCGGCCGGGGCAAGACTGACCTCAAATCGGCGTCTTACAGTTTCCGGCGCCATGCAGTGAGGTAGGGACAATGCAGATTCCGGCTCCTTTTGACTACGAGCGGGCCAGCTCGGTGAACGATGCTCTTGAACTTCTTGCCCGCCACGGCCCCGAGTCCCGCGTGGTCGCCGGGGGGCACAGCCTGCTGCCCATGATGAAACTCCGCCTGGCCCGGCCCGAATGGCTGATTGACATCAACGACCTGTTCGAACTCGACTTCATACTTCTCGAAGGGGATCACCTGCGGGTCGGCGCGCTGACGCGCCATACGGCCCTCCTGGAATCAGCCGAAGTGGCTCGCCTGTTCCCGATCATTTCGGACGCCGAAGCGGTCATCGCGGATCCTGTGGTGCGCAACCGCGGGACCATTGGCGGCTCGCTGTGCCAGGCGGATCCGGCCGAAGACCTTTCCACGGTCTGCGACGTCCTGCGTGCTGTGGCGGTTGTCCGCGGTCCCGGCGGCGAGCGCCTCGTCGACATGAAGGACTTCCACCGCGGCCCCTATGAAACGGCGGTAGCCCCGGACGAGTTGCTGTGCGAAGTCCGGTTCGCCGTTCGTCCGAACTCGGGAAGCGCCTACGAAAAGGTGGAACGCAGGGTTGGCGACTGGGCCGTCGCTGCAGCCGGGGCGGCCATCTCGCTGGCCGACGACGGTAGCGTCGATGCCGCCGCCATCGGTCTTACGGCGTTGGGCCTCGACGGAACCGTCGCTGAAGCCGAGGGCGTGCTCCTGGGACAGCAACCCCGCGAGGAGCTGTTCGTCGAGGCCGGCCGGGTGGCAGCCAGTGCGTGTGATCCCATCGCGGACCAGCGCGGAGGGATCGATTACAAAAGGCATCTGGCTGACGAGCTCACCCGCAGAGTCCTGCGGCTGGCATGCGCCCGGGCTGCCGGAACACAGGAAGGTTGAGCTCCATGCAGATCAGCATGACCGTGAACGGAAGCGAAGTAGTCTCCGACATCGAACCGCGGGTGCTGCTGGTTCACTACATCCGCGAAGTCCTGGGGCTCACGGGCACGCACTGGGGGTGCGATACCACCAACTGCGGAACGTGCGTGGTCCTGATGGACGGCCAGCCCGTGAAGTCGTGCACCGTGCTCGCGGCAATGGCGGCCGGGCACGATATCCGCACCGTCGAAGGACTCGCCACGGCGGGCACTCTCGATCCGGTTCAGCAGGGGTTCATGGAGGAGCACGGGCTGCAGTGCGGCTTCTGCACCCCCGGGATGATGCTCACGGCCCGTGCCTTGCTGGACAAGAACCCGCATCCGGATGACATCGAAATCCGGAAGGCCATTTCCGGGCAGATCTGCCGCTGCACCGGATATGCCACGATCGTCCGCTCAGTGCAATGGGCTGCCGCCCACCCGGCAGGGGCGGTCGCTGACGTTGCAGCAACAGACGAAGTCCTCGAGGGCACGGACACGGTGATCCCGGACGTCGCAGACGCAGAGGTGAAGGCATGACTGTCATCCACGATCGGCCCGGCAATCCGGCGGCAGGCGACGCCGACCGCCCGATCGGGTACGGGCGCATCCAGCGCAAGGAAGACCCCCGGTTCGTCCGTGGGCAGGGCCACTACATAGACGACATGGTGCTGCCTGGCATGCTGCACGGCGCCATCCTGCGCGCGCCGGTTGCCCACGCACGGCTGGTCTCGATCGACACCACCAATGCGTTGGCCCACCCGAAGGTGCTCGCCGTGATTACCGGCAAGGACCTGCTGGCGCTCAAACTCGCCTGGGCGCCCACGCTTTCAGCGGATGTGCAGGCAGTGCTCGTTACCGACAAAGTGCGCTTCCAGGGGCAGGAGGTCGCTTTCGTCGTCGCGGAGGACCGCTACGCCGCCCGCGACGCTTTGGAACTGATCGACGTCGAATATGACCTGCTGCCTCCGGTCATCGATGCGCGCAAAGCCCTGGACCCGGACGCCCCCCTGATCCGGGATGATCTCGAAGGCCGGACGGACAACCGGATTTTCGACTGGGAGATTGGCGATGAGGCGGAAACCGAGGCGATATTCGCCGCGGCCGACGTCGTGGTGGCACAGGAGGTCGTCTACCCCCGTGTCCACCCGGCACCTATGGAGACCTGCGGCGCCGTCGCGGACTTTGATGCCGTCTCCGGCAAGCTGACGCTCTATGAGACGACCCAGGCCCCGCACGCGCACCGCACCCTGTTCGCGATTGTCGCCGGTATCCCCGAACACAAGATCCGTATCGTCTCCCCCGATATCGGCGGCGGGTTCGGTAACAAGGTGGGCATCTATCCCGGCTACATCCTCGCCGTCGTCGGTTCGATCGTCACCGGCAAGCCGGTGAAGTGGGTGGAGGACCGCTCGGAAAACCTGATGTCGACGTCTTTCGCCCGGGACTACATCATGCAGGGCGAGATCGCCGCCACCAAGGACGGCAAGATCCTCGCTCTGAGGACCAGCGTGCTGGCCGATCACGGCGCGTTCAACGCCACCGCTCAGCCCACCAAGAACCCCGCCGGCTTCTTCTCGATCTTCACTGGCAGCTACGACCTGAAGGCCGCGTTCTGCAAGGTCAGGGGCGTTTACACCAACAAGGCTCCGGGCGGCGTTGCCTATGCGTGCTCGTTCCGCGTGACGGAAGCCGTGTACCTGGTGGAGCGGATGGTGGACATCCTGGCCCGGAAGCTGGACATGGACCCGGCGGAACTCCGGCTGAAGAACTTCATTAAGCCCGAACAGTTCCCCTACGCGAACAAGACGGGCTGGGTCTATGACTCAGGCAGCTATGAAGAAGCCATGCGGCTGTCGATGAAGATGGCCGGATACGAGGAGCTACGGCGCGAACAGGCCGAAAAACGCGAACGCGGCGAACTGATGGGCATCGGCGTCGCCTTCTTCACCGAGGTCGTGGGAGCCGGCCCGCGCAAGCACTTCGACATCGTCGGCCTGGGCATGGCCGACGGCGCCGAGTTGCGCGTCCACCCGACCGGCAAGGCCGTGGTGCGGCTTTCCGTCCAGAGCCAGGGGCAGGGCCACGAGACCACGTTCGCGCAGATCGTCGCTGAAGAGCTCGGCATTCCGCCGGAGAACATTGACGTGGTCCACGGCGACACGGACCAGACGCCCTTCGGCCTGGGGACCTACGGGAGCCGGTCGACACCGGTCAGTGGCGGCGCGGTGGCCCTCGTCGCGCGGAAGGTCCGCGAAAAGGCGAAGCTCATCGCCGCAGCCATGCTCGAAACGCGTCCCGAAGACCTCGAGTGGGAGAAGGGCCGCTGGTTCGTCAAGGGCGATCCCGGCGCCGGAAAGACCATCGAGGAAATTGCCATGGCCGCCCACGGCACCATGACGCTGCCCGAGGGAATCGACGGCAACCTCGACGCCGAGGTGACCTACGACCCGCCGAACCTGACGTTTCCCTTCGGTGCGTACATCTGCGTGGTGGACATCGATCCAGGAACAGGCCACGTCAAGGTGCGGCGCTTCATCGCGGTGGATGACTGCGGGACCCGGATCAACCCGATGATCATCGAAGGCCAGGTGCACGGCGGCCTGACCGACGGCGTCGGCATGGCCCTCATGGAAATCATTGAATTCGACGAGGCGGGCAACTGCCTGGGCGGCTCCTTTATGGACTACCTGATCCCCACGGCGATGGAGGTACCGGACTGGGAGACCGGATTTACAGTGACGCCGTCACCGCACCACCCCATCGGCGCAAAGGGCATTGGAGAGTCAGCCACCGTCGGCTCGCCCCCGGCCATCGTGAACGCGATCGTCGACGCCCTGGCACCTTACGGTGTGGTCCACATGGACATGCCGTGCACGCCGGCCCGGGTATGGGAGGCCATGCAGGGCCGGCCAAGGCCACCGATCTGACATGCAGGCCCTGGCAGAAACCCTAGCGGCAAGGGCAACGGAACTCGTCAGCCGCCGGGAGCCGTTCGTCCGTGCCACGGTCGTGCGGGCGCAGCGGCCCACGAGTGCGCACGCCGGCGACACCGCCCTGATCCTGTCCAACGGCGAAATGGATGGCTTCGTGGGCGGAAATTGCGTCGAGGCCTCGGTCCGGGAATACAGCCTGCAGGCACTGTCGGCCCAGGAGCCGCTGTTGTTGCGCGTTGTGCCCGGCGAGCCGTCGCACCGGGGCGAGGAAGGCGCGGTCGAGGTTTCGAACCCCTGCCTCAGCGGAGGAGCGATCGAGATCTTCCTGGAGCCGCACATCCCGGCACCGCGGGTCCTGGTGGTCGGCACCACCCCGGTGGCCCAGGCCCTGGCGTCCCTCGGCGCCGGAGTCGGCCTGCAAATGGAACTGACCGATGGGCAGGCGGCGGACCCCCGGCCCGACGACGCCGCACTGATCGTAGCCTCCCACGGCAGGGAGGAAGAAGGGGCACTCGAAGGGGCACTGCGTGCCGGGGTGCCCTACGTCGCGCTGGTTGCCAGCGAAGTGCGGGGCGCCGCCGTCCTGGCATCCCTGGATGTGGACGAATCCCAGCGCTCCCGTGTGTTCAGCCCGGCAGGGCTGGACCTTGGTGCCCGCACCCCGGGCGAGATCGCCGTGTCCATCCTCGCGCAGCTCATTGCTGAAAGGGCCAAGGGACGGCACCCGGCGCCTGACCAGGGCCAACCGGCGACGGCCATTGACCCGGTGTGCGGCATGACGGTGGCCGCTGTCGAGTCAACGCTTCACCTCGAGCACGGCGGCACCACAATCTACTTCTGTTCCCGTGGATGCTACGAGGCCTTCCGCAAGGATCCGGAACACTATGACGCCTCCCGCTGACGCCCGGCCTCGTCAAGGCCGCAGCCCTGACCCGCTGACTCCTCGCCGTCGAACCGGAAAGCCCCGGACAGCCGGGCTGGTCCTCGCCGCGGGCGGGTCCCGCCGTCTGGGGCGCCCCAAGCAACTCCTCCCCTACGGAGATGGAGTGCTGCTCGACGCCGTCCTGGCCACCGCACGGGTCTGCGGCTTCGCCCAACTGGTGTTGGCGGTGGGCGGATCGAGCGAAGAGGTACTGAAAAGTGTGAACACCGCCGGCTGCGATGTCGCCGTCAACCCGGACTTCGCCACCGGTTGCGGATCGTCGATAGCCGCCGCCCTGCCGGTGCTTCATTCCGACACAGACGTGGTGGTCCTGTTGCTCGGGGACCAGCCAGGGGTCACGGCCGAGAACGTGCATCGGCTGCTGGCGGGACGCGGCCAGGCCGGAATCGCCGTCTGCCGTTACGACGACGGCGTCGGCCATCCGTTTGCGTTCGCCCGGTCCGCCCTGCCCTCGCTCGCCGGACTCCACGGCGACAAGGCGGTGTGGAAGTTGCTCGAGGAGCGCGCGTCAGAGGTGACTGAGGTGCCCGTGCCCGGCGCCACTCCCCTGGACATCGACACCGATGACGACTATGAACGAGTGCTCGACACGCTTCGCGGCGCACCATGAGCAACGCTGCGCGCAGCGGCGCGGAACAAGATGTGCAGCAGCTGGTTCCGGACGTTCCCTCGCTAATGGCTGCACTGGACGACGGCGACTATCTCGCCGACATTGGACTGGCGACGGCGCTGTTCCTGGCTGTGCGTCTGCCCCAACCCATCCTGCTGGAGGGCGAAGCGGGCGTAGGCAAGACTGAGGCTGCGAAGGCGCTGGCCCGTGTGCTCAACACTCCCCTGTTCCGGCTGCAGTGCTACGAGGGGATTGACGCAGGTGAAGCGCTCTATGAATGGAACCACCAGCGCCAGCTGCTCGGTATCCGGCTGGCAGAGGTCCGCGATGCAGCCCTGAACGAGTCGGACCTTTTCGGGCCGCAGTACCTGCTGCGCCGGCCGCTGCTCCAGGCGATCGAGCATCCGGGACCGCGCCCGGCCGTCCTGCTGCTGGACGAGATCGACAGGGCGGACGCCGAATTCGAGGCGTTCACCTTCGAATTGCTGGCAGAGGCCGCAGTGACCATCCCGGAACTGGGCACCATCCGGGCCGCGCATCCGCCCGTTGTGGTGCTGACGTCTAACCGGACGAGGGACTTGCACGACGCGCTCACGCGCCGCTGCCTGTACCACTGGATCGACTACCCCGCGCCCGCGCGGATTGCCGAGATCGTGCGGCGCCGTGTTCCAGGAAGCGCCGGGCCCCTGGCGCAGGAGGCAGCGTCCGCCATCACGAAAATGCGGACACTGGACCTGGCCAAGCCGCCCGGGATCGCCGAAGCCATCGACTGGGTATCCGCTTTGTCCGTGCTCGGCATCACGCACATCGATGCGCCCACCGTCGAGAAGACCTGGGGCTCGATCGTCAAGAACCGGGACGACCTGGAGCTCGTGGGAGCTCGTGGCGCGGCCTGGTTGGTCGGGGACGGCAGTGGCTGATTTCAGATCCGCTATCAGCCCGCCCGGTGTGGACGCCGCCTCCCTATCCGCCGGACTTGTCACGGCGCTTCGACGTGCCGGCCTTTCGACTTCCCCGGACCGCGCCGTTCGGCTGGCTGAAGCCCTCCGCCTGGTCCCACCCGTCGCCCGCGAACCGCTTTACTGGACGTGCCGCGTGGTCCTGGTGTCCTCCCGGGAGCAGGTGCCGATTTTCGACGCCGTCTTTGCAGCCGTGTTTGATGGCCGGCTTGCCCCTGGAGACCGCAGAGGCTCCACCAACGCGCCGCCGGCTATCGGCTCCGGGACCCGCCTCCGCCCGTCCCCGCCGTCAGGGCTCACGAGCGCGCCGATCGCTCTCCACAAGACTCCGCTGCCTGCGCTGCTTCCCGGCAGGGAACTCTCCGGAGAGGGGGTCGGTCCTGAGCGCGACGCCATCCTGGCCATGGCGTCGGCGGAGGAACGGCTGCACGAAACGTCCTTTGCCGATCTCTCCGCCGAGGAGTTGGTCCAGGTGCGCCGTCTCGTTCGCGAGATAGTCTTCTCCACGCCGGCGCGCCTGAGCCGCAGGACCCGCAAGTCTTCGCACAGCAGTTCACGGCTGGACATCCGGAGCACCGTCCGTGCCGCCCAGCGCAGCGGCTCTGATGCAACGAGACTCTATTACGCCCACCGCCGGCCCCGTCCCCGGCAACTGGTCCTGCTGTGCGATGTATCGGCGTCCATGGAGCCATACACGAGGGTGTTCCTGTCATTACTGCAGGGCGCCGTGGCCGGTGCACGGGCGGAGGCGTTCGTGTTTTCTACCCGCCTCACGCGGCTGACGCGGCAGCTGGCAGTCCGGAACGCCGATCAGGCGCTGGCCCGGGCCGCCGCGAATGCGCCGGACTGGGCGGGAGGGACACGAATCGCGGAAAGCCTGCGGAGGTTCGTTGACGCGCACGGCCGCCGCGGCTTGGCCAGGGGTGCGGTGGTGGTTGTGTTCTCCGACGGTTGGGCCCAGGATGATCCGGACCTCGTGGCCACGCAAATGGAACGCCTGAAGCGGCTCGCCTTCCGGATTGTCTGGGTTAATCCGAGGAAGGCTGACGTGAACTACCGGCCGCTGGTGGGTGGCATGGCGGCGGCGCTCCCGTACTGTGACGCCTTTGTCAGCGGCCACAGCTACGCGGCCCTCGCGGAGGTGGCAGCCGCAGTGCGGGACGGACGCAGGACAACACAAGAGAGGCAAGGTAACAGCTAATGCAGATAGACAGCGCTTTCTCCGTAGTCGCTCCGATCGACAAGGTCTGGGACACGCTCATGGACTTGCAGGGCGTGGCTGGATGCGTTCCGGGGGCCCAGATCCTGAACAAGCTTTCCGACGACGCCTACCAGATTGGGATGAAGGTGAAGTTGGGACCGGTTTCCATGCAGTACAAGGGGCAGATGACCGTTCTTGAACGGAATGCAGACGAACACCGCGCGGTGTTCCAGGGCCGGGCGCAGGAAACCCGCGGCCAGGGTACGGCCGAAGCCACCGTGACCTTGCGCCTGGCTGAGGCGCAAGGTTCTACGCGGGGTACGGTCAGTGCCGATCTGGCCCTGTCCGGAAAGGCCGCCGCAATGGGGAAGAGCGTCATCGGCGGCGTCACCGAGCAGATGATGGCGCTGTTCGCCGCCAACCTGCAGACGCTGCTGGCGGAACCTGCTGGGGAAGCACCCGGCGAGGCCGGGCAGGAAGCACCGCCGGAACCTGTTCCCGCAGTATCCGGGTTACCCGGGTCATCTGTTCCCGCAGTATCCGCACCGCTATCGCCGTCTGCCCCGTCGTCAGCTTCCTTGCCCGACAACAGCCTGAACGCACTTTCTCTGGCTAAGGGAGTGCTCACCGATCAGCTCAGCAACCCCGGAAAACTCATTGGGCTGCTTGCAGCCGTGGCGTTTTGTGCCTATCGGCTGGGCCGCCGCGCCGGGCTGCGCTCGGGCCGGTCCTGAGCCGGGGTTGGAGGACAGCGGAAGATGCGTGACGTTCTCGCCGCCATGATGCCGGGCTGGCTACAGGGTGGCACCGCCGGTTTGGCTACCGTCGTGCGGACTTTCCGGTCCGCCCCGAGGCCCCCTGGCGCTTCCATGCTGGTCACGGCCAGCGGCGAAGTCTTCGGCTCGGTTTCGGGCGGCTGTGTCGAGGGTGCTGTATACGAGCTTGCCATACAGGCAAAGGCGGATCACCGGCCGGTCCTTGTGAGCTACGGCGTCAGCGACGACGACGCCTTCTCCGTTGGATTGATCTGCGGCGGCACTATTGAGGTGTTTGTGGAGCCAATTTCGCAGCAAACCTTCTCGGAGCTGGACGGCGTGCGTGAGGACATCGAGGCATCCCGGCCGGTGGGAGTTGCCACCGTGATAGAGCACCCGGATCCCGGCTGGCTGGGTCGCCACCTCGTGGTCCGGCCCGACGGATTCGCAGGCGGGCTGGGCTCGGACCGGTCCGATCACGCCGTCGGGGACGACACCCGGGGCCTGCTTGCAGCCGGCCGGAACTCCGTCCTGACTTACGGCCCGGACGGCGAGCGCCTCGATACCGGCATGTCCGTGTTCTTCGCCAGCTATGCGCCGCGCCCGCGGATGCTGGTCTTCGGGGCCATCGACTTCGCCGCGGCACTGGCACGGTTGGGTACCTTCCTGGGCTATCAAGTCACCGTGTGTGACGCCCGGGCGGTATTTGCCACCCAGGCGAGGTTCCCCGACGCGGAGGTGATCCGTGCGTGGCCGCACCATTATCTCTCCGAGCAGCTCGCACGGGGGCTCGTCGACCAGCGGACCGTGATTTGTGTCCTGACCCACGACCCCAAGTTCGATGTCCCCGTGCTTGAGGCGGCCCTTCGAGGCCGTCCGGTCGCCTATATCGGTGCGATGGGCTCCCGGCGCACGCACAACGATCGGTTGGAAAGGCTTCGCGCTGCGGGTGTGAGCGACGAGCAACTGCTGCAACTGCACAGCCCCGTCGGCCTGGACCTGGGGGCACGCACTCCCGAAGAGACGGCGGTATCGATCGGGGCCGAGATCATCGCCCTGCAATGGGGCGGCAGTGGTGAGCCGCTAGGGTCCCGCGCGGAGCGGATCCATCACGACGAGACGCCCGAGCGGGCCCCTGACACGGCGGCCGCCGCGCCGCCTACGGATCCACAACTCAGTCAGTCTGAGGCGACTGGCGGTTGATTGAAGACGAAGTCCTTGGCTGTTGCAACACGGCGTCATTGTCCGCTCACCGGCGGCATGATCGCCGTCGGGCACCACGCCGGCCGGCCACGCTGAGGGGCCGCCCTCCGTGCAGAAATCAACGCAGGGCCATAAGCTCAGGGCATGGCGAGATATTTTGACGTGCACCCCGATGATCCCCAGCCCCGCGCGGTGGGCCAGATAGTGGACCTGGTGCGGTCAGGTGGGCTGATCGCCTACCCCACCGACTCCTGCTACGCCCTCGGCGCGCAGCTGGGCAACCGTGAGGCGCTTGACCGCATCCGCGCCATCCGGCAGCTGGACAGCAAACACCACTTCACCCTGGTCTGCAAGGATTTTGCCCAGCTGGGCCAGTTCGTGCAGATCGACAACGACGTGTTCCGGAGCATCAAGGCGGTGACACCGGGCAGCTACACGTTCATCCTTCCTGCCACGAAGGAGGTGCCCAAGCGCCTGCTGCACCCGAAGAAGAAGACCGTGGGCGTGCGCATCCCGGACAACGCCGTGGTCCAGGCACTGCTCGCCGAACTGGGCGAGCCGCTGCTCTCCAGCACACTGCTGCTGCCCGATGAGGAAGATCCGCTGACCCAGGGCTGGGAAATCAAGGAACGGCTGGACCACGTGGTGGACGCCGTGGTTGATTCCGGTGACTGCGGGGCGGAGCCGACAACGGTCATCGACTTCTCAGGAGGTTCGGCGGAAGTGGTGCGGCGCGGCATGGGCGATCCGTCCCGGTTCGAGTAGTCGCCGTTTGGTGCCAGGCGTCCGGACGGGCGCCGGCTCCCGTCAGTCCCTGGTTGCGTCAGTCCGTCTTGCGGGCGCGGCTGGGCTGCACGCGCGGCGGTTCACCAGGCATCTTCGGGTAGTCGGGCGGGAACGGCAGTTCCCCGAGCCCTGAGCCGACGTCGCGTTCCCACCACTCGAGCAGGACGTCGATGTTTCCCGGGTTGGCGTTCATGTCCGCCCAGGGGTCCCCGACGGTCTTCAGCCGTTCCGGGACGGTGAGGATGGTGAAGTTCTTCGGATCGGCGTTGCCCAGTTCATCCCAGGTGATGGGGCAGGAGACGGGGGCGTGCGCCAGGGCGCGGGGGCTGTAGGCGCCGGCAATGGTGCGGTCGCGGTTGGCCTGGTTGAAATCCACAAACACCCGTTCGCCGCGTTCTTCCTTCCACCACGCCGTGGTGACCTTGTCCGGCATCCGCCGCTCCAATTCACGGGCGGCTGCTATGACGGCGTGGCGCACGTCCAAGAATTCGTGCGTCGGCTCCACCGGCGCGTAAACGTGCAGTCCGCGGTTACCCGAGGTCTTGATGAACGTGGTGAGGCCGGCTTCTGCGAGCACGTCCTTCAGCTCCAGGGCTGCGGGGATCGCGTCGTCGAAGTCCGTTCCCGGCTGGGGGTCCAGGTCGATCCGCAGCTGGTCGGGGTTATCCGTGTTTCCGGCCCGCGATGGCCAGGGGTGGAACACCACGGTGTTCATCTGGGCGGCCCAGACGGCAGCGGCCGGTTCGTCCAGGACCAGCATGGGATGCGAGCGCGCACTCGGAAAGGTCACCTTCACCGTCCGAATAAAGTCGGGTGTGCCCTTCGGCGGATTTTTGGAGAAGAACTGCTCACCGTCCACGTTGTCCGAGAACCGCTGCAGCGCCAGCGGCCGGTCACCGTTCGCCGCAATGAACGCCTCCCCCACCTCCGCCAGGTAGCGCGCCAGGTCCAGCTTGGTCAGGCCGAGATCCGGCCAGAGGACACGGCTCGGACTCGAAATGCGCATGTCGCGGGGGCCGTTCGGCCCGTCAACGGTGAGGGTGGTCGCTTCGCTCGCCATGGGGACAACCTACCCCGCCCGGCGCGCGGCGTCAGCAGTTGGCGCCCGAAACGAAGAAACAAGTTCCCGTTCACTGGGCACGTCCCGGCCCGTCTGTAAGGATGTGAACGGACCGGACGCCGCACGGCTCCCGGCAAAACGTCGAAGGAGACCCGTTCCATGGTTGAAGCCGCTGGTGTGGACCAGGCATCGAGGCAGCACGCGCTGAGTGCCTTGGGTGCCCACTCGGATCTCATGCCCCGGGGGCGGGACACCGACGATTTCCTACAGCGCTTCGCCCATCATTTCCCCGACATGCACCGGCTCTTCCAGTCCCTTTACGGCTCGCGCCCGGACTTCCAGGACCAGCTGACTGCGCTTGTCCTCCAGGCTGCCCGCTCGTGGAACGAACGCCCGGCGGATCTGAAGGCACTGGACGCGGAACGGGAGAACAACACCGGCTGGTTCCAGTCAAACAGCATGCTGGGCGGCGTCTGCTACGTGGACCGGTATGCGGAGGATCTTCAAGGAGTCCGTTCCCGGATCCCCTATTTCAAAGAGCTCGGCCTCACGTATTTGCACCTCATGCCCCTGTTCCTGGCACCCGAACCGCATTCCGACGGCGGCTATGCGGTCTCCAGCTACCGTGACGTGAACCCGAAACTCGGCACCATGGAACAGCTGCGCGAGCTGGCTGCCGAGTTGCGGGACAACGGCATCAGCCTGGTGGTGGACTTCATTTTCAACCACACCTCGGATGAGCATGACTGGGCCAGGCGTGCTGCCGAAGGCGACCCCGAGTTCAGTGATTACTACTGGATCTACCCGGACCGGACCATGCCGGACGCCTTCGAACAACACGTGCGGGAGATCTTCCCGGACGACCACCCCGGTTCGTTCGTGCAACTCCCTGACGGACGGTGGGTCTGGGCCACGTTCCACTCCTTCCAGTGGGACCTGGACTACTCCAACCCGGACGTTTTCCGGGCCATGGCCGGAGAGATGCTCTTCCTGGCCAACCAGGGGGTGGAGATCCTTCGGATGGACGCCGTGGCCTTCATCTGGAAGCAGCTCGGAACGCCGTGTGAGAACCTCCCGAAGGCCCACACCCTGCTGCAGGCCTTTAACGCCGTCTGCCGGCTCGCCGCGCCATCGCTGCTCTTCAAGTCCGAGGCGATCGTCCACCCGGACGACGTTGCCCTGTACATCGATCCGGCAGAGTGCCAGCTTTCATACAACCCGCTGCAGATGGCACTAATCTGGGAGGCGATGGCCACCCGCGACGTGTCCCTGCTGTCCCAAGCACTGGAGCGTCGGCACAACCTTCCGGCAGGCACGGCCTGGGTGAACTACGTGCGGAGCCATGACGACATTGGCTGGACGTTTGCTGACGAGGACGCCGCGGAACTGGGCATCAACGGCTTCGAGCACCGCCGCTTCCTCAATTCCTTCTACGTAAACCGTTTCCCGGGCAGCTTCGCCCGCGGCGTTCCGTTCCAGGACAACCCGCGGACGGGTGACTGCCGGATTTCAGGCACGACGGCGTCGCTCTGCGGACTGGAGGACGGAACTGCAGAGTCAGTCCGCAGGATCCTGCTTGCCCACTCCGTGACCTTCAGCACCGGCGGGCTCCCGCTGCTCTACCTGGGCGACGAAGTGGCGCAGCTCAACGATTACGGGTACGCCCTCGAGGAAGGCCACGGCGCGGACAGCCGATGGGTGCACCGGCCGCACTACCCCGAACACCGGTACGCGAACCGTCACGATCAGTCGACTCCAGAAGGCGCGGTCTTCGAAGGGCTGCGATTCATGATCGCCGCACGGTCCCGAACCCCCGAATTCGCCGGGACCCGGCTGGTCCATTTCGACACGAAGAACCAGGCCGTGTTGGGGTACCAGCGGCCCGGAAGCAACACGCTTATTCTCGCCCTCGCCAATTTCAGCGATGAGGGCCAAACGGTCACCGCCCAGACTCTCTCGGGATTCTCTGCCGAGGCGGTGGACGTCCTGACCGGCAAGCCGGTGCGCATCGGCAAAGGTTTTGCGCTCAAGCCGCAGGAGTTCGTCTGGCTGCGGGTCAGGGGTGCTGTCTAGGCCCGCTGTCTAGGCGTTGGCGGCGCGCCGCATCTTCCTGGCCTTGCCAAACAGGAATGCGGCCGCGAGCGCCATGCTCCGGCAACCACCACGGAACATACGGCCGTCTGTGTGCCGGCTGTGCGTGGAGATCCGGCATCATTGACTCATGCCCGTACCCGAGTCCCCCGTAACCATCAGTGTCGGCGATATCCAGGTCTCCGGCCTCTACGCCCGGCCGGACAACCCGTTCGCCACGCTCGTCCTTGCCCACGGTGCTGGCGCCGGCATGGAGCACCCCTTCATGGGGGGCTTCACCCACGCGTTGAACGACGACGGCGTGGCCACCCTGCGCTTCAACTTTCCCTACCGCGAGGCCGGACGGAAGTTCCCGGACAGGCCGCCCCTTGCGATCGCCACGTGGCGCGCAGCCATGGAGGAGGCCTCAGCCAGGGCGGCCGCGCACTCCGACAACGGGCCGGTGTGGGCGGCGGGCAAGTCCTTCGGCGGACGCATGGCCTCGATGGCCGTTGCCGAAGGAATGCCGGCGGCCGGGCTCGTCTACCTGGGGTACCCGCTGCATCCCCCGGGCAAACCGGAAAAGCTGCGTGATGAGCACCTGTACGGCCTGACCCTGCCGATGCTGTTCCTGCAGGGGACGCGGGACACGTTTGCCACGCCTGAACTACTGGAGCGTGTGGTTGCCCGGATCGGGCCCACTGCCACGCTTCACTGGTACGACGGCGGCGACCACTCGTTTGCGGTCGCCGGCAAAAAGCGCAGCGCCGACGAGATCGGTGCGTCCGCGGCAGCGCCGGTCGCGGCCTACCTGCGCTCGCAGGCTGCGAGCCCTCAGGGCTAGGAAACGCCGGGGACTAGGTAACGCCGGGCCAGCAGCTCATTGCCGGGGCGCCGTGTGGGCCATGTTCGGAGGCAGCGGCTCGTGGCGCAGGTAGGTGCGCCGGAACCGGCCGGTGCCCGCCGTCAGCGCCCGGAGTTCCACCGCGTAGCGCAGCAGTTCCTGTTCCGGTATCTCTGCGCTGATCTCAGTGCCGCTGCCGTCGGCCGAGTCGGTTCCGGTCAGCCGCCCGCGCCGGGAGGACAGATCGCTCATCACCGCTCCCACGTAGTCGTCAGAGACGCTGATGGTCACCGCCAGGACGGGTTCGAGGAGCTGGATCCGGCCCGCGGCGGCGGCTTCACGCAGCGCCAGGGCCCCTGCCGCCTGGAAAGCCGCATCGGAGGAATCCACGCTGTGCGCCTTGCCGCCGGTCAGCGTCACACGGATGTCCACCACCGGGAACCCTGCTGACACGCCCTTCTGCATCTGGGCCCGGACGCCCTTCTCCACGGAACCGATGTATTGTCCCGGGATGACCCCGCCCACCGTCTTGTCAACAAATTCGAAGCCCGCACCTCGGTCGAGGGGCTCGACGTCGATGTCGCAGATGGCGTACTGTCCGTGGCCGCCGGACTGCTTAACGTGCCGGCCGTGGCCCGACGCGGGTGCCACGAACGTCTCCCGCAGCGGGGTAATCACAGCCACGGTCTGCAGCTTGACCCCTTGGTCCCGCAGCCTGTCCAGCACCACTTCGCCGTGGGCTTCGCCCATGCACCACAGGATCAGCTGGTGGGTTTCGGAGTTCCGTTCCACGCGCAGCGTAGGATCACCGGCTGCCACCTTTCCCAGGCTCTTGGCAAGGGCATCCTCATCACTGCGCGAGGCTGCCTCGACGGCCAAGGGCATCAGCGGTTCCGGCATGTCCCACGAAACCACCAGCAGCGGTGTTTCCTTGGCGGACACGGTATCGCCTGTCTCTGCGCTGGCCAGCTTGGCGATCGCGCAGATGTCCCCCGCCACGCAATACGGAACCGGCCTCAGGCTGGAGCCCACCGGGGAGTAGAGGTGCGTGAGGCGTTCGTCGCTGTCGTGGTCCTCGTGGCCGCGTTCGGACAGCCCCCTCCCGCTGACGTGCACGGCCGAATCCTCCCGCAGCGTGCCGGAGAAGACCCGTACCAGGCAGACGCGGCCCAGGAACGGGTCGATGGTGGTCCGCACCACCTCGCCGGCCAGAGGACCCGCAGGATCGCAGGCCAGCGGGGCTGCCGGTGCACCCGAAAGGCTGGTCACCTGCGGCAGGCTGCGCTCTAGCGGAGAGGGAAATGCGTGGGTCAGCATTTCCAGGAGTTCAGCCATGCCCAGGCCCGTCTCGGCGGAGGAGGCCAGCACAGGGAAAAATGTGCCGCGGGCGACGGCGGTCTCCAGATCGCTGACCAGGGCATCGACGTCGATCTCCTCGCCGCCGAGGTAACGGTCCATCAGGGTCTCGTCCTCGCTCTCCGAGATGATCCCCTCGATGAGCGTGCCGCGTGCGGCGTCGGCGGCAGCGAGTTCATCCGTGCCGGCCGGACGCACGTTTGGTGTCGGGGAGCCGGCGGAATAGTCCGAAACTGTTTGCGAAAGCAGCCCCAGCAGCCCGGTGGTGGCGTCCCCGGTGCGCACGGGGAGATAGGCCGGCACCACCGAGTCTCCGAACGCGCGCTGGCAGGCGGCCACGGTCGCCTCGAAATTCGCGCGCGGGTGGTCCAGCCGGCTGATTACCACCGCCCGGGGCATCCCCACCTGGTCGCATTCAGCCCAGAGTGCCGTGGTGGCAGCGTCGATGTCGTCGATGGCCGAGACTACGAACAGGGCCGCGTCCGCGCCCCGAAGTCCCGCCCGGAGTTCACCGGTGAAGTCACCGTAGCCGGGTGTGTCGAGAAGGTTGACCTTGATGCCCTCCACCACCAGTGGAGCTACGGAGAGCACCACCGAGCGCTGTTGGTGCACCTCGGAGGGCTCGGCGTCGCTGACAGTGGTGCCGTCCTCGATCGAACCTTTCCGTGAGATGACCCCGGTTGCTGCCAGCAGTGCTTCCAGCAGCATGGTCTTTCCCGCACCGGAGTGGCCTACGAGAACGACATTGCGGACTTTCTCCGGTGCATCGGCAGGAGCCCCGGCGGCGGTGTCGGCCCGCCGGGAATCAGAGGTGCCGCGGGCCGGGCTCTTGGCCCGGCCATTTGTGCCTTTTACCGACATGAGCAACTCCAGGCGTCTTAGTCGTGAGCCGCCACGCGGCCTCTGTAAGACGATTCGACACCCTGAGGCTGCCGAACTTCAAGAGGAAGACGTGTTGCCCTTGACCGGACGGCTAGGGTTCGTCGTGCCACCACCCTTCCCAGGGGGTGGATGAGAGCTGGCCGCTAGGGAAGGCACCCATGGAACCGGCCCCGCCGAGGTGAGGGTCCTTGTCCTTCCAGCCGGCATGAAGGGAGAGTGTCATAGTGCTCAAAAGCGTCATCATGGTGTGTCCTTTCGTTCGCTGCGTGGACTCCGATGTCCAGGTAGGAATGAGCGTAACTGGGCAATGTTTCGCCGCCACGACAGAACGTTTCAGGCGTGTATCAGTTACCTCACATGGCCACTTCGGGCTTTCGGCATCTTCCCTCCGCGGTCACTCCGCGAGGATGAGGTACAGCGCGCGGCGGGCTTCATCGATCTTTTCGACGGCAGCCAGGCGCTGTTCGTCGGTGGCCGCGACCCTGAACTGATGAATGACGCCCATGAGCTTTCCCACGCTCTGATGAAACACCGGCACCGCGCCCTCGGGATCGGTGTTCCAGGCGTTGCCTAGCTCCTCGGAGTGTTCGGCCACGTACGCCTTGCCGGCATCAGTGAGCGTGAACTCGGTGCGCTTGCCCTCACCAACCGGTGTGATGAGGTCTTCGTCGACGAGCTGCTGGAGGGTCGGGTAAACGGACCCCGGGCTGGGACGCCAGGCCCCGGAGGTTTTTTCCGCGATTGTCCTGATCAGCCCGTACCCGTTGGATGGGGCTTCGGCCAGCAGCGAAAGAATGGCGGCGCGAACGTCGCCCCTGTTAGCGCGGCGCGGGCCGCCGGGGCCAAAACCGGGCCCGAACCCCGGACCGAACCCCGGACCGAACCCCGCCCCAAAGCCGCGTCCGAACCCACCGCCGCCGTGGCCGTGGGGTCCTCGGCGGCTCCGGCCGCGCTCGAATCGTCCCCGCTCGGGGCCGTTGTCTGCAAATTTGTCGTGAATGCCTTTCATGGTGGCATCGTCCTTTCGGGTACTACTGTCGCCGACCATCGGCGATATCTAACGATATATCGCTAAGTATCGCCGGTCAATGGCGACAAGGGACCGTGTGAATCCAATATCGTTGAGCAGGTGATTGATCAGCGCGCGGAGACAAACAGCGGATGGGTGGACGTACCCCAGGCGAAGATCTACTGGGAAGCGAAAGGAAATCCAAAAGGTGTGCCGGTCCTCTACCTGCACGGAGGCCCAGGCGGAGCACTGGGCAAAGGTGGTTACCGCAGGCGACACGACCCTGCCCGGTTTTTGACGGTAGGTCTCGACCAACGCGGATGCGGCAAAAGCATTCCGATAGTTCAGGACGACCTCGACCACCTGGCTCAGAACACCACGCAAACGTTGATTGAGGACCTCGAAGCTCTGCGCGAGCACCTGGGCATAGCGAAGTGGATTGTCACCGGTGTGTCCTGGGGCAGCACGCTCGCTCTCGCCTACGCCCTCAAACACCCTGATCGGGTGCACGGTATTGCTCTGGTGGCAGTAACAACGACAAGCCGCGATGAAGTCCAGTGGATCACAGAAGACGTCGGACGCATCTTCCCCGAAGCCTGGCAGGAGTTCTCCGATGCCGCCAAGGCCAATCCGGGCGAACGTTTGGTCGATGCCTATGCCCGGCGGTTGGCTGGAGAGGACCGCGACGATGCCCGACAGGCCGCTTTAGCTTGGGATCGCTGGGAATCCACGCACATCGCCCTGGACCCTCTCTGGCAGCCAGGTGCGATGTTCGACGACGAGCGCGAGCGTATGACCTTCGCCCTGCTCGTCACGCACTATTGGTCCCATGACGGGTTCCTGACTGGCGGGCAGGAAATCGAGTCCCGGATTCACGGGTTGGACGGGATACCTGGGTACCTCATTCATGGCCGCCGGGACATCAGCGGCCCTGTCGTCACCCCGTGGAAGCTTCACCAGCTTTGGAAAAGCAGCCACCTCGTTGTCGTCGAGGACGAGGGTCATGGTGGCCCGGAATCCATGCAGGCACTGTCGCGGGCGGTCGAAGAAATCGCGGCCGGACTCTGAACAGTCCCCCCTGCCCTATCCGATGGCCGCCCTACATCCGGTTCTTGGTCCGCGCAGTCGCCGGCGCAGTCCACGGGTCCTCCGGCCAGGGATGCTTTGGGTAGCGGCCACGCATCTCTGCCCGCACCTGCGCATAGGGTCCGGACCAGAAGGAGGCGAGGTCATCCGTCACCGCAAGCGGCCGCCGCGCCGGCGACAGGAGATGGAACAGGACCGGGACCCTGCCGCCTGCCAACCGCGGTGTGTCGGCCCAGCCGAAGCACTCCTGGAGTTTGACCGCCACGACCGGCCGTCCGTCGTCGTGCTCTGCGTCCGGGTAGTCGATCCTGACCCGCGAGCCGCTCGGCACCTCCAGCGCCTCCGGTGCCAGTTCCCCCAGCCGGGCGGCGTCCGGCCACGGCAGCAGCCGGCGCAGCGGATCGGTGAGGTCGACGCCGGCCGTGGCGGCCCCGCCGGCAAGCGCTGCGAGCTCGGGAGCCAGCCAGTCGTCAAGCCGCGACAGCAGCGCCGCCTCGGAAACGTCCGGCCACGGGTCGCCCAGTTCCCGGTGCAGCAGCGCGAGACGGCGGCGCAGGGCGTCCGCCGCCGTCGACCATCCAATGGTTCCCAGCCCTTCCTTGGCCAGCGCCCTGGCCACGGCTGCCCGTCCCTCCGCGGCCGACGGCCGCACCGGCGTCGACGCGAGCATGATGGCGCCCAGCCGGCGTTCCCGGCGGGCCGTGACCCGTCCCTGGGTGAAGCCGGCTTCCACAGCGTCACTCAGCAGGTGCCGGGCCGCGGCCTCCGCCGTGTCAGCGGTCAGCGGCGCCGCGGACCGGATGACGGCGCCGGTTCCGGCAGCATCGCGGCCTTCCGCGCGGGCGACCTCCGCGACTGCCAGCCATTCGTGCCCGGCCAACGGGCTGCCGGCCGGAAGGCCCGCCCTGGTGCCTGAGGTCAGCAGGTACTGCGCCCCTGCGCCGGGAACGCGGCGCGCCACGCGGTCGGGAAACGCAAGGCCGACGACGAACCCGACGGACTCCGCGGCAGTCACCGGCGGAACGGTTTGGGAACGCTCGACGGCGGCATCCTCCTTGCGGACGATCGCCTCCATCCGCCGGACGTCCTCCTTCCAGCGCCGGGCCGCCGGGTCCTTGCCCGAACGCAGCGCGACCAGCAGGCGCGTCAGGTCGGCGCCGGGAGCGCGCTGGTCACCGGACACGACCGCGACCGTCTCCGCCGCGGTTCGGTGGCCGACGGTTGCGGCGCCGTCCAGGAGGGCTCGGGCCAGCCTGGGGTCGGCGGGGATCCTGGCCAGGGTCTTACCCAAATCCGTGGCGAGGCCGTCCGGTCCGACGGCACCCAGCTCGCGGAGAACTTCGACGGCCTCATTTATCGCCGCCGCGGGCGGGGCGTCGGGAAGGGACAGACCGCGGCCGCCGGGCGATCCCCAGCAGGCAAGGACCAGGGCTGCGCCGGTAAGGTCAGCCACCGCGATTTCCGGTGTCTGGTGGGCCGGGGCTGCACCGAAGCTCTTCTGGTCGTAGCAACGGACCACCCTGCCCGGGCCCTGGCGGGCGGCCCGTCCGGCACGCTGTTCGGCGGAGGCCCGGGAGCAGGACACAGTGACGAGGCCGGACATGCCGCGGTTCGTGTCGCGGCGCGGCTCCCGGGACAGGCCGGAGTCAACCACCAAGCGGACTCCCGGCACGGTCAGGGACGATTCAGCGAGCGCGGTGGAAACGATAATCCGGGCACGTCCGCCGGGCTCCCGCCCGGAGACGGCACGGTCCTGTTCGGCCGGGCTTGCCTGGCCGTGCAGCTCCAGTACTTCAGCGGTCACCCGGCTCCGCAGCCGGGCGGCGACGTGCGAAACTTCCCATGCGCCGGGAACGAACACCAGGGCGTCCACACCTGCGTCCGCGGCAAGCGCCCCCGTGTGTGACGCCGCAGCCGTGTCCGCCACGTGGTCAAGGAACCCACGGGTCACTCCCCGGGTGTCCAACCGCGCTACCGCTGCCGGCGCCCACTCCGTTTCCAGGGGGTACAGCGCGGACGGACAGTCGACGACGGGCGCCGGCCCGCCGTCGTCGTGGTTCCCGCCCTGCCCTGAGCCGATCAGGGCGGCGAAGCGGGGTGCGTCCAGCGTTGCGGACATGGCGACGAGCGTGAGGTCGCCACGCAGCTCGCGGACCTCCGCGAGCATGCCGAGGAGCAGGTCGGTCTCGAGCCCGCGTTCGTGGACCTCGTCGAGGATCACGGCGTCCACGGTCTCCAGTCCCGGATCCGCGAGGAGCCGCTGCAGCAGGATGCCGGGCGTGACGAACTCGATCATGGTGCCGGCACCGCAGACCCGTTCACCGCGGACTGTGTAGCCGATGCGGTCCCCGAGGCTGCTCCCGTCCAGGGTAGCCAGGCGGCGCGCGGCCGAGCGGGCGGCGACCCTGCGGGGCTGGGTTACGACGACGCGCGGACCGCGGCCCCCCGTTTTACCTTTACCTGGCGCAACCGCTGAGGCGGCCATGTTGGCGGCGGCGATGTTGGCGAGCAACGGCGGAACCAGGGTGGTCTTGCCCGTGCCCGGAGGTGCCTGGACCACGGCGGTCCCGGCAGTGCCCCCCGCACGCAGGGCGTCTGCCAACTTGCCCAGCGACTCGGCGAAAGCCAGGCCCGCGCCGATGACACCCATGTCGAAGGGTCCGATGGGGTGTGCGGCGGCCGGAGGGTACAGCGGAGAAGTCACGCCTCCATTGTGCTTCAATAACGGCATGCCTCCCGTCTGGTCTTTGCGCCCAAGCCTGCCCGCTGACGCTCCATGGATTGCGGAGCTCCGTGCCCAGGTCATGCGGCCCGACCTCGAACGCCTCGGCCGCTGGGACCCCGTTCGCGTCAGGCAACGTTTCCTCAGCGGCTTTCAGCCTGCGCATACCTTCGTTATCGACGTTGCGGGCTCCGCGGCGGGCGTCATTGCGGTCCGTCCCGAATCCGATGAGCAATGGATCGAACACTTCTACCTGGCCCCTGAGTACCAAGGCGAGGGCCTCGGCAGCGCGGTCCTGCGCCACGTAATGACGACGAAACGGGATCACCGGCCTTTCCGGCTCAACGTCCTGCAAGGCAGCCCGGCGAGACGCCTCTACGAACGCAACGGATTCGTCCACGAACACGAGGACCCGATCGATGTATTCCTCGTCGCCAAAGGGGATCAGGAGGGACGGCGGAACTCGACGCCCGCTGGAGCGCGCCTGCCTGTAGTTCTGGCCACAGCCGAATACCTCCCCGGAGGCAGAGGATATTGAATCCCGGCCCGTCTAGGGTTGCTTCCGGCCCGGCACACGCGGTCCTCCCAGAGGATGGAACGGCTAATAGCCCGTCAATGGTGCATGCAGACCTCAGCTGACGGCCTTCTTCAGGAGCGCACTGATCCTTGCCTCATCGGCGGCGGTCAGCTCGGTAAGGGCATAGGCGGCCGGCCACATGGTGCCGTCGTCGAGATTCGCCGAGTCGTTGAAGCCGAGCGTTGAGTACCGTGTCTTGAATTTATGCGAGCTTTGGAAGAAGCAGACCACCTTGCCGTCCTTGGCGTAGGCGGGCATCCCGTACCAGGTTTTCGGCGTGAGCTCCGGTGCATTGGCCTTGACGAGGGCATGAAGCCGCTCGGCAATGAGGCGGTCGGATTCGGGCATCTCGGCGATCTTCGCGAGAACCTCGATTTCCCCGTCAGCTTTGGCGCCGCCCGGTCCGCGGCGGGCCGCCTTCTTGAGTTCCTGTGCACGCTCCTGCATTGCGGCCCGTTCGTCGTCCTCGAATCCGCCGTACGTCTTGGTGCCTGTGCCTGAATTTTCCGTGTCCTTCATTGCGGGTTCCTTTCCTAGGGGGCTGATGCGAACACCCTAATGCTAGGGAGCGGCCGCGGTGGTTGCTTCTTCAGAGCTGCTCGATATGGACGAGGGATTGAATTGAAACGAGACGTACCAGGGCCGCTCCAATTTCTGCCCGTCCGAAAATTCCCGGCGTAGTCTGTCGATATGAGCGATGCGCAGGATTCCGCCGAACCGCTGCAAATGCTGCCCCCGGGAATGCCCAGGAGATACGCCGAATACCGGCCGGTGGACCGGCATCAGTCCAGCCCTCCGCCAACAAATGTCGGCGGCTATGACGAGCTGATCGCGCACTTCACATCCAACGGAATGCAGTTACCGCGGTCCGTGGACGGTCTGGCTGCGATCGATGACCTCATTGATTCCACCAACCACAAAGCCACCCTCTCGGCGTTTGTCCGACCCATTGGCATGTTCTACGGCGACGTGCTCACTCACACCGTTCCCGGAGCCCACTGGGAGGTGATCCAAGAGGATTACCCCTTGGTCCGGGTCACCAGCAAAACCGCTGTAGACGTGGTTCGAGTCGCCATTCGACGCCTGGAAGCTCCGGATCCAACCCTCGTTCAAAACTATTCCCACGTAATGGAACGTGTACGTCACGAGCCTTAATTGACGACGCTACCGAGCCACCGCTCCGGATAGGTGTAACCTTTTGGGCCGTCACGGACAATACAGGGCATGGGGAACTCTCAATCCGGTGCTGAGGGGGTTGTGGTCAGTTTCGGGGCAATAGAGTATCGGGCATGAACAACGATCCCTGGGCATCCGCTGAACTTGCCGAAGCCCCCGCCGGCTGGATCCTCGCCACGGAGAACGGGTGGGGCGCATTGGTTGTGTGGGCGGCAGGGCAGGGCAACTTTGTGCGCGTCCGCGCGGCCGCCGGCGATCGGCACGGCACGGTCGTCCATCGGTTCCAGAACGGGAGCGAACGATTGGAACCGTTCGTCCTGACTGAAGCTGATCTGGAATCGATTGATGACGACATCGATTCGTACCTCGCCGATGCCGAACTGCCTCCCAGGCCCCGGGGCTACGACTGGTTTATCCGTCGGCCGCCTAACACGGACCCGGGAGAGGACGCCTTCTGGGGCGCCGTCTGGGCCGCAAGCACAGCAACGCTTCGCCATGATGCTGTGCACCCATCGACGTTGAAAGGCTCCACCAAAGATGCACTGGCCCGCATGTATCTGGGCTAGGGCTGGATTGGCGTAAATTGCTGCCGTTATTGGGATCCCCGCAAACTTCCATTCCAGCTGTTATCAAAGTGAATGGCTACGTCGTGGTCCTAATGTTCGCGCAAAGCCAGACATGGACCGTGACTGCCACGCTCACGGCAAAGCTCAGCGCCAATACAGCCATCCCTGAATACGCCGCCAGGAAGTAACTGGCTGGTTCAGGTACGGCGTCAAGAACCGGTTCCTGGTAGTACCAAATCGTGGCCCCTGCGTTGACTCCAAGAACCGCAATGAGTGCGGTGACTAGCCAGGATGAGAACACCAACCCCCACGCTTTCATCGTTTCCCCCAATTTCCAGACTGAAATCAACCTTACGGAATGATCATTAGCCCGCGGGCTAGAGTTCTATCATGGATCTGCTCATTGTGCTGGTGGTCGTGCTGGGTTTTCCGGCTCTGATTGCCTGCCTCTGGTATTGGGTTTCGCGGAGGAACCGGCGCAGCGGCGTGTGGCGCGGCGCTACCGGTGGCATGTTGGGCATTGCTGACGAGGTCTTCCGTCCGCAGGCTCACTACGCTCGGCAGGTACAAATAGTCCAACAAGGACTGCGCGCCCCCGCCCCGGCTCCCGGCGATCCTCCGCATCCCAGCGCCGGCGGGGACTGAACTCGGCACCCCGCGGTAGCCTTGCCGGATGCATGCTGATGACCGCCTCGCCAACGTCCGGTCGGCCTACGACACGGTGGCGGAAAGCTATGCGAGATTGTTGCCTGATGCCACTTTCGAGACCCCGGCGGACCGCGGGATGATCGAAGCTTTCGCCGGTTACGTGAAGGAAGGAAATGCCGGTCCCGTGCTTGACGCGGGCTGCGGCGCCGGCCGGATGACCGGGTTGCTGTCCCGTCTGGGAGTCGACGTGTCAGGAATCGATGTCTCCGCCGGAATGGTTGAGGTGGCCCGGAGGACGTATCCCGGCCTCCGCTTCGAAGTGGCTGAGCTCAGAAACCTTCCCTCTCCGGATATGCACTTGGGCGGAGTTTTCGCCTGGTATTCCATCATCCATCTGGCCCCGGGCGATCTCCCGGGCGTGTTCACCGAGTTCTTCCGGGTCCTCACGCCCGGGGGCTATGCAATGATCAGTTTCCAGGTTGGCGACGGCCCTCGACATATCGCCCGGGCTTACGGGCATGACGTGTCGATGGACGCCCACCTCTTCCCGCCCGCGACCGTCATCGAACGCCTGACCAACGCCGGATTCACCATTGTCGCCCAGATGTCACGTGAACCCGGCCCCCGCGAGAAGTTCCCCCAGGCAGTCATCCTCGCTCAGCGGCCGGCCAGGCATTAGCTCCCGCACAGTCCCATTGACAGGAAAAGTCTCCGCCACCTACTGTTCAGGGATGCTTTCTGTTAGCGCTAACAACACTGTCCTCCAGGCGTCGCCCTTCCCCTGGACAGGGTTCGCCTCCTCGACGGTGACCTCAAGACGGCCCAGGACGCCAGCATCCGTTACGTTTTGGATCTCGACACCGACAGGCTGAGCGCCCCGTACCTGCTGGAGGCCGGCCTGGAACCGGCTGCCCAACCTTACGGCAACTGGGAATCCGACGGCATGGGCGGGCACATCGGCGGCCACTATCTGTCTGCCTGCGCCCAGCTCTATGCGGCCACGGGCGACAGCCGGCTGCTGGACCGCCTCGAACACCTCGTGGAGGTGTTCTGGCGCTGCCAGGCCGCCGGCGGGGACGGCTACGTAGGCGGGGTCCCCGGCGGACGTGCCCTGGGAGAAGAACTTGCGGCCGGGCTGTGGACGCGGACCTGTTCACCCTGAACGGGCGGTGGGTCCCGCTGTACAACCTGCACAAAACACTAGCCGGCCTCCTCGATGCGTACACCTATGCGGCCTCCGGGCGTGCCCTGGCCATCGCCACGGCCCTTGCGGACTGGTGGCTCGGCATCTCCAGCCACATCCCGGACCACATATTCGAAGAGGTCCTGCGCACCGAATTCGGCGGGATGAACGATGCCTTCGCCATCCTGGCCGGAATCACCGGCCGCCCGGACCATTGGGCGGAGGCACGCCGCTTCTCCCACCTCGCCCTGCTGGTCCCCCTGGCGGAGGGCCGCGACGAGCTGGACGGCCTGCACGCAAACACCCAGATCCCCAAAGTGGTCGGCTATGCACGCCTCGCCGCCGCCACGGGAGAGACGCCGTTCGACGAAGCGGCCGATTCCTTCTGGAACACTGTGGTCTCCCGCCGGACGGTCTCCATCGGCGGGAACAGCGTGCGGGAGCACTTCCACCCCTATTCCGATTTCTCCCCCATGATCCAGGACGCGCAGGGTCCGGAAACCTGCAACACCTACAACATGCTCAAGCTGGCCCGGCTCCGCTTCGAACGCACCGGCGATCCCGCGGCAATTGATTTCTATGAACGCGCCAGTTACAACCACATCCTGTCTTCCCAGCACCCCGGGCGCGGCGGCTTCGTCTATTTCACGCCCATGCGGCCGGCCCACTACCGCGTCTACTCCCGCCCCCAGGAATCGATGTGGTGCTGCGTCGGGTCGGGCTTGGAAAACCACGCCCGCTACGGCGAACTGATCTACAGCCACGACGGCGACGCCCTGTCCGTCAACCTCTACGCAGCCTCCGAGCTGGCGTGGGCAGAGCGGGGCCTCACCGTCCGGCTTGAGACCGCTTTTCCCCGTTCCGGCGTTGCCACCCTGCGCATCACCGCCGCCACTCCCACCGAGGCGACCATCCGGCTGCGCCGACCGGCCTGGTCCCCGGAGATGGAGGTCGACGTCGACGGGTCACCTGTCGAAGGCGGGACTGCCATTTCAGCGTCCGACGGCAGGACGTCCGACAGCACCTATGTTTCCGTCCGCCGCCTGTGGGAAGGCACTACAGTCGTGACCGTCCGACTGGAGATGGAGCTGCGCGCCGAACTGTTGCCGGACGGCTCACCGTGGGTGTCTTTCCTGTACGGGCCGGTGGTGCTGGCTGCACGGGCCGGGGACGACGGCGTCGGGAGCTTTGAGGCTCCCGACGAACGGATGGGGCACGTCGCCTCGGGGACGCTGCTTCCCCTGGCCGGCACCCCGGTGGTAGCCGGACCTGAACCGCTGGACGCCGTCGTGCTCCGCGACCGGTCTGCGATCATCGCGGAACTCACCACGGTGGACGCCGATGGAAGTGTTCGCACAGTCCTGCTGGAACCGTTCGCCGGCATCCACGACGAGCGGTACACGGTCTACTGGCCCACCGGCCCGGCCCGGGAGCGTCTCGCGGAGCTTTTGGCACTGGATGATGCGGCCGCCGCGCAGGGCGAAATCATCGACGCCGTGGTGGCAGGGGAACAGCAGCCCGAGGCAGACCACGCCTTCACCGGCGAGTCCACCCGGGCCGCCGGCCGGGAGGGAATCCACTGGCGCAGCGCAACGGGCTGGTTCTCCTACACTCTGTCGGATCCCGCCGCCCTGGCGACCCTGCTGCGCGTCCGGTTCCGGGCCGTCGAGGGTCGCGGGCACGACCTTCGACTCAACGGGTCGGCGCTGGCGGACCCCGTCAGGTCCGGGCGGGACGGCGACGAAGTCGTTACCGACTTCGCCATCCCCGATCAGCTCCACGACGGTGGCCGGCTGGTTTTCACCGTCCATGCGAAGCCGGATTGCACCACCGGAGACCTGCTGTCCGTCCAGCTCCTGAAGACCGGGTGATCCGGCAAAATCAATCTCCATTGCTTACCTGAAGGTGCCTATTGCACTTCAAAGTGCGTGATCGGGAGACGGAATTGTTCCCCTTCGAGGCAGGTTGGCCATTACGGAAGGCGCCGATCCGGGCGCCCGGTAATCAAGGAGAATCACATGTCCATCGTTATTGCGGGAGCCACCGGCCAGCTGGGACGACTCGTCGTCGGGGAATTGCTGCAACGCGGCGTACCGGCCGGGGAGATCGTGGCCGGCGGCAGGTCTGCCGAACAGCTTGCGGACCTGGCGGGACTCGGCGTCAGGACCGCATCGGTCGACTACAACGATCCGGCCAGCGTTGACTCGGCGTTGAGCGAAGGTGACACCCTGCTGCTGATTTCCGGCAACGATATCCAGAACCGCACAGCACAACATGAGACCGTCATCGATGCGGCCGTACGGGCCAAGGTTGCCCACATCCTGTACACCAGCGTGCTGGCGGCTGACAGCACGCCGATCATTCTTGCCCCGGACCATGTGAAGGCCGAGGAGTACATCCTTGCCAGCGGCCTGCCGTTCACCTTCCTGCGCAACGGGTGGTACACGGAGAACTATGCTGCTGCGCTGGCCAAGGCGCGCGAGACCGGAACGCTCCTGGGGAGCGCCGGCGAGGGGCGCGTGGCGAGCGCCACCCGTGCGGACTACGCCGCTGCCATCGCCGCCGTCCTGACCACCCCGGGGCATGAAGGCCGGGTCTACGAACTGTCCGGGGACTACGCCTGGACCTATGAGGAGCTGGCGTCAGCCTTCTCCACCGTCCTGGGGCGTGCCGTCAGCTATGACTCCGTGAGTTCGGCAGAACACGCCAGCGCACTGGAGGCTGCAGGCCTCGACCCGGCAACCGCCGGTTTCCTTGCCGCCCTGGACGGGAACATCCGGGAGGATGCCCTTGCCCTGACCACCGGCGACCTCGCACGGCTCACCGGGCGGCCCACGACTCCCCTGCTGGACGGCTTGCGTCCGCTCGCAGTGTGACCCGGCTCGTGGGCCTGCTGCCGCCCCTCGGCGGATAATGGCATCCAGAGCCAATAGCCAGCGCGGTCAGGAGGGGCCGGAATGGAAACAATTCCCCGCATCACGGTGGAATCGCCGGTGCTCCGCATCGGATCCGGCCCCTCGGACTACGAGGCACTGGGCAGCTACGTCCGCGGGCTACGCAGGCAGCGGGGACTGCACCTGACCCTGCTGCACCTCGGGGTCATGGACGATTTCGCCCGGGACGTCTCGGAATGGACCAAGGGCGTTACCAGCGCTGCCGCTGCAGCCCGCAGCACGTCGGCCTGGGTGCAGCGGCTGCCGGTGCTGGATGGCTTTTCCGGCAGCGCCGAACGGCTGATCACCCTGGGCGGCGGCAGCGTGTCCGGGCTGGACGTCACTGTCCCGGAGCACGTGCATGACTATCAGGTCTTTCTGGTGCAGGCCCTCCACGAACTCCTGGACGGGTTGCTGGTGGACGGTGTGGACGACTTCATCCTCAGCTCACGTGCCATGGGCTTCCGGTCCCCGCACTGGACACCGCACGTCGCCGTGGGCAGCCCGAAAACGCGGGGCGGCGGAGCCTGGGAAATTGAACCCCTGGCAATCCAGTTCGGCGAATCACGGATCAGGAACCGTCAGTTCCTGCCGGGTGCCGGCCAGTAAAGGCGGCAGCCCGCCGGGCGTCAACCTGCCCCTGCTGCGTCCCTAGGGCGTCCTTTCTGACGCGGGGACGGGCTGTTCGCCGGTGGTGGTCGCGGCCCAGCTTGCGAGCAGCTTCAGGCGCTCGTCACTGGCAGAACCGGGTTCGGCGGTGTAGGCGAACATGGTCCAGCCCGGATTGGCCGGCAGTTCCATGGCTTCGTATGTGAGTTCAAGGTCCCCCACCACCGGGTGGTGAAGCTGCTTCACCCCGGTGCGGTGGAACCGGACGTTATGGGCGGCCCAGCGCATGCGGAATTCGTCACTCCGGGTGGCGAGTTCCCCGATCAGGTCGGTGAGGCTCTTGTCGTGCGGCCGCTGGCCGGCGTAGCTGCGGAGGATGGCTACGACGTCATTCGCTACCTGCTCCCAATGGGGGTAAAAGGAGCGCGACTCCGGGTTGAGGAACACGAAGCGTGCATTGTTGGCGGGCCGCACCGGATCAGCCAGGATCGGCGCGTAGAGCGCACGGCCAAGGGCATTGGAGGCAATGAAGTCCATGCGATCATTGCGGATCCAGGCGGGGGCGCCCGTGACGGCGTCCAGGAACCGCTGCAGGCCGGGGCGCACCTGCTCCGGCGGCGCCGGACGACGACGGCGGGCCGGCCGCTGCTGCGCGGCCCGGGCCAGGTCGAAGAGATGGGCGGTTTCGGCTTCGTCCAGCCGCAGTGCGTGGGCAATGGCTTCCAATACCTCGTCCGAAACCCCGGTGAGGTTCCCGCGCTCCAGCCGGGCGTAGTAGTCCACACTGACGGAGGCCAGGGTGGCGACTTCTTCCCGGCGCAGGCCGGGCACGCGCCGGTTGGTGCCCACGATCAGGTTGACTTGCTCAGGCGTCACTTTGGCCCGGCGGGACCGGAGGAATTCACGTACATCGCTTTGACTATCCATGCATTCAGGCTACGTCCCGGGGACGCGTCGGCGGGAGGTCCTGCCAGTACACCCCTCGCGGCGTTGGCTGCTGAGGGGTGGTCCGGCAGTACGTGGAACAGCAGGCCCTCCCGCGCCCGGGCCCGGGGTGGTGATCTTGATAAGGCGGCTCCGCACTCGGCCGCCGCCGATCCCACCGGCAGCGATAGGAGCACGAGCAATGGATAAGCGCACTTTAGGTACCAGCGGCCTGGAGGTCTCCGCCATCGGGCTGGGCTGCATGAGCATGACCGGCGGTTACAGCGACAGCCCGGACCGGCAGGAAATGATCTCCCTGATCCGAACCGCCGTGGAGCGCGGCGTGACGTTCTTCGACACCGCCGAAATCTACGGTCCCTACGCCAACGAGGAACTCGTCGGTGAGGCGCTCGCGCCGTACCGAGGCAAGGTTGTGATCGCCACGAAGTTCGGATGGGACATCGATCCGATCGAACGCAGGCCCAGCGGCGGGGTGGACAGCCGTCCCGAGGTCATCAAGCGCGTTGTCGAGGGCTCCCTAAAGCGGCTGGGGGTAGAAGCCATCGACCTCTACTACCAGCACCGCGTCGACCCGGACGTGCCCATCGAGGACGTCGCGGGTGCGGTCAAGGAGCTCATCGAAGCCGGCAAAGTGAAGCACTTCGGGATGTCCGAAGCCGCCGCAGGGACAATCCGCCGGGCCCATGCGGTCCAGCCGGTCACGGCCGTCCAGAGTGAGTACTCATTGTGGTGGCGGCGCCCCGAACTGGAGGTACTGGCGGCATGCGAGGAACTGGGGATCGGCTTCGTGCCGTACAGTCCGCTCGGCAAAGGCTTCCTAACCGGCACCATCACAGCCGCAACCACTTTCGACGCCGGCAACGACATCCGCAGCACCATCCCCCGGTTCGCGCCCGATGCGCTCCGGCACAACGAAGCCGTCGTCGACCTGCTCGCTGGCCTCGCTCAACGCAAAGGCGCCGCCCCCGGCCAGATCGCGCTGGCCTGGCTCCTGGCGCGCAAGCCCTGGATCGTCCCGATCCCCGGCACACGGAAACTCCACCGGCTGGAGGAGAACATCGGCTCTGCCGACGTCGAACTGACGGCCGGGGAACTCGCGGAGATCGAGGAGGCCGCATCCAAAATCAAGGTGGCGGGCGGGCGCTACAACGAAGCCGCCGAGCGGATGACAAATCTCTAGGACATGAGGGAGCCGAGGGAGTATTCGAGCTCAATCAGCCATGTTCCTGCTGGCCACAGTGCTCCCGCTCAACATGGCAGGAAGGGACCATCGCCTTCCTGTCCATGGTGAAAATCAGCGGGGCCGTCCGCACGCACCGCAAGGCCGGACTGCCCTACCTCGTCTACCTGCGGCACCCCACCACGGGAGGGGTCATGGCGTCCTGGGGATCGCTCGGCCACATCACCGTGGCCGAGCCCGGTGCCCTGCTCGGCTTCCTCGGACCGCGCGTCTACGAAGCCCTGTTTGCCACGCCATTTCCGGAGAACGTCCAGGTCGCCGAAAACCTCTTCGACAGGGGCCTGATCGACGCGGTGGTCCCGCCTTGGCAACTGTCCGACGTCGTCGACCGCACCTTGAGCATCCTGGTCACCGGCCCGCACCCGCGGCCTGCGCCGCCGAGGACCCTGTCGGTCAAACCGTCCGACGCCGGCGCCTGGGAATCGATCGGAATCTCCCGGAACCCGCGGCGGCCGGACCTGCGGCAGCTGCTCGCCTACGGCGCCCGCGATGTGCTGCCGCTCAACGGCACCGGTCAGGGGGAAAAGGACCCCGGACTTCAGCTGGCCCTGGCCCGTTTCGGCCAGGAATCCTGCGTGGTCATCGGCCACACCCGGCCCCGGCCCTCGCATCAGACGGCCATGGGACCGGCGTCCCTCCGTGAGGCCCGGCGGGGCATGCGTCTGGCTGAGGAACTCGGACTGCCCCTGCTCACCGTCATCGACACCGGCGGCGCGGCACTCTCCAAGGAGGCCGAGGAAGGAGGGCTCGCCGGCGAGATCGCCCGGTCCCTGCACGATCTCATCGGGCTGAACTCCCCCACCGTGTCCGTGCTGCTCGGCCAAGGCGCCGGCGGCGGGGCACTGGCCCTCCTGCCCGCGGACCGCACCATCGCAGCCCAGCATGCCTGGCTCTCCCCGCTCCCGCCTGAAGGCGCCAGCGCCATCGTCCACCGGAACACCGACTTCGCCCCCGCCATGTCCGAAACCCAGGGCGTCAACGTCGCATCCCTCCACGCCAACGGACTCGTTGAACACATCGTGGACGAACGACCCGACGCCTCCCTCGAGGCAAAAGCGTTCTGCCAGCGGATGGGACAGGCCATCGAATACGAACTCGCCACCCTGTCCAACGCCGGAATCGCCGCCCTTCTGCCGGCGCGGCTGGTGAAATACCGGAACCTGGGCGGCCTCAACGCCCGGTGACTACCGGGCCGGACACTCGGCATTCCTGCCGTGGCTCACCAGTGGGCCGCAGCAGGGACGACCGGTGGAAATCCGTGTGCCACACGCCAATTTCCTGACCGGTTCCGTCAGTGACAACGTATTCGGGCCAGCGGTCGAACGCGGAGCAGGGGTGGGATATCCCGAAGTCCACCACATCCGTGACGTCCAGGCCGCTCACTCCGGTGAGGACCGTGTGATGGTCGAAAAGATTGCGCACAACAGCGGTTGCACCGTCCTTCAGTGCACCGTCAGCGGCCTGTACCGACAGGACCACCGGCAGTCCGGCGTCGTAGGGAAGATCCCGCTTGCCGGCGCCGACGACGGCCATCCCGTCCTCGGGAATGGACAGCACGACGGCACGGACTGTCAGTGCCGGAAGGAGGCCGGGCACGGGGCTGACGCCGGCGTACGTGCCGTGATCGTGGGTGACGTAGCAGCCTGATCGGAGGATCCGCCGTGTTCCGGCCACCTGGCTCTCGTCGGGGAGGTATTCCGCCACGCGGTCCGGGAAAGCTGACCCGCCCATGGAGTAGATGGGCGCCGGCGTCTCATAAAATCGGGCGACCTCCAGATACACGTCCCGCACCAGCCTGCAGTGCCGGTCAACGGCCGCGATCGTTTCTTCGGCCCTGCTGTTAGGCACGACGCCTTCGTAACCGGCAACGCCAACGAGCCGGAGTCCGGGCGCGGCGCGTACCAGCTCAGCGATGCGGACAGCCTCCTGGAGGCTGCGGATCCCTGTGCGCCCGCCGGGCGTTCCGACGTCGAGAAGCACTTCAAGGGCGGCGCCCGCTTCGGCGTCGAAGACCTGGGCTGCCGCCCCGATTCCGGCAGCAGAGTCCACGAAGCAGCGGATTTCCCGCCCCGAATCTTCCTCCAGCCAGCTGCGGAGGCGTGTCAGGCCCAACCGGTCGACGACCTGATTGGCGATAAGGACGTGCCGGTGTCCCCAGGCGAGAGCAGAAGCGGTTTGGTCCACCGTGGCGACGGTTACGCCCACGGCCCCGGCAGCCATCTGGCGGGTGATGATCGGCGCGGACATTGTTGTCTTCACATGCGGCGCGAGATCCACGTGCCGTTCCCGGCACCAGGACGCCATCACCCGGATGTTGTTTTCGAGGGCATCACTGTTGAGCCGCAGCTGCGGATAGGCCGGGGCAGTGGCGGCGGGTGCCGCGGAGCCCTCATCACGTTCGCTGTGGCGTTGGATCGGGCTGCTCACGGGGCTCCTTTGCCGTTACGGGCCGGGCCCGCTCTCCGAATGCGTCAGCGGGGCCGGCTTGGGCGCTGCGTTGATTCTTTCATAGGCGAAGGCTATCTATGCTTCAGCGCGGCACGCATGGCTCCCGCCGGGCCGTTACGCGGGAAGCCCAAAGAATCGAATCGCGAAAGGGGCTGGCGTGGACACGGGTTCGCGGCGGCTGGCAGTCTCGGCAGCCCGGAGGAATGCGGGCTCACGGGGCGAGCGTGACCCGGGCAGCCTCGCAGTCCCCCAGCGGCAGCAGCTCCCCCATGGTCATATCAGCAAGCGGATCGGGCTGCCTTGGAGCCACGCCTGCACGTCTTCGAAGGCGCCGCCGTAGAATTGCCGGTAGCTCTGCTCCGTGACGTACCCCAGATGCGGCGACAGAACGGTCCGGGGTGCGGACAGCAGGCGATGCCCGGCGGGCAGCGGTTCGACGTCGTAGACGTCCAGGGCGGCGCCGCCCAGCCAGCCTTCCGTCAGTCCGCGGACCAGGGCATCCTCGTCGACAAGGGGGCCGCGGGCAGTGTTGACCAGAACGCCTGTTGGCCCCAGGAGGCGCAACTCGTCCTCGCCTACGACTCCGCGGGAGCGGTCCGAAAGACGCA
This sequence comes from Arthrobacter sp. Y81, assembly GCF_002929335.1. Classification (GTDB taxonomy): domain Bacteria; phylum Actinomycetota; class Actinomycetes; order Actinomycetales; family Micrococcaceae; genus Arthrobacter. The sequence continues at coordinate 38,172 of NZ_PJIL01000003.1, forward strand.
CATGCACCGACACCACGTCCGAATCCCGGAAGAGAGCGTCCTTGCCCACTTTCCGGGCGCCGGCCTGCAAGGCTGCCTCGTCGGTGAGATTGGGGCTCCAGGCGATGACGTCCATCCCGAAAGCCTGGCCGTAAGCGGCGATCCGGGTCCCGATTTTGCCCAGGCCCAGCACCCCCAGGGTCTTGCCGGCCAGCTCAAAGCCGACCGTGGACTGCCAGCGGCCGGCGCGCAGGCGTCGGTCCTCGAACGGAATGCTGCGGGCGAATGCAAGCAGCAGTGCCCAGGTCAGTTCCGGGGCGGCTGCCGGCGAACCTCCGGTTCCGCACACCATGATGCCCTGTTCCTCCGCCGCCTGGAGATCAATCGACTGGTTGGCCATCCCGGTGGTCACCAGCAGCTTCAGCCCGGGCAGCTGCCGGAGCCGTTCGCGGCTAAAGGCGGTCCGTTCCCGCATGGCAATGACGACGTCGAAGTCCCGCAGGCTCGAGACGGTGTGGACGTCGTCCCGAAATGGCTGGGTGAAGACAGTGACCTCGACGCCGTCCGCCGCAAGCTGTTCCCACGGCGCATAGTCCAGGGCGACGGACTGGTAGTCATCAAGAATGGCAAGGCGCAGGCGCATCATTGGTTCCTTTAGGGTCCAGGTAACGAGGGCTTCCTGCTGACAGGCTACCCTCGAACCCGAACCAGCAGGCGTGCCCGCTGCCGGGTGTCCCCTGCAGCTGCCCCGGCGGCCGCCGCCAGACCGAACGCGCCGTCCAGCACCGCCCGGTCGGCGGATGCGGAGGACCCGTACGCAGCGAACTCCGCCGTGTGGTGGGCAGCGCCGCCTACGTCGTAGCCCAGCAGCGGGTGGATGCTTGGCACCAGCTGCGAGACGTTGCCCATGTCAGTGGAAGCCACCGGCTCGTCGTTGAACACGACCTGCCTCCCCCGGGCCGTCATCGCCTCGCGGTACGCCTCGGACAGGAACCTGTCCTGCCTCAGCTCGGCATACGCGTTGCCGGTAGGCGTGACCCTGAGCGTGGCACCGCTGGCGAGGGCACCGGCCTCCAGGCAGCGCCGCACACGGTCCTCGATCACCCGCAGCGTCGCCAGGCTGGGTGAGCGCATCTCCACGCTGGCCCGGGCGCGCTCCGGGATGACATTGACGGCGCTCCCGCCTTCGGTGACGATCAGCGAAACGATCGAGCCGGACGGAAGCTGCTGCCGGGCAAGGGCAACAGCGGTCTGGGCAACCACCAGCGCGTCCAAGGCATTGATCCCGTCGGCCGGCGCCGCTGCAGCGTGCGCCGGCCGCCCCTCGTACAGCACATCCCACATGCCCATGGCCAGGGATGAGCCGCCGATGACATCCTCTGCCCCGGCGTGGGCCATCATCGCCAGACCCACGTCGTCGAAAAAGCCCTCGCCGATGAGGTCCACCTTGCCCCCGGTGGTCTCCTCGGCGGGAGTGCCGAGCACCTTGACGGTAATGCCGAGATCGTCGGCAACGGCCGCCAGCGCGAGCGCCGCCCCCACGGCACTGGCGGCGTTCACGTTATGTCCGCAGGCGTGTCCAATGTCCGGCAAGGCATCGTATTCGACGCAGAGGGCCACCACGAGTTCCCCGCTCCCGTACCGGGCGCTGAACGCAGCGGGGAGCACAGGCTGGGCGGCGTCAAAGCTGAAGCCGGCGGAGCGCAGCAGCCCGCTGGCCCGTTTGGCGGCCCGGAACTCCTCGCCGCTGCGTTCCGGATCGGCGTGGATGGCATGGCTCAGGCGGAGAATCCTGGGCTGCCAGCGTTCCAACGCTGCGGAGATCCGGCCGCGCATCCCGGGCCCGACGGCTGGCGCAGGCTCCGCCGTCGTTGTACCCGCACCCGTACCCGCCTTAGCCGGGCTCATGCCCGGACCTCGGCCGGCTGCCGCTTCGGGTAGCGCGCTGAGGCGGCGGCTGCGACCAGCGCAGCTACGGCGAGCACTCCCCAGATTGAAACGAGGCCGCCCTCCGTGATGCGTCCGGACTCGGCCGACGAGGAGGAAAGCAGCCTGACGACGGCGGCGCCCACCGCAATGCCGACGGAAAGGGCCAGCTCGTTGAGACCGGCAGCCGTCGAGGTCTCCTCAAGGGGCACACCCTCAACGGACAGCGAGCGGGTCCCTGCCTGGTACATGCCGAGGCTCAGGTTGAACATGGCGAAACCGACACAATATCCGGCCAGCGAGGCGTGTGCCGCAATCATCACCGCGAATCCGCCGGCTAGGAGCAATCCGGCGAACACCAGCGTGGCGCGCTCGCCGAATGCTGCGAGTGCCCGCGCAGTCAACAGCGAGGACACAAGCGAGAGCACTGATGCCGCCGCGAGCACAATGGCGATCATTAGCGGGCTGAGCGCAAATCCGTAGCCGGTCTTGTCGGGGTTGGCGTGCAGGAAGATGCCGTTGGTGCCGAAGTAGCTGATGGACGCAAAGCCGAAGAAGAAGGTGGCCAGCGAGACTGCCCGGATCCGCGGGTTTGCCAGCATGCGCAGGTCCATGAACCTCTTCCCGCGCTCCGCGCCGCCGGCGTCGATCACAGCCCAGAAGGCCAGCAATGCCAACCCGACCAGGCCGGATCCGAGCGTCCGCGCATCGAGCCAGCCCCAGTCCGGTCCCATCGACAGGGCAACCACGAAGCCGATCAGGCCGAGCGAACAGGCCAGCAGCGGAACCACGGCGAGCCTTTCCCAGTGGGAGTTCCGACGTCGGGCAGCAGGAACGAGCACACCAGGGCCGCGACGGCGAAGGGGACGGCCACCCAGAAACCGAGGGCAGCGTCGCTGACGCCCACGATGCCCGCCAACAGCCCACCGGCGCCGACCATGATCATGAGCACACCGATCATGACGCTGACTCCGGTGCGGGTATGGGCGGGGCTGCTGACCCGCAGGATTCCCATCATCAGCGGGATGAAGCCGACGACGCAGGTGAGCATAACGACGCCCACTGTCACTGTCCACAGGGAGGGCCAGAGTGCCATCATGAGAACTCCGGCAACGACGACGGCCGTGGACCAGCGGAGCACCAACCGGTATCCGTAGCTGTCTCCGAGCCGCGAAATGATAGGCGTCAGCACGGCGAAACTGACGTTGGCAACAAGGAAGATGCCGTTGATGGTCGGATCGTCTATCGCAAAAACGGGCCCGAGGGCGGGCAGGATGGGGTTCAAGTACCCCTGGGTGACGCCGCTAAGTGATTCGATCACAGCCATTGCCACGATCATGCCCATGATGGTCCGGTGGGTGAGGGCCGCTGCCGCCGGTGGCGCTGTCTTATTTGTCATGTGCTTCCTTGGGATTCGGGGCAATTACGTCTGGGTGATGCGAGTCACAACGTTAGGGCCGGCATGATCCGCACTTCCTGAATTGCTCGAATGCACCAACCCACCCCGCAATTTGAAATAATCAGCCATGATCTCCGAACTTGATCTCGAAATCGTCAACGCCTTGCAGATCAACCCCAGGGCGGACTGGTCCCGGGTCGGGGACGTCCTGGACTTGTCCGGGGCAACCGTCGCCCGCCGCTGGAACGCGCTCGCGGAAGGGGGACTCGCGTGGATCACGCCGTCGCCGGGGCCGCGCTACCTGAGTGCCGGCTGGTCCGCCTTCATCCAGCTGTCCTCGGTGCCGTGCGAGCACGAGGCCCTCATCCGGCGGCTTTGTGCCGAGCCGGCATTCGGGACCGTTTCCCTGGTCTCGGGACCCCACGACCTGTTTGTGGACTGCTTCGCATCAAGCCATGAGGAACTGATGGCGATTGTCACCGGCTCCTTCGCGGACCTGCCCGGGGTCACCCGCAGGGAGGTCGTTTTTGTCACGCAGCTCTACCGGCAGGCCTCGGAGTGGCGCAGCGGCACCCTGGAACCGGCACGGGCGCGGCTCATGGCGAAGGAGTCCGTACTCCCGCCGCCGGCGTATGCCCCGGACCGGCTGGATGCCTCCCTGCTCGAAGAGTTGGCCGTCGACGGGCGGGCCAGTTGGGCGGAGCTGGGCGCTGCCTGCGGCGTGTCGCCCCAGACAGCGCGACGGCGGGTGGAACGGTTCCTGGCGTCCGGCTATATGACGATGAGGTGCGATACGTCCGTTTCCGTCCAGCAGGGCCTGCGGGAAGTCAGCCTGAGCCTGAACGTTCCCGCGACCCATGTGGATTCCATTGGCAAGTACTTCGCCGGCCTGCCGAGCTGCCGTTTGAGCGCCCAGGTTCTGGGTGCCCAGAACCTGGTGGTCACGTTGTGGGTCCGCGACTATCTGGAAGTGCAGGGCCACGAACGTGAGCTGGCAGCCAGGGCGCCCGGAAGCACGGTGATTTCCCGCCAGGCTGTGGTGCGCACCTACAAGCGGCTCGGCCATCTGCTGGACGAGTCCGGCCGCAGCCGCAGTGTGGTGCCCCTGCCTCTCTGGCGCGAGGCGTGACCCGGGCAATTCCGCCGGAACGCCGAGCGCCGCCCAGGAGCACCACCTGCAGGGAAATGCGGCTACTGGCTCTGGAAGATATTCAGGATGTTGCCCTCGGTGTCCAGGAACCAGGCAGCTTTGCCGACGGCATTGGTGGCGATGCCGTTTTCAGTCTTCAGGCCGGGAAAGTCGTATTCCTCGAAGGTGACGCCGCGGCCTCGCAGTTCTTCCATCTCGGCTTCGATGTTGTCCGTGCTCCAGCCCATCTGGGTGTTTTTCGCGGTGCCGGCGTTGTCGGTCTGATACAGCAGGAATGTCGTTCCGTTCCCGCAGCGGTACATCAGGTTTTGGTCGTCCAGGACGTCCGGGGCGTCGAGTCCCAGCACGTTCTGATAGAAATCACGTGCCCTGGCGATGTCCTTAGCCGGGAGCACCGCGGCGGCCTCACGATCCTTGAGCATGATGAATTCTCCTTAGTTGAGGGATGGAGATATTCGCCCCGAAGGCGGCGCCTGCGAGGGCGGCATTGCCGGCTCTGCCCGGCACCCGGCTGTCGCTATTTGCGATGCACCGGGACTGTCGGGGAGTTTTCGCGGCCGCATCAACGGCCAGAGTCTCCCCGGCGTTCATATCGCCATTATGGACGCTGATGCACCTCCCCGGATATAGGTCGGCGGATGGCCCGGCCTGGAATGGTCCGGCGCCGATAATCGCAACCCGCCGGCCGTCATCGGGGCGCGGTTCCGGTGTTTGTCCGCTTGTTGATCAGCCAGGTGACGAACCACAGCACGACGCCGATTGCCATCAGTCCGCCGGCGATCTGGTACTGGATGACATTGCGGCCCACCCACGGGCCGGCGAGGAAGGCACACAGCAGCGCGGCGACAAGCGGCAACTGCCCCGGGGAGGTGAAGAACACCTTGCGGTTGGGATCCCTCTTGCCGCGAAGGACTACGCAAGCCACGTTGACGACGGTGAACACGCATAGCAGCAGGAACGCGGTAGTGCCGGAGAGGTTAGCCACGATGTTGCTCTCCGGGTCGCCGGTGACATACCAGATCAGGCCCAGCGCCAGGACAGTGGAGAACAGGATCCCGGCCCACGGGGTGCGGCGCCCCGGAAGAACCTTTCCGAGCGGGCGCGGCAGGACATTTTGCCGGGCCATCCCGTAGATCAGGCGGCTGGCCATCAGCATGTTGATCAACGCGGTGTTGGCGACAGCGAACACCGCCAGGAACGGGAAGATCCTGTCGATCGGGAAGTCAGGTGAGCCCTTGTGCACCACTTCCAGGAGCGCGGCGCCTTCGGCCTCCCTGATGCCCCCAAGTTCTGTGGGCGTCAGCACGCTGACCACGGAAATGGCCACCAGTATATAGAGGATCACCGCTATGCCAAGGCCGGTGAGCATAGTCCGGGGGAAGATCTTCTCCGGGTGCCGGGTCTCCTCCACCATGTTCACGGAGTCCTCAAAGCCGACCATGGCGAAGAACGCGATGGAGGTGGCTGCTGTCACGGCCAGGAACAGGCCTTTGTCCTGGTAGTCGTTGAAAACGAAGATCTCCCCCGCGTTCCCGGTGCCCTGAGCGATCACGTAGAAGCCGACCCCGATCACAATGCACAAAGCCGTCATCTCCACCAGGGTCAACACCACGTTGAATTTCACGCTCTCACCCACACCGCGCAGGTTGATCGCCGCCAAAAGCAGCATGAACCCCATCGCCACCGCGGTGATCACGCCCTGTCCTGGCACGCCCATCCAGCCGTTGATCTCCAGGCCGCCGAAAAGGTTCTGGGCGAGCACGTTCGCCGAGGTGGAGGCGCTGGTGATGCCGGAACAGACGACGGCGAACGCGACCAGGAAGGTGACGAAGTGGATCCCGAACGCCTTGTGCGTGTACAACGCGGCGCCGGCCGCCTGGGGGTACTGGGTGACCAGTTCCAGGTAGGAGAACGCCGTGAGCGTCGCGACCACGAAGGCCAGGAGGAAAGGGAGCCAGACGATGCCGCCGACAGTTCCGGCCATCGTGCCCGTGACGGCGTAGACGCCGGCGCCGAGGATGTCACCGACGATGAAGAGGAGCAGGAGCTTGGGCCCGAGGACCCGTTTCAGCTCGGGTGTGTCGCCTTCGGGAGTGGCGTCGAACACTTCGTCTGTAGTCGCGCTCATGCTGGACCTCCGCAGCGGGTTTCACGCTTCTTTCCGGAACCGCGGCCGCACCCCGACCTGAACAGATGGCTGTGTGATGCCATAGCCGCCCTGACATTTCCAGCAGATCCCGCCATGATGGCCACCTTACGCGCCCTGGTGACAGCCCTGCGGATGCCTTATGCGTTCTCACCGGCGGGCGTCACGACGTCCTCCAGCATTGACCTGTCGAAGAATCGGACTTCGCCGGTAGCTGGGAAGAACACTGGAACAACTGAGGTGCTCGGGTCCTTTGAGGTTTCGTAGATATCGGCCCCGCTCCCGTGTTTGCGCGCAATGGTTCCAACCAGGTCGGTGCCGCGAACCCGGACTGTACGGAATTTGTAGCTCATGTGGACCCCTTCGTCAGTTAGGGCAAACCCTACTCCCGCAGTCACGGTCCGGAACGCCGGCCGCGCCAGCTGCCGCTAGGTTTTGCGGTGCGGCAGCTGCGAAATGTGGCGCGCGGAGGCAGCGGGACGGACTGCAGGTCATCACGGTGCCGCCGGCGACGGAGCTCAAGGGCCAGACTCTCCTGGCCGCGTGCCATCGCCCAGCGGTGGTTGGCTGCGAATGCCGGTTTCAGGAGCCAGCTCAAACGCCGCAAGAGCGGTTTTGCGGTACTGACCCGCCAATCGTAGGTAATTACCGTTTCCGGCCCGTCCTGCTCGAACGTCCACCGGCCGGTTCCGTTCAGGTCCCCGGCGGCAGTAAGCGCAAACCCGCGGTTGGTGACAGGCTCGGTGACCGTCAGGGTCCAACGGAGTGTGTAGGGCAACCAGCCTTTTGTGTGCAGGCGCACTGGCCTTGGGACGCCGGGGGCCAGGCGGCCCTCCGATGTCCCGCCCGCGGGTTCGACGGCAAGATAGACCGACGGCCACCAACGGGGTAGCAAGCTGGCATCGCCCAGGACGGCCGCGACGTCCTCCGGAGTACCGGCCACCCGCCAGACGGTCAGGAATTCGTAGTCCGCGCTGCCCATGGCGGCCGCCAGCTCACCTCGACGGATTGACGACCATTGCCGACCCGCCGCCGCGCCGTACGGGCTCGGCAGCAGCGACCATGCGTCCGTCCGGCAGGAATTCGATGGCGGTGGCCGCGCCGATCTCTGCTGCCGATGTGAACGCATCACCCGACGGAGTGAACGCGTGGCCGTAGGGAGTGAGTTGGCTTCCGTAGGCCGTGATAAACCCAGGCTCCGCCGTGACCTTCGCTGCATTCCTTTGCGCCGCACGCGGCTCCGCGACCGCATCGGAGATGTTCATGCCCAGGTCCACCCGGTTCACGATGGTCTGCAGGACGGTGGTGATGATCGTCGATCCGCCGGGCGAACCGAGGGCGAGGTACGGGTCACCGTCCTTCAGGATGATGGTGGGTGACATCGAGGAGCGCGGACGCTTTCCCGGCTCGATCCGGTTAGGGTCGGTCGGGCTGTACACGGTGGAGAAGTCGGTGAGCTCGTTGTTGAGCAGGAATCCGCGTCCGGGGACGACGATGCCGGAGCCGCCGGTCTGCTCGATGGTGAGCGTGTATTCCACCACGTTCCCCCACCTGTCCGCGACCGTCAGGTTGGTGGTCGAAATGTTCTCGGTGTCCTTCTCATCGGCGGGCGCCGCAGCGGCGGCCGGGCACGCGCCGTCGTACGAGGAGATGTCCCCCGGTGCCACGGGCTTCGTAGCCGCCTCGGCCGGGTTGATCTGGCATGCGCGCTCCTTGCCGAACAGCGGATCGGTGAGTTCGTCCGTGGGGACGTCGACAAACGCCGGGTCGCCCACGTACTTGGCGCGGTCCGCAAAGGCGAGTGCACTCGCCTCAAGGTAGTGGTGCAAGGCCGCGGGCCTGGACATCTCGGAAAGATTGGACGTGTCCAGGATGTTCAGCGCCTCACCCACGGTGGTGCCGCCGCTGCTCGAGGGCGCCATGCCGTAGACGTCCAGGCCGCGGTACTCCACATGTGTGGGTGCCTGGTCCAAGGCGCGGTAGGCGGCGAGGTCCTTCGTCGTCATGTGGCCGACCGGAACCGGCAGCGTCGTGGTGTCCGACTTCGGCGGGGCCTGGACTGCGGCAACGATTTCGTCCGCGACCGGGCCGCGGTAAAAGCCGCGCGTGCCCTTGTCCGCGAGGAGCTCGTACGTAGCGGCGAGGTCGGGGTTCTTGAAGACACTTCCGACGGCGGGTGCGTCGCCGCCCGGGAGGAAGAGGCTGCTGGTCGACGTAAACGCCTCAAAGCGGACCTTGTTGTCGAGGGTCTGCTGACGGAACGTTTCGTCGACCAGGAAGCCGCGGGTCGCAACGTCTATGGCAGGTTCCAGGGCATCGTCGAGGTCCAAGGTCCCCCAGCGCTTGAGTGCACGCTCCCACGTGGCCGGCGTGCCGGGAACGCCAACGGACACCCCGCTGGTGACGAGCTCGGGTGTGAAGTTGTACGGCTCGCCGGTCGCGGGGTCGATGAAAGCGTCATTCGGCATGGCCTCCGGCGCGGTTTCCCGGCCGTCGATGGTGCCGACCCTGCCGTTCCTTGCGTTGTAGAAGACGAAGTAGCCGCCGCCGCCGATCCCGGCGCTGTACGGCTCGGTCACGCCCAGGGTCGCGGCAGCGGCGACGGCGGCGTCCGCCGCGTTACCGCCATCGCGGAGGATCTCGATAGCCGCTGCGGATGCCTCCGGGTCCACAGTGCTCACCGCGCCGCCGTACCCGGTGGCGGTTGCGGTCTTCTTGATCTCGTGCGGAACGCTGTCCCCCGGATCCGCGAACGCCGGAGCAGCGACCGCGCCGCTCGTCACGCTCATTGCCAGAGCCGCCGTGAGGGCGGCAATTCGACTTCTCACATTAGGCATGGTCGCTCCCGAGTCAGGGTGATGCGAGCTTGAGGGGTGATGGTCACGTTACTCCGCGACAGTGCCACCTTCAACACTTTCCCGCAGGGCCGGGTCAGCGGAGCAGGAGCCGTTTCGCGTCGGCGCCCCGGAATGCCTTCTGGCCTTCCGCCGGGAAGATTCCGGCCAGGAGCCGGTCCGATTCGGACTGTCCTGCGACGTTGAATGAACCGCCGGTCACCATCAGCTCGTCGGCAGCGGACGCTGTGAACAGGCGCTCGAGCCGGGACCGGACTTCGGCGGGCGTACCGTAGACGGAGTTGGACAGGCTGCTTTCGACGGCTTCCAGCTCCCGCGCGGTCAGTCCGTTCCACTCCTCCGGATCCACCGGCGCCAGCGCGGCGAATTCGCCCGTTGACCTCGAACGGGCAAGCGCAACGGCTTCGGGCAACAGCAGCTCCCTTGCGAGCTGCCGGCTCGCTCCCACCGCCACGTTCGCGGAAATCATGACGAAGGGCCTGTCGAACCATCGTGACGGACGGAACCGGGCACGGTACCTTTCCAGCACCGGCAGTTGTCCGCCCTGATCCGGGCCAAACACGGCCGGGCCGCCCAGCACCACACCCAGGCCGGCCCGGGCCGCAATATCGGCTCCCGCACCATTGGCCAGCACGAATACCGGCGTTGCCGAGTCGTTCCGTGGCCGTGCCGTGATGGGCGCAGAGCCCGCGAGGTATTCCAGGAGTTGGCTCAGGTCCTTTTCGAACCGCTCCGCTTCAGGTTTCCCGGCGCGCAGCGCGCTCCGGACTGCCGGGGTGAACCCCACTGACCGGCCAAGGCCCAGGTCGATGCGCCCCGGATGAAGGACCTCCAGGGTGGCCGCCTGCTCTGCCACCACGAGGGGTTGGTGGTTGGGGAGCATGATCCCGCCCGAACCGACCCGGATGGTGCTGGTCCGCGCGGCAATGGCGGCCATGAGCACTGCCGGAGCGGAGCCGGCAATGCCCGGCACCGCATGGTGTTCTGCCACCCAGAAGCGGTGGTAACCCAGTTCCTCAGCTCTTTGGGCGCGTTCCAGGACCAGGTTCAGGGATTCTGCGGCAGTAGACCCGTCCAAGGAGTTGGCACGGTCGAGAATGGAGATCCGGGGAAAGGGCATACTGCTGGAACCACACCGCCCGGGGAGGAATTCCCAGCGGCGGACGCCGCCTACCGAGAGCTCAAGCACCACCAGGTCCGTCATCGACGACGTGCTTACACGGCGGCCCAGAGGGATCTGCTTACAATCGAACCTCCAGCATCTAACAAGGGAACCATGAAGAAACTCACCACGGCCCTGCTCGCCGCCGGCCTCATCCTCTCCGCGTCCGCGTGCTCGGCACCGGCGAAACTGACTACCGAACAAACCTGCGACCGGATCAAGATCGTTGTGTCCAACCCAAGCGCCAGCGCCGGCAAGACCGGAATGAACATCCTCGCCAACCGGCTTCGCCCCCTCATCAGTGGCGCCTCGGACGAGCTGAAGCCCTCTGTGGAAGCGATCGTGGCATGGGCCGACGAGTCCGCGAAAGAGAGCCCCGACGAAGAGAAGCTGGGAACGCTGACAGCTGACTACCAGAAGGCCGGCAGCACGTTCGGACAGCTCTGCAGCTAGGCGCCCGGCAATGTAGGACGCTAAGGCGGCGGGGACTCCGCGTTCGTCGTGTCGGCCGCGGCGCTGGCCAGGTCGGCCGGGGGTCCCTGCCGGCGGCTCGCCAGTAGGAACGGCACGGCGATCAGCTGGATTACGCCGCCGATCGCCAGCGAGGCCGGGTAGCCGTAGACATCGGCGGCCCGGCCCAGCAGCGGCTGGACTACCACGCCGCCGCCTGATCCAATAAGCGAGTCGAAGCTGAGGACTGTTGCGCGCTGCTTCGAGGCGATCATGTCGTTCAGATAGGCCTGACGGACCGGAACGCCCGCCGCGTCGACCAGCGCCCAGAGTGCCAACAGCGCCAGCGCCACCCAGAACACCTGGGTGAACCCGAGCACCACCAGGATCATTGCGCTGACGCCGCCGCTCAGAATCAGCACTGTGGTGCGTTTGCGGACCAGGCGCCGGATGCGGGGGGCCACCCATCCGCCGAGCACTTCCGCTCCGGCGACGATGGCGGCAGCCAGGCCCGCCACGGAGTACGCACGCGGGTCGCCGAAGAGCTGGAGCAGGTACGGCTGCAGAGCGTAGAACACATAGATTCCGACGCCGGCGCTGAACGGCGCGGCCAGCATCACGTAGCGTACCGGCGGATTTTTCAAACCGTTCTCGATCGAGGCGGCAAGAACGGCACGGGTCGCCTGGAGTGGGTGCGTGGAGCGCTCGGGCGTGAACCCGACGTCGTGCATGAGCCAAAAGGCAACCACAAACATGGCCAGGAGCACCCCCACGCGCAACAGGAACGGCACACCGAGGTCAGTGACCTGGGCGATCACGCCGCCGGCCACCGATCCGACGAGCATCGCGACGCCCGAGACCATCACACCGCGCCCAAGCACCGCCTCCAGGCCACCTTCATAGCCCGAGAACCGCAGCGCGTCCACGAGCCAGGCCTCGACCGCGCCGGAGAAGAACGTGAATCCGAGTCCCAGCAAAACCGAAACTACGGCCCATGCCCAGAACGGGGCCGAAAGCTGCCAGAGCACGTAGTACAGGTAGGTCGATCCGGCCAGCGTCACCGTGCCAAGCAAGAATGAAACGCGGCGTCCCCAGCCGTCGGCAACAACGCCCGTGGGCACCTCGAACAGCACCATGCCGGCGGTGAAGAACGCGTTTGCGGCGAAGGCTTCAAGGTTGCTGAGCCCGGCGTCCAGGAGGAAGAGGGTGTTGATCCCCCAGATGAACGAGGCCGCAAGCGTATTGCCCAGCGTCAACGTGAGGTAGATGCGCTGAATCTTTCGGGCGTCGGCGTTCATCTCGTCGGCGTTCCCGCCACCGGCTAGAGGGGGAAGCACGAGCCCATTCTCGTCCCGTTGGCCCGCGCGCACCAGAGCAGGCGTGGTCAGCTGGTGTGCACGGAGTTCAGCGGGTACTTAGGCGAGGCGGCTCCGGACGATCTCGCTGACGGTCTTCCCGTCGAATCGTCCGGCGACCTTGGCGGTGACCGGCTTCATGACGGCGCCCATCTGGCGGATGGACGGTTCCTGGCCGTCGGCCTTCAGCCCTGCAATGGCATCGTCGACGATGGCTTCGACCTCATCACGGGTCAGGGCTTTGGGCAGGTAGGCCTCGATGACCTCGGCTTCGGCGATTTCGGCGGCAGCCCGGTCGGATTCCCCGGCTTCGGTGTAGATCTTTGCGGTGTCGCGGCGTTTGGCTGCTTCCTTCTGGAGCAGGGCCGTTACCTGGGTGTCGTCCAGTTCGACAGGGGTCTTGCCGGACTTCTCACGCGTTTCGATCTCGCCAAGGACGTTGCGCACCGTGGTGAGCGCCACCTTGTTCCTGTCTTTCATGTGGATAACAACGTCGCTGTGGAGGCGTTCCTTGAGGGTGGTCATGGTGTTCTCGTTTCGTTGGGCTTGTTTCCATTGTCCCCGGTCATTGCTTCATCACTCCCACGACGCGACGATGGAGTGCACGGCCCGATAGCCCTGCGCCGTCTTTGTCCATGCCTTGTAGGTGAGGCCTGGACGGCTTCACCGAGACGCCTTTCAGGCCGCGCGGTCATCATCCAGCACTGCGTCCATGGATGCGTGACGCAGATCATGGAAAACCCTTGACAAACTTGTACAACTCTTTCCATACTTGAGGAGAAGAGTTTCAACGAGGCAACTGGAGGACTGATGTCGGCAAAACTCACGGACGTCGCAAAACTGGCAGGGGTATCCCTGGCAACGGCGTCCCGGGCGTTCGGGGATCCCGGACGGCTGGCAGCGGACACACGGCAAAAAGTCATGGCAGCAGCCACCGAGCTGGGCTATGACGTACCGGGACTCACCGGCAGCAGGACCTTCGGCGTCATTGTGCCGGACATCTCCAACGCCGTCTTCGCGGCGCTCATCAAGGCCATCCAGAACCAGGCCTGGCACGGCCGACACCGCATGGTGCTGGCCGACACTGCCGAATCTTCCTCACGCGAACGCGATCACTTGGAGTCCTTGGCTGCCGGCGTAGACGGCATCATCCTCTGCTCCCCCCGCCTGCCCTCGGCGCAGATCCACCAGCTTGTGGGCAACGCGCCGCTCGTGGTCATCAACGGCGAGGCCGATCACGCAGCCCGCGTGCTGATGGACGCCGGCGAAGGCCTCCGCCAGGCAGTGGAACACCTCCACGCCCTTGGCCACCGCAAACTTGCCTATATTCCGGGACCGGCCTCGTCCTGGGCCAATGGCCAGCGGCTCGCAGCAATCACCCGCTTCTGTGCCGAACGGGGCTTTGAACTGGTCACCGTGGGAAACCAGAATGCAACGGTCGACGGCGGGCTCGCAGCCGCCGCCTCGGTGGTCGCCAGCGGGGCCACCGCCGTCATCGCCTACAACGACCTGGTAGCCATCGGGATGCTCGCAGGGGCCCGCTCGCTCGGTTACCACTGCCCCGAGGACATCAGTGTGGTGGGCATCGATGACCTGGATATCGCTGCCGCCGCCGAACCCGGGCTTACGTCGATCCGGGTTCCCATCGAGCGAAGCGGGTCCCTGGGACTCGAGCTTCTCCTCGAACAAATGTCCGGCAAGCCAATTGCCACCGAGGCAGTCCACCTCAGTTCACAACTCATCGTGCGCGGCTCCACCTTCGCGGCACGCAACGCAGACCAAGCAATCCAGGGAAAGTAACCATGAGAATTGTCATTGCTGACTCCAATCTGATGTCCCAAAGAGCCACGTTCGAGGCCGCCCTCCCCGAAGGAACCACCGCATCGTGGCATGACAGCTGGAACGAACACTCGGTCCTAACTGACCTCAAAGACGCGGACGTCTACGTGGGACCACGGTTCACCGAAGCCATGGGCGCGGCGGCCCCGAACGTCCGCCTGGTTCATGTGGCCGGGGCCGGCTACGACGGCATCGAAGCCGACGCCCTGCCGGTCGGAGCTGTCTGCGCCAACACGTTCCATCACGAAAGTTCCATTGCCGAGCACATCGCCGCTGTCCTCGTTGCCCTTCGCCGCAACCTGATCGGACAGGACGCCGCCCTGCGCACGGGCATATGGTCCTCCTCCGTTTACTCCTCGGAGATCCGCCAGCCGGAAACGCTGCGCGGAGCTGTGGTGACGTTCCTGGGGTTCGGCCACATCGGGGGTGCCGCATGGAACCTGCTCCAGGCTTTTGGCGCCGAGGGCATCGCCATCACCCGCAGCGGCACGGTGGATCCGCAGGCAAATTCGCTGCGCTGGGCCGGCCCCACCGAACGGCTGGCCGAGGCGCTCAGCGAATCGGACATCCTGGTCATCAGCATCCCGCTGACGGACGAGACCACGGGCTTGGTGAGTTCCGCCCAGCTCGACGACCTTGGCCCGGACGGGCTGCTGGTCAACGTGGCCCGCGGTCCGATTGTCGATGAAACTGCGCTGTACGAGGCACTCAAGGACCGCAGGATCGCCGGCGCCGCCATCGACACGTGGTACCAGTATCCGGGCCCCGACGGCCGCGGCGAGCCATCCACAATGCCGTTCGGCCGGCTGGACAACATCATCATGACCCCGCACTCCTCCGGCGTCACCGCGGAAACCTTCCGCGGCCGCGCACGGGAAATCGCGGAAAACATCACCCGCCTGTCCAAGAACGAACCGATCAAGAATGTTGTGATCTCCCGATGACCCGCAAAATCGTCGACGTCGACGTCCTGGTGACCAGCCCCAGCCGAAACTTTGTCACCCTCAAAATCACTACCGATGACGGTATCGTCGGCTGGGGCGACGCCACCCTGAACGGCCGCGAACTGTCAGTGGCCAGCTACCTGCGCGACCACCTGGCCCCCGCACTGCTGGGCAGGGACGCCGACCGGATCGAAGACACCTGGCAGTACTTCTATCGCGGCGCGTACTGGCGCCGCGGACCGGTGACCATGGCTGCGATCGGGGCCATCGACCTGGCCCTGTGGGACATCAAGGGCAAAGCCCTCGGCGTCCCCGTTTATCAGCTCCTGGGCGGTGCGGCCCGCGACAAAATCCTCACGTACACCCACGCCACGGGCTGGGACCTCCCCGAGCTCCTGGACTCCGTTGACCAGCGCCGCGAACAGGGCTTCCGGGCCGTCCGCGCCCAGTCCGGCGTTCCCGGCCTGGACAAGGTTTACGGCGTCACGAAGGGCGCCGCCAGCTACGAACCCGCCGGCCGCGGTGCCGGGCCCGTTGAAGAGGACTGGGACACCTCCGCCTACCTGCGCCACGCCCCAAAGATCCTTTCGGCCGTCCGGGAGCACGTCGGACCGGAACTGAAGCTGCTCCACGACGTCCACCACCGGCTCAACCCCACCGAAGCCGCGCGCCTGGCACGCTCACTGGAGGACGTGGACCTGTTCTGGCTCGAAGATGTGACGCCGGCCGAAAACCAGCGGCTGCTCCGCACCCTGCGCCAGCAGACCACCATCCCCTTGGCCATCGGCGAAGTCTTCAACACCGTCTGGGACTGCGAACAGCTCATCACCGAACGGCTCATCGACTTCATCCGCACCGCCGTCGTCCACGCCGGAGGCATCTCCCACGTCCGCAAGATCCTGGCACTGGCCGAGGTCTACCAGATCAAGGGCGCCCCGCACGGGCCCTCGGATGTCTCCCCCATTAACCTCTCCGCCTCATTGCACCTGGGACTGGCCACCAGCAACTTCGCCATCCAGGAATACATGGGCTACGACCCCCTCGTCTCCGAGGTGTTCCGTTCCAGCTTCCGCTTCGAGGACGGCTACCTCCACCCAGGCGACGAACCCGGCCTCGGCGTGCAGGTGGACGAAGCGGCTGCTGCCCGCTTCCCGTACAAGCAGGCCTACCTGCCCATCGCCCGTGAGCTCGACGGCTCCATGAAGGACTGGTGACCATGACTCGCCCCCAGCCTGCACCGCTGACGGCGTCCACCCCCGGAATCGTCCGGCGCGACGCAGTCCCGGCCCCCGGCATCGTCCACCTCGGTTTGGGAAACTTCCACCGCGCCCACCAGGCCGTCTACACCGACGCCGCTATCAGTGCCCACGGCGGCGACTGGGGCATCATCGGAGTATCCAGCCGTTCCAGCGCCGTCAGCGACGCCATGCATGCCCAGGACATGACCTACACGGTGGTGGAGATCTCGCCCGAAGGATCGACCTTCTCCACGCCGCGCGTGCATTCGGACGCCTTTGTCGCGGCGGAAAATCCCCAACGCGTCGTCGCGGAAATCGGCGCGGCTACAACCCGGATCGTGTCCCTCACCGTCACCGAAAACGGCTATACGTACAGCCCCGCAACGGGTTCGCTGAACGTGGCCGACGCCGATGTGCAGCATGACCTGACGCAAGCCACGGTCCCCCGCACGCCCATCGGACAGATCGTCCGCGGCCTCCAGCTGCGATCCCGGACGCATGGCGAACCCGTCACCATCCTCAGCTGCGACAACCTCTCGGACAACGGCCACCACACCCGGCGCCTCGTCCGCGAGTTCGCTTCGCTGCTGCCAGCCGCCGAAGCCACAGACATCCTGCAGTGGATGGACGCCAACGTGACGTTTCCGTCCTCCATGGTGGACAGGATCGTGCCCGCCACGACCGACCACTACCGCACGCTCGTCGCAGAGCAGCTCGGATACACGGACCGGATCCCCGTCCCCGCGGAGCCGTTTACGATGTGGATCCTGGAGGACAACTTCATTGCGGGCCGCCCGGCGTGGGAAGCCGGCGGCGCCATCTTCACGGACGACGTCGCGGGCTACGAGCAGCTCAAGGTCAGGCTCCTGAACGGCACTCATTCGCTGATCGCCTACCTCGGCGCGCTGTCCGGTGCTGCCACCATCCCCGATTCCACGGCTTTGGACTACGTCGAGAACGCCGCCCGGGCCATCCTGCGGCACGAGTACCTGCCCAGCGTCCAGGTGCCGGCCGACGTCGACGTGGACGCCTACGAAGCCCAGCTCTTCTCACGGTGGCGGAACTCGGCGCTGGGACACCGGACCAGCCAGGTGGGCTCGGACGGATCCGTCAAGCTCCGCCAGCGGATCCCCCTCCCCGCGCTGCAAATGCTCGACGGCGGCGTCATGCCCCACCATCTTGCCCTCACCACCGCGGCGTACCTGTCGTGCATCGCGCCGCTGCACGGATTCGACCCCGGCATTCACGCCCATGAGATGCAGGACCCCGCCAGGGAATCACTGCAAAATCTCGCCGCCGGGTCCGCCTCCGGCCGGGAACTCGCCGGCAAAGTCATCGGCCAGCTCCATCTCCTCGGTGACGAACTCGCCACCCGCGACGACTTCATGCACCGCACCGGTGAACTGATCGACATCATCCACCAGCACGGACCCCTGGCCGCCGCCCGCGCTGCTGCCGAGTCAACCGCCCTCCTTCCCGCACAGAGCCGGAGCATCCCATGACCACCCAAGCCGTACGCCTCCCGGACCAGCCGGCGCTGCCGCGCACCACTGAAGCCGCCGTCCTGCACGGCGCCAAAGACCTCCGCATCGAGCCGAAACCGCTGAAGGCACTGGGCCCGAACGATGTCCTCGTGGAAATGCGCTCCGGCGGCATCTGCGGCTCGGACATGCATTACTTCGCGGACGGCCGCAACGGCACCAACGTACTCCGCCAGCCCACCGTCCTCGGGCACGAAGGCGCAGGGGTGGTCATCGCCGCCGGAGAGACTGCCGCCGTCGCCGCGGGCACCGCCGTCGTCATTGAACCTGCGCTCCCCTGCGGCACCTGCCCCGCATGCGTATCCGGCCGGTACAACGTGTGCCCGGCCGGCACGTGCTTCGGCTCGCCGCCCACGGACGGCCTTTTCGCCCGCCACGTGGTGGTGCCGGCAGCTGCGCTCCATGCACTCCCGGAGTCCATCCCGGCGGAGATCGGCGCAGCGATCGAACCGCTCGCCGTCGCCGTCTGGGCCATTGAACGGGCCCAGGTGCAGGCCGGCCAGCGGGTGCTGATCACCGGTGCAGGGCCCATCGGCCTGCTCGTGGCACAGGTTGCCGCCGTACAGGGCGCAGCCGAGGTCATCGTGACCGACGTCAACGACGACCGCCTGGCCGTCGCCGCGCAGTTTGGAGCCACCCGCACCATCAATACGGCGGCAATGGCGCTCGACTTGACCGGAATGGACCGGCTGATCGAATGCTCCGGAAACAGCAGGGCACTCATTGACGGCATTCAGACCCTGGCGCCGGCAGCCCGGGCGACGGTAGTGGGCCAGGCACGGCCCACCGTGGACGGAATCCCGCTCGGCTTCCTCCAGCGCTACGAAATCGACCTTGTCACTGCCTTCCGCTATGCGCATGCGTTCCCGACGGCGATCGGACTCGCCTCATCCGGGAAGGTGGACCTGCGGTCCATCATCACCAGCACGTACCCCCTCGCCGATGCCGCGACCGCCCTCACGGCCCCGGTCACGGACCCCACCAACCTCAAGGTCCTCATCAGCTACTGATTCATTCCCGCACCGGCGGAGCTTTAGACCGTCCATGCAGGACATCCATTCAAAGGAGTATGGAAATGACCACAGAACATCCCCACGCCACGGCGGTAGACCAGAAAAAGGTCCGGAAGGCGGCCCTGGCAGGCCTCATCGGCACCACGCTTGAACTCTACGACTTCGTCATTTACGGCACTGCCTCCGCGCTGGTCTTCAGCCACCTGTTCTTCCCGAACATTTCACCCGCGGCCGCCCTGCTGGCCAGCTTCAGCACCTTCGCCGTCGGGTTCCTGTTCCGTCCGCTCGGCGGAATCTTCTTCTCCCACTTCGGTGACCGGCTCGGCCGCAAGTGGATCCTTGTCACCACCCTGCTGCTGATGGGCGGCGCCACCCTCGTCATCGGCCTGCTGCCGACCTTCGAACAGGTGGGCGTCCTCGCCCCGCTCCTGCTCTGTGTCTGCCGCGCAGCCCAGGGCTTCGGCGCCGGCGCCGAGCAGTCCGGCGGTGCCACCCTGCTGACGGAATCGGCTGCGCCCGGTACCCGCGGCAAGCTCGCCTCCCTGATCATGGTCGGTGCCGCCGCGGGAACCGCGCTCGGCGCCCTGGTCTGGATCGGCGCCCAGGCCCTGGCTCCCAACGACATGATGACCTGGGGCTGGAGGCTCGTCTTCCTGTCCAGCATCTTCGTGACCATCGCCGCACTGGTCATCCGCCGCAAGCTGGATGAATCCCCGGTGTTCGAAGAAATCAAGCAGGCCCGCACCGAACCGCCCGCACCGCTCCGCGAAGTCGCGAAATTCGGCAAGGCCAACGTCCTGCGCGTCATCCTGATGAACTTCGGCGTTAGCACCCAGTCCTACACCATCCAGGTATTCATGGCCTCGTACCTGATCACTGTTGTCGGCACGGACCCCAAGTTCATCCCGCAGGTGCTCCTGATCGGAGCTCTCTGCGGAGGCGCTGCCGCAGTCGGCTTCGGGATGCTCTCGGACAAGATCGGACGACGCCGGGTGGTTTCCATCATCACCGGCGCACTGGTCCTCTTTCCGGCCCCGGCCTTTATGCTCCTCACCACCGGTTCACCCATTGCCATCATGCTCGTGATCATTGTGGGATTCATGCTCGCCTGCCAGGGAGTCGTCGGCGTGCACATGAGCTACTTCCCGGAGATTTTCGGCAGCCGTTACCGCTACGCCGGAGTCACGCTGGGCCGTGAATTCTCCTCCATCATCGGCGGCGGCATCGCACCGATGGTCTGCGCAGGCCTCCTGGCAGTCTTCAGCAACTCGTGGGTCCCGGTGGCCATCTACATGTCCCTGGTCATGCTCGTCAGCTTCATAGCAACCCGGCTCTCGCCCGAAACCCTCAACCGCGACCTCACGGATCCGGAGGATGCCCGCCGGCACGGCAACGGGCCGGCGCCCGCCGACGCCGAGTTAGCCGACGCCGGGCTGGCCGACGCCCGCCACGCCAAGTAAAGCCCTCCGGCCCAACCACCTCCGAAGAAGGAACCCATGCTGCGCCTCGAACACCAGGCAACCATTTCCCGCCCGGCACCGTCCTCCATCCTCCGCGACACGAGAGTGGTAGCTGTCCTCCGGGCCACGCACGCCAGGGAGTATGCCCCGGTCATCGAATCACTGCAGCAGGGCGGTGTGCTCAGCATCGAACTGACGCTGAGCACACCGGGCGTGTTCGACGAACTCCCCCGCCTCCAGGAACACTTTGGCGACAGCCTGGAAATCGGCGTCGGAACCGTGACTGCTGCGGACGAAGCAGAAACGGCACTGGACCTCGGCGCAGCCTACATCGTCACACCGGTGACGGACCCCGGCATCATCGCGGCATGCATCCGGCGGGGCGTGGCCGTGTATCCCGGCGGTCTCACCCCCACGGAACTGCATGCCGGCTGGAAACTCGGCGCAACCGCAGTGAAGGTCTTCCCGGCATCCGTGGTCGGCTCCGGTTACGTTGGCCAGCTGCGCGGCCCGTTCCCGGACATTCAGGTCATCCCCTCCGGCGGGGTGGACATAGAGGATGTACCGGGATGGATCAGGGCGGGAGCCCTCGCCGTGAGCCTCGGCGGTCCGCTCCTTGGCGACGCCTTCAAGGGTGGGGACCTGCGGGAACTCACGGCCAGGGCACGGCGTGTCCGTGAGCTGGTCGACCAGACCACAGACCAGATGGGCGCGAAACGGTGAGCGGCTCCCCTGCACCGTACGTCCTGACATTCGGCGAAACCATGGCCCTGATGCGTGCCGATCAGGTCGGCCCTCTGGCCCACGCCTCCACCATGAGCCTGGGGATTGGCGGCTCCGAGTCCAACGTCGCCATCGGTCTGCAACGGCTTGGTGTGCAGTCCGTATGGTGCGGACGCGTGGGGGCCGACTCCCTGGGCCAGCTTGTTGAGCGCGAAATCAGGGCAGAAGGCGTGGACGTCCGCATCGCGGTCGACCCCACAGCCTCAACAGGACTGATGATCAAGGAACGCCGGACACCGGCCACCCAGCGGGTCAGCTACTACCGTGCCGGCAGCGCCGGCTCCAGGATCGCTCCAGGGGACGTCGACGAACTGCTCATCTCCCAGGCAGCACTGTTGCACATCAGCGGAATCACTCCGGCGCTGTCCAGGCAAGCCGAGTCAACCATCAGCTATGCCATCGCCGCGGCCAAGGCAGCCGGCGTGCCGGTCTCCTTCGACCTCAATTTCCGGGCCAATCTCTGGTCGCGGGAAGGCGCCGCAGGCGTCTACCGGGATCTCATCCCGCTCGCGGACATTGTGTTCGCGGGCGACGACGAAGCCGCGATTGCAGTCGGGACCGGCGAACCCGAGGACCTTGCCCGACGCATAGCTGACCTGGGTCCAAGCCAGGCTGTCATCAAGCTCGGCGCGGACGGCGCCCTCGCCCTGATCGACCGTCAGGTCCTCCGCCAGGATGCAGTCAGTGTTGCTGCTGTGGACACCGTCGGTGCCGGCGACGCGTTCGTCGCCGGTTACCTTGCCGAATACGTCACTGGCCGGGGCCCCGAAGAAAGGCTGCGGACAGCAGCGGCCACCGGCGCGTTCGCCTGCCTCGTGCCAGGTGACTGGGAAGGCTTCCCCCGCCGCCATGAACTCACCCTGCTCGACACGAAGGAACCTGTCAGCCGCTGACCTCCGAATTACCGGCCTGCCTGCTCCCGGCGAAGACGTGGAGTCTCTTTCGCCATCTGCAAAAACAGAGGCTGCCTGCCGTTAGCCACGAGCCACACCCCAACCAGAGGCGAAGCCAGTATGAATGAACCCCAGCACCCCAGCGGCACAAAATTCTTCGTGGGAGCCTATGCCGCCGCCCCCAGCCTGCAGGGCTGGAACCCGGCCTCCGAAGGCAAGTTCCTGGCAGACGTGCTCGCGCTGGACGGTGTCGCCGGGCTGGAAATACCGTTCACCGGCGCGCTCCACAAAAACGATGAACCGTGGTTCCTGCAGCAGCTTCCCGCCACTGCCGAATATATCGTGACTACGATTCCCGGAACGGCGGCCCGGCTCCAAGCCGACCCGGCCTTCGGCCTTGGCTCGACGTCCGCCGCGGGGCGCAAAGCCGCCGTGGAGTTCGCAGGCGAGGCGCTCGACGCCGCACACCGGCTCAGCGCCCATACCGGCGGGTCCGGAGTTCGAGTCCTGGAACTTCATGCGGCCCCAGTCGCGGACGGCGGCCGGACCTCTGTGTCGGCGCTGACAGACTCGCTCACGGAGATCTCGGCCTGGGACTGGCAGGGCGTACAAATCGTCCTTGAACACTGCGACGCCTTCACTCCCGGCCGGCCTTTTGCCAAGGGGTTCATGACACTGGAAGCTGAGGTCGAAGCCGTCAGCCGGGCCAACGATCTGACCGGGCGCTCCGTGAAGCTGGGCATCAATTGGGGCCGTTCGGTCATTGAACAGCGGAGAGCCGGCGCCGCCGTCGAACACATCAGGTTCCTCCGACAGGCTGGCCTGCTCGGCGGCCTCGTCCTGTCAGGCTGCTCCGACGCCGAGACCCGGTTCGGGCCCGCCTGGGCAGACGTACACGTGCCGCCTGCTCCGCCCCAAACCGGCGGGAGTGAACCCCGCGCCTACGCTTTGTCCGGGGTCCTCGAACCCGCCTCGTTGATGACCGCTGACAGCATCAGGGACTGCCTGGCGGCCGCCGGGACGGACCATCGAACGGGCGTCCGCGGCATCAAAGTCGCTGCCCCGCCGCACGCCACCGTGGACGAACGGGTCGACGTCATCGCCCAGACGCTGGCCATCGCCCGCCAGTGCGCGTGAACATGCCATCCAGCCATTAGGGACAGGGACAGGGACCCGACCTACGTTTGGACACCGGCCAAAATCGCGGATCTGGTTTAGTGGCCTGCGAGAATCTGCGATGCTGGAGCCATGGGGACTGCAGCATGAAACGCCTGGACACGGCCGGCGCGGCCGACTTCGGTTCCTGGCGCCCGGGCTCACAGCCATAACGGTGAACGAAATAGTACGGGACGCAGTACTTGCAGGGGCCGGGCTTCCAATCCCTTCGGGGCCGGACGCGCGAATTGTGGTCCCGATTCCATCGGAAGGTTGCAAAACCTGGTGGAGCTGGCCCGGACAGTCTGCGGGCAGCCCGTGACGGCGATCAACATCATCACCGAGGATCTGCAGTATCAGGTCGCGACAGCAGGCATTGACCCGCACATGTGTGCCCGCGAAGACTCGATGTGCGCGGTCGGATTTCTCAGCGGGTCACCGACCGTTCTCGAAGACGCCTCCCTTGACCCCCGGTACAGCGGCAACCCCTACGTTGACGGCCGGCGTGGCCGGGTCAGGTTTTACGCGTCCATACCGCTGATAACGGATGACGGGTTTGTCCTGGGCACGTTGTGCGCCGGTTCCCGCGAAACCGGCCGGATCAGTGACGAACAACTCCGCGGCCTCGAAATTCTGGCAGCTCAAGTAGTTGACGTCCTGCACCTGGAACACCGCGCCCGGCAGCTCGCCCAGAAGTTCCGTCCGTCGCTGATCACGGACACCAAGAGTGAGATCGATTCCTTCGAACCCTTGTCCGGGCACAGGAGACAAGGCTTGATGATCTCCCCCCGGAGGAGGGGCAGTGACCCCCTCGCCGCAGCCCAAGACAGCAGCCATGCTGCTGCAAAGGAAAAAAGACAGCAGGACCAAAAGGCAAGCCGTCCTCTCTGCCATCGAGGCACTCGAACGCATTCACACTCCCATCACCATCGCCGAAGTTGCGCGCCGGGCGCGGGTCAGCCCTTGGCTGGTCCGTCAGGAACCACCGTTAACCGAAGTCCGGAAAGCACAAAACAGGGCCTCGTCCGGGGACAGGGCGAGAGGAGGAGCGGCGGAAGGTTCCGCTACTGCTTCGCTGCATGTCGAACGTGATCTGCTGCGACAGGAAAACCAGCGGCTCCGCCACCAGATACGGAGCCAGCAGCGCCGCATCTCCGAGCTGCTCGGAGATGAAATCGACGGCACGGATACCCAATCCCAGCGCCTCCGCGTCCAGGAGTTGACGTCCCAAAACACCATCCTCTCGGAACAGGCCAGCTGCGCGCTCCGAAAGATTGCCGAGCTGGAAAAGAGAATCACGTCGTTATCGGCTGACATCCACGCCGCGCACACGGTGAACCGTTCACTCATGACTCGGCTGAACCGCCGGCAACAGTCCTAGCTGTCCAACAAATCGCCTAGTGCGGTGCGGCCAGCCCTCGTACGAACGGCGCCTTGCCCAGGGCTGTCCGTTCGAGGTGATCGGTCAGGTAAACATCAACCCGCGTTTCCACGACGCCGGCCTCATTGAGCGCGCTGATCACAGCGGCGCGGACTCCCTCGATGGATACCCCTGGTACGAGGCCCGCCAGGAGCACGCGAAGCCCGGACGGCTCCTGGATGACCTGCCACCCCGCACTCCCGGCTTCATCGAGTACGTGGTGGAACACGATCGGATGGACATATATTTTGCCTGCCTTGCCTGGCAGCTGCAGGACGTCTTCGATGCGCCCTTCGATGTCCTCCAGAAGGGTGAAGGAGCGCCCGCATGGGCAGCCCCGTGCGCCCAGCCTCACTGTGTCGGACATTTCGTAGCGGATCAGCGGGAGGGTCCGGGAGAACAGGACGGTCACCAGGAGCTTTGCCCCTGTTGTCCCGGCGGGCACGGGGTTCCCGGCCTGGTCCACGGGTTCGATGATCAGCAGGTCCTCGTAGACATGGCGGTTGCGGTAGGTGCAGGGGGAGGCGATCCCGGCCGTTTCGGTGGCGGCGTAGACATCGTAGGGGGCGCTTCCCCAGGCCGCCTCCAGTTCCGAGGCGGTGTGCGGGCTTAGCACTTCGGAGGCGGACATCACACCCTGCGGTGAGATGTGCAGACGTCCGGCGCGCTGCTCTGCCGCGAGGGGTTTGAGTGCTGAGGCGTAGCCGACCAATATTCTGGGCTGGAAGCGGTTCAGCGCGGCGACCGTCTCATCCATGGGCGCGGTGACGTCCAGGCGGAGGGCGGGGACAAGTCCGGAGCGCAGGGATGCACCGACGACGGCGGACTGGTGTGTGGGGACGCGGGAGCTCACCAGGGCCATTTTCAGCGGTCGGGTCAGCCCGGCGGAGATCCCGGCCCAGTCGTTCGCGCGGGCGTAGGACGCCAGGACGGTCCCCCATTCCGAACGGTTCCAGACGAAAGTTCCGCGCCGGCCCGTGGTCCCGGCCGTTGCCGCAGCCCACCACCGGCCTTTCCACGGCACCCCCGGGTCTCCTCCGCTCTCCGTCAGGGCCCGCAGGTGGTTCTCCAGATCCTCCAGCCTCAGGTCCGGTGTGGTGACGGCCTCGTCGAAGTGGTCCATCAGGTCCGCCTTCGTCACGGGCGGCAGCCGGTTCAGGGGAGCGTCGTGCAGCCCGGCGTGATGGCGCCGATAGAACTCCGATCCTGCGTAGGCTGCCCGGCGCAGCTCCTGCAGGGCGTGTTCCTGGTGGGCGGTGATCCGCGCGGCGTCCCAGTGGTCCCTTCTCCGCCATGCGGCCCGCAGGAACAGCACCCGGGAGATGAGGCGGAGGTCCATGGTGGGGGCCTAGCGGGTCCCGGCCGGGGCAAGCGGCCGGGAAGCGCGCGCCGTGGTGGCCTCGGGCGTTTCCGGCCGGGGCAGCCGCAGCCTCTTAAGTAGGAGGGCGTTGACGGCGACCAGGAAGCTGGACCCGGACATCGAGAGGGCCGCGATCTCCGGGCTGAGGACGATCCCGGCGAACGCGAAGACCCCGGCTGCGATGGGCAGCGCTATCGCGTTGTACCCCACGGCCCAGCCCAGGTTCTGGCGCATCTTCCGCAGGGTGCCTTTGCCGATCCGCAGGGCGATGGGCACATCCAGCGGGTCCGAACGCATCAGGACGACGTCGGCCGTTTCGATGGCCACATCGGTGCCGGCGCCGATCGCGATGCCGAGGTCGGCCTGGGCCAGCGCCGGAGCGTCGTTGACGCCGTCGCCGACCATGGCCACCCTTCCGCGCTGCTGCAGTTCGGCGATCTTCGCTGATTTGTCTCCGGGGAGCACTTCGGCGATGACGGTGTCGATGCCCAGCTGGCCGGCGATCCTTTGGGCGGTCGCTTCGTTGTCTCCGGTGAGCATGACGACTTCGATCCCGGCTTCGTGCAGGGCCGCGACGGCGGCGGCCGCGGTTTCCCTCGCGGCGTCCGCCAACGCGATCACCGCCGCGGCCCGGCCGTCCACAGCGACGAGCACGGCAGTCCGTCCGGTGGCTGCAAGTTCGTCGCGCACCGCGGCCAGCGGTCCAAGGTCGATGCCTTCGTCGGCCATGAGTTTGCGGTTGCCGACCAGCACCCGGTGCCCGTCCACGGTCGCTCCGGCCCCGTGACCGGGAACATTGAGGAAATCCGAGGCCGCCAGCGCGGGTGCCCCGCGCTCCCGGGCGTGTCGGACCACGGCCGCGGCGAGGGGGTGTTCAGATTCCTGCTCCACCGCAGCGACCAGCGTCAGGAGTTCGTTTTCGCTTATTCCGTCAACGACGACGTCGGTCACTTCAGGTTCGCCCTTGGTCAGGGTGCCGGTCTTGTCCATCACGACGGTGTCTATCCGGGCAGAGACTTCCAGGGCGGTGGCGTTCTTGAACAGGACGCCGCGCTTGGCACCGAGTCCGGTTCCGACCATGATGGCCGTCGGCGTGGCAAGCCCCAACGCATCGGGGCAGGTGATCACGACGACGGTGATGGCGAACAGCAGGGCGGCCTGGACGCCGGCGCCGAGGGCGAGCCAGGCGGCGAACGTCACGGTTCCGCCGATCAGGGCGACCAGGACCAGCCAGAACGCGGCCCGGTCGGCCAGCCGCTGGCCCGGAGCCTTGGAGTTCTGGGCTTCCTGGACGAGGGCGACGATCTGGGCCAGGGCGGTGTCGGCTCCGACCTTGGTGGCCCGGACACGCATCGTGCCGGTGGTGTTGATGGACGCGCCGATCACTTCCGAGCCGATCGTCTTGGTCACCGGAAGGCTCTCGCCCGTGACCATGGACTCATCGACCTCCGACTGGCCGTCCTCGACCTCCCCGTCAACAGGGATTTTCGATCCCGGCCGGATCAGCAGTAGGTCCCCGGTCAGGACGTCGGAGGTGGGGATCTCCACGGTGTCGCCGTCTCGGATCACGACCGCGACCGGCGGCGCAAGCTCGAGCAGCGTACGGATGGCCTCGTTCGCCCCGCCCCGTGCGCGCATCTCGAACCAGTGGCCCAGCAGCACGAAGGAGGCAAGGACGGTGGCAGCCTCGTAGAACACTTCACCGCCGCCGGTGAGGGTCACCCAGACACTGTAGAGCCACCCGGTGCCCACGGCGATCGCGACCAGGACCATCATGTCCAGGGTGCGGGCCTTCAGCGCCCGGTAGGCGCCGTCGAAGAAAATCCAGGCAGAGTAGAAGATGACCGGCAGCGACAGGATCAGGGCCATAACGTCGTCGCGGAGACCGAACGGCGTCGGGGCGGTGAAGCCGAACATGTCGCGGCCCATCGGCGACCACAGGGTCACGCCGATGGAGAGGACCGCGGCGACCAGGAACCGGTTGCGCATGTCCTTGACCATGTCATCCATCGACATTCCGGTATGGTGTCCGCCGTGGCCCATCATGTCCTGCGGGGTCCGGGGCATCTCACCGTGCGGGCCGGGGGCATGGCCGTCATGGCTGTCCGCCGGCGGATGGACATGCCCGGTGTGCGTTTTCGCCGTTTCCGGCGCATGACCGGCTTGCATGCCCGGGTGGTCACCCTCGATTGGATGCATATGCTCCATTGGCTGGGCCGCGGCGGGGTGGATGTGTCCGGACGGCGGGTGGCCGGCACCGGTCTTCGTGGCGGTGTCATGCGTCATCCCGGGCGTGCGCGTGGTTTCGTCCATCGGGTAGCAGACGTGGTCGGGGACCGATTCGCCCCGGCAGTGGTATCCGCAGTCCCGGATCCACCCGGATATCTGCTCCACCGAGGTCACGGACGGGTCAAAGCTCACGGTGGCGGTCTGGGCGACCGGATTTGCGTCGACGGTGGCGACTCCGGGCCGCTGCAGCAGCACGTGTTCCACGACCGTCTTGGAGGTGGCCCAGTGCAGGCCGCGCACTTCCACGACAGTGCTTTTCAGAGGCGTGGTCACTGCTCCGCCGGCGGCGGGCTTCGGGTCAGTGGTCATCGTGCGTCCTTTCGCAGGGGTGTCCGTGGAGGGCAACGGGGAGATTCACCCGCTGTCGGACCTTCACTGCGTAGAGGCTCCCGCCTGAGACGTCGTTTTCCGGTTACCCCGAACGTATACCCCCTAGGGGTATACGTCAAGGCGGGTGCGCCATGTCGGTTCACCGTTCTCCGCGGGCGCGTCGAAGGACAGTGAGGCGGGCGGTGTATTCGCTCTCATCGATTTCGCCGCGGGCAAACCGTTCGGCGAGCAGATTGTCTGCGATGCCCGGACCCGGTGCGCCGGGCTCGTACCGGGGGCCTCTTGCTCCCATGGCGCGGGCGAAGAGGATGATGGCGGTGATGATGGCGCCCCAGAACAGGACAAAGCTGACCCCCATCACGATGTAGCCCCAGACGCCCATGTTGCCGTCCCAATACATCATCGCTGTTTCCTCCCTGCGCACGGATGTACCAGTGCCTCTGCGTTCACTATCGTCCCGGGCGGTGCGTGGCGTCAGAGTCTTTGGTCCCTCTGCTCTTCCCTGTTCCGCGGCGGGGTTGGCGGAGCACAAGCCAGAGGGAGGTCAGGACCAGACCGGTGCCGGCCGCTGCCACCGGGGGTGGCCGTTCCCCGGGAAGGAACAGGGAGACGCCGATGCCAATGACGGGCACGAGCAGCGTCCAGGCAGTCAGGAGGTCCAGTCGGGAGTGCGTGGCTTCTGTCCGCTCCGGCGCCGATGGCCATCACGGCGGTCCCGGCAAACATTGCGGCGAAGGCAACCGTGACATTCGTAACCCCCATCAGCGTGATCAGCGCCCAGGTCCGCCGCCCCCGGGGCAGGCCCCTGCGCCGAACCAGGCAGAGCAACAGCAGTGCTGCTGCCGCGATCAGTGCCCTCAGGGCCGCGAACCACAGGACCAGTGCGTCCTGCAGGCCCAGTCTGATGGCTAGAAAACACAGGCCCCATGGGGCGGTGATCCAGAGCATGGTCCCGGGGCGGGTGCTCCCCTGCCCTCTCCCGCGGCTGGCCCGTTCATCGCGCGTCCGGGATCAGGGGCCGAGCTGGCGCAGGTGGCACTGCTGGATCAGTTCGACGGCTTCGTCGATGTCATCGGTGCTCCGCAGCAGGCGGATGTCATCGGGGGCGATGAATCCCTGGTCCTGGAGCCGCTCCCGGATCCAGGCCATGAGCCCGGCCCAGTGCCCGGTTCCGATCAGGACCACGGGGAACTCATGGATTTTTCTGGTCTGGACGAGGGGCAGGGCTTCGAAGAGTTCATCCAGGGTTCCGAACCCGCCGGGAAGGACGACGAAGGCCGAGGCGTACCGGACGAACATGAGTTTCCGGGCGGAACCGTGCCCCCATCGTCCGGGCCACCGCGTAGCGGGGATCCCCGGACCCGGGGCGTGCCGATCCGAACACAGCGACTGCCTTGCCCACCCGAGCGGAGAGCAGGCCGAATCCGGCGTCGATTTCGGCGCTGATCCGTTCCAACCGGACCGTGTATTCGGCCGGGTCGGCCATTGCCGCGAGCAGTTCGTCGTCAGTCATTTTCATGACGGTGCCGTTCCGGGGTGCATGCGGCAGTTCAGGTTGTGTTCCCCGGGTTCTTCGGCTGTGAGTCGTCCGTCCTCGACGGTAATGACCCGTTTGGCGGCCGTCCGGAGCCGCTGGTCATGGCTGACGATGATGACCGCCCGGTTTTCCCGGCAGGCCGTTTCACACAGGAGAAGGGTCACGTCCTGGCCGGTCTTCGCATCCAGGTTGGCGGTGGGTTCGTCGGCGAGGATCAGCCGGGGGTCGTTGGCCAGGGACCGGGCGATGGCCACGCGTTGTTTCTCTCCGCCGGAGAGGTCCCGGGGCAGGTTCCGCAGCCGGTGTCCGAGCTGGAGCTGCTCCAGCGCCATCCGGGCCTTGGCGCGGGCCTCTTTCCGGGGCACTCCGGCCGTGACGAGGGGCATCATGACGTTTTCCTCCGCGGTCAGGGCCGACAGCAGATTGAAGGTCTGGAAGACGAAGCCGAATTCCTTCAGCCGCAGCCGTGACAGTTGAGCGGGTCCGAGGGTGGACGTGTCCTGCCAGGAGATGAGGATCCGGCCGGTCGTGGGGGACATGAGGGTGCCGATCATGGACAGCAGGGTCGTTTTTCCGGACCCGGAGGGTCCCATCACGAGCACAATGTCCCCGGCGTCAACGCTGAGGGATACGTGGTCCACGGCGGTCACTGCGGTGTGTCCGGCCCCGAAGGTCTTGGACACGTCTTCGACCGAGACGACGCTCATGCGCGGAACACTTCCGCAGGGTCTATACGGGCCAGCCGGCGGACCGGCAGCAGCGAGGACACCACGGCCATGGCCAGGGTGACGGCGAAAATCCAGGCCGCATCGAGCCAGCGGATTTCCGTGATGAACTCCGGAACAAAGGTTCCCGCGGCGGCGCTGACGGCCAGGGCGAGGTCCGCCCCGACGATGTACCCGAGCACGGCTGCGGTGACGGCCTGCTCCACCACTACGGTGTAGAGCCGGCGGTTGCTCACCCCGATGGCCTTCAGGACACCGTATTCGCGTGCTTTTTCGATGGTCGAGGTGAAGATGGTCAGGCCGATGACGGTCATGCCCACGGCGATCCCGATCAGCAGCAGAACCAGGATGATCGGCAGGAAAGTGTCCCGGACGATGTTCGTATTGTTTTCCACGAACCTGTCCTTGGTGATGGCATCCACCGCCGGGTCGGCTTCGATCCGGGACGCGACTTCATTTGCGTCGGTGCTGTCTTTGACCGTGACGAGGAAGAAGTTGGTGGCTCCCGGAAGCTGGAGGATGCTTTCGGCGTCTTCCTTGGTGGCGAATGCGAAGGAGAAGCTGAGGATGTATCCGCCCTCGGAATAGCCGGCGACTTTCAGCGTCCTGCCGGCGACAGGGATGGTGTCCCCGATCCGAATGTTTTCGCTGCGTCCGACCACCCGGTCGATGATGATCTCGCCCTTGTCCGGGACGGCTTTGCCCTCGACCACCCGTGCGGGGGCCCCGACGTTGATCTCCGTGTCGTCGGCGATGACGTAGACGTTGATGTCCTTTCCGTTGTGCGCAAACGCGACGCGGCGGCCGCTGAACGGTTTGGCGCTGGCGACTCCTGGAACACCGGTGAGAAAATCCCGGACGGTCAGGGGCAGCACGGACGGGGTGTGGAACATGTCCGTCGCGCCGGTCTGGGTGATCCAGTAGTCTGCCGGCACGGTGCGGATGTATTCGCCGATCTTGTTGCTCCAGCCCTGGTACAGGCCCTGGATGCTCATGATCAGCAGCACGCTGAACGCCACCCCGCCGACGCTGATCAGCAGCCGGGTCTTTTCCTGGACCAGGTTCTTTATCGCCAGGAACAGCATGGAGCCATCCCCTCTGCCGTGTCCGGCCGCCCGGCCCTCACAGATCTCTGCCTACAGTTTCTGCCCGGTGACGGCGGGGCGGTGTCCGAACCGGGGGACGAACCCCGGGACCTGCCGGCGGTAGGCGGCATAGGCTGCGCCGAATTCGGCGTCCATCAGGCGTTGCTCCTTCCGGGCCAGGCGCAGGTAGACGATGACCAGGACCGGGAACATCAGCAGGGTCAGCAGCGTGGGCCACTGCAACAGGAACCCGGCCATGATGGTCAGGAAACCCGCGTATTGGGGATGCCGCACCGTGCCGTAGGGTCCCGTGGTCGCCACGCGGTGGTCCCGTTGAGCCGCGAAGAGGACCTGCCAGGACCGGTAGAGCAGGATGAACCCTGCCGCGATCAGCACGTTGCTAAGAAGGTGCAGCGGGCTCAGGTGCGGATCCCCTTGCCAGCCGGTGAGGTCCTGCCACAAATGACCGGAGTTGTGGTTCTGGAGGTCCAGGCCCGGTATCCGGTTCCCCAGCCATCCCGAGAGCAGGTAGATCGTCAGCGGGAAGCCGTACATCTCGGTGAACGGCGCCACGACGAACGCGGAAAATCCGCCCAGCGCCCGCCAGCCCAGTTTCGTCCTGGGCCGGACGAAGATGAACGCGAAGATGATAAACACCGCCGAATTGAGGATCACCAGCCACCACAGGTCATAGCTGTAGTCAGTGGACATGTCCGGCCCCTTCCCCGCCACCCCGGGCCGGCCGGCGCCGCCGTGACCCCCGTGGCCGCCGTGCATGAACATGTGCATGCCCATCATGAGCACCACCCACAGGTAGGGCAGTGCGTCCAGGACATGCAGCCAGTGGTTGGAGATCAGGTACACGGCGGCTCCGGCAATGAGGACGGTCAGGGCCTGCGTCCAGGGCGGGGACGGCCGCAGCGGCGGGAACTGCTGCGGGTCGGAGATGCTGCTCATACCCCCGAGTGTCCCGCCCGGTAGTACCCCAGAGGTGGAGCCTAACGGCCCGCAGTACGTAGAGGCGGGCGAGGCCGCCCGGGCCAGCCACCCCTTGCGCAAGATACCCCCATGGGGTATTCTTTGTGTGTTGCCAGTGACGTGGTTTGTCCAGGCCCGGGCCGTTACAGCCGTTCAACCGCAACAGCTCTTTCCTATCCCTCGCTTCAAAGGAAAACTGACATGTGCGGAACACTCGAAACACGAACCCAGCTCCCCCTGGCCTCCACGGCGCAGCAGGGCTGCAGCTGCTGCTCGCCCGCCGCCGAAACGCGTGTTGCGGCGACGGCCGCCGCCAGGTCGGAGGTTGCGGCATCCTCCGCGCAGTACTCCCTGGAAGGGCTGACGTGCGGTCACTGCGTCCGGACCGTTGAACAGGCCGTGTCCGGGGTACCCGGGGTTAAGTCGGCAGCGGTGGACCTGGTCCCGGGCGGAATGTCGCGGCTGAGCGTTACCGGCACCGCGGACCGGGAGGCGCTGGCTGAGGCCGTGCGCTCCTCCGGCTATGTCCTGGCCGGCGCGAAGTAGCCTCCACACGCTCCGCCGGACGCGGTCAGCACGGCGCCCGGGACCGGCCCGGGGATCAGTGGCCTCCGGTGTGGTTGCCGGTGTGGTCCACGGTGGGTACCGGGCCGGGAGTCACGTCCCCTCCGGTGCCGCTGATGGCCGGGCCGATGACGAACGCGGACAGGGAGAACATGGCGGCGAAGACCAGCAGTCCCAGCGCCGGTGCAATCCAGCTGCCGAACCGCCGGTAAAGGCGGACCAGCATGGGAATGGACGCCAGGAGCCCCAGCGCCCCGAACAGCGCGGTGCCGCCGGATCCTGCCACGAGTGCGGTCCCGGCGAGCAGCCCGACGTGGTGCAGGACATGCGGCAGGAGCCCCATGATCAGGCCCACGGCGCCGACCACCGTGTGCCACAGCGCGTGGAGCCTGCCCCGGACGGTCCGCACTGCCGGAACCGTCCCGCCGTCGGGGCCGGGCACTGGGTGCAGATGGGAGGAGTGGTCAGCGGTCACGGCCGCTGCTTCCGGCGCAGAGGTTCCCCTGGGGGGTCAATGGAGACCTCATTCGTCGCCGGTCCGGGACCGGGTCCGGACCACCAGCACCGGACACGACGAGTGATGAAGGACCTGCGTCGACACGGAACCGAGCAGCAACCCGGTAAATCCGCAAGACCGCGGGAACCCACCACCAGCAGGTCCGCGTTCTCGGCCGCCCGCAGGAGCACGGCGGCCGCGCTGCCCTGAACAACGTCACCGGTCACCGTCACACCCTCGCTGTCCACACGCTTCAGGGCCTCGTTCTGGAGGCGTCGTGCGGTCTGAGGGAAGACATCCGGGTCCCGGATCGGGCCTTCCATCCCGACCGTGACGGGAGGAACTCCCACGCGGTCACGGCCCTGACCTGGCCGTGGCGCAGCCGCGCCTCCGTGACCGCCCATTCCAGTGCGAGGCGGGAGGGGGCCGAACCGTCCACCCCGGGCCACGATCCTGAATCCTGTTTCGCCGCCCATGAGCGCCGCCCTCCGCCAGGTTCTTTACATGTGTTGCCCATAGTGTCGTCCCCGTATGGATTTGACCGCAAGGGCCGAAGATCCCGGCCCGGTCACCTGGACCGGTGGGCGGCGTGGGGAAACGGAATCCGGCGCAGGATCGTTGTATCGGAGAGTGGCCGCCACGGCCGGTAGTCTTTGAACAGAATGTCCGCAACGGAAGGGAGGAGGACCGTCATGACCGCACCGGCACACACCGCCGCGATTGCGTTCCTTCGCCGTGCGGGCCTGTTCGCCACCGTCCTGGCCCTGATTGCCGGGATTTTCGGCATGCACGTCATGACTGCCACGCATGCCCTGCACTCCCCGGCCATGGCGGCGGCCACTGTCAACGCCCATCACGAGTCATCCGATTCCGGCCACAGCGGAGATCATGCTCCCGGGCCGGCTTCTGCCCCGGCCATGCCGGCGGCTCAAGGTGATGAGAGCACGCGGACCGCGCAGTGCACCGAGTCGGGTAGCTGCACCGGCATGCAGGCCATGACCGGGTCCTGTACCCCGTCAGCCAAGACCGGCTCCCTGGCCGCGCCGCTGCCAGGCACCGGCATCATCGGCCGAAACATCACCACCGGAAACCTCATCGCGATCAGCGCGCAGTGGTCCTACCGTCCGGGCAGTCCTTCACCGGGCGAGCTCTGCATCAGCAGAACGTGAAACAGGGGCCCCGCGCTGTGACCTGTCCGGCGCCTGTTTCTGCCTGACTCGCTTCTGAGACGGGCGCATCACTGATGCACACACTCCCCTGGCGCCCACGCGCCCACTAATGTCTTGAAGGACTTAAACAGCCATGATGAACACGAAGTTTCTGACCCTTTCCGCGACCGCCATCGCTGCGGCACTCGCCCTTGCCGGCTGCTCAACCGGCACCTCCACACCATCCGCCACCTCCAGCAGCCCCGCTTCCTCCGCCAGCTCCATGCCGGGAATGGGCCAGGGCCCCGGGATGATGTCCAGCAGCGCACCGGCCTCGACCGAACACAACGCGGCCGACACCATGTTCGCCCAGGGAATGATCCCGCACCACGAACAAGCCGTGGAGATGAGCGAGATGATGCTCCAGAAGAAGGACATCCCGGCAGCAGTGACCGATCTGGCCACCAGGATCAAGGCGGCCCAGGCACCCGAGATCGAAACGATGACCGGCTGGCTCAAGAGCTGGAACGAATCCGCGACCATGGGTACCGGCCACACCAGGGACGGCATGATGGGCGAGGATGACCTGAAGCAGCTCGAAGCGGCCCAGGGCACCGAAGCGGCCAAGCTCTTCCTGAAGCAGATGATTGCCCACCACCAGGGCGCCGTGATGATGGCCAAGACCGAAACGTCGCAGGGAAAGAACGCCGACGCAATCGAACTCAGCAAAAAGATCGTGACCGCCCAGGAAGCTGAAATCAAGGAAATGCAGGACCTGCTGGCCACCCTCTAACAACCGGTGTCCTCCGGCGCCGGCCCTCACGGGCCGGCGCCATCCCTGCCATTTCACAATCTGAATCCCTGGAGCCCCCATGCCCATCCACTCCCGTCCCCGGGTCCGCGCCACCACAGCTGCCTTGGCAGCCAGTACCGGCCTCATCTTTGCCCTGTCAGCATGCAGTCCGG
This sequence comes from Arthrobacter sp. Y81, assembly GCF_002929335.1. Classification (GTDB taxonomy): domain Bacteria; phylum Actinomycetota; class Actinomycetes; order Actinomycetales; family Micrococcaceae; genus Arthrobacter. The sequence continues at coordinate 74,358 of NZ_PJIL01000003.1, forward strand.
CCTCCGTCCCGGCAGGACCCGCCCCGGCCAGCAGCACCGGCAGCACCATGCCCGACGCCCACATTCACGGCCTGAGCGTCAGCAGCAAAACCGGCCAGGTGCTCCTGTCCACCCACGACGGCCTGTTCGACATGACGAATCAGCCCGCTGCCAAAATCGGGGCCACCAACGACCTGATGGGCTTCACCGGCGGCACCGACCACGGCGTCCTCTACGCTTCCGGACACCCCGGCGCGGACTCCGACCTGCCCAACCCGCTCGGGCTGATCAGATCCACCGACGGCGGGAAAACCTGGGAACAGCTCTCCCGGCAACGCGAATCCGACTTCCACGCGCTCACCGCCACCAAATCCGGAATCGTCGGCTTCGACGGCACACTGCGCACCAGCCCGGACGGAAAAACCTGGAACACAGTGACCACGGATTTCGTCCCGGCCGTCCTCGCCGGAAGCCCAGCCGGCGACACCGTCCTGGCCACCACCCCGCAGGGGATCCGACGCTCCACCGATAGCGGGAAAACCTGGAGCGCGGTGAGGTCCGGACCCGTGATTCAGTTCGCGGCGTTTGCCGGCCCTACGGAGGCCGTCGGAGTCGCACCGGACGGGACCGTCCACTACTCCGCGGACGCCGGTGCGACCTGGAGCCGCAAAGGCCAAATCCAAGACACCGTCCAGGCTATGGCCGCGGTGAAGGGCCCGGAGGCGAACCTGTCGATCTGGGCCGCGACCGCCGCCGGGATTGTCGTCTCCACCGACGGCGGAGCCACCTTCGGGCCCGCCGACGCTCCCTGACCGCTGATGCGTGACCCGTTCATGCTCCTCTTTGGGGGATCCGTCGTTGCCGCCGCCATCGGGTTCTGGATTGCTTTCATCCGTCCGGGCCGGAGGGCAGCGGGCAGGCGGATCGGGGTGCAGCGCTGGGTATTGGCCGGCTGTGTTGTGCTGGCTGCGGGCGGTCCTGATATTGCGGCCGCATATGGCATCGGCACGTCCTCCCCCGGCGGGAGCGGCATCACGGTGGAGCTGGGCTTTGCCATGATGGTCCTCGCCGCAGTGTGGTCCATCTTCCGTGAGGAGGTCCTGCGCTACCAACTGCGGATCGGCACGGCTCTCTACGATTTTCCGAGGCCGGCAGATCCTGCGCTGGTTAGGGCCGCCGAAAACACCGGCGTCTTCCTTCGCATTCTGTTATTCCTTCTCGGTTTTGTCATCGTATTGGCCACGCTGGTGCTTCGCTAGCAGACCGGGGCGTAGTCTCCATCCTGACGAGGCTGACGGGCCGGCTATCACGGGTCCCGGGCAGCCGTGATAGCCGGGAAGGGCGGTCGCCCACCATTACCCGGTACCAGGAGGCGCATCATGCACCTACCGTGTTGCTGGCCATGCTTGACGCCAACCCCAGCCCGCCGAGGTTGAAGCAAGTCCATTCGCTTCAGCTCGACGATTGCGGCGGAACTAGACCGTCTCGTCAAACCAGTCGCAGATGATTGTGGCGGCTTCCTTTGGGTGGGAACACATCCAGAACACTCCGCCGTTGACTTCCACAAACCTCTTCTTGATCGGTGGAAGCCTGCGGTACAGGTCCGTCAGATACGACGGATCGGTCCATCCCCTTGAGGGGACCAGAAACATCGTGGGTACTTTCAGGGCAGAGAGAGGGCCAGAGGGCGCCGTTGAAACCAGGGACATGACCGCGGAAAGCGGGTACCACCGGTCGAAGCCAGGATCTCTTAGATAGCCTTCCTTCACGAGACGTGTCTCGCGCTCCCGGTTCCCTTCCATGTCTATCAGGTCTTCGAAGTCCAGGTAGAGCGATACGGGTACGGGGGCCCAAGGAGCAATCCTGGACAGGATGCGCAGTACCGGAAGGAACAGCTTTCGTCGTCGGGCGGCACCTCTGCCTGTTAAGACCGCCCTGAGAAACTGTGCCTCGGTCAGAACTGCCGGGGAGTTCTGATACACAGCGCTCTTGATCGGCCCATGGGACAAAGCCAGATAGAAGACCGCGAACCCGCCGAGGCCTTCACTAAAGACCCCGAGCATGTCGCTGTAAGTACCCGAGATGCGTTCAACGGCATCACCGTGCCGTCGCACGAGCTCACCGACAGTAGCCCCACCGTGCTTGGGCATGATGAAGACGTTGTAGCCCCTCAGATGCATCTGGTATCCCAGCTCCGCGAACACGTGAGCGTGGCCGGCTGACCCTGGCGAGACCAGAATATTGGGGGCATCCTTGCTCCTTTCGAACGTCAGTAGTTCAAAACGCTCCGAGCCGGATACGAAAAACGATGTATGCAGATTCCGATCGATCACTTCCGGGTCTGAGTCAAGAACGTAATGACTCTTCCAGTAGCCGGCACTCATCATTGCTGCAGTTTCCTTCCTCGGCGCCGCCCGCGCAAGTGGATGGCTGAGCATAGCGGGGGCTGCACGACCCGACTTCGAGCGCGACGACAGCTCACCAATCCCGCGCACGCCGTCGGTTCGGGAGGCATGAACAACCAGAAGAGGCGGGACCGTCTTCACCCGACCTCCCGGGCCATCCAAACCTGCCACACTCCCGCTGGTTCAGAACGGGGTCGGCGGCCTAGCCCCGGATCGAGTTGGCAACGGGCAGCACACGAAGCGTGTTGACGGCCGCTGCCCGCCCGAGGAGCATGAGGGGCGGGCGCAGAAGAGGAACCGGGGCGAGATGCGGCGTAGGCGGGGAACAGCATCGGCTGCCTTATTTCGCGTGATCCAGATGGCGCTCATCCCGGTGGGGACAATCGGTTACTTGTGGGCTGTGCCTAAGCTGCTCGTCTTCAGCCGGCAGACGCGTGTGTCGGCGACCTGTTCGCTTCGCTCTACACGCGATACATGCAGCACCGCTTAGGGGCCAGAGCGGACGAACCCGCTGCGCGGCTCATGATGGCCATGCCCAATGTTTCCCGGGCCGGCTTCGCACTGGAGACCACACCGACGATGGCGGCTCATTTCCTGACCGGCTACGTTCCCCGGATCTACCGCTATCCGTACGAGGGCGAACCCCCCCATGCGACACCAGCAAAGCGCACGGACCACCTTCTACGACGCCGCCCTCGCCCGGCACCTCCCCGGCATCAACCAGCTGGTCATCCTTGGCGCCGGCATGGACACCCGCGTCCACAGATTGTCCCCGGAGGACCATGTGCGGTGCTTCGAGATCGACCAGCCCGAGACCCAGGCGTTCAAGCTGAAGATGATGGAGACCGCGGGGCTTCCAACGAACCAGGCCACCTACGTGGCCGCCGATTTCCAGGCAGAGGACTGGTTCGAGAAGCTTGCCGAGGCCGGCTTCGACTCCGCCGGGACGACGTTCTTCCTCTGGGAGGCAGTGACCATGTACCTGGACCGCGCCGCCGTCGAGTCAACGCTCCAACGGATCGCCCGGACGGCCCCTGGCAGCGTAATTTCCTTTGACTACTTTGACGCCGGGGTCATCGCATCGCCGACACCTAATATGCGCTACCTCCGGGCAACGGCGAAGTTCGCGGGCGAGCCGCTCACGTTTGGGATCGACAACACTCCCCCGGCCAGGAAGCGCGCCGCGGAGTACGTTCGGGCTTTCGGCCTGACGCTTGAGGAGCACCGGAATTTCGGGAAGGAGACCCGCCGGCGGCGGGCCCCGGCAGGATTCGTGACAGTCACGGTCGGCGGGCCGCCTCCGGGACAAGTCAGCAGGCTCCGTGAAAAGGGAACACTGAACGCCCGACAAAGCGTTCCACGCGCGGGTTCCCGGGGACCCGGGTGAATGCGCGGCTCCGGTAGGAACTGCGCCGAGCTTGGCGAGGTGTAAGCCCTGCCCTCCAAGGCCGAAGTGACACGGAAAAGTGGCCGGTCACCGATCGGACCTGGGCCGGGACCTCGGACTCTACCCATTGGCCGACGCCCCGCGAAGAATCAGAGTACTAACAACAAAGCGGAAGGCGCCGGTCATGATGTGGGGATACGGACAGGGCATGGGGTGGATGTGGCTCTGGGGTCCCCTCCTGCTCATCGGAATCGCGCTCCTGGTACTGGTGGCGGTGAGGGTCGCCGGCGGCGGCATCCGCAGCGGGTACGGTCCGCGCGGCCCGGACGGATCCGGGCCGCCCCAGACCCCGGGAGGGAACAGGGCCCGCGAGATCCTCGATGAACGCTTCGCGAGAGGAGAGCTGACAGCGGACCAGTACCGCGAACAGCTCAGAGTGCTCGGTGAGGGCCGGTAGTGCAGCCCATCAGCCGCCGACAGGCACTGCTTCTGGGCGGACTGGGCGCTGCAGGAACAGCGGCCGGCGCCACCGGGATGATCTGGGCACTGTCATCCCCTCCAGACCCAGTTACCGGGGCCAAGCTGGTCCAGCCGCAGGACCAGCGAAGCGCAGACAGGCTGCTGCAGGTCCGGCTCGAAGCCGCACCCGGACAGATACTGCTGGCCGGGAAGCAAGCAGCCGCTCTTGGCTACAACGGGGGCATCCCCGGTCCGACACTCCGCGTACAAGCCGGCGACGTCCTGAAGATCAAGCTCGTCAACAACCTGGCCCAACCCACCAACCTGCACGTGCACGGCCTCCACGTTTCCCCCGAAGGCAACGGCGACAATGTCTTCATCTCCGTGGAACCCGGGAGCACTTTCGACTACGAATACACACTCCCCGAGGACCATCCCCCGGGCGTGTACTGGTACCACCCCCACCACCACGGAACGGTCGCCGACCAGATCTTCGCCGGCCTCTTCGGAGCGATCATCGTCGAGGACCCGGACCCCATCGAGGTGAGCACGGAACGGGTCCTGGTCGTTTCCGACACCACCCTGGACGGCCTAGGGAACATCCAGGCGGTCCCTGCGATGGAACGAATGATGGGCAGGGAAGGCCAACTGATCCTCGTCAACGGACAGAGCAACCCACAATTCACGGCCCGCCCGGGAGAACGGGAAAGATGGCGCATCATCAACGCATGCGTGGCCCGCTACCTCCGGCTCAGGCTCGACGGACAGCAACTGCAGCTCCTCGGCATGGACTCCGGCCGCTACCCGCAACCGGAAACGGTGGATGACCTGCTACTCACGCCCGGAAACCGGGCAGACCTCCTCGTGACCACAACAACCGGCGAGTCCGCCCTGCGCGCTTTCCACCACGACCGGGGAAACATGCCGGGAATGATGGGATCCGGAGCCCGGAACCCGACCCAGCCGGACGGCACCGCGCTGGCCACCTTGCGCGTATCAGGCGAACAAGCCGCGCCCCTGGCCGCCGTTCCCGCCCTCAAAGGGCCCGAGAACCTAACGTCATCCGCAATCGCCGCCCGCCGACAGATCGTTCTGGCTGCAGGCATGGGCATGGGCGCCAGCGGCATGATGCGGTTCACTATCAACGGCAGGGAATTCAACGAGACCAGAACAGACACAACCGTTGCGGCCGGGAACGTCGAAGAATGGACACTGACCAACACCAGCCCGATGGACCACCCATTCCACCTCCACGTCTGGCCGATGCAAATCATCGAGGAAAACGGCCAATCAAAGACCACCGCTGTCTGGCGGGACGTCGTGAACGTCCCCGCGAACGGGCGCGTGAAGGTCAGGGTGGCTTTCAATGACTTCCGCGGACGGTCCGCCTACCACTGCCATATCCTGGACCACGAAGACCTCGGCATGATGGGCGCCATCGAAGTGCGGTGACGAACTCACACAGACGCACAAGCAAGTCCCGAACAACCCGCAACCACCTTGCCCATAAGGGGACCGCTCGTTGTCCGAGCGTCAAACCCCCGAGCCCCGGAGTCCTGCGGTACACACATAATCACAGTCAATTCCCTCCGAACGTGCCCAACGTGGCCTTCGGAGGCATCCAACTCTGACCAGCCAAAACATTGTCCGAGGGAAGATAATCCGGCTTTGCACCGCCGTCACAGCCGTTCAACCACAGCACCCGTCGAACCCTTCTTCAGGAATGGAACTGACATGTGCGGAACAGAATCCCGGAAAGAACTGCCCTTGGCTTCCTCAATGGACGGCATGGACGGCATGGACGGCTCCGCCGTCGAGCTCGTTGAGGGCGCAACAACCACCACGGGCCACCACGATCAGGAGGCAGGCCGCGGTCCACATGATGACCACGTGGTGCACAGCCACGGCCAGCACGCCGGGCACAGCACGGCGATGTTCAAGAACAGGTTCTGGCTGACGCTGGCGCTCTCAGTGCCCGTGGTGTATTTCAGCCCGATGTTCGGGCGCCTGCTCGGCTACATGCCGCCCGGGTTTCCGGGCGCGGCCTGGATCCCGCCAGTCCTGGGCACGGTGATCTTTGTCTACGGCGGTATGCCGTTCCTGCGGGGCGGACTGCATGAGCTGAAAGCCCGGCAACCGGGGATGATGCTGCTGATCGGCATGGCCATCAGCGTCGCATTCGCCGCTTCCTGGGTCACCAGCCTGGGGATCGGAGGGTTCGACCTGGACTTCTGGTGGGAGCTGGCCCTGCTGGTGGCCATCATGCTGCTGGGCCACTGGATCGAAATGCGCGCCCTTGGCTCCGCCCGGGGAGCCCTCGATGCCCTCGCGGCACTGCTGCCCGACGAAGCCGAACGCATCACCGAAGCAGGCACGGAAACCGTTGGCGTCACTGAACTCCAGATCGGCGACACGCTCCTGGTCCGTTCCGGCGCCCGGATGCCGGCGGACGGCATTGTGGTCGACGGCGCGGCAGAGTTCGATGAATCGATGATCACCGGCGAGTCCAAGACGGTGCCCCACTCCCCCGGCGACCAGGTCGTGGCCGGCACTGTCGCGACAGACAATACCGTCCGGGTCCGGGTCACCGCCGTCGGCGCCCCCGGGTTCGTCCAGGACACGACCGGGCAACCCTCGGATCCATGCCCCGGCAACTGCCACAGCATCCAGGCCACGACGGCGTGCTGCACACTGTCAGCAACGGCCGGCTCCCTGACCGCACCGCTCCCCGGCACCACGATGTTCGGTGCCGTTCCCGCCGCCGATCCCCCAGGCTCGCTCCCGCCGCGATATTCCTACCTTCCCGGAAGCCCGTCGCCGGGTGAGTTGTCCATCAGTCGGACGTAAACCGGAGCGCCCTGAGGATTCGAAGCGCGCACGACCACACGCCCCAATCCCGGCGCGTCCCCCGCATCCAAATGATGCACACTCTCCCCCGGCGGTGCCTTGCGGCCCCCTGATATTTTTCGAAGGAACGGTTTTTCATGATCAAGAAGTTTCTGCCCCTTTCCGCCACCGCGATCGCTGCGGCAATCGCGCTGGCCGGCTGCACCACCGGAACCGGACCCGGTTCCTCCGGCACGTCCATGCCAAACATGGATCACGGCAGCTCCAGCGCCGCCCCGGCCAGGAGCACTCCGGCGTCTGCCGCGGATCACAACGCCGCCGACGTCATGTTCGCCTGGATTATGATCCCCCACCACGCCCAGGCGGTGGAGATGAGCGACGTGATGCTGGCCAAGAAAGACATCCCCGCGGACGTGACTGCCCTCGCCACCAGGATCAAGGCCGCGCAGGGACCGGAGATCGATACGATGACCGGCTGGCTCAAGAGCTGGAACGAGTCCATGCAGGAGCCCAACGCCCATGACATGTCCACCCAGGGCACGGGCGGCATGGACGGCAGCGAAGCGGCCAAGCTCTTCCTTAACCAGATGATCGTCCACCACGAAGGCGCCATCGTCCTGGTCAAAAACGAAAGCACTGCCGGGAAAAACCCCGAGGCCGTCAAACTCGGCCAGGCCATCGTGACCGCACAGGAAGCAGAAATACAGGAAATGCGGGCCATGCTGGCCAGGCTCTGACGTCACCAGGCTTTCCCCCCGGCCGGCACCGTTGCCCTACGGTGCCGGCCGTCCTGTCCTGCCCAACAAATGCGGGCTTCCCCGTCCATGGTCAGTAACAGCAGTATCGTTCCAAAAGTTGGGGGACTAACCTAATGCCAGATGGCCCGCTCAGCGGCCCGTCACGTCTCTACCTTGGAGTTCCGCCATGCCGCTGCGCAGCTTCTCCCGCCGCACCCGTTCATTCCCCGATCACACACAGTCCCGTCAGAAACGACGCAGGCGACGACTCCGGGCAACGGGCATTGCCGCGCTGACAATACTCGGGTTGGTGCTTGGGTCAACCTCGGCCAACCTCATCATGGAAAGTGTTGAACGCCCCAATACTGTGCCGTATGGGGAGAAAATCCAGATCGCCCAAGGGACCATCAACGTCGCCCGAACCGGAAAGACCGGCCCGACCCTGGTGCTGCTCAGCGGATTGGGCACGCCGGCGCCGGCGCTGGACTTTGCCCCGCTGATCAGGGAATTGGCCGGATACCGGGTCGTCGTTGTAGAGGGGTTCGGCTACGGCTTCAGCGATATGACCGCCAGACCGCGGACCATCGAGAACATCTCCGAGGAACTGCATGAGGTGCTCGCCAAACTCGCCGTCGATGTTCCCTACGTCCTTGTCGGTCACTCGATCGCAGGCTTCACCACTCTTCACTACGCCAACAAATACCCGGAAGAAGTATCCGGGGTTATCGGGATCGACCCCACGGTACCCGCTGCCACGACTGCCACGGCCGAAGCTCCTGCACCCGCCGACATGCCTGTGTCAGGCAACTTCTGGGAACGGATTCCTTCGACCACCGGCTTGGTCCGCTGGGCCGGCGCTCTTGGTCTCGCAGACCCGGCAGGCGACGGCTATACGACGACGGAACGCGACGAAATGCGCAAGTTGCTGAGCTGGAACTTTGGCAACGCGGCACTGACCGACGAAACGAACCGAATCGGGGAGAACGCCCAGAAGCTCCAGAACCTCAGCTACCCCGAGGCTCTTCCCGTGCTGGAGTTTCTGTCCCAGGAAACCATGAACCAGCAACCGGAATGGCTCCCGGCGCATGAACGCCGACTGCTCAACGTCAAGCACCATGAGCTGGTCATTCTCGACGGCCCGCACTACCTGCACTGGACCCAGTCCAGGGCCATGGTGGAAAAGATCCATGAGTTCCTGAACCACGGCAGCAGGGAGCCCTAGCTTCGGAGACCCGGCTGAGCAGACCAGGCTCAGCTCCCGCTTTGGACGAAGACCTCAACCGCCACAACATGCGCTTCGGTCAGGCCTTCAGCCGTCAGGGGCCGCACCAGCAGTACCTGCCGCCGGAATCCGCGCGCCCACTCGCGGGCGTCCGGTCCAAGGACGTCATCAATCCACACGACCGAGTCCCAGGTGGCCTCGCCCGAAAGTTCCATCCTGGCCAGCCACCGGGTCACCGGCCGGAGCTTCGGTGTAGGTGACTCGGATTCGTCCAGGGCACGTGCGGGCAATGGCACTCGTAACGTTTCGTTCCCCAGCCGCAACTGGGATTCGAGCCCGGCGGTCTGCTCGGCCGGCCACGTCGATACCCAAGCGATCCTGCCGAACACCGCGAGCCTATTGACCAAGGCAATTTTCGCGTCCGAGAGCACGAGCTCCAGTGAGCCGTCGGGGCTTGCCACCCGGGCACGTGGGTTGAGGACCCCGTCAATGTCGAGAAGGATCAACGGCTTCATAGTCGCGTCAGGCATCACCCGATGGTCGCTGCTTCCTCCAGCGTATGCGGTTCGAAATGCTCCAGCATTTCCCGCATGGCCTCGTATCCCTGGACGAACGCGGCTGAGGCCCGCCAGCGTTCAGTCTGCTCGAGCGACTCCCACGGGCCGGTGCTGATGAACCTGTTGGGAACGTCGCGATCGCGCATCAGAACTGCCTTTGCCGCGGGAAATTCTTCTTGGGTCCTGCTGGCAAGGCTGCGCCAGGCCTGCACAAAATCGTCCTCCCTGCCGGGTTTAACCAACCAGATTCCGAGCGTGTAAACAGACATCGCCAACGCCTCCAATCACGTACGGGGTGGGATAGTCCCGATTATCGTCCGGTTGAGCGAAGCAGGGTAGGGCCGATGGTCATGGGGCCTGCTCCCTTGCGCCCTTACGGCCCCCATCCGGCCCCCATCCGGCCCCCTCCCGGCTCCCCGGACGGTCAGGAACCGTCATAGGCGGCCTGGAGTTCGGCGATCTCGAGCTTCCTCATGCCCAGCATCGCCTGCATGGCCCGCTGCGCCCCCTCCTGGTCCGGACCTCCCAGCAATTGGCTCAGGACGGACGGCACAACCTGCCACGAAACCCCGAACTTGTCCTTGAGCCAGCCGCATTGACTCTCCGAGCCACCCGCCGTCAGCGCCGACCAGTAGCGGTCCACTTCCTCCTGCGAAGAGCAGTCGATCACGAAGGAAACCGCCTCGCTGAAGGAGAATGCCGGGCCTCCGTTAAGCGCAAGGAACTTCCGGCCCTCAATCTCGAATTCGACCGTCATGACCTGTCCCGCGGGGCCGGGGCCGTCGCCGCCATAGCGTGCCGTGTTGAGAATTTTGGAGCCGTCAAAAACCGAGACGTAGAAGTCGGCGGCTTCCTCGGCCTGGGTGTCGAACCACAGGCAGGTGGTGATCTTTTGGCTCACGTTGGTCCCTCATCTCACTGGCTGCGCCGGAAACGGCTCCCGACGGCGATCCTTTGGTTGCGTTTGCGAGCCTAGCCGGGCGTGATTCCGGACACAATGGCGCGGCCGCGGCATCCGGTGTCACGTCGCCGCCGCCTCCCCGGCGGGAAAGGGATCCGGGCCTGGTTATCATCGAGTATGTCCGTCCCTGAAGCCCTTCTCCAGTTCGCCGTGGTCGCTGCCCTGCTGACCGTGATTCCCGGGCTCGACACCGTGCTGGTTCTCCGCACAGCGATCAGCCGGGGGCGCGGTCCGGCTTTTGCGACGGCGGCGGGAATCTGCACCGGCACGGTGGCGTGGGGCGTTGCGGCCGCGCTGGGTGCGTCCGCGCTCCTGGCTGCCTCTGAAACGGCCTTCACGGTGTTGAAGATCGCGGGCGCCTGCTACATGGCATTTCTCGGAATCTCGATGTTCATCAGGACCTTCAGAAGAGGACCGGCAATGCCCACGGAACCGGTGCAGGCTGCCGGAAGCGGACGGGCGCCCTTTCTGACAGGCGTGACAACGAGTCTGCTGAATCCCAAAGTGGGCGTTTTCTACATGGCCATGATCCCGCAGTTCCTGCCGCAGGATGTCCCGCCCCTCTTAATGGGGGTCCTGCTGCCTCTCGTGCACAACGTGGAGGGCATGCTCTGGTTCGCGGGAATCATCGTGGCCACCCACTATGCCCGGCGCTGGCTGCAGTCCGCGGCGGTGGGCAAAGCCACGGACCGTATTGCCGGCGTCGTACTTGTGGCCTTTGCCGCGAAGATCGCGGCCAGCAGGGCCTGACTGCTACCGCGGCAACTGGCTGACCAGGCCCACGGTGTTGCCCTCGCTGTCACGGATGAATGCCATCCATTCATCCGTCCCGTCCGGGCCCAGCCGGTCATTTGTGTGGCTGAAGATCACCTGTGGTTCGGCCACGATCTCCACTCCCCTGTTCCGGAGCTCGGTCACGGAGTCCCTGACGTCGGGAACCGCCAGGTAGACCAGGGACGACGGCGCCCCGGACTCCAGCAGCAGCCGGACGCCGTCCAGGTCAAAGAACAGGAGTCCGGGCGGGTCGAACACTGCCCGGGCCTCGGCGCCGAGCAGCGCGGTGTAGAACCCTGCCGCCCGCTGCAGGTCACTGGCATGTTGCGCAATCTGGACTAGTCTCATGCTGCCGTCCGGGGTGTAGTAACGGAAACGCGATGTGCCGGGAAACGGCCCGGTCACAGTGTACGGCCGCTGCGGGCCATCGCGTCAGGCGGTCATGCCAGGTCGTAGCAACGAAAATCCTTTACTACTCTGGAGGCATGCCTTCCCGCACCGACACCGCCCCCGTCCGCGCAGCCGCCAGGAGTTCCGTGGCTATTGCCGCCCTCGCCGACGCGGCACTGATCCTTACCTTCGCCGCCATCGGCCGGGACGCCCACCAGCGCGGGGATGTGATCGCCGGAGTCCTCCTGACAGCCTGGCCGTTCCTGGCGGGAGCGGCCATAGCCTGGCTTGGGCTGCGGTTGTGGCGCGCGCCGTTGCGCGTCTGGCCGGCGGGGGTCAGCGTGTGGATCGGAGCTGTGGCCCTGGGCATGCTGCTCCGTGCTTTGACCGGCCAGACGGTGGTAGTGCCGTTCGTCCTTGTGGCGTTGCTCAGCCTGGGCGTGTTCCTCCTCGGCTACCGGCTCATCGTGGCCGGATTCCGGCGGCTGGCAGGGCACCGGCAGCGCCGCTGAAGCACCCTGATGTACTAGGCTGGCAACAGACAGCAACGCCTGCCGTTTCCGCAACGGCGCACCCGATCCGAAAGGTCAAGAGTGATCACCGCATTCGTCCTGATCAAGACAGACGCCTCGCGCATTCCGGAAACGGCAGAGGAGATTTCGGCGATTCCGGGCATCAGCGAGGTCTACTCCGTGACCGGGGAATGGGACCTGATTGCTGTTGCGCGGGTGGCGAAGCATGATGAGCTGGCGGACGTCATCGCGGACAAGCTGTCCAAGGTCCCTGCCGTTGTGCACACCACAACGCACATCGCCTTCCGCGCTTACTCCCAGCACGACCTCGATGCGGCCTTCGCCCTCGGTTTCGAGCAGTAAGGCCGGGCACAGCGCCTAGCCCTGGGTCAGGGCCACCCACTTTTCCAGAACGGCAGCTGCGGCGCCGGAGTCAATGGACTCTTCAGCGCGCTTCAACGCTGCCGCCATGCGGTCCGTCAGCGGACCCTCGGCCCGGACATCGAACGCCACCAGTCCTGCGGCGGCGTTCAGCAGGACGGCGTCGCGGGCCGCTCCGGCCGCTCCGGCCAGAACATCACGCACGACGGCGGCATTCGCTGCGGCGTCACCGCCACGAAGCTCCTCCACCGTCGCCGGACGGATGCCCAGCGCCTGCGGATCAAAGGCCTGTTCGCTGACTTCCCCGTTCCTGATCTCCCAGACCGTGGACGGCCCGGTCGTTGTCAGCTCGTCCAGTCCGTCGCTTCCCCTGAAGACCAGTCCGCGGCTTCCGCGCTTGGCAAGCACTCCGGCAACCAGGGGCGCCATCCGTGCGTTGGCAACACCAACTGCTGAGGCCTGCACCCGAGCGGGGTTGGTCAGCGGTCCGAGGAAGTTGAACGCCGTGGGTATGGCAAGTTCGCGGCGGGGCACGGCGGTGTGCCGGAAGGAGGGATGGAACACCTGGGCGAAACAGAAGGTGATTCCGGCCTCTTCGGCGTTCCGTGCGACGCGATCGATGGGGAGGTCCAGCCGTACGCCCAGGGCTTCCAGGACGTCCGCTGAGCCCGACGACGACGAGGAGGCCCGGTTACCGTGCTTGACCACCTTCGCACCGGCTCCCGCACAGACAAGCGCCGCCATGGTGGAGATGTTAACCGTATTGAGCTGGTCGCCGCCGGTGCCCACGATGTCTAGCTTCTCGCCGCCGATGTCCACGGGGTTTGCGTGGGCCAGCATCGCTTCGACAAGGCCGGCAATCTCATCCACCGTCTCGCCCTTCGCGCGCAGCGCCACGAGGAATCCGGCAATCTGGGCGGGCGTGGCTTCGCCGGACATGATCGTGTCCATCGCCCACTCCGTGTTGTCAGCCGTGAGGTCCGCGCCGTTGATCAGAGCCGAAATGAGCCGCGGCCAGGTGTTGCCGGCCGGCTGTGCTGATGCCTGTGAAGTCACCTCCTGATGCTATCGAGGCACCCGCCCTGATGACCAATGTGAACCGGCCCGGGAACTTTTCCGCGCGAATTCGCGTCTTTGTAGAAAAAGTCCCTGCAAAAGGCGGTTTGCATTGGGCAGGAGGAACTTTTACAGACATAATGTCTATGTGACATCTGCGACCCATGCCCCCAGTACCCCGGCGCACCCGACGCTGAACCGCCCGAATATGGTTTCCGTAGGAACCGTTGTTTGGCTGTCCAGTGAGTTGATGTTCTTCGCCGGTCTCTTCGCCATGTACTTCACACTCCGTTCGACTTCCGGACAGATGTGGGCTGAAGAGACAGCTAAGCTCAACTTCCCCTTTGCGCTCGTAAACACGATCGTCCTCGTGGCAAGTTCATTCACTTGCCAGATGGGCGTCTTCGCCGCTGAGCGGCTCCAGCCGCGCCGCGCCGGCGGCCCCCTTGCATTCACGCGTTGGGGGATGAACGAATGGTTCACCCTGACGTTCATCATGGGTGCCTTCTTCGTTGCCGGCCAGGCAACTGAATACGCCATGCTCGTTTCGGAGCATGTGTCGCTTTCGTCGAATGCGTACGGCTCGGCCTTCTACATGACCACCGGCTTCCACGGCCTGCACGTCATCGGCGGCCTCATCGCCTTCCTCTTCATCATCGGCCGTTCGTTCGCCGCCAAGAAGTTTGGTCACTTCGAAGCCACGTCCGCGATTGTCACCTCGTACTACTGGCACTTTGTCGACGTCGTGTGGATCGGCCTCTTCCTGGTCATCTACGTCCTCAGGTAGCCCTGACTTGACTCTTTTTCTACAAGAGGCAGAATTTCAAGAAGCGGCTCCCGGAGCCGACGCACGATCGAATAAAGGAACCACCACGTGAAGGCACTCTCGCAGAAGCGACGTCACCCACTGGCAGCCATTGCGCTGCTGCTGATGGGCCTCCTCCTCACTGGTGGGCTGTACGCCGTTGCCACCACCGTCAACGAGGCCAAGGCTTCCACCACCAGCTTCAGTGCGAACGACGCTGAAGAGGGCGGGAAGCTTTTCGCCGCCAACTGCGCAACCTGCCACGGCATGGGTGCGAGCGGAACCCAGGACGGACCCTCACTTGTAGGCGTCGGTGCTGCCGCCGTTGACTTCCAGGTAGGCACCGGGCGCATGCCCATGCAGATGAATGGCCCGCAGGCTTACAAGAAGCCTGCACAGTTCAACGATGAACAGACCCACCAGCTGTCCGCTTACGTCGCTTCGCTCGGGCCCGGCCCGTCCATCCCCGAAGAGCACCTTCTGGACGCACAGGGCAACGCCGCAGAAGGCGGCGAGCTCTTCCGCGTGAACTGCGCCATGTGCCACAACGCAGCAGCAGCCGGCGGTGCACTGACCCGGGGCAAGTTCGCTCCCGCCCTCGCGGACGTTTCCGAGAAGCACATCTACGAAGCAATGGCCACCGGACCGCAGAACATGCCCGTCTTCAACGACGCCAACGTCTCCCCCGAAGGCAAGCGCGACATCATTACCTTCCTGAAGCAGATTGAAGCCAATGGCTCACCCGGCGGTGCCGACCTCGGTGCAATAGGGCCCGTTTCAGAAGGTCTCTTTGTCTGGATCGCCGGCCTGGGCGTCATTATCGCCTTCACCATCTGGCTGACCTCCCGGACGTCCTAGCAGCCGTCCGGCAACTGTAAGAACTCCTGCTGACGAGTCAGCAGTATGGAATTGAAAACTAACCCGGCATTGGCCGGGACGAGAGAAGGATGAGGCGAATTATGGGCAACCATAGTGACGGCAGTCCGAGCCACTCGGGCACCGTAGCTACGGCTGGTCAGAATGAGGTGGAGAAGTTCCAGGATCCTGGACTTCCTCCGCATCGTTTGCGCCTGGCCGACACGGACCCGAAGGCCGCAAAACGTGCAGAACGGCAGGTTGCCATTCTCTTCGGCAGCTCCATTGTCGGCACCCTAATCTTCCTGGTGGCGTACTTCGCCATCGATCTTGGACCCGGCTCCACGATCGCCACCATCCGGCTGCAGAACGCCCTGCTGGGCATCGGCACCGCCTTTGCCATGCTTGGCATCGGCACCGGCATCGTCCACTGGGCCAAGGCCCTTATGCCGGACCACGAGGTGTCGGAAGAGCGCCACCCCATCCGCACCGAAGAGGACCGCCAGGCGGCAGTCCGCATCGTGGATGACATCGTGGAGGAAACCGGGATCAAGCGCCGGCCGCTGATCCGCAACACCCTCCTCGGCGCCGTCGCTTTGGCTCCGCTCCCGGCCCTCGCCGTCTTCGGCGACCTCGGTCCCCGGCCGGACGACAAACTGGCGCACACCATGTGGGCCCCGCAGGAAGGCAAGCTCAAGCGCCTTACCCGCGACCCCGACGGCACGCCCATCAAGGCCTCTGACGTCACTATCGGTTCGGCGTTCCACGTGATTCCGGAAGGTCTCAACGAACTCCATGAAGGCAAGCTGAACGAAAAGGCCAAGGCCGTCGTCCTGCTGATGCGCCTGAACCCCGAGTCCCTGAAGCCCTCTGCGGGCCGCGAGGACTGGAGCTACAACGGCATCGTTGCCTACTCGAAGATCTGCACCCACGTTGGTTGCCCTGTTGCCCTGTACGAGCAGCAGACCCACCACCTGCTGTGCCCGTGCCACCAGTCGACCTTTGACCTGACCCAGGAATGCAAGGTTATCTTTGGCCCGGCCAGCCGGCCTCTCCCCCAGCTGCCCATCGCAGTTGACGCCGAGGGCTACCTGGTCGCGACCAGCGACTTCAAAGAACCCGTAGGACCGAGTTACTGGGAGCGTGATGAGCATGAGCGCAAATTCAACAGCTAATGCCCCCGCCTTCGTCGCCAAAACCAAGGGCGGCCGCATTACCGACTTCGTTGACCAGCGCGTCGGCGGTTCGGGGATGCTTCGCGAATTCGGCCGGAAGGTCTTCCCGGATCACTGGTCCTTCATGTTCGGCGAAGTTGCCCTGTACTCCTTCGTTATCCTGCTGCTCTCCGGCACGTTCCTGACGTTCTTCTTCGATCCGTCCATGGCGGAGACGCACTACGACGGCTCGTACACGCCACTGAAGAACGTCGAAATGTCAGTCGCGTTCAGCTCATCCCTGAACATCTCCTTTGATGTCCGTGGTGGACTGTTCATGCGCCAGGTCCACCACTGGGCAGCCCTGCTCTTCGTCGCGTCCCTCGGTGTTCACATGCTCCGTGTCTTCTTCACGGGTGCCTTCCGCAAGCCCCGCGAAATGAACTGGGTTGTCGGCGGGGTCCTGCTGATCCTGGCCATGGCTGAAGGATTTACCGGTTACTCACTCCCCGATGACCTGCTCTCCGGCAACGGCCTGCGCATCATCGACGGCGTGATCAAGTCCATCCCGGTGATCGGGACGTACATTTCATTCTTCCTGTTCGGCGGGGAATTCCCGGGCACCGTGATTATCGGCCGCCTGTACATGCTGCACATCCTCCTGGTGCCGGCCCTGATCCTGCTGATGATCGTCCTTCACCTGTTCATGGTGGTCGTGCACAAGCACACCCAGTACCCCGGCCCGGGACGCAACGACGGCAACGTCGTCGGCTACCCTCTCGGCCCGGTCTACGCGGCAAAGGCCGGTGGATTCTTCTTCATCGTGTTCGGCGTAGTCGCCCTGATGGCGGCGTTCTTCACGATCAACCCGATCTGGAACTACGGTCCTTACGACCCCTCACCGGTGTCCGCAGGAACCCAGCCTGACTGGTACATCGGCTTTGTGGACGGCGCCTTGCGCCTGATGCCGGGTGTCATTAGCGACTTCCACTTCGAATACATCATCTTCGGGCAGGTCCTCACACTGAACGTCCTGCTCCCGGCGCTCGTGCCGGCCGGCATCATCTTCACCGTGCTGTTCATGTACCCGTGGATCGAACGCTGGATCACCAAGGACGACCGCGAGCACCACGTGCTGGACCGTCCGCGCAATGCGCCGACGCGTACTGCTATCGGTGTAGCCGGCTTCACCTGGTACTGCGTCATGTGGGCGGCTGCTGGCTCGGACCTTATCGCTACGCACTTCCACGTTTCACTGAACGACGTGACGTACTGGCTGCGTGCGCTGTTCTTCATTGGCCCGATCATCGCGTTCGTCGTGACCAAGCGTGTGGCCCTCGCCCTCCAGCGCAAGGACCGCGAAATTGCACTGCACGGCCGCGAAACCGGCCGCATCGTGCGCCTGCCGCACGGTGAGTTCATTGAGGTCCATGCACCGCTGGATGACTACAAGCGCTACAAGCTGGTCGGCTTTGAGTCGCCGGTACCGCTGCCTGCTGTTCCCAACGAACACGGCATCGTGACGCGCAAGGAAAAGCGCCGCGCAGCGCTCTCCCAGTGGTTCTTCGAAGA
The DNA here is from genome assembly GCF_002929335.1 of Arthrobacter sp. Y81. Classification (GTDB taxonomy): domain Bacteria; phylum Actinomycetota; class Actinomycetes; order Actinomycetales; family Micrococcaceae; genus Arthrobacter. The sequence goes on from NZ_PJIL01000003.1 coordinate 92,411, forward strand.
CCGCGTAGCACCCGCTTCGCCCGCTGAACTCGAGGCGGCCCATGGCCACCACGGCCAGCACGAAGCAGTCGAATCGGCCGAGGCCCAGAAGACCCTCAGCCACTAGTTCAAGCGCTACCGAGCAACGCAAAGAGGCCCCGTCCGACAGGACGGGGCCTCTTTGCGTTGCTCCCTACGGGTTTCGGTAGCCTGAGGCGTAATTGCGCGTAGGCCTGACGCCGGGACGCTGCAGCGGGACCCACAGCTTGTAACGGTCCGCACGGTAGTAGGACACCGAGTAGTCCACCATGGACCGGGCCACAAAGGCGTGCCGCTGGATCTTGAGCAGCGGCGATCCGACTTCAACGTTGAGAAGCCGTGCCGTGGACGGTGAGGCTGCGGTGGCCTCGATCATGTCCTCCCCCCACTCCATGACCAGGCCGAACCGTTCGCTCAGGACGTTGTACAGGGATGTCGGAGGTTCGCCGTCGAGCAGCCCGGGAACCCTGTGCGCGGGGATGAAGTTTTCATCCACGCTCATGGGCTCGTTATCTGCCAGGAGAAGACGCCTGAAGCGCACCAGGGGCGTGCCCTCGTCGAGCTGGAGCTCACGGGCCAGGAACGCACTGGCGCTGATCTGCTCGAAACTCAGCACCTTGGCTGCCGGAACCATTCCGCGGCGCTGCATTTCCTCACTGTACGAGGTGAGCTTCACCTGCAGGTCGAGTTTTGGCTTGCGGACGAACGTTCCGAGGCCCACGACCCGTTCGATGACTTCCTCGCCCACGAGTGCGTCGATGGCCTGCCGGACCGTCATACGGGCCAGGCCAAACCTTTCGGCGAGGTCCCGTTCCGAGGGCAGCGAGGATCCGGGCGGGCACGAGGCCGCAATGTGGGCCCGCAGGAGTTCCCTCAGCTGGACGTAGATGGGGACGCCGTTTTCGCGGTCGATCTCCCCCACCATTTTGTTTGCGTCAGAGGCCGCCATGGCAATGCTCCAGAATAACTTTCATGGTTTAAGCGTAGGGCACCGGCGCCGCAGGTCTAGACCACCGCGGCAACAGTTTCAGCGTCGGGTCACGCCGCGGCTACGCTTGATCAGGAATGCAGTCATGACGGCCGAGTCCCGTCGGAACAAAGGAGTCCCGTTGCCAGTGCGTAAGGCAATTGTTCAATCACCCATCGGCTTGCACGCCCGGCCGGCCGCTATCTTTGTTCGGGCTGTCACGGAGTCCGGTCTGCCGGTCAGAATAGGTAAGGACGGAGTTCCACCCGTCGATGCGCGGTCCCTGCTCGAGGTGATGACGGCCGATTTCTACTGTGGCTGCGAAGTGGAACTCTCCGTTGACTCCGAGGCGCTGCCCGCCCGCTATAGCGTTGAATCAGCCGAAGCAGCACTGGAAGGCCTGACGCTGCTGCTGGAGGCAGGCGCGGCCGCCTAAGGCTTCCCTGCGGGCCGCGGCGGGTGCTTCCGGCCCGCCTCGATGGCAACCCGTCCTCAGGGCACCCTGAAGCAACGAAGACGAACACAAAGCAAACGACGGCGGGCCCCACCAAATGGTGGGGCCCGCCGTCATTGTCAGTAGAGCAGGTAAGGCTAGTGGGCGTGATCGCCGCGGCTGTACTCGAAGACCCAGCCAACGAGGGCTATGGTCGCGAGTCCGGCCGCAATGTACACAATCCAGAACCCGACGGCCAGGCCGAGGAAGCCTGCTGCGCAGGAAAGGCCCAGGACCAGCGGCCACCAGCTCCAGGGGCTGAAGTGTCCCTGCTCGCCGGCGCCTTCGTGGATCTCGGCGTCGCTGCGGTCTTCGGGGCGCAGTCCCACGCGCTTGCCGGTGAAGCCGAGGTAGGCGCCAATCATGCCGGCGAGTCCGCCTACAAGCAGGATGCCAAGGATGCCGACCCATTCAGACCAGTGGGTCAGGAATCCGTAAACCACGGAGACCGGTACGAAGAAGAAGGCCCCGGCTCCAAAAATCCATGATTCGATCTTCACTTGGCGGTGTCCTTCTGATCGGCGTTGCCGAGCACGGCTGCTGCCGGTGCCGGTGACTCAACGGTGTGCGACTGGGCAAGCTCCGGGTGGTGGAGATCCAGGGCCGGGCGCTCCGAACGGATGCGCGGCAGCGACGTGAAGTTGTGGCGCGGCGGCGGGCAGGACGTGGCCCACTCCAGCGAAGCACCAAAGCCCCAGGGATCGTCCACCTCGATCTTTTCGTTGCTGCGCCAGGTGATGTAGACGTTCCAGAAGAACGGGATCAGCGAGGCACCCAGCACGAACGAGGAGATCGTGGAGAACTGGTTCATCCAGGTGAAGTTGTCCTGCGGCATGTAGTCGGCGTAGCGGCGGGGCATGCCCTCGACACCCAGCCAGTGCTGGATCAGGAAGGTTCCGTGGAAGCCGAGGAACAGCAACCAGAAGTGGATCTTGCCGAGGCGCTCGTTGAGCATCTTGCCGGTCCACTTCGGCCACCAGAAATAGAAGCCGGCGAACATGGCGAACACCACGGTGCCAAACACCACGTAGTGGAAGTGGGCGACCACGAAGTAGGAGTCCGAGACGTGGAAGTCCAGCGGCGGGGAGGCCAGGATGATGCCGGTCAGGCCGCCGAAGAGGAAGGTCGCCAGAAAGCCGATGCTCCACAGCATGGGTGTCTCAAAGGTGATGGAACCCCGCCACATGGTGCCGATCCAGTTGAAGAACTTCACACCGGTCGGGACCGCGATCAGCATCGTCATGAAGGAGAAGAACGGCAGCAGGACTGAGCCGGTCACGTACATGTGGTGCGCCCACACGGTCACGGACAGCGCCGCGATGGCGATGGTCGCATAGACGAGGCCCTTGTAGCCGAAGATCGGCTTGCGGCTGAAGACCGGGAAGATCTCGGAGACGATGCCGAAGAACGGCAGCGCGATGATGTACACCTCGGGGTGGCCGAAGAACCAGAAGAGGTGCTGCCAGAGGACGGCGCCGCCGTTCTCTGGGTCGAAGATGTGCGCACCGAAGCGGCGGTCGGCGCCGAGGGCGAACAGCGCTGCTGCCAGCGGCGGGAAGGCCATCAGGACCAGGATGGCGGTAACCAGCGTGTTCCAGGTGAAGATCGGCATGCGCCACATGGTCATGCCCGGGGCACGCATGCAGATGATGGTGGTGATGAAGTTGACCGCACCAAGGATGGTGCCGAAGCCGGACAGCGCGAGGCCGAAGACCCAGAGGTCACCGCCGACGCCGGGGCTGAAGGTGGTGTTGGACAGCGGCGCGTAGGCAAACCAGCCGAACGACGCGGCACCCTGCGGGGTGATGAAGCCGGAGACGGCAATCGTGGAACCGAACAGGAAGAACCAGAAAGCAAGCGCGTTCAGTCGCGGGAAGGCCACGTCGGGAGCGCCGATCTGCAGCGGCATGATGACGTTGGCAAAGCCCGCGAACAGCGGGGTGGCAAACATCAGCAGCATCACCGTGCCGTGCATGGTGAACAGCTGGTTGTACTGCTCCTTGGTCTGCAGGATCTGCATGCCCGGTTCGAAGAGCTCGGCGCGGATCAGCAGGGCCATGACGCCGCCGAAGCAGAAGAACACGAAGGACGCGATCAGGTACATGTACCCGATGGTCTTGTGGTCGGTCGAAGTGATCCAGTTGACGACGATGCGTCCCTTGGATTTCGGTACTACGGGCGCCCCAAGGGTCCCGACAGGTGCGGATTGAGTGTAAGTAGCCACGTCGCTCCCCTTACTTAATTTCGTTCAGGTTCGGGTTGCGGTCGTACTCTTCGCCGAGCAGTCCGGTGTTACCGTCCTGGCGCAGCTGGTCCATGTGGGCCTGGAACTCCGATTCGGAGACAACCTTCACGCGGAACAGCATTTCGGAGTGGTATTCGCCGCAGAGTTCGGCACACTTGCCGTCATAGGTGCCCTCTTTGGTGGGGGTGAACCTGATGTAGTTCGTCTTGCCGGGGATCATGTCGCGCTTCTGCAGGAAGGCGGGAACCCAGAAGGAGTGGATGACGTCGCGCGAGTTCAGTTCCAGGTCAACAGACTTGTTGATGGGGAGGTACAGAGTGGGCAGCTTTTCCTTGTCCACTTCAGCACCGGTGAGGTGCGCCTGCACGCCCGCTTCGTGGACATCTTCGGTGATGACCTCGCCCTGCTTGTAGTTGAAGTCCCAGGCCCACTGCTTGCCGCGGACATCTACAACGACGTCGGCCGGCTCGGAGCGGTTGTCAATCGCCTGCTGGTCGCGGTCGGTGAAGTAAAAGAACACCAGCACCATGAACAGCGGGATGGTCAGATAGAAGACCTCGAGGGGAAGGTTGAAGCTGGTCTGCCGCGGGAATCCCACCGTGCCCTTACGACGGCGGTAGGCGACAATGCACCAGACCAGGAGTCCCCAGGTAATGATGCCCACGACCAGTGCGGCAATCCATGAGTTGACCCAGAGGTCCATGATGCGGTCAGTGTGATTGGTGGTGCCACGCTCGGTGGGCAACCAGCCTTTCTGTACCTCTGGTGAACATCCAGTCAAAGCCAACGCGCCGGCTAGTGCCAAGCCAGTGATCGTAGTGATCTGTTTGCGTCGGCTGCCGGTTCGGTTCTGCGAACTCACAGACGGCCCTTCCTACTTGTTGCTGTTGCCCGGGCCGTAGATGGCTCCCCGGGCACACTAAAAGTTTTACTACTCGATGTAGAGCTTACCGCTCCCCGGGGGTTTTCGCCCACATGTCGGCACCGTGCGTCGGCACCGGTTAAAACCGGTGCCGAATGCAAGCTGTCACGGGGCAAACAGCCAGGTTAGTGGAATGAATCTCCGCATGCGCAGGAACCGCCGGCGTTGGGGTTGTCGATGGTGAATCCCTGCTTCGAGATGGTGTCCTCGAAGTCAATGCTGGCGCCGCTCAGGTACGGAACGCTCATTTTGTCCACTACGACCTCGACGCCGTCATAGTCGCGCACGGCGTCTCCGTCGAGCAGCCGCTCGTCGAAGTAGAGCTGGTAGATCAGCCCGGAGCAACCGCCCGGCTGGACAGCAACGCGCAGACGAAGGTCGGTACGGCCTTCCTGCTCCAGCAGGCTGCGCACCTTGCCGGCGGCGACGTCGGTCAGCTTGACCTCGTGCGTGGCCAGGTCCTCGCTTGCGGTGCCGGTGGCTGCGTTGCTGTTTTCATTGGTTGTAGTGCTCATTGGCCTACCTTCTTACGACGGTGGTGGCGACTCGGCTTTCGCGTTGCCCGCCCCTACGGAAACGGTATGGGCTATAGCTACATGCTACGTCGATCCTGCGTGTAGCTCTAACTCCTGACGTAACCGTGGCCATACCCTGAATGTTCCCTGACGAATCCGGAACAGACCCGCCAGGGAACAGCCGCCTGCGGCCCCGGAGGTCCAGGTATCAGCCAAGGCCCTCATGGTTTAGCCGCGCCAGCAGGAGCGCTTCGGCCACGACGGCGTTGCGGAAGTCCTCCAGGTGAAGCGACTCGTTGGCGCTGTGGGCCCTGGAATCCGGGTCCTCAACACCGGTTACCAGGATCTGCACTTCCGGGTAGGCCTCCGTGAGGTCCGCAATAAAGGGAATTGAACCGCCGATGCCCATTTCCACGGCAGGAACACCCCAGGCCTCCCCCAGCGCCCACATTGCCATCCCGGCAGCCACAGAATCCGTGTCAGTCAGGAACGGGTTTCCGCTCTCCCCCGGCGTAAACACCACCTTGGCGCCGAACGGCGCATTGGCCTCTACGTGGTTCCGCATGGCGGCCATTGCATCGGCCGGGTCCTGTCCCGGGGCCAGCCGCAGGCTGAACTTGGCCCGTGCCCGCGGCAGCAGGGTATTGGAGGCCATGTCCACGGCGGGAGCGTCGAAGCCGATGATGGAGAGGGCCGGCTTGGTCCATAGCCGTGAGGCAATGCTCCCGGTACCGGCCAGTCGGACGCCGTCGAGCACTGATGCGTCGGCCCGGTATTCAGCTTCCGTCAGGTCGACGGCAACATCGTCCCTGCTGACCAGGCTCTGGACCGCGACGTTGCCGTCGTCGTCGTGGAGCGTGGCGATGAGGCGGGACAGCAGCGTCGGAGCGTCAAGCACTGCCCCGCCGAACATCCCGGAGTGAACGGCGTGCTCCAGGACCTGAACCTCGATCGTCCCGTCGACCAGGCCGCGGAGGCTGGTGGTCAGGGCTGGGATGCCGACCTTCCAGTTACTGGAGTCCGCCACGACAATGACGTCGGCGCGCAGCAGTTCGCGGTGGGTGTCGAGGAAGGTCCGGAACGTCGGCGAGCCGGCCTCTTCCTCGCCTTCGAAGAAGAACGTCACCCCCAGCCCCAGTTCGTCGGCAAGCACGTCGGTGACGGCGGCATAGGCGGCGATGTGGGCCATGATGCCTGCTTTGTCATCGGCCGCGCCCCGCCCGTAAAGCCGGCCGTCACGTTCGACGGCGGTGAACGGTTCGGTCTCCCACAGCGCCAGGTCTCCGGTCGGCTGGACGTCGTGGTGGGCGTACAGCAGGATCGTTGGCTTTCCCGCGGCGGCGGTCCGGCGCGCCACGATGGCCGGCCCGCCCGGAGTGCCGTCATCTTTGTTGCACCGCAGGATCCTGACATCCTCGATTCCCGCGGCCCGAACCAGGTCCGCCACAGCCTCGGCGCTGCGGTCCAATGGGGCTGGATCGAAGCTTGGCCAGGCGATACCCGGGAGCTTAACAAGGTCCTTCAGGTGTCCAACCGTGGTCTCAAAGGACGCGTGTACGGCCCGGCGCAGGGCATCGACGTCGATCTCGCCGAATCCTGCGCTCAATTTTTGCGGGGTCCCCGCCGGTGATGAAGTCATGGCAAAAACCCTACCTGTGTCGAGGACCACAGGAAACACTCCGGATGCCTCCCGCCGGTTCCCCCGTGCCGTCGCCGGCGGAGCGGTGTGACGCATGACTTTTCGCATGCGTGTGCAAGGTATTCTGTAGGGGTGTTTGGACGTAAAAAGGAAGCGCCGGCGGCGCAGGACGTAGTTGACCAGCAGGCGGCCGAGGCTTCGGCCCGGCAGGATGCAGCCCTTGGCAAGGGCGCGCCCACGCCCAAGCGCAAGGCCCAGGAAGCGGCGCGGAAGCGTCCCCTGGTGCCGGAGGATCGGAAGGCCTCCAAAGCAGCAGAACGGGCGGCCGTCCAGGAACAGCGGATTAAGATGCGCCAGGCCCTGGACACCGGCGACGAGAAATTCCTGCCCCTTCGGGACAAGGGTCCGCAGAAGCGCTACGCGCGCGATTATGTGGATGCCCGTTTCAGCCTGGGCGAGTACCTGATGTTCGGAGCCCTGGTGTTCGTCATCGTCTCGCTTCTGGTGCCGTCCACCAGCGAGTCAATGATCTATGTCCTGGGCGGGTTCTGGGTCATGTTCCTTGCTGTGTTCGTTGACGTGTTCATCCTGTCCCGGAAGCTCCGGAAGCAGCTGACCGAGAAGTTCGGCGAGGTGGAACGCGGCACCGTCTGGTACGGATCCATGCGCTCGCTCCAGTTCCGCAAGCTGCGTCTTCCCAAGCCGCTCGTAAAGCGCGGAGAATTCCCCGCCTGATACAGGCCACAAAAGCCCCCGGCAGTCCGACTGCCGGGGGCTTTTCTGTCGTCAGGCGCCGATCGCCTAAGTCGGCTTAGCGACGGACGGGGTGCTTGGCCAGCTGCCGGTTGATGCGCGCTGCCCAGAAGGGTCCTTCGTAGAGGAACGCCGTGTAGCCCTGCACCAGCGTGGCCCCGGCATCGAGCCTTTCCTGGACATCCTTGGCAGTCTCGACGCCGCCCACGGACACCAATGTAAGGGAACCGCCCGTTGCTTCCCTGAGGCGGCGCAGGACTTGCAGGGACCGTTCCTTCAGGGGGGCGCCGGACAGGCCGCCGGATCCGCACGCCTGGATTTTTGCCGGTTCGGCGGTGAGCCCCTCGCGGCCGATCGTCGTGTTCGTGGCGATGATTCCGTCCAGCTTCAGGTCCAGGGCCAGCCGCGCGACGTCGTCGATGTCCTCGTCCGTCAGGTCCGGAGCGATCTTCACCAGCAGCGGGACGTGCCTTCCGGCAGCCTTGTCCGCCTCCTCCCCCACTGCCTTGAGCAGGGGCCGGAGGGTTTCCACGTTCTGAAGCAGGCGGAGCCCCGGCGTGTTGGGAGAACTGACGTTGACCACCAGATAGTCGGCTGCGGGCGCAAGGTTCCGGGCGCTGACGAGGTAATCGCCGACGGCGTCTACGAGCTCCACCACCTTGCTCTTGCCGATGTTGACGCCAATCACCGGACGGACGGCCGGGTGCCGTCGCTGCAAGGCAGCCCTCGCGGACTTGAGCCGGGGGGCGACGGAGGTGGCGCCGTCGTTGTTGAACCCCATCCGGTTGATCACCGCTTTGTCCTCTACGAGGCGGAACAGCCGGGGCTTTTCATTGCCGGGCTGGGCCTGCCCCGTGATGGTACCGACCTCCACATGGCCGAAGCCGAGCTCGGTCAGCGCCTCGATGCCGTGCCCCTCCTTGTCAAAGCCCGCGGCGAGGCCGAACGGCGAGGGGAACGTCAGGCCGAAAGCGGAGGTCTGCAGCGACGGCGCGGGGGCAGTGAACTTCGCCAGAACCCTGCCCGCCCCTGAGGCGTGGGCCAGCCTGATGGCCCGAAAGCCGATCTTGTGGGCGCGTTCGGCGTCCATCCATGAAAAGGCCAAGCGGAAGAAGGTGGGATATACGCGCATGACTCCAGTTTTCCGGTTCCGGCTGCGCAGACCAAACCGGCGCGCAGGTCCGGCCGCGGTGTGACGCATCCTGCAGGCACTGTGGTTGCTCGCTGCTGCCGCGCGCGTTGTCTAGGCTGGGCAGATGAAGTGGCACACAGATATCCTGGGGGATGATTTCGAAGCCTTGACCTACCAGGCGACGGGCGACGACGGCGTGGAGCGCACGGCAACCCTGGTGCGGCACGTGCCAAAAGCCGGAACGGACCGGCAAGGCCACACGGTTCCCCGGCTGCTCCCCCGCCGGTCCATCCTGTTCCTGCACGGTTGGAGCGACTACTTCTTCAATGTGGAGCTAGCCGAGTTCTGGACAAACAAGGGCTTTGAGTTTTTTGCGCTGGACATGCACAATCACGGGCGGAGCCTGCAGCCTGACACCCACGGCGGCTTCGTGGCCGATCTCGATGACTATGACGCAGAGATCAGCAAGGCGATCGGACTCATCAGCTCCCTCTGGCCGGAGGAAGCCGGCAGGCCGTCGCTGACCCTGATGGGCCACTCGACCGGAGGGCTTGTCGCCGCCCTGTGGGTCAGCCGCCATCCGGGGGTTGCCGCCCAGCTGGTCCTTAACAGCCCGTGGCTCGAAATGCACGGCAGCTCCCTGGTCCGGCGGGCAGCCCGGTCAATGGTCGGTCCGCTGGCGCATTACCGGCCGGAAGCGGTGCTGCGGCTGCCGGAGCGCGGATTCTATTGGCGGAGCATCAGCAGCGAGGCTGAGGGTGAGTGGACGCTGGACACCAAGTACCGGCCACCCATGGCTTTTCCCGTGCGGGCCGGTTGGCTTAGGGCCGTGCTGGCCGGGCATTCCAGGGTGGCCCGCGGGCTCCGGATCGACATCCCCATCCTGGTGCTCCTGTCCGAGGCCAGCGAAACCGGAATGTTCTGGACCGAAGCGATGCGCAGGACGGACGCCGTGCTGGATGTGAACACCATCGCCATCCGGGCCATGGCCCTGGGCCGGTCGGTCACGCTGGAACGGATCGACGGCGCACTCCACGACGTCTTCCTGTCTCCGGCCCACGTCCGGGCCGATGCCTACGCCCGGCTGAGCCGCTGGATCCGGGGATACATCCCGGATGATGGCGGCACGGAATGAACGGGGCCGTGCCGAACCCGCCGGCGTGGCGGCCTGACCAGCTCGGTGACGGGTTCGACCGCGTGGAGCTTCCGTTGTCCGACGATGACGAAGGCGCGGTGTGTGCCACGCTGGTGCGGTACGTGCCCGCCGCCCCGCCGGGTCCGCCGGCCTTCCTCGCCGCCCTGCGTAAGAACATGTTCCATAACCTGGAATGGCCGGGATCGGAAGCGCGGACACACAACGGATCCGCACGCCCCGTAGCCGTCCTCTACCTGCATGGCTGGGCGGACTACTTCCTGCAAGCAGAACTTGCCAAGCACGTCGGCGCGCACGGGCTCCATTTCTATGCCCTCGACCTGCGGAAGTTTGGCCGCAGCCTGCGGAGTTGGCAGACACCCGGCTACACCACCGACCTGGGCGTCTACGACGAAGACATTGCGGCCGCGATGGCAGTGATTAAGGCGGATGTGGCGCTGCGTACCGGTTCGGCGGCGGACCCTGCCGTCCACATGCTGGCGCATTCGCTGGGCGGGCTGATCGGCGCGCTCTGGGCCGACCGCCATCCCGGCGCCCTGGGGACACTCATCCTGAATGCCCCCTGGCTGGAGCTCCAGGGCAGCAGCCTGATCCGGAACATCGCCATGCACCTGGTGGAGCCGTTCGCGCGCACGGATCCCAAGAGGCCCTTCCGTTTCCCGGAAATGCCGGGTTATTGGCAGAGCGTCAGCGACCAGGCGCACGGGGAATGGTTCCTTGATCCGCAGTGGCGCCCGACGGCGTCGTTCCCCATCCGTGCCGGCTGGACCCGGGCGGTCCTTGCCGGACACTCCGCCGTCGAACGGCGGCTGGACATCGGTGCGCCGGTCCTGGTGATGCTCTCGGACCGCACCAGGATCCAGGCCGAGTGGTCCGAGGAGCTGATGCGGGTGGACGCCGTCATTGACGTCGAGCAGACCGCCCGCCGCGCCCTGGGCCTCGGCCGGCGCACGGCCGTCTTCCGCTACCCGGGGGCCATCCACGACATCTTCCTCTCGCGCCGCGAGGTGCGGCAGGAAGCGTACAGCGACCTGGTCGCCTGGCTGCATTCCTATCCGGGCTGACCGCCTGCCGGTGCCGCGGCATCCACGGCACCGCCATACCGGCGGTCACGCCGGGCATAGACTTCGACGGCGTCCCACAGGGTCCGGCGGTCGACGTCGGGCCAGAGCGTGTCCATAAAGACGAACTCCGCATAGGCGGACTGCCACAGCATGAAGTTGGAGAGCCGCTGCTCGCCGGAGCTTCGGAGGAACAGGTCGACGTCGGGAAGGTCGGGTTCGTCCAGGTACTTCTGAATGGTCCGCTCCGTGATGGCACCCGGTTTGAGCCGGCCGGCCGCCACGTCTTCGGCAATCGCCGTGACCGCATCCGCGATTTCGGCGCGGCCGCCGTAATTAACACACATGGTCAACGTGCACGTACTGTTGCCCCGGGTGTAATCCTCAGCCTCTTCCAGTTCCCGGATCACCGAGCCCCACAGCCTGGGCCGACGCCCCGACCAGCGGATGCGCACGCCCCACTCGTCCAGCTGATTCCGCTGGCGTCGTAGCACATCCTTGTTAAAACCCATCAGGAAGCGGACTTCCTCCGGGGACCGCCGCCAGTTCTCCGTGGAGAAGGCGTACACGGTGACGTACTTGATGCCCAGTTCAATGGCGCCGGCAACAACGTCCAGGAGCGCCGGCTCGCCGGCCTTGTGGCCCTCGATCCGCGGCAGCCCCCGCTGGTTGGCCCAGCGGCCGTTGCCGTCCATTACGATCGCCACATGCCGGGGAATGAACTCGTCGGGAATGGACGGCGGCACGGCCCCGGAACTGTGCCGGTACGGTGCGGTCACCGGCGTGGTCCGCTGCCGGACGGGAGTTTTCTTCTTTCCAAGGGCCACTGTCAGCTACGCTCCACATGTTTGAGGGATTTCAGCACACGTTCAAGATGCCATTGCAGGTAGCTGGCCACCAAACCGGCAGCTTCCCGCCGGTGGACCGCCACGGAGGCATCCGCCGTCGTCCAGTCCCCTGTCAGCAGTGCCCCAAGAAGGAAAACTGTTTCGGCTGCGGGTGCGGGCGATCCCGGCGGACGGCAGTTGGCGCACACCATGCCGCCCAGTGGCGCCGAAAACGCCGTGTGCGGTCCCGGCGCGCCGCAGCGGGCGCACGACGTGAAGCTTGGCGCCCATCCCCCGGTGGCCAGGGCACGCAGCAGATATGAATCGAGGATGAGTTCCGGGGTGTGCTCGCCCCTGCTCAGCGAGGCCAGAGCCCCGACCAGGAGGTTGTACTGCGCGGTGCCGGACTCGCCGTCCACGTCCGTCAGTTTCTCGGCTGTCTCGGTCATGGCGGCCGCAACCGTGTAGCGGCCGTAGTCCGCCGCGATGCTGCCCCCGTAGGCGCCCTTGGCTACGGCCTGGGTGACGATGTCCAGTGTCCGGCCCGAAATCAGCTGAAGGTCCGCCACCATAAAGGGTTCCAGCCGGGCGCCGAAGCGGCTGCTGGTGCGGCGCACGCCCTTGGCAACGGCACGGACCTGTCCGTGGTGTTTGGTGAGGAGCGTGATGATCCGGTCGGCTTCGCCCAGCTTATGGGTGCGCAGCACGACGGCATCATCCCGGTACGCGCGCGCAGAAAATGAGGATTGTTGGGCCACAGTTAATCTTCGCACTGACCTTCCGGATAACGCGGCTGCTGCGCCCCCGGATTGATCCGGGGGCGCAGCAGGTCAGCGGAACGGGTGATGGGTTTAGGCCTGGGCGTCCCGGACCGCGCGGTTGACGGCCGAAATGACGGCCTTCAGCGAGGACGTGGTGGTGTTGGAGTCAATGCCGACGCCCCACAGGACCCGCTCGCCGACTGCGCACTCAACGTACGCCGCGGCACGGGCGTTGCCGCCTTCCGAGAGAGCGTGCTCGCTGTAGTCCAGGACCCGGACATCCACGCCGTCCTGGCCCAGGATCGCCAGCAGCGCCGCGATCGGGCCGTTGCCGGAGCCGGTTCGGCGGACCTGGACACCGTCCACGGTGACCGTCGCGTGCAAGGTCATGGCGCCGTCGTCGTCCGTTTCCGTGCTGAACGATCCCAGCGAATAGCGGCCCCACTGGCCGTCCTCCTTGCTGGAGGGCAGGTACTCGTCCTGGAACGTCTGCCAGAGCTGGGCGCCGCTGACCTCGCCGCCCACGGTGTCCGTCCGCGTCTGGATCACGCCGGAGAACTCGATCTGCGCACGGCGCGGCAGGTCCAGGCTGTGCTCGTTCTTCAGCAGGTAAGCCACGCCGCCCTTGCCGGACTGCGAGTTGACCCGGATGACGGCTTCGTAGCTGCGGCCCAGGTCCTTGGGGTCCACCGGCAGGTACGGAACCTGCCAGGTGTAGTCGGCCACATCCTTGCCGGCGGCAGCGGCGTCCTTCTCGAGGGCTTCGAAGCCCTTCTTGATGGCGTCCTGGTGCGAGCCGGAGAACGCCGTGAAGACGAGGTCGCCGCCGTACGGCGAACGCTCCGCCACCGGCAGCTGGTTGCAGTACTCCACGGTGCGGCGGACGTCGTCGATATCGGAGAAGTCGATCATGGGATCGATGCCCTGGACGAACATGTTCAGGCCCAGGGTGACCAGGTCCACGTTGCCGGTCCGCTCGCCGTTTCCGAACAGGCAGCCTTCAATCCGGTCCGCGCCGGCGAGGTAGCCCAGCTCGGCGGCGGCAACGCCGGTCCCGCGGTCGTTGTGCGGGTGCAGGGAGAGGATGATGCCCTCGCGGGGGTGCAGGTGGCGGCTCATCCACTCGATGGAGTCGGCGTAGACATTGGGGGTGGCCATTTCGACCGTCGCCGGCAGGTTGATGATGACCTGGCTGTCGGCGGAGGCCTCGAAGACGTCAGCCACGGCGTTGCAGACGCGGACGGCGTATTCGAGTTCCGTTCCGGTGAAGGACTCCGGCGAGTACTCGTACGTGATGTGCGTGTCCGCCAGCGTTTCCTCGTACTTCTTGCACAGGCGGGCGCCCTGGAGCGCGATGTCCAGGATGCCGTCCTCGTCCTGGTTGAAGACGACGCGGCGCTGCAGGACCGATGTCGAGTTGTACAGGTGGACAATGGCCTGCTTGGCGCCGACCAGCGACTCGTAGGTCCGCTCGATCAGGTGCTCGCGGGCCTGCGTCAGCACCTGGATGGTGACGTCGTCCGGAATGTGGTTGCCCTCAATCAGCTGGCGGACGAAGTCGAAGTCAGTCTGCGAGGCGGACGGGAAACCGACCTCGATCTCCTTGTAACCCATGCGGACCAGCAGGTCGAACATCTTCATCTTGCGGGCCGGGCTCATGGGGTCGATCAGGGCCTGGTTGCCGTCCCTGAGGTCAACGGCGCACCAGCGCGGGGCCTTGGTGATGACTTTGTCCGGCCAGGTCCGGTCCGGCAGTTCAACGTTGATCTGGTCCTGGAACGGGACGTAGCGGTGGACCGGCATTCCTGAGGGCTTCTGTGCGTTTCGCATTACAATCGGGGCCTTTTCTGTGGTTCCTGTTTGAAAGGGTGGCCGGGCAACACTAACTCCGCGACGAGGATGGGCCTTGCGCTAGATCGCGTCTGAGGCCTCGCCGCGGCAGCTAAGAAGAAGCAGTTCTGCGCGCACCATTTCACAGTAACACGGGTGCGTAAGATGAAGGAGCAACACCTCCAGCAACGTCCACTATGCAGACGCTGCCACCGGTGCCAGCGCCGGAGGCAGCCCTCACCTGAAGGAGCACTTGTGCCAAACTCGGGGATCGACCTGTCCAATATCGACCACAGCGTGCGGCCGCAGGATGACCTGTACCAGCACATCAACGGCGCGTGGCTGAAGAGCACGACCATCCCGGACGACCGCCCCCTGGAAGGCACCTTCACGGCCTTGCGGGACGGCTCCGAGCTGGCGGTCAGGGAAATCATCGAAGAAGCCGCAGGGCGCGGCGATGACGCCAGCGGCATCGAGCGGAAGGTCGGCGACCTGTACAAGAGCTTCATGGATGAAGCCACCGTGGAAGCGAAGGGCATGGACCCCATCCGGGAACGGCTTGCGGCAGTCTTCGCCACCGCCTCCGCCCGGGATGTCATCGAACTCGCCGGAAGGCTGTTCCGCTCCGACGTGTCCGGGCTTTTCTACATCTACCCGGCCCCCGACGCCGGCAACCCGGACCGGATCCTGCTGTACACCGGGCAGGGCGGCCTCGGCTTGCCGGACGAGTCCTACTACCGCGAAGAGAAGTTCGCCCCCATGGTCAAGGCCTACGGCGAACATGTACGGACCATGCTCAGCCTCGCGGGGACTGCCGATCCCGACGGCGCCGCGGAGCGCGTGGTCGGGCTGGAGACGGCCCTGGCCGCCCACCACTGGGACAACGTCACGCTGCGGGATCCGCAGAAGACGTACAACCTGAAATCCGCGGCAGAGGCCGTGGAGCTTTTCCCCTTGATGGACGCCTGGTTCGAGGCCGCCGGAATCACTCCGGATAAACGCGAAGAGGTAGTGGTCAGCACCCCTGATTTCTTCGCCGGAGCGGCCGGCCTGCTCGAATCCGAACCGCTGGCAGCGTGGCAGGACTGGCTGGCCATGCGGGTTGTCAGCTCCGCGGCGCCTTACCTCTCCTCCGGATTCGTGGACGCGAACTTCGCCTTTTACGGCACCACCATCAGCGGAACGCCGCGCAACAAGGACCGCTGGAAGCGGGGAGTCGCCGTCGTCGAAGCTTCCCTGGGCGAGGCCGTCGGCCAGATCTACGTCTCCCGGCACTTTCCCGAAACCCACAAGGCGCACATGCAGACGCTGGTGGCCAACCTCATCGAGGCGTACCGGCAGAGCATTACCGGGCTCGCCTGGATGGGCGAGGACACCAAGGTGGAGGCCCTGAAGAAACTCGACGCATTCCGCGCCAAAATCGGCTACCCGGATGAGTGGATCGACTACTCCGCAGTGGAGATCGACCCCTCGGACCTCCTGGGGAACGTCGAGCGGGCCCACAACGCCGACGTCGACCGTCACCTCGACGAGGTCGGCAAGCCGGTTGACCGGAACAAGTGGCTGATGACGCCGCAGACGGTCAACGCGTATTACCACCCGCTGCTCAACGAGATCGTGTTCCCGGCGGCAATCCTCCAGGCGCCGTTCTTCACGGCGGATGCCGACGACGCCGTCAACTACGGCGGCATCGGCGCCGTCATCGGGCACGAGATCGGCCACGGCTTCGATGACCAGGGCTCGCAGTTCGACGGCGGGGGTACCCTCCGCAACTGGTGGACCGAGGATGACCGGAAAGCCTTCGAGGCCCTGACGTCGAAGCTCGTGGCCCAGTTCGACGCGTTGTCGCCCACCGCAGCTCCGGGTCACCATGTCAACGGCAAACTCACGCTCGGCGAAAACATCGGCGATCTCGGCGGGCTCACCATCGCGTACAAGGCGTATCTGATCAGCCTCGACGGCGCGGAACCGCCGGTGCTGGACGGCCTGACCGGGCAGCAGCGGTTCTTCGCATCCTGGGCTGCCGGCTGGCGTCAGGTGATCCGCAACGAGGAGGCCATCCGCAGGCTGGCCACGGACCCGCACTCCCCCAACGAGTTCCGCACCAACGCTATCGCCAGCAACCTGGATGCCTTCCATGAAGCATTCGGCGTGGCGGAGCAGGACGGGATGTGGCTGCCGGCCGAAGAGCGCGTCAGCATCTGGTAACAGACCCGACGCGAAAGGCCTGCTGGGCCGGCCACACAAAGTGGACGGCCCCGCAGGCCTTCAGTTTTTTGCAGGCTCCGCTAGCGGGTGATCAGCTCCGGATTGGCCTGCTGGCACACGGTGTCCCCGGCCGTCTGGTTCACGATGTCGGTCGGGAGGGCCACGCCCATCTTGGTGCCGGACATGAAGTCCGTGCCCAGGTAGACCTGCACGCCACTGACGCCGGCCGCGGGAAGGACCTGCGTGGCCGGAATGTCCATCAAAACCGCGACGTCCGCCGCCACGTCCTCAAAGCCTGGACCGTAGTAGACGGCCGTCTTTTCAAGAGGCTGCGCCACGAGCTCAGCCACCTGGGTGAAGCCGCCGGCAATGATCGCCTGCGTGATTTCCTGGGCACGTGCCGGAACACCCGTTCCGTTTGCAACGGTCACCGGCTGCAGCGCCTTGTCGTAGGCGGGCGGCGCGGTCTCCGTCGGTGTCGAAGGCGCGGGGGCTGACTCGCTCGGTTCGGCCGTGGGCGTCGGCGTTGCCGTCGGATCGGTCAGGTCAATGTCCTTGCGCAGCGCGGCGAAGAGCTGGGATGCGGCCGGCTCGGCAACGGCCAGCCTGTTGGGGTCGGCGGGCGCCGGGGTCGTCGGCACGGCCGCAAACGCGACCTTGCTGATGTCGATGTTCTTGAGCCGGTTGCCGATGGTCAGCAGCGACGGAACCGACGCCAATCCATCGTCAACGGTGAGGTTTTGCGTCACGACGTCGGCAATTTTCAGCATCTTCTGGGGATCGGACAACGTGCCGTCATCCTTGATCTTCCGGGTCAGCGACGACAGGAAGCCCTGCTGCGCTTTGATGCGGCCCAGGTCGCCGCCGTCCGCGAAGGCATGCCTGGTCCGCAGGAACGCCAGCGCCTGTTCACCCTGCACCTGCGAATTCCCGGCGGGGAGGCGGAGCCTGGAGTCGGGGTCGTAAACCGCGTCGCTGATGCAGACTTCCACGCCGCCCACCGCGTTGGAGAGCTCCTTGACCGCGTTGAAATCCGCCATCATGAAGTGGTCGATTTCCAGTCCCGTAATTTTGTTCACCGTATCCACGGCACAGCCGATGCCGGCCTGCTTCATGGCTTCGTTGATCATCACACCGCTCTGGGCAGGGAACACCTGTTTGGTCTTCTGGTCGGTGCACTCCGGAATGTCCACCAGCAGGTCCCGCGGGAAGCTGATCACGCTGACCCGCTTGTTGTCCGCCGAGATGTCCATCATCATCATGACGTCCGACTGGCCATAGCCGGTGGAATCCTCAGAGGTGCCGTATTCCGAGTTCTTGCCGTCGCGGGTGTCCGAGCCCAGGATCAGGATCTGCATCCGGTCGGTGGAGTCGTTGACCGGCTCCTCGGTCCGGTTGCTTCCGGCCCCCAGCGGTGCCTTGGTGATGTTCATCTGAAAACGGACCACCCAGAAGGCGGCAAACGCCAGGCCGCCCACCAGGGCAAGGGCCACGACGGCGGTTGCCACCTTGAGCCAGGCAGGCTTGCCGCGCATGGCGCCCAAGTGCCGGGCGGGGCCCATGGCCTTGTCATCCGAGTGCCGGGCGGCGGCGTCGGACACAGGCGAACCAGCGCCTTGTCCGGGTGTGTCTCGGCGTCGCACCACGTGGTGTTACCTTCCTCTAAAAAATGGGGTTCGGTCCATTTTAGTGGCCGAGACTGGGAGAATGCCCGATGCCCCGGACCGGCAGCCTGCAAGGCAGCCCGCCGGCGGTGGACCGGCGGGCTGTCGGGAACCGCCAGCGGTGCTAGAAACCGAGCTTTACCAGCTGCTTCGGATCCCGCTGCCAGTCCTTGGCTACCTTGACGTGCAGGTCGAGGTAGATCCTCGTTCCGAGCAGCGCTTCGATCCCCTTGCGGGCGGTGGTGCCGACCTCCCTGAGCCGGGCTCCGCCCTTGCCGATGATGATGGCTTTCTGGGACGGTCGCTCGACGTAGAGGTTCACCCGGACGTCAAGGAACGGGCTGTCTTCGGGCCGGCCCTCGCGGGGCACGATCTCCTCCACCACTACGGCCAGGGAGTGCGGAAGTTCGTCGCGGACGCCCTCCAGGGCGGCTTCACGGATGAGCTCGGCCACCATAACGGCTTCGGGCTCGTCCGTCAGGTGCCCGTCCGGGTACAGGGGCTGCGACGGCGGCATGTGGCTGATGAGGACATCCGCCACTGTGCCCACCTGGAAACCGTCCGTTGCGGACACCGGAACAATGTCCTTCCACCCGTCCTCGCCGAGGACTTCGCGGCCAAGGGCTGCTACCGCAAGCAGTTGCTCGGTGAGTGCCTGCCGGTCCACAAGGTCGGCCTTGGTGACGATGGCGATGATGGGCTTGTTGCCGACGGCGGCCAGCTGGGCGGCAATAAAACGGTCACCGGGGCCGATCTTTTCGTTGGCAGGCAGGCAGAAGCCGATGGCGTCCACTTCGGACAACGTGTCGGCAACAAGATCGTTGAGGCGTTTGCCGAGCAGCGTTCTGGGCCGGTGCAGGCCCGGCGTGTCGACCAGGATCAGTTGGGCGTCATCCCGGTGGACGATCCCCCTGATGGTGTGGCGCGTGGTCTGCGGCTTCGCCGACGTGATGGCCACTTTTTTGCCCACCAGGGCATTCGTCAGTGTGGACTTTCCGGCGTTGGGCCTGCCCACGAGGATCGAAAATCCGGCACGGAAGCCGCCAAAGGCCTCGCCGCCGCCCGCTTTATTCTGCTTGCTCACGTGGAACTCCCTGTTGCGTTGTTTCGGCCTCGTCGAGTAGGTCTTCAAGGTCAGTTTCTTCTGGAACGGCGCCCTTTGCAACGGGCGCTGCGATGATATGGCTGACCCTGTTGCGGCGGCCCTCCAGGCGCTCCGCGCGCAGCGAGACCCCGTGAACCTCAACGGTGCTCCCAACGATGGGAACCCTGCCGAGGGCTTTGGCCAGCAGGCCGCCAACGGTGTCCACTTCGTCGTCGTCGAGTTCCATATCAAAAAGCTCACCGAGGTCATCGATGCTCATCCGTGCACTGACGCGGTAGCTGCCGTCACCAAGGGCAACGGCCTCGGCGCTCTCCGTGTCGTATTCATCCACGATCTCGCCGACGATTTCCTCGATGAGGTCCTCGAGCGTGACCAGGCCCGCCGTTCCGCCGTATTCGTCAATCACGATGGCCACGTGCGTGGATTCCTTCTGCAGTTCGCGGAGCAGGTCACTGACCTGCTTGGACTCCGGCACGTAGCGGACTTCGCGGGCAAGTTCGTCCACAAGGGGCGGTTCCTCGCCCGGGCCGAGGCTGTGCAGGGCCGCGGCAACATCCTTGAGGTACACGATGCCCAGGATCTGGTCCGTGTTATCGCCGATGACGGGGATCCGGGAGTACCCCGACCGCAGGAAAAGGGACATGGCACGGTGCAGGCTCGAACCGGCGTCAATGCTGAGGATGTCCGTCCGGGGCACCATCACGGCCCGGACCAGGGTGTCGCCGAAGTCGAACACCGACTGGATCAGTTCCGCCTCGTTGTCTTCGATCATGTC
Organism: Arthrobacter sp. Y81; assembly: GCF_002929335.1. GTDB lineage: Bacteria > Actinomycetota > Actinomycetes > Actinomycetales > Micrococcaceae > Arthrobacter. The sequence continues at coordinate 112,479 of NZ_PJIL01000003.1, forward strand.
CGATTCCGTGGCGCGGTCCACCAGTTCGCGGAACTCCTCTTCGCTGAAGGCAGCCTCATCGCCGCCGCCGGCGCCCGGAGCCACCGCACTTCCCAGGGCGACAAGCCACCCCGGAATGGGGCCCAGCACCCAGCACAGGAAGCGGATGACCGGTGCGGTGAACCCGGCGACGCCGGCTGCATGGGCGCGGCCCAGCTGCCGCGGTGAAACCCCCACGATCACGAAGCCCACCAGGGCCATGATGCCGGTGGCGGCAAGCCCGGCGAGCCACACACTGTCCAACAGGCTGTGCAGGAGGACGGCGACTGCCACCGCCGAGGCCATTTCGAACCAGATCCGCCAGAACCTCAGGGAGCGCATGTGGGCCACCGGCTGGTCCAGAATACGTTTCAGGGCTTGGCCGTTGCCTCGGAGCATGGCTTCCTCGGCGTCGTGCCGGGGCAAAAAGTTAAAAGCGGACTCGGCCGCGGTCAGCAGGGCTGCGAAACTGAGGAAAACCAGCGCCATGCCAACAAGGATCAGTGGGGTCACTGAATCGTCTCAGACGGGGCTTCTTTACCGGTAAAGCCCTCAAGCAGTTCCCGCTGGAGGCCGAACATCTCTTCTTTTTCCTCGGGGTCGGCGTGGTCATAACCCAGCAGGTGCAGAATTCCGTGCGTGGTAAGCAGCAGCATCTCGTCCTGGGTGGAATGTCCGGCGTTCTTAGCCTGGACCTCGGCCACCTGCGGGCAGACGGCAATGTCGCCAAGCATGCCCTGGGGAGTCGGCTTGTCCGGTGTGCCCGGTGTCAGTTCGTCCATGGGAACAGACAGAACGTCCGTGGCTCCGGGTTCGTCCATCAGTTCAATGTGGAGCTTTTCCATGGCGGGTTCGTCCACCAGCAGGATGGACAGCTCGGCCTGGGGATGGACGTACAGGCGTTCGAAAACGAACCGGGCCAAGGCAACCAGCTGGGCTTCATCAACCTGGACGCCGGATTCGTTGTTCACTTCGATGCTCATGCGTGCTCTCCCCGCTTCTCCCGGGTCACGGAATGCTTCACCCGGTTTCTCTGTACCTCGTCCCAAATGCCGTAGGCATTGACAATGTCGCCGACAAGCCGGTGGCGGACCACGTCCGAGGCATCCAGGACGCTGAAGTTCACGTCGTCGATGCCCTGCAGGATTTCCTCCACGATCCGGAGCCCTGAACGGGTGCCGAAGGGAAGGTCCACCTGGGTGACGTCCCCGGTGACCACCATTTTGGAGCCGAACCCGAGCCTCGTCAGGAACATCTTCATTTGTTCCGGCGTCGTGTTCTGGGCCTCATCGAGGATGATGAAGGCATCGTTAAGGGTGCGCCCGCGCATGTACGCCAGGGGGGCCACTTCGATGGTGCCCGCCGCCATCAGCCGGGGAATGGACTCAGGATCCATCATGTCGTGGAGGGCGTCGTAAAGCGGCCGCAGGTAGGGGTCGATCTTGTCGCTGAGGGTCCCGGGCAGGAAGCCCAGCCGTTCGCCTGCCTCGACAGCGGGCCGGGTGAGGATAATGCGGCTGACTTCCTTCTGCTGCAGGGCCTGCACAGCCTTTGCCATGGCAAGGAAGGTCTTGCCGGTACCGGCGGGTCCGATTCCAAAGATTACTGTGTTGGCGTCGATCGCGTCCACGTAGTTCTTCTGGTTCAGCGTCTTCGGCCTGATCGTCTTGCCGCGGCTGGACAGGATGTTGTAGGTCAGCACCTCAACCGGGTTTTGGAGCGACTGGCTCCGGAGCAGGGTCGCAAGCTGTTGGAGGACTGCCGGCGTGATGACCGTTCCCCGGTCTACGAGCCCCCGCACTTCGTGGAGGAGGCGCATGATCCGGGGAACGTCCGCGGAGGGGCCGCTGATGGCCAGTTCGTTGCCGCGGACATGGAAGTCGACTGCCGGGAACTGTTCCTCAATGAAACGGAGGGCCTCGTCGTGGCTGCCCAGGGACTGAACCATCTGTTCGGAGTTGTCAAAGATGACCACCTCCGTCCGGACACCGGGAAGACTATGGGGAAATTCACCTGTGGTGCGCTCACCGGAGCTGAACCGGGGCCTTCCGTTTGTTGCTTCAGTCATGGTGCCGGCCTGCGGGCCTCTGGTCCCCTCCAGTTAGGAAATTTGTCGCTCTGCCTCATCAGTTCGCCTTCGCTGCTTCAGCGTCGGGCTCCGTGCCGGGCCGAGTCCCTCCATCTTACGCCAGTACATCGCGCGGGCACCGCGGACCATTGCCGTCCGGTGTTCGGGCTGCAACCGTTTCGTTGCAGGTTCCCGTAATTAGGTATCAACTTCGTATCGGCCTCATATCGTTCCCGTTGCAGTTGGGCCGACCGTCCGTAAACGCCGCTGAGGGCCGGAGACTCCGTGTAATGCTGGAATCCATTGCAGAGTGCGACACAGCAACGTTTACACGGACAGGGCGGAGGAACCCGGAAGCACCATGGAGATCTGGAATCCACGACGCCGGAACACAGCGGGAGGCAGCCGGGCACGTTCCGCAGCGCTCCTGTTTGTGCTGCCCGCCGCCATGGTGCTCTCCGGCTGTGTGGCCACTCCGCAGCCGCCCGAAACAACCGCGGCCAGCACGCCGCAGGCCATGACCGGGACCGCCACCGCCGGCATTCCCAGCACGAGTGCTCCGCTGGAGACCACACAGGCTTCGAACAAGGCTCCTGTGTACTGGATCGGCCGCAGCAACGAAAACGTCTTCCTCTACCGTGAATTCCGGGACGTCCCCGAGCAGGAAAACCCTGTCACGCGGGCGCTGCGTTCGATGATGTCCCAAAAGCCGCTGGATCCGGATTTCTTCACCCCGTGGCAGAACCCGAAGAAGCTTGCCACCTCAATCTCCGGCAAGAACGTGATCACGGTGGATGTCTCGCCGGATGCCTTCAACAGCAATCTCGACGAAGACATGGCAAAGCGGGCCATCCAGCAGCTGGTGTACACAGCGACGGCTGCCGGTGCGAGCTCGGGGCTGGTGGACTCCGGCCAGCAGATCCAAGTGGTGATCCTCGTCGACGGCCACACTGACTACCTCGCGTTCAACCACGTCAGGCTGGGTGCGCCTACTCCACGCGGCGCGGGCATGGTGGCGCCGGTCTGGATCATTGATCCACAGGAAGGTGTGGGCGTTGCTGACGGCAGCGTCAAAATCAGCGGACGAAGCACGCTCCCCGGGGCCAAGCTCCGGTGGAAGATCCTGAAGGTCGAAGGCAGCACCGACAAGGCGGCCTATCTGAGCGGAGACGTCACGGCCTCGGCCGAGGCGACGCAGTCCGGGCTCTTCTCCCTGAACGTCAATCTCGCACCGGGAAACTATGAGGTCCGCGTTTCCCAGATCGACCCCGGGACGCCCGACCGCGAAATGAACGTGGACACGCGCGGCTTCACGGTTGAGTAGCAGCTGAGCGTGTCAGGGCAACACCCCTGAATCAGCGGACGCTGCTACCAGCGTCCCAGGATATCGCTGGCGAGAACCGTGGCGGCCGGTCCCGCCGTGGAAGACCTGAGTACATGGTGGCCCAGCAGCGCCGTCACCGCACCGGCGCTGCACAGCTTGGTGACCTCCCGCGGACTGATTCCGCCTTCCGGCCCGACGATGAGCAGGATTTCACGCGGCCCCGGACCGCCCGTCCCGCCATCGCTGTCGCCGTCGCGCCAGGACTCCAGAACCGCGCGGAGCGGACGGACGGCATCCTCATGGAGGATGATGGCCAGGTCCGCCGCGGAGACGGCGGCCTGCAAACCTGCACCGTCGACGGCGGCACGGACCTCGGGAATCCAGGCCCGGCGCGCCTGTTTGGCCGCTGCAGTCACCACGGACTGCCACTTGGCATGCGCCTTGGCGGCCCGCTCACCTTTCCACCGGACGATGGAGCGTTCCGATTGCCACGGGATGACGGCATCGATTCCCAGTTCAGTGGCGGTCTCAGCGGCAAGTTCGTCGCGGTCGCCCTTGGCCAGCGCCTGAACCAGGACAAGGCGCAGGTCCGGGCGCTCTTCGGTTTCGAGCGCCGCGCACTCCACGGTCAGCTCGCCGTGGCCGACGGCGGCGACGGTCCCCGTCAGCCTTTTGCCGGCGCCGTCGGCTATGTCAACGGATTCCCCTACGGAAATCCGCTTGACGGTGACGGCATGCCGGGCCTCGGCTCCCTGAAGGACGTACTGCGACCCGGGAACCTGCTGGTCCAGTGCTCCTGGGGCTGCGAAAAAGACCGGGTTGCTCACCGCTACAGGTTACCGAACCGGTCCCGCAGCTTGGCGAACACACCGCCGCTGGCGGTGAGTTTCCCCTCGGTGTACTGCTCGCCCCGGAGTTTGGCCAGCTGCCGGAGGAGGTCTTCCTGTGCGGCATCAAGCTTGGCCGGGGTTTCGACCTGCAGGTGGACCTTCAAGTCGCCGCGGCCGTAGCCCCGGAGATGGGTGACGCCGAGCCCGCGCAGGGTGATGACCTCACCGGACTGGGTGCCCGCCTTGACGTCGATTTCCTGCTGCCCGTCGAACGTGTCCAGGCTGAGTTCGGTGCCCAGGGCTGCGGCGGTCATCGGGATGTGCAGGGTGGCGTGAAGGTCGTCGCCGTCACGCACGTAGGTGGCGTCATTGTTGACGCGGATCTCCACGTACAGGTCGCCGGAGGGGCCGCCGGCAGGCCCGGCTTCGCCCTGGCCGCCCAGCTGGATGCGGGTTCCGGTGGCTACGCCGGCAGGGACCTTGACCGTCAGCGAACGGCGGCTGCGGATGCGGCCCTGCCCGTTGCACTCGTTGCAGGGATCCTTGATGACGGTCCCGAAGCCTTCGCAGGAGCCGCAGGGGGCGGCTGTCATGACCTGGCCCAGGATGGAGCGGACGGCCCGCTGTACCTGGCCGCTGCCGCCGCAGATGTCGCAGCGCTCGGGGTGGGTTCCGGGCTGGCAGCAGGAACCCTCGCAGGTGGGGCACGTTACGGCAGTGTCGACCTCAAGCTTCTTGTTGACGCCGAAGACGGCGTCGCGAAGGTCGATGCGGACGCTGATGAGGGCGTCCTGGCCGCGGCGGACGCGCGAGGCGGGCCCGGCTGAGCCGCCCGCTCCGAAGAACGTGTCGAAGATGTCCTGGAAGGCGAAGCCCTGGCCCGAGTAGCCGGCACCGCCGAAGCCGTTGTCCGTGCCGTTCTCGTTGCCGGTGGTGTCATAGACACGGCGTTTCTGCGGGTCGGACAGCACTTCATAGGCGTGCGTGACAGCCTTGAAGCGGTCCGAGGCATCCTCGCCGGGGTTAACGTCCGGGTGCAGGGTTCGCGCAAGCTTTCGGTAGGCTTTCTTGATCTCTTCGCCCGTCGCTTCGGGTGAGACTCCAAGAACGTCGTAGTGGCTGCTCAAAGTTCGTATCTCTTCCTGGTTGTACTGCCTGTGATGCTGCTGCCGCACCCCGCAAGCCGGGACGCGGAGGCCTGGTTGGCTGATGAAGGACCGGTCAAGGTCCGAGGATCCTGGAAAGGTAGCGTGCCACGGCCCGGACCGCGGCCATGGTGGTGGGATAGTCCATCCGGGTGGGGCCAAGGACGCCAACCTTGGCACTGGAGCCTGGGCCGTAGCCGGTAGCCACCACCGAGGCTTCGGCGAGTCCGTCGTACGGATTCTCGCGGCCGATGCTGACGGTGACGCCACGGGGGTCCTCCGCCATTTCACTGAGCAGGCGGAGCATGACCACCTGTTCTTCGAGTGCCTCGAGGACCGGGCCGATACTCAGCGGGAAGTCAACATTGGATCGTGCGAGGTTGGCGGTTCCGGCCATGACCATCCGCTCCTCGCGAGTGCTGCTGGCCAGGGCGTCCAGGCCTCGCGCCAGCGCCTGGGCGGCATGCCGGCGTAACGGTTCACACGCGGCGACGACGGCGGGCAGCGCCTGCGGGAGAAGGCTCAGCGGTGTGCCGGAAAGGCTCTTCAGGAACCGTGTGCGAAGGCCGGCGAGGGCGTCATCGCCGAGGTCCTGCCCGACGTCTATGACCCGCTGTTCGACTTTTCCGGTGTCCGCAATCAGCACGATCAGGACCTGTCGCGGTGCCAGCAGCACGAACTCGATGTGCCGCACCATGGCACGGCTAAGGTGTGGATACTGCACCACCGCCACCTGGTTGGTCAGCTGCGACAGCAGCCGCACAGTGCGTTCCAGGACATCGTCCAGGTCGTCCGACCCTTCCAGCAGCGTCTGGATGGCCCGCCGTTCTGCCTGCGACAGCGGCTTGACCGCGGAGATCTGGTCAACGAAGAGCCGGTAGCCCTTGTCCGTGGGGATGCGGCCGGCGCTGGTATGCGGCGCCGTGATCAGGCCCTCGTCCTCCAACGCTGCCATGTCGTTGCGGATGGTGGCACTGGAGACACCCAGATGGTGCCTTTCCACCAGCGCCTTGGAGCCCACAGGTTCGCGGGAATGGACGTAGTCCTCCACGATGGCGCGCAGTACTTCAAGCTTGCGTGGTTCGCTCATTCTCCACCTCCGATCGGCTTTCCCCGGGCCACGGCCCGGCATTGCGCCAGGCGCATATCCCGTCACCCGTTAGCACTCGTCATGTCTAAGTGCTAACCAGTCTAATATGAGTCGCCGCGTTGTTAGCATTGGTACCGCTCCGGGCGAAACTCCGGAGCGGAACCGGACGTGCAGATAAATGAAGGCGCGGCCGCCCTGGTTCCCTCCTCCTAGTGCAAGGCAGTGTGTATCGGATGTCGTACCAGAACTGGGGCCCGCAGGACATCACGGCTCCCCGGAAATCCGAGCTTCCCGAAGTTCCGGTTGAACGCGGCATGGTGCTCGAAGACGTGCAGTCCGGCTGGGTGGGCGCTGTCACCAGGGTGGAGAAGTCGGGCGGCATGCATGTTGTGGCCCTGGAGGACCGGCGCGGCAAGTCGCGCACCTTCCGCCTCGGCTACGGGTTCCTCCTGGAGGGCCTGCCCATCCGGCTGATGCCGCCCGCTCCCCGTGCGCAGGCAGCCCCCGCCGGATCCAACCGGACGGCCTCCGGGTCGGTGCGGGTGGCCGGCCAGCGCGCGCAGGTGGCCAAGGCAAGCCGCATCTGGGTGGAAGGCAAGCACGACGCCGAACTCGTGGAAAAGGTCTGGGGTGACGACCTCCGCGTGGAGGGCATCGTCGTCGAGCCTTTGCACGGCATCGACGACCTCACGGCGGCGGTTGCCGCGTTCCGGCCGGGACCCGGCCGACGGCTGGGTGTGCTGGTGGACCACCTCGTTGCCAATTCAAAGGAGTCGCGGATCGCTGACGCCGTCATGGCGTCCCCCGGCGCCGCGGGCAACGTGGTGATCGTCGGCCACCCCTACGTGGATGTGTGGCAGGCGATCCGGCCCGCAGTGCTCGGCATTGACGCGTGGCCGGTTATTCCGCGGGGCGTCGACTGGAAGACCGGAATCCTGACGGCCTTCGGCTGGCCCCACGAGACAAAGGAAGACATCGGCCTGGGCTGGCAGAAGCTGCTGGGGGCCGTCCGCAGCTACGCAGACCTGGAACCGTCCCTGCTGGGCCGGGTGGAAGAGGTCATCGACTTCCTCACCGTGCCGTAAGGCGCTGTTGGACTCTCCGAATGCACCCCGGACCCAGTATTCTTGATACGGCGGTTGTTGCTTTTGTGGCAGCGTCCGCTTTTCCGGGAACCACCGCACCACTGCAATCCGAAGGACGACACCGTGGCAGAAGACGCACGTGAACAAAGGGACAACCAGGCCGGCCATGGCCAGCCCCAGTATCATGGTGTCCCCGCCAACGCACTGCCCCTGACGGCCAACGAGGACCGGCAGTGGGCAACGCTCGCTCACTTCGGCGGCATCCTTGGATGTGTCCCGTCGCTGCTGATCTACCTGATCTTCAAGGAGCGCGGGCCGTTCACGGCGCAGGAGTCCAAGGAAGCACTGAATTTCACCCTGCCTCCCACCATCGCGGCGGTCCTCTGCAATATCCTCGTGATGCTTCCGGTCGTGGGAAACATCTTCGCGGTGCTGGCCACACTGATCTGGATCGCCGTGACCTGCTTCTCGGTCGCGGCCGGCATCCATGTGAACCGGGGCCAGCCGCACCGGTACGACTTCAACCTGCGCTGGATCAAGTAACCGGCTGAGGCAGGGCCGGACGGGCGCTGCCGGACGGGGCGAAGCCGGTTCAGTCCGGAAGGATCCTTCTGACCACGGCGTCGGCGAGGAGCCTGCCCTTGAGCGTGAGGACGAGCCGGCCCTTGAACGCCAAGACGGGGTCTACCAGGCCATCGGCGATTAGCCCCGCGACGGCGTGGCGCCCCGACGTTCCCAGCCCGGCAACCTCGAGTCCGCTACTCAGCCTGGCTTCGAGCATGACCCGTTCAACGTTCCGGGTTTCGGCGTCGAGCGTTTCCCTGCCGGCGGCCGGCGACGCGCCGCCGGCGAGCCTGCCCGCGTAGGCAGTGGGGTGCTTGACGTTCCACCAGCGGACGCCGCCGACGTGCGAATGCGCGCCGGGGCCGATCCCCCACCAGTCGTCCCCGCGCCAGTACGCCAGGTTGTGCCGGCATGCCTGTTCCGGCGTGCGCGACCAGTTGCTTACCTCATACCAGCCGAGTCCGGCGGCGCTGATGAGTTCGTCCGCGAGTTCGTACTTGTCGGCGTGGTCGTCGTCGTCGATTCCGGGAACTTCGCCGCGGCGGATCTGGGCGGCCAGCTTGGTGCCGTCCTCGACGATGAGCGCGTAGGCGCTGATGTGGTCCGGCCCGTAGGACAAGGCAGTTTCGAGTGAGTACCGCCAGTCCTCCAGGGACTCGCCCGGGGTGCCGTAGATGAGGTCCAGGCTGACCGCGAGGCCGGCGTCCCGTGCCCACTGCACCACCTGCGGCACGCGGCTGGGCGTGTGGGTGCGGTCGAGTACCTTCAGCACATGCGGGACTGCGGACTGCATGCCGAAGGACACACGCGTGAAGCCTGCGTCAGCTAGCAACTGGAGGGACTCCGGGGTGACTGAATCCGGGTTTGCTTCGGTAGTGACTTCGGCGCCGGGCTCCAGCCCCCATCCCGCAACGGCCGCGGTAAGGATGCGGGCCAGGTCCTCCGCGGGCAGCAGCGTGGGCGTGCCGCCGCCGAAAAAAACCGTGCCCAGCCGGCGGTCAGGCAGTCCGCTGGCCTGCAATGCCTTGGCGGCAAACTCCACCTCGGCGATAGCCGTGGAGGCATAGGCGTCCTGGGACGCCCCGCCGCCGAGTTCCGTGGCAGTGTAGGTGTTGAAGTCGCAGTATCCGCAGCGGACGGCACAGAAGGGGATGTGGACGTACAGCCCGAATCCCCGCCCGGCTGCGCCGTCGGCGGCCTGCGCGGGAAGCAGGCCGTCCGACGGCGCGGGGTCGCCGAGGGGGAGAATGCTAGGCATTGCGGGGGCGTCCGGTGTTGCCGGCCACTGTCATCACTACTTCTTGGCCTTGTCCTTGGACTCGTCGGTGGTCAGCGCGGCGATGAAGGCTTCCTGGGGAACCTCAACGCGGCCCACCATCTTCATGCGCTTCTTGCCTTCCTTCTGCTTTTCCAGAAGTTTGCGCTTACGGGAAATATCGCCGCCGTAGCATTTCGCCAGAACGTCCTTGCGGATGGCGCGGATGCTTTCGCGGGCGATGATCCGGGATCCGATGGCGGCCTGGATGGGAACCTCGAACTGCTGGCGGGGGATGAGTTCGCGCAGCTTGCCGGTCATCATCACACCGTAGGCGTAGGCCTTGTCCCGGTGGGTGATGGCGCTGAAGGCGTCCACCTGTTCGCCTTGGAGCATGATGTCAACCTTCACGAGGTCGGCAACCTGGTCGCCGTCCGCTTTCCAGTCAAGTGAGCCGTAGCCGCGGGTCTTGGACTTGAGGATGTCGAAGAAGTCGAAGACGATTTCGGCCAGCGGCAGGCGGTACCGGATTTCCACCCGGTCCTCGGACAAGTAGTCCATGCCGCCCATAATGCCGCGGCGGCTCTGGCACAGTTCCATGATGGCTCCGACAAAGTCATTCGGCGCCAGGATGGTGGCGGACACCATCGGCTCCCGGACCTCAGCGACCTTGCCGGTGGGGTATTCACTGGGGTTGGTGACGTGGACAACCTTCTTGTCCTCCAGCGTCACCTCGTACTCCACGTTGGGTGCTGTGGAGATCAGGTCCAGGTTGTACTCGCGTTCGAGCCGTTCGCGGGTGATTTCCAGGTGCAGCAGCCCCAGGAAGCCCACCCGGAAGCCGAAGCCCAGGGCGGCCGAGGTTTCCGGCTCGTAGATCAGGGCGGCGTCGTTGAGCATCAGCTTCTCCAACGCATCGCGGAGCACCGGATAGTCGGTGCCGTCCAGCGGGTAGAGGCCGGAGAAGACCATCGGCTTGGCGTCGGCATAGCCGGGCAGCGACTGCGCGGCAGGCTTGGCCAGGTTGGTGACGGTGTCGCCCACCTTGGACTGGCGGACGTCCTTCACACCGGTGATCAGGTAACCCACTTCGCCGACGCCCAGGCCCTTGGAAGGCGTGGGTTCCGGGGAGCTCACGCCGATTTCGAGGAGTTCGTGCGTGGCGCGGGTGGACATCATCTGGATACGCTCACGCGGGTGCAGCATGCCGTCAACCACGCGGACGTAGGTGACCACGCCGCGGTAGGTGTCGTACACGGAGTCGAAGATCATGGCACGGGCGGGGGCATTGGGATCGCCCACCGGGGCCGGCAGGTCGCGCACGATCTTGTCCAAGAGGACCTCGACGCCGGCGCCGGTCTTGCCGGAGACGCGCAGCACCTCGTCCGGGTCGCCGCCGATCAGGCTGGCGAGCTCAGCCGCGTACTTCTCGGGCTGGGCCGCGGGAAGGTCGATCTTGTTCAGGACCGGAATGATGGTGAGGTTGTTCTCCATCGCCAGGTACAGGTTGGCGAGGGTCTGGGCCTCGATGCCCTGGGCCGCGTCCACAAGCAGTACTGCGCCTTCGCAGGCGGCCAGCGAACGGGAGACCTCATAGGTGAAGTCGACGTGGCCGGGGGTGTCGATCATGTTCAGGGCGTAGCTGGTGCCGTCAACTTCCCAGGGCATGCGGACAGCCTGGGACTTGATGGTGATGCCGCGCTCACGTTCGATATCCATACGGTCCAGATACTGGGCCTTCATGTCGCGGGACTTAACGACGCCGGTGTACTGCAGCATGCGGTCGGCCAGAGTGGATTTACCGTGGTCAATGTGCGCAATGATGCAGAAGTTCCGGATGATGGCCGGATCTGTTGCGGCGGGCACCGGGGCGGTGCGGGCCATGGGAGACACGCAGGGTCCTTACTGTTGGCATTTCGCGGCTGTGATCAGGATGGCCGAAGCCATCGCGGGACCTGCCGCACGTGAACTTATAGTGTCCCACGTCCGGCCGCCAGTCGGTGCATTGTTTGCATGCCCGGCCTGCGACAACGCTCAGCGTCCGTCCCGGCAGTCGCAGTATCGTTGCAGCATGGCACTGAACCTACGCTCCCTCGGCAAGGCCGTACGCGCCGCAATTCGCTTCCTGGAAGGGCGCCCCGCCAAAGACCGTCCGGGCAGCCAGCCGCACGTCCGCGCGCCGCGGGCCAGCGCACCGCCGCGCGGAGCTGCCGGCGGAATAAGCGGAAAGTACCCTGGCGACTTCAAGGGCGTCGCGAGCGTGAAGTACGCCCCCTCCCCCAACGGCAAGCCGGAACCGGGTGAGGTGGTGTGGACCTGGGTCCCGTATGAGGAGGACCACTCCCAAGGCAAGGACCGGCCCGTGCTGCTGATCGGGAGCCGCGGGCGGTACCTGCTGGGACTCATGCTTACCAGCAAGGACCACGACCAGGACCACCGAAACGACGACAGCTACGTGGACATCGGCACCGGCAGCTGGGACCGGCAGCGCCGGCCCAGCGAAGCGAAACTGGATCGCATCCTCCAGATCAGCCCTGCTGACATCCGCAGGGAGGGAGCCGTCCTTGACCGGAAGCGTTTTGACAGTGTTTCGTCGGCACTCCGTGAGCTGCACGGCTGGAGCTGACGGAACCCCCCGGAAAGACCACGGGGAACAACCGGAGGACCAGCAGCAGTCCCGTGTGTCTGCTATCATTGACAGCTGTGTGTCCGTGCAGGTCGACGGCCACTGATGGTTGGCCGCCATAGGTATCCCCACGCCGCTCAGTCAATGGCCAATCTGAAAGCCCTCTAGACCATTTTCCGCTTTAAAAAGAGAGTTCACACGTGGCTAATATCAAGTCCCAGAAGAAGCGCATCCTCACCAACGAGAAGGCTCGCCTGCGTAACAACGCAGTCAAGTCCGAGCTGAAGACGGCCATCCGCGCCGTCAACACCGCCGTTGAGTCCACCGACAAGGATGCCGCTGCTGCTGCGCTGGTTGCTGCAGGCCGTAAGCTGGATAAGGCTGTCAGCAAGGGCGTTCTTCACAAGAACAACGCTGCAAACCGCAAGTCGGCGATCTCCAAGAAGGTCAACGCACTCTAAGGTTTTCCAGTTCAACTGAACTGATGATCGTGGCCGGCACCCCTCGGGGTGCCGGCCACATCCATTTAACGGCTGCGTGCGCCTCTCGCGAGGCGGCTTCCCCTGGAGGGCTGCGGCGAGGCTGCTTTTCGGCCTAGCCGCGGCGGACCGACGTTGCGATGACGGTGACGGCGTGCTCCACGGCGTACACGGGATCGCGGGAGAGGCCCTTGACCTGGGCGTCCGCCTCGGCCGTCACCTGGATGGAGCGGACCAGGCCCTCGGGCGTCCAGCGCCGGACGTCACGCTGCGCCTGTTCCACCAACCACGGCTGCATGCCGAGCTGCCGGGCGATCTGGGCCGAGGACCCTTGCGCCCCGGCCACTTTGGCGACAGTCCGAAGCTTGGCGGCCAGCGCGGCCACTAGCGGCACGGGGTCCGCGCCCGTGGCGAGGGCGTGGCGAAGGGTGGAAAGCGCTAGTGGGCCGTTGCCAGCCAACGCGGCATCAGCGACTTTGAACGCCGTTGCCTCGATCCTGCCGCCGTAATACCGGTCCACCATGTCCGTATCCACGGCCGTGGCAGCGTCCGCGATGAGCTGGCTGCAGGCGGCAGCGAGTTCCGAAAGACTGGCGCCCACCGCATTGACCAGGGCGTGGACGGCCTCCGGCTCGATCCGCCGTGAAGCGGCCTTGAACTCCGCTGCGACGAACGCCGACTTGTCTGCGTCCTTTTTGAGGGGCTGGCAATCGACCACCGGCCAGCCGGCGGCTTTGATGGCATCAAGCAGCTTCTTGCCCCGGACCCCGCCGCCGTGGCGGACCACCAGGACAGCGTCTGGTTCGGGGTTCGCCAGGTATTTGAGGGCGTCTGCCAGGAAAGCGTCATTCATTGCTTCCGCGGACTCGATTTCGATGAGCTTCGATTCCCCGAAGAGGGAAGGGCTCACGTTCATGGCGAGCGACCCGGGTTCGTAGCTGCCGGCGTTGAGCCTGGTGATTTCCACGTCCGGTTCGGCTGCACGGACCTGTGACCTGACGCGGTCCATGGCACGGATGCCCAGGTATTCTTCGGGCCCACCGATGAGCACGACACGGGCCGGGGTCACATCGCGCCAGGTGGCCGTAGCTGACGTCGCCGGCTTGGATCGGGCTTTTTGCGCAGCGGCCACTCTTGGTTCCTCCCGGAAATTGGATTATTACCTCTAAGACTCCCACGGCGGCGGCGCTCATCCAAGCCAGTAAACCGGGGCCAAAGCTCCAGCAGATCCACGGTCCGTCGATGCGCCGCCAGGACCAGTGCCCACACGGCCCGCGGGTGCAGAATGAGCCACAGTGCAAGAATGGTGCAGGCGGACAGCACCAGCATCGTCGCCGCGCCGAACGGCCCCTCCGGCCACGGCAGGGAAGCGCCGGGCAGGGCGGAGAAGAACCTGGCAACGCCCGCCACACCGGCGGCGCATGCCCCCGCCACCGCCATGGGAACGACAGCTGCCCACGGGGCCAGGGGCACCAAGGGGACGGCTGCGGTGCCGAGGATGGTTACCGGCGCCACGAGCGGCGCCGCCACCATGTTCGCCGGCAGCGCGAAGGACGAAAACTGGGGCTGCAGCAGGACAATCACCGGCCCGCAGAACAGCTGGGCCGAAAGGGGAACCGCGAGTCCGGCGGCCAGCCAGCGCGGAACGACAGGCGGTAGCCACTCCATGATCCGCGGGCCGGCCACCACGATGCCCAGCGTTGCCAGCACGGACAGGAGGAAACTGAAGCTGGTCCCGAGTGCGGGATCCGCCATGAGCAGTCCGATCACCGCAAGCGAGAGGAAGCTGAGTCCGCGCCCGGTGCGGCCTCCGGACAGGGATACCAGCCCGATCGCTCCCATGAGCGCGGCCCGGAGGACGCTGGCGTCCGGGCCGACCATCAGCACGAACAGTGCCAGTCCCGCGAGTGCGGCCGCTGCAGCGGGCGCCCGGGGCAGGCGTACAGTTCGGGCAGCCAATAACAGTGCCCCCAGGATAAGGCTGCAGTTTGCCCCGCTGACTGCGGTCAGGTGGGTCATTCCGACTGTCTTCATGTCGGTTTGAAGCTGCTCATCCAGAAAGCTGGTGTCACCCGTCACCATTCCAGGCAACAGGCCCCTGGCATCTCCGCCGATCCATTCCGCGGCGGCGGCAAACCGGCCGCGCAGCGCCGCCGGCCCCTCCTGCCATCCCGAAGGGGCAACGATGGTGGCCGGGCCGGTACCGGCGGACAGGATTCCTGCCTGCGATTGGCCGTCTTCGGGAGGCCTCAGCTTGCCGGTTGTCCGGATCCGCTGACCGGGGACCACACGCTGCCAATCAGCACCGCCCATGATCAGCAATTCGGCCTCCCCGCGGATCAGGTTACCCCTGGCGATGATCGTAGACGCGGTGGCCGGGACTGCCCAGCGGTCCGCCCCGGCACGGCCAGGCGACTTGAGCAGTCGCGGCGGTCCCGCGATCTCCAGTTCAATCACGACGGCGGACCGCGAGGAGACTGCCTCGGCCACGGCCCCGCCGTGCTTCTGCGATGCGGCTACCGCGGAGTGGGAGGCGACGGCTGCCGCCAGCACCAGTGCAACGCCGAGGGTGGTCAGGAAGCTCCGAGGCACAGGTCCGGCCCGTGTCCGGGACCGGCGGCGGATCGCGGCAAGCAGTGCGGCCGCACCGAGGAGCAGTCCGCCGATCACCAGGCCCAGCGCCGGCAGCGGCAGCCACACGCCGGCGACCGCGGCGGCCCAGGCGAGGAGGGCCGGCGGCGCCAGGCGCAGGTCGGTCCGGCGCCGGGGCCTGCCCGCGGCTCCGGTTCCGGCCGAAGCCTGCTTGCCCGCTGCCTGTGGCCGGACCGCGGGGGCAGGAAGGATGCGGGCCACCAGCAGCGCCCGTATGCCTCCCGCCGTGCGCGGCACAATGCTCCGAACGCCCGTGGACTGGACGTCCGGGTTGGTGCGCACCCCTGAAGCCGGTGCCGCCGGAGCCTGCGCAGGTATTTGAGGGTTGTCCCGGACAGCCGAATCAACAAAACGTTGCCACGGACTGGGCCTGCCCATCTCAGGACACCCGCACGAGTGGCAGCAGCGTTTCCAGCATCTTGGGTCCAACACCGTCCACGGCGTCGAGTTCCTCAACTGTGCTGAACCGCCCGTGCTCTTTGCGCCAGTCGACAATCCGCTGGGCCAGGACCGGACCCACCCGCGGCAGTGCCCCCAGCTCCTCTGCCGTGGCGGAGTTCAGGTCGATCCTGGCGCCGGCCGCCGGTCCGCCGGAGGCTCCTTCGCCGGCTGAAGGACCAGCGGGCGGGACCCCGGCCGCCTCATCCACAACCTCGCCATGCGCTGGAACGTAGATCTTTTGGCCATCGATGAGGACAGCGGCCAGGTTCAGACGGTTCAGGTCCGCTTCCGCCGTGCTGCCCTCAGCCGCCGCGATGGCCTCGTGGACGCGGCTTCCCTGCGGCAGCTCGACCACGCCGGCCCTTTTGACGGCGCCTGCGACATGCACCACGATTTTCCCGCCGGGTTTGCCGCCCGTGGCCGGGCCTCCGCCGGCCGGCCCACCGGGGCCTTCCACCGGAGCACCAGTGCCGTCGTCAGGCTGCGCGCTGCCTTCCGTACTGCGGACGTCGCCCAGGGGAGTTACTTGCGGACTGCCGGCGGCAACGTCCCACCAGAACCAGCCCCCAAGGAGAAGCCCCAGTATCCCCACCACTACGGCCACACGCACTCCGGTGCGCCACCTGAATCTCGAGGGTCCGTGCGCCGCGCCACCGGAAGGCGAGCCGACCTCGTCACGGGCCGGCCGCGCACCGCCGTCGTACCTAAAAGGTTCCCCGCCCGCCGCCCCGTTGCCGTGCCCCAAAAGGCCCGGGCCGGATACCGCGCCGCCGGTCACGCCGCTGCCAATATTGCCGGCCGGCCCCAGCGAAGCAGTCAGGCGGCGCCGTGCACGGCTGGCCGTGGCAGGTTCTCCCGCTTCCGCGTTCCGGCGTGACATACCCCCACGCTAGGAGAACGGACGTGGAACAGACAGCGCGCATGAGCCTATGTGGATAGCGGGCTGGCGGCAGCGCCCCGCGGCACGCTACTTCTGGTAGGTGATGTACGCCTCGTACTGGACCCGCCACGCCTCCGGCGCCTTGGGATCCGGAACCGTCGTGGTCAGGAACTGGACGCTCGTCACCTGGCCCTTAAGATACTTCAACCAGTTGGTTACTTCTTCCGACACGTCCTTGTCGAACTGCGCAACGTGGTGGACCTGCATTGACATGGGAGCCTCCTTGCCCGGTGGGGAGACTGTACTACCAGCGCCGGGATTGGACCAGTGGTGGCTTGCGGCCGGCCCCTTCAGGACGGGTCAGCCGGTGCCGCCCACCGGATCCCTCGCCGGCGTGCTGCTCTCCCCCACGATGACGGCAAGCACTCCCAGTCCGGCGTGTGCGGCGAGCACTGCAGGGAGCGAACTGATCTGCGCCGGCGGTGCCTCCGGGAGCGAGGCGGCCAGCCGGCCAGCGAGTTCCGCGGCTTCGGCCGGGTTGCCGAAGTGGTGGACCGCCAGCCGGGCCTGGCCCGAAGGCCGCGCCGCGGCGTCCGCAACCACGATTTCCTCGAGGCGGGCCACCGCCCGCGCCGCCGATCTGACTCTCTCCAGCGGGACGATCTTTCCGTCGTCCACGGCGAGGATCGGCTTGATGGCAAACACAGTTCCCCACAGGGAAGCCGCTGCTCCGATCCGGCCGCCGCGGCGCAGCTGCTCGAGGCTGGGAACATAGAAATACACCTTGGTGCGTGCCAGCCGTTCCTCGGCAAAAGCGCGCACTTCAGCTGCCGGGCGGCCGTCCGCGGCGGCCACTACCGCGCTCTGCACCGCCATGCCCAGCGCCATGCCCACGGTTTTCGAATCGACCACTTCCACGGGGATGCCGACACGGGATGCTGCGAGCCTGGCGGAGTCGGCAGTGCCGGAAAGCGCTCCGGAGATATGCACGGAAACCACGGCTTCGTAGCCGTGGCGAAGCGCTGCCAGATAGGCCTGCTCGAACTGGCCGGGCGACGGCCGTGACGTCTTGACCGGCCTCCCGGTGGCCAACGCCACCGCGATCGTGTCGGTGATGTCGTCTTCGCCTTCGCCGTAGATTTCCTCCCCCACCATCACGGGCATGGGAACCACGGTCAGCCGCCCGTCGGCGGCGAAGTCCCTGACCCAGTCGGCGGGAAGTGCGGCTGCGGAGTCGGTAACCACCGCGGTGCGTACGACGGCGGCCGTCACCACTGCTTCCGGAGCAGCTCCCTGCCGGGTGGCCTGCCGTAGGCGGACCAGCCGCTCCCTCAGCCACGGCCAGCCGGCCGGCTCCCGGTCGTTCACGGCATCCCCCTGCTGTTCCGGTTAAACATCATGGCCGGCCGCCGGCAGTACCGGCGGCCGGTGCCCCGGCTAGGCCGGGACGATGTTGACCAGTTTAGGGGCACGCACGATGACCGTGCGGATACCGCGCCCGTCAAGGGCGCGCTGCACATTCTCGGACGCGAGTGCCAGTTCCCGCAGCTCGTCCTCGCCGATCCCGGGAGAGACCTCGAGGCGGTCGCGGACCTTGCCCTGGACCTGGACCACTGCAGTCACCGTCTCCTGCACCAGAAGCGCTTCGTCATGCCCGGGCCAGCCGGCGTTGGCCACCGACGCGGGGTGCCCCAGCACGTTCCACATGTCCTCGGCCGTGTAGGGCGCGAAGAGGCTCAGGATGACGGCCACGGCTTCGGCTGCTTCACGGACGGCGGGATCCGCCCCGCCTGCCCCGGAGGCTGCATCTATGGTTTTGCGGGTTGCGTTGACCAGCTCCATCAGCTTGGCCACCACCACGTTGAACTTGTTGCTGTCCAGCAGCGCGGCGGCGTCCACGATGGTCCGGTGCGTGATTGAGCGCAGCGCCCGGTCTCCCTGGGCGGCGTCCGTTCCGGGCGCGCTGGTGACGTCCTGCGCCAGCCGCCACGCACGGGCCAGGAACTTCGCGGAGCCCGACGGCGAAACATCCGCCCAGTCGACGTCGTCCTCCGGCGGGGAAGCGAAGATCATGGTCAGACGCACGGCGTCCACACCGAACTTGTCCAGCTGCTCGCCGAGGTCAACACCGTTGCCCAGCGACTTGCTCATGGCCTTGCCCCCGTTGAGGACCTGGCCCTGGTTGAGCAGGGCGCTGAACGGCTCGTCGGCGTCGATCATGCCCAGGTCGTGGATGACCTTGGTGAAGAACCGTGCGTACAGCAGGTGCAGAATGGCGTGCTCCACGCCGCCCACATACTGCCCAACCGGCATCCAGTCGTTGATCTTCTCGGGGTCGAACGGGCCGCCGGTGTACTGCGGGGAGACGAAGCGCAGGAAGTACCAGGACGAGTCAACGAAGGTGTCCATGGTGTCGGTGTCCCGCTTGGCGGGGCCGTGGCAGTTGGGGCACTCAACGTTGACCCACGCCTCGGCGGCAGCCAGCGGCGAGGTGCCCTTCGGGGACAGGTCTTCGCCGCGCAGGTCAGCCGGCAGCCTGACAGGCAGCTGCTCGTCCGGGACGGGAACTTCACCGCAGGCCGGGCAGTGGATGATGGGGATCGGGGTTCCCCAGAACCGCTGGCGGCTGAGCAGCCAGTCGCGCAGCCGGAAGTTGACGAACTTTTCGCCCGTGCCCTGCTTCTCCAGGATTTCGATCGCGGCCGGGATGGCTTCCGCCTTGGGCAGTCCGTCGAGCACGCCGGAGTTGATCAGTGTGCCCTCGCCCGCCGTGGCCGTTCCGGTCACAGCGGGGTCGTCCTCTCCCGTGTCCAGCACAGCGCGGACGGGCAGGTCGAAGGTCTTGGCGAAGTCGAGGTCACGCTGGTCGTGGGCAGGGACGGCCATGATGGCGCCTGTGCCGTAGTCCGCCAGCACGTAGTCCGCCGCCCAGACCGGGAGCTTCTCGCCGTTCAGGGGGTTGACGGCGTACCGGCCGGTGAAGACGCCCGTCTTCTCCCGTTCGGTGGACTGGCGTTCGATTTCGGAGAGCGCCTTAACCTGTTCGCGGTAGGCGTCCAGGGCTGCCGCGTGCTCGTCCGTGACCAGCTCCACTGCCAGCGGCGCATCAGCAGCCACCACGAAGAAGGTGGCGCCGTACAGGGTGTCCGGCCGCGTGGTGAAGACGGTGACGTCCTTGGCGGGCTGGCCGCCGTCGGCCTCGATGACGAAGTTGACGTGGGCGCCTTCGGACCGGCCGATCCAGTTCTTCTGCATGGCCAGGACGCGCTCGGGCCAGTGGCCGCGCAGTTCGTCCATGTCATCCAGCAGGCGGTCGGCGTATTCGGTGATCTTGAAGTACCACTGGTTCAGGGACTTCTTGGTCACGGGCGTGCCGCAGCGTTCGCACGCACCGTTGACGACCTGTTCGTTGGCCAGCACGGTCTGGTCCTTGGGGCACCAGTTGACCGGGGAATCCTTGCGGTACGCCAGCCCGCGCTCGTAGAAGCGCTTGAACAGCCACTGCGTCCAGCGGTAGTACTCCGGGTCCGAGGTGTGCACGCGCCGTGACCAGTCAGCCGAGATGGCGTAGCGCTTGAAGGACGCCGCCTGGGTCTCGATGTTGGCGTACGTCCACTCGCTGGGGTGCGCGTTGCGCTTGATGGCGGCGTTCTCCGCGGGCAGGCCGAAGGAGTCCCAGCCGATCGGGTGCAGGACGTCGTAGCCCTTCTGGCGCAGGTACCGCGCAACGACGTCGCCCATGGCAAACGCCTCCGCGTGGCCCATGTGCAGGTCGCCTGAAGGGTAGGGGAACATGTCGAGGACATAGCGGCGCTCGCGCGAGCCGTCATCGACGGGGGTGAACACCTTGAGGTCTTCCCACACCTGCGGCCATTTGGCCTCCATCGCGGTGAAGCTGTAGGTGCCCTCCTCCGGGCCGTCCGTCGCGACTGTTGCTGTTCCGGTCTCTGTCTCCGGCTGAACGCTCACTGCTGCCCTCTTCTGTTCTGTACCGCTTTTCGTACGGCCCTGGCGTCCTGTCCCGCCCCGGCCCCTGATCTCCTACTTGCGGCCGGGAGATAGCCCCAGACACACAAAAGCCCCTCGACATGGAGGGGCGGCCGCTCGGCAATCCGTATTTGGTCGGGATACCGGGCGGCTAGCTAAGCAGAAGGATCGCACGCATAGAACTACTTTAGCGCACCCGCACGTTCACCTAAACGTAAGTCGCCACGAGCGGCTGAATAGCTGACGGATGAGTTGATGGCAGCCGCACCTCGCCCGGGTGTGGTGGGCACCGCGATGGGCCCCCCGGCTGCGAGGGCCCCGACACAAGCTTGCGAGTGTCAGGGAGCAGCCGGGGACGAGCGGGGCAGGTGCGGCTGCCATCAACGACAGGTCAGACTACTTCACGTCCTCGTCGACCCAGTCCATGGCCTTCGTGACAGCCTTCTTCCAGAGGCGCATCTGGCGGTCCCGCTCATCCTGTTCCATCTGCGGTTCCCAGCGCTTGTCCTCGGACCAGTTGGCCGAGCACTCCCCCAGGTCCTTCCAGAACCCGACAGCCAGCCCGGCAGCGTAGGCCGCACCCAATGCGGTGGTCTCCACAACCTTGGGCCGGATCACGGGCACACCCAGGATGTCCGCCTGGAACTGCATCAGCGCGTCATTGGCCACCATGCCGCCGTCGACCTTCAACTCGGTCAGCGGAACTCCGGAGTCCGCGTTGACGGCGTCGAGGACCTCACGGGTCTGGAAAGCGGTGGCTTCCAGGGCCGCGCGGGCGATGTGGTTCTTGTTCACGAAGCGGGTCAGGCCCACAATCGCGCCGCGGGCGTCCGAACGCCAGTACGGTGCGAACAGTCCGGAGAACGCCGGCACGATGTAGACGCCGCCGTTGTCCTTGACCGAGGCGGCGAGCGTCTCCACCTCCGGGGCGCTGCTGATCAGGCCGAGGTTGTCCCGCAGCCACTGGATGAGGGATCCCGTGACGGCGATCGAGCCCTCCAGCGCGTAGTGCGGGGCGGCGTCCCCCAGCTTGTAGCCCACCGTGGTGAGGAGCCCGTTCTTGGAGTGGACGATTTCCTCGCCGGTGTTGAAGATCAGGAAGCAGCCCGTTCCGTAGGTGTTCTTGGCTTCGCCGGCCTCGAACGCCGCCTGGCCGAACGTCGCTGCCTGCTGGTCGCCGAGGATGCCGGCAACCGGCACTTCCCGGAGCAACTGGGAGGTGTGGACGGTGCCGTAGACCTCGGAGGAGGACTTGATGGCGGGCATCATGGAAGCAGGGACGCCGAAGGCATCCAGGATCTCCTGGTCCCAGGACAGCGTTTCGAGGTCCATGAACATGGTCCTGGAGGCGTTGGTGACGTCGGTGACGTGCACTCCGCCGTCCACTCCGCCGGTGAGGTTCCACAGCACCCAGCAGTCCGTGTTGCCAAAGACCAGGTCGCCGGCCTCGGCCTTGGCCCGCGCGCCCTCCACGTTGTCCAGGACCCACTTGATCTTGGTGCCGGAGAAGTACGTGGCCAGTGGCAGGCCCACCTTCTGCTTGAAGCGCTCCGGGCCGCCGTCCTTCGCCAGTTCATCCACGATGTCCTGGGTCCGGGTGTCCTGCCAGACGATGGCGTTGTAGACAGCCTTGCCCGTGGTCTTGTCCCACACGACGGCGGTTTCGCGCTGGTTGGTGATGCCGACGGCGGCAATGTCGTGCCGGGTCAGGTTCGCCTTGGACAGGGCCGAGGCAATGACCTCGCGGGTGTTGTCCCAGATTTCGGCGGGGTCGTGCTCCACCCAGCCGGCCTGCGGGAAAATCTGCTCGTGTTCCATCTGGCCGGAGGAGACAATGCTGCCGCTGTGGTCGAAGACGATGGCGCGCGTGCTGGTGGTGCCCTGGTCGATGGCGATTACGTACTGGTTCATGTTGACGTCCTTGTCTGTTGTGTGAAGGGCTTGGTCAGTGTGTTGGTCTGCGGGGCGGGGATCAGGAAGCTGCCGTGACGATGATCGGCACTACTGCTGCGACGACGCCGGCCAGGGTACCGCCAACAAGCGGCCCGACAACCGGGATCCAGGAGTAGCTCCAGTCGCTGGAACCCTTGCCCTTGATGGGGAGCAGCGCGTGCGCGATGCGGGGGCCAAGGTCACGGGCGGGGTTGATGGCGTACCCGGTGGGACCGCCGAGGGATACGCCGATGCCGACAACCAGCAGGGCCACTGCGAGCGGACCGAGGCCGGAAGGGGTGCCGCCGAACGTCAGGATGACGAAGACGAGCACGAACGTGCCGATGATCTCGGTGATCAGGTTCCAGGGGGTGGAACGGATGGCCGGGCCGGTGGAGAACACGGCGAGCTTGCTGGCGGGCTCCGGTTCGGCGTCAAAGTGCTGCTTGTGGGCAAGCCACATGACCACTGCGCCCAGGAACGCGCCCAGGAGTTCACCGCCGAAGTATGTCAGCGTGGAGGCGAAGTCGACACTGACGCCGGGAGCATACTCCGCTTTTCCGTTGATCAGCAGGCCCAGGGTTACGGCGGGGTTCAGGTGCGCGCCGGACCGGGCGGCGACATAGACGCCGGCGAAGACTGCGATGCCCCACCCCCATGTGACCATTAGGAATCCGCCGTTGTTGCCCTTGGTGCCCTTGAGCGCGACGTTTGCCACCACGCCGCAACCCAACAAGGTCAGCATCCCGGTTCCGAATACTTCGGAAAGAAAAACAATTCCAAGAGACATCTTTGACTCCTCTATTTTCTGTTGTCAGCCCTTCGCGAGTTTGAAGGGCTGTTGGGCCGGCATTGTTGTTGCAATGCCGGCCGGCTGCTGCGCCGGCCTCTGCTCCAGCGGAACCGCGCAGCCCTTGCGCCCGGGCATCACTGCCCGGGCACGCAAGCCTGCTAAGCGACCAGGCTGTGGACCTGGACGCCGTGGAAGCGTTCAAGCACCTCCTGGGCATTGTGGATTTCGGCGGCCCGGGTCGCGGCGTCCCAGTCCAGCGGACCAGCGAGGACGTCGGCCACCTCGTTGAGGAGTTCGCCCGTCACCAGGCCGCGGAAGGCCAGGGAAG
The DNA here is from genome assembly GCF_002929335.1 of Arthrobacter sp. Y81. Taxonomy (GTDB): domain Bacteria; phylum Actinomycetota; class Actinomycetes; order Actinomycetales; family Micrococcaceae; genus Arthrobacter. Next base: position 135,976 of record NZ_PJIL01000003.1, read on the forward strand.
TGCGCCGGATCAGCACGTCGATGAGGTGTCCCACCTGTTCGTGCCGGGCCATGAATTCCACTTCGCGGACACTGAGTTCCCGGGTGGAGTGCAGGAGCCGGTCCGGGCCGGCGTCGAGGAAGCGCAGGACCTCTTCGGCGCGGGTTCCATAGCGGGTCAGCAATCCGGAAATCCGGTCGGCATCGCGGCCCGCGGACATATGGGCCTTGATCCACTGCTGGACACCGGCCTGCGTGTCCGGGAAGCCGGCACCGCCGCCGATGGCGAGTTTCGCCGTCGAGATTTTGCGTTCCATCCCCAGTTCCCTGAGAACGTCATTCGTCAGGTGTTCGGCCAGCGCCCGGAACGTGGTCCACTTACCGCCGACAAGGCTGAGTACGACGGCGCTGCTGCCGCCCGCGGCCGCTTCCTGCCCGCCGGCCCGGCGTTCGATCCGGTAGTCCCTGCTGACGAAGCCAGGCTGGGTGGCATCGTGTTTGGGCAGCGGGCGGACACCGGAAAAGGTGTAGACAATCTGGTCCCGGTCCACGGTGACGTCCGGGAACACGTGGCCGATCAGGTCGAAGAAGTAGTCGATCTCAGCGTCGGTGCACACGGCGTCCTCGGCCATGTCAGCATCGACGTCGGTGGTTCCCACAAGGACGCGATCCCCCATCGGGTAGATGAGGACGATGCGCCCGTCGGTGTGTTCGAAGAAGATCTCACGGCCGTTGCAGGCTTCGAGGAGTTCGGGGTGGTCCAGCACGATGTGCGAGCCCTTGGTGCCGCCCATAAAGGTAGACGCTGCGCCCATGGCCCCGTTGGTCAGGTCCACCCAGGCGCCAGTGGTGTTGACGATGACGTCAGCCGTGAAGTCGAAGACCTCGCCGCTGAGTTCATCACGCAACTGGACTGTGCTGCCGCCGGTGGAGCCGGTACGGGTCCCGGCCGCTCCACCCATGGAGACGAGCGAAAGGTAGTTGCTGGCCCGCGCATCGCTGGGGCCGGCCGTGCCCGCCTTCTCTCCGTCCTGCAGCACATCCAGGGTGAGCCGCTCCGGGTTGTGGACCGAGGCATCGAAGTAGGTGGCCGCGTACTTGATGCCCGGGTGCAGCCGCGGCAGCTCGGCAAGGGCGCGTTTCCGGCCGCGGAACTGGTGGCGCGGAACGGTGCCGCCGTCGCGGGAGAAGAAGTCGTACATGCTCAGGCCGAGCTTGATGAGGAAGGCTCCGCGTTCCTTCGGTTTGCCCTGCTGCTTGTGGGTCAGGAACCGCAGCGGCGCCGAGAGCACTCCGGAGAAGGTGCTGAAGATGGGGATGGTGGTCTGGAGCGGCTTGACGTAGTGGGGAGCGATGCGCAGGAGCCTGTTGCGTTCGACGACGGACTCCTGGACCAGCCGGAACTCACCGTTTTCCAGGTACCGGATTCCGCCGTGGATCATGTGCGACGATGCACCGCTGGCTCCTTGGCAGTAGTCGCCCCGTTCGACGAGCGCGACGTCCACACCCTGCAGTGCCAGATCGCGGAATGTACCTACTCCGTTGATTCCGCCGCCGATGATCAGGACTTGGGCGCGGGGACGCCGGCGCAGGCTTTGCACTGATGTCCGCTGGCTGCTGGTGGCCGGATGGCCGGATGAATCCTTGGTTCCCAAAACTGCTCCTTTGGGGTTTGGTCCTGTGCGGCGCGCCTCACAGCGCGGCGCCGTTCACCACTATTGTTTGGAGTAATGGAAAATGGAGTCAAGCACTATGCACAAACGTGCAGGATGGGACCGGAATGCCTCGCTCACGCCACTCAGAAGCCCTCAGAGCTGCACAACTGTATTACCTCCAGGACCTCACGATGGACGCCATAGCCAGGGAACTCCGGACCTCCAGATCCACGGTTTCACGGCTACTTTCGGCTGCCCGGGAGACCGGGCTGGTCCAGATCCAGATCCGCAATCCCCTCGACACCGGGCCGGAACTGGAGCACATGATCCGCGCCCAATATCGCGTGGATGTCCACGTCGTTCCGGTCGTCGACACCCTGAATGAGGCGGAGACCCTTGACAGAGTGGCCATGCAGGCTGCACGAACAATCGGACCGCTGGTTGACTCAAACGCCATCATCGGCGTCGCCTGGGGATCCACGCTCAGCGCCGTCAGCCGGCACCTCACCCGCAAGATCACCCATGACAGCGTGATCGTCCAGCTCAACGGCGCCGGCAACATGCAGACCACCGGCATCACCTACGCGAGTGACATCATGCGCAGGTTCGGCAGCGCCTACGGCGCACGCGTTGAACAGTTTCCGGTTCCGGCCTTCTTCGACCACGCCGCCACCAAAACAGCCATGTGGAATGAACGCAGCGTCCAGCGCATCCTCGAACTCCAGTCACGCATGAGCATCGCCATCTTCGGCGTGGGTTCGGTGGACGCCGACTACCCCAGCCACGTCTATGCCGGCGGCTACCTCGACGAGAGCGACCTGAACATTTTGGCCACCTCGGACGTGGTGGGTGACGTCGCGACCGTGTTTTTCCGCGGCGACGGGTCATCAGACGGCATCACGCTGAACGAAAGGTCCACCGGTCCCGCGCTGGCTCAGCTGCGGCAGGTCCGGCGCCGTATCTGCGTCGTCTCGGGGGCCTCAAAGATCAAAGGACTGCGCGGCGCGCTCGCCGCCGGGCTGGCTACGGACCTGATCCTCGATGAAGCCATGGCGCGGCGCCTGGTCAGCTTTGACGGACTGTCCTGACGTCTCCGACGACCGCCCGACGGCCTGTCCCCGGGAGCGCGCGGCGCCGAGTCGGTAGAGTCAGTGCTATGAAAACCTCGCCCCGGCTAAGCCTCAACAACGGTGTGCTGATCGACCAGCTGGGCTTCGGGCTCTACAAGGTCCCCTCGGCCGACGCGGCCGGGCTGGTGACCATGGCCCTCGAAGCCGGCTACCGGCACTTCGACACCGCGTCCATGTATGGAAATGAAACCGGAGTAGGCAAGGCCATCGGCGCGCTGTCCGGTTTCGCGGGCAGCGGTGCCGGCGGAGGCTCCGGCGAGGCATCCCCGTCCCTCTCCCGCGAGGACCTGTTTGTCACCACGAAGGTGTGGAACGACGACCATGGCTACGACGCCACGATGCGCGCCTTCGACACGTCCATGTCCAACCTGGGCATGGAATACGTCGACATGTACCTCATCCACTGGCCATGCGCCGGCCGCGGACTCTTCACCGAAAGCTACCGGGCCATGGAAACCCTGTACCGCGAGGGCAGGATCCGGGCGATCGGGGTGTCCAACTTCCAGCCCGCCCACCTGGAGCGCCTGCTCGAGAGCGCTGAAGTGGTCCCTGCCATGAACCAGATCGAACTCCACCCCTGGCTCCAGCAGGACGAACTCCGCCGGCTGCACGACCGGCTTGGCATCCGCACCGAGGCGTGGAGCCCGCTGGGCCGGGGCCAGGTGCTTGAGGACCCGGTGGTTCTGGAACTCGCAGCGGCGCACCGCCGGACCGCCGCGCAGATCATCCTGAGATGGCACCTGCAGCTGGGGAACGTGGTGATCCCGAAAGCCAGCTCCTACGCCCGGATCCGGGAGAACCTGAACGTCTTCGGGTTCACCCTGGACGCCGCAGACATGGCCGCCCTTGCCGGCCTGGAACGCGGCCACCGCACAGGCTCCCACCCGGACAACGTCAACTAGGATTCGAAACCATGGAACAAGTGGACACGGGACCGGCACAGGCCCCGCCCCTCTTCAGCGGGCAACTCGACGCCAGGACGCGGGCCGGCAGCGTGGACCTGCAGGGCTGCAATGTCGATTACTGGGTGTACGAGCCTGTGCGTGCGACACCCGAAACCAGGACCATCCTGGTGATCCACGGCTTCCGCGGCGACCACCACGGCCTGCTCAGGATTGCGGACCAGCTGCCCGAAATGCGCCTCATCATGCCCGACCTCCCGGGGTTCGGCAGCTCGGATGCCTTTGCCGGCAGTGAGCACAGCGTGATGCGGTACGGACAGTTCATCAGCGACTTCATGGCCGCCCTTGGCCTTGGGCCGGAAACGGTGCTGCTGGGACACTCCTTCGGATCGATCATTGCCAGCCATTTCGTGGCGGCCAACCCCCGCGCCGTGTCCCCCCTTGTCCTCATCAACCCGATCGCAGCACCGGCCCTCGAGGGCCCCAAGGGCGTTATGACCAAACTGGCCGTCCTCTACTACGAGGCCTCCGCCAGGCTCCCCCGCGCCCTGGGGCTGTTCCTGCTGCGCAGCCGGCTCATCGTCAGGGTCATGAGCGTGGCAATGGCGAAGACCCGGGACAAGCAGCTCCTGCGGTTCATCCACGGGCAGCACAACGCCTATTTCTCCGCCTTCGCCAACCGGGACAGCCTGCTTGAATCCTTCAAGGCATCCGTCGGCAGCAACGTCTCGGAGGTTGCCCGGGACCTCACCCTGCCGGTGCTTCTGGTGGCCGGGGAAAAGGACGAAATCGCGATGCTCGCGGACCAGCACAAACTGGCGGCGCTCCTGCCGGACGGCACCCTCCATGTCATTCCCGGCGTCGGCCACCTCATCCACTACGAGACGCCCGAGCCGGCCGCCGGCTTCATCAGACGCTTCCTGAAGGACCATCCCGCGTGAAAATCATTATCGATGCCCGCTTCACCCGCCTGGACCACCACGACGGCATCAGCAGGTACGGCGCCAGCCTGATCCAGGCCACGGCCAGGATTGCGGACGTCTCGATGCTCATCAGCGACCCCCGGCAGCTTGCCTTGCTGCCGGACGTCCCCTACACGCTGATCAACAGCCCGCTCTCCCCCGCAGAACTGTTTGTGGCTGCCAAGATCAACAAGCTCGGCGCCGACGTCGTGGTGTGCCCGATGCAGACGATGGGGACGCTTGGCCGGAAATACGGCCTGGTCCTGACCCTTCACGACCTGATCTACTACGAGCACCCTGCCCCGCCAGGATTCCTGCCGGCTCCCGTACGGGTGCTGTGGCGCCTGTACCACAAGGCCTACTGGCCGCAACGGATGCTCCTGAACCGGGCCGACGTCGTGGCCACGATCAGCCACACCACTGAGGCACTGATCGCGAAACACAGCCTCACCAAACGGCCCGTCCGGATTGTAGGCAACGCACCGCAGCACGGCCACACTCCCCGCGATCCCGGGGCCGGAGCGGACAAAACCCTTCTCTACATGGGTTCCTTCATGCCGTACAAGAACGTCGAAACCATGGTCCGGGGAATGGCCGAACTGCCGGACATGACTCTTCACCTCCTCAGTCGCATCACTCCGCAGCGCAGGGCGGAGCTCGAGGCCCTGGCGCCGGACGGCGCCAACATCATCTTCCACAACGGCGTGACGGATGCTGAGTACGAGGAGCTGCTGGCCCGGACCACCGCGTTGATCAGCCTGTCCCGCGCGGAGGGCTACGGCCTGCCGCTCGTGGAGGCGATGTCCCACGGCACGCCCGTCATCGCCAGCGACATTCCGATCTTCCGCGAAGTGGGCCATAACGCCGTGAGCTATGTCCATCCGGATTCCCCGTCGGAGTTCGCCGAGGCCGTCCGGCGGCTGGAGCAGCCGGACGTGTGGAAAGCGCAGTCACGGCGCTCCGTGGAACGGGCGGCGGAATTCAGCTGGGCGCACTCCGCGCGGCAACTGGTCCAGCTGGCCGAAGAAGCTGTCCGGATCAACGGGCGCTGACGCCAGCCCCGCGGGAACACGTCAGCTGGTGCACGTCAGCTGCTGCTCGTCACTAGAGCACATCCACGCCGTCGAGCCTCAGCTGCACGGGATCGTCGCTGCGCCTGGCCGCTGCGGCGGCCTTGACGGCCCTCATCACCCGGGTGGCTTCGGCCGCCCGCGCATAGGGAATGAACAGCAGCGTCCGGACGTCCTCGCCGGACTCCCGCTGGCCGGCCCGTGCGTCCGTCAGCAGCAACGGTGCCGGACCGGCTGTGCGCAGGGAAATGTCCTGCCTGGCCAGCTGCTTTTCAATCGCCTCGGTAAAGTGCCCGACGGCGGTCCGGCCGCCGGTCACGGAGGCAATCCGGACTGCCGGTGGCAGGTGGAGCTCCTGGCGCAGGGAGAGTTCGCGGCGTGCATATCCCCCGGCGTCCCAGCGAAGCAGTGCGCCGACCCCCGCCGTGTCATCGGCGGTGATGACAACAAGGCCGCCCTCGCGGGCAGGTTTTACCAGCGCCGCCGCGTTGAACCAGCGCCGGACGGCGTCCTCCCCCGCGCGGAGGTTTTCACGGCGCAGCAAGGAGTCCCCGTCCAACAGCAGTGCGGCGGCATACCCGCCGGCTGCTACGGGCTCTGCTCCCACGGTGGCCACCACGAGGGCCTTGGTGTCCGGGACTGTGGCCTTCACGTGGTCCCCGGACGAGGTGATGACCGGCTTGCCGGGGAATGCCCGGCCGAGCTCTTCCGCGGTCCGCAGCACGCCGGTGGCGGAGCGGCGCAGCCGCGGGCTGCTGCAGTGGCTGCAGCGCCAGGCCGGCGCGGGAGCGGAACACCAGCGGCATTGGGGCACGGCTGAACTGCCGGCGGCGCCGGCAACAGCGAGCGGTCCGCTGCAGGCGGTGCAACGGGCCGGTTCCCGGCAGGAGTCGCAGACCAGGGACGGCGCATAGCCGGAACGGGCCACCTGGACCAGGACGGGGCCGCGTTCCAGGCCTTCCTTGGCGGCGCGCCAGGCCGCACCGGGCAGCCTGGCGATCCGGGCGAGGGGGTCCCGTTCCTGTTCAAAGCTGTCCGCCGTGTTCAGGACCCGGGGCACCGTCCGGCGCACTTCCGGCCGGTCGGCCTCGACCGCCCGGGCCCAGCCGGCATCCACCAGCCGCTGCAGTTCAGTGCTGCGGGTGTGTGCGGCCATCAGGCAGGCGGCACCTTCCTGTTCCGCCCGCAGCAGGAGGACTTCCCGGGTGTGCGCATAGGGCGACCGCTGTTCGATGTGGAGGTCGTCGCCGTCGTCCCAGCACACCACCAGACCAAGGTTGTGCACGGGGGCGTACGCTGCCGAGCGGGTGCCGACGGCAACCCCGGCAGTGCCGGAGAGGATGCGAAGGTAGCTGCGGTAACGGGGCGTCGGGCCGTCGTCGGCGGTGAGCCGGGCAATGTCCTCCCGTGGCAGCAGGGCGGCCAGGGCCTCCTCCACGCGGTCCAGGTCGCGGTAATCCGGAACCACAACCACTGCGCCGCGGCCCGAGGCGCGGACGGCCGCCACGGCTTCGGCAATAAGCGCGGGCCAGCCGGCGGGGCCGAAGCCCTGGAGTGCGCTCAGGACCGCACGCGGCGACTCTCCGGCCCCAAGATGCTGGAGGAACGCCGCGCCGTTGACGTAGCGGGCCCAGGGTCCTGCCGTGGCGGGAACGCTGCCCAAAGCCGGTTTCCGTTCCCCGGCTGCGGCCTCCGCTGCCGCGGGGGGCGGGCCTGCGGAGATCGTTCCTTCCGCGGCCAGTTCCTTCTCGAGTTTGGCCACCCGCGGCGGAATGGCCACACGCAGCACGTCACTCAGGGTGCCGGCGTAGCGGGCGGCGACTCTGCCTGCGAGTTCGGCCAGTTCCGGCGTGAGCACCTGAACGGCCGACACCACCTTGTGGAGCGGGACGAGCGTGTGCCCGGCGTCGGATTCAGCGAGCCGGTCCAGGATGAAGCCGCTGAGTTCCTGGCCGTTGAACTTGACCTTGACGCGGACGCCAGGCTGCGCGGCGTCGTCAAGCGAAGCGGGCACGCTGTAGTCGAACGGGCGGTCCAGGTGGGGCAGCGAAGACTCGATGAGCACCCGGGCAACCGGCAGCATGTGCGCGAGGGCGGGTCCGCCGGGAGACTGCGGGCGGCCCGCCGGGAATCCCTGGAGCAGTGACAGCTGGAGCGGTTCTTCGGTGGCGGAACCATCGCCGGGAAAGGAAGCCACGGAACCAACCTCCATTCAGCATCCTGCCAGTAGTGGTGCCGGCGGTTTAGGGGCAGCAGATCGGGCGCCATCAGCCGGAAAGCACTGTAGCAGGGCCGCCCGGACGGCGGCCCTGCTACAGCAAAACACACGGCACCGACAGTTATTCCGGCGACGTACGCCTTCGTGGCCAACCGGCATTAGGTTTGCGGACGGGCGGTGCTTCTCAGGCGTTGAAGAAGGCCTTGAGCTCGTCCACCCGGTCCAGCCGCTCCCAGGTGAAGTCGGGATCGTCGCGGCCGAAGTGTCCATGCGCCGCGGTCTTGGCGTAGATGGGCCGCTTGAGGTCCAGCGCGTCGATGATGGCCCGCGGACGCAGGTCGAAGATCTCGGCAATCGCCTGGCTGATGCGATCGGGATCCACGGTTTCCGTGCCAAAGGTCTCCACGTAGGTGCCCACGGGCCGAGCCTGGCCGATGGCGTAGGCGATCTGAATCTCGGCCCGCTTGGCGAGTCCCGCGGCAACCACGTTCTTGGCCACCCAGCGCATCGCGTACGCCGCGGAGCGGTCAACCTTGGACGGGTCCTTGCCGGAGAAAGCACCGCCGCCGTGGCGCGCCATGCCGCCGTAAGTGTCCACGATGATCTTGCGGCCGGTCAGTCCGGCGTCGCCGACGGGGCCCCCGATCACGAACGCACCGGCCGGGTTGAGGATGTTGCGCGTGCGGGAGATGTCGAGGTTGGCTGCCGCCAGCACGGGATCGATCACGTGCGTGGCGAGGTCAGCGCGCAACTGCTCGAGGCTGGCGCCTTCCGCGTGCTGGCTGGAGATCACGATGGTTTCGACGGAAACAGGCCGGTCACGGTCGTAGCCGATCGTGGCCTGCGTCTTGCCGTCCGGGCGGAGGTAGGCAAGCTCGCCGTTCTTGCGGACTTCGGTGAGGCGTTCGGAAAGACGGTGCGCAATCCAGATCGGGACGGGCATGTAGGACGGCGTCTCGTCGCTGGCGTAGCCGAACATGAGCCCCTGGTCGCCGGCTCCCTGGAGATCGTAGTCGTCTTCCTGGCGTCCTTCGCGGGCCTCCAGGGAATTGAACACACCGCCGGCGATGTCGTTGGACTGCTGGCCGATGGATACGGAGACGCCGCAGCGGGCACCGTCGAACCCGTTCGCCGAGGAGTCGTAGCCGATCCCCAGGATGGTTTCGCGCACGATCTGCGGGATCTCAACGTAAGCGTCGGTGGTGACTTCGCCCGCTACGTGCACCAGCCCGGTGGTGGCCAGGGTCTCGACGGCCACGCGGGACTCGGGGTCCTTCGCCAGCAGGGCATCCAGGATCGCATCGCTGATCTGGTCGCAGATCTTGTCCGGATGGCCTTCAGTCACGGACTCCGACGTGAAAAGACGAAGGGACGGCGGCGTCGCGCCGTGGGATGCGGGAATGTGCAGCGGTAAAGTCACTCAACTACCTTACTGGTTGGGATTCGGTCATGCCTCAGCATGTGTCCCCCTGCTAAGGAGGCCTTGCACACGCCGGCTGTTCAGGATCGTGGAAAAACGCGGCTCAGCTCGGAGCTGATGCGGTCAATGACGGCGGCCGCAACATCATCCTTCGAACCGGACGCTGCCTGTGGTTCGGAGCCGGAGCGGGAAAGGATGACCACGGAGTTGTGGTCCTGCCCAAACACCAGGCCCTCACCGACATGGTTCACCACCAGCAGGTCGCACCCCTTCCGACGCAGTTTGGCCTCGGCGTAGGCGAGCACATCGCCGTGGGCGTCGCCGGTTTCGGCCGCGAACCCCACGATCAGCTGCCCCGGCCTGTTCGCTGCCCGGACCTCCACGAGCTCCTGCAGGATGTCAGGGTTCCGCAGCAGGCTGATGACCGGATCGGCTGTGTCGTCCCGCTTCTTGATCTTGGTGTCCGAAACCTCGGCGGGACGGAAGTCCGCCACGGCGGCGGCCATGACCACGACGTCGGAGTCGGCGGCCGCGCGCAGCGCAGCTTCGCGAAGCTGCACCGCTGTTTCCACCTGGACCACCTCGACGCCGGCGGGTACCGGTACTTCCATGTGGGCGGCGATCAGCCGGACGCTGGCGCCCGCGTTGCGGGCGGCCACGGCCAGGGCAACGCCCTGCTTCCCGGAGGAGCGGTTGCCGAGGAACCGGACCGGGTCAAGCGGCTCACGCGTGCCGCCTGCACTGATGGTGACTGTCCGGCCGGCCAGCGGCAGCTGCGCGGGAACACCGCCGTCCTGCATCAGGGCAAGGGCCGCGTCAAAAATGGCCTCCGGCTCGGGCAGCCGGCCGGGACCTGAATCGGAACCGGTGAGCCGCCCGCTTGCGGGTTCGAGGACCGTCACGCCACGGTTGCGCAGCGTCTCCACGTTGGCCTGGGTCGCGGCGTGCAGCCACATTTCGGTGTGCATGGCCGGAGCCATCAGCACGGGACCGCTGGCCATCAGCAGCGTGTTGGTCAGGAGGTCGTCGGCGTGCCCGCCGGCGGCCCGTGCCAGGAGATCAGCGGTGGCCGGAGCCACGACGATGAGGTCCGCTTCATGGCCCAGGCGTACGTGGTTGACCGAGGGGACATCGTCAAAGACGCTGTTGCTGACCGGGTTTCCGGACAGTGCTTCCCAGGTCGCCACTCCGACGAAGCGGTTGGCCGCCTCTGTGGGAATGACCGTGACGTTATGGCCGGCTTCAGTAAAAAGCCGGAGGAGCGATGCCACCTTGTAGGCGGCAATCCCTCCCCCGACTCCGAGGACTATGCGCACGTGACCTCCGTCAACAGGCAGTCTGTAGTCTGATGAGATCTGGGCTGAAGAGTTCTACTCTGCAGGTTCGATCGGCGTGGAAACGAGCTTGCCTTCGTTGATCTCGCGCAGGGCGATGGAAAGCGACTTCTCGTTCAGCTTGGTGTCGACCAGCGGGCCCACGTATTCGAACAGGCCCTCGTGCAGCTGGGCGTAGTATGCGTTGATCTGACGTGCACGCTTGGCACCGAAGATCACCAGGCCGTACTTGGAATCAGCTGCCTTCAGCAGTTCGTCGATCGGCGGGTTGATGATGCCTTCAAGGTTCGTGGACACGAATTCTCCAAATTCTAGCGGGCCGATCCGACCCAGCTGCTAATGCGGGTGCGGGGTCAGCCCCATGAGTGAAACAAGCTCGTCCGCTGCGCGTCGAACGTCATCATTGATGACGGTGTGATCGAACTCCGGCTCAGCGGCAAGTTCTAGTTTAGCGGTTTCCAGTCTCTGCTGCTGTTCCTCGGCCGTTTCCGTGCCGCGGCCCACGAGGCGGCGGACCATTTCCTCCCAGCTGGGAGGAGCAAGGAAGACGAACTGGGCCTCCGGAACGGCCTGCTTAACCTGGCGCGCGCCCTGCAGATCGATCTCCAGCAGCACTGACCGGCCATCGGCAATGGCGGCGTCCACGGTGCTGCGGAGCGTGCCGTAGCGGTTGCGGCCATGGACCACGGCCCACTCCAGCAGCTCCCCGCCGGCCACGAGCGCGTCGAATTCGTCGGCCGACTTGAAGAAGTAGTGCACCCCGTCCTGCTCCCCCGGGCGCGGCGGACGCGTGGTGGCTGAGACGGAAAGCCAGACTTCGGGGTAGTTGTCCCGGATGTAGGTGGACACGGTGCCTTTGCCAACAGCCGTCGGGCCGGCGAGGACTGTCAGTCCCGGTTTCTTGCTCACATATTCCTTTGTGCGGTATTCGGATGGACCTGTTTCTCGTTCATAAAATCTACCAGCGCCCGGCGCTGGTGAATGCCGAGCCCCCGCAGCCTGCGGGACGCGGCAATGCCCAGCTCATCCATGATGGCGGCCGCCCTGACGCGGCCAATGCCGGGCAGGGCCTCGAGCATCTCGGAGACCTTCATTCGTGCCAGGGCGGAATCGCCGTCGCCGGAAATGATGAGATCAGCCACGGAGAGCGATCCCGACTTCAGCTGTTCCTTGGCCTCCGCCCGGGCTGCCCGTGCCGCTGCCGCCCTGCCCAGGGCTTCCGCGCGTTCCTGCTCGGTCAAGGGCCGTAAGCTCACTTCCGTCACCCCCGAATCGTCAGTCGGATCCAAGGCATCGGCCGTTGGATTCCCCCTGAACCTACCCTTTGCCCGTCGCAGAAATCAATGGCGCCGAAATCAACGGATCAGCTGGTCAGCAGCGGTTCCAAGGTACGCAGTGCGGCCTCGCGGAGCCCGCCGACGGCCGGACCGGCTGAGAGGATGTCCCTGCTCGAGGTTCCAAGAACCTGCGAATAGGCGGCACCGAACGTTGCCCGCAGGTCCGCGGCCGTGGCGCCCTGTGCACCGAGCCCGGGTGCGAGGATGATTCCCCGCACGGCCTCCAGGTCAAGCTGCAGGTCCTGCAGCGCCCCGCCCACGGTGGCGCCCACCACGAGGCCGACCGAGCCGAAGGTTCCCGCATACCGGCGGTTCTCCACAGCTGCCGCCTCGGTGATCCTGCGGGCCACCGAATCAGCGCCGCCCACGTGCTGGACGGAGGCGCCTTCCGGGTTGGACGTCAAGGCTAGGACGAACACGCCGCGGCCGTAGTCCGCCGCAAGGTCCAGCGCGGGGCGCAGGGACTCGAAGCCAAGATACGGGCTCAAGGTGACCGAATCCGCTGCCAGGGACGAGCCGTCCCGGAGCCAGGCATCGGCGTAGGCGGCCATGGTGGAGCCGATGTCACCGCGTTTGGCGTCCGCGATGGTCAGCACGCCGGCATCAGCGGCGGCTGCGAGGGTGCGTTCCAGCACCGCCATACCCGCAGAACCGTGCCGTTCGTACAAAGCCACCTGCGGCTTCACGGCGGCAGCGAGCGAACCCACTGCCTCAACGACGGTGAGCGAGAAGCGCTCGAGGCCGGCGGCGTCGTCGTTCAGTCCCCATGCCTTCAGGAGCGCGGGGTGCGGATCGATCCCGACGCAGAGCGGACCGCGATCCGCCATGGCCTGGCCGAGCCGGGAGCCGAAGGACTCCCGGCCGGCCGTTGCTGCAGCTTCCGGCTCAGGCATGCTGCGCTGCTGCTTCCTGGGCGGCCCTGTTTTGCGAGGCCGCCAGCGCAGCGGCGTGCTCCTGCAGGCTGGTCACGGACCATTCGTACGTGCGCAGCGCTTCGATGGCCTGGACGGCGGCATTGAACTCAGCCACCGTGGTGATGCACGGGATGCCGATCGAGGTGGCTGCGGCGCGCAGCTCGTAGCCGTCGATGCGGGCTTCGCCGCCGGAGGGCGTGTTGAAGACCATGTCGATCTCGCCGGCGATGATGAGGTCGGCGATGGTGCCTTCGCCTTCGGCGCTGCTGCCCTCGGCGACCTTCCGGACCGGGGTGGCCTGGATGCCGTTGCGGCGCAGGACGTCGGCGGTGCCGCCGGTGGAGACGATCTCGAAGCCGAGGTCGGAGAGGCGCTTCACACCCATGATCACCGAGCGCTTGTCCCGGTTGGCCACGGAGACGAAGATCTTGCCTTCGGTGGGCAGCGCGTTGTTGGCGGCCGCCTGGCTCTTGGCGAACGCCGTGTCGAAGTGCTTGTCGATGCCCATGACCTCGCCGGTGGAGCGCATTTCCGGGCCGAGGAGCGAGTCCACAACCTTGCCCTCCGGGGTGCGGAAGCGGCTGAACGGGAGCACGGCTTCCTTGACCGAGACGGGGGCGTCGAACGGCAGGGTGGAGCCGTCACCGGTTTCCGGCAGCATCTTGTAGGCGCTACGGAGCTGGTTGATGGTCACGCCGGTGCCGATCAGGGCAGCCGCCTTGGCCATCTGGACGCCCGTGGCCTTGGAGACGAAGGGCACGGTACGGGAGGCCCGCGGGTTGGCTTCGAGGACGTACAGGACGTCGGAGGCCAGGGCGAACTGGATGTTGATGAGGCCGCGGACGCCCACGCCTTCGGCGATGGCCAGGGTGGCGGTCCGTACGCGCTCGATCACGTTGTTGCCGAGCGTGATCGGAGGCAGCACGCATGCGGAGTCGCCGGAGTGGATGCCGGCCTCTTCGATGTGCTCCATGATGCCGCCGAGGTACATCTCGGTTCCGTCGTAGAGGGCGTCGACGTCGATCTCGACGGCGTCCTCCAGGAACCGGTCGATCAGCACCGGGTGTTCGGTGGTGATTTCCGTCGCGTTGGCGATGTAGCGGGAGAGGTTGGGCTCGTCGTAGACGATCTCCATGCCGCGTCCGCCCAGCACGTAGGACGGCCGCACCAGGACGGGGTAGCCGATTTCGTCGGCGATCTTCTTGGCGTCCTCGAAGGACACGGCGGTGCCGTTCTTGGGCGAGATCAGCCCGGCCTCGTCCAGCACGCGGGAGAACGCGCCGCGGTGTTCGGCGAGGTCGATCGCTTCCGGTGACGTGCCAAGGATCGGCACGCCGGCGTCGGCGAGCTGCTGCGCGAGCTTGAGGGGGGTCTGGCCGCCGAGCTGGACGAACACGCCCATGACGCCGCCGGTGCGCTCCTCCGCCGCGATGACTTCGAGCACGTCCTCAAGGGTCAGCGGCTCGAAGTAGAGGCGCGTGGAGACGTCGTAGTCGGTGGAGACGGTTTCCGGGTTGCAGTTGACCATGACGGTCTCGTAGCCGGCCTTGCGGAGGGCCATCGACGCGTGCACGCAGGAGTAGTCGAACTCGATGCCCTGGCCGATGCGGTTCGGGCCGGAACCCAGGATGATGATGGACGGCTTGGCGTGCAGCGCCACCTCGTCCTCTTCGTCATAGGACGAGTAGTGGTATGGGGTGTAGGCGGCGAACTCGGCAGCGCAGGTGTCCACGGTCTTGTAGACCGGACGGATGCCCAGGGCCTGGCGGACGCCGCGGACCACGGCTTCCTGGTTGTTGGTGAGGGCGCCGATCTGCTCGTCGGAGAAGCCGTGGCGCTTGGCGCGCTGCAGCATTTCCTGGGTCAGGGCGGTGGACTTGCGGATCTCCTGCGAGATCTCGTTGAGCAGCTGGAGCTGGTCCAGGTACCACGGGTCGATCTTGGTGGCCTCGAAGAGCTGCTCCACCGTGGCGCCGCCGAGGAGGGCGCGCTGCACCTGGTGCAGGCGTTCGGTGGTGGGCCGCTTGGACTTTTCGATCAGCTCGGCGACTTCCCATTCGGGAACGTGGCTGAAGTCCAGCTGCGAGCCCTTCTGTTCCAGGGAGCGCAGCGCCTTCTGGAGTGCCTCGGTGAAGTTGCGGCCCATGGCCATGGCCTCGCCCACGGACTTCATGGTGGTGGTCAGGGTGGGGTCCGCCGCCGGGAATTTCTCGAAGGCAAAGCGCGGAACCTTGACCACGACGTAGTCCAGGGTCGGCTCGAAGGACGCCGGGGTCTTCTGCGTGATGTCGTTCGGGATCTCGTCCAGCGTGTAGCCGAGGGAGAGCTTGGTGGCGATCTTGGCAATGGCGAAGCCGGTGGCCTTGGAAGCAAGCGCCGAGGACCGGGAGACGCGCGGGTTCATCTCGATGACGACGACGCGTCCGGTGTCCGGTTCGACGGCGAACTGGATGTTGCAGCCGCCGGTGTCCACGCCCACTTCGCGGATGACCGCGATGGAGATGTCGCGCAGGCGCTGGTATTCGCGGTCCGTCAGGGTCAGGGCGGGGGCCACCGTGATGGAGTCGCCGGTGTGCACGCCCACGGGGTCGAAGTTCTCGATGGAACAGACAACAACCACGTTGTCGTTCTTGTCCCGCATCATCTCGAGCTCGTATTCCTTCCAGCCGAGGATGCTCTCTTCGAGCAGCACCTCGCTGGTGGGGCTGTACTGCAGGCCCTGGCCGACGATCCGGCGGAGGTCGGCTTCGTCGTAGGCGAGGCCGGAGCCGAGGCCGCCCATGGTGAAGGAGGGCCGCACCACCATGGGGTAGCCGAGGTCTTCGGCTGCGGCGAGGGCCCCGTCAATGGTGTGGATGATGTGGCTGCGGGCGGACTCCGCGCCGCAGCGTTCCACGACGCCCTTGAACTTTTCGCGGTCTTCGCCGAGTTCGATCGCTGCGATGTTCGCGCCGATCAGTTCCACGTTGTACTTTTCCAGCACGCCGTTCTTGTCCAGCGCGATGGCGGTGTTGAGGGCCGTCTGGCCGCCCAGGGTGGGCAGGAGCGCGTCGGGGCGTTCCTTGGCGATGATCTTCTCCACCACCTCGGGGGTGATGGGCTCAACATAGGTGGCATCGGCGAACTCGGGGTCCGTCATGATGGTGGCCGGGTTGGAGTTGACCAGGATAACGCGCAGGCCTTCCTCCTTGAGGACGCGGAGAGCCTGGGTGCCGGAGTAGTCGAACTCGGCGGCCTGGCCGATCACGATGGGGCCGGAACCGATGACCAGGACGCTCTTAAGGTCAGTTCTCTTGGGCATTACTTCTTGTCCTCAGTCTTGGAATCGGTGGAAGGCTTAGTCTCGGCCGCAGCCGTTGGCGACACAGCCGTGGGAGACTTGGCCGCCTTTTTCGTGTCCGCCATCAGCTCGATGAAGCGGTCGAAAAGGTAGGCGGCGTCGTGCGGTCCGGAGGCGGCTTCCGGGTGGTACTGCACCGAGAAGGCCGGGATGTCCAGGCAGGAGAGGCCCTCCACGACATCGTCGTTGAGGCTGACGTGGCTGACCTCGACGCGGCCGTAACGCTCCTCGGGAGCCTGGGTGGCGCCGTCGAGCGGGGCGTCCACGGCGAAGCCGTGGTTCTGCGAGGTGATTTCCACCTTGCCGGTGCGGCGGTCCATCACGGGCTGGTTGATGCCGCGGTGACCGTAGCGGAGCTTGTAGGTGCCGAAGCCCAGGGCGCGGCCCAGGATCTGGTTGCCGAAGCAGATGCCGAAGTACGGCAGCTTCTCGTCCAGCACCGAGCGAAGCAGCTTGACCTGGTTGTCGGCCGTGGCGGGGTCGCCCGGTCCGTTGGACATAAAGAAGCCGTCCGGGTTGACTGCCTGGACGTCCGCCAGGGTAGCCGTCGCGGGCAGGACGTGGACGCGGACGCCGCGTTCGGCGAAGCGGATGGGGGTCATCCGCTTGATGCCGAGGTCGATCGCGGCGATGCTGAACAGCGGCTCGCCGTCCCAGCCCCAGTCCTTGGGCTCCACGATGTAGGACTCGTCCACGCTGACTTCCTCGGCGAGGCGGGCACCCTCCATCGGCGCGCTGGCCAGTACCGTGTCCACCAGTTCCTTGTCGGTGGCACGGGCGGCCTCGCCGGAGAAGATCCCGGCGCGCATGGTCTTGTGTTCGCGCAGGTGGCGGGTGATGGCACGGGTGTCTACGCCCTGGATGCCGACGATGCCCTGTTCCACGAGTTCGGAGTCAAGGGACCGTTCCGAACGCCAGTTGGAGGGCCGGCGCGCGGCGTCGCGGACAATGTAGCCGGCCACCCAGATGCGGCGGGACTCGGCGTCGTCGGCGTTCACTCCGGTGTTGCCGATGTGCGGTGCCGTCTGGACCACCAGCTGGTGGGCGTAGGACGGGTCCGTGATGGTCTCCTGGTAGCCGGTCATGCCGGTGGCGAAGACTGCCTCGCCCAGGGCGGTTCCGGTGGCGCCGTAGCTGCGGCCCCGGAAGATGCGGCCATCCTCGAGCACCAGCACCGCGGGCGTGGAAATTTCCGTTTCAGGTGCGGTACCTGTGTTTGCTGTCACTTCTGTCTCTGTCACGTTGTTACTTTCCACTATCGGCATCTGCCTGAGGGGCTGCGGAGATCAATTCTTGAAATGCTTCGAGGAGGGCCGGCTTGTCGTCTGCGCGCCTGGACCGGAACCCGGTGTCCAGTTCGCGGCTTCCCAGTGTCCAGCTGACCACCAGGAGTCCGTCTTTTTCGACGAATTTCCCGGCCATGCCGCTGTCCTGGCGGACTCCGGTGAGTTTCGCTGCCGGGATGAAGACGGGCGCCGCTCCGGATCGTTCGAACAGCACGCCTTCCGGGTGGACGGTGAGCTCAGCGTTGGTGCGGATGCCGAGGCCCTGGACGGCGATGCGGTCCAGCCAGTCGCCGGCCGTGGTGGTGGCGACGTACTGGCCCTCTGCTGCGGCCAGCGGCAGGCCCAGTTCCGCGGGAACGGCGGGCAGCTGTTCGACGTCGGACTGGCGCCGCAGGCGGTTCCTCCAGCCGGTGCCCAGCATCACGAACAGGACGCCGATGACCGCCACTGTGGCGAATCCGGCAACGACCTTGTCCATCAGTACCCGCCGGCCGGGGCGGCAGCAGGCGTATCGGCCGGGTACCTGTATGGGGTGTTGAGGTGTCCGTCGAGGACCGTGGGGTGGCCCTTGAAGAATGTCGCCACGACCTTGCCCGGAAGTTCCCTGCCGGCGAACGGAGAGTTACGGCCCATGGTTGCCATCTTAGAAGGGTCCACGGTCCAGCGCGCAGCCGGATCCACCAGTGTGACGTTGGCGGGTTCGCCTGCCTCCAGCGGACGCCCCTGGTCCGCCACCCGGCCGATCGCGGCGGGAACGGTGGACGTGACGCGGGCGAAGTCCTCCCACCCCATCAGGCCGGTTTCGATCATGGTGTCCTGCACGACGGACAGGGCCGTTTCCAGGCCGGTCATGCCCATGGCCGCCTGCGCCCATTCGCATTCCTTGTGTTCGCTGGGGTGCGGGGCGTGGTCCGTGCCGACGACGTCGATGGTGCCGTCCGCCAGGGCGGCACGCAGCGCCTGGACGTCGGAGTCCGTGCGCAGCGGCGGGTTGACCTTGTAGACGGGGTCGTAGCTGCGGACCAGTTCGTCGGTGAGCAGCAGGTGGTGCGGCGTCACTTCGGCGGTGACGTTAATCCCCCGTGCCTTGGCCCAGCGGATGATTTCCACTGATCCTGCCGTGGAGACGTGGCAGACGTGGAGCCTGGAGCCGACGTGCTGGGCCAGCAGGACGTCCCGGGCAATGATGCTTTCCTCGGCCACGGCCGGCCAGCCAGTCAGGCCCAGCACAGCCGAGACGTCGCCTTCGTTCATCTGGGCGCCGGCGGTGAGCCGGGGTTCCTGCGCATGCTGGGCCACGACGCCGTCGAACGCCTTCACATATTCCAGCGCACGGCGCATGATCACGGGGTCGTGGACGCAGATGCCGTCGTCGGAGAAGACCCGGACCTTGGCACGGGAATCAGCCATGGCGCCGAGCTCGGCCAGCTGCTCGCCGGCGAGGCCCACGGTCACGGCGCCGACGGGGCGGACGTCCACCCAGCCTGCGGCGCGTCCCAGGGTGTGGACCTGTTCCACCACGCCTGCGGTGTCCGCAACGGGATTGCTGTTGGCCATGGCGTGCACGGCCGTGTAGCCGCCAAGCGCGGCGGCGCGCGTGCCGGTTTCCACTGTTTCGGCGTCTTCCCGTCCGGGCTCGCGGAGGTGCGTGTGGATGTCCACCATGCCGGGCAGCGCTACCAGGCCGGCGGCCTCGATGACGGTGGCTCCGTCTGCTGCCAGGCCCTTGCCCCGTTCGGCGATGATGCCGTCGCGGATCAGGAGGTCTTCGGCCGCTCCGCCGAGGATGGCTGCGCCGCGGATGAGGTAGGCCCCGGTGTTGGCTGCGTCCTGTTGTTCGTGTGCCATCAGTGGCTCTCCTTGGTGGAATAGGCGGCGTTGGAGTTGGCGGCGGTGGGGGTTGCGGCTGGTTCGCGGGTGTCCCCGGAAAGCAGCAGGTACAGTGCGGCCATCCGGACGGACACGCCGTTCCGCACCTGTGCCAGGACGGTGGACCGGGGTGAGTCCGCGGCCGCCGAGGAAATTTCGAGCCCGCGGTTCATGGGGCCGGGGTGCATGATAATGGTGTCCTTCAGGCCCAGCTCGTCCAGGGCACGGAGGCGGTTGTCGTCGAAGCCCCAGCGGCGGGAGTATTCGCGGGTCGTGGGGAAGAAGGATGCGTTCATCCGTTCGCCCTGGACGCGCAACATCATGACGGCGTCGACGCCCTTTGCCAGGGTCTCGTCCATGTCGTAGCTGACGCTGCAGGGCCATTGTCCGACGCCGATGGGCAGCAGGGTGGGCGGCGCCACCAGCGTGACCTCCGCGCCGAGCGTACGGAGCAGCCAGACGTTCGAGCGCGCCACGCGGGAGTGCAGGACGTCGCCGGCGATGGCGACGCGCATCCCTTTCAGGTCCGCCCCCGCGGACGGTGTCCCGTGGAGCCTGGCCCAGTGCCGGCGCATGGTGAAGGCGTCCAGCAGCGCCTGGGTGGGGTGTTCGTGGGTGCCGTCGCCGGCGTTGATGACGGCGGCATCGATCCAGTCCGTGGCTGCCAGCCGGTGCGGCGCACCGGAGGCCCAGTGGCGGATGACGACGGCGTCGGCCCCCATGGCGGCCAGCGTTTGGGCCGTGTCCTTGAGGGACTCGCCCTTGGAGACGGAGGATCCCTTGGCGGCGAAGTTGATGACGTCGGCGGACAGCCGCTTGGCCGCCGCTTCAAAGGAGATCCGGGTGCGGGTGGAATCCTCGAAGAACAGGTTCACGACCGTGCGTCCGCGCAGGGCGGGAAGCTTTTTGACTTCACGGTCCCCCACTGCCGCCATTTCCTCGGCGGTGTCGAGGATGCGGATGGCGTTGCCCAGGCTGAGGTCTTCGGTGGAGAGCAGGTGCTTCATGCGCCTGCCTCAATGACCACTTCGTTGACCGGAGCTCCGTCAACGGAGTCGGTCTCTTCGAGCCGGACCCGGACCTTTTCGGAGGATGAGGTGGGGAGGTTCTTGCCGACGTGGTCGGCGCGGATGGGCAGTTCGCGGTGGCCGCGGTCGATCATGACGGCGAGCCGGACGATGCGCGGGCGGCCGAGGTCCACGATGGCATCGAGCGCCGCGCGGATGGTCCTGCCGGAGTAGAGGACGTCATCGATCAAAACGACGACCTTGTTGTCGATGCCGGTACGCGGCAGCTGCGTGGGATACGGGGGCCGCGTGGGCTGGTGCGAGAGATCGTCCCGGAACATGGTGACGTCCAGCTGGCCGACGATGGCGGCGGCGTCCACGGTGGGATCGGCGGCGGCGATTTTCTTGGCCAGTCGGACTGCCAGCGGGTAGCCGCGGCGCGGAATGCCGAGCAGCACCAGATCCTGGGAACCCTTGTTGGCCTCGAGGATCTCATGGGCGATACGAGTGAGTGCACGGTCAATGTCCGCAGAGTTGAGCACAACCCTGGCCGGAACCGGTGCTTCTGTGACTGAAGTCAACGCTCGTCTCCCCTTTCCCCGCCTCACGGGACGGAATTAAAAAAGGAACATTTGCTCTTCAAAATTACCACACGCAGCATCCCCGCCCGGCCCGCCCGCCCGGGGCATGGAAGGCGTTTAACATCACACCCGTGGGCCGGTGAGGACCCGCCGCTTCGGCAGGAGTGCCGCCTTGGAAGCGGCGGCGCCGGCGACATAGGCTCAGTGCCATGACATCGAACGAGCCTTGGCCGCCGCACGATCCCCCCGGCGGTCAACGCTACAGGCAGCAGCCCCCATGGCCCGGACAGCCCCTGCCCCGGCAGGCCAATCCCACGTGGATGGGCCAGGTCCGGCCCGATCACTACCGTGCGGCACCCGCCAACACCTTTGCACCCGCCGCCCACACGGTGATGCCGGCCGCAGTCGCAGGCAACCGGACGGGTGCGGGGGTCATGGGGCTTGTAGGCGGCGGGGGCTTCCTTGCCTTCGCCAGCCTCTTCCTGGTCCTCCCCTACCTCGTGGGCAACACGGGAATCACCGGATTCGTGATCGGTTTCATCGCCTCCCTTATTCCGCTCAGCGCCGTGCTGCTGGCCGTCTACGTCATCGACCGCTGGGAGCCCGAGCCCAAGCGGCTGCTGCTGTTTGCCTTCCTCTGGGGCGCCGCCGTGTCCATTTCCGTCACGCTGCTGATCCAGCCGTTCTTCGCACTGGCGGCAGCACCGCCGGTCGGCATGGACTACCGGACCTTTGCCGTGACCGTGCAGGCCCCGGTGGTAGAGGAAGTCGCCAAGTCCTTGGGCCTGCTGCTGCTCCTGGTCTTCGCGCGGAAGCACTTTGACGGTCCCGTGGACGGCGTGGTGTTCGCTTTCACCATTGCCGGCGGCTTCGCCTTCACGGAAAACATCCTGTACTTCGGGCGGGCCATCGCCGAATCCAGCACGCCGGGCGCCGACCTGGCGATGGTGTTCTTCCTGCGGGGCGTGATGTCCCCGTTTGCACACGCCATTTTCACCGGAACCACCGGGCTCATCCTCGGTTTGGCGGCCCGCCGCTGGCACACGGGAATGTTCGTCGTGGCGTTCTTCGTCGGCCTCGCGCCGGCGATGTTCCTGCACAGCATGTGGAACAGCATGGGACAGGACTTCCTGGTCCAGTACATCGTGGTGCAGGTGCCCATCTTCGTGCTGGCCGTCGTCGTGATTGTGCTGTTGCGCGTTGCCGAATCCCGGCTGACGCGGCAGCGGCTCCAGGAATATGCCGCCGCCGGATGGTTCACGCCGCCGGAAGTGGAGATGCTGTCAACGGCCGGCGGCCGCCGGTCCGCGGTGCGCTGGGCAAAGCAGTTCGGCCGGGGGCCGCAGATGAAGTCATTCCTCCGCTCGGCCACCCAGCTTGCCTTCATCCGGCAGCGGATCCTCAGCGGCCGGGACGTTCCTGCCCACCAGTTCGACGAGCACCGCCAGCTGGCCGAAATCGTGGCCCGTCGGGACGCCGTGCTGCGCTGATGCGTGGCAGATGCAGGAAAGGGCCGGCGCCCGCCGTGAGGCGGGCGCCGGCCCTTTCAGTGCTTCGCACCTGCTGCGGCTAAGCCAGCAGCGATGGTTTCAGCTGCTGGAGCCGGCCCAGCAGGCCGTTGATGAACGACGGCGACTCGTCCGTGGACAGCATCTTGGCAAGGGCGACGGCCTCGCTGACCGCCACGCCGTCGGGAACGTCGTCGTTGTAGAGCAGTTCCCACGTGCCTATGCGCAGGATGATGCGGTCCACCGAAGGCATGCGTTCCAGTGTCCAGCCCTGCGAGTAGGTCTCCAGGAATTCGTCGATGGCAACCTGGTGGGACACCACGCCTTCGACGATTTCGAGGGTGTAGGGGTTGACGATCTGGTCGGTTATTTCGCGGCGGGACCGCAGCACATCAAAAGCCGAGAGGGAGCGCTGCTCCGCCTCGAAGAGAACATCCAGGGCCCGATTACGGGCCTTACCGCGGGCGCTCACTAGTCGTTGACCCGGCCAAGGTAGCTGCCGTCGCGGGTGTCGACCTTGACCTTGGTGTTGTTCTCAACGAACAGCGGCACCTGGATCTCGTAGCCGGTTTCCAGCGTTGCCGGCTTGGTGCCGGCCGAGGAGCGGTCGCCCTGCAGGCCCGGCTCGGTGTAGGTGATCTCGAGCACGACGCTCGGCGGGAGTTCGATGTACAGCGGGGTGCCTTCGTGGATGGCGATGTTGACCATCTGGTTTTCCAGCATGAAGTTGGTGGCGTCGCCTACCGTGGCGCCGGAAACGGTGATCTGGTCGAAGTCCTGGGTGTCCATGAACACGAAGTCAGCGCCGTCCTGGTACAGGTACTGGTAGTCGCGGCGGTCAACCGTGGCAGTCTCGATCTTGAGGCCGGCGTTGAAGGTCTTGTCGACCACCTTGCCGGACATGACGTTGCGCATCTTGGTGCGGACGAAAGCGCCGCCCTTGCCCGGCTTGACGTGCTGGAACTCGATGATGTTCCAGAGCTGGCCCTCAAGCTTCAGCACGGTTCCGTTCTTGATGTCGTTTGTGGTTGCCACTGATATCCTCTGGTTTCTATCTGACTGCTTCTAGCTGCCAGCCGGTTATGTCAGGCAGGCACACCAAAAGGCCGCCAGCGAGTATTTGTCAAAAATCCAAGAACCATTCTACCGGTAATGCCGGCGGGCTCGCGCGACGGCCGCTAGGACGCCATTTCCAAGACGTTCCGTGCCCGCTGCAGCGCAACGGTGGAAGAGTAGATCAGCGCGGCGTCCGCAGCCCCTGCGACCCTCAGGTCCAGGGCTTTCGCGAACTCGTCAACGGCGGCCGCGGTGTTGCCGCCGGCGTAGTACGCCCGGCCCAGGTGCTGGTGCGCCAGGGCCTCCAGCTCGGTTCCCTGGACTTCGCCCAGGAGTTGGCGGAAAAGGTCCACGGCCCGGTCAAAGCGCTTGGACACCCGCAGGACCTCCGCTTCGAAGGCGCGGAGCCGGAAGGATTCGGGGTCGCTGTAGCGTGCCTCGGCCAGGAGCTCCGCGGCGTCGGCGGCGTGGCCTTCCACCAGGAGGACCATGATGCGGTCCGCCGGATCGGAGGATGCCTGGAGCGCGGAGCTGCAGGCTTCTTCGTTGACGATTCCCGGCATCAGGGTGTCCGGGTTGATCTTGATTCCCGGGAAGCCCGCATCCGGCCACTCACTTGTGCCGCCCATGGAATCCATCATGACGTCGCTCATCATCAAGAGGCAATCTCCTGGTACGCGGCGAACAGCAGGGACGTGTCCGGGACGTCCAGGATCCCCGGCCGCGCAATGCCGTCCAGCACCACGAAACGCAGCAGGTCGCCGCGGGACTTCTTGTCCCGGCGCATGCCGTCGAGGAGTCCCTGCCAGCGGTCCCGGCGGTAGGTGATCGGCAGCCCGAGGGTTTCCAGGATGGTGCGGTGACGGTCGGCGTCGGCGTCGCTGAGGCGCCCCACGCTGCGGGCGAGTTCCGCGGCGAACATCATCCCTACAGATACGGCAGCGCCGTGGCGCCAGGAGTAGCGTTCCACCAGCTCGATCGCGTGACCCAGGGTGTGCCCGTAGTTGAGGATTTCGCGCCGGCCGGTTTCCTTGAGGTCCTCGGACACCACTTCCGCCTTGACCGCGATGGCGCGTTCGATCAGTTCCCGCAGGGCCGCGGACTGCGGATCGGTGACCGCGGAAGGATCCTTTTCCACGAGGTCCAGGATGGCGGGATCGGCGATGAACCCGCATTTGATGACCTCCGCCATCCCCGAAATGAGCTCGTTCTTCGGCAGCGTGCCCAGCGTGTCCAGGTCAGCGAGCACGGCAGCCGGCGGGTGGAACGCGCCCACAAGGTTTTTACCTTCGGCCGTGTTGATGCCGGTCTTGCCGCCGACGGATGCGTCCACCATGCCGAGCAGGCTGGTGGGCATGTGGATGACCTTGACCCCGCGAAGCCACGTCGCGGCGACAAACCCGGCGAGGTCCGTGACGGCGCCGCCGCCGACTGCCACGACGGCGTCGGACCGGGTGAAGTCGTTCTGTCCCAGGACCTGCCAGCAGAACGCGGCAACCTGGATGTGCTTGCCTTCCTCGGCGTCCGGGATTTCGGCGGTCAGCGCTGTGAAGCCGGCCGAAGCCAGTTCATCGCGCACGGTATCGCCGGTGAGCCGCAGGGCACGCGGGTGGATGACCAGGACGCGTTTGACGCGCTCCCCCAGCAGCTCCGGAAGGCGTTCGAGCAGGCCGCGGCCCACAACGACGTCGTAGTTGTCAGCGGCAGACTTGCCGGTGACTTTGATGACGGTTGATTCGCTACTCACTTTTCAACTTCCTTTGTGGCGGCCACTGGCTCCGCCGCCGCAGTCTGTGCCGCCGCGTACTCACGCAGCGCTTCTTCCAGCCGATGTCCGAGGTCCGCAACGGATCCGTTGCGGACATCGAAAACGAGATCGGCAAGCCGTTCGTACACGGGTTGCCGGGTGGCAAACAATGCGCGCCAGCGGCCCATGGCATCCCCCGCGAGGAGCGGACGGCCCGAATTCCGGGCGATGCGTTCGGACACCGTCTCGGCGTCGCACTCCAGGTAGACCACCGTGCAGCGGCCCAGCAGCTGCTGGGTGCCGGAGTCCAGGACCGCCCCACCACCCAGCGAAATGACGGTGCTGGTGTGCTGGGCGTCTTCGATCACCCGGGCCACGATCCGGGCCTCAATCTCCCGGAACGCAGTCTCGCCGCGGGCAGCGAAGATGTCCGCGATGGTGCCGTGGTTTTCCACAATCACGATGTCGGTATCGACAAACGCCGCCCCCAGCTGCTGCGCGAGCTGGTGCCCGATTGCCGACTTGCCCACGGCCATGGGCCCGATCAGCGCGATGGGCCGCCGTGGCGCTGCGCCGTTCCTGCTGCTGACCGGCACTACTGGCCGATCGAGTCCAGGGACGCCGGAATGTTGTCCAGGTAACCCTTGATGTTGCGGGCCGTCTCCGCGACGGAATCACCGCCGAACTTCTCTGCCACAGCCTCGGCGAGCACCAGCGCCACCATGGCCTCGGCCACGACGCCCGCGGCCGGGACGGCACAGACGTCGGAGCGCTGGTGGTGGGCCTTGGCGGCCTCCCCGGTGCTCACGTCGATGGTCTTCAGGGCGCGGGGAACGGTGGCAATGGGCTTCATCGCTGCACGGACGCGCAGGACATCGCCGATGCTCATGCCGCCTTCGATGCCGCCGGCCCGGTTGCTGGTGCGGATGATCCGGCCGTCGGAATCCTTGACGATTTCGTCATGGGCGGCGGAGCCGCGGCGGGAGGCCGTGAGGAAGCCGTCGCCAACCTCCACACCCTTAATGGCCTGGATGCCCATCAGGGCAGCGGCAAGGCGAGAGTCCAGGCGGCGGTCCCAGTGAACGTAGCTGCCGAGCCCGGGCGGAAGGCCGTAGGCGAGGACCTCCACCACACCGCCGAGGGTTTCGCCTTCCTTGTGGGCGGCGTCAACCTCGGCCACCATGGCGTCCGAGGTTTCCCGGTCGAAGCAGCGGAGGGGATCTGCGTCAAGGGCTATCACGTTGGCCGGCACGGGCAGCGGGCGTCCCTCGGGCACGGAGACGCTCGCGATGGAAACTGTGTGGCTGACAAGTTCGATGCCCAGCTGCTTGAGGTACTGGGACGCCACGGTGCCCAGGGCGACACGGGTGGCGGTTTCGCGGGCGCTGGCACGCTCCAGCACCGGGCGGGCCTCGTCGAAGCCGTACTTCTGCATTCCCGTGAAGTCGGCGTGGCCGGGACGGGGCCGCGTCAGCGGTGCGTTGCGCGCTTGGTCGGCGAGGATGTCGGGGTCCACGGGATCTGCAGCCATGATCTGCTCCCACTTGGGCCATTCGGTGTTTCCCACCTGGATGGCCACGGGGCCCCCCTGGGTGAGGCCGTGGCGCACGCCGCCGAGGACGGTCACCACGTCCTGCTCGAACTTCATCCGCGCCCCGCGGCCGTAGCCGAGGCGCCGACGGGCTAGGGCATCGGCGATCTGGCTGCTGGTGAGTTCAACACCGGCAGGCACGCCTTCAATTATTCCGACCAGTGCCGGACCATGGGATTCACCGGCAGTCAACCAACGCAACATACAATCCATCCTGCCACGTAGGGCGGTTAGAACACTCGTCGGGGTGCCCCGACTGCGTCACACATCACATCTATGACATCGGCCGTGACGTCGTCGCCGAGGCCGCTGAAAAACCGGACCTGCTCCACCGCTTGGTACAGCAGCATCTCCAGCCCGGGCACCACAGCGCCGCCGCCGTCCTGCCAGACGGAGGCAATCCGGCTGGGCCAGGGATCGTAGGCGACGTCCAGCAGCACTCCTGGCGTTGCGGCGTGGAGGCCGGCGAGCTCATCCGCCAGAGCATCGGCCCCGCGGGGCGGCAGGGTGGAAATTACGACGTCGGCAGCCGCCATTGCGGCGGCGGCACCGGACAGCGGGAGGACGCGGACCGGGAGTCCGACGCCGTCGGACGCCGCGCGGGCTTCGGCAGCACGTCCGACGTCGCGCACGAAGACGTCAGCCGACGGCGCCCCCAGATCCTTCAGGGCCGCGATCGCTGCGGCGGACGTTCCGCCGCCGCCAAGGATCACGGCGGTCGGTGCGGCCACCACGCCGGCATGCCGCACGGCGTTGACGATGCCCGCGACGTCGGTGTTGTAGCCGATCCGGCGGACGGACGTCCCGTCGGCCTCGAACACCACCGTATTGACGACTCCGAGGATGCCGGCCACGCCGCGGACCTCGTCAACCTCCGAAACCATGGCGGTCTTGAGCGGCATGGTGACGGACAGTCCCCGCCACCCGGGCTCGCCGCGGACTGTCTCCATGAACGCCGGCAGGTCCGGAACGTTCACATCGATGGCGGTGTATTCGATCTCCACACCCAGCCGGGCGTAGGCTGCGCGGTGAAGGGCCGGGGACTTCGAATGGCTGATCGGATGCCCAAGAACGGCAGCCCGGAAGGTCACGTGCAACGTCCTGCGTTTGCGGCGCACCAGGCGTTGTACTGCTCCACGTAAACGTTGTGCTCAGCCAGCGTCTTGGAGAACTTCGTTTCCTTGGTGTCCAGGTTGATGGTCACCCAGTACATGTACTCGTTGGCCTTCGGCTTGGCAGCCGCATCGATCGCGTTCTTGCCCGGTGATCCGATGGGTCCCACCGGAAGGCCCTGATTGGCGTACGTGTTGTACGGGTTCGACTTGTCGGCCTTCTGGTCCTCGTCGATGTGGAAGCTCTTGATGCCCAGCCCGTAGGTCACTGTGGCATCCGACTGGATCAGGCCGGCCGTCTCGGTGTTGTTCGGCTTGAGCCGGTTGTAGATCGCCCCGGCGACGTCGCCGTACTCGGCCTGCCCGCCTTCGGCCTGGACGATGCTGGCGACCGTCACGACGTCGTACTGCTTCTCCGGATCGGTGACGCCCTGCGCCTTGAGCTCGTCAACGGTGGCGGTGACCAGGGTCTGGAGGATCTCCTTCGCCGGTGTTCCCAGCGGGAAGCGGTGCTCACCGGGCGCCAAGTAGCCTTCAAGGTTCTTGGCCTTCGCCGGGAGCCCGAACTGGGCGGGGGCGTCGCTGAGCGCTTTGAGTTGGGTAACGGGAATGCCTGATCCCTCGGATATGGACTGCAGCGACTCGCCGATCCGCAGCCCTGCGCTCAAAGCGAAGTACATCACTTTGCCTTCGCCCTTGCCCAGCAGGACGGCGACGGCATCGGAGTTCTTCATCTCCTGGCGGAACTGGAACTCGCCCGGCGCAATGGTGCCGCCGGATGCGGTGAGCTCGTGCAGGAATGTGTCCGGGTTGGCAATGACCTTCTGGTCCGCGAGCTTGGTGGCAACAGACCTGGTGCCTTCGCCGGGTTCAACGGACACGTTCACTTGCCCGGTGCCGGGGCCGGGGTAATCGGCAATGGTGTCTCCGCCCAGCAGCGGCTTCAGGAACTGGGCTCCCACCACCAGGGCGGTGACGAACACCGCGAGCGTCAGCAGCAGCGCGAGCCAGCGGCGCCGGCGGCGGACCTTCTTGGACTTGGCCGGGACCACTGCCACCGAAGAGCCTGCACCCATCAGCGGGTGCCCCGGCTCGTCAAAGTGATGGTCGGGATGGTCTCCCGCGGCGTAGGCGTCGGCGTCATCGTAGACATGGTGCGCCTCGTCCTCGTGGTGGTCCGCATAGTGGTGCTGACCGGGCTCCGCCGCCAGGTCGCCGTGTGGATCGTAGGCGTGGGGGTCGTAGATTTCGGGTGCTTCAGGGCGCAACTGCTCCTGGTGCACCGGTTCCTCGTGGTGGAGGAGTTCCTCCTGCACCGGTTCCTCGTAACGCACGGGTTCCTCGTGATGGACGGGTTCCTCGTGGCGCACGGGCACTTCGTGCTGCTGGACCGTGGGCGGAGTGTCGGGCATCTCGGGGGCTGCCTCATGCACTGACGGCGGTGCGGGCGGCACGCGGGGTGCTTCCGCGGGCACATCGGCGGACTGCGGGCCAGTGACGCCCGTCGGGCCGGCAGCGGCGGCGCGAAACTGCGGCGAGTGGCCGGTTTCAAATGCCTGCGGTGGGACGACGTCATGGCCTTCGGTCGCCAGGGACTTCTCCCTGGCCCGAATTTCCTTGCGCGTCAGCTGAGGTCCGGAGTCACTGAATTCGTCACCTGAGGACTCGCCGCTGTTGACCGGGCTCACTGTAGCCTTCCATCGTCTGAAGATTGCACGTCGTTTCCGGAGACAGCCTGCTCAGCGCCTTCCGCTGCGGCGTCCCCGGAAAGCCCCGGCTGGGAAACCGCGAACACGCGGCTTCCAACATCCGTTCCCCTGGCTTTTTGCATATCGATTGCGTGCTGGAGAATTCCCGCAGCGGCAACCTGATCCACTACCTTACGGTGATTCCGGCTGCTCATGCCAGCTTCATGCAGGTTGCGGTGCGCTGTCACTGTGCTCAAGCGTTCGTCAATCAACTGCACCGGAATGGCCGAGCCACGGCTCTCCAGCGCGGCCACCAGCAAATGCGCGTAGTCCGTCGCCATCCGGGCCGAAGCGTGCTCTTCGCCCTTGAGCGTGCGCGGCAGGCCCACGAAGATCTGGACGGCGCCAAGCTCGCCGGCCAGGGCCGCCAGCACACGCACGTCCGTGTTCTTCTTGGCGTTCCGCTCCAGCGTTTTCAAGGGTGTGGCCAGGATGCCGTCGCGGTCGCAGACAGCGACGCCCACGCGGACGGTGCCCACGTCCACCCCCAGTTTGATGCCCTGGGGGTAGACGCCGGGTGCAGCAGATTGATTCACAGTTCGGTTATCGCCTCGTGATGGCGTCCACGACGGCGGTGAGCGCCGCCGGTACCTTCGTGGCGTCCGTGCCGCCGCCCTGGGCAACGTCGTCCTTGCCGCCGCCGCCACCACCGAGGATTCCGGCCGCCAGACGGACCAGGGCGCCGGCCTTGACGCCCGCTGCGCGGGCTGCCTCGTTGGTGGCGACCAGGATCACGGGACGGTCGTTGCTCACACCGGCAACCGCCACGGCGGCCGCCTCGGAGCCGAGACGGGTGCGCAGGTCGAGTGCGAGTCCGCGGAGGTCGTCAGCGCCGCTGACCTGTCCGGCGTCGTGCGCAATGACCTTGACCCCGGCGGCATCCTTGGCGGTGCCGACCAGCTGCGCTGCGGCTGCGGTCAGCTGCACCTTGCGCAGGCGCTCCAGTTCCTTTTCAACGGTCTTGAGCTTGGTGAGGGTGGTGGCGATGCGGTCTGCAAGCAGGCCGGACGGGACCTTGAGCATTTCGGTGAGCTCCGTGACGAGCGCACGCTCGGCAGCGAGGTGCCGGAATGCCTCCATGCCCACAAAGGCCTCCACGCGGCGGTTTCCGGAACCCACGGACTGGTCGCCCAGCAGGGACAGGCTGCCGATGAGCGAGGTGTTGGCCACATGGGTGCCGCCGCAAAGCTCGCGGGACCAGGCGCCGTCGATCTCCACAACCCGGACTTCGTTGCCATAGTTCTCGCCGAAGAGCGCCATGGCGCCGAGCGCCTTGGCCTCGGCAAGTGCCATGACCTTGGTATCCACCTGGAAGTTGTTCCGGATGGCGATGTTGGAGACTTCCTCGATCTCCGAGCGCGTTGCGGCGCTGAGGCCCTCGCCCCAGGCAAAGTCGAAGCGCAGGTAGCCCGCTTTGTTGTACGAGCCGCGCTGCAGGGCCTCCGGGCCGAGGATCTGGTGCAGGGCAGCATGCACGATGTGCGTCCCGGTGTGGGCCTGCTCCGCCGAGTGGCGCCGCTCGCGGTCCACGGCGGCCTGCACGAGGGAGTCAGCACCGATTTCGCCCTCGCGGACAATTGCCTTGTGCACGCTCAGGCCCTTGACGGGCCGCTGGACGTCCAGGACCTCGACGACGAATCCGTCGCCCGTGATGAGTCCGGTATCGGCTGCCTGGCCGCCGGCCTCGGCATAGAACGGGGTCTCCGCCAGCACGAGCTCGATCTCCTCGCCCGTAGACGCCTGGGAAACCTTGCGGCCGCCGGCAAGGATGCCGCGGACCTTGGATTCGCCGGCAAGCTCGGTGTAGCCGGTGAAAACGGTCTCGCCCTCGGCCAGCAGCTCCTGGAAGGCACTGAGGTCCGCGTGCGAGCCCTTCTTGCCCTTGGCGTCGGCCTGGGCGCGCTGGCGCTGCTCCAGCATGAGCTTCCGGAACTCGGGCTCGTCAACCTTAAGGCCGGCTTCTTCCGCCATTTCCAGCGTCAGGTCGATCGGGAAACCGTAGGTGTCGTGCAAGGCAAAAGCGTCGGCGCCGGACAGCGGCTGGCCGGCTGCCTTGGAATCCTTGACCGCGTCCTCGAGGCGGGCCGTGCCGGATGCGATGGTCCGCAGGAAGGCCTTCTCCTCGGCGTAGGCGATGCGGCTGATGCGGTCGAAGTCGGTCTCGACCACCGGGTAGACGCCCTTCATCGCGTCGCGGGATGCCGGGAGGAGGTCGGGCAGGCAGGCCTTTTCGACGCCGAGGAGCCGCATGGAGCGCACGGCACGGCGGATCAGGCGGCGCAGCACGTAGCCGCGGCCTTCGTTGGAGGGGGTCACGCCGTCGGCGATCAGCATCAGCGCGGACCGGATGTGGTCGGCCACCACGCGCATCCGGACGTCGTCCGTGTGGTGCGGATCGTCGGCGGACTCGGCGGAGGTGTACTCCCGGCCGGACAGTGCCGCGGCCTTGTCGATCACGGGGCGGACCTGGTCGGTCTCGTACATGTTCTCGACATCCTGCAGGATCATTGCGAGGCGTTCCATGCCGAGGCCGGTGTCGATGTTCTTCTTGGGCAGTTCGCCGGTGATGTCGAAGTCCACCTTGGAGCGGACGTTGTCGATCTGGTACTGCATGAACACGAGGTTCCAGATTTCGACGTAGCGGTTCTCGTCGGCGATCGGGCCGCCCTCGACGCCGTACGACGGGCCGCGGTCGTAGTAGATCTCGGAGCAGGGGCCGGCGGGGCCGGGCTGGCCGGTGGACCAGTAGTTGTCGGCCTTGCCCATCCGCTGGATCCGTTCGGCGGGCATGCCCGTGTTCGTGAGCCAGAGCTGCTCGGCCTCGTCGTCCTCTTCATAGACGGTGACCCAGAGCTTCTCGGGCGGCAGGCCGTAGCCGCCGTCGTCAACTCCCGTGGTGAGCAGTTCCCAGGCGAACTTGATGGCGTCTTCCTTGAAGTAGTCGCCGAAGGAGAAGTTGCCGCACATCTGGAAGAAGGTGCCGTGGCGTGCCGTCTTGCCGACTTCCTCGATGTCGCCGGTCCGGATGCACTTCTGCACGCTGGTGGCGCGGTTGTAGGGCGCCTCTTCGCGGGCCGTCAGGTACGGAATGAACGGCACCATGCCGGCCACCGTGAACAGCAGGGAGGGGTCGCTGGAGACCAGGGATGCGGAGGGCACCGCCGTGTGTCCCTTGCTGACAAAAAAGTCGATCCAGCGCTTGGTGATCTCCTGCGACTTCATAACCTGGTTACTTACCCTTCTTGGTGTACTGCGTGTAGTTCTGATGCGTATGGGTCAGATGCGTGAGGTCACGCAAACGCGTGGGGCTGCCTGGGCATCTGCGGTGGCATCTGCCGGGGCTGCCGGTTTAATTCTCCCCCACTGGGGGCGGTGCGGTGTCCGCGCCCGGACACCGGACTGGCTGCGGGCCTGTCCTGGTGGAGGGCGCTAGCGCCGCGCCACGTCCTGGCTGTCGATGCCCAGGGCTGTCCGCAGCTCGGTTTCGCGCTCCTGCATTCCGTCCCGCACGGCGTCCGCGAAGTCGTAGATGCCGTCAGCCAGGCGGCCCACCGCCCGGTTCAGGCCTTCGGGCCCAAGAGTGGACTGCGCCTCGGTGATTTTGCGGAACGCGATGACGCCGATGGCGACGCCGATTCCCATCCAGAGAATTCTTTTCATTGAGTGCTCTCCGTCTGGATTAGCGGCTGCGGCGGCCGGTGGCGGGTTTCTTGCGGGCTGACAGGGCGGAGCGGACACCGTAGCTGAAGGCTGCCACCTTGATCAGCGGGGATCCCACCGTCGCGGCCACGAGTGACGAGAGCGCGGAGATGTTGGCTGAGGCGTCCGAGACGTTGGACGAGATGCCGTCAACCTTTTTCAGCTGCTGGTTGGTGGTGGAAACCGTGGCCGTGACTTCGTCCATGAGTGGCGTGGCGCCGTCGCTGATTGCGCGGATGGACGTCCGGACTTCGTCAAAAACCCGTCCGAGCTTCAGGATCGGCACGGCGAGGATCAGCACGAGGAGCGCAAACACCCCTGCCGCGATCAGGCCGGCAATATCGCCACCAGACATAGACGTTCATCTCCTTGTGATTCCGTGGACTGCTGCGGGTTCCGCGGCGGCATCATGGCCGCTGTCGCGGAAGTCCCCCCAGTACCTTACATACAAAGAAGCCCGCGGCGCTTGCCACGGGCTTCTTTGTATACGCTGCTGGTATTTAGCGTGCGTAGAATTCGACGACGAGCTGCTCTTCGCAGGTTACGGGAACCTCGGAGCGCTTCGGGCGACGAACCAGGCGTGCCTGCAGGGCGTCAAGCTTGACGTCCAGGTAGGCCGGAACCTGGGGCAGGACGTCGCGGTGTGCGCCGGCCGCTGCAACCTGGAACGGAGGCATGGTTTCGCTGCGGCTGTGAACGTGGACCAGCTGGCCCTCGCCGACGCGGAAGGACGGGCGGTCAACGCGGATGCCGTCAACCAGGATGTGGCGGTGCACAACCAGCTGGCGGGCCTGGGCGATGGTGCGGGCGAAGCCGGCACGCAGCACGAGGGCGTCGAGACGCATTTCGAGCAGTTCGATCAGGTTTTCACCGGTCAGGCCCTTGGTGCGGCGTGCTTCTTCGAAGGCACGGGTCATCTGGGCTTCGCGGATGCCGTACTGGGCACGCAGACGCTGCTTTTCGCGCAGACGTACGGCGTAGTCGGAGTCCTGCTTCTTGCGGGCACGGCCATGCTCACCGGGGCCGTACGGGCGGCGCTCCATGTACTTGGCGGCCTTGGGGGTCAGAGCAATGCCGAGTGCACGCGAAAGGCGTGCGGTACGGCGAGCACGAGTGTTGTTAGCCACTTGTGTCCTTCCAATATCTGCGGTGTGTCAGTGTTACTGGCCTCCACGATGGAGAGCATCGGCCAACCGCTGCCTTTTGCTACTGGGCACAGGGCATAACCACACCACAGCATGAAATGCTGAAAATCAGTGGATTGTGCGTCCGTGCCTTGCCAGACAACGAACAATCCTACCACGATGAGGCCTGCGGCCCTGATCGGCCGGAGCCAGGTCAGGGCGCTACGGTCAGGGCACTGTCAGATGCCGGCGCAGTCAGATGAGGGCGCAGTCAGATGCCGGCGCAGTCAGATCCGGGCGTGGACACCGCGGCTGGACGGCCGGCCGAAGGAGGCGGCACCCAGGAACTCCACGGCAACGAACGGCTCGGACCCCACCACCCACTCATCGTGGCCGGGCGGGAGTGTGTAGGTGTCGTTGGCGTGGATCGTGGAACGGACGCCGTCGGCGGTTTCCACTTCCAGGACCCCGGAGACACAGAATCCGAGATGGTTGTGCTGGCAGAAGTCCGTCTTCTCGAAGGGCTTGCTGCTCTCCGACCACCGCCAGCCCGGATTGAGAATCAGACGGGCCACCGAGTAGTCGTTGACGGTGACAAGATCAAACTCCGCCTTGTCGGGGCAACGCTTCTTGTCCGGGATGTCAAAGGATTTTACGGACAGTGCTGTGACGAAATTTACGGACATAGGACACTACCTGGGAACTGGGAAGAGGGCGCATGGAGGTGGTGCCGGGCTTGTGTTGTGCCAGCCCCGACCTGGGGCCTGAGTGTACGAACAACCGGCATTTTTGCTGATGTCCCCCCTCAAGGCACGCACGTTCAACAGATCCGTGCTGACGTAATTCAACGTTAGCCCTCCGCCGCCGGAAGTCAACGGGTAACGCCCGGGAGCGTTCGGACGGGGCCGGTCAGCCGCCGCGGATGATCTTCCGCAGCCGCTCCAGCCGGGTGGAAATCTCGCGTTCGGCACCATTGGCGGTTGGCTGGTAGTAGTCCCGGCCGACCAGGTCATCCGGCGGATATTGCTGCGTGGCAACGGCATGCGGGGCGTCGTGCGCGTACTTGTAGCCCTGCCCGTGCCCGAGCTGTTTGGATCCCGGGTAGTGCGCGTCCCGCAGGTGGGCGGGGATGCCGTTGCCCAGGCCGGCCCGGACGTCTGCGGTGGCCTTGTTGATGCCCATGTATGCGGCGTTGGACTTCGGGGCCGTTGCCAGGTGGACCACGGCTTCAGCCAGCACGATGCGACCTTCGGGCATGCCGATCAGCTGCACGGCCTGGGCAGCGGCAACGGCGGTCTGCAAGGCCGTGGGGTCGGCCATGCCAACATCCTCCGCGGCCGAAATCACGATGCGGCGGGCGATGAATCGGGGGTCCTCCCCCGCTTCCAGCATGCGCGCGAGGTAATGCAGTGCTGCATCGACGTCGGAGCCCCGAATGGATTTGATGAAGGCGCTGGCTACGTCGTAGTGCTGGTCCCCTGCCCGGTCGTACCTGACGGCTGCAACATCGAGGGCGCGTTCGGTGTGCCGCAGTTCCACGGTGACGGGGCCGTCGTCGGCGTCGTCGGCATCCCCGAAAGCCACGCCCGCCGCCGCCTCCAGCGCCGTGAGAGCGCGGCGCGCGTCGCCGCCGGACAACCGGACCAGGTGGGCCAGCGCTTCATCGCTGAGCTCCACTTTCCCGTTCAGTCCGCGGGCATCGGTCACGGCCCGCTGGACCAGGCCCTCTACGTCCGCATCCGTCAGTGGGCGGAGCGTCAGCAGCAGCGACCGGGATAGCAGCGGCGAGACGACGGAAAAGGACGGATTCTCCGTGGTGGCGGCAACCAGCACCACCCAGCGGTTTTCAACGCCGGGCAGCAGCGCGTCCTGCTGGGCCTTGTTGAACCGGTGGATCTCGTCGAGGAAAAGGACAGTGGTGGTTTTGTAGAGGTCCCTCGCGGTGAGCGCTTCGTCCATGACGCGCCGCACGTCCTTCACGCCCGCCGTGATGGCGGAGAGCTCCACGAACTTCCGGCCGGGGCCCTTGGCGATCACATGGGCCAGCGTGGTCTTGCCGGTTCCCGGCGGACCCCACAGGATGAGCGACGTCGGTCCGGCCGGTCCGGCGGAGTCGGCCCCGGCGCCGGCCGCCAGCTGCCGCAACGGGGACCCCTGTCCCAGCAGGTGTTGCTGGCCCACCACGTCGTCGAGGGTGCGGGGCCGCATCCGGACCGCCAAGGGGCTCCGGGGCCGCGCCCGTCCGGCGTCCGGCCCGGAAACCGCCGAACCGGACGGCGCCGCTGTCCCGCCGTCGTCGTCGTTATCCGGCCCCTGGCCAAAGAGATCATCCACATAGATAGGCTACTTCTAGTTCAATGACCGCACAGACAACGGAGACCACGCGATGCCCACCCCAGAGTCCCGAGTGGCGTTTGTCTCCGGCGCCCGGCTGCCGGGGTGGGTGGAGCGCTTCGCCGCAAGCCACGGCACCCTCACGGAGGAAGAGCCCGACGGCGGCCTCCGCCTCGCCGCGGCCGACGGCGCCGTGGCGCTGCTGCAGGCCCCTTGGCCGGCGGACGGCCGGCCCGGGGCAGGAACCGACGCGGTGTCGCGGCTCGCGTCGCTGGCGGCGCAGTCCCGCACGCTCGGGTTGGTGCTTGTCCGCCGCGGCGGCTATTCCGTGGCGGTGGTCCGTGACGGCGCCGCCCTGGCATCCAAGACGGGAACCCGCCACGTGCAGTCCAGGACTGCGGCCGGCGGCTGGTCCCAGCAGCGTTTCGCCCGGCGGCGCGCCAACCAGGCGGATGCCCTCGTGGAGGCGGTCGCGGAGCACGCCGGCCGGATCTTCGGCGGCCACCGGATCGAGTACCTGGCGCCTGGCGGTGACCGCACGCTGGCGGAGCAGGTTCTCGCCGAACCCGTGCTGAAACGCTACGCGGCACTGACCCGGCTGCCGTTCCTGGACGTTCCGGATCCCCGCGCCTCCGTGCTCAAGCGGGCGGCCGCAGACCTGTGTTCGGTGCGCATCCTGGTGACCGACCCGCCGGTTTAACCCCGCGGCCGCCGTGCTGCGTCCCCGTCCGCAGCCCGGGCACCATTTCGACGGTTCCGTGCCGTCTCGACGCCGCAGCGGGACGTCGAGTGCGCAGGGAACCGTCTAAACGGACGCCGCTACTCGCACTCACCGATTCGGACGTCTCCGGCCCGTCGCCCTAGCCGGCTTCCACGCCGGCCCCGCGGTCCACACCGCGGGCAGCCGCGAGCCTGCCGATGTCGCGGCCCGCCCGGTAGCCGAACACGAGGGCAGGCCCAATGTGCGAGCCGTAGCCCGGGTAGCCGCCGCCGAAAACGCTCACCGCGGCTGCGCCGACGGCAAGGAGGCCCGGGATGGCCGTTCCCTCGGCGGTGACAGCTTCGGACCGCTCGTTGACGCCGACTCCGGCGAAGGTGCCCAGGTCGCCCATCTGGATCTTCGCGGCGTAATACGGGCCCTTGCCGACCGGGGCGAGGTTCGGATTCGGCTTGTGTT
Source organism: Arthrobacter sp. Y81 (assembly GCF_002929335.1). GTDB lineage: Bacteria > Actinomycetota > Actinomycetes > Actinomycetales > Micrococcaceae > Arthrobacter. The sequence continues at coordinate 174,075 of NZ_PJIL01000003.1, forward strand.
CAAGGTCGCCCCGGAAGTGGTTGTACAGCGTGGAGCCTCGGCCAAACGCCGGATCCTCACCGCGCTCCGCTCCCGGATTAAACTCAGCCACGGTCGCCGCGAGGCCCGTGGGGTCGATGCCGAGCTTTCCGGACAGTTCCGCCAGGGTGTCCGCCTTGACCAGGTACCCGGCCCGGTAGAAATAGCCGCGGGGCATCGGCCAGGGCTTGGCGTAGCCGATGCCGTATTTGTGCATTGTCTTCGCGTCGCCGATCACGTATCCAAACGTCTTGTCCTCGTCCTTGTTGTGCCCGATCATGGCTCCGCCGAAGTCGTGGTAGCTCAGCGCCTCGTTTCCGAAGCGCTTGCCGTGACGGTCGACGGCGATCAGGCCGGGCAGTCCGATCGCCCGCAGGTGCGGAAAGAGCCGCTGCTTGCCGTTGAGGTACTTGAACACGGTCACCGGGGCCCAGGAGCCCACGCTGAACACCGAATCGTCGATGTGCCCGCCGGCACTGATCGCCAGGGTGGCGGCATCCCCTCCGTGGCCCACGGTCGGCGTGAAGTGGTTGTCGCCGTCGGCGTCGTGCGGAAAATACTGCTGCCGCAGTTCCTTGTTGCCGGAAAAGCCGCCGGCGGCGAGGATCACGCCGAGCCGGGCCGTCACCGTGGCGGCATGCTCACCGCCGATCACGGCGCCCGTGATGGTTCCGGCGTCGTCGCGGGTCAGTGAAACGGCGGGTGAAGAATTCCACAGGCGCACGCCCAGGTCACCGGCGCTCTTGACCATCCGGGTCATCAGGGCGTTGCCGTTGGAGCGGAGGACGGGACGCTTGTACCGGGCGGCGTCGGCCCACGTGCGCAGCAGCTTCTTCGCCACATAGACGAACGAACTGATCGACTGGTTCACGTGGAAGAACTCGTTGATGTCGGGTCCGACCTGGGGCATATAGCCGAACACGGTGTAGGAACTCATGTACGGCTGCATCAGGAGCCGCTTGTCCCCGAGCGCCCGTGCGTCAACATCCTGGGGCAGGATGGCACGGCCGGACAGCTTGGCCCCCGGCAGGTCCATCTGATAGTCCGGGGATTTCTCCGGGTAGGTGAACTTGACCTCGGTTTCGTTCTCGAAAAAGGAGATCGCCTCAGGCACGGTATCCAGGAAGTCCCTGACGCCTGCTTCGTTGAACGTCTCCGGGGCAAGGCTTTTCAGGTATGTCTCGGCGTCCTCCCGGGTGTCCCCCTGCGCCACGCCCTGCTTGTTGCCGGGGACCCATGCCCAGCCGGCGGAAATGGCGGTGGTTCCGCCGAAGTACTGCTCCTTTTCCGCAACGATCACGGTCAAGCCCTGCGAAGCGGCTTTCAGCGCTGCGGCCATCCCGGCCACGCCGGAGCCGATGACGAGGACATCACAGACAGTCTCGCTCCTGGTTCCTGCCGTGCCAATGGTTCCTGTCTTGCTCATTTGGTTCCTGCTCCGTTCAGTCGGCTGCCCGCATCCTCGCCGGCAGCCGGGTGGAAGGCTAAAGCCCCAGTAGAGCCGGTGGCACCGGCAACCGGGAGGAGGATTACCATTGAGCGGGAATCCTGAGGAGGAAGCGTGGCCAATTCCGCATCGGGCGAGTCGATCATCGGACGCTTCGTGAAGATCGTGAGCGCGTTCGACGACCGGCATACCTCCATGAGCGTCGCCGAACTGGGGCGCCGGACCGGACTGCCTGTGACCACGACCTACCGGCTGGTCAACGATCTGCTGCTCGAACGGCTCCTCGAACGCGAACCCGGCGGTGATATCCACATCGGCACCCGGATGTGGGAACTTGTTTCCCGCGGATCCAAGATGCTGGGACTGCGGGAGGCTGCCCTGCCGTTCATGGAGGACGTCCAGGCAGTAGTGCAGCACTCCACCACCCTGGGCATCCTTGATTCGGACGAGGTCCTGTACATCGAGCGGCTGGGCTCCGACAAGACCATCGTCGACATCACCAAGATCGCCGGAAGGCTGCCGGTGCACGCAACGTCCTCGGGCCTGGTTCTGCTGGCACACTCCCCCGCCGCCTATCAGGACAGCTTCCTAGCCCGGCCCCTGACGAAGTTCACCGAAACCACCCTGACCGATCCAGCTTTGCTTCGCCGCCATCTGGCCGAGATCAGGCAGCGCGGGTTCGCTGCCATGCCGGGCGTGATCGTACCCGAATCCAGCGGCATCGCCGTCCCCGTCTTCGGGCCCGACAACACCGTCCGCGCCGCGCTCAGCGTGGTGGTGCCGCGCAACGAGGAGAACGCGGCCGCCCGGGTCCCCGTCCTGCTGGCCGCCGCCCGGGGTATTTCCAGGGCACTCGGCTGGCGGGGTGAGCTGAAGGGCACTCTGAGGCAGAGTCACTGAACAGAGTCACTCCATATTGGCTTTACCGTTCATCGGCAATCGTGTGGTTCCGGTCACAGCTCCCCTGCCACTCTGGCTAGGACGCAGCGAAGAGGCTGCAGGAGCACGAGGAGCCCCCCCATGAATCCCACACTGAACCGAGTGGCCGGAAAGACCGCCATCGTCACCGGAGGCCGCGGCGACCTGGGCAGCGCCACCGCCGCCCTCCTGGCTGAACACGGTGCGGTCGTTGCCAGCCTGGACGTTGCCGGCATCCCGGCCGCCGCGGCCCACGCAAACATCAGTGAATACGACGTCGACGTGACCAGCGAGGACAGCGTCACCGATGCCATCCGCCGGGTCCGCGACGACCTGGGCGCGCCGGACATCCTGGTCAACGCCGCCGGAATCATCGGCCCCGCCGGCGCCTCCCACACCGCCTCGGTTACGGACTTCGACCTGATCTTCAACGTCAACGTCAAGGGCGTCTGGCTGATGACCAAGCACGTGGTTCCCGGCATGATCGAAAAGGGTGCCGGCAGCATCGTCAACTTCTCCTCCATCCACGGCCTGACCGGGGGCAGGAATGTGCCGCTCTACCACGCCACCAAGGGCGCCGTCCGGCTCCTGAGCAAGTCGGACGCTGCGGCCTATGGAAGTTACGGCATCCGGGTGAACTCCATCCACCCCGGATCGATGAACACCCGGATGAGCCGCCGCTCGGCCGAACAGTCCGACATCGGCGCCGAGGCCTACTACCAGCAGCTGGTCGGCTCGAACCCGCTGCCCCGCCAGGGCCAGCCGGACGAGATCGCCTACGGCGTGCTGTACCTGGCGTCCGACGAATCGCGCTTCACCACGGGCTCCGAGCTCGTGATCGACGGCGGCTACACCGCCGTCTGACCCGGCTCCCCGCCGTTTGACCGCCAGCGGCATCCGGCCGCGGCAGCCCCTGCGCAAATCGAGCGCAGACATTCTTCCTCCTGAAAGGCACCACCCATGAAATTCATTAACGGAAGCGCCTCGGAAAGCTACGACGTCGTCGTCGTCGGTTCCGGCGCGGGCGCACTCACCGCGGCGGCCACCGCCGCCTGTGCCGGCAAGTCCGTCGTCGTCCTCGAAAAAAGTGAGCTGCTGGGCGGCACCTCCGCCGTCTCCGGCGGCATGCTCTGGGTGGCGGACAACCACCACGCCCGGAAGGCCGGTATTGCCGACTCCAAGGAAGCGGCCGCAGAGTACGTGCGCGCCGTGGCCCGGGGACGCGGCCGCGAGGAACTGCTCGATGCAGCACTGAATTACGGCGACCGGATGCTCCGCTTCGTGGAAGAGGAATGCGGCGTCCGCTTCATCTTCCTCAACAACTTCCCCGACTACCGGCAGGACCTGCCCGGCGCCGTGGAGGGCGGCCGCACGGTGGAGCCCGAGCTGTTCAACAGCAAGGAAGCGCTGGGCGGACTCAGGCTGCACGTGCGCAGCGACGGCCGCGCGCCCTTCACCATGCAGGAATACGAAAACTGGGGCGCCTTTACGAAGTTCCCGTGGGACGAACTGGCCGGCCGCCAGGACGAAGGGCTCGTGGCCAAGGGGCAGGCCCTCGTCTCCATGCTGCTGGCCAGCCTGGTCCGCGACGGTGCCGCGCTTGTCACCGGGGCGCGGGGGCACCGGCTGCTCACCGACAGCGACCGGGTGACCGGCGTCGAACTGGAATCCGGCGAAACCTTCCGGGCAAACGACGGTGTGGTGCTGGCCACCGGCGGCTTCGAGTGGGACAAGGCACTGGCCGACTCCATGCTCGCGTCCCGGCTGTACACGATGTGCTCGCCGCCCTCGAACACCGGCGACGGGCTGCGGATGTCGCAGCGCATCGGCGGCCAGACCCGCGGCACCCGCGAAGCCTGGTGGGCGCCGATGTCCGTCACCGGTGACACACGCGACGGGCAGCCCGTGGGCACCCTGCTCCGCTTCGAACGCCAGGGCCCGGGCTCGATCATGGTGAACCGCCACGGCCGCCGGTTCGCCAACGAGTCGCAGAACTACAACGACCTGGCCCGATGCCTCCAGTCCTGGGACTCGGCCGCGAACCGGACACTCAACACGCCGGCCCACGTGATCGTGGACCACGGCTACCTGGAGCGCTATGGCATCCTGGCGCACCGCGCCGGCAAACCCACGCCGGGCTACCTGATCGAGGCGGCAACCCTCGAGGAACTGGCCGCAAAAATCAACGTTCCGGCAGAAAACCTGGAAGCCACTGTGGCCCGGTTCAACGAGTTCGCCGCCAAGGGCGAGGATCCGGACTTCGGCCGCGGCGAGAGCGCTTACGACAAGTATTGGGGCGACGACGGCAACCCGTGGCCGAACCCCTCGCTCGGCCCCCTCCGGTCCGGACCGTTCTACGCGCTGGAAGTGGTCAATGGCGCCTTCGGCACCAACGGCGGCGTGGCGACCGACGGGCTGGCCCGGGTGCTCGACGTCGACAACCGCCCCATCCCGGGCCTGTTCGCCGCCGGCAACACCACGGAAAACGCCTACGCCGCAGGCTACCCCGGCGCCGGCGCCACCCTTGGACCGATCATGACCATGGGCTACCTCGCCGGACGCACCATCGCCGGCCTGTCACCGGAGTACCGCTCCGCGGAACAGCCCGCCGAACAGGCTGAGCCAACCGTGGAGCTGGTGGGTGCCTGAGATGATCCGCCACACCGTGCTCTTCAAGTTCAAGCCGGGCTTCCCGCCCGCCGACAAGCAGGCCTGGATCAACGGCCTCAACAACATGACCGGCAAGATCCCCGGCATGCTCAGCCTCAGCCACGGCGCGGATGTCCTCAACACCGAGCGCTCCTTCGACTACGCCATTGTGGCCGACTTCGAAACGGTCGAGGACATCGCGGTGTACAACACGCACCCGCTCCACGAGCCGCTGAAGGCGTACTCGTTCCCCAACAGCCAGCAGATCCTTTCGGTGGACTTCCACCTCGGGGAGACCCCTGCGGCCACCACTAAGACAACGCAGTCTTAAGGAGATCCCCATGCAGTCTGCATCCACAACTCAGCCCGCAACGCAGCCGGCCCCGCAGTCGGCACCCCGGAAAACGCCGGGCAAGGCAGCCCTGGCATCCTTCCTCGGCAGCACCCTGGAGTACTACGACTTCTTCATCTACGGCACCGCCGCCGCCCTCGTGTTTCCGCACCTGTTCTTCCCCACGGCGGACCCTGCCATCGGCCTGATCGGCGCCTTTGCCACCTTCGGCGTCGCCTACGTAGCGCGGCCGGTCGGAGGCCTGGTGATGGGCCACTTCGGCGACAAACTGGGACGGAAGAAGATCCTGCTGCTGACCCTGGGCATCATGGGCCTGGCATCGCTGGGCATCGGGTTCCTGCCCACCTACGAGCAGGTCGGCGTCTGGGCGCCGATCCTCCTGGTGGCCGGGCGGCTCGCGCAGGGCTTCTCCGCCGGCGCGGAATCGGCCGGCGCCTCCACTCTTACGCTGGAGCATTCGCCCGAGGGCAAACGGGGTTTCTTCACCAGCTTCGTGATGACGGGCTACGCCTCCGGCATGGTGCTGGCCACCCTCGTGTTCATTCCGGTCACGGCCCTGCCGCAGGAAGCGATGATGAGCTGGGGCTGGCGCATCCCGTTCTGGCTGTCCATCGTGGTCCTGGCCATCGCCTACTGGGTGCGGACGCACCTGGACGAAACGCCGGTCTTCGAAGAGGCCCAGGAGCACCAGCAGGTCGCCCCGATGCCGCTCAAGGAAGTACTCAGGTTCCAGGGCGCCGATGTGCTGCGCGTTGTGGGCATGTCGATCATGTCCGTCATGCAGACCATCTTCACGGTCTTCGGACTGGCGTACGCCACCTCCACCGCAGGCTTTGACCGCGCATCCATCCTGACCGTCAATGCCGTAGCCATCGGGCTGTCGATGTTCGCCATGCCGCTGGCCGCGAAGCTCTCGGACCGGGTCGGACGGCGCCCCCTGCTGCTGACCGCCGCAATCGGCTGCTCGATCACCATCTTCCTGTACTTCCTTGCACTGTCCTCCGGCAACATCGTCCTGGTCTTCCTGGCCGCTTTCCTCAATATGACGGTGCTGTACTCGGGCTTCAACGGCATCTGGCCCTCGTTCTTCGCCGAACAGTTCGCCGCCCCGGTCCGCTATACCGGCATGGCGATGGGAAACCAGCTGGGGCTGGTTCTCGCCGGTTTCGCGCCGATGATCGCCGGCATGCTGCTGACCCCAGGCGCCACGGGCTGGGTTCCCGTGGCAGTCTTCGGCACGGTGTGCATGCTCATCGCAGCCTTCTCGGTGTTCTCCGCCCGCGAGACGTTCAGGACGCCGATCGAGGAACTGGGCGGTCCGTATCTGGAGGGAACCGCCCGGCGCCGGGAGCTGCAAAACCTGTGACTCCGACCGACAGCCCGAAAGGAACCACCATGCCGCGACCCGCAATCCGCCGCAACAAGTACCCGGGCCACGGAACCGGCCTGCCCGTCGACCGGCAGCAACTGCCGCAGCAGGGACCCGCGGCGCCCGTGGAGGCAACCCCAGCAGCCGCGACAACCGTTGACGGCGGCGAGTTGGCCGCCTCCCCCTGGGTGGGACTGCACTACGCGACCGAACGAACCTAGCAGCCGGTGAGGTGCCGCTTCGGCCGCTCCTGCCGATAGAGGTAGCGGCCGGCTTCCCGGAAGCCGGCCCGGGCATACAGTTCCCGGGCACCGGAATTGGCCGCTGTCACCAGCAACCAGTAGCCGTCCAGCCCGTGCGTCGCCCCCGCCCCCAGCAACGACCGCAGCACCCGGTTTGCGTAGCCGCGGCGCCTGGCATCCGGACGGGTCGCCATGCAGTACAGGCCGCCTCTACTGTCCGCCCGGCCCGGAGGAAGAGCAAGGCGTCCGACGGCGGCGGGCACGCCGTCGTCGTCCCTCACCAGGGCGTACAGCGACCGGCAGCCTTCGAGGATTCCGCGGGCAGTGGCGAGGGATTCCTCGTCACCGCGGCCGTCAACGCTCCACCAAAGCCGCAGCCACTCCTCCGTCGGCTGTGCCGAGAGCTCGACGCCGGCGTCAGATGCCGGCGCATCCCCGCCGGCACCTCGCACGAGGATCAGGGTCTCGGACTGGCGGGTGAAGCCTTCCTCATCGAGGACCGCATTCAGCGCGGAGCTCCGGGCATCGTCGACGACCTGGAAGATCACGGGCAGCCGGCGGTTGCGGTACCAGGCGCGCGCCTCCCGGAGCAGGGCCAGCCGTTCGTGCGGGGTTCCCTCCGGCTCCGAGCGTGGCCAGATGGAATTTGCACGCTGGGTCACGCCGCTGGCGGCGCGAAGAACCCACCCGCCGGATTCCTCCCGGTCGGGAGCGGGCCAGGCGGCGTCCATCAATGCCTCCAGGGCGGGGGTCGCCTGACGTTCCATCGGCTTCCTTTCAGCGGCTTGGGGACAGCAAAGGCTCCCCGGTTTCCCGGGGAGCCTTTGCTGACGATCAGTTCACTCTACTTGGCTTCGTCGTCGATCTTCTTGGGGGCCTGTTCCGCCTTCTTGGCCTCAGGCTTGAAGTCGACGCCGGCCTCCTTGCGCTGCTGCGCCGTGATCGGCGCCGGAGCTGCCGTCAGCGGGTCGTAGCCGCCGCCGGACTTCGGGAACGCGATGACGTCGCGGATTGACTCCACGCCGGCCAGCAGGGCTACAACGCGGTCCCACCCGAAGGCGATGCCGCCGTGCGGCGGAGCGCCGAACTTGAAGCCCTCCAGGAGGAAGCCGAACTTCGTCTCGGCGTCTGCCTTGTCCAGGCCCATGAGTTCGAAGACGCGTTCCTGCACGTCACGCTCGTGGATACGGATGGAGCCGCCGCCGATTTCGTTGCCGTTGCAGACAATGTCGTAGGCGTAGGACAGGGCGGATTCCGGGTCCTGGTCGAAGGAGTCCATGAACTCGGGCTTGGGCGAGGTGAAGGCGTGGTGGACGGCAGTCCACTGGCCGGCACCAACGGCCACGTCGCCCGATGCCACTGCGGCGGCGGCAGGCTCGAACATCGGGGCATCCACAACCCAGCAGAATGCCCAGTCGGAGGGGTTGATCAGGCCGGTGCGGTGTCCGATTTCGACACGGGCGGCACCGAGGAGTGCACGGGAGGGGGTCTTCTCGCCGGCGGCGAAGAAGATGCAGTCCCCGGGCTTGGCGCCGACGGCGTCGGCCAGGCCGGCGCGCTCGGTGTCGGTGAGGTTCTTGGCCACGGGTCCGGCCAGTTCGCCGTCCTCCTTGTAGAGCACGTACGCGAGGCCCTTGGCGCCGCGCTGCTTGGCCCATTCCTGCCAGGCGTCCAGCGCACGGCGTGCCTGCGATGCACCGCCGGGCATGACTACGGCACCGACGTAGGATGCCTTGAACACGCCGAAGTTGGTGTCCTTGAAGAATTCCGTGAGTTCGGTCAGTTCCTGGCCGAAGCGCAGGTCCGGCTTGTCCGAGCCGTAGCGCGCCATGGCGTCGGCGTACGTGATGCGCTGGATGGGCGTCGGGATTTCGACGTCGATCAGCTGCCACAGGGCTTTGACGATGCTTTCGCCGAGCGAAATGATGTCATCCTGCTCCACGAAGCTCGCTTCGATGTCCAGCTGGGTGAATTCCGGCTGGCGGTCGGCGCGGAAGTCCTCATCGCGGTAGCAGCGGGCGATCTGGTAGTACTTCTCGAAGCCGCCCACCTGAAGGAGCTGCTTGAAGAGCTGCGGGGACTGCGGCAGGGCGTACCAGGAACCCGGCGCGAGGCGTGCGGGGACCACGAAGTCGCGGGCGCCTTCCGGCGTCGAACGCGTCAGCGTGGGGGTCTCGATCTCAACGAAGCCGTCCTGGTGGAGCAGCTCGCGTGCCACACGGTTCGCTTCCGAGCGCAGGCGCAGGTTGCGGGCGGGGCCCGGGCGGCGCAGGTCCAGGTAGCGGTGCTTCAGCCGTGCTTCCTCGCCCACCTCGACGTGTTCGTCGATCTGGAAGGGCAGCGGATCGGAGGTGTTGAGGATGGTCACCTTCTCGGCAATGACCTCGATCTCACCGGTGGCCAGCGCCGGGTTTTCATTGCCCTCGGGGCGCTGGGAAACCGTACCGATGATCTGGAGCACGTACTCGTTGCGGAGCCCGTGGAAGACCTCTTCTTCGCGGACTACCACCTGGGCGACGCCTGAGGCATCGCGCAGGTCAACGAATGCCACACCACCGTGATCACGACGCCGGCCCACCCAGCCGGCCAGGGTAACGGTTTGTCCAATGTGCTCGGAGCGAAGGGATCCGAGGTCATGTGTGCGCAGCACAGCTTACCTTTCAGAAGGAAGACAGAGATGATGTTGAATGGGACCGTTACGGGAACAGCCCCGTTCGAGTTTACCCGTTGGAAAGGCTTCCCTTCCGCCATGCAGACCCACCAACGGCTTCAGCGCCGGCTCGGCGTGTTTGACGCCACCGCCATCGGACTCGGCTCCATGCTTGGCGCCGGCGTATTCGTCGTCTTCTCCCCCGCCACCGCACTGGCCGGCCCGCTGATGGTTCTCTCGGTCCTGGTCGCGGGCGCCATTGCCTACTGCAACGCTGTGGCGTCGGCCCAGCTGGCCGCCAAGTACCCGGCCAGCGGAGGGACCTATGTCTACGGCCGCAAGCAGCTCGGCGAATGGCCGGGCTTCATCGCAGGCTGGGGATTTGTCACGGGGAAGACTGCGTCGTGCGCGGCCATGGCCCTGACCTTCGGCCAATATGTGGCACCGGGCTTCGCCACGCCGTTGGCCGTCGCCGCCGTCGTGGTGCTCACGGGGGTCAACCTGATGGGCATCACCCGCACCGCCCTGTTGACAAGAATCCTGCTCGCCATCGTCCTTGGCACCCTGGTGTTTGTGACGGTTGCGGGCATTGCGGGGCCGCATCCGGAACCGGCCGGTCCCGTCGCAGGCCCGGGCAGCGCCTGGGGGATCCTCCCGGCCGCCGGCCTGATGTTCTTCGCCTTCGCCGGCTACGCCCGGATCGCCACGCTGGGCGAAGAGGTCAAGGATCCCGCCCGCACCATTCCGCGGGCCATCCTGGCCGCGCTGGCCGCAGCTTTCACGATCTATCTGGCACTCGCCGTGCTGCTGCTCTGGCACCTGTCCCCGGGGCGGCTGGCGGAATCGCTGTCGCCGCTGCTCGACGCCGTGATGTCCTCCGGTCTGGCCGCAGGCGCCCCGGTGGTGCAAGCAGGGGCAGCCGCGGCCTGCCTGGGCGCGCTGCTGGCACTGATCACCGGGGTTGGCCGTACTGCGATGGCAATGGCGAGGGAGCGGGACCTGCCCTCTCCCCTGGCCCGGGTGGGCGGGCAGCATACGGTCCCGTTCGTCGCGGAGCTGTCGGTGGCAGCAGCCGTGATCGTGCTGCTCCTGACGGCGGATGTGCTGACCGTTGTGGGTTTCTCGAGCTTCGGCGTCCTGATCTACTATTCGGTCACGAATGCCGCCGCCTTCACCCTGGCCGAACGGCCGCGCACGGCGCCCCGGTGGCTGAATGCGGCGGGTTTCGTTGGTTGCCTGATTCTTGCCGTCACGCTGCCGTTGGCCTCCGTGGCGGGCATGGCGGCCGTGCTGGCGGCCGGAGTTGCCGGCCGGTTCCTGGTGCTGCGGCTACGGAAGCTGCCGCCTAGGACTTAAGGATGCGGACGTACAGGTCCTCGGCCGAGGGCGTCCAGGTCGCGGGATCGGCGTCTGTCTGCTCGCCTGAACGGATGTCCTTGACCTGGTGTTTGCCGTCGTCGTCCGTGAACCAGACGAACGGGATACCCCGGCGGTCGGCGAACTTGATCTGCTTGCCGAATTTTTCCGCCTTGGCGGCAACTTCGGTGGATATCCCCCTGCCACGTAGCTGTGCCGCGACGTCCTGGGCAGCGCCCCAGCTGCCGTCGTTGTTCAGTGCGACGAGCACTGCCGTGGGCACCGAACGGGTTGCCTGGGCCAGGTCCTGGCTCAGGATCCTGGAGACGAGACGCGTGACGCCGATGGACAGGCCGACGCCTGGGAATTTGCGGTTGCCCTTGCTCGCCAGCGCGTCGTAGCGCCCGCCGGAGCAAATGGAGCCGAGCTGTTCGTGGCCCACCAGGACGGTTTCCACCACGGTTCCGGTGTAGTAGTCCAGGCCACGGGCGATGCTGAGGTCCGCCACTACCTTGCCCGGCGCACGCTGCACGGCGGCCGCAATGACCTGCTCGAGCTCGTTCAGGCCTTCCTCGAGCAGCTCGTCCTTGACGCCCAGCGCGCGGACCTTTTCCACGAAGGACGTGTCCTCAGTGCGGATGCCGGCAAGGCTCAGGGCGGCCTGCGCCTGGTCCTCGGTGGCCCCCAGTTCTGTCTTGAGCAGCTCGGCCACCTTTGCAGGGCCGATCTTCTCGAGCTTGTCGATGCTCCGCAGCACCCCGGCGGTGTCCGTCAGGCCGATCCCGCGGTAGAAGCCTTCGGCAAGTTTGCGGTTGTTGATGCGCAGGCGGAAGTCGGGAATGGGCAGGGCGCTCAAAGCTTCGGCGATCACCAGCGCGATTTCGACGTCGTAGCGGAACGGCAGATCGCCGTCGCCGACGATGTCGATGTCCGCCTGGGTGAACTCGCGGGCGCGGCCCTCCTGCGGACGTTCTCCGCGCCACACCTTCTGTATCTGGTAACGGCGGAACGGAAACGCGAGGTAGCCGGCGTTCTCCACCACGTAGCGGGCGAACGGCACCGTCAGGTCAAAGTGCAGGGCCAGGGAATGGTGGTCGCCCTTGGCAGCCTTGGATTCTTCGCCTTCGTCCTCCTGCAGGCGGCTGAGTCCGTACACTTCCTTGTCGATCTCACCCTTGCGGAGCAGCTGACCCACAGTTTCGACTGCGCGGGTTTCGATCGAGGAGAAACCGTGCAGCTCAAAGACGCGCCGCAGCGTGTCCAGCACATGCAGCTCCACCAGCCGCTCCTCGGGAAGCCACTCGGGGAATCCGGACAGGGAGGCGGTGCGTGCCATGGTGGATTTTCTCCTCAGGTAACAGAAGGCTGGAGTCCGCTGCGCGGTCATCCGATTCCGCCATGTGATCAAAAAGCGGCGGTAAAGGCGGGAGTCCAGCCAGTCATGCATAAACTATGTGCGGCAGTCAGTTTATGCTTTCGGCGCCAGCAACTCTAATGGAGCTGGCCCGGAGCATCGTCTGCCGCTTGCTGCCGGACACCGGACGTCGCCCTTGGCCCGTTTGGCGTGCCGGCCCGACAACCAGGAGGACTTTTGGCGGCCAGTTCACGGAGCGCCCGCGAAGCAAAGCGGCGCATCCTGCAAATGGAAGCGAAACGCGAGCTGCGGCGGCTGCAGGAGAAGCGCCGCAAACGCGACAATCTCCTCGCTGCAGGCGCGGGTGCCGCGGCACTGGTGCTCGCCGTCGTCCTCCAACTCACCGTCTTTGCCAGCAACCCGACCGAGGACGAGTACGCTGCTGCACAGGCAGGGCTGACCAGTCCTTCGGCAACGCCGACAACGCCGGCCACCAACGCAGCGAACATCCCGAAACCGGAGACAGCGGCAGGCAAGGTTTTCACCGGTGAGCTTAAGTTGAACAGCGGCGCCCTGGGCGTTGAGCTGGACGGAACCAAGGCTCCCCAGGCGGCCGCGGTCTTCAAATCGCTGGCTGACGAGAATTACTACAACGGAATCAGCTGCCACCGGCTGACCACGGGCGAGACCTTTGGAGTGCTGCAATGCGGTTCCAAAACGGGTGATGCCCAGGGCGACCCTTCCTACACCTGGGGACCGCTGGAAAATACTCCGGCAGACAACAAATATCCGGCCGGATCCATTGCTGTGGCGCGTACCAGCGGCAACGCCTACGGTAACGGCACCCAGTTCTTCATCGTGTACAAAGACACTGTCATTCCGGCTGATGAGGCCGGCGGGTACACGATCGTGGGCAAGGTGACGTCCGGACTTGACGTGGTAACGAACATCGCGGCCGCCGGTATTAAGACGGGCGGAAGCGCAACAGACGGCGCTCCTGCGGAACCAGTCACGATAGACTCGTTCTCTCTGAAGTAACCAGCCCCCGGCCTCCACGCGGCGGGTGCAGGTATTTCCCTCCAAGCGAAAGACTTTTAGCGGTGACAGACAGTCAGAAATCCGACGAAATAGTAACAGCAGCTGCCGACGAGGCCGGGACCGAGGCTCAGGTGGTTGACGGCGCGCAGGCGGCTGGCAACGACGCAGCGGCCGAGGCCGCGGCAGACGCACAGTCAACAGCCCAGGAAAGCCCCGAAGCGGAGGCTCCCGCGGCTGGCGACGCACCCATCGAGGCACCGGCCGCCGAGGAGGCTCCGGCAACTGAGGCACCCGCCGCCGAGGAGGCTCCGGCAACTGAGGCACCCGCCGCCGAAGAGGCTGCGGCGGAGGAAGTACCGGCGACTGAGGCACCGGCGACCGAAGAGGCTGCGGCGGAGGAAGTACCGGCGGCCGAGGATGTTCCCGCCGCTGCCGCTGCGCCGCGTCCTGCACCGCGTCCGGCCCCGTCGCCGGCCGCATTTGCGGCGAGGCCCAAGGCTGCTTCTTCTCCCGTGGCTCCGGTCCCCGCTCCCGTGCCTTCGGCGGTGTCGCTGGCGGAGGCTGCACGCTGGGGCCGGGTCGAAGGGGACGGACACGTCTTCCTGACTATCGACGGCGCCGAACACCCCGTGGGCCAGTACCCGGGCGTCAGCGACGACGAAGCGCTGGGTTACTTTGCCCGGAAGTACGACGACGTGGCGGCCCAGATTGTTCTCCTGGAACAGCGCGTGAGCTCCAAAGCGCCCACGACCGACATGCAGAAGACCGTGACGCACCTGCGCGAGCAGCTGGCCGAACGGAACATGGTGGGTGACCTCCGCGCGGCCGAAGCCCGTCTCGACACGCTGTCCACCCAGATCACGGAGCTCGAAAAGGCCGAAAAGGCCGAACACGACGCCGTGCGTGCCGCCGAGCTGGCCACCCGCGAAGCAATCGTGGCGGAAGCGGAAGAAATTTCCGGACACGATCCTGCGCAGATCCAGTGGAAGACCTCCAGCGCCCGCATGAACGAGCTCTTCGAAAGCTGGAAGACAGCGCAGAAGAACGGCGTCCGCCTGGGCCGCAGCAACGAGGACGCCCTCTGGAAGCGGTTCAGGGCAGCACGGACGGTCTTCGACCGCCACCGCCGGGCGTACTTCTCACAGCTGGACAGCAACAATTCCGCAGCCAAGGCTGCCAAGGAAAAGCTGATCACTGAAGCCGAGGCACTCTCCTCCTCCACCGACTGGGGCTTCGCCGCCGGCGAATACCGCCGCCTGATGGACGAATGGAAGGCCTCACCGCGCGCCAGCCGGAAGGACGACGACGCACTGTGGGCCCGGTTCCGGGCCGCCCAGGACGTCTTCTTCACCTCGCGGCAGGCAGCCAACGACGAGATCGACCAGGAGTACGGCGCAAACCTGACCGTGAAGGAAGCCCTTTTGGTCGAGGCCAACGCCCTGCTGCCCATCAAGGACCTGGGCGCCGCCAAGAAGGCCCTCCAGTCCATCCGTGACCGCTGGGAGGAAGCCGGCAAGGTTCCCCGTGCGGACATGGGCCGGATCGAAGCCGGCCTCCGGAAGGTGGAGGACGCCGTCCGCCACGCCGAGGATGAAAACTGGAAGCGGTCCAACCCGGAGACCAAGGCACGGACCAACAGCGCCCTTTCGCAGCTGGAAGCAGCCATCGCCGGGCTTAAGGAAGACCTCGCCAAGGCAGAGAAGGCTGGCGACCAGCGCAAGATCAAGGCCGCCCAGGAGGCCCTCGAGGCACGCCAGGCATGGCTGGACCAGATCTCTCGCTCGGCCAGCGAACTGTCCTAGCCACTTAGGCAGGCAGGCACAGGCCCCGTTCCGGTTATCCACATATCCGGAACGGGGCCTGTACGCGTTTGGGGCTGCAGGAAAAGATGGCTGAATGGCTACCTCGTCCCCAGTCCCCGGAAATATCAGTAGCGCAGATGCCGGGTCTGTTGAGCTCTATTCGCCCGGTGCCGTGTTCTCGTGGCCGGAGCTGCAGGCCATGGCCGCCGACGGTGTCCTGAGCCAGCTCTACCAACGCGGGTACATGCTGCCCGGCACAGCCACCACCCCGCAGCTGCGGGCACGCGCGGCCTCATTCGCTGTCCCGCCGGGAATCCGGCAGCGCGTCGTGGCAGGCCGGATGACGGCGGCGTGGATCTACGGGTGCGCCGGGGAACCGGACCGGCTGGCACTGCTGGTGGATGCCACCCGGCGTGTCTCCAGCCTGAGATCCACCAGGGGCTGCACCCTGCACGAGGTCAGGCTCGGCCCGTTCGACGTCGTGAGCCTCGGCGGGCTGATGGTTTCCAGCCCGCTGCGGACGGCGCTGGACATCGCACTGCACGTGGACGCTGAGCGGGCGTTGCCGGCCCTGCGCAAGATGCTGGCAAGTCCGGAGCTGGACGTCAGGCTGCGGCTGCTCACCCTGGCCGTCGAAGCCACTCCCCGGGTTCCGTACAAGAAGGCCGCGCTGGAATTACTGTCGGCCCTGCATCCCGAGCCCGGTTAGCAGCCCGGCAGTTAGCCGCGCCGCCGGTTTCCGGTGGTCCGGTACACGTCGAACACGCCATCGATGCGACGCACAGCGCTGAGCACGTGGCTCAGATACTTGGGATCGCCCATCTCGAACGCGAACTTCGAGATGGCCACCCGGTCAGTCGAGGTGTGCACACTGGCGGCCAGGATGTTGACGTGGTTTTCGGACAGGATCCGGGTGACGTCGGACAGCAACGACTTACGGTCCAGTGCCTCCACCTGGATCTCCACGAGGAAGACGCTGGACTGGGTGGGCGCCCAGTCCACCTCCACGATGCGGTCCGGCTGGTCCTTCAGGTCCGAGACGTTCGTGCAGTCCGTGCGGTGCACCGACACTCCGGAACCCCTGGTGACAAAACCCAGGATGGGATCCGGGGGAACGGGCGTGCAGCAGCGGGCCAGCTTGACCCACACGTCCCCCACGCCGCGGACAATCACGCCGGAGTCGGAGTACTTCGTCTTGCTGACCTGCGTGGGGATGCTGATCTCTGTCAGGTCATCCTCGGGGCCCTCATTGCCGCCGAGGGTATCCACCAGCCGTTCCATAACGGACTGCGCGGACGTGTGCCCGTCACCGACTCCGGCGTAAAGGCCCGAGATGTCAACGTACTTGAAGTGTTCAGCCACTTCAGCGAGGGCGTCATGGGTCATGAGGCGCTGCAGGGGAAGGTTCTGCTTGCGCATCGCCTTCGTCAGGAGTTCCTTGCCGCGGTCAATGGCCTCTTCGCGGCGCTCCTTGCTGAACCACTGCCTGATCTTGTTGCGGGCGCGGGCGCTCTTGACGAAGTGCTGCCAGTCCTGGCTGGGGCCGGCGCCCTCCGCCTTGGAGGTGAAGATCTCCACCCAGTCGCCATGGTTCAGTTCGCTGTTGAGCGGAACCAGCTTGCCGTTGACCCTGGCGCCGATGGTCCGGTGGCCCACCTCCGTGTGGACCGCGTATGCGAAGTCCACCGGAGTGGATCCGGCCGGCAGTGCCATGACCTCGCCCTTGGGCGTGAAGACGAACACTTCCCGGGCGTTGATTTCGAACCGCAGCGAGTCCAGGAATTCCCCCGGATCGGAGGTTTCCTGCTGCCAGTCAACAAGGGACCGCAGCCAGCCCATGTCGCCGTCGCGGGGGCTCCCGGGACCTGCGGCCGTCCTGTTCGGCTGGTCCTTGTACTTCCAGTGCGCCGCGACGCCGTACTCCGCCCGGCGGTGCATTTCATGCGTGCGGATCTGAATCTCAACCGGCTTGCCGCCCGGCCCGATGACCGTGGTGTGCAGGGACTGGTACATGTTGAACTTGGGCATCGCGATGTAGTCCTTGAACCGGCCCGGAAGGGGGTTCCAGCGCGAATGCAGCGTGCCCAGGGCTGCATAGCAGTCACGGACGGAGTCCACCAGGACCCGGACACCCATGAGGTCGTTGATGTCGTCGAAGTCCTTGTCGCGGACGATCATCTTCTGGTAGATCGAGTAGTAATGCTTGGGGCGGCCTGTGATGGTGGCCTTGATCTTGGCCGTCCGGAGATCGTCGGTGATCTGGTTGCGGATGACGCTGAGGCTCTTTTCACGCTCCGGGGTCCGGTCCCCCACCATGCGGACGATTTCCTCGTACACCTTCGGGTACAGCGCCGCGAAGGAGAGGTCTTCGAGTTCCCACTTAATGGTGTTCATACCGAGCCGGTGCGCCAGGGGCGCGAAGATTTCCAGTGTTTCGCGTGCTTTGCGGGCTGAGGACTCCGCCGAGACGAAGCGCCAGGTGCGGGCATTGTGCAGTCTGTCCGCCAGCTTGATCATCAGCACCCGGATGTCCTTGGCCATCGCGACGACCATCTTGCGGACGGTTTCCGACTGTGCGGCTTCGCCGAAACTCACCTTGTCCAGCTTGGTGACGCCGTCCACCAGCATGGCGACTTCGGGCCCGAAATCCCGTTTGAGGTCAGCCAGCGTGTAGGGCGTATCCTCGACAGTGTCATGCAGCAGCGCCGCCGCCAGCGTGGTGCCGCTCAGTCCCAGTTCGGCCAGAATGGTGGCGACGGCGACGGGGTGCGTGATGTAGGGATCGCCGCTCTTGCGTTTCTGTCCCCGGTGGCTCTGCTCGGCGACGACGAAGGCACGCTGGATGAGGTCGAAATCCTCTTTGGGATTGTTCGCCCGGACCGTGCGCAGCAACGGTTCGAGAATGGGAGAATACGTGGCCGTTCCGCGGCCCGTCAGCCGGGCGAGCCTGGACCTGGTGCGTTCGCGGCGTCCGGGGAAGGTGGGGCGGAACCCGGAACTGTCAACGGGCACGCCTGCGTCAGGGAGCCCGGGCGCAACCAAACCGGCCTGCGGACCCTGGCCCGGACCCTCACCACCGTCGGCCGTTGGCGCCGACGTCGAACGTTCTTCCAATGAAGCACCCCTCACGACCCGTTTAATTATCCCAGTCTATTCCCGTGGCAGGAGACTTCTGTAACCGGACCGCATATGCGAAGGGCCGGACACCGTCACGAATGACGGCGCCCGGCCCTTCAGGGACGCACAGCTCAGGCTGGGGCAGTCTCCGGCGCAGCCGCTGCCTTCGCAGCAGCCTCGCCACGGCGGCGTTCAACCCGCTCAGCCTGCTTGACCAGCGGGGGTTCACCCTGCCGCAGCCAGGCATACAGCGGGGCCGCGATGAAGATGGTCGCCGCGGTGCCGATCAGGATGCCGACGAACAGTGCCAGCGAAAGGTCCCGCAGCGTACCGGCGCCCAGGAGCCCGGCTCCGATGAACAGGATGGCACCCACGGGCAGGATGGCCACCATCATGGTGTTGATGGAACGGACCAGCGTCTGGTTGACGGCAAGGTTTACCTCCTCCGCAAAGGTGCGGCGCGTGGAGGCATCGATGTCCGCCGTGTTTTCGCGGATCTTGTCGAAGACCACCACGGTGTCGTACAGCGAGTAGCTAAGCACCGTCAGGAAGCCGATAATGGCCGACGGCGTGACTTCGAAGTCGCTGAGGGCGTAAACGCCGGCAGTGACGAACATGGTCACCAGCATGCCGACAAGGGCCGACAGCGACATCTTCCACGTCCGGAAGTACAGGGCCATCAGGAATGCCGCGATGACCACAAAGATCACCAGGCCCAGCAGCGCCTGCTTGGTGACGTCCGCACCCCAGGTGGGCCCGACGAACGTGGACGTCACCTCGTTGTCCGTGACACCGTAGGCGGTGGTGAGGCCTTCCTTGATCCGGAGCGTCTCGTCGTCCGTCAGCTTGTCCGTCTGGATCCGCATGGTGGTGCCGGCAACATTGGCTACACGCGGAATGCTGCCCTCCACGACGTCCTTGACGGCCTTCTCGCCGACCGCCGCGTCCGTGGTCTTCACGTTGGAAACCGTGAACTCGGACCCGCCCCGGAACTCGATGCCAAGGTTGAATCCGCCCTTGGCCACCGGCAGGAGAATGGACAGCGCCACAGCGACGGCGGCAATCAGGAACCAGATCTTCTTGGATGAGACGAAGTTGTACGAGCGCTTGCCCGTGTAAAGCTCATTACCGAAAGTGGCAAAATTCGTGGTCATCTACTTGCCCTCCTTGGACGTGCTCTTGGAGGAACCGGCAAGCTGCTCCTGCTTTTCCGCCAGACGGCGTTCCGCAATGGTCATCCGGCGCTCAGCTTCAGCAGCTGCGCCGGTGTTCTTGGCACGCACCACGGCCGGCTTCTCATCCGGTGTGCGGAGCCTGCCCGCGCCGCGGTACAGGGGCACGGCGCCGAGGCGCTTCGGGTCAAGGCCGGAGAACCTGTGGCCCTCGCCGAAGAACTTGGTGCGGGCCAGGAGCCGCAGCGTCGGGTGGGTGAACATAAACACGACGATGAGGTCGGCGATGGCGGTCAGGCCAAGCGTGAACGCGAAGCCCCGGACGTTGCCCACGGCGACGAAGTAGAGCACCAGGGCTGCCAGCAGGTTCACTGCCTTGGACGCCAGGACCGTGCGCTTGGCACGCTTCCAGCCGTTCTCCACGGCGGAGACGAGCCCGCGGCCTTCCCGCAGTTCATCACGGATTCGTTCGAAGTAGACGATGAACGAGTCTGCAGTCTGGCCGATGGCCACGATGAGGCCGGCCACACCGGCCAGTGACAGGCGGTAGTTTTCGGTCCAGCCCAGGATCGCAATGGCGAGGTAGGTCAGTGCACCGGCAACCACGAGGGAGAAGATGGTGACAAAGCCCAGCGCCCGGTATTGGAAGAGGGAGTAGACCACCACCAGGAGCAGGCCGATCACGCCTGCGAGCAGACCCATCTTGAGCTGCTCGCCGCCCAGTGTTGCCGAAATCTGCTGTTCGCTCTGGATGTCGAAGCTGATGGGAAGGGCACCGAACCGCAGCTGGTCGGACAGCGCCTTGGCGGACGCCTCGGTGAATCCACCCGTGATCTGGGGACGGCCGTCAGTGATCACCGCGAGCGACCGCGGGGCCGAGATGACCTGGTCATCGAGGACAATGGCGAACTGGGCCTTCGGATCGGAGCCTGATTCACCGCCGGCGGCAACGAAGAACTGGTACAGCCGTTCGGTGACTTCCTTGAACTTGGCGGTGCCCTGCTCGTCGAACTGGATGTTGACGGCCCACTCGTTGGTGACAGCGCCCTGTGCACCCTGCTGCAGCTGGAAGGAGGAGGACTTGATGTTGGAGCCCTTGACTTCAACCGGACCGAGAATGTACTTGATGGCCGGGGACGTCTCCGTTGCCGGCTCACACGTCACCAGCGGCTTGGCCGGGTCCGAGCGCTCCTGCTTGTCCTGCGAGGGGTTGTCGCAGTCCAGGGTCTCAAACTTCTTGTACACCTCTGCCGTGACCCAGTTGATGTCGCTGCTGTTGGTCGGCTCTGCTGTCGGCTTGGGCAGCTGGTCGTCCGGGGTCAGGGATTCGGTGGGAACTGCTGCGCCGGCACCGGCCTGAAGCACGGGCCGGAAGTTCATGTCGGCTGAAGCCTGGATGAGGGCGCGGGTCTCCTTGGAGGGAGTACCGGGGAGGCTCACCACCACGTTGCGGCCGGACTGCGTGCTGATCTCGGCTTCCGCGACGCCCGAGCCGTCCACGCGCTGGCGGATGATCGCAACGGCCTGGTTGAGCTGGTCCTCGTTGATGTCCGAGCCGCCCTCAACCTTGGGCGCCAGGATCATCTGGGTTCCGCCTTCCAGGTCAAGCGCAAGCTTGGGTGCCCAGCTGGCGTGGCCGGCGATGGTGCCGCCCGCGAGCACGGCAGTCATGACGGCGAGGATAACGCCGAGCCAGACCAGCACCCTGAGTGCTGAGTTTTTGGGGCCAGTACGTGCCATTGTGATCTTTCTATTGTTTACGGAGGAGCCGCCGGGGTGAGCTGGGCTCACACTCCGGCGGCAGCCCGCGGCCGTAATTAATTCTACTTAGCGGGACTTGGCGGGTACGCCGGACTAGCTGTCTTTCTTGCCTTCGTCATTGAGGCGCTTCAGCGATTCTTCCGGCGTCTCATTGACGGTCTCGGGACGGTTGACAGCGTCGGCCGGGGCCTCGTCCTGCGCGGTCAGGGAAGAGGCGTCGTCGGGAACGACAGTGGGCTCTTCGGGGGCAACGGCCGGCTCGACGATCTTGGTGACGGCCTGGCGGTGCACGGTGGCGAGGTTGCCGGGGGAGAGTTCAAGGAGGACTTTGTTCTCGTCCTCATCGATGGAGACGATGCGGCCGTAGAGTCCGAAGCTCGTCATGACCTCCACGCCCGGTGCGAACTGGGACTGCAGCGTGGCCTGCTGCTGCTGGGTCTTCTTGTTGCGGCGGAACATCATGAAGATGAAGAGTCCCAGCATCACGAAGAGCAGGATGGTCATGATGTCGATGCCGCCGCCGGCCTGCGGCTGGGCCTGGGCAGTAATGTGTCCGAACACAGGAAGTTTCCGTTCTGTACTTACATAGCTGATTTACAGCAACGTCGGCTTCGTTTCGGCCCACCTGGCAGAAAACCCCAGCCAACGGCGGCCGGAGCCGCCCACAGAAACAAAGACCCGAACGTGCCGAGCGTTCATCCCAGTCTAAAGGGAAAGTAAGCCCGACGCTGCTATTGGCTGTTCGGAAGCCACTCCGCCACCGGCTCCCCGCTGAGGTCTTCCGGTTCGAACAGGGCTAGCGTCTCCTGGCCGAACACCCCGTCCGGAACCGCATAGCCAAGGTGGGTCCAGGCCGGAGCCATGGCGATCCGGCCGCGCGGTGTCCGCCCCAGGAGCCCCTCACGGACAAGGTAGGGCTCGGCAACGGTTTCCACGGTTTCGGGTTCCTCGCCAACGGCAATGGCCAGGGTGGAAAGTCCCACCGGACCGCCGCCGAATTTGGTGATCAGGGCTTCGAGGACGGCGCGGTCCAGCCGGTCCAGCCCCCTCTTGTCCACCTCATACATGTCCAGTGCGGCCGAAGCCGCCCGCGCATCTATCTGTTCGATGCCGTGGACCAGCGCCCAGTCGCGGACGCGGCGGAGCAGGCGGTTGGCAATTCGGGGCGTGCCCCTGGACCGGCCGGCGATTTCGCTGAACCCTGCCGAGTTGACCTTGAGGTCCAGCAGGCCGGCCGAACGCCTCAGGACCAGTTCCAGTTCCTCAACGGAGTAGAACTCCAGGTGGCCCGTGAAGCCGAACCTGTCCCGGAGCGGGCCGGGGAGGAGGCCGGCGCGGGTGGTGGCGCCCACGAGCGTGAACGGGGGCAGTTCGAGCGGAATCGCGGTGGCGCCGGCGCCTTTCCCCACGACGATGTCCACGCGGAAGTCCTCCATGGCCATGTACAGCATTTCCTCCGCGGGCCGGGACATGCGGTGGATCTCGTCAAGGAACAGGACCTCCCCTTCCGACAGCGAGGAAAGGATGGCGGCAAGGTCACCGGCGTGCTGGATGGCCGGGCCGCTGCTGATCCGCAGCGGTGCATTCATCTCGGCCGCGATGATCATGGACAAGGTGGTCTTGCCGAGGCCGGGCGGGCCGGAAAGCAGGACGTGGTCAGCACTGCGCCCGCGCATCCGCGACGCTTCGAGCACCAGCGACAGTTGTTTGCGGACACGGTGCTGGCCCACGAAGTCGTGCAGGTTCTTGGGACGGAGGGCCGCCTCGATGACGCGTTCCTCCGGCTCCTCTCCCCCGCCAACCAGGGTGGGTTCAGCCACGGCTGCCTACCCTGTTGCCCGCACGGGCGCCGTCCTGGCCGAGCCAGCGCAGCGTGGCCCGGAGAATTTCGGCCACCTGGCCGTCCGCTTCCAGTTCGGGGGAATCCGAGAGTGCTTTGTCGATGCTGGACGAGGCGTCCTTTTCGGACCAGCCGAGGCTGGTCATAGCCGCCACCACCTGCGGCTTCCACGGGGCCGGAGCCGATGCTGCGGGCGCCGCCGCTGAACCGGTCCCGTGCGGCACCAGTTTCCCGGCGAGCTCCAGGACGATCCTGCCTGCGACTTTGGGGCCGATGCCGGGGACTTTGGTGAAAGCCTTGCCATCCCCAGTGTGAGCCGCAACCCGGATCGCCTCGGGATCATGGACGGCCAGCACGGCCAGCGCAAGGCGGGGACCCACGCCGCTGACGCTGAGCAGGATATCGAAAACCTCGCGTTCGTCATCACTGGAAAATCCGAACAGGGTCAGCGAATCCTCCCGCACTATCAGGGAGGTGAAGAGCTTGCCCTCAAAGCCGACGCGCAGCCCGCTGAGGGTCTGGGGTGTGGCGTTCACGCTCATGCCGGCGCCGTTGAGGTCGATCACGGCGGAGGACAACCCGACGTGCGCTACGGTTCCGCGGAGAAAACTGATCAAAGCCGGGCTCCTGAAATACAGCCGGGATGAAACCGGCTATCCGAACATATCTACGAATACCCTAGCAAGGAGCCCGGACATTCACCGTGCACGGCGCGCCTTCGCCTCCGCTTCGGCCCACGCCCGCTGGGCCGGGGTGAGGGACAGGCTGCCAGGGCCGGTGGTGGCGATGGCGGCACCGCTGCCTGCCCGCCACGCATGGGTGATGGCCAGCGCGAGGGCGTCGGCGGCGTCCGCCGGACGCGGTGGGGCATCCAGGCGGAGGATCTTGGTGACGAGCTTCGTCACGGCTTCCTTGTTGGAAGTTCCGCTGCCCGTGACGGCGGCCTTGACTTCCGACGGCGTATGCAGGGCCACCGGTATCCCGCGCCGGGCAGCGGCGGCAATCACCACGCCGGACGCCTGCGCTACGCCCATCACAGTGCTGACGTTCAGCTGTGAGAACACCCGCTCCACAGCGAGGACGTCCGGTTCATACCGGTCCAGCCAGTCATCGATGGACGTGGCGATGAGGAGCAGACGCTGGTCCAGGCCCTCATCCGGCGACGTGCCCACCACACCGACGGCAACCATGGTGGCGCGCCGGTTCTTTTCGACGTCCACGACGCCGATGCCGCAACGGGTGAGGCCCGGGTCGACTCCCAATACTCGGAGGGTCAAGGCCGGGCCTCAAAGTCACTGCAGGGTTGCCGGATCACTCGGCTTCCAGTGCGGCCTGCACTTCGTCGCTGAGGTCCGCGTTGCTGTAAACGTTCTGGACGTCGTCGAGGTCTTCCAGGGCGTCCACCAGCTTCATGAACTTCTTGGCAGCGTCCAGGTCGAGCGGAACCTCCATGGAGGGGACGAATTCGGCTTCGTCGGTGTCGTATTCGATCCCGGCTTCCTTGAGCGCATCGCGGACGGCCTGGAGGTCGGTCGGCTCCGAGTGGATTTCGAAGGAGTCGCCGTTGTCCTTGACCTCTTCGGCGCCGGCGTCGAGCACGGCCATCAGGACGTCGTCCTCGCTCAACCCGTTCTTGGGGAGGGTTACAACCCCCTTGCGGGAAAAGAGGTAGCTGACGGAACCGGGATCGGCGATGGTGCCGCCGTTGCGGGAAATGGCGAGCCGGACCTCGGAAGCGGCACGGTTCTTGTTGTCCGTGAGGCACTCGATCAGCAGCGCGGAGCCCTGCGGGCCGCGGCATTCGTACATGATCTCGGTGTAGTCCACGACTTCGCCGGTGAGGCCTGCCCCGCGCTTGATGGCACGGTCGATATTGTCGGCGGGGACCGAGGTCTTTTTCGCCTTGGTGACAGCGAGTTCCAGGCTGGGGTTGCCGGCCAGGTCCGGGCCGCCCATCCGGGCCGCGACTTCGATGTTCTTGATCAGTTTGGCGAACGACTTTGCCCGGCGGCTATCAAGGATGGCCTTCTTGTGCTTGGTCGTCGCCCATTTGGAGTGGCCTGACATGCTTTACGCTTCTCCTCTGATCATTCGAATAAACAGTTCATGCACGCGCTTCTCCCCCGTCACTTCCGGGTGGAAGGAGGTGGCCAGCAGCTGGCCTGAACGCACTGCAACAATTCTAGCCGTCCCCTGCAGCGCGGCAGCATGGGAGGCATGTTCCGGGTCCGCAGGCTCCACCTGCGCCAGGACCTCCACAACATCGCCCACACGCTCCACCCACGGGCCGCGGATGAAGACCGCGTGGACCGGGGCCACACCGGAACCGGTGTCGCTGAAGCCGAGTCCTTTGAATTCAAGATCGGTCTCGAAGGATTCCCGCTGCCGGCCGAAGGCGTTCCGGCGGACGGTGATGTCCAGTCCGCCGAACGTCTGCTGCGGGTTGCCTGCCAGGTCCGTGGCCGGGTCGGCGATCTCGTCGGCGAGCAGGATCATGCCAGCGCAGGAGCCGTACACGGGCAGCCCGTCGGCGATGAGCTTGCGCAGCGGATCCGCGAGTTCGAAGGCCCGTGCGAGCTTGTCGATGGTGGTGGATTCACCGCCGGGAATGATCAGGCCGTCGATGCCGTCAAGTTCGGACGGGCGCCGGATGCCGATGGCCGTGGCGCCGGTCGCTTCAGCGGCACGCAGATGCTCCCGGAAGTCACCCTGGAGCGCCAGGACACCGATTCGCAGGCCCGTACCCGCGCGGGAATAGTCCGTGGAAGGGGGGTTGGTCATCCAAACAGCATAGTGCTCCCCGTACCCGGAGGAGTGCCGGAACGGCCCTGCCGGCGGCTCCATGCCTCGGCTGGGATATATTACAGAGCATGCTTTACTTCAGCGTTCCGCTCGGCAAGCTCGTCCGCCGGGTCTCCCGGCTCAGGGGCGGAGGCTCTGCCCTCCCCGGTCTTGTGGTCGAGAAAATCGACCCGGAATTCATGCAGCGGACACTGTCCACGCTTCCCCTGGGGGTCGCCGTCGTCAGCGGGACGAACGGCAAGACCACCACCACCAAGATGGTTGTTGAACTGCTGGAGAGCCAGGGGCTGAAGGTGTTCACGAACCGCACCGGCAGCAATTTCACCCGCGGCGTCGCCGCGGCGCTGCTGGGCGACGTCGACTGGCGCGGCCGCCTGGACGCGGACATTGCCGTGCTGGAGCTTGATGAGGCGCACGCCGTGCACTTCGTCAACCGGGTCCCGCCGCGGTACAGCCTGCTGCTCAACGTCCTCCGCGACCAGCTGGACCGCTTCGGCGAAATCGACAAGACCGCCCAGCTTCTGCAGCACATCGCTTCCAAGACCACCGGCACTGTTGTCCTGAACCGGGAGGATCCGCGTGTCGCCCGCATTGCCGACACCCTGGACGGACCGGAGGTCCGCTACTTCGGCCTCGACGACTCCCTGCTGAGCACCTTCCCGAACGACGACGACCTCCGGGCCGGTCCCGGCAGCCCGGTGCCGGCGTTGCCCGGAAAGCCGCACGCCGACGTCGTGCTTCGCCGGGTGGGGACGGCCGACGCCGACTTTGAGTACGACGGCGCCACGGTCACCACCGGGATGAAGCTCCGCGGCGTCTACAACATCTTCAACGCCGCAGCCGCCCTTGTCCTGGCGCGCTGCATCGCCGGAAACGGCGCGACGCCCACCGACCATGACGGCCTCCTCAAAGCCTTGTCGGAGGTTGCACCCGCCTTCGGCCGCGGGGAAAGTTTGGTGG
Organism: Arthrobacter sp. Y81; assembly: GCF_002929335.1. GTDB lineage: Bacteria > Actinomycetota > Actinomycetes > Actinomycetales > Micrococcaceae > Arthrobacter. The sequence continues at coordinate 200,922 of NZ_PJIL01000003.1, forward strand.
TTGACGGGCGTCCGCTGGACCTGGTGCTGGTCAAGAACCCCAGCGGTTTCCGGCTGGGCCTGAAGTCGTTTCCCGCCGGCGGCTACGCCACAATGATCGCGATCAATGACAACTACGCCGACGGCCGGGACATGTCCTGGCTCTGGGACGTCGAGTTCGATTCGCTGCGCGAAGGCGGGGTGGACCAGCTCACCGGTTCGCGGGCGTACGACATGGCGCTGCGGCTCCAGTACGACGACGTCGCCATTGGCGCGGTGAACCCGGACATCGCTCCGGCCCTGGCTGCGTTCATCCAAGGTGCCAAGGGCAAACCCAAACGCGTCTTCTGTACATACACGGCCATGCTCGCCATCCGCCGCGAGCTATCCAAAATCACCACTGTGGAGGTGGTCTCATGACCCCCCTATCCCAAAACGCCGAGTCCCAGGACGGCGAGTCCGTGACCGACGGCCCGGACACGGTCAGCAAGGGCACCATCAGGGTCCTGCAGCTGTACCCCCGCGACATGAACATCTATGGGGACTGGGGCAACGCCCTGGTCATCCAGCAGCGCCTCCGCTGGCACGGTTACACGCCCGAACTCCTCGAATACAACGTCGGCGACGATTTCCCGTCCGACATCGACCTCATCGTGGGCGGCGGCGGCCAGGACAGCGGGCAGCTTGTCATCCAGGACGATCTGCTGTCCCGCGAATCGACGTTGAAAGACATGGCGGAAGACGGAACGCCCATGCTCCTGATCTGCGGGATGTACCAGCTCTTCGGCAGGTTCTTCAAGACCCGCACGGGATCGGTCATTCCGGGCATCGGTGTGCTGGATGTCGAAACGCACGGAACCGACGAACGCCTGATCGGCAATGTCACGGTGTCCTCGGCCGAGTTCGGGGACATCCTGGGCTACGAAAACCACAGCGGGCAGACGACGCTCGGGCCCGGCGTCAAGCCGCTCGGCACAACCCCCAAGGGCATCGGGAACAACAGCAGCGACGGCAAGGAAGGCGCCCGCTACCGGAACATCGTTGCGAGCTACCTCCACGGTTCCCTCCTGCCCAAGAACCCGGCCATTGCCGACTTCCTGATCCGCACCGCCGTCGAACGCAAATACGGCAGCTTCACCACCGGCGCTCCGGACGACCGTTACGCGGTGCGGGCGCGCGAACTCGCCGCACGGCGGCCCCGGTAGGCCGTTCAGGCGCGTGTGCCGGACCCGGCCAGTTCCTGTGACGGATTGCGACAGCCAGAGAATAGGCCATGGCAGACTATTTCCATGGACACCGCAGCCTCCAGCCTCCCGGAATACCTCCGCCGTCCGTCAGGGCCACGCAATCCCGGCGACGCCTGGGTGGAAGGCGAGCGGGGCAAGTTCTGGGGCCGGTTCGGGTCTGCGGGACTCCTGGTCCAGGACCCGGCCAAGGGCATCCTGCTGCAGCACCGGGCCACATGGAGTGATCACGGCGGCACCTGGGGCCTTCCCGGCGGCGCCCTGCACCAAGGGGAAGATGCCATCACGGGCGCCCTGCGCGAAGCCCATGAGGAGGCCGCTGTCCCCCCGGAGAACGTCCGTGTCCTCTTCACGTCCGTCTTCGACGTCGGGTACTGGTCGTACACCACCGTGGCGGTGCACGTTGTTGAATCCTTCGAACCCGTCATCAACGATCCCGAGAGCATCGAGCTGAAGTGGGTACCGGCCAACGCCGTGGAAGACTGGAATCTGCACCCGGCCTTCGCCACCGCGTGGCTTGGTCTTCGGCGCCGTCTCCTGCAGCACCACTGATTTCACTGACGGCGTAGCCCTGGCAGGACTAGCGCCGGCAGCGCAGTCGTTGACATTGGTAAGCACCATTCCAGGGAGGCTCACCATGGTCGAACTCAGCGGCGGAGTCAGCGGAACCAGCGCGGCCGAAGACCCGCTGGATTCCTACTCGGCAACGGTCATCCGTGTGGCGGAAACCGTCACCCCGCACGTGGCCGCCATCGAAATGACCGGCAACGGGCGCAACGGCAGGTTCCGTGTGGGCGCCGGCTCAGCTGTCCTGTTCACGTCGGACGGATACCTGGTAACCAACGCCCATGTGGTGGGCGCAGCCGGAAAGGGCCACGCTGTGTTTGCCGACGGCACCCGGTCCGCCGTGGAGGTGGTGGGCGCCGACCGTCTTTCCGACCTTGCCATTGTCCACGGCAAGGCACCCACCGCCCCGCCGGCCGAGTTCGGCGATGCCGAACTCCTCAAGGTAGGGCAGCTGGTCATCGCCGTCGGCAATCCGCTGGGGCTCTCCGGCTCCGTGACGGCGGGGGTGGTCAGCGGCCTGGGCCGGTCCATCCCGGTATGGTCCGGACGCAACCGCCGCGTGATCGAGGATGTGATCCAGACCGACGCCGCGCTGAACGCCGGCAGCTCCGGAGGGGCGCTGGCGGACGCCCACGGCCGGATCGTGGGCATCAACACCGCGGTCGCCGGTGCCGGGCTGGGGCTGGCGGTTCCGATCAACGCCACCTCGCGGCGGATCATCGCTTCCCTCCTCGCGGACGGGCGCGTCAGGCGCGCCTACCTTGGTCTCGTGAACACTCCCGTTCAGCTTCCAGTCAGCTCGGTTGTCCGTACCGGCCACCGTGACGGATTGCTCGTCGTCGAGGTCCTTCCGCGGTCGCCGGCTGAGCGGGCGGGCCTCCGCGCCGGAGACGTGCTGCTGAGCGTGGGGCGGAAGTCCGTTTCGAATGCGGAGAGCCTCCAGAAGCTGCTTTTCTCCGAGGCAATCGGAGCGCCGCTGGACATCTCCGCGCTCCGCGACGGCACGGAACTGCATGTGGTGGCCGTTCCCGAGGAAATGACGGAAAACCAATAACGGTCGCCGAAAAGCGAAATTCAGTGGCGGTAAGGGACGGGGCTGCCCAGTACCGCGCACAATGGGTCTGTGGGACCTGTTCCTCGACGTGGAGCGCACGGCAGAAGGCTCGCCCTTCGAGCCGTCATAGCGGCGTGCACTTTTCTCCTGCTTGCGTGGCTCCCGGCGTGCTCGCGGCCTGGCCCCTTCGATGCTCCCCCGTGTTTCCCACCGGCGTACACGCTAACGCCCGAGCGCGCCCAGGTCGGCCAGAACGTGAGTGTCACCGCGCCGGACGCGGACTGCGACCCGCGCTACGGCGAGAATGCGCGCATTCACGTGACCGTGACGGATGCGGCGGGCGCGAGAATTTTGGACGCAACGTCCCCAATGAACGACGCCGGCGGGTTCACTTATTCGTTCAACGTTCCGGTAAATTCGGCGGCGGGAGCGGCAACGGTGACCGCAACGCCCTACAACACTGACTGGTGCGACGATACCGGCAGGAACAACAGGGCGGGAGGGCCCGATCAGGCCGGTGGATTGACCCCGGCTTCCTGCGTCCAGCCGGTCCGTATCCTCACCATCACGCCGTAACATAACCGGGCGATTCCGGACCCGTCCAGCCCGGAACGCGCGCTCCCGGCCGAAATACACACAAGGCCCCGCGAGGCATGTCGGTGACACGTCCCGGCAGGAGAATATCGCATTTCCGGTAGTAATAAACCCCCGTTCCTATTCTGATTGCGGCCATCCCGCTATCGTTGATGGTGAACACTCCCCTCCGATCACATTGACGTGGCGGACCGGAGTGTTCGAGCTGTACGGCCCCTGCCGCCGGACCACCGTTCCGGAGCCCGGGCTTTTGCGTATTGGGGTAGGCACGGGGGGTGCCCTCATATCGATATCCGTGTACTCAGGCGTACGCACCGTGGGGCACGGAGGTTCCCAAATGCGGCAGGACTCTGCGTTGCCGCTTTGAATCAGGCCACTGCAAAATGGGGCATTGCGCCGGTTCACGGAACGTATCGCTGTACAAAAATTTGGGGCCACTAACCGCAGACCAACATCCGACAGGAATCTTGAACCCGGTGCAGCCTGTAGGCAGGCACACCGGAAGCCATAGTGATTCATCGTCCGAGATTCCGCCTGCCCGGATAAGCCTGCGACATTCACCTGGGAATGAACAAAAAGATGGGAAAGATCTCATGTAGAGGTCAATGGGTTTGCTCGCGTCCACACTGCTTGCCGCAGGACTTAGCCTCGGCGGGACTGCAGTCGTTGCCGGACCCGCTGCAGCCGACACCGGGCTCAAGACGGTCACAATCTCGGCCGCGAGCTACACGGACAACCACCGCGACGACAGGAATCGCGGCGGCCATGACTGGAAGAATCACAAGAGGTGGTGTGAAACCCACGGCTACTGGAAGAGGGAACGCCACGGGAACCACTACCACTGGAAGTGGGTCAGCTACTGCGACGATGACCACGGGCGCGGACGCCACTAGCCCAAACCACAGGCCGTTGCCTGAACGGCCGGTCTGAGGCGGCAAGGAGGGGCGTCGCTTTCGGGCGATGCCCCTCCCCCGTGCCGGGCGTGCACTTCCCTTGCCAGCGATCCGGTGGCAGGGTCAAACCATGAACACGTGGGAACCGGGAGCGGCGGGCGTGCTTCAGCTCCCTTCCGGGCGCCTCATCCGCGGGCGCGGACTGCGTCGGGCGCCCCCGCCGGGTCCCGACCCCGATTTTGCGGTCTACCTACTCGGCAGGGCTCCTGCCTCGGTTGAGTGGGAGCAGCGATGGGTCCGCTGGCCGGACTTCTGGTTGCCCACCAACGAGGACGAGGCCATGGATGCCCTGAGGGAAGCATGGCTGCGGGCTGAATACCAGCGCGTCGAAATCGCCTGCTGGGGCGGCCGCGGAAGGACCGGCACAGCCCTTGCATGCATCGCTGTTCTGGACGGAGTTCCTGCACGACAGGCGGTGTCCTTCATCCGGGAGCACTACCACCCGCGCGCGGTCGAGACGCCGTGGCAGCGGCGGTACGTCACACGCCGGCACTGGGAAGGCGCTGGGGAAGGCCGTGGAGGCTAGCGGCGTGCCTCGGTGATTTCCTTGAGTTTGGCGAGGGCAACCGGCCAGGCTTCATCAAACATGGCAGCAAAATCGTCCTCGCTGTCGAGTGCAACCTCCACGGTTGTCACCCCTGAGTCCTCGCTGAATGAGTAATTCTCGTGTGTCCCGATGAACGCTTCCGCTTCATCGCTGGTTGTGTCATCCGCTCCGTTGACTATCTGGCCCACATAGCGGAGCGAAATGAACTCCCCGGGTGTGTTCTCCTCGACGACGGCGATCATGCCGCCGAGCGAACCCTCGTCATCGGGGCCGAGGAACCGGATCTCGCTGCCCTTGGTCCAGTCGCCCTCGAAATAGGAACCCTGGTGGAAGGCACTCGTCCACTGTCGGTAGGTGGAGTCGGACAGCATGGTTGTCCACACGTCGCCGACCGGAGCGTTGATCTTCGCTGAGTACCGTAGCTTTTTCATGCCCGATCTTACTGCCGGGTACCGGGCCCGGGACAGGCTTGCGCGTCAGGGAGAGGCCTCCGGAGTAGGGTACCTCCATGGACATCATTCTGGTTCCCGGATTCTGGCTGGACGCCTCGTCATGGTCCGACGTCACACCGCCGCTGATCGCCGCGGGGCATCGCGCCGTTCCGCTCACGCTGCCCGGTCTTGAAGCCCCGGATGCGCCGCGGGCCGGAATCGGCCTGCGTGACCACATCAATGCCGTCGTCGCGGCCGTCGACAGCGCCGACCAGCCGGTGGTCCTTGTCGGGCATTCCGGCGGCGGTGCCATCATCCATGGTGCTGTTGATGCCCGGCCGGACCGCGTTGCGCGCGCCATCTACGTGGATAGTGGCCCGCTGGGCGAGGGCGGGGTGATCAACGACGAACTTCCCGCGGAGGGCGACGACGTGCCGCTTCCGCCGTGGGAAGGCTTCGAAGACGCCGATCTCACCGACCTGGATGACGGGTTGCGTGCCATGTTCAGGGCCCGGGCGGTCCCGCAGCCGAAGGCCGTGGCTTACGACCCCCAGCACCTTCACGACGAGCGCCGCTACGGCGTTCCGGCCACCGTGATCGCCTGCGAGTTTCCCTCTGCCGTGCTGAAGGAATGGATCGAAGCGGGGCATCCGTATGTTGCGGAGCTCGCGCGGATCCGCGATGTCGAATACGTGGACCTGCCCACAGGACACTGGCCCCAGTTCACCAGGCCGGCCGACCTCGGCGCGGCGATCCTCGCCGCCGTCGACCGTCAGTAGCCGTCGACCGCCAGTAGGGGTCGACCGTCAGAAAAGTGGTGCTATGCGAGAGGCGTGAGGACGGCGATCTGGTAGCCGCCCGCCCTTTCGGCGAGCTGATAGCAAAAACGCTCCCGGGGTTCGCCGCCATAGGTCCAGGTGACGTCTGCCCATACAAATCCCGGGGCTTCAGCCATGATGTCGATTCTCTTCTCCACTGAGTCAATACCCTCATATTGGCCCCACGATGAGGCGAAGAACGCCTCCGTCTGGCCGGTGTCCGTGACCGGGATGGACTGGCCGGGAAACAGAATGAGCGAGGGAACGGCGTACATTCCCGCGATCGCTTTGGCGTCACGTGCCAGCAGCGCGGCAGCGTAGCGGTCGAAAAAACGGTCAACGTTGTCCGTAGCTTCTGTCATGCCAGAAGTATATTAGGCCCGGAAGCGGGACCTCCCTGGGGGACGGCTCCGCGCACTCAGAACGGCATCGATCAACCGCGATTTGGCCTTCAACCTCGTCCCTGCCCGCCGGAAATGATCAGTTCCCGGGCGCCCGCCTCGGCCGCGCCCATGGATTCCACCACCGTCCTGGTCCGCAACCGCGTGGCTGCATCGGCTTCCGGCCCGGCGCACGGCCCCTGCGGCGCGTCGGCCGCCACCGAACACCAGCGGTACGGATCGCGGACGATCACTGACGGCACCCACGCCAGGTCCGAGGCCGCCCATTTTCCGGCCGCGTCCTGGCTGAACTGCGCCCGCACCAGCAGTCCTTCGTTGTTCACCACATACCAGGGGGACAGCTCCGTGACCCCGTTGCCGAGCCCATACACAATCCACGTCCCTTTGTAGTTCTCGATGGGAAGCACGGAATGGGTGTGGTGGCCGTAGACCATGGTGAACTCGCCGCTGTCCACCAGGGCGTGGGCCGTATCCTGCTGCTGGGCATTCGGAGTGCTGGCATATTCGTCCCCGGCGTGCATCACGCCGAGCACAATGTCCGCGCCGAGCGCCCTCGCCTTCTTCGCCTTGGCAATCATGGCCGGCGCATCCAGCATGTCCACTTGCCAGGCGTACTCGGGGTATTGCCCGTTCAGGCCATAGGCGGCCTCGATCACGGCAATTCTCGCGGCGTCGGTCTGCAGGATCAGGATGCCCTGGGAGTCCGCCTCGGTCCGGTAGGATCCGGTGTGCTTCAAGCCCGCGGCGTCCAGGGCGTCGAGCGTCCGGACCAGGCCGTCAGTTCCGCGGTCGATGGTGTGGTTGCTGGCCGTGGTGCAGGCCTGATAGCCAACATTCCTGGACGCCGCGATGATCTGCGGCGGGACATTGAACGACGGGTAGGCCGAGAAGGGGCCGTCCGGGCCGGCGACCGGCGTCTCCTGGTGGCAGATGGCCAGGTCGCTCTGGTCGATGTACGCCCGCTGGCCCTCAAGCAGCGGGGCGAAGTCCAACCCCGGCTTTCCGAGGGCGGCCGCGTCGGCGCGGGCCTGGTCCCACAACTGGGCATGCACCAGCATGTCCCCGGTCACCAGTACAGAGGTGCACCGGACAGCGGCGCAGGCTGGGCCCTTGCCCGGCGTCGGTTCCGGCGAGGGGGCCGGCACCTGGGTGGCGGCGGACGACGGCGGCGCGGATGCCGCCGTCGTCGTTGCGCCGGTTGCCCGTACACCGCTGCCCTGTTCAGCCAGTACGCCGCACGACGACAGCGTGACCATCACGCAGGCCGCGGCGAGTGCCGCGAAACGCTGTGTGGCGGGCGGTTTTTGTTGTCGTAGGTGTTGGTCCCCCATGTCCGCCATCCTACGACTGCCGATCTCCGAATCCCGCGAAATCACCATTGAGAACCGCCCGGTTACATGAAAGGGTTGCTTCATGACCAACCCCCTCCTGACTCCCAGCCCCTTGCCGTACGGGCTCCCCCCGTTTGCAGACATTGACGAGGCCCACTACGCCGAGGCAGTCCGCTCCGGGCTGGCGGAGCACCTTGCTGAAATCCAGGCAATCGTGGACAACGCCGAACCCGCCGGCTTCGAAAACACAGTTCTGGCCATGGAACGCGCCGGGCAGCTCCTCCAGCGCGCCGCCGCGTCGTTTTTCACCCTGGTGTCCGCCGATGCCTCGGATGGCATCCGCGCCCTCGAGACGGAGCTGTCCCCGCAGTTCTCCGCCCACCAGGATGCCATCTACATGAACCGCCGGCTGTTCGACCGGTTCGCCGCCGTGGATACCGCCGGCCTCGACGATGAATCTGCCAGGCTCGTGGAGGAGTACCTCAAAGAGTTCCGCCAGTCCGGCATCCAGCTGGACGACGCCGGACAGGAACGGCTCAGGGCAGTCAACGCGGAGTTGTCCGGGCTGGGCACGGAATTCGGCCAGCGCACCAAGGAGGCCATGAAGACCAATGCCCTGCTTCTCGACGACGCCGCAGAGCTGTCCGGCCTGCCCGCTGACGACGCCACCAGCGCCGCCGAGGCAGCGCGGGCCGCGGGCCACGACGGGAATTACCTGCTCACGCTGATCCAGCCCAGCAACCAGCCGGCCATGGTCTCGCTGGACAACCGCGACGTCCGGCGCCGCCTCTACCAGGCATCCGTCAGCCGCGGGAGCAGCGGCGGCAGCCTCGATGTCCTGGACCTGGTGAAGTCGATGGTCGCGCTGCGGGCGGAAAAGGCCCGGCTCCTGGGCTTCGCCAACTATGCCGAACTGACGGTGGACCGCCAGACGGCACCCGATTTCGGGGCTGTGCAGACCATGATGAACCGGCTGGCGCCTGCCGCTGTCCGGAATGCCGACGCCGAGGCCGCCGCCCTAGCCGAAGTGGCCGGCCACCCCCTTGAGGCATGGGACTGGGCCTACTATTCCGCGAAAGTGCGGCGGGAGCGGTACAGCGTGGACGAGCAGGCGCTGCGGCCCTACTTCGAACTGGACCGGGTGTTGCGCGACGGCGTCTTCTTCGCCGCAACGGCCCTTTACGGTGTGACCTTCCACGAACGGCCCGAGCTCGTGGGCTACCACCCCGATGTCCGGGTCTGGGAGGTCCGCAACGAAGACGGTTCCGGACTGGGCCTGTTCCTGGGCGATTACTACGCCCGGGAGTCCAAGCGCGGCGGGGCCTGGATGAACTCGCTGGTGGACCAGTCCGCGCTGCTGGGGACGCGGCCTGTGGTCATCAACAACCTCAACATCTCCAAGCCGCCGGCCGGCGAGCCCACGCTCCTGACGCTGGACGAGCTCCGGACGGCGTTCCACGAGTTCGGGCATGCCCTCCACGGCCTGTTTTCGAACGTGGCCTTCCCGCGGTTCTCCGGCACGGCCGTCCCGCGGGACTTCGTGGAGTACCCCTCCCAGGTCAACGAAATGTGGATCATGTGGCCCGAGGTACTGGCCAACTACGCCCGCCACCATGCCACCGGCGAGCCCCTGCCCCAGGACATCGTGGACAGGCTCAACGAATCCCAGCTGTGGGGCGAAGGCTTCGGCACCACGGAGTACCTGGGGGCCGCGCTCCTCGACCTTGCCTGGCACGTCCTGGACGGATCCGGTATCCCGGAGGACGTCCTGGAGTTCGAAGCCAAGGCCCTTGCGGCGGCCGGCGTGGCCCACAATCTGATTCCACCGCGATACCGTACTGGCTACTTCCAGCACATCTTCGCGGGTGACGGCTACGCCGCGGGCTACTACTCCTATATCTGGAGCGAAGTGCTGGATGCGGACACCGTCGAGTGGTTCAAGGAAAACGGCGGACTCAGCCGGGCCAACGGCGACTTCTTCCGGAGCGAACTGCTCTCCCGCGGCAACAGCCGCGAACCTTTGGAATCGTTCCGCGCCTTCCGGGGCCGCGACGCGCAGCTGGAGCCGCTGCTGAAGCGCCGCGGCCTGGAGTAACCCCCGCCCTTCCCAACTGACTCGCAGTTAACGTCGTGAAAAGCGAGTTTCGCGACGTTAACTGCGAGTCAGTTGGGTTAACGGACGACGGCGGCGGGTCACCTTCCAAGGTGACCCGCCGCCGTCGTGCTGCTTGAGAGCGCGAATTACCAGCCGCGCTCGGCGAGGCGGTGCGGCTGCGGGATCTCGTCGACGTTGATGCCCACCATGGCTTCGCCCAGGCCGCGGGAGGCCTTGGCGATCACATCGGGGTCATCGAAGAAGGTGGTGGCCTTCACGACGGCGGCGGCACGCTGGGCCGGGTTGCCGGACTTGAAGATGCCCGAGCCGACGAACACACCGTCAGCACCAAGCTGCATCATCATCGCGGCGTCGGCCGGGGTGGCGATGCCGCCTGCGGTAAAGAGCACCACGGGGAGCTTGCCGGCGGCAGCAACTTCCTTGACCAGGTCGTACGGGGCCTGCAGTTCCTTGGCCGCGACGTAGAGTTCGTCCTCGGGCAGGGCGGCAAGCTTGGCAATCTCGGAACGGATCTGGCGCATGTGGCCGGTCGCGTTGGAGACATCGCCGGTGCCGGCCTCGCCCTTGGACCGGATCATGGCCGCGCCCTCGTTGATGCGGCGCAGCGCCTCACCGAGGTTGGTGGCGCCACAGACGAAGGGAACCTTGAAGTTCCACTTGTCGATGTGGTTGACGTAGTCGGCCGGGGTCAGGACCTCGGACTCGTCAATGTAGTCCACGCCGAGGGACTGCAGGACCTGGGCTTCGACGAAGTGGCCGATACGGGCCTTGGCCATGACCGGCACGGACACGGCTTCGATGATCTTGTCGATCATGTCCGGATCGGACATGCGCGACACGCCGCCCTGGGCCCGGATATCGGCCGGAACGCGCTCCAGCGCCATCACGGCCACGGCACCGGCGTCTTCGGCGATGCGGGCCTGTTCGACGTTGACGACGTCCATGATGACGCCGCCCTTGAGCATCTCTGCCATGCCGCGCTTGACGCGGTTACTGCCCGTGACGCTGTTGGCGGACGAGCCGGCTTCGCTGCTTACATCAGGTGTAGACACAAAAACCCCTATGGGTAGCTAGATGTTACGTAGATCCGGTCTCTCGGTCCCGGCGCAGGCGTCGGCACAGACGGGAAAAGTCACGCCGCGCGCACACCGGATTACCGGATCCAATGACCAGGTACTCCTAATACTAGTCCCACGCCGCGACGCTGCTGAATTCGGGTTACCCCGGCAGTCCCGCTCTCTCCATGGGCGCTGCCGGACGGCCGCCGGAGCATGGCGGGACCGCTCAGGCAGGCTGCTGCGAGGCCGTGCCGTTCGGCTCTTCCAGCGATTGCCGGTACACCGTGGCGATCCGCTGGACAATTGTGACCAGGCTGGCGGCGGCGAGCAGGATCAGCGTCGCCAGCAGAACCACGCTGGGCAGCCCGATCCCGGTGAAACCCGTCACCACCAGCACCGATACCAGCCGTTCGGCGCGCTCGGCGATGCCCACGTTGGCCTGGAACCCGAGGGCCTCGGCCTTGGCCCGCGCGTAGGAAACCACCATGCCAAGCACCAGGCACACGACGGCGGCGATGGCTATGGCGCGGTCCGCGCCTCCGGTGAAGTACCAGATGGCAAGGCCCGCAAACAGGGCGCCGTCGGCAACCCTGTCCAGGGTGGAGTCCAGGAAGTTGCCCCACCGGCCGCCGCGTTCCTGCAGGCGCGCCATGATGCCGTCCAGGACGTCCGAGAAGATAAAGGCCGTGATGAAAAGGGTCCCCCACCACAGCTGGCCCATGGGGTAGAACACCAGGGCGCCCACCACCACGCCGGCCGTTCCCACGATGGTGATGGCATCCGGGGAGACCCCGATTTTCAGGAGCCAGCGGGCAAGCGGGGAGAACAGCGCTGTGAAGAACCCCCGGGCATGCCGGTTAAGCACGTTCGTCCTCGGGCCAGGCCTCGGCGACCTGCTGGCGGACCTCGCCGAGCGTCTGGGTGATGGCTTTCGTCTGGGCGATGATGGGGAAGAAGTTTCCGTCCCCGCCCCAGCGCGGAACCACGTGCTGGTGCAGGTGGCCGGCAATTCCGGCGCCGCCGACAACGCCCTGGTTCATCCCGAGGTTGAAGCCGCCGGGATTGGCCACTTTCCGCAGGACGCGCATGGACGTCTGCGTCAGGGCCGCGAACTCCGCCGTTTCCTCCACTGTCAGGTCCGTGTAGTCCGGCACGTGGCGGTACGGGCAGATCAGCAGGTGCCCCGGGTTGTAGGGAAACAGGTTCAGCACCACATACGCCGTTCGGCCGCGGTACACGATCAGGGAGTCGTCGTCGCTGCGCGCAGGGGCCACGCAGAAAGGGCAGTCTTCCTCATTCTTGAACTGGTGCTGCCCGCCCTTGATGTAGGCCATGCGGTGCGGAGTCCACAGGCGCTGGAAAGCGTCCGGAACTCCGGCCAGGCCGAAATCATCGGTCGCCTCGCCGTCGCCCGGATATCCTCCGCCAGCGCCTGTGGTTTCCTGCACGTCGTTTGCCTTTCCGCTTCCGCTAGCTGGTCCGGTTGCGGACGGCTTCGACAATCCTCTGGACGGCCTCGGCCACCGGCACCCCGTTGTCCTGGCTGCCGTCGCGGAACCGGAACGACACGGCTCCGGCCTCGGCGTCCTCGCCGCCGGCGATCAGCACGAACGGGATCTTGTCTTTGCTGGCGGTGCGGATCTTCTTCGGGAAACGGTCCGAGGAGATGTCCACCTCGGCCCGGATGCCGGCCGCCTTGAGCTGGCCGACGACGTCGAACATGTAGTCGTTGAAAGCTTCGGCGACCGGGATGCCCACCACCTGCACGGGTGCCAGCCACGCCGGGAAGGCGCCGGCGTAGTGCTCGGTCAACACACCCATGAACCGCTCCACGGAACCGAACAGGGCGCGGTGGATCATCACCGGGCGCTGACGGGTGCCGTCGGCGGCCTGGAATTCGAGTTCGAAGCGCTCAGGCAGGTTGAAGTCCAGCTGGATGGTGGACATCTGCCAGGTGCGGCCGAGGGCGTCCTTTGCCTGGACCGAGATCTTGGGGCCGTAGAACGCGGCTCCGCCCGGATCCGGAATGAGCTCCAGGCCGGAGGCTTCGGCCACTTCGGCAAGGGTCCGGGTGGCTTCCTCCCAGGTGGCGTCGTCGCCCACGAACTTGTCTTCGTTCTTGGTCGAGAGCTCCAGGTAGAAGTCATCCAGGCCGTAGTCCTTGAGGAGGCCCAGCACGAAGTTCAGCGTGGTGGTGAGCTCGTCTTTCATCTGCTCGCGGGTGCAGTAGATGTGTGCGTCGTCCTGTGTCATGCCGCGCACGCGGGTCAGGCCGTGCACCACGCCGGACTTTTCGTACCGGTACACCGAACCGAATTCGAACAGCCGCAGGGGCAGTTCGCGGTAGGAGCGTCCCCGGGAGCGGAAGATCAGGTTGTGCATGGGGCAGTTCATCGGCTTCAGGTAGTAGTCCTGGCCGGGCTTGCGCACGGTGCCGTCCTCGTTCAGTTCCGCATCGATGTGCATCGCCGGGAACATGCCCTCCTTGTACCAGTCCAGGTGGCCCGAGACTTCGTAGAGGTGCCCCTTGGTGATGTGCGGGGTGTAGACGAACTCGTAGCCGGCGTCCACGTGGCGCTGGCGGGAGTAGTCCTCCATGGCCTTGCGGATGATGCCGCCCTTGGGGTGGAACACCGGCAGGCCGGAACCCAGCTCGTCCGGGAAGGAGAACAGGTCCAGCTCGGCGCCCAGCTTGCGGTGGTCGCGGCGCTCGGCCTCGGCGATGCGCTCCTGGTAGGCCTTGAGGGCGTCCTTGGTGGGCCAGGCAGTGCCGTAGATGCGCTGCAGCTGCTGGTTGTTCTGGTTGCCCAGCCAGTAGGCGGCCGAGGACCGGGTCAGGGCGAAGGCATTGGAGATGAGCTTGGTGTTGGGCAGGTGCGGGCCGCGGCACAGGTCGCACCAGACGGTGTCGCCGCTCTTGCGGTCCACATTGTCGTAGATGGTGATGTCTCCGGCACCGACCTCTACGTTGACCCCTTCGCCGGCGTCCGCGGCGTCGTTCTTCCTGCCCAGCAGTTCGAGCTTGTAGGGCTCGGCCTTCATCGCTTCGCGTGCCTCGTCCTCGGACACCACGCGGCGGACGAACTTCTGGTTCTGGTTGATGACCTTGAGCATCATCTTTTCCAGGGCCTTCAGGTCCTCCGGGGTGAACGGCTCAGCGACGTCGAAGTCGAAGTAGAAGCCGTCAGTGATGTAGGGGCCGATGCCCAGCTTGGCGTCCGGGCGCAGCTGCTGCACGGCCTGGGCCATGACGTGGGCAGTCGAGTGCCGGAGGACATTGAGGCCGTCCGGGGAATCGATGGTGACACCTTCGATGTCCGCTCCGTCGGGGAGCGGCTGGTCCAGGTCTTTCAGTTCGCCATTTACACGGGCAACAACGACGTCGCGGCGCTCAAAGAAGAGTTCCGCGCCGGTGGTCCCGGTAGTCACCTTGGTCTCTTCGCCGTCGACGATGAGGGTGATCTTCTGGGCATCTGACACGGGTGTCTCCTATTCAAAGTTAAGGCTTCGTAGCTTGTGGCGTACGGGGACCACAGCCAGCCTCGTCCATGCTATCGGTTGGGAGATAGGCCGACCAAAGCGGCACGTGCCGCTCACTGTCCTGAGGTGCAGGTCAGCTGCCCAGTCCGGTGATGGCCAGGTTGCGGCTGATTCCATCCAATGGCCCCTGTAACTGCAGGTCCTGTTCCCTCTGGTCAGTGGATTGTTTTTCCGGGAACGGCAGCGTCTCGGTGCGGCTGAGGTCCCAGGCCATGGTGGCACTGATGCTGATTCCGCGGGGTCCGGTCCGGCGGGTGTTGCCCCGGATAAGGAGCAGCCGGGTGCCGAACAGCAACGGGCCGGCCAGCTCCTGGGCTTCGTGGAAGAACACTGAGTCCACGCAGCCGGTGCCGTCATCGATACTGATGAACACCACGCGGCGGCCTCCCCGCATAGGCGGAGTCTGGGTGGCGATCCGGACACCGGCGACCAGCACTTCAGTGCCGTTCCGGAGCCCCAGGAGCTTATCCGCCGTGGTGACGCCCAGCCGGTCCAGCAGGGGCCGGTGGCTGGACATCAGGTGTTCACTGACATCCACCGCCATCAGGTCAAGTTCAGCCCTGACGTTCTCCACCATGGTGGGTGCGGGAAGTTCAGCTTTCAGGTTCCTGAGTTCAACATCGCCCAGGGGCAGGGAAAGCTGGCCGTCTATGACCTCAACGCCTTTCTTGGAAGGACGGTTCTGGAGGGCCTGCAGGTGTTGGACGAGGTCAGCCCTGTTGGCTGCTCCCCCGGACTCCCGATGCAGTGAGTCGAATGCTCCCAGCTGGGCAAGCCGTTTGATGCTTGGCTTACTCAGCCGGGAGCGGGCACGAAGGTCGGCCAGCGAGTCATAGGGCTGCCCTGCCACGATCCTTTTGAGTTCAGCACCGGAAAGTCCGTAGATGCCGTTCAGGCTTAGCCGGATGCCAAGCTTCCCGCTGTCCGGTCCGGATTCCACACGTTCGACGCGATATACCGCCTGGCTCCTGTTGATGTCGAGGGGCAGGATGGGGATCCCCAGCCGCCGGGCTTCA
Source organism: Arthrobacter sp. Y81 (assembly GCF_002929335.1). GTDB lineage: Bacteria > Actinomycetota > Actinomycetes > Actinomycetales > Micrococcaceae > Arthrobacter. The sequence continues at coordinate 216,570 of NZ_PJIL01000003.1, forward strand.
GCCACAAGGAGCCTCTTGGGGTACATGCCCGGATCGTGTTCCCACAACCCGGCCAGGAAAGCCTCCGGGTGGTGGGCCTTCAGCCAGGCCGACTGATAGGTAGGCACGGCGAAGGCTGCCCCGTGTGCCTTGCAGAAGCCAAAGCTGCCAAAGGCCTTCAGCGTCCCCCAGACCTTGTCCACCACCTCGGGGGTGTAGCCCCTTGCCCGGGCTTCCTTGCGGAAGAATTCCTCCACCTTGGGTTCAAGGAACTCGTTCCCCAAGGCTCGGCGGAATTCATCAGCCCGGGCCAGCCCGCACTTTGTCATGACATCGAAGGTCTTCAGGATCTGTTCGTGGAAGACCGTGACGCCGTGGGTTTCCTGGAGCACGGGCTTGAGGTCCGGATGCGGATAGACCTCAGGCGCAAAACCGTGGCGGTGTTCCAGGAAGGGGCGCACCATGTCCGATTTCATGGGTCCGGGCCGGAACAGGGAAATGTCGATGATGAGGTCGTTGAATTCCCTCGGCGCCATCTTGCCGATCAGTTCCCGCTGCCCGGGTGATTCGATCTGGAAACAGCCCAGCGTGTGGGTGCTGCGGATCAGTTCATAGGTTGGTTCGTCATCCAGCGGCACGGCGTTGAGGTCGATGTGCCCGTCAGCGGCGATGTAGTCAGGCCCCGTGCCCTCCGGGCCCACCGGATGGGCGCCGGCAGCCACCACCTCGGCCTTGGAGGGGTGCAGCCGGATGACCTCCCTGACGGCGAAGGCCATGGCGCTCTGCATCCGGACGCCCAGGACGTCCAGCTTGAGCATGCCCATCGGATCCATGTCGTGTTTGTCGAACTGGCTCATGGGCAGGCCAAGTCTGCTGGGCTGGACGGGTGTCCGGTCCAGCAGAGTGGCGTCGCCAAGGATCACGCCACAGGGATGCATGGAGATGTGCCTTGGCAGACGGTCGAGCCTCTCGGTCAGGTCTACGAGCAGGTCCAGCTGCTGGTTTTCTGCGAAATCGCGCTGCTCCACCCGGCCCGCGAATTCCTTCAGCTCCGGCTTCTCCACCAGGGCTTCACGGAATTTCCTGGCCGAGAAGCGCCACAGCTGCTTGGCGATTTCGCCGATATCGCCGTCGTCCATGCCCAGCGCCAGCCCGGCGTCGCGGACGGCACCGCGAGCGCGGTACCCGTTCTGCATGCTCATGAGGGTGACCCGTTCCGCCCCGAAGCGGTCAAAGATCCTTCGGTAGACGTTGTGCCGCTCGGCACTTTCGACGTCGATGTCGATGTCCGGAAGGGTGGCTCTGTCACGGGAGAGGAACCGTTCGAAGATGAGATCGTGCTGCAGGGGGTTCACCTGGCTGATGTCGATCAGGTAGTTGACCAGGCTGGAGGCGCCGGATCCCCTGGCGGCAGCCCTGACCCCCATATCCAGGATCATTCGGGATACCTCTGCGACGGTGAGGAAGTAGGAGGCAAAGCCAAGGTTGGCGATAATCCGCAGTTCGTGGTCCAGCCGTGCCCGCAGTTGCGCTTCAGCCCGACCCGATATCCCAGGGAACCGCCGGACGATTCCCGCCTCGCAGCGTTGGGTCAGCTCAACCAGCGGGTCGCCGTCGATGCCGATGACAGCTGCCTCCGGAACAACGGGCTGTTTCCATCCCATGTCCGTGACGGGATCCATCCGGCAGCGGTCCGCGAGCGCCTCGGTTTGGCCGAGCAGCCTGGTGAGGTCGGTGGCCCCGTAGCCTGCGGAATGGATGATCTCCTTGCCGAGCTGGAGCATTTGGGCCGCCGATTTAAGCCAGCCCTGGCCGTTCGGCTGCAGCAGTGGCTCCGCGGTCAGCTCGGGCAGCGACTTCAGGGTGCGGGCTGAATCCAGGACATCCGCCGTCGCCGCCCCGTCCTCCCCGCAGTACCGCACGGCGTTGGTCAGCACAGCGGGTACGCCGTGCTCGGCAGCGAGCTTGAGCATGCGCACGGCGTGGGCGGTGCTCAGCGGCTCACCGGGGGCGCTGAGGTGTGACACCACTTCTGCGGCCACTGTGCCCTTGGGCATACTCTCCAGCCACTGCTTGAAAAGGGTGCGGGGGCGGAGGTACCGGCGGCCGCCCATTGCCCTCCCGACGTCGGAATCCGGTCCGATCAGGACGGTCAGGACCGGCTCCAGTGTCTCCGGATGCAGGGTCCTTGAAGCGAGTTCGGCGCGGGTCACCGCAACGGGTACTGCTCCCCCGGCCTTGCCGGAGGTGCGGGCATGGGCATCCGAAATAAGCCGGCAGAGGGCGCGGTAGCCTGCGCCCTTGTTGTTTCCGTGGGCGAGCACGACGACGCGGCCCGCGAGCTGGGTGCGGAGGTCGCCGTCGTCGTCGAAGACCGCAAGGTCAACCCCGACGACGGGATCCAGTCCCGCCGCCATGCAGGCTTTGAGGTGTTTGACGGTGCCGTACAGTCCGTCCCTGTCGGTGCAGGCCAACGCCGTGGCGCCGTCTGCGGCGGCCGACTGCGCCAGCTCATCCGGCCAGGAGACGCCGTAGTGCGCGCTGAAGGCGGTGGACACGTGGAGATGGGTGAAGCTCATGCTGATTGCGGCCGGAGGGCATCGTGGATCCGCAGCAGCCTCCAGCGTCCGCTGCTGATGCTCCGTGTCAGGTCAAGAGTGAGGCTGGTTTCCGGGTCCGGCGCGGCCTTGGCATCGGAAAGCCGGACCTGGACGCGCCAGATCTCGTGATCCACCAGACCCGGACCGGTACCAAGGGGCGCCCGGGTTTCCTCTGCCCACCACTGGCGCCGTTCATACCAGCGCACGGGTTCGGCGCAGACCGTGTATTGCCTTCCGGCCCAGGTGAGTTCCAGCGGCTGGCCGGCGGGCGTGCAGATGACATCGACACCCTCGCTGAACATGCCCATGGGCGCCTCCCGGAACACCCTTCCCGCCCCGCAACGGGTGACCGTGGCGGGTGGCAGGAAGAGACTTGAAATGATTCGTTCGAATATATCTTCGAATAAATCAAGTCTACGCCGGGGCGGTGACAAAACCTAGATCAGGGGTGGACGGACGGGAGCGCAGGGGGAAGGATGGAGCCATGAGCTCCCATAACGCACTCCTGAAGCATGTATCCATCGCCGCCAAGGACTCCACCTTGGTGGCGACTTTTGCTATAGACGGGAATATCCCCGGGGCGGGCGCCTACGTGGTGGGCCTTGTGGCCGCCACGCCGGATCATTCCCATCAGCGAAGAATGGGAATCGAGTTCATGAACGGCGAAGCCGTGTCCTTCTATTGCTTCAGCCATGACGGCACCGAGGAGAATTTTGACCTCGGCGGCGTGGAACATTCAGGCAGCACCATTACCGGGAATTTTCCCATGAGTACCGTCCTGGGGCTGGAGAAGGGTCACCTCATGACCGCTTTCAGCGAAGCCGACGGCAGGGACTTCCAGGCCAACGTACCCGTGGAGGAATCCCTCTAGATACGCCCGGACGTCAGCCCGGCATAGCGCCCGCGCACAACGCCGCTAGCTGTTGGCGTTGTGCACTTTCATCTCAAGTTCAGTGAAGGCCGTGATCATGGCACGGTAGGTCTTCTCCACGATGTCCGGGTCGATGTCCTTCTTCTCCGCGGCGGCACGGACATGCTCGATGACCTTCTCCACCCGGCCGGGGGCGCGGACCTCTGCGTCATCGCCCTTGAGGGTGCCGGAAATCCGGATCAGGCGTTCACGGCGCGCAATCAGGGTGACGATCTGCTCATCAACCTCATCGACGGCCACGCGGACAGCTGCGAGCTGCTCCCTGTCGGCCTGGGCGTCTTTGTCGTGTCCGTGATTTGTGGGCATGTGCATGACAGTATCTAAGAATGCAGCCTCGAGTCGACTTCATTTCACTTGGCGTCCGTAGTGTTGACGCCGCACGCAGGTTCTACGTCAACGGCCTGGGTTGGCCGGTGCACCGGGAAGTCCCCGGCGACGTGGTGTTCATCCAGGCAAACCACGGCCTCATTCTTTCCCTCTGGGATGCAGGCCAGATGCAGGCCGAGGCTTCCGTGGACAGCCCCGCCGGGATCCCCTGCATCACCCTGAGCCACAACGTTGGCAGCGCGGCGGACGTTGACCGGGTCATGGCTGAAGCCGAGGCCGCGGGGGCAACGGTCGTGGGCCGGCCGAAAACCCAGCCGTGGGGCGGTTACACCGGGTACTTCGCGGATCCGGACGGCTTCCGCTGGGAAATCGCCTTCAATCCCACGTGGTCGGTTGACGCCGGCGGCACAGTCACGGTCTGAGGCGCGCCCAAAAAGTCTCCCGCCTAGAACAGGCCTGCCACGGGCTGGATGAGTTCCGCTGAATCATTCCTGACGTTCCCGACGGCGGTGCCAACGGCATCGATCGTCCAGCCTTCGGCGACGTCGTGCGCCCCTGCCCTCACCAGGTCCACCAGACCGGCGGCGTCATCCGCCTGGGGGTCCAGCCATGCCTGCATGGTGGTGCGGTCCATGGGCAGCGGCACCCGGTCGTGCAGGGCAGTAAGCTCGGCGAGGATCCCGCCGGCATAGCCCTCGGGCGGCGAGTCGGTGGTCATGATGGAGGTGGACAACATCCAGCGGTGCGGGTCGCCCTCGGGCTTGGACGGATCCTTCCACCACTCATACAGCCCGGCGAACACCAGCGGCATGCCGTCCTTCGGGTGCACGTAATAGGGCTGCTTGCTGCGCCCCTCACCCTTCCATTCGTAATAGCCGTCCGCCGGCACAGCGCAGCGTCTTGACCTCGTTGCCTTGCGGAAGGCCGGTTTCTCCAGGACGCTCTCGCTCCGCGCATTGATCATTTTCGAGCCGATGGAAGGATCCTTGGCCCAGGAGGGCACGAGTCCCCAGCGGGCCACGTGCAGCTGCCGGACCGGGCTGCCGTCCACCAGCCGCTCCAACAGGATGGGCACATCAGCGGTAGGGGCCACATTCCACGACGGCGGAACCACAAGCTCCTCTTCCAATTCAGCGTCAAACTCTGCCAGCAGGTCCCCGACCGCCCTGGCCATCACATAGCGTCCACACATGGCACCAGCATGCCACCGCCCGCAGTCGGTGTCACCCGGCGTCATCGGCCGTCATCGGCCGTCATCGTGGGGGACGGGGAGGGCCCGCCGCCGCGGGAATAGCGGCCACCGGGTTACGGTTGAGGGTAGAGACATCTGCTTTGATTACGACGAGCAACAACGAGCTTGAGGAGAACTCCGTGGATTTCACTCCCGAATCCGGCACCATCACCATGTTTTCGACCACCTGGTGCGGTTACTGCAACCGGCTGAAGAAGCAGCTGGACGCCCAGGGCATCGGTTACACCGAGATCAACATCGAAGAAGTTGAAGGTACCGCCGATCTCGTGGAGCAGCTCAACGGAGGCAACCGCACCGTCCCCACCGTCCTTTTCCCGGACGGCACCGCCGCCACCAACCCGTCGGCGGCCGAAGTAAAGAGCCGGCTCGCGGCCTAGGCCCCGTCCGGCGTAAAGCTGTTCAAAAAGCAAGGCCGGGCACCTGGGTGCCCGGCCTTTTGCATGTCCGCCAGCGCACAGGCAGTTAGCCGCGCAGGCTGGCGAAGTCCGCATACTCCAGCTGCGCGTACCCGGCATACGTGTCAATAACCGCCGCCTCGACTGCCGCAACGTCGAGTCCCGGGACGAGGTCGTCGACGGCGCCCGCAGTGGCCGGGTCCCAGTCCAGTCCAAGGGCGGCATAGCTGGCTTCCAGAACACGGCGGATCGGCCCGGAGTTTTCCACCACGATGACCGAGCTGAACAGCCACCCGCCGGACACAACGCGCTGGGCTGTGCCGATCAGTTTGACCCTGTGCTGCGGATCGGCCGGGTCCTGGCCGTGGACGCTGAACTCCCCCGGACAGTACTCGCCCGGGATTTCACCGACGGCGGCGTGGACTCCCGCACTGCGGAGGGCACCCGCCAGCATCTCGCCGAAGAAGGCGAAACGCCCTTTGGCGCCGGCGATGGCGTCGGCATGCGGTTCCACGTGATCGACGATCAGTGTTCCCTCGTGGTAAGCCGCCGCCCGGCCGCCGGCCTTCCGGACCAAGGGCTCAAAACCGAGCTCCCGGCAGGCCCGGGCCGCTGCCTCAAAGCCGGGGAGGTGCGCGTCCCGCTGGCCGAAGGCCACTGTGGGCGCCGGACGGTACAAACGCAGGGTCGGGCCGGTCCTGCCGGTCTTGGCCATCCCCAGCAGTTCAATGCCGAATTCCAGGTCCCGGGCCGCCCCCAGCGACTCCTCCTGCCGGACGATGGTCAGCGTGGCTGGTGCGCCGGCCGCGTGCTGCATCTTGCTAAGCTCCCTTATGGTCATTCTGCAATTCCTGGTCGTCGCCGCCGCGTTCGCCGTCATCGATGCCATCTGGCTCAAGACGATGAACCCGTTTTACCGCGGACAGATTGGTGAACTGCTGGCCGACCGGCCCAATCTAGGGTACGCGGTGGTGTTCTACGTGATCTACATTGCCGGCATCGTGTTCTTCGCACTGCGTCCCGCGCTCGACGCCGGCAGCTGGCTCAGCGCGGTGGGCTACGGCGCCGCACTGGGCGCGTTCGCCTACGCCACGTACGACCTCACCAATGCCGCGACGCTGAAGACCTGGCCGCTGCAGCTCATTGTCGTGGACATCCTCTGGGGCGCAGCATTGACGGCCCTGGCCACGCTGGCCGGCTGGCTCGTCTTCCACGGGAACTGAGCGCCCCGGAACCACATTCCGCGGAGCTAGGTCCTGCGGATGGTCAGGATCTGTTCGGCCCGGCCAAAGGGTCCGCTGAGGTCGTGGAGCACCGTGGACGTCAGCCCGATGCCGTCTGCGCCGAAGGAGACCGCGTTGTCCAGGCCAAGCCAGTCGCCGGCGGGTTTCCGGTACATATGGATCTGCAGGTCCAGGTTGGGGAAGGCGTAGCTGTCCCTTCCCGGGGGGACGCGGGCCGCTATTCCGTTCGCGGTATCCACCAGCCCCATCAGCCGCGCCACGTCCCCGCTGTCCGCGGTATCCGTGAGCGGGTGTCCGGTGCGAAGCCAGACCTTCCCGGAGCCCGGACGGTGCCCGTCCGCAACGCGCATTTCCAGGGAACGGATGTAGCCTCCCGGCCAGACGCTGGCACCGTCGTACGGTGAGCACTCGTCCGGCCCGGGAATCCGGCCGTCTTCGATTGCTGCGACAGCCGTTGTGTCGGACGTAATCAGCCGCCAGGCCGTGGCGCGGATCGCCACGCGCCCGTCCGCAACGAGTTCCGCCTGCAGCAGTTCGATGGTGCGTCCGGGCCGGAGCGTGGTGGTGACCACCTCGAATTCGCCGCCCGGGATCAGTCCCAGGATCTCGTAGCTCAGGCGCGCCATCCGGACATCGTCCCGCGGGTTGTGCCGCTCCAGGCAATCCGCCATGAGTCCCGAGGCCGGCGCCATGTGCTGTTCGTGCTCGTTCCAGGCACCCTGGGCGTGAATGGTCGAACGGAAACGCCCGCCTCCCAGTGACTCGTAGTAGAAGTCGCCCTCGGCAAGTTCCGGAAGTGCTGCAGTCAACGTCGACCCTTTCGCGCGCTTGGTGATGATCCCAGAACACACTATCGCCTGCGGCGGACCCCGGGCCTCGGGCTGCAGCCGCCCAAACGTCCTGGCGCTGGTCTCACAGCTTCCTCTTATCCTGACCTCATGGCCGGTATAAGTCCGGAGCCTAGAAATAATGCATGACTCCTCCCAAGAACCAACACCGTAAAGGCGGCCGCGTACGCCGCGCCGTCGTCGCCGGGGCCGTTGCCCTCACACTTTCAGCCGGCGGGGCCACCTCGTGGGCACTGGACCGCTTTGTGGTCCAGCACGTGGAAATCTCGGACGTCTCCGCCTACCAGGCAAGCCAGACCGGGACCACGGCGGGCACCACCAGTGAGTCCACCCGCGAACCAGGCAGCACCGCCGCCGTCACCACGGACACTTCCTACGCCTCGGACAGCACCGACATCAATATCTCCACAGTGACCACCGGCAGCGGCGACAGCACCGTCACCACCTACGTTGCCGACGTCGTGCTGGATGACGCCACCACACTGCAGTCCGCGTTCGCCAACAACAGCTTCGGCGAGAACATCACCGAGACCACCTCCGCGATCGCCGAAGACAACAACGCGGTGTTCGCCATCAACGGCGACTATTACGGCTTCCGCGACACCGGCATCGTGATCCGCAACGGCGTGGTGTTCCGCGACGAGGGCGCCCGGCAGGGCCTGGCCTTCTACCGCGACGGCACCGTGAAGGTCTACGACGAAACCGCCACCACCGCCGAGCAGCTGCTGGCGGACGGCGTCTGGAACACCCTCTCCTTCGGCCCGTCCCTGCTGGACGACGGCGAGATCGCCGACGGCATCGAGGACGTGGAGGTGGACACCAACTTCGGCAACCACTCCATCCAGGGCGAGCAGCCCCGCACCGCCGTCGGCATCATCGACGAAAACCACCTGGTGTTCGTGGTGGTGGACGGCCGCAGCCCCGGCTACAGCTCGGGCGTGACCATGACCGGGCTGGCGCAGATCATGCAGGACCTCGGCGCCACCACGGCGTACAACATCGACGGCGGCGGATCCTCCACCATGTATTTCAACGGGGAGCTGGTCAACAACCCGCTGGGCGAAAACAAGGAACGCGGCACCTCCGACATCCTCTACATCGCGCAGTAGAGGCCGGCCATGATCATCCTGATCCCGGCCTACGAGCCGGACCGGCAACTGCCCGCCCTGATCCGCTCCATCCGGGAGACCGAACCGTGGGCCACCGTGGTGGTGGTCGATGACGGCAGCGGCCCCGCATACCGCGAGGTGTTCGACGGCGTCAGGGCGCTTGGGTGCCACGTCATCGGATACTCCCGCAACCGGGGAAAGGGCTTCGCCCTCAAGACCGGTTTCGGCTTCATTGCGGACCACCTGCCCGGCCGGAACGTGGTCTGCGCCGACAGCGACGGCCAGCACACCATCGTGGACATCCTTCGCGTGGCGGCCGCGGTATCGGGTGACCCGGTACAAAGTGCCGCGGCCGAGAGCAGCCCGTTACAGGGCGGCCCAACGGCCATGGTGCTGGGCACCCGAAGCTTCACCGGCAACGTCCCCGCCCGCAGCAGGTTCGGCAACAACGCCACCAGGCTGCTGTTCACCCTGGCCACCGGCGAGCGCATTGCCGACACGCAGACCGGCCTCCGCGGCTACCCCGCCTCCATGCTCCCCTGGCTCCGGTCCGTCCACGGCGAGCGCTACGAGTACGAGTTGAATCTCCTGCTCGAGGCCAGGCAGGCCGGCTACGCGATCAGGAGCGTGGACATCGCCACGGTGTACCTGGATCACAATGCGGGGTCGCATTTCCGGCCGCTGGCGGACTCCGCCCGGATCTATGCGCCGCTGCTGAAATTCCTGGCGTCCTCGTTCACGGCGTTCCTGGTGGACACCGTGATGTTCCTGATCCTCAATGCGGCCGCCGACTCGCTGCTGCTTGCGGTGGTCGGCGCCCGGGCCGTGAGTTCGGCCATCAACTTCGCCGTCAACCGCAGGGTGGTGTTCCGGCACGGCCGGGAGAAGCCTGCAGCGCAAACCGGTGTCCGCTATTTCAGCCTGGTACTGGTGCTGCTTGCCGCCAACTTCGCGCTCATCGCAGTCCTTGACGCGGTGTCCCTGCCCCCGCTGGCCGCCAAGATCCTCGCTGAAGTCGCCCTGCTGGCCGTCAGCTACGCGGTACAGCAGCGGCTTCTCTTCGCCAAGCGCGCCGCCAAACCCGCGGAGGAAACCCGCAAGGAACGCTCAGCCGACACTCATATTCCGGCCTAGGTTCCGTCACAGCACCTGCACAGTTTGGCCGGGGATCGTAAAGACCAATCCACCAATCAGATTCCGGAGAATTCCATGACACCGCTCATCCTTATCGCCGCCGACCTGGCCGCCATCAGCATCCTGACCTTCGCCCTCTACCTGCGCCGGCACCGGCGCCGCGACCTGGTGGTGTCCTACCTCGGCATGAATGTCGGCGTCATGGCCGTTGCCGCCGCACTCTCCGGCTCCGCCGCCGGCGTCGGCCTGGGACTCGGCCTCTTCGGCGTCCTGTCCATCATCCGGCTCCGCTCCACTGAGCTGGCCCAGCACGAGGTTGCGTACTACTTCTCAGCCCTGGCCCTTGGCCTGATCGCCGGCCTTGGAATCGACCCCGTGTGGCTGCCGCTGGCGCTGATGGCCATGATCCTGCTGGTGATGTTCGTGGGCGACCACTCACGGGTCCTGCCGGCCTACCGCCACCAGACAGTGATCCTCGACCGTGCCATCGCCGTGGATGAGGAACTCTACGCCCGGCTCGAAGAGGTGGTCCACGGCAAGGTCCACTCGGCCACCGTGCAGGAGCTGGACCTCGTCAACGACAAGACGGTCGTCGATGTGCGCTACGCCTACGTTCCGGCAGCGTTCCCCGCCGGCCCTGCCGCCCTGCAAATCCCGTCGGCCGGGACCCCCGTCATGGAACCGGCAGACCTCGCCCCCTTCCCGACGGCGGCTGCCCGCCACGCGGCGGACCCTGTCCATGCCTCGGCAGGTGCGGCATGAGCGCCCCGGCGCAAGCCGGCGTCCTGGGCACCCTGCGCCTGCTGCCGCCGGTCGGGCTGGACGAACTGAACGCCGAAGCCGCACTGCAGACCCGGGTGGACCGCAAGTATGTGGTCCCCGAGACGCTGGCACAGCAGCTACTGGCCACGTTCGACGCCGAGGTCCGGGTGCTGGAGATGGACGGCTCCCGCTGCTTCGCTTACGACTCGGTGTACTTCGACACCGCGCAGCTGGACAGCTACCTAATGGCGGCCCACGGCCGCCGTCGCCGCTACAAGATCCGCACCAGGACCTATGTGGACAGCGCCATCAGCTTCCTGGAAGTCAAGACGGAAGGCGCCCGCGAGGCCACGATCAAGGAACGCATCCCCTACGACCTCAGCGACCGCGCCCGGCTGACGGCCGAAGGCCTGGACTACGTCCACGAAACCCTCGCCGCCGCGGTGGGGGACGTGCCCTCCGGACCTTTGGGGCCCGTGCTCGAAACCCGCTACTTCCGCACCACGCTGTACCTGCCCGAATCCGGCAGCCGGGCCACCATCGACACGGACGTGACCTGGCAGCGCCCCGGCCAGCAGGCCTGGGTACTGGACGGCGCCGTGATCCTCGAGACCAAGTCCGGATCGACGGCCGGCCCGCTGGACCGGCACCTCTGGGCACACGGAGTGCGGCCCTCCCGGATCTCCAAGTTCGCCACCGGCATGGCGGCGCTCTGCCCTGACCTGCCGGCCAACCGCTGGAACCGGACACTGCGCCGGAACCTGGCTCTCCGCCCCGCCGCCTGACCTACTGCTCCCCCGAATACTTCACAGAAGGAACACACCATGAAACGCTTCCGCACCGCCCTGTCCGTCACCGCCCTCGCCCTCGCCGTGGGACTGGCAGGCTGCTCCGCCGCCGGCACGGCATCCACCGGCACCTCCATCACCGGCACCACAACCTCGGGCACGGCAGCGTCGTCCGGAACCGCCGAGGCCGTCTCCCTCGACACCCTCGCGGCGGACACCCACTACGACGCCGACGACCTCACCTGGGACGCGGCGTCGGAAGTAGCCGTGACCCTGGCGAACGGCGCCAGCACTGTGGCCTCCGGCACGTCGTCGGACGCTGTGAAGGTCGACGGCGGCACTGTCACCATCAGCGCGGACGGCACGTACCGCCTGACCGGATCGCTGTCGGACGGGCAGGTAGTGGTCGCCGCCGGTGAGGAAGCCGTGGTGCGCATCATCCTCGACGGCGCGGATATAACCAGCTCCACCGGCTCCCCGTTTGTGGTGCAGAGCGCCAACGAAGCCATCGTCGTCCTCGAAGACGGCACGTCCAACACCCTGAGCGACGCTGCCACGTACGCAGACCAGGGCGAGGACGCCCCCGATGCCGCGCTCTACTCCATGGCGGACCTCACCATCGCCGGCACCGGCTCGCTCACAGTGGACGGGAAGTACAACGACGGCATCTCCTCCAAGGACGGCCTGGTGCTGGCCGCCGGAACCGTGAAGGTGGATGCCGCGGATGACGGAATCGTGGGCAAGGACTACGCCGTGCTCCTCGACGGCGACTACCAGGTCACGGCCGGCGACGACGGATTCAAGTCGGAGAACGAGGAAGATGAAGGCCGCGGCTGGGTGCTCATCAACGGCGGCACCCTGAACGTAAGCGCCGGTGACGACGGCATCAAGGCCTTCAACACGCTCACCATCGCCGCCGGCACCGCCACGGTGGAAGAGTCCGAAGAAGGCCTGGAAGCCCAGCACATCATGATCTCCGGCGGCACGGCCACCGTCACGTCCAACGACGACGGCGTCAACGCGTCCGGCGGCAGCTCTGGCAGCACCGATTCGCAGGGCGGAATGGGCGGCGGTGAGATGGCCGCGGGCGACTACACCGTGGAAATCACCGGCGGCTCGCTGACCATCAATTCGCAGGGCGACGGCCTGGACTCCAACGGCAACGCCACGATCACCGGCGGCACGGTGGTGGTCAACGGGCCCACCAACGACGGCAACGGTGCGCTGGACGTCAACGGCGAACTCGTGGTGAACGGCGGAACAGTCGCGGCCGCGGGAAGCTCCGGCATGGCAGTGACGCCCGGAACGTCCTCATCGCAGTCCGGCGTCCAGCTGACCTTCGGCTCTGCCCTTCCGGCCGGCACCACCTTCCAGCTCGCGGATTCGAGCGGCGCCGTGGTGGCGACCTTCGTGACGGCGAAGCAGGCAGCCTCGCTGGTCTTCTCCTCCGCAGCCATCACGGCCGGTGAGGAATACACGGTGTACACCGGCGGGACGGCCCAGGTCACCGCCGGTCTCGGAGACGGAACTCTCGACGGCGCACAGGAGCAGGGCACCGTGACCGCCGGCGAATACACGGCGGCCCGCGGTCCCGGCGGCCGCTAACCGGCCCGCCACAGGATAACGGCGGGGGACGACGGCTTGGCCGCGTCCCCCGCCGTTCCCGTGTGCCGTCTTTCAGTGCTGTCTTCCTGTGCGCGGCACCCTTTCGGACTAGACTCAGGAACTGGTTCTCCTAACTACGCTCGGAAGAGGTATTCCCCTGATACGGGTCATCAGCTACAACCTTCGAAAGCACGCGGCGCGCGGCGAACTGCTCGATCTGGCCCGCGACTTCGGGATAGATGCCTTGTGCCTGCAGGAGTGCGACACTACGGATTTACCGGACACGCTGGGGCCCCTGCACCTGGCCGATTCGACCAAGGGCAACAGGCTGGGACTTGCCATCTACTACCGGATGGACCGCTTCACGGCCTTCGAAACCAACACTTTCGCCCTGAAGAAATCACTGCACGACCGGGTTCTGGCACCGGCGCATGAGCGGCTGATCGGCACGAGGGTCGTAGACAACGAAACGGACCATGAGCTGGTGATCGCTTCCTTCCACGCGGCGCCCCTGACGGCTTCCAATTCGTTGCGCCGGAAACAGATCAAGGCGGCACACGCGGAGCTCCTCGGCATGGGCAGCGGACTGATGACTCTTATGGTGGGTGACTTCAACTACCCCTTCTTCACGAAGAACCTCACGGAACACATGAAAAATTCCGGCTACGAGCTCTCGCTCAGTGACCGGCGGACCTATACGAGGTACAAGGTCTTCAAGGGGCATTTCGACTTTGCCACCTCCCTCGGGCTGGACATCGAGAACGTGGAGACCCTGCCGCGCGGCGCGTCGGACCACCTTCCCATCCTGGTATCCGCCGAATATGGCCAGGATTCCGGCCCGATCCAGGGAACGCCTTAGCCCTGACGCCGACCACCAGCCCGGGAGGCACCATTTGCGCCGCGATTGGATCCTGAAAGCCGTACCGGGCATCGACCTGGCCCGGACCTATCAGCGGTCGTGGCTCAGGGCCGACCTTGCGGCGGGCGCGGCGCTCAGCGCGGCGCTGATTCCCGCCGGCATGGCCTACGCGGAGGCCGCCGGTCTGCCGGCAGTCACGGGACTGTACGCCTCGGTGGTTCCCATGCTGTTCTATGCCGTCTTCGGCCCTTCCCGCGTCCTCATCGTGGGACCGGATTCGTCGCTGGCGCCCATGATCGCCGCCGCGGTGCTTCCGCTGGCCGGACGGGAACCGGACCATGCCGTGGCGCTGGCCGGCATGCTGGCCATCCTGATCGGAGGGTTCCTCATCGCCGGCCGGCTTTTCCGGCTCGGATTCATCACCGGGCTGCTGTCGAAGCCGATCCGGGTGGGATACCTCAACGGCATAGCGCTCGCGGTCATGGTCAGCCAGCTGCCCAGGCTTCTTGGCATCCAAGTGTCAGGCGGCTCGTTGCAGGCAACAGCCGCGGGTACGGCGGAGGCAGTGCTCCAAGGAGCCGTGAATCCTGTGGCGCTGCTGTTCGGAGCGGCCACAGTGATCATCATCGTGGCCGGCCGGTTCCTGCCCGGGAGGGTGCCCGGCGTGCTGCTGGCTGTGGCGGCGTCCATCGCTGCGGCCGCCGCCTTCGACCTCAAGGATGCCATGCCCATGGTCGGAGCCCTTCCCCAGGGGCTTCCCACGCCCGCCCTGGGCGGCATCACCCTGGATGATGTTGCAGGACTCGTTGGTCCGGCGGCCGGCATCGCGCTCATCGCCTTTGCCGATACCTCAGCCTTATCCAAAAGCCTCGCAGGCCGCCGTGGCATCCACACCAGCGGCAACCAGGAAATGGGGGCACTGGGGATTGCCAACGTGGCCAGCGGCCTACTGGGCGGCTTCCCCGTCTGCGGCAGCTCGTCCCGGACTCCCATAGCGCTCGACGCCGGTGCCCGCACCTCGTTCAGCGGCATCGTGGCCGCGGCCCTGGTGATCGTGTTCATGCTGGTAACCCCCGGCGTGACTGCCTTCCTCCCCACCGCCACGCTTGCCGGCGTCGTCATGGTGGCGGTCTCCTCGCTGGTGGACGTCAAGACCCTGTTCCGGCTGGTCCGGATGAGCCGGGTGGAAACGGCGCTCCTTGTGGCCACCTTCCTCGGCGTCGCCTTCATGGGCGTGCTGCAGGGCATCGTCATCGCCATCGCACTGTCCCTGATCGCGTTCATCCGGCGGGCATGGGATCCCTACCGCACCGAACTGGCCAGCCTGGAGGACGTCCCGGGCTACCACGACATCAGCAGGCATCCGGAGGGCCAGCGCGTCCCCGGACTGGTGATCGCGCGCTTTGACGCACCGCTCTTTTTCGCCAACGGCGAGGTGTTTGCCGAGCACATCCGCAGCCTCGTGGCCAACGCCCCCGGACCGGTGAAATGCGTGATTGTGGCTTCCGAGGCCATTACGGACCTGGACACCACCGCGTTGGACGAGCTCGTGGAGCTAGACGACGAACTCGCCGGCCAAGGCATCAGCCTGGTCTTTGCGGAGTTGAAGGGCCCGGTTAAGGACCGCCTGCTCAGGTTCGGAGTGAGCAGCAGGTTCGGCCGCGACCATTTCTTCCCCACGGTCAACAACGCGGTGCGCAACTACAAGCGGACGTCCGGGCTCTCCTAGCTCACGCCGGAGCCAGCGGGATGACCTCGACGCGGGATCCGGGGCCTGTGACCACCAAAACCCGGTCCGCGGCGACGCCGTCCAGTGCACTGGCCAGCCGGTCGGGCAACTCATCCGCTGTTCCCTCAGTTGCATCGGAGGACCCGGCGTCGGCCTTTATCCAGACGGTGACACTCGCGCCGGTGACCTCGGCGGCAACGCGGGCCAGCGGTTCCGGGTCGCCGGCGGTCACCAGGATCACCTTCCCGACGGTCCGCTTCCGCGCGGGCGCGGCAGCGGCCGTGAGGGCACGGTCGTGCCGCCACACCGCGAAGTGGTATCCGGCGGCAAGCCCTGTTGCCACGAGCAGGCCAAGCGGTGCGCGGGTCCGGTCCACCAGGCTTCCGCCCGAGACGTCGCCGAGCACGAATTCGAAGACGCGGTATCCGATCACCAGGAGGGTGATGACGGCGACCACCGCGCTCAGGCCAAATACTGCGATGAGGTACACCCGCCGTCCCCGGCGCCCAAGCTCGGTCGGTTCCGGCGGGACTCCGGGCTTCCAGGTGAGCCACCACAGCGGACCGCCGACCGCCAATGCGCTGATGCCACCCAGCAGCAGCGCCCGTGTGCCGCTGCCGGCGAGCGGAGTGGCCGCGATACTGAGTACGGAATTGACCACAACGCCGATTCCGGTGGCAGCTGCGGCCAGGGCAACCCCGGAGGTCACCAGCTTCGCTGCCTGCAGGGTTGCCGCGGCACGTCCCAGCGAGACGGCGCGGTGGTAGGCCCAGACCAGGGAGCCGACAGCGCCCGCCGCCATGGCTGCGCCCAGCGGTTCAAGGAGTTCGCTTACGGGGTCCGTGCGGTCAAAGGCGAGCCGGAGGAGGACGAACAGGACAGTACCGATGCCGCCAAGCGCCAGGATGATCGCCCCGAGGATACCGACCACCACCAGCCCGACATCGGCAAAACCTGTCTTCAGCCGGCGTCCGGCTTCGTGGATCCAGTGCCACCACCAGATGGCCCCGCCTCCGGCGGCCCAGACAAGCGACTGCAGCACGGACCGCCACCACGGTTCCCCGACTGAGGCTGACGCCGTGAAGCCACGGATGGCAGTGTCCAGAAGCGTTGCCATCGCCGTAACGGTGCCGCCCACGCCGATGATGAGCCCGAAGAATGCCCCTACCACGATGGGCACGTCCGGCATCAGCACGGGACTCTTGCGCGGATGGCGCAGCATCCAGCGGTGCCACGCCAACACCCCTGCCCAGACCAGCCCGTTGGACAGTGACAGCTGCCACCCCTGCCATTCGCCTCCGGCGACAGAGGCCAGGGCACCGAGCAGCCATGATGTAGCCGTGATGAGTGCGACGGCGTACATGATGGTCAGGTACAGGCCCCAGCCCACGGACTGCCGCTCCATCGGGTCCTCGAGCCGGCGCCAGACGAACCACCACAGGGCAGCTGCCATGGGGCCGCCGATCAGGGTGAATGCGAGCGAACGGGCCAGGCCCGCCACGTCACCCCCAGCGACCACGGTGCCTGCACCCAGCAGCCGTCCCATCAGGCCGCTAAGGCCTATCGCGGCCACCACCACCAAGGCGAACAGCAGCGTGTAGACGATCAGGCGGCGGACCGTGGGCTGGGCGGACCCGGCCGCCGGCGCCGGCACCGTCCGGGCGGCGCTCACGGCTTTACCGCCCGGTTCGCGCAGACCCTGAGTTGCCAGGGAGAGGAGTCGATCAGCCACTTGCCGTTCGTTTTGACGAGGTCGAAGACGTCCTCGGTCTCGTACTCGGAGTTGCCGAAGGGGCCGCTCCCGTTCGACACCACTATCAGCACCCGCACGTCCGCGGACGCGGCCCGCTCCGTGGTGGAAACCAGCGTGACCCGCAGGTTGTCCGTGGAAGCCCGTTCGAAATCGACGCACTGGGTCCGGGCGGACTCCGTGAGGTACGCCATGGCAGCGGTCTCGTCCCCGCCGATGACGGCGGCCGAGTAACGCTGAACCACGCCCTGTGGCGTTGACTCGTCCAGCAGGGCAGGTTCTCCCCGCGAGAAAACCACTGCCAGGGCCGCCACCACCAGGACGGCAATAATCGCCACGATAATCACGAGGATCCTGTTCGGTTTTCCCGCCGCTGCGTCCATGTGGTCAGTATGGACCACTCCCCACCCTCTAGCTACGGTACTTTCGGCCCTCCCGGCGGGGGGTTGCTATCAGCGCCGCCGGAGACAATCGTTGCTTCATGGGAAAAGGAAACATTCGAAGGGCATTAGCTGCCGGGTTGCTGGTACTTCTCGGCCCGCTGTGCGGGACGGCTGCCGCCCGTGCGGAGCCGCCGGCTGAGATCGTGGTGGAAGACAGCGCCGGAGTGCTGGACCGCAACCGGCTGATTCCGGCGGTGGAGTCGTTGGACTTCTACGAACCCACCAGGGTTGCCATTTTCACGTACAGGGGTTCGGCGGAGGACAACCTCAACGAGGAGGTGCTTCGCTTTGCCCGTGCTGAACATCCGGAGTGGATCAGCGGGGACGGCCAGAAATGGGCGGACGGCCTCTTCATCTTCGCCCTGGACCCGGTGGGGCGGCATGTGGGCACCTATATGGGCGAGGACCGCAAGGTTTCCGTTGAAGAGCGCGAGGACATCCAGAACGCATCCAAGGATCTGCTCCGTGACGCCCAGTGGACCGACGGCACCATCGCGGGCATCCGGCGCGGCGCCGAGCTGATCAACCAGCCGTGGTACCGTTCCAGCGCCTTCCTCGCCACGGCCTGGAGCGCCGGTGCCGCCGCCGTACTCGGCGCCGCAACGTGGCTGCTTGTGCGCTGGCGGACCCGGACGGACAGCCGCAAGGAGCTGGCTCGCGGTGATGCGAGCTACGCCAACGTCAGCATGGATCTGCAGGTCACCGAGCTCAATGCCGAGACCATACCGGAGTCTTCGCGGTACGGCAGCACCGTGCTGGAGAAGCACCGCACGTTCCTGAACAAGTACAACGCTGCCACCGCACTATCCAACCAGGCGCACGAACTGACTCCCCGCGCCATGAGCCGGCGGCCCAACCTCAAACTGATTCAAAGCTTTGCCGACGCCGCCGCTGAGCTCGACGCGCTGGACGACGTCATTGCGGACACCAACGCGCTCCTCAATCGGGGGTCGGCGTGGGCATACGCGTGGGACCGGCAGCTGGCGCCCTTCCGCAGTGACCTGGCTGCCCTGGAACAGATGCTCGGCAAGCGGCACGCCGAAGGCGATTCCGCGACGGCCGCAGCGCTCCGGTCCTTCCGCGACCAGAGCCACCGGGAGATCGAGCGGTGGTCGGCTGAACTCGCCGACGGCTCAATCGCTCCGGAAACAGCCCTGGACCGGTTGCGGGACGCGCGGACGCACCTGTCCGAGCTGCTGAAGGACCACGCCGACACGGTCATCGCGGGCTTCGCCAAAAACGCGCGCGAAGCCGACCTGATGCGCGACGAAATGGAGAGCGCGCAGGCCGGAAGCAAGGCCAAGTACGGCCGCGCCTACGAGCCAAGCATCCTTGGCACGGTCTATCCGTCCTACTACTTCTTCTCGGTTCCCACGTTCAACGCCGGCTTCAACACAGGTGTGAGCAGCGTCGCCAGCGCCCGTGGCGGAGACGGCAGCACAACGGGGTACGGCAGCAGCGGCGGTAGCTTCTCCGGGTCAGGGAGTTCGTCCAGCTTTTGACTGCTGCCGGACCGTGTCAGTGCGGCGGCTGGATCCTGTCAACGATGAAATCCCCGCCGGGAATGACGGTGGTTTCATGGCCGTCGTCGAAACGCACCACATACGGCGGCGCTCCGTCAGCGCCGTGGACCTCAACAATCTGGCCGTGCCGGTCCGACGATTCGACCGTCTTGCCCCGGATCGTGATCCGGTCTCCCTGGGCTGCCTTCATGGCAATCACCTCCAAGAACCAGAGTACGAGTGTCGGGGCGCCTGCAACAGGGCCGGCGTCTGGCGCTCGCGGCCGCTTGGCAGGAGTATGGGGATATCACTGATCTTTGACCTTGGCTCGGGACCGAGGGGGAAAGGCTATGGCGGATGAAAAGCCCACCAGCTGGTGGGCCACGCTACCCGGTCTGCTGACGGCTGCCGCTGCGGTGATCACCGCGGTGACGGGGCTGCTGCTGGGGCTGGGGCAACTCGGAGTGTTCGACGGCGGCCGTCCCGCCGCCACGGCGGGCAGCTCCCCCGCAGCCGGCGCTTCACAGCCCGGCGTCCAGCCCCAACCAAGCGGAACCACGACCGGCGCCGGTGAGAGTGCGGGGTGGACGGCGGCCTTGCCGGCCGAGCGAAAGTACAGGTCCGCCGACGTCGAATATGAAATTCTCGATGCGCGGGTGCGCCCCGACGTCGCCGGGAAGGTGGCGCTGACGTTCACTGTCCGTTGCACCAACCACGGTCGGTATGACGTGAACTTCTGGGACTCAACGTTCAGGCTGAACGCGGGCGGCATCAACCATTCGCCCGATTCCGGCCTGAACGATCTCGTGGTGGGCGATGCGAGCAAGTCGGGCGACGTCCGCTTCACAGTACCGGCGGACACCCGCGGCGCCCTTCTGCGCATCAAGTTCGCGCAGGGCGAGGCCACGGCACAGCTGTCCATCTCGCCGCCCTGAACAGCCGGCGGCCCCGGTCTAGACGGCCACCACCCAGATGGCATCCGAGGCCGACGCCCCGAGGTCGATGTCCCGGTCGGGCCCATGCAGCCGGATCGTGGTCACGTCCGCATAGGGCCGGTGCTCCCTGACGGTGAGCCTGGTATCCGGGGCGAGCCCAAGCTGGGTGAAATAGCGCAGCATCTGCGGATCCGCGTCTGAGATCCGGGTGATGGCCACCGTGCCGCCGGCGGCCGCGGCGGAGAGCTGCGTTCCCTCCGGGAGGTGGGGCTTTCCGTCCGGAGTGGGTATGGGATCACCGTGCGGGTCCCGGGTGGGATGACCAAGTTTTCGGTCCAGGCGTCCAATCAGTTTGTCCGACACCGCGTGTTCCAGGACTTCGGCCTCATCGTGGACTTCGTCCCAGCCGTAGCCGAGTACGTCCACCAGGAACGTCTCCAGGAGCCGATGCCGGCGGACCATGGCGACGGCGTGCTCCCGGCCCTCGTCGGTCAGCTCGATGCTTCCGTACGGGGCGTGGGCAACCAGCCCCTGGCGTGCCAGCTTCTTGATGCCATCTGACACGGTGGACGGCCTGACCCCCAGCCGTTCGGCCATAACGCCGACGGTCACGGGTGTGGCGGACCACTCCGTGGCTGACCAGATGAGCTTCAGGTAGTCCTGGGCGGCTGAGGACAAATCGGAGACCGGCATGCCATCCATGGTAGCAAGCCACGGGCAAATGTTAGGCTTAACGAACAATAATGTTTGCAGTGTTAAATGGACAAGGATCGGTATGCCGAAAAATGCCTCGAGGGCGTTGCCTAGCCGGCGCTCCATGTTGTCCGGCGCAGCCGCCCTTGCCGCTGTCCCGGCCTTTTCCGCCCTGCAGGCATCGGCGTCGAGCGGTCACGACCAGCACTCGGGCAACGGCACGGCCACAGGCTCCGGCACATCGCGCGCAGGCGACCCGCCGTCGGCCGTTGGCACCGGCGTCAGCCACGCCGGACATGCCGGCTTCGCCGGTGGATCGGTCCTGCCCGAACGGGCCGGCATCGACCCCACGGCCATCCTGCGGGACTTCGACCGGGGGAAGACCAGCACCCTGCCGGACGGCAGGACGCTGCGTGAGTGGGACATCGTCGCGGTGGACAAGGACTTTGAGATCGCCCCCGGCGTCACTTTCGCGGGCTGGAGCTACAACGGGCGTATCCCCGGCCCCACGCTCTGGGCGCGAGAGGGCGACGCACTACGCATCAACTTCACGAACGCCGGGGCCCACCCCCACACGATGCATTTCCACGGCATCCACCGGGCGGAAATGGACGGAACACCGGGCATCGGCGCCGGGTCCATCGCACCGGGGCAGAGCTTCACCTACGAGTTCGACGCCACCCCGTTCGGCACGCATCTCTACCACTGCCATCAGTCGCCCCTGGCCCCGCACATCGCCAAGGGTCTCTACGGTGGCTTCATCATCGAGCCCAAGGAAGGGCGGCCGAAGGCCGACGACGAGATGGTCATGGTCATGAACGGCTACAACACCGATGGCGGGGACGACAACGAGTTCTATTCGGTGAATGGCCTGCCGTTCCACTTCATGGACTTCCCCGTGCAGGTCAAGCAAAACGCCCTCGTCCGGATCCACCTGATCAATGTCCTCGAGTACGACCCCATCAACTCATTCCACGTACACGGCAATTTCTTCCACTACTACCCCACCGGGACCATGCTGACGCCCAGCGAATACACGGACACCATCTCCCAGGTCCAGGGCCAGCGCGGCATCGTGGAACTCCGCTTCCCATACCCTGGCAAATACATGTTCCATGCCCACAAGACCGAATTCGCGGAACTGGGCTGGATGGGCTTCTTTGAGGTGGGCGCATCATGAGCCTGGATGAAAAGACAGCTGGGGCGCAGGCTGCAGAATTGCACCGCCGGCCGCCGGTACCGCGCTGGCTGCTCGGCCTCGGTCCGCTGGTACTGATCGCGATCCTGCTCGGGCTGTTCTCGCTCCTGAATGCGCCGGGCCTCGCCCAGCTTTCGGAGGGTGTACCGCCCAAGGAGGAGGTCGCCGTCGAGGACGTCCGCCTCACGCCCGGCCAGATCGAAATCACCGTCCGCAACGAAGGCCCGGACCCGGTGGCAATCGCGCAGGTCAATATCTCGGACTACTACGCCCCGTTCACGCAGACGCGCGAGACCATGGCGCCGCTGGAATCAACCACGCTCACGATCAGCTACCACTGGGTCGATGGCGACCCCTACGAGGTGGCCCTGGTCACCTCCCTCGGCGGCAAGATCACCGCCGAAATCGACGCCGCTGCCCTCAGTCCGGAACGGGGCAGCTCATTCTTCAGCCTCATGGCCCTGCTGGGCATCTACGTCGGGGTCATCCCGGTGGCACTGGGGATGCTCTGGATGCCGTTCGTCCGACGCTCCCCTGGCTCCTGGATTCGTATCCTGCTCGGAGTTACGATCGGGCTGCTTGGTTTCCTGGCCATTGATGCGACTCTCGAGGGCATGGACGTGGTTGCCGAGAACGGAGCCTTTGGAGGAACCCTGGTGGTGTTCCTCGGAGCACTCCTCGCATACCTGGCACTGGAGGGCATCGATGCGTGGATGCGCAGGCATCAGGACCTGAGCATCGCGGGCCTGCCCGCGGCACTGCCGCCCCAGCGGCTCGCCCTGCTAATTGCGATCGGCATCGGACTTCACAACCTCGGCGAGGGCCTCGCGATTGGATCGGCCTACAGCGTCGGCTCGCTCGCGCTCGGGGCCACGCTGATCGTCGGTTTCGCCATCCACAACACCACCGAAGGGCTGGCCATCGTCACACCCCTGGCAAAGGAACCGCCCAGCCTCGGACGCCTGGCGGTGCTGGGCCTGATCGCGGGAGTCCCGGCCATCGCAGGAGCCCTGATCGGGGCCACGGTCTACCAGCCCGCCCTGTCGGCTTTCCTGCTGGGCGTCGGCGCCGGCGCCGTGGCCCAGGTGGCCATCAAACTCCTGCCCATGATGAAGGACCACGCAGGAAGGACCTTCACGCCGCTTACCAGCGCCGGCATTATTCTGGGGCTGGCGGTGATGTTTGCCACCGGGCTTCTGGTCCAGGCCTGAGTGGTGGCCCAGATTCGGTAACGGCACGGCGAGCGCCGCGGGAGCTCAGATGCGAGTAGCGAGCCTCTCTATACTTGGTTTCGCCGTTTGTCAAATGGAGTGTTTTGCCTTCACGCCGCGAGGCGTAGTCTACGTGCATGTTCTTGCGGGGGGACTCACACGCTTGGAGGAATCATGCGCTGGATGACCCACCCTGTCCGCAGTCAAGCTCGGCACTTGGCGGACCCTCCGGAGGACACTTCCGCCAAGGACCGGCACGGTCGGCGGTGGACTGCGATCGTAGGTGTTTTGCTGCTCACGGTGAGCACCGTGGTTGGCATAGCCAGCTCATCGAAGGCTGCCGAGCCAACGATCATCAGCCTCACTTTTGACGACGGCAACGGCAGCCAGCTCGCAGCCGCCCAGGTACTCAGGGCGCACGGGCTGGTGGGAACCTTCTACATCACCACCTCCTTCATCGGTTCCTCCGGTTTTCTCACGCAGGCGAATCTGAACACCCTGGCTGCCGACGGCAACGAGATCGGCGGCCACAGCGTGACCCATCCGGACCTGACCACCCTCAGCGCCGCGGCCGCCCGCGCGGAAGTCTGCAACAGCAAGACGACGCTTGAGGGCTGGGGTTTCACTGTCCGGAACTTCGCCTATCCCTTTGCCGCAGAGAACGCGACCGCCCAGTCGGCAGTCCGGGATTGCGGCTACGCCAGTTCACGGGGCCTGGGTGACCTGCGCTCGCCGGAAAGCTGTGCCACCTGCCCTGTGGCCGAGTCGCTGCCGCCGGGCAATCCAATGGTCACCAAGGCTCCGGACCAGGTGGCCAGCTCGTGGACCCTCGCGGATCTGCAGGCACGGGTCACCGACGCAGAGACCACCGGCGGCTGGGTGCAGCTGACCTTCCACGAAATCGCCGTGGGCACGGATCCGACGCTGTCCATCACTCCCGCACTGTTCGAATCCTTCGTCACGTGGCTAGCCGCGCGGACGGCCAACGGGACGACGTCGGTCCGCACCGTGGCGCAGGCATTGGGCCAGTCCTCCGCTCCCCCAACGTCGCCCTCTCCGTCACCGTCACCCTCTCCGTCGCCGTCGCCCTCACCGTCACCGTCGCCCTCACCGTCACCGTCGCCCTCTATCTCGTTCGTTGACGTCCCGCCGGGCTCGGCGCTGTACACAGAGGTCAGCTGGATGGCGAACCAGGGAATTGCCGGCGGCTGGTACGAAAGTGACGGTACCCGTACATTCCGTCCCGGCGTGGCCGCCAGCAGGGACATGATGGCCGCGTTCTTCTACCGGATGGCCGGGAGCCCTGCCTATACGCCGACGGGTTCCCCCTTTGCGGATGTCACGCCGGAGACCCCTTTCTACAAAGAGATCCTGTGGCTCGCATCCCAGGGAATCACCAACGGCTGGGCTGAAGCCAACGGAACCAGGACCTTCCGCCCGACAGTGGCTGTCAACCGGGATCAGGTCGCCGCATTTGTGTACCGTTTCGCTGGCAGCCCTGCCTACACACCCACAGCACCTCCCTTTGTCGACATCTCCCAGCAAAACGCCTTCTATGCAGAGATCGCATGGCTGGCGTCCAACGGGATCTCCAACGGCTGGGCGGAACCCGACGGCACCAGGACCTTCCGGCCCGGATTGCCCGTCAACCGGGACCAGGTGGCTGCCTTCCTCTACCGCTACAACACCGCCTTCCCGGCGTAACAGCCGTCATGAGGCAGAATCCGTAAATGCATAACTATTGTGTGGCCATCTGCCAGCTGAGCGATCAGCCGCAGGAGGACTTCGACGTCAACACGGAGCTTCTGATCCTTGAGGGCAAGGAACTCCATGTTGCGACGTGGGACGCCGAGCCCCGGGACGGCGGCTTCGACATCCTGGTCCTCAACGACCGCGTCAGCGCCCTCGGGTTCATGGTGGTCACCGACTGGGAGTTCCTGGAAGAAAAGGCCTACGCGGTGGTGGAGCGGCGGGCCGGCGGCTGAGGGCCGTCCGCCCGTGACAGCCCGGCTGCGCGACGCAACCAAGGGTCGGGATCACGCGCCCACCGGTCCAGCACAACGTCCGCCCGCTCTCTCGCCTGTCCTTCCAGCCCGGCTATCAGGGGACGGACGACGTCGGCGGCCAGCGGGTCCACCAGCTCACCCGACTGCGCCTCCCGTACAAAAC
The DNA here is from genome assembly GCF_002929335.1 of Arthrobacter sp. Y81. Classification (GTDB taxonomy): domain Bacteria; phylum Actinomycetota; class Actinomycetes; order Actinomycetales; family Micrococcaceae; genus Arthrobacter. The sequence goes on from NZ_PJIL01000003.1 coordinate 242,033, forward strand.
CCTCAATCCGGGTGAGGTCGGAGTTGTTAAGCAGAGCCACCCGGGATTGCAGCAGCACAACCGCCGCCTGGCGGCGCTCGAAGACGGGGACCGACCACAGCTCAGTGCTGAGGGCCGTGATGTCATCGTGAACCAGGTCACGGTGGCGGCGCAGCATGTCGCGGATGGTTCCCCGCACCGCACCCACGGACGCGCCGTAGTACTCAAGCCCGTCGCCCAGCCGGGCATGGGCCTCTTCCGCCCGGAGCCAGGAGCTTTCCCGCTGCAGCGAGGCATCCACGAAGTCACAGGCGTCAGTCACCCGACCATTCTCCCAAACAGTGAGACACTCAGTCCCATGCGTGAACTGGTCGTCCTCGGTACCGCCTCGCAGGTTCCCACGCGGACCCGCAACCACAACGGCTACCTGCTGCGGTGGGACGGCGAGGGTCTGCTGTTCGACCCGGGTGAAGGCACCCAGCGGCAGATGATCCACGCCGTCGTCTCGGCCAGCCAGGTCACGCGGATCTGCCTCACGCACGTTCACGGGGACCACTGCTTCGGGCTTCCGGGCGTCCTGTCGCGCATGGTCCTCGACGGAGTGAAGCACCCGGTGCACCTGCATTTCCCAGCCGCGGGCGAGGAGGTAGTCCGCGCCCTCGTGTCCCTCGCCTCCCCGGGCCTGGACCTGCGGCTGCACCCGCACTCGGGTCCGGGGCCGGTGGCACCGGGCCTGGAGGTGCGGCCGCTGCGGCATCGCATCGACACGTTCGGCTATCGGCTGGTCGAGCCGGACGGCCGCACCATCGTGCCGGATCAACTCGCAAAGGCAGGGATCTCCGGGCCGGACATCGCACAGCTCCAGCAGCAAGGGAATGTGGGCGGGATCCGGCTGGAGGACGTGAGCGTTCCGCGTCCCGGCCAGAGCTTCGCCTTCGTCATGGATACAGCCGAGTGCGACGGCGCCGAAGAGCTCGCCGACGGGGTGGACCTCCTGGTGGCGGAGTCAACGTTCAGCAATGACGACGCCGGGCTGGCCGCCCAGTACCTGCACCTCACCGCCGGGCAGGCAGGGGCATTGGCATCCACCGCCGGAGCCGGGACACTGGTCCTCACCCATTTTTCGTCACGGTACATCGATGTTCGCGTCCTCGCCGAACAGGCCGCTGCCCGCGCCGGGCGGGCCGCCGTCGTCGCGGCAGAGGACCTGGACAGGATCCCCCTGCCCAAGCGGCAGCGGAATGGCCTGTTGGCCGGCGCCGTCCCGCCGTCAGTAGATGAAGATGTCGATCCAGGCACGGTTGTGGGCATGAAGCAGGACCAGGAACAGGACGAAGTCGAAGAGCAGGTGGACGGCCACGATGTAGGACAGTGACTTCGTCTTCGTGAAAATGAGCGCCTGGAGCAGGGCGAACGGAAAGATGAAGGCCGGTGCCCAGGCATGGAAGCCCAGTTCCCACAGGAACGACGTGAACAGGACAGCCTGCAGGACGTTTGCCTGCGCCAGGGGCAGGTGCCGGCGCAGAAGCACAAAGACGGTGCAGATAAAGAACAGCTCGTCCCAGATCCCCAGCACATTCGTGCCCAGGAAGAGGCGGAAGATCCCTTCCGGGTCCGAGACCGCCGGCCAGTTGGTGTAGACCCCGGTGTTGACCATGTACGCCGGCAGCAGCGCGTAGCCCATGACGACGACGGCGGCCAGGTACCACTTCTCGGTCCGCGTCCAGGGGTGACCGGTCATCACGGGAAACCTGACGGCATGGTCCTTGAAGGCGAACCGCGAAACAAAGTACGGGATTCCCACAGCGAGGATCATCGCCGTACCCATGACGAGCATGTGCCCGGTGCTGATATCAGTGGTGATCGGAACCAGGCTGATGGCCACGAGCCCTGCCGTGATCAGGGCCAGATCGCGCAGGAACGCCCGGTCGATGAATCCTGCCAGTACAAGCGCCGTCGCCAAAAGGGCGTACCCGGCGATCCGTTGTTCCAGTACGAACAGGACGAAGCCGGAGAGCGACACAAGCGCCGAGGGAAGCAGCTTCAGCGAGATGCCGCTGCGGATCCTGATTCTGACTGCGAGCGCACGGTTAGACATACTTGCCGAACCAGGCCAGGGTGTCGTTCCAGGCAGCGGTGGCCTGCGCCTCGTTGTAGCGCTCGCCGGTGTCGTTGTGGAATGCATGGTCGACGCCGGGATACACCTTGAGCTCATGGCGGACGTCAGTGGCCGCCAGGGCGTCCCGGAAGGCAGGCAATGCGCCGGTGATCCGGTCGTCAAGTTCGGCGTAGACGCCGAGGACCGCCGGCCTGATCGCGGAGAGCTTGTCCAGGTCGGGGGCGGGTCCGTAGAACGCCGACGTCGCCTTCAGTCCGGTCAGCTCCGTCGCCGCCTGCCACGTGATGCCTCCGCCGAAGCAGTAGCCCGTCATGGCAATCCGCCCGGAATCGACGTAGGGCTGCGCGTTGAGGTAATCGAACGCCGCTGAGAAGTCAGCCACGTGCCGGGATGCACCGGCCTTCGTCAGCGCTCCGGGGACGGCGTCCCGGTCCAGGCTCGCCGTTCCGCCCTCCCTGCTCAGCAGGTCGAGGGCCAGGGCCGCGTACCCGGCCTTGGCGAAGCGGCGCGCCACGTCCTGGATATGCGGGGTCAGCCCGCGGTTCTCATGGCAGACCAGCACGGCCGGTCCCGCTTCGTCGCCCTCCGGCCGGGCAAGGTAGGCGCTGATGTCGGTGCCGCCGGAGGGGAACCGCACCGTCGCGGTCACCAGGCCGGCCGCACCCTCGGGAACGGAGAGCGGGCTCTTGGCGCCGGGCACGGCGCCGGCGGAAGCGGTGCCGCCGCCCGGCGAAGGCGAGGACGGGCTGGGCATCGGGTCGGTGCTTCGTGGAAGTTCCTGCGGCGTGCAGCCAACCAGGGCCATGGCGCCCGCGGCGGCGGCCATGCTGCCGGTAATGAACGCCACCCGGCGCGTAAACGTGTGTTGGCTCATGGCACCGGCACGGTAATCGTCGAAGAATTCCTCGATCAGGTACTTCTCGAACTTGCCAAGCTGGGTCATGGAGCGCCTCCTACCGGTTACCAAATATCCTCCTCCGCCCGTTCATCACGGGGCAAGGGGTCCGGTGCTTCGGCGCTAGAAGGGGTTCAGCAGCCGGTCCACGAACTGCCGTGTGCGTTCCTCCCGCGGGTCACGCAGGACCGTGTCCGGGTGCCCGCGTTCGACGACGACGCCACCGTCCATGAAGATGACTTCGTCTGCGACCTGGCGGGCGAACGCCAGCTCGTGGGTGACCACCACCATGGTCCAGCCCTCATCGGCCAGTTCCTTGATGACCGTCAGGACGTCCCCTACCAGCTCCGGATCCAGGGCCGACGTGGGCTCGTCAAAAAGCAGGAGCTGCGGGCGCAGGGCCAGTGCACGCACGATGCCCACGCGCTGCTGCTGCCCGCCGGAGAGCTCGAACGGGTAGCTCTTTTCCTTGCCTTCCAGCCCGACCCGGGCCAGAAGCTCCCTGGCCGCAGCGATCGCCTCGGCTTTGGGGCGTTTCTGAACCTGCACGGGCCCTTCGATGATGTTCTCCAGGACCGTTTTGTGCGGGAAGAGATTGTAGTGCTGGAACACCATGGCACTGCGGTCCCGTAAGGAGGCCAGCTGCTTCTTGGACACCGGTGCGGAAAAGTCCACGGCGAGCTGCCCGACAAAGTCCACTACGCCGTCGTCGGGTATTTCCAGTCCGTTGAGGCACCGCAGGACCGTCGTTTTTCCGGACCCCGACGGCCCGATCAGGGCGACGACTTCGCCGCGGCGGACGTCGATGTCTACGGATTTGAGCACTTCATGGCTGCCGAAGGCCTTCCGCAGTTCCCTGACGGCCAGCAGCGCCGAGTCGTCCGGGAGCGTGGATTCAGTGGGCGACATAGCGGTCCAATCTCTTCTCCAGGACGGATTGGCCGCCGGCAAGGACCAGGCAGACGACCCAGTAGATGACGGCCGCCTCCAGATACAGCAGCATGAACTCCTGGCTGAAGGCCGCCACCTGCTGCGCCTGGCGGAACAGCTCGGTGACGAGGATCAGGGATGCCAGTGACGTGTCCTTGACCAGGCTGATGAAGGTGTTGGAAAGGGGCGGGACCGAGACCCTGGCGGCCTGCGGCAGGATGATCCGCACCAGCGACTGACGGCGGGACATGCCGATCGTGTGCCCGGCCTCCCACTGCCCCTTGGGAACGGAAAGGATGGCCGCCCGGATCACCTCCGCTGCGTATCCGCCCACGTTCAGGGAGAACGCGATGATGGCGCTGGGCCAGGGGCTGATGGTGACGCCGATTGAAGGCAGCCCGTAGAAAATGACGAACAACTGGACCAGGAGTGGTGTGCCGCGGATGACCGAGATGTAGATCCGCGCAATGGCAGCGAACACGGGGTTACGGCTCAGCCGCATGAGGGCGATGAGGAGGGCCAGCAGCAGTCCCAGGCCGAACGACGCCAGGGCCAGCGGAATCGTGCCCGTGACGGCGCCCATCAGGATTGGCCCGAGTGAGCTCCACACGAGGTCCCAGTTGATAGTCATGCTCTGACGCTGCGTTCTCCGTCGGCCTCCATGCCGTTACTTCGTGACGTCAGCGTCGAAGTATTTCTGCGAAATCTTGGCAAGCGTCCCGTCGGTCTGCAGCTCGCCGAGGGCCGTGTTCACTGCTTCGGCCAGGCTCGCTGATCCCTTGCGGAATGCGAAGGCGCTGAGCGACTTGTCCGTGGTTTCGGCGGCAATTTTGATCTCGCCGTCCTTCGCGGTCTTTTGATAGTCCAGGTAGGTCAGTTTGTCGTTGATGGTGGCATCAACGCGCCCCTGCTTCAGCAGTGTTACCGCTTGCGCCCATCCCTCCACTGCCTCCACGTTGGCGCCGCTTTCCTGCGCCAGTTTGTACCAGTTGCTGGTCAGGGACTGAGCGGTGGTCTTGCCCTTGAGGCTGTCGAAGGAACTGACGCTGCTGTCATCTGCCTTGGTGACAATGACGCCGGTGCTCACCGTGTACGGCTCCGAGAATTCGTATTTCGCCTTGCGTTCGTCGGTGATCGAGACCTGGTTGGCGACGACGTCGAACCTCTTGGCCTCAAGGCCGGCGAAGATCGCGTCGAACTGTGTTTCCTGGAAGGACGGTTTGACGCCGAGCTTCCCGGCGACGGCCGTGATGATCTCGACGTCGTAGCCGGTCAGGTCGCCGCTTCCGTCGGCATGGAACGAGAAGGGTTTGTAGGTGCCTTCCGTGCCGATCTTGAGCTCGCCTGCGCTCTTGACGTCGCTCAGCGACGTGTCCGCGCCTCCCGCCGGGGCCGAACCGGACGGAGTGGTGGAGCCGGAGCCGCAGCCGGCCAGGGCGAGTGCTGCCGCTGCAATGAGGCCGATAGCGGAAAGACGTGTGCGCTTCATGATGAACCTTCGTCCTGTAGCCGGAAGAGGCGTGCCAGCAATACCGCAGGCCGGCAATCCACTACCGACGATAGCAACATCTGCCATTGGCGAATACAGGATGAGGATGTGCGGGCAGGATGGTTCCCCGACCCGCCTCGCTAGGATTCGACCATGGGAAAGCACGGGAAGCGGGCCAGCGCGTTCAAGGCCTCGTTGGCAGCAGCCGGGTACGACGTTCTGGACACGCCACGCGAGCACGGCATGGTGGCGGCGACCACGAAGCTTCTTTCCGACGAAGTGCGGGCCTCCATCGTCGACGTCTACCGCGCACTCGACGGTGTCAGGGACGACGCCGAGTTCACGGCCGGGGTGTGGGACTTTGCGTGTTCGGACGGGTTGTTCGTCGAGTTCGATGAGGCCCTGCACTTCAACCGCTACCGGCCGGTGACCCTTCGAACTCCGTGGTCATCGGAACTCCCCTGGGCGCGGCAGTACCTCAACTACAGCGTGGACATGGAAGGAATGTGCCTGAAGGACGGGAAGTCCGGCGGCAGGTGGGCCAGCCCGTCGTCGGACGCCATGTTCGGCGGCTCCGACGCGCCGGGAGTGTTTGGCGACAAGGGCTCGTCCCGGTGGAAGCAGCGCGCTCTCTACGATGCGGTGCGCGATGCCTACGCCTGGTCCACGCCGGGAGTAAACCTGGCCCGCGTCTCGATTCACGACGAGGTTGGAGGCCTCAACGTCCATTGGGCAACCAGCCACGGGCTCCTGCTGGACCCTGTGGAGCTGAGGGAATTCATCGAATCGCGCACGGCCTAGGGATCCGGATCTGCCGGATCGCGGTGACTCTGCCATCCCGCCAGTTGCCGAATTCATGAATTCCTCAACTTACTGTCCAGTAAGGGTTCTGCCTGCAGAACGCAGCGGCTAGCCTGTCATAGAGGCCGGGGGGAGGTCCCCGGCTGGAGGCTACAGAGGACCAGCGAGAATGCCAAGCACAGTGACCTTTTCGGTGACAACCATGCCCAGGAGCGGCTCAGAAGGCAGCTTCCGGGAAATCGTCCGCAACCTGCGGACGGATGAACTTGAGGACTGCTTCCTGACGGTCTTCCACGTCGGCGACTCATTTGCCCTGCTCAGCGGTGAAGCCATCCACAGCGCGCACACTGCCACCAACGATGCGCTCCGCGCCTACCTCCTCCGCCGCCTCGCTGGCAACGGCATCGGCCTTGACTTTGACGTGAGGATTGACCGCGACTCAGAGGCAGCCCGTTCCCGTTCGTAATCCCATCAGGGCTGGGAGCGAAGCCGCGCGTTAGGCTCATCCCATGTCGTCCGAACGCTATCTTGCCGCGCTGGCCAGCTCAGTTGACACCTTAACCTCGCTCGCCCGCCAGTCCGACGACGTCCTGTCCCGTTCCGTACCGGCGTGCCCTGGATGGTCACTCGATCAGCTGTTCGGGCACCTCGGCTCCATTGAACGCTGGGCGGCCGCCGTGGTTCTGGGCGGCAAATACGTCGAGGAGCCGGCGCCCCCGGCCTTGGGTGCCTCCTCGTGGTTTTTCGATGGCACGGGACCGTTCCTCGAGACTATGGCGGCACTTGACCCGGAGGCACCGTGCTGGAACTTCGGACCGCCGCCGCGCACGGCGGGTTTCTGGCTTCGCCGTCAGGCGCACGAACACGCCATCCACCTCATCGATGCCAGCCAGGCTTCCGGCCGGGAGGTGCCGGACCTTGGAGCCGACTTCATGCTCGACGGCGTCGACGAGGTCCTGGCAATGTTCGCCCCGCGGCAGCTGCGGCTCGGGCGGATGCAGCAGGAGGAGAAGGCCGTGTCATTCCACGTGCCCGGGGCCGGCAGCTGGACGGTGGGTCCGGGACCCGTTGCGGCATCTGTGACCGCGCAACTCCCCGACATGTACCTCGGCCTCTGGGGCCGGTCGAACCTCGAAGACACGGCCGTCATTGGTGGTGACGTTTCCCTTGCCCTTCGCGTCCTGCGTGGTCCGCTGACACCGTGAGCCGGCGGCCTACCTCTTACCTGCTGACGTGCCGGACCTTCTTGGATAAGCTCAGGTTCTGACGGGCCTCCGGCCCAACCGCCCCGACACTTCGGCCAGGGCCGAAAGATCGCCGGGCTGAGCAGAGAGGCCAGCCATGGACTTCTTATCGGATAGAGCGCGATCCCTTGACCCGTTCCCCCATTACCGGAGGATGAGGGAGACCTCTCCTGTCTTCCATGACGAGCAATCCGGGAGCTGGCACGTTTTCAGGTATGACGACGTGCAGCGTGTGCTTTCCGAACATGCCACGTTCTCCTCGAGGATGGGCGGTGACGACCCGTCGGAGACAGGCCAGCTGTTTGCGGCGAGTTTAATCACTGCTGATCCGCCGCGGCACCGGCAGTTGCGCTCCCTGGTGAACCAGGCGTTCACGCCGAAGGCGGTGGATGCCCTTGCTCCCCGCATCTCACAACTCACGGACGAATTGCTGGACGGGATCGCTTCCACTGGAACAGCGGACCTTATCGCGGGGTTGGCGTACCCGCTGCCAGTGATCGTGATAGCAGAACTCATGGGCATTCCCCCCGCTGACCGTGACCGTTTCAAGCAGTGGTCTGATGTCATCGTCAGCCAAACGCGAACGGGAGCAGAGAATGCCGACCACCACGCCACCAACGTTGAGATGACCGGGTACTTCCTGGACCTGATAGAACAGCGCCGAAGCCGGCCCGGGAATGACCTGATCAGCAGCCTGCTCTCCGCCGAGATTGACGGGCAGAAACTGAGCGTGGCCGAACTGCTGGGCTTCTGCAGCCTGCTGCTCGTAGCCGGGAATGAAACGACCACCAACCTGATAGGCAATGCTGTTCTGTGTTTCGCCGAAGTGCCAGGAACAATCGAACGGCTCCGCGCCGAGCAGTCGCTGCTGCCGCAGGCAATAGAAGAAGTGCTGCGCTATCGTTCCCCGGTCCAGTCCATGTACCGGGTGACGGCTGCTGACACCACGTTGGGCGGCGTCCAGGTGCCGGCCGGCGTCCCGTTGGTGGCGTGGATCGGCTCGGCAAACCGCGATGAGCGGCACTTCCCGCGGCCTGACCAGTTCGATATCGACCGCGGGCCTTCCCGGCATCTCGCCTTCGGCCAGGGCATCCACTTCTGTCTCGGAGCCCCGCTAGCCAGACTGGAGGCAGTGATCGCCCTGCAGGCTGTGCTGTCCCGCCTGCCCGGACTGACACTCACCGCAGGGTCGCAGCTGGAACGGATGGACAGCACCATCGTCTATGGACTCACGGAGCTCCCTGTCAGCTGGCAGGCGGGCTGAGCCGGACGACAGAGCACATCTGACGCCGGATATCAGCGGGATGGTCGCCCAAGAAGTCCCTACATCAGGGGCCCAACGCCGGCGTCGTCAGGCACTTGGTCGAGGCCAAGGTCAGCCAGCACCGAATCATCATCGAAAACATTCGCAATGCAGCGGATGAGGGCCGGCGGCACGCGGAAGTGGGTGTCGATCGTCAGCAGCCCCAGTTCAGCGAGGTCTTCCAGACGCTTCACGGCCAGGTTCGTCAAAATGCCGGCCATTGCCTTTTCCGCTTCCGGCGCGTTGTCCGGGGCGGCCAGGGCCCGGGCTCTCTCCGGCGGATCCGACGTTGCCGCCGCGAGCAGGATCGATGCCTGCAGCCCCGAAGCTATCCTCTCCCACGGCTGTTCCGGATCCCAATCGAGCACCGCTGCCACCAGGAACTGGTCAACAAGGAACACCAATTCCTCGAGCCGCTTTGAGGGTTCACCGACAAGAAAGACGCTGGAATCTGCGGTGGGCACCGCCTTCGTCGGCTTGAGCTCAATCAGCTCGGTCGCCTCCAGCGCGTTCCATAGCAGGGCCAGCAGCGGCACCTCGTACATACTCCGTACGGTTGGTACCTCGTCCGCGGAACCCGCAGTGGCCGGCAGCGGGGAATCTTCCTGTTTGATACCACCCTTGACGGCGACGCCGACGCACGCGGCAGCCGCTGCAATGTCCCGTAAGCGAAGCGCGCCGGTCGTGGTAACCGGCTTGCCTTCGCCCACCCACTGCAGCAGCGCCGTGGCCCGTTGGATCAGAGGCAGGTTGGAGAAGACCTCCACGGCTTCTTCTTCCGGAATCTCGGGAACCTCAAGATAAACCTGTCCGCCGTCGTCCTCTCCAGTGGTGTCGAAGACGTCCAGAGCGTCGGCCAGTTGAGCTGGGGTCCCGCTCCACCGTCCGGTCTCCCCGAGGAATTCGACAAAGGCGTGAACGGCGTCCACGACGAAGTTACTGCTCTCGAAGGCGCCCATCGGTCCGGTCAAGGTCTCGGTCGTGTCAACTATGGCAAAGACTTCGTCCGAGATCGCGACTGACAAGCCGCCAAGTTCCAAATTTGTCACGTCGGCCGCGGCCGTTCTTTCCATGTAGCGGCCCATTACAGCTTTGATCTGGGTCAGGCACTCTACGGCAGCCACCGCGGAGTCGGGCGATCCTTCCTCGAACCACCGGACGAAAGCCGGCGTGAGGGCATCCACGGCTCGATCGGCCCGGAAGGTGCTCAGGGATCGAGGTGTGGCGGTCCCGCGGCCGGGGCTGCCCACGCCGCTGGCGCCCTTGCCCTTTTGCCTGTTCCTGCTGTTCTTGCCCATATTGCCCCTGCCCGTTTGCCAATCTGGTGTTACGACGACGGTACTTACCGTATGGGACTCCTGCCAGTTCTGCGCGGTGACGAGGCGGACTAAGGGGTCCGATGTCGCACTGTTGCAAGCTGTGTCTGCAACATTGCTGCGGTTTCCGTTACACCCCTGCAGGACTACGATTTTGCCTGTTGACCACGTAGACGGTGACCAGCTAGACGCAGAGTGAGGAGTGGCTGTGGCTGGAGGGACGAGGATGAGCGGACCGCACTGGCGGCGGGTAATGGCGGCCCTCGCCAACCACGACGCGCGGACCGCCTACGCCCAGATAGTGCTCGGCGCCAAGCTCCCCGAGGAGATATCCGAGCTGAATGACCAACGGCGAAACCGTGCCGTCGCTGCCCTGCTTGAGTCCGGGCTCGTCGAACGGAATGCTGCCAGCGAACTGGCGGCGCCTGAAACGATCTTCCGCGATCTCCTCACGCAACAACCCCGGCGACAGGCGCAGACCGGAGTGGCTCGCTTCATGCGCTTGGGCAGGATCGAGAGGTATCCGGCCAACATGGCGGAACGGCGGGAGCTCCTGGCCTGGATTGTCAGCGAAGCCATCGAGCCGGGCGAACGTCTGACGGAAAAACGGGTCAATGAACGGCTCCTCAGCTACACCGATGACGTCGTGATGCTGCGCCGCTACATGATCGACTTCGGACTATTGGAACGGACCCCCTCGGGCTCGTCCTATTCCCGGCCGGAGGAAAGATAGGCGCTCGGGTGCCGCACCTCAGCCGTCGGATGCGCTCTACACTGTCTGGATGGAAGTCACGGTCAGCGAAGCGCCTGTGCATTACGCCGAGTACGGCAGCGGTACGCCGGTTCTCGCTCTGCACGGGGCTGGTGTGGATCATCGCGAGATCGCCGGCGCCCTTGAACCGATATTCCGCAACGTGACAGGCTTTCGGCGCCTGTATCCGGACCTGCCCGGGATGGGCCGCACGCTGGCACCCGAGACGATCACGAGCAACGATGACGTACTTGATCTCCTGCTTGGCCTTATCGACAGCATCGTTGGTGATGAACAGTTTCTTGTCGTTGGCCACTCTTACGGTGGCTACTTAGCCCGTGCAATTGCCAATCTGAGACCTGATCGGGCCGTCGGGCTAGCACTAATCTGCCCGGTTGGCGCGTATACACGTGACGTGCCCAAGCACGAGGTCCTTGTTTCCTCGGCTGATCTGACCGGCGATCTGGACCCGGATCTCGAGGCTACTTACCGTAGCTACTTCGTGGTGCAGACGGCTGAAACGCTGCACCGGTTTCAGGAGTATGTGGCTCCCGCAGACTCACTCGCTGACGAGTCGGGCCTGATGCGAATCTTTTCGCACTGGGAGCTAAGGAATCGGCCGGAAGCCGCGAAAGTCTATCCTCATCCAGCGCTGGTCCTTGCCGGGCGACAGGATGCCACGGCAGGATACTCAGGCCTTGGGGAGTTGATCGAGCATTACCCTCGCGCCACCTTTGCCGTACTCGATCGCGCCGGCCACGCATTGATGCACGAGCAACCCGGCCTCGTCCAAGCCCTCGTTGCCGAATGGCTCACGCGCGTGCGGGAGCACTCGACGACATGACGTAGTCGGCAGCGCTGCGCGACCCGCCCTGCTAAGGCTCCGTCGACCATCGGGCGACGCGGCCACATAGCCATGGCGCGTGTGAGAGACTCGCGACGTGGACGATGCTTCCGAAGGTGCCCTGCACCATATCGAACTGTGGGTGCCCGACTTCAAGAGGGCCAAGGATGAATGGGGCTGGATTCTCTCCAGCTTGGGATATGAGACCTATCAAACCTGGACACGCGGGATCAGCTGGCGACGGGGCGGCCTTTACATCGTCGTGGAAGAATCCCCGGACCTGAGCAGCCGCGAGCACCAGCGCACCTCGGCCGGGCTGAATCACCTGGCGTTCAAGACCGGAAACCGGCAGCGCGTGGACGCTCTGGCGCGGGAGAGTTCACACCACGGTTGGAGCCAGTTGTTTGCCGACAAGTACCCGCATGCAGGTGGTCCGGACCACTATGCGGCATACCTGGCCAACTCCGACGGTTTCGAGATAGAGCTCGTGGCGACTGTCCAAGTTGCTCGGAAGAATCTCGGGTAGATCCGAGTTTCCATTCCGCACGCCGGCGGCCTACTTCGGAATCTCAGTCGTGTTTCATCGCAGGGCTTCGCATTCCGCTGTAGGCTACCCCGACCCCTGCCAGGAAAATCAGGACAGCGAGATAGACCGGGCCGAGGTGCCCCAGCGTGGCCAGACCCCACGGGTAATGTGCGGGGACGGCCACTGCGAGTCCGACGGTCGGGACCACAACGGCTGTGGCGAAGGCCCACCGTTCTCCTCGGCGCACCCCGTACCAGGACAGGCCTGCGATGGCCAGCCCGGTCGCAGCGATGAAGCCGCCGAGCGCAATGTGCAGATGGCTGATGTAGTGATGCAGCTGCGGGCTGAACGCCTCGACCTCCGCCATCCCCTTGTCCACTTGATCGGGGCCGATGCCCAGCTCAAGGAAGGCGCCCGTAAAGTTGAGTCCCAGGAAGGCTACGGCGTATACAACGAAGGCCAGCCCGGCAAGCGTCATGAGAGCGGCTCCCGCCCGGAGGCGGGTCTGGTTCCCCGGGGTAGTTTGGATGGCAGGCATAGCCACCACCCCCTCTCATATTCACGTAGGTACTCGATAAGAGCCCCCTGATCGTAGGCCTTTCAAGAGAGACTCCTGAATAGGAGGCGCGCGTGGGGGGCCAACTCAGGCGCGATCGGGCAAGCTACCCGTGGGCGCGGGCATACCTGCGACCATTCCCGCCCACAACAGGTCGGTTGTCGCAAGGGTCAGGTCGTCCACGGATGCTCCATCGAGGAGGTTTCCGGCCGCCAACAGTGCGGCTCCATGGAGGCTCACGAAGCATACGAGCGCGAGCCTGTCGGCGTCGCCTGAGGCCAAGTCTCCGGCGTCCTGGGCTTCTGCGATGAGTGCTCTGGCGATCCGCATGCCGTCTTCGCCGATGTTGCGCAGTTCTTCGCTGGCATCAGGGTGGTGCTTGGTGGAGTGCATCACGGCCAGCTGGACCGGGTGGGTGACTGCGAAGTCCACGTAGGCTCTTGCGATCAGGACAAAGCGTGAATGGTGGCCTCCGGCAGCTTCCGACGCTCCTTTTATCCGGGCGTTCATTTCACGGAAGCCGTCGAGGGCTAGGGCATCGAGAAGCGCCTGCTTGTCACGGAAGTGCTTTCCGGGCGCCGCGTGGCTCACGCCCAGTTCACGTGCGAGTTGCCGCAGGGAAAGTCCCTCGACGCCTGCTTCCTCGATGATTTCCGTTGCACGAGCGAGCAACGCCTCGCGGAGGTTGCCGTGATGGTAGGGCTGGTCGATCATGCTTCAGTATAACCATGATGTAGTCATTGACAACAATGGTGTCGCTGCCTACTATGTTGGCATTGGCTACATAAGCAGCCATGACATAGATCGGATTCGACATGACCATGACCTTCACCGGAACGACGGCACTCATCACTGGAGCGAGCTCCGGGCTCGGTTCCGAGTTCGCCACGCGGCTTGCGGCGCGCGGGGCCAATCTTGTCCTGGTTGCACGGCGGACCGACAGGCTTGAGGATCTCGCCCGGAAGCTCCGCGACGCCCACGGCATTTCCGTAACTACGCTATCGAAGGACCTGAGCCGCCCGGGAGCCGGGACGGAGGTCCACGACGAGCTCACCAGCCGCGGTATCCGCATCGACACCCTGATCAACAACGCGGGCTTCGGCACGCGCGGCCCGTTGGTCGAGGAAGACCCCGCGGTCATCGCCTCTGAGATCTCCCTCAACGTGGCTTCCCTCGTCGACACCACGCGGGCGTTCCTCCCGGAGATGCTCTCCACAGGAAAGGGCGCACTCATCAACGTAGCCAGCACCGCCGCATTTCAGCCGGTGCCTGGGATGGCGGTATACGGAGCAAGCAAGGCCTTCGTCCTGAGCTTCACGGAAGCGCTGGCACACGAGACGAAGGAATCGGGCCTTCGCGTGCTCGCGCTCTGCCCAGGAGCTACCCGCACCGAGTTCTTCGACGTACTCGGAAGCCAGGCCGCAGCAGTCGGCCGGCTGCAGAGCGCCAGCCAGGTCATCGACACTGCCTTTCGCGCCCTCGACCGCCGCACTACACCCGTAAGCGTCGTCTCCGGCTGGGGAAATTGCATGCTTGCCGGAATGGCCCAGCGCCTCCCCCGGCACATCTCCCTCGCCATCGCCGGCCGAGCAGTACAGGACTAGTCCGGCCCTGACGTTTTCAGGGCGCGAGTCCTGCCGATGTGCAGCCTCCAGAACGGGGCAAAAAAGTGGCACCGCGCCAAGTTGTTTGTCGCGGTGCCACCTAATTTGTCATCTCACACGCAGGACCCCCATGCGCATGCATAGGGGTCCTGGCAAGATGGACGAGGAGGACTAGAAGTCCCAGTCGTCATCTTCAGTATTGACTGCCTTGCCAATGACGTAAGACGAACCCGAGCCCGAGAAGAAATCGTGGTTCTCGTCAGCGTTCGGGGACAGGGCCGACAGGATGGCGGGGTTCACGTCGGTGACGGAAGCCGGGAACATGGCCTCGTAGCCCAGGTTCATCAGCGCCTTGTTGGCGTTGTAGTGCAGGAACTTCTTGACATCCTCGGCCAGGCCAACGGAGTCGTAGAGGTCGTGCGTGTACTGGACCTCGTTCTCGTACAGCTCGAAGAGCAGTTCGAAGGTGTAGTCCTTGATCTCCTGGCGCTTCTCCTCGGAGACCTTTTCCAGGCCCTTCTGGAACTTGTAGCCGATGTAGTAGCCGTGCACGGCCTCGTCGCGGATGATCAGGCGGATCAGGTCGGCCGTGTTCGTCAGCTTGGCCCGTGAGGACCAGTACATGGGCAGGTAGAAGCCCGAGTAGAACAGGAAGCTCTCCAGCAGCGTGGAGGCTACCTTGCGCTTCAGGGGATCGTCGCCCTGGTAGTAGTCCATGACGATCTGGGCCTTCTTCTGAAGGTTCGCGTTCTCGGTGGACCAGCGGAACGCCTCGTCGATCTCCTTGGTGGAGGCCAGCGTGGAGAAGATGGAGGAATAGCTCTTGGCATGCACGGATTCCATGAAGGCGATGTTCGTGTACACGGCCTCTTCATGCGGGGTGATCGCATCCGGAATCAACGAGACGGCGCCAACGGTGCCCTGGATGGTGTCCAGCAGGGTCAGCCCGGTGAACACACGCATGGTGAGCTGCTGCTCGTCCGGGGTCAGCGTCGCCCACGACTGCACGTCGTTGGACAGCGGGATCTTCTCCGGCAGCCAGAAGTTGTTGACCAGGCGGTTCCAGACATCCACGTCTTTTTCGTCCTGGATACGGTTCCAGTTAATGGCTTCGACGTGGCTAAGAAGCTTGACCTTTTCGGTCATGTCATCCCCTAAAAAGTTGGGTTCTTCGTTAACTTAAGCGTACGACGGCGGGCGGGCGCCCGCCGTCGTACTCAACCGGTGGCGGTTGCTACAGCATGCAGCTGACGCAGTTGTCCACCTCAGTCCCTTCCAGCGCGAGCTGGCGGAGACGGATGTAGTAGATGGTCTTGATGCCCTTTTTCCAGGCGTAGATCTGGGCCTTGTTGATGTCGCGCGTGGTGGCGGTGTCCTTGAAGAACAGCGTCAGGGACAGGCCCTGGTCCACGTGCTGCGTGGCGGCGGCGTAGGTGTCGATGACCTTCTCGTAGCCGAGCTCGTACGCGTCCTGGTAGTACTCCAGGTTGTCGTTCGTCAGGTACGGCGCCGGGTAGTACACGCGGCCCAGCTTGCCTTCCTTGCGGATCTCGATCTTGGACGCCACCGGGTGGATCGAGGAGGTGGAGTTGTTGATGTAGGAGATCGAGCCCGTCGGCGGGACGGCCTGCAGGTTCTGGTTGTAGATGCCGTGCTCCATGACGGAAGCCTTCAGCTCGCGCCAGTCATCCTGCGTGGGGATGTGGATGTTCTTGAACAGCTCCGCAACTTTCTCGGTCTGCGGCACCCACTCCTGCTCCGTGTACTTGTCGAAGAACTCGCCCGAGGCGTACTTGGACTTCTCGAAGCCGCCGAAGGTCTGCCCGGTCTGGATGGACAGCAGGTTGGAGGCGCGGACGGCGTGGTACACCACCGAGTAGAAGTAGATGTTGGTGAAGTCCAGGCCCTCTTCGGAACCGTAGTGGACCCGTTCGCGTGCCAGGTACCCGTGCAGGTTCATCTGGCCGAGGCCGATGGCGTGGCTCTGGTCGTTACCGCGGGCGATGGACGGCACCGAGGTGATGTTGGACATGTCCGACACGGCCGAGAGGGACCGGATGGCCGTCTCGATGGTCAGGCCGAAGTCCGGCGAGTCCATGGTCTTCGCGATGTTCAGCGAGCCCAGGTTGCAGGAGATGTCCTTGCCGGTCTGGTCGTAGGACAGGTCATCGTGGTACGTGGTGGGCTGGGAGACCTGGAGGATCTCGGAGCACAGGTTGGACATGATGATCTTGCCGTCGATCGGGTTTTCCCGGTTCACGGTGTCCTCGAACATGATGTACGGGTAGCCGGATTCGAACTGGATCTCGGCGAGGGTCTGGAAGAACTCGCGGGCCTTGATCTTGGTCTTCTTGATCCGGGAATCGTCCACCATCTCGTAGTACTTCTCGGTGACCGAGACGTCGGAGAACGGCATGCCGTAGACGCGTTCGACGTCGTACGGGGAGAACAGGTACATGTCCTCGTCGCGCTTGGCCAGCTCGAAGGTGATGTCCGGGATCACGACGCCGAGCGAAAGGGTCTTGATGCGGATCTTCTCGTCCGCGTTTTCCCGCTTGGTGTCCAGGAACCGGTAGATGTCCGGGTGGTGGGCGTGCAGGTACACGGCTCCGGCACCCTGGCGGGCACCGAGCTGGTTGGCGTAGGAGAAGCTGTCCTCGAGGAGCTTCATCACGGGGATGACGCCGGAGGACTGGTTTTCGATCTGCTTGATCGGGGCGCCGACTTCGCGGATGTTGGTCAGCGCGAACGCCACGCCGCCGCCGCGCTTGGACAGCTGCAGGGCGGAGTTGATGGAGCGGCCGATCGACTCCATGTTGTCTTCGATGCGGAGCAGGAAGCAGGAGACCAGCTCGCCGCGCTGGCGCTTGCCGGCGTTGAGGAACGTGGGCGTGGCCGGCTGGAAGCGGCCCTCGATGATCTCGTCCACCATCTGCAGGGCGAGCTGCTCGTCGCCGCGGGCCAGGTGCAGTGCCACCATGCAGACGCGGTCCTCGTAGCGCTCCAGGAAGCGGTTGCCGTCGAACGTCTTCAGCGTGTAGGACGTGTAGAACTTGAAGGCGCCCAGGAAGGTCTCGAAGCGGAACTTCTTCTTGTACGCGCGCTTGTAGAGCTCACGGATGAAGTTCATCGTGTACTGGTCGAGGGTCTCGCGCTCGTAGTACTGGTTCTTCACGAGGTAGTCGAGCTTTTCTTCCAGGTCGTGGAAGAACACGGTGTTGTTGTTGACGTGCTGCAGGAAGTACTGGTGGGCAGCCTCGCGGTCCGCCTCGAACTGGATCTCGCCGTTCGGCCCGTACAGGTTCAGCATGGCGTTCAGCTCGTGGTAGCCCAGGCCTTTGTAGGCGGCAGGCAGCGCGGACTTCTCTGCGGTCTTCTCGACGGCGGCTCCCGTGCGGGAGCCCTGACCCTCAGGCATGGTTACTTCTGTGTCTGCGACAGTAGTGTCCAAAACTTGTCCAATCCTTGATTTACCAGGCGGACGTCGTCAGGCGTCCCCATGAGTTCGAAGCGGTAGAGGTGCGGTATCTGGCATTTGAAGGCGATGATGTCGCCGGCCATGCAGAAGTTGTCCCCGAAATTTGTGTTTCCTGCGCCGATCACCCCGCGGATCAGTTTTCTGTTCTGCGGGTTGTTGAGGAACCGGATCACCTGTTTCGGCACTGAGCCTTCGCCGCCGGTCCCCCCGTAGGTGGGAACCACCAGGACGAAGGGCTCGGTGGCGACGAGCTCAGCTTCACGCTGATACAGGGGAATCCGGGCCACATCCCGGCCAAGCTTCTCAACGAAGCGCCGGGTGTTCTCGGATGCCGAGGAAAAATAGATGAGTTGGCTTTGGGTCGTGTTGACGGCCTGAGCCCCAAGGGGAGCATCGGCCAATGCCAGTGCTGCCACGGGAGTCACCTCGCCTGTGTTGTTGGTGGGAAATTTGCCCCTACGCGACGGAGGATGCGGCAGCCAGTGCCAGTTCCTCGATCTTGTCCGGACGGAATCCGGACCAGTGGTCCTGCTCGGTGACCACAACGGGAGCCTGCATGTAGCCCAGGGCCTTCAGGCGCTCGAGTGCATCCGCGTCCTGCGAGATGTCGACGCTCTGGTAGGTGATGCCCTTCTTGTCCAGCGCACGGTAGGTCGCGTTGCACTGAACACAGGCCGGCTTCGTGTAAACCGTTACGGTCATGGTCCCTGTCCCCTTTGTTGAAGTCATTGCTCTTCGTAATCCGCGAGCCCTGCCCGAACTGGAATCCATGTCCGAATACTGGTCTCGCCGGCGGCTGCCCAGGCAGCCTATATGCATGTTGATGTCTGACGCAGATGCCCCGGTCAATCTGTATGTCGATACTACATGTAGTGCAAGCGCCCCGGACGAACCCCAAGATGATGTATTACAAGTATGTCATTTAATGCACCGTTAATCCACAGGCCATGGGGTGAAAAATGTCCGTGTTTCTGCTGTTTTCAAGGACGAAATCCACACCCTGTGGAGTACTTAGCCACATTTAATCCCCTGCGTGTCGCGTGGTGGACGGCGTGTCGCGGCGGTGCCGGACGCGTGTCGCGGGGCACACAAAAGGGGTCCTGAACGCTTCGTCAGGACCCCCGATGTGATGAACGGAACTATCTCTGCGGATAAGAGCCGGGACCGCCGGCTGCGCGCTTGGATGCTGCGTGGTCCAGGACAATCTGCTGGACGTCAAGGTAGCCCGTCTCGAAGCCGGCCCTGGAGTAGCACAGGTAGAACAGCCACATCCGCTGGAAAATCGCGTCGAATCCCATGGCCGCCACCTCGTCGGCACGGGACATGAACCGCTCCTCCCAGAGGCGCAGGGTCTGTGCGTAGTGGTCGCCCATGGCCAGGCGTTCGCGGACCCGGAGCCCGGTCTGCTTCTCGGTGATTTCCTCGATGGCCCGGACGGACGGGATGACGCCGCCGGGGAAGATGTACTTGTGCACCCAGGTGTAGCTGGTCCGGGTGGCGACCAGGCGGTCGTGGGCGATGGTGATGGCCTGGATGGCCACCTTGCCGCCCGGAGCAAGGACGCGCTCGATCGTTTGGAAGTACGTGGCCCAGTACTCGTAGCCGACGGCTTCGATCATTTCGACCGACACGACGGCGTCGTACTCGCCTTCCACCGCCCGGTAGTCCTTGAGTTCGATGGACACGGAGTCGGCGTAGCCGGCCTCGGCCACGCGCTGGCGGGCGAGCTCCTGCTGTTCGCTGGACAGCGTGACGGAGTAGACGGTGGCTCCGCGTGCAGCCGCCCGGAGGGCGAGTTCGCCCCAGCCGGTGCCGATTTCCAGGACCCGTGTCCCCTGCCCGACGCCGGCTTTGTCCAGCAGCCGGTCGATCTTCGCCTGCTGGGCGGCGGCGAAACCGTCCCAGGCAACGGTCCGCAGGGCGTCGCCGCTCTCCGGAAAGAGTGCGCTGGAGTACGTCATGGTGCTGTCCAGGAACGAGGCAAACAGCTCGTTGGAGAGGTCATAGTGCCGCGAGACGTTCGAGCGGGTGTTCTGCTCGCTGTTGCGTTCCCTGCGCGGCTGGCGCGGGAGGTAAAGGGCCCGCAGTTTCTGCAGCGGCCCAGGCACGAGCGTCCCGACGCGGGCGGCGAAGACTTCCATTACCGCAGTGAGGTCATCGGCGTCCCAGTCCCCTGCCATGTAGGACTCCCCCAGGCCGATCAGCCCGCCGTCGCCGAGCCGGGCAGCAAAAGCTTCCGGACGGTTCATGGTCATCACCGGGTAGCTCTGGCCTGGCACGGCTGCCCTGCCAAGGACTGTCCCGTCCGGGTAGCGGACTTCGAGGGGAAGCCTCCGTACGGCGGCCTTGAAGATGGCATCGGCGGCCCGGCCGGCCACCAGCGCCTTGAGGCTCGTGGGTACCGTGGCGATGCTCGGCCACACGTCGGCGTCGATCACCGCGGGCGGCTGCGGAACGGTGTAAGGAACTGTGCAGTCGGGGGCGAGGCCGGTCCGGGCCGGGGTGGAACCCTGGTTCGCAGGCTGTCCCGCGGCGGATCCGGTCGTTTCGGTCATTGTCACTGAACTGCCTCCTGTGAGGGGTGGGGTGGTCGTTTGATGAGGGGCAGCCGGCGCGCCCAGAGCTTGATGCCCTGCCACCGGATCTGCGCGGCTACGCGCAGCGGCGCCAGGGGAACGGCGAGCGCGGCGGCGAGGATGTTCGGGACGGAGGCCTCATGGCGTTCGCCGTCAACGGTGGCCACAAAAGGCTTGTGTCCTTCGCGCTCCAGCACGATGGACACTGCGAGGCGCTCCCCCGGTACCGGGAGTTTCATCCGGTACTGGCCTTCGACGTCGTTGAACGGAGAAACGTAAAACGCCTTGGGAACGCTGGCCCGGCCGGCGGCGTCTGTTTCGAGCAGGTAGCAGTGCCGCTCACCGTAGGTGTTGTGCACTTCGGCGACGACGCAGCGCAGGTCCCCGGCGGCGTCATGGCACCAGAACAGGCTGAGCGGGTTGAAGACGTGGCCGAACACCCTGGCGCTGGCCAGCATGGTGATCCCGCCGCCGTCGGGCTCTACCCCCCGGGTCCGCAGGAACCGTTCCACGTTGCCGCGGAGCGAGCCGTCCGGGTCTCCCAGGTGGTCCGCGACGCGGAAATCCACGAGTGGCCTGAGCGGCCAGGGCACGGACGGGAGCCGGTCGACGTCGACGTACCAGCTATAGCTGCGGTACGTGAACGCGTTGTGCAGCGGTGTGCGGCGCACATGGGCGATGGACGTGCGGTAGATGGCTGCCTGGGTACTCATCAGGCTCCCTCCGCAGCAGCGCCCTGCATGGACGAATGGGACAAGCCGGGATCGGACAGGCCTGCATCGGACAGCGCGGGATTGGAAGGGACGGGTTGCTGTTCCCAGTTGCGCGGCTCCCACTTCCGGCCAAGCCGGGCGGCAGCTTTGACGCCGGAGAGTGCGCCGTCCTCATGGAAACCCCAGCCGTGGTAGGCGCCGGCGAAGGCCAGGCGCCCGTCCCCCAGCGCCAGGATCTGCTGCTGGGCCCGGAGGGAGTCGGGCGTGTACTGCGGATGTTCGTAGACCATCCTGTCCAGGACCGCGCCGTCGGAGATGAGTTCGGACTCCCCCAGGCTCACGATGTAGCGGCCCCCGTCGGCAGGTGCGAGCCGCTGCAGGCGCGTCATGTCGTAGCTGACCAGGACCTTGTCCGGCCGCGCGTCGCAGGACGGCAGCCGGTAGTTCCAGGAGGCCTTGGCATTGCCGCTGGACGGCAGGACGGCCTCGTCGCGGTGGAAGACCGTCTGGTTAACGGAGTAGGGCATGTTGCCCAGGGCGTCCTTCTCCGCCGGCGAGGCGTCGGTGAGCATGCGCAGCGCCTGCCCGGGATGGGTGGCGATCACGACGGCGTCGAAGCTTTCCCTGCCCTGCGGGGTGGTGAGTTCGATCCCCTCCGCATGGCGGCGCACGGAAGTGACCGGGCTGGCGAGCCGGACCTCCGGCAGGGTGGCGGCCACCTTTTCCACGTAGGTACGGGATCCGCCGGTCACGGTCCGCCATTGCGGCGAGCCCGTGACACCCAGGAGGCCGTGGTGGGCCAGGAAGGTGAAGAGATAGCGTGCCGGGTAGGCCAGTGCGGTGGCGGGATCGCAGGACCACACGGCGCTGACCACGGGGGTCATGAAGTGCGAAACGAAGTAGCGGCTGAACTTCTCCCGGGCCAGGAAGTCTGCCAAAGTCATACCGTCCATGCCGGCATCCGCGGTGGCTGACTGTTCCCCGGCCAGCAGGGCGCGGGCACGGCGGTGGAACCGCGTCACCTCCAGCAGCATCAGCAGGTACCGTCCGCGCAGCAGGGTGGAGGGTCTGGGGATGATGCCGCGCCCTTTGGCACGGGCCCCGGCGTATTCCAGGCCGCATCCGTCGCAGCGGACGGACATGCTCATCTCGGAGTCCTGCGTCTCGACCCCCAGCTCCGCGAAGAGCCGCAGCAGCGTGGGGTACGTGCGTTCGTTGTGCACGATGAAGCCGGTGTCCACGCCCAGGGCGGGGCCGCCCGCCTGCATCACCTCGTGGGTGTGGGCGTGTCCGCCCAGCCGGGAGTCCGCCTCGAAAAGGGTCACGTTGTCCCGCTGGTTCAGGACATAGGCTGCGGTCAGTCCTGCCACGCCGCTGCCAATGACGGCTATCCGCCGGCCGTCCGGAATCGTTGCTGCTTGCGACACTGATCTGCTCCTGTTGGCTTGGCCTGAATCGTCCTGATGGATCGTCTTATGGACAATTCGTAACCGACGGGCGCCCGGATGAGTCTTAATTCCAGCCGGCTGCCTTGACGCGATTCTCCGCCGTGGATGCAGACCCGGGAGGACGACATTCCGGGGCCGCGGGGCGATATGCCACAATGAAGCGGGATTTCCGAAAGCGAAGGGCAACCATTGATTAACCCTGTTCATTTGCGGACGCTGGTGGAGGTCACCCGGCTGGGCTCATTCGCGGCCGCAGCCAACCGGCTCGGCTACACGGCCTCCGCCGTCTCCCAGCAGATGTCCGCCCTGGAGCGGGACACCGGCGTGGATCTCTTCCAGCGCTCGGCCAGGAGCATTCACCCCACGGAAGCCGCCCTGGTGATGACCCGGCATGCCGCCAAGGTCCTGACGGACATCGAGGCCCTCATGGCGGCTGCCGCCAGGACCCACGACGCCACCAGCCAGGAACTCAGGCTGGGCATCTTCCCCAGCCTCGCCACCTACGTCCTGCCGCTGATCCTGCGGAACCCGGCATGGAAGAAGCTCGGCATCGACCTCCGGGTTTCCGTGGCCGAGCCGGCGCAGACCATCCAGGGGCTGCGCACCGGCGGCGAACTCGATGTAGCCCTGGTCTACCAGGTGGGCCAGTCCGGCCTGGCGTGGCCGCATACGGTGAACCGGCAGTGGATCGGAGACGACGACTTCCGCGTGGTGCTTCCCGCGGCCTGGGGTTTCCGCACCGACGCCAAGGTGGCGGCGGACCATCTGTCCGAAATGCCGTGGATTGTCCACCACCCGGGCACAAGCGACGCGACGGTGATTGAACGGCTGTTCGCCAGCTGCAACCTGCACCCCCGGGTCGTCGCCTACAGCGATGACTTCCATGCGAGCCTCGAAATGACCGCCGCTGGGCTTGGCGCCGCCCTCGTCCCTGAACTTGCCCTGCGGCACCGGCCCGCCGGAGTGGTGGTGCTTGACGTTCCGGAGATCAGGCTGGCCAGGAACGTCTTTGCCCTGCTGATCAATGACAAGCAGACGGCCAGGGTCCAGCTCTTCGTCGAACTCCTGGCCGATACCCTGCACAGCCTGGGAACCACCCCGTAAGAACTAGCGGGAACGGAAAGGCACCCGCCTTGCATAGGAGCACGTCGACCCGGCGCGGCCGCAGCCACGCCGCCAGGCGCCGTTCCAGGTGGGCCGCCTCGGCGGTGACGAATCCAATTTCGGTCAACTGCGATTCGCTCCGGTGCTTGCCCAGGTCGCTGAGTAGAGCGCCGGCAAAATCGCCACCGCGCTCGGTCAGCATCCTGCGCAGATTGCCCAGCTGTTCGAGGCGCCAGGCCAGCGGACGGGTCGCCCCGCTGTCGAAAAGCTCGCGGGATCGGGCGACGGCGGCGGCAGCAGTGTGCCTCCGATCAATGTACCTGCGCGGGGACCCCGCCCGGTCCCGTCCCAGATAAAAAATCCCCGATGCTGGAATGGACTGCCCGAGAGGACTATGTTGAAGATATGAACAAGGTACTCAGCCGCCACTTTGGAGAGATCGAGCTCAACCACGGCCGGGACCATAACATCGCCGCCAAACATGAATTGGCGGGCCGGCCGGTTGAACTGGACCTGAACATCAACGCGCATGACCACTTCGACGAGGCGGCCATGCACAAGGTTGACTACAGGTTGCGGTATCTGCCCGAGCTCGTGGACCAGGTGCGGGACATGATTGCCGAGGAGCTGGACCAGGAGGGCACCAGCCCCCAGGAGTACCGCCACTTCCACTGCAATGCCATCAAGGACGAGCACCTCAAGAAGGTGTTCGGCGTGGAGGACAGGAGCCAGCTGACGAATGCCGTGTTCCTGAAGGCCCTGAAGCTGGGCCACGTGGGAATCTACCCCGGCCAGCCCGAACGCTACTTCGTCCTGGACTTCACGCTGGGCGAGCACTTCACCGATGAGGTGCTGGTGGCTTCCGCCGACGAGGACGGCGTGGTGGACGACGAAATCGTCTGGGAGTCCTGAAGCACTAGATAGCTAAAGCCAGATAGTTAAAGCACGACGGCGGCCGGTCACCTGAGGTGACCGGCCGCCGTCGTGCGTGGCTGCTTTTGGTTATTTGGCTGCTACTGCGTGGCTGCTTCCAGCAGGCCGGCGCGGACCGTCTTGGTGGCCGCGACGAGGTTACGCAGGGACTCTTCGGTCTCGGCGTAGCCGCGGGTCTTCAGGCCGCAGTCCGGGTTGACCCAGAGCTGGCGGGACGGAACGTGCTTAACAGCGGTGCTGAGCAGCTCGGTGACTTCCTGCTCACCCGGGACGCGCGGCGAGTGGATGTCGTAGACGCCCGGGCCAACGCCGCGGCCGAAGCCGTGGGACTCGAGGTCGTGAACAACCTCCATGCGTGAACGTGCCGCCTCGATGGAGGTGACGTCCGCGTCCAGTCCGTCGATGGCGTCGATGATGGCGCCGAACTCGGAGTAGCACAGGTGGGTGTGGATCTGGGTGGCGTCGGCAGCACCGGCGGTGGCCAGGCGGAACGAGTTCACGGACCAGTCCAGGTAGGAGGCCTGGTCGGCCTTGCGCAGGGGAAGGAGTTCGCGCAGGGCGGGCTCGTCCACCTGGATGACCTTGATGCCGGCGGCTTCGAGGTCGGCGATTTCGTCGCGGAGTGCCAGGCCCACCTGGTTGGCGGTCTCGCCCAGCGGCTGGTCGTCGCGGACGAAGGACCAGGCCAGGATGGTGACCGGACCGGTGAGCATCCCCTTCATCGGCTTGCTGGTCAGCGACTGGGCGTACTCGGCCCAGGCCACCGTGATGGGGGCGCTGCGGGTGACGTCGCCCCAGAGGATGGACGGGCGGGTGCAGCGTGATCCGTAGGACTGGACCCAGCCGTGGACCGTGACGTCGAAACCTTCGAGGTTCTCGGCGAAGTACTGGACCATGTCGTTGCGCTCAGGCTCGCCGTGCACCAGCACGTCGTATCCGAGCTCTTCCTGCAGCTCCACAACGCGCTTGATCTCGTCCTTCATGAGCTGCTCGTACTGCTCGTTGGTGAGATCGCCCTTGTTGTTGCGGGCACGGGCCGAACGGATTTCGGAGGTCTGCGGGAAGGAGCCGATGGTGGTGGTGGGCAGCGGCGGCAGGTGCAGGGCCTCTTCCTGGGCGGCTTCGCGGACCGAGTAATCGGAGCGGTTGAAGTCGGCCGGGGTCAGGGCCGCGGTGCGGGCACGCACGTCGGCGCGCTGGACGCCCTCGGCGGCGGCGCGGTTGGCGATGATACGGGTGGCCTCGTCGATGGCCGGCTGCACGGCGGCAGCGTCGGTCAGCAGGCCGGCAAGGGTCACAACCTCAACGGCCTTCTGGTCGGCGAAGGCCAGCCAGCTGCGGAGCTGCTCGGACAGCTGCGCCTCTTCCGCGACATCGTGCGGGACGTGCTGGGTGGAGGTGGACGTGCTGATGGCCAGCTTGGCCACGGACTTCTTCAGTTCGGCGATCTTGTCCGCCGAGGCCTGCAGGTCGTTGCGCCAGATGTTATGGCCGTCCACGACGCCGGCAACCAGGGTCTTGCTGCCCAGGGCGGCGAGTGCTGCTGCTGAGGGGACGGCGCCCTTGAAGACGTCGATGTGCAGGGCGTCGATGTTGGTGCCGGCAAGGGTGCCGAGCTGGCCGTTCAGTGCACCGTACGGGGTGGAAACGAACAGCTGCGGGCGCTGCGCTGCCGAGGACAGGACCTCGTAGGAGCGGGCCACCGCGGCCTGGATCTCTTCGGCGGAGGTGTCCTGGTCAACCACCAGGGCGGGCTCGTCCAGCTGGACCCAGCTGGCGCCGGCGGCGGCAAGCTTCTCCAGCAGCGCGGTGTATACCGGCAGGACGTCCTCGAGGCGGGACAGCGGGCTGAAGCCGGCCGGGGCGTCGTCGGAAGCCTTGCTCAGGAGCAGGAAGGTGACCGGGCCGACGATGTACGGGCGGGTCTCCACACCGTTGGCGAGGGCGTATTCGAATTCTTCAACGATGCGGTTGGAGGCCAGCGCGAAGTTGGTTTCCGGGCCGATTTCCGGCACCAGGTAGTGGTAGTTGGTGTCGAACCACTTGGTCATTTCCAGCGGCTGCTGGTCCTTGTTGCCGCGGGCCAGGGTGAAGTAGCCGTCGATGTCCAGCTGTCCCTCAGCGTTGAGGAGATTGCCGAAACGGGCCGGCACGGCGCCGAGGTGGGCGGCGGCGTCAAGCACCTGGTCGTAGAAGGAGAAGGTGCCGGGTACGGCTGCGGCTTCGGTGAGGCCCAGGCCCTGGAGGCGCTTGGCGGTGCCCAGCTGGATTTCCTTGGCGGCGGCGTCAAGTGCGGCGGCGTCGATCTTGCCGGCCCAGTAGGCTTCGACGGCCTTCTTCAGCTCGCGGCGGCGGCCGATGCGCGGGTAGCCCAGGATCGAGGCGGACGGGAACGGAGTGGCCACGGCCGGGGTGTTCTGCTCAGTCATGTGAAATTCCTTGGATGTGTCGGTGAAAAATCGGGGGTGTTCGGTGCTGCAGGTGCTACCTGCTTGGTGCTAAGGGGATCGGGCGGGGGTGGCCCTCAGCTCGCCATTTCCTGGTGGCGGCGGGCAATGGCACTGAGCCTGCTCGCCGGACGGGCGGGCCGCGGCAGTGCCAGTTTGTCCAGGACTTCCAGCGCGCACGCATGTTCGTTGAAGGTGTACAGGTGGATTCCCGGTGCTCCGGCGTCCAGGGCCGCGTTGGCCAGATCCACCGTGGCGCGGACGCCGATCAGCCGGCGTTCGGCGTCGCTGTCCGCGGCGGCCAGCCGTGCCATCAGTTCCGGAGCTGGTTCGACGCCGGTGAGCTCACCCAGGCGGGTCAGCCGGCGCACGCTGGTCAGTGGCATGACGCCCGGGATGATGGGAATCGTGACCCCCGCCCGGCGTGCCCTCGTGATGAGGTCGGCGTACTGCTCGGTCTGGAAAAACACCTGGGTGATGGCGAAGTCGGCACCGGAGCGCTGCTTGGCCAGCAGCACCTCGACGTCGTGGGCCTCAGTGGGTGATTCCGGATGCCGGGTGGGGTACGCGGCCACGCCGACCGCCACTTTGCCGGCGCACAGCAGGGCCGAACGGCGCTGCTCCACGCGGCGGATCAGTTCGATGAGGTCCTGGGCGTAGCGCAGGGAGCCGACGACGGGGGTCCCGCCGTCCTTGGGCTGGTCACCGCGAAGCGCCAGGATGCCCCGGACACCGACGTCGAGCAGTTCACCGATGATTTCGGACAGCTCCTGGGGCGTGTTGCCCACGCACGTCAGGTGTGCCAGCGGGCGCAGCGTCGTCTCCAGCAGGAGCCGGTTGATGAGTTCGACGGCGGTGTCCCGGTTGGAGCCGCTGGCGCCGTAGGTCACGGACACGTAGTCCGGGTCCGTGGATTCCAGCTCGCGGATGGTGGTCCAGAGCGATTCGGCGGCAGCCGGGGAACGCGGCGGGAACAGCTCATAAGAGAGCGCCACCGGAGCTGTGTCGGATAGATTCGAGTGCGTGTCAATAAGGCTAGGTGGAGACATTTGCGTCCTTGGCTTTGAGCCATTGGCGGCAGCTGCGCCTCAGTCCTTGGGACCTCGGAAACGCAGAACCGTCAATGAATTTGAGTTTGGGGAACACGGATTGAACTTCGGCAGGGCGCAGCCGCGACTGTTACGCCTGACAAGAAGTTCTCCGTGAGCAAATGTCAGGCCCACATGGGGGCACCCACACCCTCCTGGCGGCCGCTGGGCGGCACATCCAATGCGGAGGATCGCTGACACGTTACGTCGGTAACTTGTATAAGACTCTAGGGCCCACCTCCGGAGCGTTCAAGCTGGCCGCCGAATTAAGACGCACCTTTACGCCCTGTTGCGTCACGGCACAGAACATTGTTCGCCCAAAAGCCCCGAAGCGACCAGTACCCGGAAGCCCTGGCCGGCTGACCGCGGTTTCAAGCCTCCCGCCGGGCCGCCTTCTGGAGCCGCCGGCGCCCCCACCACACTGCAGCGACCATCAGTCCCAGGACATCGGCGAACCCCAGGATCGCCTCCCATGGAAGTTCTATGTCCCCGCTGTTGAGGTTGTTGAAAAAGGACCCTAGGGGTGTGAGCAGCGGCCACAGAACAAGGACGTTCCGGACCAGCGCAAAGGCCACGGCGTATACAACGCCAAGCCCGAACAGGAAGGGCATTCCTTCCGCGCCCATCCCGTAGCCAACGTGATAAGCGGCGTAGAGGGCCGCCGCCAGCGCTATGCCGGGGACCTGGCCCAGGCTCGCGGTGAGGCGCGTCTGGACGAAACCCCGGAAGAAGACTGTCTCGAATGCGCCGACAGTCAACGACATAACGAGCAGCGGCACCCAGTCCACGGGCGCCGGCAGGGTGTAGCCAAAGAGGGTGATTGCGAATTGGATGGCAGCCAGAACAAGTCCCAGGATGACAGCCGCCTTCCAGTTTCCCAGCCACAGCCCCACATCGGACAATGGCCGGCGCCGTCGCACCGTGTAGAACACCGGCCCTGCGACCCCCAGGACAAGTCCGGCGCCGAAGCAAAGGAAGAGGCCGAGGACATTGGCAACGGTGAACATCGTAAATGCAAGGCGGAAGAGCCCGACGACGGCGAGGTAAAGCACCACGACGACGGCGAGATCCAGCTTGTCGACTCTCTTCCGCCGGTTCCCCCCGCGGAGGACACCGGGACCTGCCAGGACGGCGAGCAGCAGCGCTGAAGCCGGGATCACCAACCCAAATACGGTCAGGTCCAGGACCGCCAGCGACAGCATCGCCGCAACCAGCCACGACGCCCACACCCATTTAAGCCTGTCTTCAGTTTCTGCAATCCTCATGAGGAGCCGCCGCTCTCTTGTTCCGCCTCCCCCGTCATTAGCTTGGTACGCGTCCGTCGTTGGCGCTAGGGGATTTGGTCGCAGTCTGCCTGCGTGGGCGCCCGGACTACCAGCGGCCACGGATTACCTGCAGCAAGTCACCAGGGCTTTTCTGCCCCGGTTTCGGATTCGCTGCCGTTCAGGTATTCGTCCCGCTGCCTGCCGTCGTTCCGCTCCCGCTGCGCGGATTTGGCAGACTCTTCGAGCTTGTCCAGCTCGCTCTGTTGCGGTTCGGGATCGGGCTGCGGCTGCTCATCGGAGCCCTCGCCGGGTTCCGCCGCCGGGCTTCCGAGCTTGTCCGCTTTGGCCTGCAGCCGCTCTCCGGCTTCCCGCAGGCGGTCGCCTACACCGTCGGCTCCGTTGGCGCTCTCCTGGCTGCCTTCCGGGCTGAAGCATCCGGGCGGGGCAGCCTTGACCACGGCCAGGCCGTCGTCGTAAAGTTTGGCGGCTTCCGCGCCGGCGTTGCCGGGCTCTGCAGTCTGGTCGGCCAGCCGTTCGATGCTCAGGACCAGGTTGACGCGCACCTTGCACTCATCGGCCGGCGGCGCGTCGGCCAGGGACGCCTCGAAGAGCGTGCGGGCGCCGGCGTAGTCACCGCTCAGCACCAGGGCATCGCCGGCGGCAAAGGGCGCCTTGTGCCGTTCCACGAAATTCGCGATTCCCAGCCCGGAGGCCGCGGACGCGACGGTAGCCTGGTCGCCGCTGCCGAAGGCCCCGGCAGCCTGGCCGCCCAGGTAACCGACGCTCAGCAGCTTGACGGCGAGCGCCACGGCAGCCAATGCGGGCACAGCGGATACAAGCAACAGGCGGTGCCGTAGGTGTTTTCCCTGATATGGCTTTCCCCGGTTCGGCTTTCCCTCTTGCGACGGAGTTGGCGGGAACGGCTCCCTGTTCATGCGCGGGCCCCCTTTTCCGCCGGTCTGAGCTGCCTCAGCTGGCGAAGCACCCTAAGGCTCTCCCACAGGGCAAGGACGAACGCGGCCAGCGCCGGCGCCCAGTAGAGTTCCACCCGGCCCTCGAGGGACTCCGACGTTTCCTTCAGCGCTCCAGTCCTGGCCGCCTGCATCATCGGGGCCACTGCATCCCCTGCCGCGCGGTGCACATACGGCACACCGAGCTGCGCTGCGATCCCTCTCAGCATGTCCTCATCGATTCGGGACACGGCGTCCCCGGCGCTGCCGCCGCTGCGGTCCTGGATGTAGTCAGTGCTCGCGGCGGATGAATAGTTGGTCTTCTCCTTCATCCGGCCGCCCTGCGCGGTACCGTAACCGAGTACCGCGCCGCCGTTCACCAGCGAGGCATCCACGCGCATCGGCTCCGGTGCCTTGCCGCTGGTCTGCTCGCCGTCGCCAAGGTAGTACACGATCCGGGCCCGCTCAGGGTGGCTGTCCCGTGCTGCCTTCAGCCGTTCGTTAAGCAGAGTCCGGGCAACCGTCACGCTGCTGCCCGTGGAATATACGGTGACCTGGGGCTCCAGGACAGCGGTCAGGGTGTCGAGGGCGGAGGCGTCCGTGGTCAGCGGCATCCGGACGACGGCCTGGGAGTCGAACGTGATCATGGAGAACCTGGCTCCGGCGAGCTCACCGGCTATGGCCATGATGTCCTTCCGGACGCCGTCGAGCCTGGGGCTGCCGTTTCCGTAGTCCTCGGCTGCGATGCTGCTGGTGGTGTCCACAACAAAAAAGACATTCACGTCGGTTGCGGCAGCCCGGACGCTCCCGCCAGGTACACCGGGCCGGAGGGCCGCCAACAAAAGCAGAACCACGAGTCCCGCCGGCAGCAACGCGCCGCGGAGTCCCGCGCGGCCGGGCCGGCTTCGGACGGCCGTCCATGCCAGGACAACGACGACGGCGAGAATCACCGGAACCATAACCCACCAGGGCCAGATCGGCTGAAAGGTCATGACCTGAGCCTCCAGGACACGCCGGCCAGCACCAGGCCGGACACCAAGGCGATTCCCAGCGGGATCTCGGCGCGGTCCGCCACGGCGGCCTGCGGGGCGCCCTTGAACGCGGTGGCCCCAGTCGCCTGGACCTTGCGGATGATGTCCTGGACCGCTTCCGGGCTGTCCAGCGCGTAGTACGCCCCGCCCGTCCCTTCCGCTGCCGTCCTCAGCTGGGCGCCGGGCTGGGCCGGGTCCGTCCCATAGTCGAAGTCTCCGGGGTTGAGGGCGTACATGCGGACGTCCTTCTTCTTGGCCAGCACCGCCGCTTCCTGGAGGGTGAAGATGGGATCACCCGAGACGAAGTTGTCGGTGGCCAGGATGACCGAACGCGACCGTTCCTGTGTGCCGCCGGCTCCGGCCTGCCCACCCTGATCGGCCGCCGGGAAGCCCTGCACGCACGAAGCCAGCCCGTCACCGATCAGCGAGGACCCGGCGCCGTTCCAGGTGCCGTCCAGGAAACCGGCGCTTCCGGGAGCCCCGTCGAACGCTTCCTTGGCAACCTGAAGCTGTTCCTGCACGAAGTCATAGTCATCAGTCAGCGGGAACACCTGCACCGCGCTGCTGTCGAAGACGGTCAGGCCCAGCCGTTCGCCGTCGAATCCCTGTGCCAGCCGGGCGAAGACTTCCACCACCGCAGCGTCGGCGCTGCTCATGGATCCCGACGCGTCCAGGCACAGGATGATGTCGCGGTTGCGCTGCTCGGGGCTGACAGTGCTTCGCTCGGCCGGCCGTGCCGCCGAAACCACTGCCGCCACCATCAGCACTCCCCCGGCGACCGCGGCAACAGTGAGCCAACGGCGGTGGCGCCTCAAAGCGGCCTGGTACTCCGGCAGTTCGGTGAGCCGGTGGCTGTGGGCCACGGGCCGCCGGAGGGAACCGTGGCTCCGGTCCCGCTTCCGGGCCACCCAGTACGTTCCCACGGCCATCAGGAGGGCCGCCGGAATCATCCACCAGAAGATCAGTTCCATGCCCGGACCACCTCCCGGGCCGTGTCCGCCGCGGCCGCGACAGAGTCGCGGGGTTCAGTATCCCGGGGCTCAGGGCCGAATTCGGCCGGATAAAGGCTGCTGATGGCCAACGCGGCCGCCGGAATGCCCTGCCGGTGGAGTTCCGCCAGGGTCATCCGCGGAGCGTCGATCCCGGCAATGTCGCGGACAAAGCTCCTGATCAGCAGGCTCAGCTCCTGGTGGGAGGCGCGCGCCGACACCCGGCCGGCCGCCGCGTCGACGGCCACGGCATCGATGCGGCGCAGGTACTCCTGCTTGAGGCCGGACGGATCCGACGGCCGACCGGAGGGTGCGGCGGGCACCGTACCCGGCCGTTGCCGGGTGCTCAGGAAGACGAAGGCAAACCAGGCTGCCACGAGGAACAGCAGGCCCAGGCCGGCCCACGTCAACCACTCGCTGTACGTCAGCGGGGCATAGAAACCGGAATCATTTTCCACGGCGGTGCCGTTCCAGCAAGGTGAACACGGCTGGCATCACATCGTGGCTGCTGCCCGCGTGGACGTGGGCAATGCCCAGCCGGCGCAGCACGGCCTCCCGGGCCGCATCGCGCTGTTCCTGCGCCGCCGTGTACGCACGGATGACAGCCTCCGATGCCGCCAGCCGGCCGGGGAGGAGGCGGGAGTCCGCCACGTCGTAGCGGTCGGCGGGTTGGGTGGCGGCCGCCTGTATCCCGCCGGCCTGTAACCTGCCCGGGCCGGCTGCGGCCAGCTGCGCGTCCCGCACCGTCAGCCAAAGGACCTCGTGTTGGGCCCGGAGTCGGCGAAGCAGCCGCTCCATGGCGGCATCGGGAACCATTTCGTCGGCCACAACAAAGAGCAGCATGCGCTGCCCGTAGTTGCGTGCCACATAGGACAGCTGTTCGCCGATGCTGCTGCGGGGCGACGTCAGCCCCGTGTCGCCGTCGACGGCGCGCAGTAGCCTTTCCAGGTGGGCCTCGCCGGCCTTTGCGGGCAAGGACCGGGAGCCCTCAGCGTCACCGCAGACCAGGCCCACGACGTCGCCGTGGCGCTGGGCAAGGTAGCCCACCACGCCCAGGGCCATCACGGCAACGTCCTTCTTCTCCTCGCCGCCGAGCGCGGAGGCGGCCATGTTGCGGCCGGTATCCGTGATCAGCAGCAAGGTCTGCCGCCGCACTGCAACAAAACGCTTGATGAGCGGGGAGCCGTGCCGGGCGGACGCCTTCCAGTCGATGTCGCGGACTTCGTCTCCGGGGATGTAGGCCCGGAGGTCGTCAAAGTCCAGGCTGCGGCCTTTGAAGACGGAACCGTACTCGCCGTCGAGCATTCCCCGGGCCTTGCGGTGGGCGAAGATCGACATCTTCGATTTCACCCGGGTCAGGAGGCTGGACATTGGGGGCGCGCTCAGGGGGTCTGGACGGACGCCACAATGGCATCGACGACGGTCTCGACGGGAACCTGCTCCGCCACCGCCTCGAAGCCAAGGATGATCCTGTGCCGGAGCACCCGGTGGGCCAGTGACTTCACGTCCTCGGGGATCACGTGGTCGCGGCCGTTCAGGAGGGCGACTGCGCGGGCGGCCTGGCTGAAGGCAATACTGGCGCGGGGGCTGGCACCGAATTCGATGAAACCAGCCAGGCGGGCGTCGATGTACTGGGCGGCGTTGCGGGTGACGAACACCAGCCCCACGATGTACCTGACAATCGCCGGGTCGATGTAGACGCGCTTGACCAGTTCCTGCACTTCCGAGACCGCGTCAAGCGACGCGGCGGCGGCAGGGCGCTGTTCGTCGGTGAAGACGCCGGAATCGATCCTGCGGATGATTTCGGCCTCTTCGGCGGGTGTGGGGTAGTCCAGGACGTCTTTGAGCATAAAGCGGTCCATCTGGGCCTCGGGAAGCAGGTAGGTTCCCTCCTGCTCGATGGGGTTCTGGGTGGCCAGCACCAGGAACGGCGTCGGCAGGCGGTGCACCACTCCCCCGATGGACGTCTGCCGCTCCTGCATCGCTTCGAGCATGGCGCTCTGCGTTTTAGCGCTGGAGCGGTTAATCTCGTCCAAGAGCACGATGTTGGCGTGGACCGGACCCAACTGGGTGACGAATGTCCCCTTGGCCGCGTCGTAGATCTGTGTGCCGACGATGTCGCTGGGCAACAGGTCCGGGGTGCACTGGATCCTACGGAACTCTGCGCTGACGGCGTCCGCCACGGTCTGCGCTGCGGTGGTCTTCGCCAGCCCGGGGACGCTTTCCAGCAGGATGTGGCCGCCCGTCATGAGCCCCACCAGCAGTGATTCACGGAGCCTGGCCTGCCCCACAACCTTCGCGTCGAAGCTGCGCGAGATGTTGGCCATGACCTGCTGTGCCCGGGCCAGTTCCGCCGCTTCGATCCGGACGGCGGCCGTAGTCTGAAGCACTGAAGAGTCCCCCTGGTTGCTGTTAATGACCGGCGGCTGCTGCTGCCCGGTTGCCGGCGGTCGCAATCGTCCGCCACCGGCCATACTATCCAAGCCGTGGCCGGCAGTTTCCACAATGGGGAGCCCTCCCCATGCGGGCCCGGCGGTACTATCCTGATGGGATGATTCAGCTTCCAGCCAGTTACCAGGAGTATCTCGC
The DNA here is from genome assembly GCF_002929335.1 of Arthrobacter sp. Y81. Taxonomy (GTDB): domain Bacteria; phylum Actinomycetota; class Actinomycetes; order Actinomycetales; family Micrococcaceae; genus Arthrobacter. The sequence goes on from NZ_PJIL01000003.1 coordinate 277,001, forward strand.
CGGCAAGAGCGAGAGTTTCATCAACACCGTCCGGCCGATCCTCATGCAATCCGCAGCGGAAAAGTCGCACGGTGTCCGGGTCCTCAACCTGCCCCACGGCCACCAGGCGCACCTTGACGACACTGTCCCGTACGGAACTGTGATCGAAGACATCGACTGACGGGGAGGCTCAGCCCTTCATCGCCCCGGACAGTGCAAACGATCCGCTGGCCCCGCGCGCCACCAGTACGTAGAGGACCAGGACGGGTACCGAATAGAGGATGGAAAATGCGGCCAGTTGGCCGTAGGCGATCGCGCCGTGCTGTCCGAAGAAGCTGAAGATCGAAACGGACGCGGGTTGCTTGGACGGGGACAGCAGCAGCACGAAGGGCACAAAGAAGTTGCCCCAGGTCTGGATGAAAACAAAGATGAACACCACCCCCAGGCCCTGGCGCATGAGCGGCAGCACCACTGTGCGCAGCGCCGTGAGCCCGGAAGCGCCGTCCACCCAGGCGGCTTCCTCCAGCGAAACAGGCACCGTATCCATGAAATTCTTGGTCATCCAGATGGCCATGGGCAGGGCGGTTGCCGCCATGAAGAAAACCGTGGCCGGCATGGAATCCAGCAGCCGCAGCTGGACGAACAGGCCATAGACCGGCACCATGATGGCCGTCACCGGCAGGCAGGTGCCGCACAGGATTGAATACAGGAACGGCCGGTTGAACCTGGACTCGAATCGGGAAAGCGGGTACGCCGCCAGCACGGCCGCCACCAGGGTAACCGTTGCCGTCCCGCCGGAGAGCAGCAGGCTGTTCCAGAGGGGCCTGATCAGAAGCTCCGGAGTGAGCACGGCCGCGAAGTTGGTGAGCGAGGCACTGGCCGGCAGCCGTGTCTCGTACCCGGCTTTGGTGTCCAGCGAGGCGAAAACCAGCCACAGCAACGGCAGCACGAAGCACGCACCGATCAGCAGCAGGGCAGCGTCTGCCGGGGTGCGGGCGGAGCGCCGCCCCGGCGAGGTCACGCCCCCGGGCGTTGCCCGCCGGGCGGCCCGTTCCGCCGTCGTCATCGTCTGTCCCCCTTGAGCAGCCGGACGTAGCCGATCCCGAACACCAGGCCAAGGACAATGAGCACCGAGGCGATGGCGGTGCCGTAGCCGATGTCACCGAACTTGAACGCTTCCTGGTAGGCCAGGACCGGCAGGGTGGTGCTGGCGTTGGACGGTCCGCCTGCCGTCATCACCCAGATCAGGGTGAAGACGGCCAGGGTCTGCAGCGTGACGAGCATCAGGTTGGTGGCGATGCTGGACCTGATCAGCGGCAGCGTGATGAACACCAGGCGCTGCCAGCCCGCCGCCCCGTCCATAAGGGCGGCCTCCGAGATGTCACGGGGCACGTCGGCGAGGGCCGCCCGGTACACCAGCATGGAGAACGCGGTGCCTCGCCAGATGTTGGCCAGCACCACGGCCACCATGGGGAAGGCATACAGCCAGTCGGCACCGGCCAGGCCCGCACCGCCCAGCAGCTGGTTCAGGGTCCCGTCCCTGCTGAAATAGGCGTAGGCGGCGAAGGCCGCAACAATCTCCGGAAGCACCCAGGCCGCCACGACGGCTGTTCCCACGACGGCGGACACGGTTTTCCGGGCACGTGTCATCAGCCCGGCAATGAGTAGTCCCAGCAGGTTCTGGCCCACAATCGCGGACGCTACGACGAAAACCATCGTCAGGACCACCGAGGCCGGAAACGCGGCGTCGCTGAGCAGGCGCGTGTAGTTCTCGAGGCCGGTCCAGGCCGGACTCCTGGCGTTGCGCCCGGACAGGGCCGCGTTGGTGAAGGACGCGTGGAAGGACCACAGGACGGGCGCCGCCAGGAAAAGGAGGATCAGCAGGACGGACGGCACAACCGGCAGCAGCCGGAGCTGCCGCCGGACGGATTTTCGTGCAGGCATGCGCTACTTCTGCAGGACCTTGGCTTCACCCACCTGGTCCCTGACTGTCTTGTCGTACTGCTCGGCCGCCGCCTGCGGCGAGAGGGTGCCGGTGATAACGGCTTCGGTCGCTACCTGCACCGCGGCCGAGATCCGCGGATAGTCGGCGGTGGCGGGCCGGTAGTGGGTGACGGAGACCAGTTCGGACACGTCCTTCACGAACGGGTTGGCCGCCAGGTAATCGGGTTCGGAGGCCACGTCCGTGCGGACCGCGATCTGGGAACTGGCCACGGTGAACGACAGCGAGTTCTTCTTGTTCATGGCCTCGGTGAGGAACTTGAACGCCAGGTCCGGATTCTTGGAGTCCGCCCCGACGGCCAGGGTCCAGCCGCCGGACATGCTGACGCCGCCCGGTTCCTGGCCCCGCTGCGTGGGGAACCTGGCAACGCCCATGTCCTCCGTGTAGCCGGCCCACTCGTAGCTGCCGCCCTTCTGCCAGAACGACGGCGTGTAGGACCCTTCCACCGTGGCCCCCATCTTGCCCTGCGGCAGCCATTCGCCGAAGACCTTCTTCCAGACGTTGGCATCAAGCGCCTCGGCCGGCGCGACAGCCAGTTTCTCGTCGTAGAGGGTTTTCAGGAACGCCAGCGAATCCGTGAATCCCTGCGAACCGACCACCCATTTCTTCTCCTGCTGGTCGTACAGTTCGGCGTCCGTACCGTAGAGCAGCTCGTAGAAGCTCTGCATCACAGTGCCTTCACCGGTTGCTTTGCCGGCGTACATGTTGAACGGGACGAGTTCCGGGTCCGCAGCCTTCATTTTGCGTGCAGCATCGAGGATGTCATCCCAGGACCGGGGCTGCCATGGAACGGCAATGCCAGCCTTCTGCAGGACCTTCTTGTTGTACCAGATGGCCCGGGTGTCGGTTCCAAGGGGCACGGCGTAGATGCCGCCGTCGTCTCCGGTGCCGGCAGCTTTGGCGGCTTCGTTGAATGTCTTCCAGTCGTCCCACTTCTCGAGGTAGCTGTCCAGTTTCAGGAGGTATCCGGCGTCGACGTCGGACCTCACTTTGAACGTGTCCTCGTAAAAGACGTCCGGGGCGGTCTCTGCCGACCTCAGGGCCAGCGCAAGCTTGGTGCCGTAGTCGTCGTCATTGGCCTCGATGGGCTGCAGCTCAACGGTGGTCCCCTGGTTGGCAGCTTCGAAGTCCTTCTTGGCGTCCTTGAACAAGGTGTCGAGGGCGGAAAACGAATCGGTCTTTTGGTAGACGATTTTCAGGGTCCGGTTTTCGGCGGCCGGCTGTTGCGCGGAACAGGCCGCCGTTGCCAGCAGGGCTGCCGCGGACAACAGCGCGACTACTAATTTGGCAGCACCCACTTTGGCGGGGCTTTTTTTGGCAGGATCTATTTTTGCAGGGCGGTGCATGACGCTCCAATCTTCGAGCGGCTGCAGCCCCCAATAACCTCCAGCTGGCCCCAGCCTTTAGCCGATATGCAATTTCAGGTTAGTGCTGCCCACTGACACCGCAGCTCGGGCCAGCCTCAGCCTTCCAGCAGAAGCCGCTGTGCCCGCGGGGCCAGCGTATGCTCGAGCACCAGGCAGGCCGCGCCGACGGCACCTACGTCCTCTCCCACGCCTGTGCCGACCACTTCGACGCCATGGATCTTGCGGGCCGCGCTGTTCTCCGCCAGCAGCTGCGGAACGCGGTCCAGGTACCTCTGCGAGAGGAGAGTCCAGAACGGGCCTCCGAACACCACCCGCTCGACGTCAAGGGTGTTGGTGACGACGGCGACGGCCCGGGCCACGAGGACGGCGGACCGGTCAATTATCTCCCCGGCCTTGCTGTTGCCGGCGTCAGCTGCCTCACACAGTTTCGCGAAGCTCTCCTGGACCGCCGGGGCGCCGGAGGGGTGGCGCTCAACTTCCAGGACGCCGGCCGCTTCGGCCTGCGCCACGAGGACCTGCGGAATGCACGACGACTTCACGCATCCCCTCAGTCCGCAGTCGCAGGGCGCGCCGTCCGGGTCCACAATGATGTGCCCTATTTCGCCGGCATTCCCCGAGGTGCCGCGCACCACTTCGTCGTTCAGGACGATGCCGCAACCGATGCCTGTGCCCATGTACATAAAAACGAAACTGCCGGAGCCGCTGGGACCGCCCGCCCAGGTTTCGGCGACCGCGGCGCTGGTGACGTCCTTGTCCACCAGGGTGGACAGGCCGGTGGCCTCCGCCAGGGCGTCGCGCAACGGCACGCGGTCCCAGCCGAGCAACAGCGGCGGATCCACAACTGTGCCCTCTTCCAGGTTGATAGGGCCCGGAGCTGCCACGCCGAGACCGGCAATCTTGTCCGGGTCGACGCCAGAGGCGGCCACAAGGTCCTTGATCTCGGCGGCAATGGTGGCGATGATCCCGTCGGGGTCGCTGGCGCCGGGGGTATTGATCCGTGAGTGCCTGACGACGGCCCCCACAAGGTCGAGCACCACGAAGGTGGTGACGGCAGGATCGAGGTGCACGCCAACGGCGTACATTCCCGCAGGGTTCAGCCTGAGGATGGTGCGCGGCTTACCGGGTCCGCTCCCTTCCTTGCCAGCTTCGACGATCAGGTTCTGGTCGAGCAGGCGCCGGGAGATATTGGAAATCGTCTGCGGGGAAAGGCCAACGATCTGGGCGAGTTCCACCCGGCTGAGGCCGCCGGAGGACCGCCGGATGGCGTCCAGAATCACCGTGAGATTGAAGTCCCCCATACGGGGCAAATTTGTTCCGCGCCTCGGCGATGGCGTGCGGATCTCAGTCACGGATTCCCCTAAACTTCTTCGGTTATGCACTACTGATGCTTGAATCGTACGTTACCTGCGGTCGTGGCGGTACGCTCACACGCTGACTTCTGGCACGGCGGTTTCCGCTCTGTGGCGGACCTTCTGCCGGCCCGCATCCGCTCGGCGGCAGCGTTACGGGAGCGGGGTGCGTGCGATGCTGACCGCAACCGTGAACTTGGCGTTCCGGCCCGCGACGCGGGTGGGGCCGACAAACCGTTCCAGGGCCGGCAAATACTGCAGGTGGCTGTTGTATACGGTCCAGAGTTCCCCGCCCGGTGCCAGTACCCTTCCGGCGGCACGGAACATCTTGAGCCCTGCTCCGGCATGGACGCTGGCGCCCAGGTGAAAGGGCGGATTCAACAGAATGAGCCCGGCACTTCCGTCCGGCAGCGAATCCATGGCGTCGTCCTGGAGGACAGTGATCTGGCCCTCCAGTCCGTTGGCCTCCGAAGTTGCCCGGGCAGAGTCGACGGCGGCCGCCGACTGGTCCGTGGCAGTGACCTTGGAGCCCGGATGGCTTCTGGCATACATGGCGGCCAATATGCCGGTCCCGCACCCCAAATCCACCACACCCTCAGCCGACGGCATGTCGGGCAGGAACCTCAGCAGGAACCGTGTCCCGATATCGAGCTTGGTGCCGGCGAACACCGCACCGCGCGCGCAGACCGTGAGGCCCAGCTCGCTGTTGGCGTCAGCGACCGGAAACGGCGGCGGACCGGTCACAGGCCTGGGGTCCCGGGCGATGAGGACCCTTGATTTCTGCCGGGCCAGCTGCGCCTGGACGTCGTTGAAGTGGCGTAGCAGGACGGTGTTCATGCCCAGGCTCATGTGCTTGATCCGGCCGCCCGCCAGCAGGACCGTGTGCGGTGCCGCGTAGCGGGCTACGGCGTCGGCCACTTCCTCCAGCTCCGCGAGTGTTTTGGGCAGCTGCAGCAACACGACGTCGGCGCCGTCGAACAGGGCCGCATCGAGCGGTCGCTGGTCAACACCGGCGTCGACGTTGAGGGCCGCGGCATTGTTCCGGAGGGCCCGTTCCCCCGTGATGAGGTCCTGGTGGACCCGGACGTTCCTGACGCCGCAGGTGGCCAGCGCCCCCAAGGCGAGGGCTCCGTAGCGGTCGCCGACCACCGCTACGCGACTGTCCGGGGTCAGCAATTCCGACGCTGTTTCGAGCAGGAGCCTGTCGGTTGCGTCCCAGGCCTGCAGGTTCGGGGCTTCAACATCCGGGAACCGGCGCAGGCCCGAGAGGACTGAGTCCAAGCTGTTTTCCGCCACGTGCAAGCTGCCGCCTTCTCTGTCCATCGTCGATCCGCTCACCGGGAAGATTCACCGGGCGGAAAGCTACCCAGTAAACCTACCGTGAAACGGCCCCGTCCGCGGCCGGCGGCGCCCCTGCCCCGTCGCGGCTGCCAAGCATCCCCAGGATGCCGGCCACAGCCGCCCGGCCGGCGCGGTTGGCGCCGATGGTGGACGACGACGGCCCGTAGCCGACAAGGTGAACGCGTTCTTCTGCTGCCACTTGCGTTCCGTTCATGGCGATTCCGCCGCCGGAGCCGCGGAGGTGCAGCGCGGCCAAGTGTTCCAGCTCGGCCCGGAATCCGGTGGCCCAAAGAATGACATCCGCCGCCAGGAAGCCCCCGCCAGCCAGCCGGACTCCACGCGGTTCGATTTCCGTAAACATCGGGCGCCGGTCCAGGGCGCCCCGCGCTTCGGCGGCCCGCAGTGAGGGGGTCCAGATCAGTCCGGTTACGGAAACCACGCTCTGCGGAGGCAGTCCCTGCCGTACACGCTCTTCAACGAGGGCGACGGCGTCGTGTCCCGCTTTCTGGTCAAATTCGGCGTCGCGCCATACCGGCTCCCGGCGGGTGAACCAGCTTGTGGAAGTCACCTGGGATATTTCGTCAAGCAGGCCGACGGCGGAAATACCGCCGCCCACCACAATCACGTGCTGCCCGCGGAACTCCTCGGCAGCCACGTAGTCGGCCACGTGCAACTGCCTCCCCCGGAACGTGGACTGCCCGGGGTAGATGGGCCAAAACGGCCTGGTCCAGGTGCCGGTGGCGTTGATGACGGCCCGCGCCGACCAACATCCGGCCGAAGTTTCGATCCTTAGCCGCCCCGAAGGGTGGTTGTCCTCGCGGGATACGGAGCGGACTTTCACAGGCCGCACGATATTCAGGCCGAGTCCGTCCTCGTAGTCCCCGAAATAGCGTGAGAGAAAGCCTGAACTGGGTTCGGCCGGGTCAACCTCCGGCTTGGGAATGCCTGGCAGGTCGCTGATCCCGTTCACGCTGGCCATCCGGAGGCTCTGCCAGCGGTGGCGCCATGCGCCGCCTGGCCCGGCTTCGGCGTCCAGCACAACATACGAACGGGGCGCTTCCTCCGGGGCGGGAGCTGGCAGAAAGCCACGCCGCTGCAGGTGATAGGCAGCTGATAGGCCGGCCTGGCCGGCACCGATCACCACTACATCCGCGGTCTGCAGTTCCGTCGCCTGGGCGTCAGCGATTTCCGATACCTGCCCTAGACCTTCTTGACCACACTGGACTTGAGCTGCATGGGTCCGACGCCGTCCACTTTGCAGTCGATGTCGTGGTCTCCGACGCCGTCCATCAGCCGGATGCCGCGCACTTTCGTCCCGACTTTGATAACGGTGGAGCTTCCCTTGATCTTGAGGTCTTTGATCACGGTCACCGTATCGCCGTCGGCGAGCACATTGCCTACCGCGTCCTTGATCACCGCTTCCGCAAGAGTTGCAGGTTCCGCGGCCACGGCGGACCACTCGTGGGCGCACTCCGGGCAGACCAGCAGCGCACCCATCTCATATGTGTACTCGCTGGAGCATTCAGGGCAAGGGGGAAGGGTTTCGTTCACGGTCCCATTTTAGTCGAGCCTACTCCGGCCAAAGGCCGAGCTGCTTAAACAGCAGAAGCCGCCCGATCGGGCGGCTTCTGCTGTGTGAATCCGGTGGAGCTGAGGGGACTCGAACCCCTGACCCCCTGCATGCCATGCAGGTGCGCTACCAGCTGCGCCACAGCCCCAAACTCTTGTTTCTTTCGGATCGATCTCCGTAAGCAACTTGATTATCTTAAACCACAATCGTGTAAGACGCCAATTCGGCGGAGGCCTTTGGCGACCGGCGCCCCGGTTCACCATTCGTACCGGCACGAGTGGCTATTGAAAACAAAAAAGTCCGCCGGAATCTTTCGATTCCGGCGGACCGTTCGGTGGAGCTGAGGGGACTCGAACCCCTGACCCCCTGCATGCCATGCAGGTGCGCTACCAGCTGCGCCACAGCCCCGAATTTTCATTGCTCCGGCGCCTTCAGCTTTCACTGCCGGGCCCGGCTCTTCGTCCGGATCTCTCCGAAGCAACTCAAATATCTTAGAACAGCCGTTCCGAAAATTCCAAATCGGGCATATTCGGGCGGCAGGTTCCGCTTATTCGCTGTCTGAGGAGACAGCCGCCTTGGCCGACGTGTCGTCGCCGAGCTGGAGGTCCACGACGGGGCAGTCCTTCCACAGGCGCTCAAGGGCGTAGAAGACGCGGTCTTCCTCGTGCTGGACGTGGATGACGACGTCGGAGTAGTCCAGCAGGACCCAGCGTCCGCCAGAGCGGCCCTCGCGGCGAACAGGACGCAGGTCCTGCTTGCCCAGTTCCTCTTCGATGCCGTCAACGATGGCGTTGACCTGGCGCTCACTGGGCGCCGAGGCGATCAGGAAAACATCGGCAAGGGCAAGCCGCTCACTGACGTCCAGGGCAACTATGTCCTGGGCTATCTTGTCCGCGGCAGCGCGCGCTGCTACGCGGGCTGTGGCGATGGATGTTTGGGTTGCAGTCACGGGACTCCTTGTAGTGGTTTAAAGCTATGTATGTTCCGACGCCAGTGGTGTCTACCTCGTATGACGGGAGAACAGCAGCGTTGGCGACGCGCCGGGACGTTTGGATCAGGGCGCCAGTCCGCTGATGATCATGGTGACGCCGGCAATCAGCGCAACAATCCCCAAAGCGAGGACGCCCAACTGCAGCAGACGGACACGGTGCGCCCTGCCCAGGCCGGCAGTGACGGCGTCCAGGGGTTCAAGGCCGTAGGCAGCGTTGGCGGGCACACGTGGCCTGTCTACGAAATTCTCGCCGGATTCGGCGGCCCAGGGCTCTCCGGACGCCGATGCTCCAATGTGCGAAGCCGCAGGATCAGTTGCTGCCTGTGCTGCTGCTTCGGCGCGCGCAAGCACGCCGGCCCGGCCCGTTGCCGGCCTGGCATTCCGCTGCCTCGACGGTCCGGATTTGCGTGATCCCTTGGTACTCGGCGGCTGCAACCTGGGGCCGGGGTTGGTGACTACCGGCACATAGGAGGTGGCGGGCTTCTTCATCACCGGCCGGTCAATCCCCGGGACCTTCTCGAACTCCAGGGGCGTCACCATCGCAAGGTTGCTGACGGCTGACGGCTCGGTCTTCGGATGCGCGGGCTGGCTGGCCTGCTCGGCCAGCTTCTGCTTGGCCATGGCCCGCTTGTTCAGGACGGCGGCGCGCTCGGCCAGGGCGATCTGTTCGGCGAGGATTTCCGGGTCCACCGCTTCAGGATCGTTCGCCGCGATGTGCTCCATCTTGGCGATCTGGTTCCTGGCCTGTTCAGCGAGGAGGGAACGTGCCGCGAGAGCCTGCTCAACGGTCATTCCATCAGGAAGCTGGCTATCCGGCTTGGCCAGCGGAGGTTTGGCCTGCGGCGCGTTGACCTGCGGCGGACCGGACTGTTGCTGTCCGGCCGGAGGGGTTTCGGCTTGCGGCGATGCCTGTGCCGGCCGGGCCGGCTGAACGGTCCGCTGGGCGGACGTTCGGGCAGGCGGAACGATGGGGTTGGCAGCCGTGGCCGGTGCCGCCTCGGCTTGAAGCTGCTGGAGGCGAAGCTGGCGGCGCGTCGGCGGACCGCCGCCGGACAGCCGTTCTTCTTTCTCTGCCAGTTCCTTGATGGTGCGCAGGGCAGCACGGTCCCGCGCCCTGCTCTGTGAGGACCGCTCGGATCCGGTCGACGGCCGGACCGAATCCACCGGGCCGGGTGCCACGCGCCGGATTCGGCCGGTTCCGGCATCCGAACCGGTTTCGCCGGGCCGTGCCCCCGGTCCGGACTGCGTCGGCGGCGCGGGGGGCGTCGCCGGACCGGGTTTGTTCGGGGCATCGCCACGAGCAGGAGCCGGTGTCACATTGACGGGCACTTTTGAGGCAGGGGAAACCGGACGCGGAGCCGAAGGCCCCGCATCCTGGCGTGATTCCGCGCGCTCATCTCTGGCCTGTCGCAATTCACGACGGCTGCGGAGGGGAGGCTGTTCCTGGCTCATCTAAAACTCACTCGGTACTGGCTGGTTCGTGTAACTCGGTAAGTGCAGCGCTGCTGTCCGGGTCGGGCTGCCCGGCGTACAGGCCGTATTTCGCAATATACTGGACCACCCCGTCGGGCACGAGGTACCAGACAGGGTTGCCTGCTGCGACCCGGGCTCGGCAATCCGTGGAAGAGATCGCCATGGCGGGCACTTCCAACAGGCTGACGTCCTTCCGGCCCATCCCGTCAAGGACGTGCCCCGGACGGGTCACACCGACAAAATGCGCCAGCGACCACAGTTCGTCGATGTTCTTCCAGGACAGGATCTGCGCCATGGCATCCGCGCCGGTGATGAAGAAAAGGTCCGCATCCGGCCGTTGTGTCCGCAGGTCCCTCAGGGTGTCGATGGTGTACGTCGGACCGGGACGGTCCACATCCACACGGCTGACCGTAAAACGCGGATTGGAGGCTGTGGCGATCACCGTCATCAGATAACGGTGCTCGGGCTCGCTGACCTGCTTGTGCGTTTTTTGCCACGGCTGACCGGTGGGGACGAATACCACCTCGTCGAGGCCGAACTTCGCCGCAACTTCGCTGGCCGCGACAAGGTGGCCGTGATGAATGGGATCAAATGTGCCACCCATCACACCCAAACGCAGGCGGCGCTTGGCGCCGCGCCGCTTCAGGACGGTAGTGATGTTAGTGGCCGTGATCGTGCTTGTTCGGGTGCTGGCGGTGCGGATCCGAGTGCTCCTCGACGGCTTCGTGCCGGTTACCCAGGTTGCTGTAGGACAGCGTCACGAACATCAGGATGAGCATGATCGTAAAGATCGATACACCGAAGACCCACGGTTCGGCCCACAGCGGAGCCAGTTCTTCATGTTCGGCGACGGACGCGCCAACCTGCTGCAGCAGCATTTTCTCCCCTAAAGAGTTCACACAATGACGACGGCGGTACTTCCCGCCGTTCCGGACTTCTGTTCCATGTTACAGCGTTGCTAGCTGCGGATCTGGCCCTCGCCCTGGACTATCCACTTGGTGGTAGTCAGTTCGGTCAGCCCCATGGGGCCGCGCGCGTGGAGCTTCTGGGTGGAAATGCCCACCTCGGCGCCCAGCCCCAGTTCGCCGCCGTCCGTGAACCTGGTGGAGGCGTTGACGATGACCGCCGCTGAGTCGATTTCGGAAATGAAGCGTTCCGCGTTTGCCAGGTCGTTGGTGATGATGGCCTCAGTGTGGCCGGTCGACCAGCTGCGGATGTGCTTCACTGCCTCGTCGAGGTTGTCCACCATGGCAACGGCAAGGTCCAGGTCCATGTACTCGGTGGCCCAGTCCTCATCGGTGGCGGGAACGGTTTCCACGGTCGCGGGCAACGCGGCGCGTACGCGGGCGTCGGCATGCAGGGTGACCCCGGCCTTCCGAAGTGCCGCGGCGACGGCGGGAAGGACGGTTGACCCGGAGTGCACCAGGAGGGTCTCCACCGTGTTGCAGACACTGGGCCGCTGGGTCTTGGCGTTAAGGAGGATGTCCACCGCCATTTCTTCACTGGCAGATTCGTCTATGAAGATATGGACGTTGCCCTCGCCGGTCTCGATGACCGGTACGGACGAATTGTTGACGACAGTCTGGATCAGGTCCCTGCCGCCGCGGGGAATCAGGACGTCCACCCTGCCACGTGCCCGCATCAGGACGTTGGCGCCTTCACGGCCGAACTGGTCAACGGTCTGGACGGCGTCTGCCGGCAGGCCAACCGAAGCGAGTGCGTCGCGGAGGACCCTGATGAGGGCCTCGTTGGTGGCTGCCGCGGCGGTGCCGCCCCGCAGGATCACCGCGTTGCCGCTCTTCAGCGCCAGCCCGGCGATGTCCACTGTCACGTTGGGACGTGCCTCGTAAATGGCGGCAACCACGCCCATGGGAACGTTGACCTGGCGCAGGCGCAGGCCGTTGGGCAGCGTCTGGCCGCGGACCACGTTTCCTACCGGGTCCGGCAGGCCGGCAAGGTTCTCCAGTGCGGCGGACAGGGCCTCGATCCGCGTGTCATTCAGTGTCAGGCGGTCAAGCAGCGCGGCGGTGGTTCCGTTGGCACGGCCGGCCTCTACATCCTTGGCGTTGGCGGCGAGGATTTGGGTCCTGCTGTCGAGTAGGGCCTTGCCGATGGCGCGGAGGCCCTTGTCCTTCCAGGCACGGTTTGCGCGCGCCATGCTGCGGGCAGCGTGGCGGGACCGGTCGGCGATGGAATGTACGGCGGCCTCGACGTCAGCCGGCGACAGCTGGGCATTTTCCGGCGTGGGAGATACCTCCGTGGAGTCGTTGGATTTCTCAGCGGCTTGGTGAATCAGTGCCTCAGTCATCATTCAAGTCTAAGGGAGTCAGCCCGTTAGACCAGAACCAGGTCATCAACGTGAACAACTTCACGGTCGAAGCCCCGGCCCAGGGACTCCCCCAGCTCCACTGTGGAACGGCCCAGCATTTGCGGCAGTTCGTCGGAGGAGTAGTTGACCAGGCCGCGGGCGATGACGGTACCGTCGGGTGACAGCATTTCCACGGCGTCACCGGATTCAAAGGTCCCTTCAACGGCAGTAATACCAGCAGGCAGCAGCGACGTGTGATTGTCCTGTATGGCCGTGACAGCACCGTCGTCGAGGATCAGCCGGCCCTGCACATGGGCAAGGTGGGCGAGCCACATCATGCGCACCGACTTGCGTCCGCTGTTGACGGAGAACCAGGTTCCGACGTCCTCGCCGTTTAGGGCCGCCGCGGCATTGGCGGTGGAAGTGACCAGGGCGGGGATTCCCGAATCGGCGGCCATGGTGGCGGCCTCGACCTTGGTCTGCATTCCGCCGGTTCCGACTCCGGCCTTGCCGGGCTTGCCGATGTTGACGCCTTCAAGGTCCTGCGGGCCATCCACCTGCGGAATCCGCTTGGCCCCCTTCGACGGCGGGCCGTCATACAGGGAGTCGACGTCGGAGAGCAGCAGCAGGGCATCCGCGCGGACCAGGTGCGCCACCAGGGCGGAGAGCCGGTCGTTGTCGCCGAAGCGGATCTTGTGCGTGGCCACGGTGTCGTTCTCGTTGACCACGGGCACAACGCCCAGGTTCAGGAGCCGGTTCAGCGCGCGGAAGGCGTTCATGTGGTGGCTCCGCCGCATGAGGTCATCCGCGGTCAGCAGCACCTGGCTCACCGTCACGCCGTGCGCTGCGAAGGCATGGGTGTAGCGGGCCATCAGCAGCCCCTGCCCGACGCTTGCGGCGGCCTGCTGGGTGGCAAGGTCCCGCGGGCGCTTCACGAGGCCCAGCGGTGCCAGGCCGGCAGAGATGGCGCCGGAGGATACAAGGATGATCTCCGTGCCTGCGTTGCTTTTCGCGGCCAGCGCATCCGACAGCTCGATCAGCGCCTCTTCTGAGATCCCACCTTTGATGCTGGTGAGCGACGATGATCCGACCTTAACTACGATGCGGCGGGCCCTCGCGAGCACACGGCGGTCGTCGGTCCTGGGTTCCTCGATGACAATTGCGGAATTATCGGTCACGTGTGGGGGTTCACTCCTCATTCTCGGTGGTCAGTCCGCTTTCTTTGAGCGGCCGTGCGGCACGGCGCCCGCTGACTGATTCAGTCCAGATGCCGGCTTTGCGCTCGGCTTCAAGCTCGGCCCGGGCCGCAGCCTTGGCGTCGCGGCGCTCCTGCTGTTCGTCGCGCTTTTGCCCGCGGGTGGGGCGGTCGCCGATGTCGGCAAAGCGGACGTCGGTGCCACGCGGAGAGGCGAGCAGCTCGGCGCCGGCCATCATGGTTGGCTCCCAGTCGAACACCACGCCGTCGTCTTCACCGATCACTACGGTGTCGCCGGGCACGGCGCCCTGCTTGAACAGCTCGTTTTCCACGCCCAGTTTGGCCAGGCGGTCGGCGAGGTAGCCAATGGCTTCCTCGTTGGTGAAGTCGGTCTGCTTGACCCAGCGCACGGGCTTGTCGCCCAACACGCGGAACAGCGGCTCGAGGTTCTTCTCTTCGCGGCGGATCTTGAAGCCGGTTTCGTTGACTGCCCTGGGGCGGAGCACGGGTGCGTGCACCTTGGGCGGCGTGGCAGCCACGGCGTCCCGGGCGGCCTTGACGATCTCTGCCATGGCGAAGCCCAGCTGTCGCAGGCCTTCGTGGCTCGTCGCGGAAATCTCGAACACACGGTAGCCGCGGGATTCAAGCTCGGGCCGGACGAACTCGGCCATGTCCTTGCCGTCAGGCAGGTCGACCTTGTTCAGGGCCACCAGCCGGGGACGGTGGTTCAGCGGGACCACCTCGCCGTCGGAGCCGGCGAAGCTCATGTCAACCGCGTATTTCTCGAGCTCGGCTTCGATGATGGCGAGGTCGGAAAGCGGGTCGCGCTCAGATTCCAGCGTACCGCAGTCCAAAACGTGGACCAAAGCTGCGCAGCGCTCTACGTGTCGCAGGAAGTGGTGGCCCAGGCCCTTGCCTTCGCTGGCCCCTTCGATAAGTCCGGGGACGTCGGCGATGGTGAAGCGGACGTCGCCGGCCTGCACCACACCCAGGTTGGGGATCAGGGTGGTGAAGGGGTAATCGGCAATTTTGGGGCGTGCCGCGGACATCGCGGCGATGAGGCTCGACTTGCCCGCGGACGGGAAGCCCACGAGGGCGATGTCCGCAATGGACTTCAGTTCCAGGACGATGTCGCTGGATTCGCCTTCGATGCCGAGCAGGGCAAAGCCCGGGGCGCGGCGCTTCTGCGAGGAGAGCGCGGCGTTGCCCAAACCGCCCGGGCCGCCGGCGGCCGCGATGAACTCGGTGCCTTCGCCGACGAGGTCGGCCAGCACGCGGCCGTCCTTGGTCTTGACTACGGTTCCCTCCGGAACGGGAAGGATCAGCGTTTCGCCGTTTTTGCCGCCGCGCCAGTCGCCCATGCCGGGTCCGCCGTTGGTGGCGTGGCGGTGGGGTGCGTGGTGGTAGTCCAGCAGTGTGGTGGTCTGGGCGTCAACGCGCAGGATGACGTCGCCACCGTCGCCGCCGTTACCGCCGTCGGGACCGCCCAGGGGCTTGAACTTTTCGCGGTGGACGGAGACACAGCCGTGACCGCCGGTACCGCCGGATACGTGCAGTACTACCCGGTCTACAAAGCTCGCCACGTGAATCTCCTCTGTGCATAACCTGACCGTCTTGGACGCCCAAATTGATTGTAATGCGGTTAAAAGAACAGTGGAGCGGGCCATCATGGCCCGCTCCACCGGTTCAGATCTTGTTGTTACTCTGCAGCTGCAGCAGCAACGATGTTCACGACTCGACGTCCGCGACGGGTGCCGAATTCGACGGCGCCGGGGGTCAGGGCGAACAGGGTGTCGTCGCCGCCACGGCCAACGCCTGCACCCGGGTGGAAGTGGGTGCCACGCTGGCGGACGATGATCTCGCCTGCGGAAACTACCTGGCCGCCGAAGCGCTTGACGCCGAGGTACTGGGCGTTGGAGTCACGACCGTTGCGAGTGGAACTCGCGCCTTTTTTATGTGCCATTTGAAATGCCTGCCTTAAAAATTCTGGGGAATCTGCTGAAAACCTGAAAAGTAACGGAAGGTTACTTGATACCGGTGATCTTGACCTTGGTCAGTTCCTGACGGTGACCCTGGCGCTTCTTGTACCCGGTCTTGTTCTTGAACTTCTGGATGACGATCTTCGGACCACGAAGGTCCTGAAGGATCTCAGCCGTAACCGTTACCTTGGCCAGGTCCGCAGCGGCAGACGTGACTTTGTCACCGTCTACCAGGAGCAGTGCGGGCAACTCAATGGTGCTGCCGGCTCCACCGGGGACGCGGTTCAGGGTAACGAAGTCTCCAACGGAAACCTTCTCTTGGCGGCCGCCTGCGCGGACAATCGCGTACACCACTGGGGAACTCACTTCTCTCGACGTTTATTACTAGATTTGCGTGCGGAACCTGGGTCCAATTGTTTGGCCTGGCTCACGCTGTGCCTCAACGCCGGTGGATTCCCCGGGGGAACCCATGAGTTATCCCACGAACAATTCCGTTTGTAATTCCAAACAGTCTGATCCGGGGTCATAACCCAAGTGTTGGCGTAAGCACCGAAGATCTAGAATACGCTAATTTTGCCTTCGGCCGCAAATGAGGCTGGCTCCGGTGGTAGTACGTGATAGGTGACACTCCGTGTATTACGGCCTGCCACTGCAACGACTTCCGGAACCGTGCCCCACTATCCTACCGGCTTTGGAAGGCTTTCCGGTTCAGCGTGCAGGCGCGGCGCGTCGAAGAACTCCACCTCGTACCGGCAGGACTGCCGGAAAGCCAGCCGCATGGCCTGCCGTTCCGTTTCCGAGGCGGCCCGGGCGGCGTGGTCGGTGATCCGCACCGCCTGCCTGGTGGCGGCGGCGAACTCCTCGTCCGCGTACGTCCGCAGCCAGTCGGCATACGGGTGGCCGGACGGCGATCCGGCGGCCAGGAACTGCCCGTGCAGCGTGGCCCCCACTTCGGCATACAGCCAGAAGCACGGGAGCACAGCCGCCACCAGCACTCCGTAGCTGCCGGAAACAGACGAGGCCAGCAGGTGGTCCACGTAGGACTTGGTCACCGGCCCCAGTCCGGAGTCCACAGTCCGGGTGCTCAGCCACGTCCGGTGCAGTTCGGACTCGACTTCGAGGCATTGCTGCGCCGACCGTGCCCAGAACAGTTGCTCGGCCTCGGTGGGGGCGATCGCGGCAGCACGGGACAGCACCCTGGAGTAGCCGTTCAGGTAGATGGCGTCCTGGGCAAGGTAATAGGCAAAGTGGCGTTCCGTGAGGGAACCGTCGGCCAGTGCGCGGATGAAGTCCAGCCCGTAGATGGCGTCCAGGTCCGGTCCTGCGTCCTGCCGGAGTGCTGCGGCGAACCGGCCTTCCGCCGGCACGTCCTGGCCCCTGGGCGCCAGATGGTGGAAGTGGTGGACCGGGCCGTTGCCCGTTCCCACGTCCAGCACTCCGGACTCCCGGAGCGCCCCCTGCAGCCACGGCTTCACTGCCCGCAAGGACGCCTCCCAGTCCCCCAGCCTTGCCTGCACCGTGGCCATGGCCGAGGACAGGGAGCAACCGGTCCCGTGGCTGTTCCGGGTGGCGATCCGGCCGCCGTCGACCACCACAACATCCTGGGCCAGCAGCCCTTCGGTGTTGACGAGCGCGTCCGGGCATTCCCCGCCGTCGAGATGTCCGCCTTTAACCAGCACGGTGGTGCCGGCCTGGGCGGCAAGCCGTTTGCCCTGGGCAAGTGCCGCCTCCCAGTCGGCCGCGAGGGGCTCGTTGAGGAGCATCGCAAGTTCTGCGAGGTTCGGCGTAATCAGGTCGGCCAGTGGCAGGAGTTCACGGAGTTCCGCTTCGGCGGCCTCCTGCAGGAGCCGGTCCCCGCTGGTGGCCACCATGACAGGGTCCAGGACCACGACGGCGGGACGGGCCTTTACGAGCCAGCTGCGGACGGCGGCAATCACCGCGGAGTCACCCAGCATGCCGATCTTGACGGCGTCGATGCTGATGTCATCGCTGATGGCCTCAAGCTGGGCGGTCAGGAAGTCCGCCGGGGGAACGTGGACGGCCCGGACGCTGTGGGTGTTCTGTGCCGTCAGGGCGGTAATGGCGGCCATGCCGTAGCCGCCGTTGGCGGCAATGCTCTTGAGGTCCGCCTGGATCCCCGCCCCTCCGGACGGGTCCGATCCGGCGATGGCCAGCACCCGCGGGGTAGCCCGCAGCCCGGCGTCCAGGGTGGATCCGGCCCCCGTTGTGGAGGCGGGGGTGGGCAGGAATGATGAAGACAAAGGAGACATCCCTTCGCCGGTGCTAGCCGGACAGGTTCAACGGGTGTGGATCTCAGCCGGCCCTGTGCGCGGCACCCCGTGTCAGTCCCCTAGCCTAGCTGTTTTCCTTTAACGGACTCGCGGGTACGGCCCGAAACCGTATTACTACGCCCGGTTCGGACCGCACCCGCGGTGTCAGTCGGCTGGTGGATCAGAGCTCGGAGGCCGGCACTCCCACGCCGAGGATGATCGGTTCGCTGGACGGGGCCTTTGCCTGCGCATCCTTCTTTGCCGGTTCCGGTGCCTTCGCCTCATGGGTGTGCGCTGCCGCGGCCACCGGAGCGGTCTCGTGATGTTCCACGGACGTTTCGTTCGCTGCGCCCTGGGCACGGCTCGCACTCCGGTTGCGGCGCGGACGGCGCGCCCGGCCCTGCACCGCAGTGTGGTCGGTGTAGTCGGCTTCAGCAGCCTGGGCTGCCGGGGCCCGCGTAGCCGGAACCCGGGCTGCCGGGGCCTGGACCGCCTGAACCGGCTGCTCAGCCGGTGCCGCCGGGCGCTCAGCCGCTGCAGGCTCGCCAAGGTGCGCGAACGCCTCGGCCAGGCGGTCGAGGGTCAGGGCCGCACCGGTGGCCGGCGATTCCCCTGCGTGCTCAACGAACGGCAGCGCAACCTTTTCGCCGCCGAAGGTCAGGACCGCAGCCGGCCGCCCTGCGGCAGCCGCCTCGGCGTCGGACACCTTGGCCGGCCGCGCCGTGGCGGGACCGGACTGCGCCGGCGTTGACTGGGCAGCGTGTGCCTGCCCTGCCGCTTGGGCAGCAGCAGCAGCCGGGGCGGCATGGCCGGTTTCGGCGTCGTGCAGGTGGGCGGCGTGCGCCGCGGCGGCTATGTTGGCCAGCGCCGCGCGGGTAGCTTCGGCCTTGGCGTGGCGCTCGGCATCGGTGGGCTCGTGATGTACTGCGGCCGGCGTCAGCGGAGCGGCCTCGGGAGCCTGACCGCCCTTGCCGCGGCGGCGGCTCTTGCGCTCCGTCCGCGGCGCCGGCTGGCTCTCCGTCCGCGGTACGTGATGCTCGGCGGCCACAACGTTGGCGCGGCGGTGTTCCACGGGCTCGTCGTGGGTGACGATGCCGCGGCCGGCGCAGGCTTCACACTGCTCGCCGAAGACTTCCAGCAGCCCGGTGCCCATCCGCTTGCGGGTCATCTGCACGAGTCCCAGCGAGGTCACTTCGGCCACCTGGTGCTTGGTCCGGTCGCGGCCGAGGCACTCCACCATGCGGCGCAGCACGAGGTCGCGGTTGGATTCGAGCACCATGTCGATGAAGTCGATGACGATGATGCCGCCGATGTCGCGGAGCCGGAGCTGCCGGACGACTTCCTCGGCCGCTTCCAGGTTGTTTTTGGTGACGGTTTCCTCGAGGTTGCCGCCGCTGCCCGTGAACTTGCCGGTGTTGACGTCCACCACGGTCATGGCTTCGGTGCGGTCGATGACCAGGGAACCGCCGGACGGCAGGAAGACCTTGCGGTCGAGTGCCTTGTGGATCTGCTCGTCGATCCGCCAGGCCGCGAAGATGTCCGTGTCCTTGGTCCACTTCTCGAGCCGGCCCACGAGGTCCGGAGCCACATAGGTGACATAGGCCTCGATGGTGTCCCAGGCTTCCTCGCCGGAGACGATCAGCTTGGAGAAGTCCTCGTTGAAGACGTCACGGACCACCTTGATGGTCAGGTCAGGTTCGCCGTAGAGCAGTTCCGGCGCGAGGATCTTGGTGGACGTTGCCTGGCCTTCGATCCCTTCCCACTGGGCGCGCAGGCGGTTGATGTCGTGTGTGAGCTCTTCCTCGGACGCGCCCTCGGCTGCAGTGCGGACGATGACGCCGGCATCTTCCGGCAGGCGGTCCTTGAGGATCCGCTTGAGGCGGTTGCGTTCGACGTCGGGCAGCTTGCGGGAGATTCCGGTCATGGAACCGCCGGGAACGTAGACGAGGTAGCGGCCGGGCAGGGAAATCTGGCTCGTCAGGCGGGCGCCCTTGTGGCCGACCGGGTCCTTGGTGACCTGGACCAGCACGGAGTCGCCGGACTTCAGTGCGTTTTCGATCCGGCGCTGCTTGCCTTCGAGGTTGACCACGTCCCAGTTGACTTCACCGGCGTACAGCACGGCGTTCCGGCCGCGTCCGATGTCCACGAATGCGGCTTCCATCGACGGCAGCACGTTCTGGACCTTGCCCAGGTAGACGTTGCCGATCAGGGAGTCCTGCTGGGTCTTGGACACGAAGTGCTCTGCCAGGACGCCGTCCTCGAGGACGCCGATCTGGATTCTGTCGTCGCGCTGGCGGACGATCATCTGGCGGTCCACGGATTCACGGCGGGCCAGGAACTCGGCCTCGGTGATGACCGTGCGGCGGCGGCCGGTGTCGCGGGATTCGCGGCGGCGCTGCTTCTTGGCCTCCAGCCGGGTGGAGCCCTTGACGGATGTGACGCGGTTGTTGACCGGCGCCTCGCTGACGGCGCGCGGGGCACGGACACGGGTCACGGTGTTGGGCGGGTCATCGCCTTCCCCTCCGGTGAGCTCAAGATCCTGGTCGCCGCGGCGGCGGCGGCGACGGCGGCGGGACGTCACGCCGTCCTCCGCGGTCCGGGTGGACTCCTCATCGGCGTCCTCGTCAGCGGCGCCCTCGGCGTCTTCGGCCTCGCCGGTTGCTTCGCGGTCGGTCACACGGCTGCGGCCGCGGCGTCCGCGGCTGCGCCGGCGACGGGCGCCGCCGGCGTCAGCATCGCCGTCGTCGCCGGTTTCTTCCTCGTCCGTTTCCTCGGCCGCAGCGGGGGTGACCGCGGGGGGCGCGGCCGCAGGGCGGACCACGGTGCTCAGGTCGGGTGCCTGGAAAATCATGGAAGTGACCGAGCCGGGCTCAAGGAAGAGCGCGCCCACCGGGCTGGAATCCGCGGTGGCGGGCTTTTCAGGCTCGGCAGCTGCTGCTTCCTCCGGTGCTGCTGTTTCAGCATCGGGTGCGGCCTCCGCGACCGGCGCAGGCTCGACGACCGGCGCAGGTTCCTCGGCAGGGGCCGGCTCAGCAGCGGGTTCGGTGGCGGCCGCTTTTGCGGGGGCCTTGGCGCGCGAGGCGCGGCGGCGGACGGGCTTTTCAACGACGGCGGCTTCAACCGGGACGTCTTCCACGGGTGCTGCATCAGCCGGAGCTGCGTCTACCGGAGCAGCTGCGGCGTCCTCGGCGAAGACCGGGAGCGGTTCGGCAGGCTCGACTTTCCTGCGGGAACGGCTGCGGCGCGCCGGGGGCTTCTCCTCTGCGGCGGTGTCCGCTGCCGGGGCCTCCGCCGGAGCTGCCTCCGATTCGGCGGCTTCGACGGCCTCCACCTTGGGGGCGGCCTTGCGCCTTGTCCGGGTCGCCTTCTTCGGCGCCTCCGGAGCTACTGCTTCTTCGCTGGCAGCGGTTTCTTCATTAACGGCTAGAACCTGGTCATTATCCATATGTGGCGACACTCCTGCCCCTGACGTACCGCCACATCCGGCACCCATTGGGGCACATATTTGTCAAAACCCGCAGGCGTTGACAGAAGTCAATTGGATACCCTCAGGTTCGCACCGGCAGTGGGGTGCGGCAGCCCTGGAGGGCCGGCGACGTCGTTCTGAAACCCGTTGTTCCTCAAGCCACAACCAGGTGCCGTCCAATGGCATTGCGGGAAAGCCGGGATCTATCGTGGATCCGGACCGTGCCCTGCTCATCATTGGCGGTCTTACAAACGAGCCACCGGACCGGAATCCGAATGTGGATCGTATTCCAGCCAGCTTCATTCTCTCATACGCTCAGTCCATCGCGGCGGATGCAGTGCCGGGCAACTTACAATCGGGGGCGCGGCCCGGGTGCAGTCTGTGCGTCCCTTCCAGCCTCCGGCGTTACAATCAGGGCCAGGAGCCCTCGAGAAAAAGGACGCAACATCCCATGCCCAGCATCTCCAATTCCACGCAGGACAACAGGCTGGACGGTGGCCTCCGCGAGCGTGCAGCGGCCCAGGAAAGCCTGCCTCCCATGACCAGAGACAAGCGCTTCGGATGGCTCCTGGTGATCACCGGCATCGTCGGCTGGCTCGCCTCGGGCGCCCTCGTCCTGGAAAAGCTCGAGGTCCTCAAGGATCCGAACCATGTAACGGCCTGCGACATCAATCCCTGGGTCTCGTGCGGCGCTGTCATGCAGACCTGGCAGAGTTCCGTCTTCGGTTTTCCCAACATGTTCATTGGCATCGTGGCGTTCGCCGTCATAATCACCACGGGCATGGCTGTTCTTTCCGGCGCAAGATTTGCCCGCTGGTACTGGCTTGGCCTCCAGGCCGGGGTAACGCTCGGCTTTGCCTTCGTGGTGTGGCTGTGGTCGCAGGCGCTGTATTCCATCCACATCCTCTGCCCGTTCTGCATGGTGGTCTGGGCCGCGATGATCCCGCTCTTTGTGTGGGTCACGGTCCGGAACATCATGCACGGGGTGATCAAGGTTCCGGCCGGACCCGCCAAGATCGTGGGCGACGCCGGCTGGATCGTCACGGCCCTGCTATACGTGGCCGTCATCGCCACCATCTTCTTCGCCTTCATCCAGGTGTTCATCGGAACCTCCGGCTACTAAAGCCAAAGAAAAAAGCGCGAACTGGCAGCAAATGCCCTCAAAATCACATTTTGGGGTCATCTGCTGCCAGTTCGCGCTGGTGGCTGTTAGTCCTGGAACCAGATCTTGATCTCGCGTTCGGCGGACTCCACCGAATCCGAACCGTGGACGAGGTTCTGCTGGACCTTCAGGCCCCAGTCGCGGCCGAAGTCGCCGCGGATGGTGCCGGGCGCCGCCGTCGTCGGGTCCGTGGTGCCTGCGAGGGAACGGAAGCCCTCGATGACGCGGTGGCCTTCGAAGATCGCCGCGACAACGGGTCCGCTGAGCATGAACTCAACCAGCGGCTCGTAGAACGGCTTGCCCACGTGCTCCTCGTAGTGCTGCTCCAGCAGTTCGCGGCTGGCGTCGACCTTCTTGAGCTCGGCCAGGCTGTAGCCCTTGGCTTCAATCCGGCCGAGGATGGCTCCGGTCAGGTTGCGGGTCACGCCGTCGGGCTTGATCAGGACGAGGGTGCGCTCAATGCTCACAGCTGCTCCAATGTGGTTGGTGGGGTTTGAAAATAGTCTAGTTGGTTTCGCCGTCGGGGTGGGCGGCGTCCCACTCGGCCTGCTCACGTTCGCGCTGCGCGGCCTCGCGGTCGATCCGGATGCCGGTCCGGATGCCGTACCACCAGGCCACGGCAAACAGGATGCCCACGACGAACATCATTGGCTCAAGGAATCCGGTGAAGATCAGGACCAGCTGCAGGATCCAGCCCAGGGCCACACCCCACGGCTTGGACAGCACGGCACAGGTGAGCACGAGCACCAGGCTCAGCACGATGCCCACCGAGAGAATCACTGCCGGCGGGAACTCGTCGCGCCGGAGGCCGAAGACCGCCAGGGTGGCGAAGAACGCAACGAACCCCTCGAGCACCAGGACCGTCGAGGCGAACATGACTTTGGTGGAGCGCCGCTTCTTGGGCATGCCCGGCCGCCACTCCCGCTGCGCCTTTGTGAGTCGAGCCATTGTCAGGCGTCCGCCTTTCCGAGCAGGATCCGGGCTTCCGCCACGAGCGTGATGGAACCCGTCACCAGGACGCCGCCGGCGAGGTCCTCGTTGGCTTCGGCGTGCTCCACGGCCCATTCAAGGGCGTCGTCGAGCTTTTCGGCCACATGGATGTTATCTTCGCCGAAGCCCAGGTCCAGCGCCAGTTCCGCCAGGTCCTCGGCCGGTACTGCCCGGGGCGAGTTGGACTGGGTGAAGCAGTATTCCGCGGCGAGGTCGCCCAGGGACTCCTTGAGCTGGCGGAGGATCTCCTCGGCGTCCTTCTCCTTCAGGACGCCCACAACCAGCACCAGTTTGGTGAAGCTGAAGGCTTCGTGGATGGTTTCGGCCGAAACCCGGATGCCCTCGGGGTTGTGGGCGGCATCCACGATGATGGTCGGCGCAGTGCGGAGGACTTCCAGGCGGCCCGGAGAGGTGACCGAAGCAAACGCCTCCTGGAGGATTTCGGCGTCAAGGGCCTTTTCGCCGCCGAAGAACGCCTCAAGCGCGGCAATGGCGACGGCGGCGTTCTCCGCCTGGTGCGCTCCGTGCAGCGGAACGAGCAGTTCCTCGTACCGTCCGGCCAGGCCCTGGATGGTGACCATCTGGCCGCCGACGGCAACGGTCCGTGACTCGACGCCGAACTCCACGCCTTCGAAGCGGTACGGGGCCTGGACTTCCAGGGCCTTTTCCAGCAGCACCTGGGCGGCACCGACGGGCTGCGCGGCGCTGACCAGGAAGCCTCCCGGTTTGATGATGCCCGCCTTTTCGCGTGCAATGTCTTCGGTGGTGTCACCGAGCAGGTCCGTGTGGTCCAGCGAGATGGGAGTCACCACTGCCACCTGGCCGTCACCGACGTTCGTGGCATCGGTAATGCCGCCCAGGCCCACCTCCATGACAGCCACGTTGACCGGCTGGTCGGCAAAAACGGCGAAGGCCAGGATGGTGAGGCACTCGAAGTACGTCAGCCGGGGCTGGCCCTCGGCCTCGAGCTCGCCGTCCACAATCTGCAGGTACGGCCGGATCTCGTCCCAGATCCGGACGAAGGTCTCATCCGATACCGGTGCACCGTCGATGCTGATCCGCTCGGTCACCTTGGACAGGTGCGGGCTCGTGTACCGCCCGGTACTCAGTCCGTGGGCCCGGAGCCCGGCCTCGATCATGCGGGCCGTGGACGTCTTGCCGTTGGTGCCGGTGACGTGGATGATCGGGAACGCCTTGTTGGGCTCCCCCAGCACATCCATGGCCCGGAACAGCGGCGCGAGGCGCGGTTCCATCTTGTTTTCGGGCGCGCGGCCCAGCAGTTCGGCGTAGACGCTCTCTACGGAAAATTCGTCTGTCATTGCTTAGGCCTCTACTTTTTCAACGCGGATCTGCGGTTCTGCGGAGTCTGCCGCAACGGTTCCCAGGTCCACAGTCAGGGTTTCGGTCCTGATGAGTCCGGCATTGGCCTCCAGCGCATCGATGACGTTCTGCGCGGCGGTCACGGTGGTGCGGATGCGGTCGCTCACGTTGAGTCCGGCATCCTTGCGGGCCTGCTGGATGGCACGGACCATGTCCCGGGCCAGGCCTTCGGCTTCGAGTTCCGGCGTGACCTCGGTGTTGAGGACCACGAAGCCGCCGCCAGGCAGCACCGCGGCTGCCCTTGTGGCAGGACCAGCACCGGCGCCCTCGGCGGCCTCCGCCACGACCGTTTCCAGCGTGTATTCCTGCGGCTCGAGGACGAGTCCGCCCGCGGTGACCACTCCGGCGTCGTCCACTGACCAGTCACCGGACTTGGAGCCCTTGATGGCCTGCTGGACGTTCTTGCCCAGGCGCGGCCCGGCGGCCCGTGCATTGACGACGAGCTTCTGCTCGATGCCGAACTCCTCCGGGGAGGCGCTGTCGGCGTCCAGCAGTCGGACGGAACGCAGGTTCAGTTCATCGGCGACGACGGCGGCGAAGCCTCCCAGCGCATCCGCGCCGGGTGCTACGACGGTGAGCTCCTGCAGCGGCAGGCGGACCCGGAGGTTCGCAGCCTTGCGGAGTGAGGATCCGGTGGAACAGATCTGCTGGACCCGGTCCATCGCCTCGACGAGTCCCGGGTTGGCCGGGAAGAGCCCGGCGTCCGGCCAGTCGGCCAGGTGCACGGAGCGCCCGCCGGTGAGGCCGCGCCAGATTTCTTCGGAAACCAGCGGCAGCAGGGACGCCGCCACCCGGGAGACGGTCTCCAGCGCGGTGTAGAGCGCGTCGAAGGCGTCGACGCTCTCGTCGAAGAAGCGCTGGCGGCTGCGGCGCACGTACCAGTTGGTGAGCATGTCCAGGTAGCTGCGCAGTTCGTCGCAGGCGCCGGAGATGTCGTAGCCGTCCAGCTGGGCGGTCATGTTGCGGACCAGGTCCCCGGTGTTGGCCATGAGGTACTGGTCCAGCGTGTCCGCGTAACCGTCGTAGCGCAGCTTCGCGTCGTAGCCGTTCGCTTGTCCTGCAGCAGCGTTCGCGGCGTTCGTGTACAGCGTGAAGAAGCTGTACACGTTCCACAGCGGCAGGATGACCTGGCGGACGCCGTCGCGGATTCCCTGCTCGGTGACCACGAGGTTGCCGCCGCGCAGGATGGGGCTGGACATCAGGAACCAGCGCATGGCGTCGGAGCCGTCGCGGTCCAGGACCTCGGAGACGTCCGGGTAGTTGCGCAGGCTCTTGGACATCTTCTGCCCGTCCGAACCGAGCACGATGCCGTGGCTGATGACGTTGCGGAAGGCCGGCCGGTCGAACAGCGCCGTGGACAGGATGTGCAGCATGTAGAACCAGCCGCGGGTCTGCCCGATGTACTCGACGATAAAGTCTGCCGGGTTGTGGGTGTCGAACCACTCCTCGTTCTGGAACGGGTAGTGGACCTGGCCGTAGGGCATGGAGCCGGAGTCGAACCACACGTCCAGGACATCCTCGACGCGGCGCATCACGGACTGGCCCTCTTCGGGGGTGCGCGGGTCGTCGGGGTTCGGGCGGGTCAGTTCGTCGATGAACGGCCGGTGCAGGTCAACCTGCCCGGCTTGGTTCAGCGGGAGGCGGCCGAAGTCGGCCTCGATCTCGGCGAGCGAACCGTAGACGTCGGTGCGCGGGAATTCGGGGTCGCTGGACTGCCACACCGGGATGGGGCTGCCCCAGTAGCGGTTGCGGCTGATGGACCAGTCGCGGGCGTTGGCCAGCCACTTGCCGAACTGGCCGTCCTTGACGTTGCCGGGGATCCAGTTGATCTCCTGGTTCAGCTCGGACATGCGGTCCTTGAACTTGGTGACCTCCACGTACCAGGAGGACACCGCACGGTAGATCAGCGGGTTGCGGCAGCGCCAGCAGTGCGGGTAGCTGTGCTCGTAGCTGGCCTGCCGGACCAGACGGCCCTGGGCGCGCAGCACCTGCGTGATGGGCTTGTTGGCCTCGAACACCTGCAGTCCGACGATGTCGTGCAGGTCGCCGTGCGAGAACAGCGGCAGGAACTTCGCGCCCTCGTCCACGGACAGGACCACGGGGATGCCGGCCTCTTCACAGACCTTCTGGTCGTCTTCACCGTAGGCGGGCGCCTGGTGGACGATGCCCGTGCCGTCGGTGGTGGTGACGTAGTCGGCCACGAGGAAGCGCCAGGCGTTCTCCGTGCCGAACTTCTCGGTGTCGCTGAAGTCGGTCCAGAGCGGCTGGTACTGCAGGCCGGCGAGCTCGGCGCCGGTGTACGTGGCGGTGACCGCGCCCTCGGCGGCCTCAACGCCTGCGGTGCCGTCGCCGTAGCCCAGGTCCTTGGCATAGGCGCCCAGCAGGTCGGCGGCGAGCAGGAAGCTCCCCGAGACGGGGGCCTCGGGGGACGCCGCCTTGATGCCGTTGGGACCGGCAGGCAGCACGGCATAGGTGATGGCGGGCCCGACGGCGAGCGCCAGGTTGGTGGGCAGCGTCCAGGGCGTGGTGGTCCAGGCGAGCGCCTGCACGCCGGCGAGCTGCCTGGACAGTTCCGACTCCCCTGCCGTGATGGGGAACGTGACGGTGACGGTCTGGTCCTGGCGGTTCTTGTAGACGTCGTCGTCCATGCGCAGTTCGTGGTTGGACAGCGGCGTTTCGTCCTTCCAGCAGTACGGCAGGACCCGGTAGCCGTTGTAGGTCAGGCCCTTTTCATGCAGCTGCTTGAAGGCCCAGAGCACGGACTCCATGTATTCGACGTTGAGCGTCTTGTAGTCGTTGTCAAAGTCCACCCAGCGGGCCTGGCGGGTGACGTAGCTCTTCCACTCGTCCGCGTACTTCATCACGGACGCGCGGCAGGCGTCGTTGAACTTGTCGATGCCCATGGCTTCGATCTGGGTTTTGTCCGTCATGCCCAGCTGCTTCATGGCTTCCAGCTCGGCGGGAAGGCCGTGGGTGTCCCAGCCGAAGCGGCGCTCGACGCGGCGGCCGCGCTGCGTCTGGTAGCGGCCCACCAGGTCCTTGGCGTAACCGGTCAGCAGGTGGCCGTAGTGCGGCAGGCCGTTGGCGAAGGGAGGGCCGTCGTAGAAGACAAACTCGTTGCTGCCGCGTTCGCCGCCAGGGAGGTCAGACTCGCGCTGGTCGATGCTTGCCTGGAAGGTGCCGTCCTGGTCCCAGTACTTGAGGATCCGTTCTTCGATCTCCGGAAACTTCACGGAGGCAGACACGCCAGAGGTGTTGGAAGCGGAGGTGTTGGAACCGGAGCCTGCCGGTGCGGCTGAGGCCTTGGGGTAATAGGTCATCTCGACATCCTGGGTTGAGCTAGTGAACAAGTGGATCATTCAGGATGCGAGGACGGCCCGTACGCTGTCTTCCAACAGCACCGGCACCGCGGTACCACCTCACTTACCGTCGCCGGACCCCCGTAATGGAGAGCACCGGCGTCGGCCGCTCATTGCTGCTGTGACGGGCTTACCCGTCCGGTTCTACTGCTTCGGGTCCTGCGCCGCAGGGCCCGAAGGTTCTTCCGGAAGCTCACCGGTGATGGC
This sequence comes from Arthrobacter sp. Y81, assembly GCF_002929335.1. Lineage (GTDB taxonomy): Bacteria > Actinomycetota > Actinomycetes > Actinomycetales > Micrococcaceae > Arthrobacter. The sequence goes on from NZ_PJIL01000003.1 coordinate 305,389, forward strand.
CGGGTCAAAGCTGATACTCGATTCTACCCAGAGTTACCCCAAGTTTCGGTATCGGGCAGGGGAATCCCGGGCATGCCCCGGTATTCGGAATGCATAGACTCGGGCACATGACCATCTCCGCCTCCGCCCCCGCCGCAACCAGCCGGCCACAGCGCCGCCGCTCCGTCGCATGGCCGGTGCTCGCCGCGCTGGCTTCTGTGCCGGTGGCGGTCCTGTCCGTCTTCCGTGCCATTCCGGCGGAATGGCCTACTCCCGTCGTCCAGCTGTTGTCCTTCACACCGTGGCTGGTGATCCCCGCCGGCGCCGGGTTGCTCCTGGCCGTTGTTGGCCGACGTCGGTGGCTGGCCTGGGTGACTGCCGTCCTGATGGCGATCCAGCTCTTTTGGCTGTTCCCGCTGGACCACGGCCGGAGCATTCCCGAGGCCGGTGCGCCGACGGTGCAGGTGACCGCCATGAACATCAATTCGGAATACGGTCAGGCGGACGCGGCGGAAATTGTGCGGCTGGTCCGGGAGAACGGCGTTACGCTGCTGACGGTCCAGGAACATTCGCAGGCCCTTGAGGACAGGCTGGCGGCCGCGGGGCTGTCCGGTTTGCTGCCGAACAGGATCAGCGACCCAACGGACGACGCCGCCGGCAGCGCCACCTACTCGGCGGACCGCATCGAAGCGGTTGGCATCGTGCCGGATACGCCGTTTCAGATGCCGATCGTCCGGGTCACCGTTGAGGGAACGGAAGCGCCGGCAGTCCTCGAAGTCGCGAACGTCCATGCGCTTCCGCCGGTTGACGTCCGCATTGGCCAGTGGCGCAGCGACCTCGCAGCCGTGGCCCGCCTGGCCGCGCGGCCCGGCAACCGGCTGCTCATCGGCGACTTCAACGCCACGTACGACCACGCCGAGTTCCGCGCACTCGTCGACGGCGGCCCCGATGGCCGGAAAATGGTGGATGTTGGGACGGCCGCCGGAATGCGCCTCATCCCCACCTGGCCGATGGAGGGACCCCGGCTGCCCGGTATTGCCATTGACCATCTCGTCACCAGCCCCGGCATCACCGGTTCCGGGTACGCGGTCCATCGCGTGCGCGGAACGGACCATGCAGCGGTCGTGGCGACGCTGAGCGTCCCGGCAGTCGGTTAGAACCCTGCTCAGGCCTGCTTGCGGATGAGCTTGTAGTTTGAGGCCTGCGCCACGGGCCGGATCACGATCTGGTCCAGGTTGACGTGGTGCGGCGCCGAGACAGCGTAGCGGACCACATCGGCGACGTCTGCGGCCGTGAGCGGCTTCTCGACGCCCTGGTAGACCTTGCCGGCAGCCTCCTGGTCGCCCAGCCTGTTGAGCGCGAACTCCTCGGTGTGCACCAGGCCCGGGGCAACCTCGATGACCCGGAGGTTGTGTTCCACCTCTTCGAGCCGCAGCGCATCGTTCATGGCGTGCTGGGCGAACTTGGCCGCGTTGTAACCGCCGCCGCCCTCATAGGCGGCCAGTCCCGCCGTCGACGTCAGGTTCAGGACTGTTCCCTCGCCGCCGGCCCGCAGCATGGGAAGGAAGGCACGCGTCAGTTTCATGGTGCCCAGGACGTTCACCCCGAACATCCACTCCCAGTCTTCCGTCCTGGCATCCGCGATCCTGTCCGCTCCGCGCGCACCGCCGGCGATGTTGATGAGGGTGTCAATGCCGCCTGCCTGCGTCACTTCGGCCAGGAGCCGCTCCACGTCAGAGTCTTCGGTGATGTCTGCAGGGACGGCCGTGGCTCCCGTTTCCGCTGCCAGTGCGGCGAGCCGGTCCGCGCGGCGGGCGACCGCAAAGACCGTCCACCCTTCAGCCGCCAACGCACGGACCGTGGCTTCGCCGATTCCTGTGCTTGCTCCCGTGACTACTGCTGCCTTCGTGTGCTTTTCCTCAGTCATGGCACCACCCTAACGCTGGAGGAACTCCAGCAGCACACGGGCGTGATTGACCTCCGGATCCCTGGCGCCGTACAGCAGAGTGATGCGGCCGTGCTTCTCCGCCAGATCCTGCAGGGCGGCCACGGCCGGGTTGTTTTCGAGTTCGGCCTCATACTGGACGCGGAAGTCCGCGAAACGTTCCTTCATGTGGGCGAACTCGGTCCGCAGCGGTGCTGACGGGGCAATGTCCTTGAGCCAAAGATCCAGCCGGGCCCGCTCCTTGCTGACCCCGCGCGGCCAGAGCCGGTCCACCAGGACACGGAAACCGTCGTCGTCGGCCGGTTCATCGTAGATGCGTTTGGTCGCCAACTGGCGGGCTTCGTTGTCCATACCGGGATGCTAGTGCAGGGAGGCGCGCAGGCGATGGAAGAGATCATGAAAGAATTGCTCCATGGCTGAAGACAAACAGGGTACAGACACGCCCACCACTGCCCCTATCAATGTTCCGGACAAGCCCGCCCTTGAGGGGTTGGAAGCTGCCCTGACGCAGCGCTGGCTTGACGAAGGGACCTACAAGTTCAATCGGGAGACCACCAGGGAGCAGGTCTACTCGATCGACACTCCCCCGCCCACGGCGTCGGGGTCCCTGCACGTGGGGCACATGTTCTCCTACACCCACACCGACGTCCTGGCGCGCTACCAGCGCATGACCGGCAAAAACGTCTTCTACCCGATGGGCTGGGACGACAACGGGCTGCCCACCGAGCGCCGCGTCCAGAACTATTACGGTGTTCGCTGCGATCCGGCAATTTCGTACGATGCCGCCTACCGCCCGCCGGCAGAGCCGGCCAAGAACCAGCGCGACTTCGACGTCGTCTCGCGCCGGAACTTCATCGAGCTGTGCGAGGAGCTCGCCGTCGAGGACGAGAAGGTCTTCGAGAACCTCTTCCAGACCCTGGGCCTCTCCGTTGACTGGGACCTGACCTACCGCACCATCGACGACAAGTCCCGCGCCATCTCCCAGCGCGCCTTCCTGGCCAACCTGGCCGCCGGCGACGCGTACATGGCCGAGGCACCCACCCTGTGGGATGTCACGTTCCGCACAGCCGTGGCCCAGGCCGAACTCGAGGACCGCGAAGTCGCCGGCGCGTACTACCGCTACCCGTTCTTCACCGAGGACGGCGACAAGATCTACGTCGAGACGACCCGCCCGGAGCTGCTGGCCGCCTGTGCCGCCCTCGTGGCGAACCCCGACGACGAGCGGTACCAGCCGTTGTTCGGCAAGAAGGTCACCTCTCCCGTGTTCGGCGTTGAGGTGGAGGTCAAGGCGCACCATCTCGCCAAAGCGGACAAGGGCTCCGGCATCGCCATGGTCTGCACCTTCGGCGACCTCACCGACGTCACCTGGTGGCGCGAACTGCAACTGCCCACCCGCGCCATCGTGGGCCGCGACGGCCGGATCATCGGTGACACCCCGGACTGGATCACCACCGGGGAAGGCCGCTCCGCCTTCGAGTCAATCGCCGGCAAGACGGTCTTCAGCGCCAAGGAAGCCGTTGTCGAGCAGCTGTCCGCCGCCGGGCTCCTCGACGGCGAGCCCAAAAAGATCATGCACCCGGTCAACTTCTTCGAGAAGGGCGACAAGCCCCTCGAGGTGGTGACGTCGCGCCAGTGGTACATCCGCAACGGCGGCCGCGACGAGGACCGCCGCGAACGCCTGATCGGCCGGGGCAAAGAAATCGAATTCCACCCGGCCTTTATGCGCTCACGCTACGAGAACTGGATCTCCGGACTTAACGGCGACTGGCTCGTGTCCCGCCAGCGCTTCTTCGGCGTGCCGGTGCCGGTCTGGTACCCCCTGGATGCCGACGGCAACCCCGAATACGATGGGCCGATCGTCCCGTCCGACGCGCAGCTCCCCGTGGACCCGGCCGCCGACGCCGCGCCCGGCTACGAAGAAGCCCAGCGCGATGTGCCGGGCGGTTTCACCGGCGACGCTGACGTCCTGGACACCTGGGCCACGTCCTCGCTGACGCCGCAAATCGTGGGCGGATGGAGCACGGACGAGGCACTCTGTGCCAAGGTCTACCCCTTCGACGTGCGCCCGCAGGGGCACGACATCATCCGGACGTGGCTCTTCTCCTCCGCCGTCCGAGCCGACGCGCTGCAGGACACCGCACCGTGGAAGCACGCGGCCATCTCGGGCTGGATCCTGGATCCGGACCGCAAGAAGATGTCCAAGTCCAAGGGCAACGTGATCGTCCCGACCGATGTCCTCAACGAGTACGGCTCGGACGCGGTCCGCTACTGGGCGGCATCGGCCAAACTGGGCGCGGACACCGCCTACGAGATCGCCCAGATGAAGATCGGCCGCCGCCTCGCCATCAAGCTCCTCAACGCCTCGAAGTTCGTCCTGAACCTCGGTGCCACGGAACACTCGGTGGTTTCCACGGATCTGTCCGTGCTGACCAACCCCTTGGACCGCGCGGTACTGGCGCAGCTCTCGGACGTCGTGGCGCAGGCCACCAAGGCGTTCGAAAACTACGATTACGCCCGTGCCCTGCAGATCAGCGAAAGCTTCTTCTGGCAGTTCACCGACGACTATGTGGAGCTCATCAAGGACCGCGCCTACGGTGCCGCCGGCGAGGCCGAGCAGGCGTCCGTGCTGGCGGCCCTGGCCACCTCCCTGGACACCTTGCTGAGGCTGTTCGCGCCGTTCCTGCCCTTCGCCACCGAAGAGGTCTGGAGCTGGTGGCGCACCGGGTCCGTGCACCGCGCCGAGTGGCCGGCGCCCCTGGATGTGTCCGACGGCGACACCACCATGCTCGCGACTGTCGGGGTCGCGCTGAGCGGCATCCGCAAGGCCAAGTCCGAGGCGAAGGTCAAGCAGCGCACTGAGGTCCTGTCCGCCACGATCACCGCCACGGAGTCACTCACCACGCAGCTGAAGGCCGGTCTTGCAGACCTGAAGGCAGCCTCCAATGCTCGCGAACTGACCCTCGTGGCAGGCGAAGGCGAACTCACCGTCAGCGATGTTGTGCTGGCCCCGCCGGAGGAAGCGCCAAGCGCCTAGCCCCTGGCCTGCCTGGCAAAACCTGTCCGGCCAAACATGAAGCCCCATCAGCGTCCTGCTGGTGGGGCTTCTGTTTTGGCTGCGCCCCGACTTTGGAGCTCCGTCTGTTTTTGGGCAAAGGGGAAGCCCCATCAGCGTATTGCCGTTGGTGGGGCTTCGACTTTTCGATTGTCTCGTGACGTCTATGACAACCTGGCGGAATCCTCGGAAGTTCAGGTCTTCCTACCTCGTCACTGGTAGCCAGCTTCTGACTTTGCCGAAGGCTGCGTCAGATGCGTGTCACTGAATCTTTGGTTTCCGTGTCCCTCTTCTTTCGAAGTGGGTAAGAACTATTGTTGTCCCACCTACGGCGAACCGCAATAGTCCAGGAAGAACTACATGGCAGTAATTCACCCGGGCCCCAGGGGCCGTCCAGAGGATGCCGTCAGTTGAATTCAGGCCGCTCGGTGCGGCTGCGCTTGATCTCGAAGAAGTGCGGGTACGCGGCCAGGGTCACCGCGGCGTCCCACAAGCGGCCGGCTTCCTCGCCCCGGGGAATGCGGGTCAGCACCGGACCAAAGAACGCCGTGCCGTTGAAGGCCACCACCGGGGTTCCCACGTCCTGCCCCACTAGGGAGATGCCCTCTTCGTGGCTGGCGCGAAGCTGCTCGTCGAAGGCGTCCGAGGACGCCTCGGCCGCGAGCCCGGCCGGAAGCCCGCACTCCGCCAGGGCTTTGCTGATCACGACGCCGAAGTCCTTTTCGCCGGCGTCGTGGATCAGGCTGCCCATGGCGTCATACAGGGGCTTGATGACGTGGTCACCGTGCTGCTCGCGGGCGGCGATGATGACGCGGACGGGCCCCCAGGCCTTGTCCATCGCTTCGCGGTAGCCCGGGTCCAGCTCGCGTCCCTCATTCAGGACGGCAAGGCTCATCACGTGCCATTCGGTGTCGATGTCGCGAACTTCCTCCACTTCGCCCACCCAGCGGGACGTGATCCAGGCGAAGGGGCACAGGGGGTCGAACCAGAAGTCGGCTTTGCTCGCGGTGGTTTCAGGCACGGAAATCTCCTCGTAAAGTCATCAGGGCATGGCGCGCATCAGGCGCACGTCTACCAAGAGCGAAGAACTAAGCGGATTTATTCCGACGCTTCGCCACTACATCGTGGGCGATCATGGTGGGCTGGGCCTTCTTCGCCACCACGTCGGCGGTGATGACAACACTGGCGATGTCGTCGCGGCTCGGGAGGTCGAACATCACCGGAAGAAGCACTTCCTCCATGATGGCCCGGAGTCCGCGGGCACCGGTGCCGCGCTCCAGTGCCTGGTCTGCGATCATGTCCAGCGCTGCCTCGTCGAACAGCAGCTCAACGCCATCGAGCTGGAACATCTTCTGGTATTGCTTCACCAGGGCGTTCTTCGGTGTGGACAGAATCTGGATCAACGCAGGCCGGTCCAGGTTCGAGACCGTGGTGATGACGGGAAGCCTGCCGATGAATTCCGGGATAAGCCCGAACTTCAGCAGGTCCTCCGGCATGACCTCGCCGTACGAGTCGGAGTTGTTCTTGACCTCGTTGAGCGGGGCGCCGAAGCCGATACCCTTGCGGCCGGACCGGGAGCCAATAATGTCCTCGAGCCCGGCGAAGGCTCCTGCAACGATGAACAGCACGTTGGTGGTGTCGATCTGGATGAACTCCTGGTGCGGATGCTTCCGGCCGCCCTGCGGGGGAACCGAGGCCACCGTGCCTTCCAGGATCTTCAGCAATGCCTGCTGGACGCCTTCACCGGAGACATCCCGGGTGATGGACGGGTTCTCGCTCTTCCGGGAAATCTTGTCGATCTCGTCAATGTAGATGATGCCCTGTTCGGCCTTCTTGACGTCGTAGTCAGCGGCCTGGATGAGCTTCAGGAGAATGTTTTCGACGTCCTCGCCAACGTACCCGGCCTCGGTCAGTGCCGTGGCGTCCGCGACGGCGAACGGGACGTTGAGGCGCCTTGCCAGGGTCTGGGCGAGATAGGTCTTCCCGCAACCGGTGGGGCCGATCAGGAGGATGTTCGACTTGGCGATCTCGACGTCGTCGTGATGGACGCCCTCGGCGAGGCTGCCGCTCTTGGGGGCGTGGCCGGCCTGGATCCGCTTGTAGTGGTTGTACACCGCGACGGCGAGGGAGCGCTTGGCCGGCTCCTGGCCGATGACGTATTCCTGCAGGAAGTCGAAGATCTCCCGCGGCTTGGGAAGCTCGAAGCTGCCGAGGTCCGCTACTTCCGCGAGCTCCTCTTCAATGATCTCGTTGCAGAGCTCAATGCATTCGTCGCAGATGTAGACGCCGGGCCCGGCAATGAGCTTTCGCACCTGCTTTTGGCTCTTTCCGCAGAAAGAGCACTTCAGCAGATCCGTGCTCTCGCCAATCCGAGCCATATGTGAACCCCTTAGTATCCTGCTGCTACCGCAGCACTGCACCGGTTGCTGGAATCACGGTGGGTCCGGAAGGTCCGGCCGTGACATGTTCCACTCTAGGTCACATTCGGCCTGAGGGGTGGAACCTTACGCGTTGAAAACGAAAGCCGGTGCGGTCCATTTTCCATGAACCGCACCGGCTCCGCGTGTTGTGCTGCTACCTGCTGATCGCCTGCGGCTTGATCTTGCGGGAATCAAGGACCTGGTCGATGAGACCGTAGGACTGCGCCTCAGCGGCGGTCAGGATCTTGTCACGCTCGATGTCGTTGTTGACCTGCTCGGAGGTCCGGCCCGAGTGCTTGGCGAGCGTGTCTTCGAGCCAGGCGCGCATGCGCATGACTTCCGCAGCCTGGATCTCGAGGTCCGAGGCTTGGCCGCCCTGGCCGCCGGACAGGGCGGGCTGGTGGATCAGCACGCGTGCGTTGGGCAGTGCCAGCCGCTTGCCCGGCGTACCGGCTGCGAGCAGGACGGCCGCGGCGCTTGCCGCCTGGCCCAGGCACACAGTCTGGATCTCCGGACGGATGTACTGCATGGTGTCGTAGATCGCCGTCATGGCGGTGAAGGAACCGCCCGGGGAGTTGATGTAGAGCGTGATGTCGCGGTCCGGGTCCGTGGACTCAAGCACCAGCAGCTGCGCCATGACATCGTCAGCGGAGGCGTCGTCCACCTGGACACCGAGGAAGATGATCCGGTCCTCGAAGAGCTTGGTGTACGGGTCCTGGCGCTTGAAGCCGTAGGGGGTGCGCTCCTCGAACTGCGGCAGCACATAACGGCTGGTGGGCAGGTTCCCGGCAGACGATCCGAAATCGTAGTTCATGTTCATTTCTCCTGGAATCATTTCTGTCTTTGTGCCGGTTAGTTTTCCGAGCCGCTGGCGTTTTGTGTTCCGCCGCCGCCGGCCACAGATCCCGCGTGCGCGGCGATCTTGTCGAAGAAGCCGTATTCGAGGGCTTCGGGAGCCGTAAACCACTTGTCGCGGTCGTTGTCCTTGAGGATGGTATCGACCGTCTGCCCGGTCTGGTCGGCGGTGAGTTCCGCCATGACCTTCTTCATGTGCAGGATGAGCTCGGCCTGGATCTTGATGTCCGAGGCCGTGCCGCCGATGCCGCCGGAAGGCTGGTGCATCAGGATGCGGGCGTTCGGGGTGGCGTAGCGCTTGCCCTTGGTGCCCGAGGACAGCAGGAACTGGCCCATGGACGCCGCGAGCCCGGTGGCCACCGTTACGACGTCGTTCGGGATGAACTGCATGGTGTCGTAGATGGCCATGCCGGCGGTAACGGAGCCGCCCGGAGAGTTGATGTAAAGGTAGATGTCCTTATCGGGGTTCTCCGCTGACAGCAGCAGCAACTGCGAGCAGATCGCGTTGGCATTCTCATCGCGGACCTCGGAACCGAGCCAGATGATGCGCTCTTTCAGCAGGCGGTTGTAGATGTAGTTGTCCTGGGCTGCCGGATCGACAGTTGCCATCCGGGGGGCCCCTGCTTGCTGTGACATATGTACTTACCTCTCGCTGGCGACGGTGACGTCACGGAACGACATCACTGAAAATCACTACTTGGACACTAACCGGTTTCGCGGCCGTTTTGTTCTCGCGGATCGCGCTGTTCGCTGACGGCGCACGATTGCCGCAGCCCCGCCGCCGTTCCGGAGTTAAGCCGCCGTTCCGGGGTTAAACGGGGAAGCCCCCGGATCAGGGATCCGGGGGCTTCCGTGCAAAGCGTGTTAGAACTTCACTGCTGCGGGGTCGTCGCTGGGGGCGGCTTCCTCGGCGGCGGCTTCGCTATCAACGGCGGGAGCCTCTTCAGCCTCAGCGGCAGGAGCTTCTTCGCCGCCGGGGCGGACGAAGTCGCTCAGGTCAACCTTGTTGCCCTCGGTGTCGGTAACCTCGGCCTGGCCCAGCACAACGGCCAGGGCCTTGCGGCGACGGACCTCGGAAACCATCATGGGAACCTGGCCGGACTGATCGATGATCTGGGCGAACTGGTTCGGGTCCATGCCGTACTGGCTGGCCGTGGTCACGATGTAGTCGATCAGCTCGTTCTGGCTGACGCCGACCTCTTCCTTGTCCGCAATGGCGTCAAGGATGATCTCGTTCTGGAAGGCACGCTCGGTGTTGGCCTTGACCTCGGCGCGGTGCTCCTCGGTGTCGTGCTCGCCTTCACCGTGGGAGTTCTCAGCCTTGAAGTGCTGCTCCAGCTGCTCTTCGACGACCGAGGCAGGAACGGGAACCTCAACGAGCTCAACGAGCTTGTCGAGGACCTTGTCGCGTGCCTCGACACCCTGCTCGACAACCTTGGATTCGGAAGCCTGCTTGGCGAGGTCCGCACGGAGTTCGGACAGCGTGTCGAACTCGGATGCCAGCTGGGCGAAGTCGTCGTCGGCCTCGGGAAGCTCGCGCTCCTTGACGGACTTGACCACTACCTTGACCTGGGCAGCTTCGCCGGCGTGGTCGCCGCCGACGAGGGTGGTCTCGAAGATGGCGTCCTCGTCGGCGCTGAGGCCGGCGACGGCCTCGTCGAGGCCTTCGAGCATGGTGCCGGCGCCAACCTGGTAGGACAGGCCGGAGGCGGAGTCAACTTCGGCGCCGTCGATCGAGGCGGTGATGTCGATAGTCAGGAAGTCGCTGTCGGCGGCCGGACGCTCCACGGACTTCAGCGTGCCGAAGCGGCCGCGGAGTTCGTCGAGTGCCTTGTCAACGTCTGCTTCGGAGGACTCGGCAGCGGCAACCTCAACCTTGATGCCGGCGTAGTCCGGCAGCTCGATCTCGGGACGGATGTCGACTTCAGCGTGGAACTTGAGTTCGCCGTCGGTCGCGGTGGGGTCCGGAACCTCGGTGATTTCAACCTCGGGACGGCTCAGCGGGCGGATTCCAGTTTCCTGGACAGCCTCCTGGTACCAGCCGTTGAGGCCTTCGTTGATGGCCGTCTCCAGCACGTAGCCGCGGCCAACGCGCTGGTCGATCAGCTTTGCGGGGACCTTGCCCTTGCGGAAGCCAGGTACCTGGATCTGCGAAGCAACAGTCTTGTATGCCTCTTCGATGCTGGGCTTCAATTCCTCAAAAGGGACCTCAACATTGAGCTTGACCCGCGTGGGGGTGAGGTTCTCGACAGCGCTCTTCACAGTCTAAGTACTCCTGGTTTTTGTGGGATGGGTTTCTGCAAACGCAATGATCTGACAAGCTGCAGAGTCGGGGTGACAGGATTTGAACCTGCGACTTCCTGCTCCCAAAGCAGGCGCTCTAGCCAAGCTGAGCTACACCCCGTAAGTGCACAGAACAGTCTACGGTGATAACGGCCGGATATGCACATTTGACACTGGGGCCCTGAATTAGGTTTAGTTATATCCGGCTCGAGCAGCCGACCGGAAGTAATGCATCAGCAGCTGTGATCACCAGCAGCGGCCAGAAGCATTCCCACGGGGACGTAGCTTAATGGTAAAGCCTCAGTCTTCCAAACTGATTACGCGGGTTCGATTCCCGTCGTCCCCTCCAGGACAGTGCCCCTTCAGGACTGTCCCGCATGGACACAAAGCAGGACAACAGGAAAGCCCCTCTCCGGAGGGGCTTTCCTGTTTTCCCGGCATCTTTGCCCTGGTTTCCGGGCCTTACGTCCCCTGCTGGCAAACGGGGCACCAATAGAGCCTGCGCGCAGCAAGGTCCGTCAGCGCCACAGCGGTTCCGCAGTTGCGGCACTCGAGGCCGTGCCGCCGGTATACGAAATGCGACTCGTCCGGCGCCGGCAGTCCGGCGGCGGGATCCGTCCAGTAGGTCGGCGGCGTGGTGATGATCCTGCCGTCGCGGACGCCGTCGGACATCATTGCGACTGTGTCCTCCCACAGTCCTCCTGCCGCCCCCGCGTCCAGCGAGCGGCCAGGCAGCCAGGGATCAAGGCCCTGGCGGAAGAGGAGTTCGGCCCGGTAGACGTTCCCGACGCCGGCGATCACCTTCTGGTCCATCAGGAGCGCAGCGAGGGGCGTCCTGCGTGACCGTACGCCCGCAACGAAGCCTTCCTTGTCCCCGGCAAGGTTCCGCAGCGGGTCCGGACCCAGCCGGGCCAGGACGGCGTCGGCTTCTGCCTCGGTGATGGCGTGGCACGTAGTGGCGCCCCTGAGGTCCGCCCAGCCGTGCGCGCCGGCCAGCCGGACACGGACGGCACCGACCGGCGCGGGAGGGCCCTCGTACCCGGAACTGCCGCCGGCGGATTCAAAAGCAGCGCCGGCTGCCACGCCGTCGTCGAACACTTCCCGCTCCCCCACCTTCCGGGGCGCGCCGATGCTGGAAGCGCCGCGGAACGTGGCATCACCGCCGAAGTCCCAGGCACCGTAGAGGCCCAGGTGCACGTGCAGGACGAGCCCGTGGTCGAAATGCAGGAACAGGTGCTTGCCGTGGGCCACGGAGGCAACCAGGGTGCGGTCGTTCAGCAGCGCCGCGCCGTCAGTGAACCGCCCCTGCGGACTGGAGACGGCGAGGCGCTGCCCGGAAAATACGTCCGAAAACTGGCGGGCCAGCCGGTGGACCGAATGCCCCTCCGGCACTAGGCGATAACCTCGCCGGTGTTCTCGTAGGCAGCGATCTTGCCGATGCGGCGGACATGGCGTTCATCGTTGCTGAACGGTTCCTGCAGGAATGCCTCGATGATTTCCGTTGCCTCGTCCACACTGTGCTGGCGGCCGCCGACAGCAACGACGTTGGCGTCATTGTGCTCGCGGGCAAGTGTTGCCGTGGACAGGTTCCAGGCGAGCGCCGCGCGGACGCCCTTGACCTTGTTGGCGGCGATCTGCTCGCCGTTCCCGGAGCCGCCGAGTACGATGCCCAGGGCGTGCACTCCGGCAGCCTGGTCGGCCACGACGGCGAGAGCTGCGTTGATGCAGAAGGACGGGTAGTCGTCCAGGGCGTCGTAAGCCTTGGGCCCGTGGTCCACCACGTCGTAGCCCTTCGCTGTGAGGTGGGCTACCAGGTGGGCGCTGAGTTCCATCCCGGCGTGGTCGGTGGCGATGTGGACGCGCGGAAAGTCGGAAGAGGTGGTCACGGCAGTGTCCGTTCAGTCGTTAGCACCGGTAGGCTTCCGGGCTGCTTCGGGGGTCGGGTCCAAGCGTACTAGGACGCAGGCGGTGGGTGCCCGCCATGAACACTCTGCGGACGTCAGGGCTGGGGCGGGCGCTTCTCCTCGCGGGCCCGGGCAGCCACCCGGGACAGGACGGCGGCCACCCTTTCGGCCGAGTCGGTGCTGCCGCCACTGACGGCCACCTTCTTGCCGTCCGCACGGTTGACGACGACGGCGGGGCCGCTGCTGACCAGCATGGCTGTGGTTCCGCCGTGGTGCCGGTAGCCCCATCCGCCGTAGTCCGCGGCACGGACGTCCGCGGGTGCAGCCGAGGCAATGGCCGCGGCCGGAACCTCCATCACGCGGACGAATCCTGCGACGAAGACCCGCAGCCCGCTCCGGTCGACGATAACCCGGGCGAAGAGGAAGGCCGCTGCCAGCACCGCCAGCACCACCAGCAGGGCGCCAAGCCAGGGGACGGCGATGGAGACCAGGGCCGCAGGGAAGAGCGACGCGACGCCCAGCATCACGAACACCGAACTGCGGGCATGAACCCACAGCCGTACAGAATCCGTCGCCAGTTCCGGGTCGAGTTCGCGTTCCAGTGCCTCCTGCAGGGCCCGGTCATCGTCCACCGACCACTGTTCGTCGGCTTTGAACACAAACCCGATGATGACGCCGAGCGCCAACGCGGCCCCGCTCCCGAGGGCGAGCACCGACATGTCGACCTGTGCCTCGCGGACGTCGGCGATGCCCGCCTGGCCCACCAGCACAGCAGCCAGTGCCGTGGTGACAAAGAGGCTGATGCCCAGGCCGGCGCCCATCATGATGCGCCGCATCACAGCCGGCCGGCTCAAAGGCACGGCCTGCCCCAGGGCCAGCCAGCCCACGGCCGCGATGATCAGGCCGCCGAACGTCACAAAGGAAGAAAACGGCGCAAAACCTGCCGGCCCCGCGTCGGACCAGCGCACAGCCATGGGGTCCGGCACGTCCGGCCCGAGCAAGAGCGCGCACACGACGAATGCGGCGGCCAGCAACACAGGGAACCCCACCGCGAACCGCAGTGCCTTGGCGTCCACCGAATCCCTGATGTTTCCCATACCCCAACGCTACTCCGAGCCGGCGCCGTGTGATTCACCTAACTTGCCAACGGGCAATGAAGTGAAAGAATAATTTCACAGTGCCGGCAATGACTGTTGCCGGCCGGCAACCGCAACCCTTTCTGGAGGCCCCACCTTGCCAGGTATGAACCTGACGCGCGCCGAAGCCCGTGAGCGCGCCGACCTCATCTCCGTTGAGTCCTACGACGTCAGCCTGGACCTGACCCGGGGCGACAAAGTCTTCGGATCCACCACCGCCGTGAAGTTCAGCGCGCGCCCCGGCTCCTCCACCTTTATCGATGCGGTAACCCACAAGGTCCACGGCGTTATGCTCAACGGCATCGAGCTGGATCCCGCCGAGGTGTCCGACGGCATCCGCATCCAGCTTCCGGACCTCGCCGCGGAGAACAACCTGCTGGTGGTGGCCGAGGCGCCGTACATGAACACCGGCGAAGGGCTGCACCGGTTCGTGGATCCGGTGGACAACGAGGTCTACCTGTACACGCAGTTCGAGGTCCCCGACTCACGCCGGATGTTCGCCGTGTTCGAGCAGCCCGACCTCAAGGCGAGCTTTACGTTCACCGTCACTGCGCCGTCGCACTGGGACGTGGTGTCCAACTCCCCCACGCCTGTGCCCATCGAGACCATTCCCGGTGAGCGCGGCGGTGCCCGTTCCGTCTGGGAGTTTGCCCCCACTCCCCCGCTGTCCTCGTACGTGACAGCGCTGGTCGCCGGGCCGTACCAGTCTGTGCGCAGCGAGGTGAAGTGCGCCGACGGACGGGTTGTTCCGCTGGGAGTGTTCGCGCGGAAGTCGCTCATGCAGTACCTGGATGCGGACAACATCTTCGAACTCACCCGGCAGGGGTTCGAGTTCTTCGAGGCACAGTTCGGGTGCCCGTACCCGTTCGAGAAGTACGACCAGCTCTTTGTCCCGGAGTTCAATGCCGGGGCGATGGAGAACGCGGGCGCCGTCACCATCCTGGAAGGCTATGTGTTCCGCGGCAAGGTCACGGGCGCGCAGATCGAACGCCGCGCCATCACCGTGCTGCACGAACTCGCGCACATGTGGTTCGGCGATCTCGTGACGATGCGCTGGTGGAATGACCTGTGGCTCAACGAATCGTTCGCCGAGTACATGTCCCACCTGGCTGCGGTGGAGAACACCGAGTTTGACCACGCCTGGACCACGTTCGCTTCGGTGGAGAAGTCGTGGGCGTACCGCCAGGACCAGCTGCCCACCACGCACCCCATCTTCGCGGAGATCAACGACCTGCAGGACGTCGAGGTGAACTTCGACGGCATCACGTACGCCAAGGGCGCTTCGGTGCTGCGCCAGCTGGTTGCGTGGGTCGGGCCGGAGCAGTTCATGTCCGGGGTCCGCGAGTACTTCAGCAAGCACGCGTGGAAGAACACCGAGCTCAGCGACCTCATGGTCGAACTGGAAAAGGCCAGCGGCCGCGACCTTGACCAGTGGGGGCGGCTGTGGCTGGAAACTGCCGGGGTCAATACGCTGACACCGGACGTCGCGGTGGATTCCACCGGCGCGATCACCTCCTTCGCCATCGTGCAGTCAGCGGTCGCCGAGCAGCCGACCATCCGGCCGCACCGCCTCGCCGTCGGCTTCTACAACGTCACCGGCGGGCAGCTGGTCCGGGTGCACCGCGAAGAATTGGACGTCGACGGCGAACGCACCGAGGTGCCCGCCCTGGCCGGCCTGCAGCAGCCGGACCTGGTCCTGCTCAACGATGACGACCTCGCCTACGCCAAGGTCCGCCTCGATGCGACGTCCCTGGCCACTGCCACGGCCCACCTGAAGGACTTCCGGGAGAGCCTGCCGCGCACGCTCGTCTGGGGCTCGGCCTGGGACGCCGCCCGTGACGGGGAATCACCGGCCCGCGGCTACGTCGAACTGATCCTGGCCAACATCGCCTCCGAATCCGACTCCTCCGTGATCCTGGTCCAGCTCCGCCAGCTGGCCACCACCCTCACCTATTACGTTGCCGAGGAGCACCGGGAAAAGACGTCCGTGGCCGCAGCGGACACGCTCTGGGACCTGACAGGGGCGGTACCGGCGGGCTCGGATGCGCAGCTCCAGTTCGTGAAGTCGTACGCCCTGCTGGCCCGCAGTGACAGCCAGCTGGATACGGTATCGGCGCTGCTGGAGGGCTCCGCCGCGCTGGACGGACTCACTGTCGACCAGGACCTGCGGTGGGAGCTGCTCGCCTCGCTGGTGGCCGGCGGACGGCACGGCCAGGACCGGATCGACGCCGAACTCGAGCGGGACAACACGGCCAACGGCCAGAATGCTGCCGCCCTGGCCACGGCGGCCATTCCCACGGCCGAGGCAAAGGCTGCAGCCTGGGAGTCCATCGTGGTCAAGGGCGAATTCTCCAACGCCCTGCAGGCCTCCGCGGTGGCGGGTTTCACGCGCGTGCTGGATACGGCGCTGCTGGCGCCGTACACGGAGAAGTACTTCGACGCCGTTCCTGGCATCGTTGCCAACCGCACCCACGCGCTCGCCCAGCAGATCGTCGTCGGGCTTTACCCGTCACAGCAGACCACCCAGGCCACTGTGGACCGGACGGACGAGTTCCTGGCCACCCTGCCCGAAGACAGCGCCGCCCTGCGGCGCATGATGCTGGAAAACCGCGACGGCGTGGCCCGCGC
Source organism: Arthrobacter sp. Y81 (assembly GCF_002929335.1). Classification (GTDB taxonomy): domain Bacteria; phylum Actinomycetota; class Actinomycetes; order Actinomycetales; family Micrococcaceae; genus Arthrobacter. The sequence continues at coordinate 321,591 of NZ_PJIL01000003.1, forward strand.
GCTGCGGGCCCGCCAGGCCGACGTCGGCTAGCCACCGGCGTTAGCCGAAACGAACCGGAACCCCGGAGCTGCCCGCTGCAGCTCCGGGGTTCCGGCGTTTGCCGTTACTAGACTTGCGGCATGACCCTTGATGAGCACCGTTACGCCGTGACTGTCCGATGGACCGGGAACCGTGGAGACGGAACGTCGACGTACCGCGGGTACTCCCGGGCCCACGACATCGACATCCCCGGACTTCCTACGCTCAAGGGATCCGCGGATCCCACGTTCCACGGGGACAAGACCCGGTACAACCCCGAACAGCTGCTGCTGACGGCCCTGTCGCAGTGCCACATGCTTTCGTTCCTCCACGTGGCCGTGAAGCATGGCGTGGTGGTGTCCGCCTACGAGGACCGCGCCGAGGGCCTGATGCGGACCAACCGCGACGGCAGCGGCCAGTTTGAGTCCGTCACGCTCAGGCCGCAGGTGACCGTTGCGGCCGCTGTGGACAACGCGCTCATGGAACAGCTGCATGAAGAGGCAAACAAGATCTGCTTCATTGCCCGCAGCGTCAACTTTCCCGTGCTCCACGCACCCACCACGGTTGGCCCGGGAGCCTGACCGCTATTGGCTGGCGGTACTGCCGTGTCTCAGGACGTACCGGACGCCTGGAATTCGTCCAGGAGCCGCTTCTCCGTTTCGGCGCTGAGCCCGGCCTTCCGTTCCCTGTCCAGGCCGCGGCGGCGTTCGTCGTCGAGCGTGTCCCGCAGGGTCTCCTGCCATGGCCGCAAGGTGAGGCCGGCTGCGACGGCGGCACTGTTGGACCGTGAAGCAAAACCGTCATGTCCCGGCGGGAGCCAGAGGGGCAGGGAGTCTTTGCCTGCCCAATAGGCAATCCCCCGGGCAACCAGCCAGTCTTCCGGCACCGTGAGCGTCCGGCCTCCATAACCTGCGAGGCGTTTCGCTTCGTCCACGTAGTCGCCGAACGGTACAACACCTCCCACCGCGTTCAGGGATCCGGTAATCCTCAGTCCTGCCGCTTCCAGGATCCAGGCCGCGAGGTCGCGGACGTCAATGATCTGGGTCGCACTGCCGCCGATGTCCGGAACGAGGACCGGTCCCGCGTCGCGGGAAAACCGGGCCGGCCAGTAGCCGTAGCGGTCCGTGCCGTCCCCGGGGCCGCCGATCAGTCCGGCCCGGCAAAGGTGGGCCTTCGCGCCGGCCAGGGCTGTGGCGTGATGCTCGATGGCCGACTTTGCCTCGCCGTAGTTCTCCGGCGCAAAGGCGGTGCCCGGTGCGAGGGGCGGCAGCAGCCCTGCGCTCTCGTCCGCGCCGGGCACTGAGTGGTCGGCGTACACGGAGCAGCTGGAGACCGTTGTCCAGTGCGCGGCGGCCGGGGCCAGGAATTCCAGCGCGTCCCTGGCCTGCTCCGGATCACGGGCCACATCAATGACGGCGTCCCAGTCCCCGGCCGCCTTTTCATACGCCTGCTTCCCTTGGGCACGGTCGGCCTGCAGCCAGGCCGTTCCCTCCGGCGGAGCGGCCGCCAGACCGCGCGCAAGGCAGGTCACGGCGTGGCCGGCGGTAACCGCCTGCCGGGCAATTTCGGCGGACAGGAAGGCGGTACCGCCAAGGATCAGGATGCGCATGTGGCCACGCTACGGCGCTAGTGTTGAAGGTGAACAGAGTGTTATGCGCCCGGCGAACGCCGGGCCACCTCCGGCAGACGCCGGTCAGCAGTAAGGAGCATCCCTGCCGATGTACAGCATGTTGTCGATCACCCCACCAGCCACTCCGGACATTTCCGGAATCAACGCAGCCGGAATCGTGATCAGCATCGGGGTGGGCGTTGGAGTGTGGCTCGCGGCCACCTTCGTGATTGTCGGAATCACCAAGAGTGTTGCCGCCGGCACCACATTCTTCAAGAAGCCCCATTTCCGGTGGGTTGCCCCGGCCCTGCGCGCCCTGGACCACGAGCGCCGCGTCCAGCGGGCGAAGACCATCGGCTCACTGCTGAACAGCGTGGCCAGCGTCCTCATCGCCGTCATCACCATCATGTACGTCCTCAAGAACCTGGATGTGGACATCGCCCCGCTGCTGACCAGCGTCGGTATCCTGGGTGTCGCCATCGGCTTCGGCGCCCAGCAGCTCATCCGCGACTTCCTGGCCGGCATCTTCATCACGATCGAGGACCAGTACGGCATCGGCGATGTCATTGAGACCAGCGAAGTGGTGGGAACAGTGGAGTCCATGGGCCTCCGTATCACCCGCGTCCGGTCGGAGGACGGCGCCATCTGGTACTTGCGAAACGGCGAGATCCTGCGGGTGGGCAACCGTTCCCAGGGCAACTACGTGGCCCCGGTGGACGAGTCCGCGGACGTACCCGACCCTGATTCAGCACCCCAGCAGAAGGCCGGAGAGTAACCATGAGCACGCCAAGCCCTGACCAGAGCCAACCGAAGATGCTGATGCAGAACGATCCCTTCACCCAGCCCGGCTACACGGACAACTTCTACGACGCCGTGGGCGGCCACGAGACTTTCGTGAAGCTAATCGATGTCTTTTACGACGGCGTGGCCACGGACCCGCTGCTCCGGCCGATGTACCCGGAAGAGGACCTCGGACCGGCCAAGAGGCGTTTCCTGATGTTCCTCGAGCAGTACTGGGGCGGTCCCACCACGTACGGCGAAGAACGCGGCCATCCCCGGCTGCGGATGCGCCACATGCCGTTCCGGGTCACCCCCGAGGCCAAGGACCGGTGGCTGCACCACATGCGCACGGCAGTGGACGCCCTGGAACTGCCGCCGCTCTACGAAGGCACGCTGTGGGATTACATGGAGCGCGCTGCGCTGTCCATGGTGAACAGCCCCACAGACGCCTGAGAGCCTCTTAGAGGCCCAGACCGGCGCCCGTGCGGGCCAGGACGTGGCCGCGGCTGCCGCTGAGCCGGAACCAACGCCCGGCCCGGTAGAGCCTTTGCTCGTCGCCGCCCAGGAACCCCAGCGTCAGGGCAGCGAACGCTGCACCGGCCGGGAGTCCGCCGCCGCCGGGCAGTTCGCGTCCCCAGACGGCCGCGCGGGCATTGTTGACGATCAGGGCGCCCGGTTTGTCCGGAACGATGCCCGCCACTTCGGTGATGCCGGCTTCCGCAGCGGACCGCAGGTCAGCATCGGCGATCGACCCCACAGGTTCCCAGCCGGACCTCGGGGCGCTGACGCCGGCCCAGGACTCGGTGACTGTGGTGGGCGGCACGGGCAGTTCGACGTCGTTCTCCCCCGCGCGGGCGAGCCGGTCCAGCACCGCGGAGAGCGGGACCGTTACGTCGGCCGAAGCCGGCTCTGCAAGCGCCATGGTCCGCAGGCCAAGGATGGTGGGCGTGGACTCGCCGAGCAGCCGCGGCCGGAGCACACAGACATAGGCGGCGAGCACGGAACCCGAGGCCTGAAGTCGGATGGCGCCGTCGTCAATTGCCTTGGCGCGTGTGGCGTAGGTGCGGAGATCGGCCAGATCACGCGGATCGGCGAAGCGGAAGGACTGGGTTAGGACATCTGACACATTAAGGACTCTACCGGCTGAGCCGCGGTTGAGGAGCGCCGGGGTGACGTCTAGAGTCAAACCATGACTGAAGCGGAAGCCGGATTGCAGGCGTTGCCCATAGAGGACCCCACATCGTCGCTCATTGAACTCCTGGATCTCGGCGAGCTTGAGGGTGCACGGACCGACGAGGACATCTTCATGGGACCGTCCCAGCGCCAGCCCCGGCAGCGCGTCTTCGGAGGACAGGTCCTGGCGCAATCGCTCATCGCCGCAAACCGGACCGTTGATCCGGACCGCAGTGTTCATTCGATGCACGGGTACTTCCTGCGCCCGGGCGACGCCAACAAGCCCATCACGTTCGGCGTCCAGCGGTTGCGCGACGGCCGTTCCTTCTCGGCCCGCCGGGTGCACGCCTACCAGGACGGCATGCCCATCCTGTCGATGATTGCCTCCTTCCAGGAGGAGGACGAGGGCGTCGACCACCAGTCCTCCATGCCCGAGGGCATCCCCGACCCCGAGTCGCTACCCAGCACGGCAGACCTCCTGGGCAAGTTCGACCACCCCGTGGCACGGCACTGGGCCTACGAACGTCCTTTCGATATCCGCCATGTGGACCCGCCGCTGTATGTTTCGGCCAAAGGTGAGCGGGAAGCCCGCAACGCCGTCTGGATGAAGACCTTCGGGCCGATGCCGGACGACGCCAACACCCACCGGGCAGCCCTTGCCTACGCCAGCGACTACACGCTGCTCGAATCCATCCTGCGCAAACACGGACTCAGCTGGATCACTCCGGGCATGAGCGTGGCAAGCCTTGACCACGCCATGTGGTGGCACCGCCCCGTGCGCGTTGATGAATGGCTGCTGTACGTTCAGGAGTCGCCGAGCGCCCAGGGTGCGCGCGGCCTTGCCACCGGCAAGATTTTCAGCCGGGACGGCCAGCACGTCGCGTCTGTGGCCCAGGAGGGCATGGTCCGGGTGCCGACCGACCTGAAGAACAAAGTGGTGGGCGCCTTCCAAACGAAGGTCCTCCAGCACCAGATGCGCAAAGGCGGGAAGGACTAGCCCCGAGCAGCCGGCGCACGGCGGCGCCCCGCCTCAAGGCATATAGAAAAAAGGCCGGTTTCCCCTCCTTGGGGAAACCGGCCTTTTGCATGACCCGGGTGGCTTGGGAGCCTAGTCGCGGGTCAGGCGGCGGTGCGTCACGCGGTGCGGCTTGGCCGCATCGGGGCCGAGGCGCTCCACCTTGTTCTCTTCGTACGACTCGAAGTTTCCTTCGAACCAGTACCACTTCGACGGGTTCTCCTCGTCACCTTCGTAGGCCAGGATGTGGGTGGCCACCCGGTCCAGGAACCAGCGGTCGTGTGATACCACGACGGCGCAGCCGGGGAATTCCAGCAGCGCGTTTTCGAGGCTGCTGAGCGTCTCGACGTCCAGGTCGTTGGTCGGTTCGTCAAGGAGCAGCAAATTGCCGCCCTGCTTGAGGGTCAGGGCCAGGTTCAGGCGGTTGCGCTCACCACCGGAGAGGACACCGGCCTTCTTCTGCTGGTCCGGTCCCTTGAATCCGAATGCCGCGACGTAGGCACGGGACGGCATTTCAACGTGGCCCACCTGGATGTAGTCCAGGCCGTCCGACACGACTTCCCAGAGGGTCTTGTTGGGGTCGATGCCGCCGCGGCTCTGGTCCGCGTAGGAGATCTTGACCGAATCGCCGATCTTCAGGTCGCCGCCGTCGAGCGGCTCCAGGCCCACAATGGTCTTGAACAGGGTGGTCTTGCCGACACCGTTGGGGCCGATGACGCCGACGATGCCGTTACGGGGCAGCGTGAAGGACAGCCCGTCGATGAGGGTCCGGTCCTCGAACCCCTTTTGCAGGTTCTTGGCTTCCAGCACCAGGCCGCCGAGGCGGGGTCCCGGCGGGATCTGGATCTCTTCGAAGTCGAGCTTGCGGGTACGGTCCGCTTCCGCGGCCATTTCCTCGTAGCGGGCCAAACGGGCCTTGGACTTGGTCTGGCGTCCCTTGGCATTGGAGCGGACCCACTCGAGTTCCTCGGTGAGGCGCTTGGCCTGCTTGGCGTCCTTCTTGCCCTGGACCTCGAGGCGGGCGCGCTTCTTCTCCAAGTACGTGGAGTAGTTGCCTTCGTACGGGTACAGGTGCCCGCGGTCAACCTCGGCGATCCATTCCGCGACGTGGTCAAGGAAATAACGGTCGTGGGTGACGGCCAGGACTGCGCCGGCGTAGTTGGAGAGGTGCTGTTCCAGCCAGAGCACGCTCTCGGCGTCAAGGTGGTTGGTGGGCTCGTCGAGCAGCAGGAGGTCCGGCTTTTGCAGCAGGAGTTTGCAGAGCGCCACGCGGCGGCGCTCACCGCCGGAGAGAAGGGTCACGTCAGCGTCCGCAGGCGGGCAACGGAGGGCGTCCATGGCCTGCTCCAGCTGGGAGTCGAGGTCCCAGGCGTCCGCGGTGTCGATGGCTTCCTGGAGCTGGCCCATTTCTTCGAGCAGGGTGTCGTAGTCAGCGTCAGGGCTGGCCATTTCCTCGGAGATCTCGTTGAAGCGCTGGATCTTGCCGTAGATCTCGCCCACGCCTTCCTGGACGTTGCCCAGGACGGTCTTTTCCTCGTTCAGCGGCGGCTCCTGCAACAGGATGCCCACGGTGTATCCGGGGCTGAGCCGGGCCTCACCGTTTGAGGGCGTGTCCAAACCGGCCATAATCTTCAGGATGGTGGACTTACCGGCGCCGTTCGGGCCAACAACACCAATTTTGGCGCCAGGGAAGAAGGACATGCTTACGTCGTCAAGAATGAGTTTTTCGCCAACGGCCTTGCGGGCCTTGGTCATTGTGTAGATAAATTCCGCCATGGTTCCAAATCTAGTGGGTCGGCGGGGTTAACTCACATTCGCGGACGGCATTCGGGCCGTTCGGCATCGTTCAGAACGGACAGCCCCGCAACAGCGGAGTCCGGAAACACGGCGGCCTGATTGAGGCTCAGCCGCCGACGAAGCACTTTCCCGTCGCCAAAACCGGAAGGACCGTGACCACAACGCTTCCGTCGCGGATCTGGCCGATCACGCAGTCCTCCCCCTGCAGCGCGGCAGCTTCGATGGCATCAACTTCCAGGCCGGTGGGCGTGCGGCTGGCCGATACCTGCAACGAACCTGCCGGTATTCCGGCGCCGGTCAGGGCCGCTGTCAGCTGTTCCTGGCCGGGTTTCGGATTGCTGGCAACTACTCCGCGGAGGGCATTACCCACGGTTTCACTCAGCCGCGCGGTGGCAGCGTCCAGTTGGGGCTGGCCAGCGGCCGTCGACGCAGCAGAGCCGGCAGCGGCTGACGATGAAGGCTGCGCGGACGGCGTTTCCACGGCAGCAGCCGCAGCCTGCGACGGCGGGGCCGACGGGACCGAATCCGCTCCCGTGCAGCCGACGAGTCCCGCCGCAAGCACCGACGCCGCGATGAGCGACCCAGACGCGGCGCGTATGCGTCGCAGGTTTCGGGCCAGGGGTTTTCCGGGCTGTTGCTTTCCGGGCTGTTGCTTTCCGGACTCGCTGTTTTGGGATTGTTGGTTCTCGGACTGGCGGATTCCGGACTGGTGCCGGGGTGTCTCTGCTCGGATCACCTTGCCATTCTGCCATGCGGCACCGCAGGGGAACGGTGCCGCACTCGCGGCATCAGCGGGACATGTTCAGGCGGCGGCCCCGGTAAGTTCTCCGGTCTCAGAATCGAGCTGCAGGACGTCACCGTTTTCGTCCTCAAAGATCCCTCCGGCAGCTGGGTCCCCGCTTTCGTCGTCCTCCCCGCGATCCCCGGCGCTTTCAGGATCTTCCAAGTCAGGCGCGACGCCGTCCTGAGCCCCGGAGGCAGGGCCTGACTGACCCTGTCCCGCGCCGGGCTGGGCGGTGTTCCCGGCCGTACGGGTGAAATTGGCTGAGCCCCACATGAGGTCATGGCCGACGGACTCGGCGTCGATCTCGGCAACGTGGTAGATCCGGCCGTCCTTTTCCCAGCTCCGCATCTTGAGCCGGCCCACGATAATGACGCGCTGGCCCTTCTTGATGCTGCACCCCATGTTGCCGGCCAGCTGTCGGTAGCCCTGCACGGTGAACCAGTTGGTATTGCCATCGACCCACATGCTCGATGCCCGGTCATAGCGCCGGTCTGTGGAACCGAGCCGAAACGACGCGGTGGCGACTCCCCCTGGCGTGGTGGAACTCCTGATCTCCGAGGCGACGAAGCCCCGGACAGTGATGTTGTCGGTCATCTTGGTGTCCTGTCTCGAATGATGGTGCCCTAGCAGGCCCCTTCAGCTTCACGCCGGCAGGGCAATGGATCGAGGGTCTGCGTTGCGTATGTGCAAAACTCCGCGTGAATCACGGATGTTGGGGACAGGTCAAAACGCCGCCGGCGGGCTGACTGGCCGAAGCCGCGCGGCACTGTAAACTTTTCTAGGCGCCGCCGGAATGGTCCGGAGGTGCCAACGTGCCCCAGTAGCTCAGGGGATAGAGCAGCGGCCTTCTAATCCGCCGGTCGGGGGTTCGATTCCCTCCTGGGGCACAAAAGGAAGCGGCTCCCGCCTGCGCCAACGCAGAGGGAGCCGCTTCTGTCTTTCCACGCGGCCGCCGCCGGAGGACAGTGTTAACCGGAGGACAGTGTTAACTGACCCGCGGGAATCGGAACAACGCACTCCTCCATGGCTTTAACGCTAAGCATGCTTATGATTTGAGTGTGGCGCCGACTCATTGAAGTGGCATCTGCGCCACAATCTGCCGCCACGGCGGATCACCTCGAAGAGGATGGACCGAATGACTCAGCAATCGCCCGACTACGATCCGAACGAGCCAGCCCCGGCATCAGGGCAGGTTCAACCCGGCAACGCAGAGCGCCCGATTCCGCCCGGCGCAACGCCTGCGCAGCCCCCGCCGCCTGCACCGGAGGACCGGCGTGTGACACGAGCCGGCATGGTCTGGGCGGCCGTCGCCACCGCATTGGCGGTGATGGTTCTGCTCATCGTCTTTATCCTGCAGAACCAGGATTATGTGCAGGTCAGGTACTTCGGGCTGAAAGGGGCTGTGCCACTGGGCATTGCGCTGTTCATCGCCGCGGTGGGCGGCGGCATCCTGGTGGCGGTTGCGGGCGCAGCCAGGATTATTCAGCTTCGGGCGGCGGCCCACCGGAGGAAGGTCCTGGCGCAGCGCGTCCGGTAGGGGCACGCCAGGTAACACCGGCTGGCGCACCGGCTGGCCGTATCACCCGCGTTCGTCACCGCCCGGGTGCCCTTCGGGAGTGTCATCCATCCCTGCGATATCGGGGTCAATTGTTGCGGCCAGGTCGCCGGCCACGGAGTCCCGCGCGGCCTCGTCCACGGGCCGGGACATTCCGTCGTCGCCGCGAGCGGTACCGTTTTCGTCTGGAATCTCAGTCATGAGGCCAAGCTAAACCTGTTCCGGGTGCTTGTCGAGGGCCCGCATCTCCGGCGCCAAAGCCGTTCCGGAAGACCGGGACGGTCAGCGCTCCAACAGTTCCTTCAGGTTTCCCAGCACCATTTCCCAGAGCTTTGCAGACTCCTCCACCTCGGAATCGCTTTTGTTGTTACCTTGCGTGATGGTGACCTGGGTGCCTTCCGGCTTCTCGTCCAGCCGGTATTCCACCGTGTGATAGTTCTCCGGCACGTCCGGCAATCCCGTCAGCGGGCTGTAGTGGGTGATGCGGAGCAGCTCCTGGTGCCGGTTTTCCAGCACGATGCCTTTGTCTTCGTAGCTCTTGCCTTTCCACTCACCGGCGAAGGTCACCGGGTCGCCTTCCTGCCAGGTGGTGGTCACATTCGTGCCAAGGAAATACTGTTTGACAATTTCCGGATCGGTGAGTGCCTTCCACACCCGGTTCCGCGGGGCTTCTACGAGGATGGACGCTTCCGCGTCCTTGATCTGATTGTTCATCGCTGTTCCTCCTGGGCCTCAGGATACGCGCGGCGGTGGACGGTGGTAAGAGACAAATGCGCTGGCATCAAAACGAGTGCACCCATGGCGACGGCCCGGCAACGCAATGCGGTACCCGGCCGTCAGGTGGGGCGCAGGCCCCGGCCGTGACGAAGCAGGGGCCCGCGGTCTGGTCAGGAATCACGCCGTCCCAAGAACGCGGCGGGACCGGTCAGGCGTACGGCAGGACGAGTCCCGCGTAGCGCTCCTTCATGGTCGCCAGGACGCTGTCGCCGTCGGCGTCCCAGATTTCCTGATTGAAAATTTCCACTTCGATGTCGCCGGTGTAGCCGGCATCGCGGACCCAGGTGCCGATGGTCGCGAAGTCGATGACGCCGTCGCCCATCATGCCCCGGGACAACAGTGCGTCGGCCGCGATGGGCAGGTTGAAATCGCAGACCTGGTAAGACGCGATGCGGTTCTCCCGGCCGGCCCGTTCGATCTGAGCCTGCAGCTCCGGGTCCCACCACACGTGGAAGGTGTCGACGGCGACGCCGACGGCCTTCGCATCGTACGGTGCCGCCAGGTCCAGGGCCTGGCCGAGGGTGGAGATCAGGGCGCGGTCGGCGGCGTACATCGGGTGCAGCGGCTCCAGCACCAGCCGGACGCCGTTCTCGACGGCGAACGGAACCAGGTCCGCGAGGCGGTCGGCGACGCGCTGGCGGGCCGCCACCACGTCCTTCTCCCCCGGGGCGAGGCCGCCGACCACCAGGAACAGTTCCCGGGTGTCCAGCGCCACGGCTTCCAGGATGGCGGCACGGTTGTCAGCGAGCGCCGCCGCCTGTCCCTCGGCGTCGGCCGCCGTCAGGAAGCCGCCGCGGCAGAGCGAGGACACCCGCAGGCCGGCGTCCCTGATGAGTTTGGCGGCTTTGTCGAGGCCGGCTTCGTGCACGCGGTCACGCCACGGGCCGATTGCGGGGATGCCTGCGCGGGCGCAGCCGTCGACGGCCTCGGCCAGGGTCCATTTCTTGGTGGTGGCGCTGTTGAGGGAAAGTCGTGAAAAAGGGGACGGTCCTGAATTAGATGTCATACTCCCACTCCGTTGATGCGCAGGTAGTCGGACATCCGGAACGCGGCCAGTGCCGGGTCCTTCAGCAGTCCGGCCTGGTCGGCCAGTTCAAAGGTCTTCGCCAGATGCACCACGGAGCGGCCTGAGTGCAGTCCGCCCACCATTTGGAAGCCCGGCTGCTTGCCGTTGAGCCAGGACATGAACGCGATGCCGGTCTTGTAGTAGAACGTGGGGGCGCTGAAGATGTGCTTGCCCAGTTCACGGGTGGAATCGAGGATGGCGCGGGCCCTGACGGCGTCGCCGGCGTCGTAGCTTTGCAGCGCTGCCGATGCTGCCGGGTAGATGGCGGCGAAGATGCCCAGCAGGGCGTCCGAGTGGTGCGTGCCGTCGCCGTCGATCAGTTCCGGGTAGTTGAAGTCGTCGCCGGTGTACAGCCGGACGCCTTCGGGGAGTGCCGCCCGCAGTGCCACTTCGTGGCTGGCATCGAGGAGCGAGACCTTGACGCCGTCCACCTTGTCCGCGTGTTCGCGGATCAGGGACAGGAACGTGTCAGTGGCCGTGGCGACGTCGCCGGAGCCCCAGTAGCCGGCCAGGGCGGGATCGAACATGGTACCGAGCCAGTGCAGGATGACGGGCTGCTCGGCTTCCTGCAGCAGCGTCGAGTAGACGTGCAGGTAGTCATCCGGCCCGCTGGCCACCTTCGCCAGGGCGCGTGAGGCCATCAGGATGACTTTGGGACCGGCCTCGGAGACGACGGCGACCTGCTCGCGGTAGGCGTCGAGGACTGCCTGGATGCCGGCGGCGCCTGCAGGCAGCGTGGCCGGATCCAGCTGGTCGGTGCCGGCGCCGCAGGACACCAGGTCGCGGACGGACTTGCCGGCCGTGGCGGCGTTGCGGGAGGAGACCACGGATGCAGCCTCCACACCGGTGCGCTTGATGAGCTGCTGGGTGGCAGCCCAGTCCAGGCCCATGCCGCGCTGGGCGGTGTCCATGGCATCTGCCACGCCGAGGCCGTAGGACCAGAGCTCGTGCCGGTACGCCATGGTGGCGTCCCAGTCGAGGCGCGCCGGGGCGCCCGGAGTGTTGTCGGCAGTGACTTCCGGGATGACGTGGGCGGCGGCGTAGGCGTGACGCGAGGTGATGGGGGCCGAGGGCCGGGACCAGGCAGGGGCGGACTGGAGCCGGTATTCGCGGGTTCCGCCGTCGTGGGTGGGAAGGATCAGCGATGTCATCAGAGCGTGATCTCCGGGATGTCGATGGTGCGGCGTTCGTCGTTGGACTGGAGTCCGAGCTCGGCGAGCTGCACGCCGCGGGCAGCGGAGAGCAGGCCGAAGCGGTGTTCGCGGCCGGCAACGACGTCGCGCAGGAATTCTTCCCACTGCAGCTTGAAGCCGTTGTCCAGTTCAGCGTTGGCGGGGACTTCCTGCCACTGGCTGCGGAAGGATTCCGTGACGGGCAGGTCCGGGTTCCAGACCGGCTTGGGGGTGTGGGCGCGCTGCTGGGCAACGCACTTGTTCAGGCCGGCGACGGCGGAACCGTGCGTGCCGTCGATCTGGAACTCGACCAGTTCGTCGCGGTAGACGCGGACGGCCCAGGAGGAGTTGATCTGGCCGATGACCGGCTCGCCCGCCGACGTTTCGAGTTCGAAGATGCCGTAGGAGGCGTCATCGGCGGTGGCCTTGTATTCCTTGCCGGCCTCGTCCCAGCGGGCCGGGATGTGGGTGGCGGTCTTGGCGTTGACGCTCTTGACCTTGCCGATGATGCCTTCGAGGACGTAGTTCCAGTGGCAGAACATGTCCGTGGTCATGCCGCCGCCGTCTTCCTTGCGGTAGTTCCAGGACGGGCGCTGTGCCGCCTGCACGTCGCCTTCGAACACCCAGTAGCCGAATTCGCCGCGGATGGACAGGATGCGGCCGAAGAAGCCCTCGTCAACCAGGCGGCGCAGCTTGACCAGGCCCGGGAGGTACAGCTTGTCGTGCACAACGCCGGCGGTCACGCCGGCTTCCTTCCCGATGCGGGCCAGTTCGATGGCCTCTTCGAGGGTTTCAGCCGTGGGCTTCTCGGTGAAGATGTGCTTGCCGGCCAGCATGGCTTTCTTCAGTGTGGCGGCCCGGAGGCTTGTCATGGAGGCGTCGAAGATGATGTCCACGGTGGGGTCGTTGATCACGGAGTCGAGGTCCGTGGTCCACTCCGCCACCTTGTGGAGTTCGGCGAGTTCGCGGATCTTGGCTTCGTTGCGTCCCACCAGGATGGGTTCGACCAGGACCTTGGTGCCGTCCTCGAGGGTGAACCCGCCGGCGTCCCGGATGGGGAGGATGGAGCGCAGCAGGTGCTGGCGGTAGCCCATCCGGCCGGTGATGCCGTTCATGGCGATACGGATCGTCTTTGTTTCGAAGCCCATGTGTCCTCCACAGTTCGTAGTTCAGTGCGTGTCGTTGGGAAAGCGCATTCCCACTGCATTTATGATGCATCTTTCCGCGCCACATGGCAAGCGCTTTCCCGAAACTCGGTCAAACTGCCATAATGGCCAGAACGCGCACATTGGCTGAACAGGAGATACCGGTGGCTGCAAGTACCCTCACCGAGGTGGCACGACTGGCCGGGGTTTCGCCGGCTACTGCATCACGCGTCCTCAACGGTTCCGCCCGCAAGCCGGGCCCGGGCGTGTCCGAGCGGGTGCGCCAGGCCGCTGAAACCCTCGGCTACATCCCCAATGCCCAGGCACAGGCGCTGGCAAAATCCAGCTCGGGCCTTGTGGGGCTGATTGTGCACGACATCGCGGATCCGTACTTCTCGGCCATAGCACGGGGCGTGCAGGAGGTGGCCCGCGAGCAGCACAAGATGGTGCTGCTGGCCACCACGGGCGGAACCCCGGCGGATGAGAAGGACGCCGTGGCCGCTTTCGCGGCCAGGCGGGCGGACGCCATTGTCATTGCCGGCTCACGGTCCCGCCGGCCGGAGGACGACAAGGGCAATGCTGACCTCGCCGCCGAACTGGACCGCTACTGCCGCAACGGCGGCCACGTCGGCGTCGTGGGGCAGGCAATCGTCGGCGCCGGCGCGCTGGACGGATACCACCTGGTGGAAGTGCCGAACGAGGAGCTGGCCGCGGAACTCGCCGGAAAGCTTGCTGCCGGTCATTCAGGCGAGTTTGTGATCATCGGCGGCCCGGAGGGGCTGATCACCTCTGACGACCGGATCCGCGGTTTCCAGTCCGGCCTTGCCGCGGCCGACCGTTCCCCCGCCGAAGTCCTCCGTGCATCCTTCAACCGCGCCGGCGGCTACGAGGCGGGACTCGAGCTGGCTCGGCGGATCCGGGAGGCTCGAGCGTCCGGAGCGTCGAAAGAGGGCGAAAAGCCGGGCCTGTGCATTTTCGCGGCAAACGATGTCATGGCCATCGGTGCCACGGCCGGGCTTCGTTCCCAGGGGTTCAGAATCCCCCGCGACGCCCTGATCGCCGGGTTCGACGACATCGAGACCCTCCGGGACTTCCGCCCGGGGCTCTCTACAGTCCGCCTTCCGCTCGAGGAAATCGGCCGCCTGGCCACGCTGAGCACCTCAGGTCCTGAAGCTCCAGACGGGGACGGCCACCACGACGGCGGTGCCGCCGTGACGGGAGAGGTGACGCTCAGGCGGAGCACCGAGTGGACGCCCTGACGGGCAGCCCCACGATGCCGGCGGGCCTCAGCGTCCTCCCGGCCGGTGGGGAACCGATCCGGGAGTCGCCGGCAATGTTGATCCTTCCCGGCGGAGGCTACGAACGCCACGCCGACCACGAGGCCGAGCCGGTGGCCGAATGGCTGGCCTCACTGGGCATCCACGCGTTCGTGCTGCGCTACCGGGTGGCTCCGCACCGCCACCCGGCACCCCTGCAGGATGCCAAGGCCGCGCTCGCCTGGATCCGGGGCGGAGGCCACGGACTCGCCGTGGACGGCTCACGGGTCGGTGTCCTCGGGTTCTCAGCCGGCGGTCACCTTGCGGCCACCCTGGCGGCCGGCGTCCCCTGCGGCAAGGCACCGCTCGACGTGCCGGCCTCGCGGCCCGACCTGTCCATCCTGTGCTACCCCGTGCTGTCCTTCACAGCGGCAGTCCACCAGGGAAGCATCAACAACCTGCTCGGTACCTCGCCTTCGAATGAACTCCTGGCACGGCTGTCTGCGGAGCTTACTGCCACCGAAGACACACCCCCGTCCTTTATCTGGCATACCTTTGACGACGGTGCCGTGGATGTCGAGCACAGCCTGCGGTATGCCCTCGCGCTGCGCCACGCTGCCGTGCGTGCCGAACTGCATGTCTTTCCGCATGGCCGGCACGGGCTGGGCCTTGCAGCCGGCGTCTCCGGCGTGGAGCGTTGGACGGAGCTGTGTGCCGCGTGGCTTGCCGGGCTCGGCTGGCGCCTCGCCCACTAAGGCGCGCCGAACAACCGGTGCCTGAGCGCAGGGGCTGCGGCGTTCCATCGCGGCGGGCAACCGGTCTAGCCTGTTTCCATGACTGCCAAGCGATCCGACAGCCCCGTTCCGGTGACCGCAGCGCCCGTGACCACTGCGCCGGCCGAATGGCCCGACGTCGAACGCCTTTTCGGTGTTCGCGGCGAGCCGTCGCGATGCTGGTGCAGGTTTTTCGCCCTGACCGGACCGGAATGGAATGACTCCGCTCCAGGGGACCGCAAGAAGCAACTGCAGGAAAAGTTCGACGCCGGCACCCCGGCGCCCGGGGTCCTCGCCTTCAGGGACGGTAAGCCGGTGGGCTGGTGCGCAGTCGAACCGCGCGGCTGCTACCCGCGGATCCTGCGTTCGCAGGTCCTGAAGGCGGCCGGGCAGGCCGCGTCCAGCCAACCGGGGGACGGACCTGAGGTGCCCGTCTGGTCGGTGAGCTGCTTCGTCGTTGCACCGGGCCACCGCCGCAGCGGTGTCGCTGCCACGCTGCTTCGGGCCGCCGTCGGCCACGCCCTTGCCCACGGCGCCGGCATCGTGGAAGGCTACCCCGTTGTTCCTGAGCAGCGGCCGAAAGCGGGTCCCGCCGACCTCTACCACGGAACCCTGAAGCTGTTCCTGGCCGCAGGCTTCGAGGTGGTCAGCGATGCGGTGCCGGGCCGGGCGGTGGTCCGGCTCGTCGCCGCATCCTGAACGCCGGGCAGTACCGAACACCAGGCGGGCCTGAAAGCTATCCTGCCGGTGTCAGGCTGAACGGGGCGGCCAGGACAGCGCGCAGGGAGCTCCCGGCCGCGCCGAGCAGGGCCGCGGACTGGCCGAGCTCCGAGACTGCCACCCTGGCGGGGCTGACGACGCCGGGCGCATAGTCAGCCAGGCTCTGCACCACAGCTGGAGCAATCCACGGTCCCATCTGGGTGAAGTGGCCGCCGAGCACCACGGCTGACAGGTTCATCATCCGCGCCGTGGACGCCGCGGCAATCCCCAGGTAGTGGCCGGCCCGGGCCACGGCTGTAATGGCGGCCATGTCTCCGGACGCAAGTTGTTCGCCGAGCCTCGCGAGCCGCACGGATGCGGTGCCTGCCGGAATGCCGGCCTCGGAGAAGATGGCCTCCTGCCCGGCGAAGGTCTCCAGGCAGCCATGGCCGCCGCACGAACAGTCGGGGCCGGACGGTTCCACCACCATGTGGCCCACCTCGCCGGCCTGGCCGTGGGGTCCCGCAAACAGTTCGGAGCCGATCACCAGGCCGCCACCGACCCCCACCTCGCCGGAGACGAAAAGGTAGTCCTGGAAATCCAGTCCGTGCCCGTACCAGAGTTCACCCAGCGCGGCGCAGTTCGCTTCGTTGTGCAGGACTGTGCCGAACGGTGCGTCGGGAAGTAGCCGGTCAAGCTGCAGGGCAACCGCGTGCCAATGCAGGTTGGGAGCACTGGCAACGGTCCCCGACGCCGAGTCCACAAGGCCGGGAACAGCCAGCCCGCCGCCAAGAATGACGATTCCGGCCGCAGACGCCTCGGCGGCAACGTCGCTGACAAGCCCGGCCAGCAGGGCCATGACGGATTCAGGTGACTGGCCGCGGTTGCCGCGTTCCAGTGTCCTCAGTATCCGCAGGGTCCCGCCGAGGTCCAGGAGCCCGGCGGAAATATAGTCCACATTGATTTCCATGCCCACCACGCCGCGGCGGGTGCTCAGCTCCAGGCCCACTCCCGGGCGGCCGCGTTCGCCGTCCCGGGTGGCGCCGGATTCCGCCACCAAACCGGCGTCCACGAGCTCGGCGACGAGGCTGGACACGGACGCCTTGGTCAATCCGGTCCGGGCCGCCAGGTCAGCACGGGTGGGGTGCGGGTCCGGATCAGTGCGCGCCTGCGCCAGGGAAGCAAGGACGCGCACCAGGTTTCCGCGCCGGACATCCTCGACGCGGCCGGGCGCAGGACGGCCCGCACCGCCGTCGGCATTTTTTTCCAGTGACATTTCCGCCGCCTTCATCATTGACCTTAGTCAATCATGATGCATATAGTTTAGATTGAAAACTAATTGAATCCCGGCCGCCCCCGCGTTGGCCGGTACCGCTAATCCACTCCCTGAACCCCATCTCTGAACCAAGGACGCTTCATGACTCTTCAGCCCACCCCCGCAGACCGTTTCACCTTTGGCCTTTGGACCGTCGGCTGGACCGGCGCCGATCCGTTCGGCGTCGCCACCCGCCCGGCCCTGGACCCCGTCGAGGCCGTCCACAAGCTCAGCGAGCTCGGCGCCTACGGCATCACCTTCCACGACAACGACCTGGTCCCGTTCGATGCCACGGCCTCCGAGCGCGAGCTGATCCTGAAAAACTTCAAGGCAGCCCTGGCCGAGACCGGCCTGAAGACCCCCATGGTCACCACCAACCTGTTCAGCCACCCGGTCTTCAAGGACGGCGGCTTCACCTCCAACGATCGTTCCGTCCGCCGGTTCGCGCTCAGCAAGGTCCTGCAGAACATCGACCTCGCAGCCGAGCTGGGCGCCGAAACCTTCGTGATGTGGGGCGGACGCGAAGGCAGCGAATATGACGGCTCGAAGGACCTCTCGGCCGCGTTGGACCGCATGAAGGAGGGCGTGGACACGGCCGCGGCCTACATCAAGGACAAGGGCTACGGACTGCGGATCGCCCTGGAGCCCAAGCCCAACGAGCCCCGCGGCGACATCTTCCTGCCCACCGTGGGACACGGCCTGGCGTTCATCGCCCAGCTGGAACACGGCGACATCGTGGGCCTCAACCCGGAAACCGGCCATGAGCAGATGGCCGGACTGAACTTCACCCACGGCATCGCCCAGGCGCTGTGGGCCGGGAAGCTCTTCCACATCGACCTCAACGGCCAGCGCGGCATCAAGTACGACCAGGACCTCGTCTTCGGGCACGGCGACCTGACCAGCGCGTTCTTCACGGTGGACCTCCTCGAAAACGGGTTCCCCAACGGCGGCCCCAGGTACGACGGTCCGCGGCACTTCGACTACAAGCCCTCCCGCACCGACGGCTACGACGGCGTCTGGGAATCCGCGAAATCCAACATGTCCATGTACCTGCTGCTCAAGGAACGCGCCCTGGCCTTCCGTGCCGACCCTGACGTGCAGGAAGCGTTGAAGACCTCCGGTGTGTTCGAACTCGGGGAGCCCACGCTTTCCGCCGGTGAGAGCGCCGCGGACCTGCTCGCTGACGCGTCCGCTTTCGCGGAGTTCGACGCCGACGCCGCCGCCCAGCGCTCGTTCGCCTTTGTCCGCCTCAACCAGCTGGCCATCGAGCACCTGCTCGGCGCCCGCTAGGCCCGTTCTTCCCAACCAACAAATACCGCTGCCGCCGGATCCGGACTCCCGGGTCCGGCGGCAGACCTTGCAGAAAGAACCCGCCATGCCGCTGGTCGCAGGAATCGACAGCTCCACACAGTCATGCAAAGTGGTGATCCGCGACGCCGGCACCGGCGCGCTGGTCCGCCAAGGGCGTGCGGCCCACCCGGAAGGCAGCGAGGTACACCCCGACCACTGGTGGACCGCCCTCCAGGATGCCATCGCCCAGGCGGGCGGCCTCGACGACGTCGCCGCCGTTTCCGTCGGCGGCCAGCAGCACGGCATGGTGTGCCTGGATTCCTCCGGCGCGGTGATCCGACCGGCCCTGCTGTGGAACGACACACGCTCCGCCGTCGACGCCGAGCAGCTCATCGCTGATGCTGGCGACGGCGACGCCGAAGCCGGCGCCGCCTTCTGGGCAGACGCGACCGGTACGGTCCCCGTCGCATCGCTCACTATCACCAAACTTCGCTGGCTGGCCCGGAAGGAACCGGACAATGCCCGCCGCGCCGCGGCCGTCTGCCTCCCGCACGACTGGCTGAGCTGGCGGCTGGCAGGCCACGGCCCGGGAACGGGCCCCTCGTCGCTTCAGCTGCTCCGGACGGACAGGTCCGACGCATCCGGCACAGGTTACTTCTCCGCGGCGTCGGGGACCTACCTCCCCGGGATCCTGGAGAAGGTCCTGGGCCACGTGCCCGTGCTTCCCGCCGTCGCCGGTTCACTGGAGGCCGCAGGCAAGACGCCGGCCGGTGCGCTGATCGGTCCCGGAGCCGGCGACAACGCCGCTGCTGCTCTCGGCGTCGACGCGCGCCCCGGCGACGTTGTGGTGTCACTGGGGACGTCAGGGACGGTCTTCGCCGTCTCCGAGACCCCTGCGGCCGACGCCACGGGGCTCGTCGCCGGATTCGCGGATGCCACCGGCAACTTCCTTCCGCTGGCCTGCACGCTGAACGCCACGCGGATCTTCGATGCCACCGCCATGCTGCTCGGCGTGACCCTCGCCGGGCTCACCGAACTCGCCCTCGACGCCCCGGCCGGATCCGGCGGCCTCACACTCGTACCGTATTTCGAAGGTGAGCGCACACCCAACCTGCCGCACGCCACAGGTTCCCTCCACGGGGCCACCCTGGCCAGCTACACGCGCGCCAACCTCGCCCGGGCCGCCGTCGAAGGCGTGGTGTGCTCCCTCGCGGATGGCCTGGCGGCGTTGCAGGCACAGGGCGTATCGGCCGGGCGGATCATCCTGGTGGGCGGCGGGGCGCAGTCCGCTGCGGTGCAGCAGATCGCCGCCTCCGTGTTCGGCCTCCCCGTGGTTGTGCCTGAGCCGGGGGAATACGTGGCCGACGGCGCCGCCCGCCAGGCAGCGGCCGTCCTCACGGGACGGTGGCCGGAGTGGGAATCGGCGCGGATGGAAGTTACGGCGCCCGACGGCGGGTCCCCGGACGTCCTCGCCCAGTACCGCCGGTACGCGGCTGCCTACCTCAACGGCTGAGCGCCCGTCAGCGATTGAGCGCCCGGATGGTCCAGCTGGCCTGGTGGGACTCCCCCGGAGCCAACCGGATCACGCCGGTGCCGCTGTTGAACGCATCCGGCGGGCACGTCATGGGCTCAACCGCGAGGCCCAGCCGGGACGGCCCCGCGGGTTTGTCCGCGGTATGGATCTGCAGCCACGGCCAAGCAGTATCCCACTCCAGCTCGACGCCGGTCCCGGAGGGGTCGTAGGCCCGAACGGCCGCGAGGCCGTCCCCGTTGGTAATCAGGCCGGTGAAGGCGTGGTCGATTTCCACGGCGCCGAGGACTTTTTCAGTCCGGAAGTCGAAGGCGTGGCCCTGCACACTGGCCATGCCTTCGGGCAGCAACCGGTCGTCGGAGACCTCCATGAATTCGGTGGCGGGGATCTGCACGGTCCACTCATCGAGCGGGGCAGGTCCGGCGACGAGGTACGGGTGGGGGCAGACGCCGTAGGGCGCTGCGTCCGCGCCAATGTTTTCGGCGCGCACGGTGCTGCGCAGCCCGTCCGCCCGCAGCTCGTATTCAACGGAAACGTCAAGGCGCCCCGGATACCCCTCGCCCGGCTCAACGCGGGCGCCAAGGCGGACGGATGAAGCGGTCTGCTCCCGCGGCTCCCAAACTGCCCCGAACACGAGTCCATGCAGGGCGGTCCCCCGCTCCTCCTCGTTGACCGCGGCCCGGAAATCCCCGCCGTCGAAGCTGTAGCGGCCATCAGCCAGCCGGTTCGGCCACGGAGCACAGATAACACCGCGGTAGTCCGGGATACCGCCGTTGGCGCCGAAGCTGATGACCAGATCGCGGCCGTCGTGCCGGAGTTCGCGGAGCGCCCCTCCCCTGGCTGTGGCGATGGCGGTGTAGGGGCCGAAACTGATCTGGTGCTCGGTGGCGGTCATGTGGTTTCCATTACTGCTGGGAGAGACGTTGTTAGCGCTCACTATTGTAATCCACGGCCAACAGATTCCGTGGTTGGCAACGCGCCGTCAGGGCAGCGTGAGGATCACTGGGCCGTCCGCGGTGATGGCGACTGTGTGTTCGCTGTGGGCCGCCCGGCGGCCGTTGGCGGACCGCAGCGTCCACTCGTCGTCGTCGTGGTAGTAGTCGTCCTTGCCGCCGAGGATCAGCATGGGTTCAATGGCTATCACCAGCCCCTCCGTCAGCTTGATGCCGCGGCCGGGACGTCCGTCATTCGGCACCGGGGGCTCGGCGTGCATCGTCCGGCCGATGCCGTGCCCGCCGTGGTCCGCCAGCAGGCCGTAGCCGGCCCGGCGCGCCGCTCCGCCGATCGCATAGGCGAGATCGCCCATTTTGTTGCCGAGCCGGGCCATCTCGATGCCACGCGCCAGGGCCGCATCGGTGGCAGCAATCAGCGCCAGGTCCACCGGATCCGCCGTTCCCACGACGAAGCTGACGGCGGCGTCTCCGCACCACCCCTCCAGGAACGCGCCGCAGTCCACGCTGAGCAGGTCCCCGTCCTGCAGGCGGTAGCCGTTCGGGATGCCGTGGACCACGGCATCGTTGACGCTCGCGCAGATGACGCCAGGAAACGGCACCGAGGCCCACCGCGGGCGGTAGTTCAGGAAGGCGGGCGTGGCCCCAGCGGCCGATATCGACTCAGCGGCCAGCTCATCAAGCTCCTTCAGGGAAACACCCACCGCCGCCGCGTCCTTCACCGCGGCCAGGGTGTTTGCCACCACCCGGCCGGCCTCGCGCATCAGCGCAATCTCGTCTGGGCTCTTGATCATGGACATGCTGATACCTCCGGGATGCCGGCGCCGCCCGGCGGGATTGTAGTATCCTCCGGCGGACTGCTGTTCTGTCCTCCACTCTAGGGCCCGGGCGGCGGGTCCGCACGGACCGCCCGTGGCTATGGTTGCTCCATGGGACACAGTGATCTGGTTGCGGCCATCCGGGCAAGGCTCACCGCCGCCGCGGACCCGGTGCGCGCCGCTGGCGCGCAGGCTTACCTGAAATCGGCCATGGCGCAACTGGGCGTGCGGGTGCCCGAGGTGCGCAGGATCGTCAAGGCCGAGGTCGCAGCGGCGCCATTGGCATCGGGCGATGAGCTGAGGTCGGCAGCGCTGGAGCTCTTCCGGACAGCCACCTACCGGGAGGAACGGTATGCCGCGATAGACCTGACGGCCTCGAAGCTTGTCAGGACGGATTTGGCGATGGTTCCTGTGTACGAGGAAATCATCCGCACCGGAGCATGGTGGGACCTGGTGGACGGCGTGGAAGACCGGTTGGGCCGGCTTCTGCAGGCACACCGGGAAGTGCTGACACCGGTCCTGCTGCGCTGGAGCGCGGATCCCGATTTCTGGATCCGCAGGGCGTCCATCACCGCCCAGCTGGGGGCAAAGTCCAACACCGACACCGGGCTCCTGGCCACGGTCATCGAGGCCAATCTGGCGGACCGGGAGTTCTTCATCCGCAAGGCCATCGGCTGGGCGTTGCGCGAGTACGCAAAGACTGATCCCGCGTGGGTCAGGCAGTTCGCTGCGACGCACGGGGCCGCCCTCAGCCCGCTTTCACTCCGCGAGGCGCTCAGGAACCTGCCTGCAGAGGACTAAACGGCCCGCTTTGGGTCCAGGTTCCGGTCAGATGACCGGGCGCGTGGTCACCGGCTCGTCCGGCTTGCTGAACAGCTGCTTCGTTTTGGGATCCAGGAAGATCAGGTACAGCGCGAACATCAGGGCGATGATGGCCGCGGCGTTGCGTGCAAGGGCCAGGGGAAGGCCCAGGTCCTCGGTCTGCAGGTAGGGGAAGACTTCCAGCTGGTCCGAGATGGCGTAGACCATAAAGAAGGACACGATGAAGTACAGGGCCTTCACCTGCCAGTCGTCCCGGATGCCGGTGACGGCAAACAGCGGGATAAGCCACACCACATACCAGGACTGGATCATTGGGGCGAGCAGGACCACCGCCGCGAACGCCAGGGTGAGCCGGCGCATCAGCCGGTCATGGTCGCCGCGGAAGATCTGCCAGGCGACAATACCGACGGCGAGCAGCTTGCCGGCGTCGTAAACCCATTTGGCCAGCCCCCAGCCGTCCAGCCCGAAGGCGTTGGAGATGGAGGCCACCACGAGCCCCAGCAGGCCAACCGGGGCGTACCAGATCCAGATGCTGCCGGGAGCGGACAACCCGTTCACCCAGCCGAAGCCGAAGCCGTTCACCAGGCTCATGCCGTACAGGAGGGCCAGGCTGATGCCCGCAGTGAGTCCCCAGAACACGAACTTCCGTGGCCAGCCTGCCTTCTTGCCGGCCCAGAGCAGCCCGATGAACGGCAGGAACACGATAGTGATCGGTTTGACGGAGATCGACAGCGTCACCAGCACCAGTCCGAACACCACGCGCCTGGTGGCGCAGTAATAGAGCCCGGCCAGTGCGAGTCCGATCATCAGCGCATCGTTGTGGACGCTGGCGATGAAGTTGGTGAGGAACAGCGGGTTGGCTGCAGTCAGCCACAGTGCCCGGTGCGGATTCACGCCGTGCAGCCCCGCCAGTTTGGGCACATAGACAATACACAGCACGACGCCGACGAGCGCCGCCAGCCGGAACAGCATGACGCTGGCTTCCGGGTGCACGTTCGTAGTCCACACCACGAGCTGTTCAATCCACAGGAACAGCTGGCCGTACGGAACCGGCGCCTCAGTCCACATCTTGTCGGCACCGAGCTGGAAATAGTTGGACAGCGCCGAGATGCCGTTTTCGTAAGGGTTGAATCCTTCGACCATCAGCCGGCCCTGCCCGATGTAGGCGTAGACGTCCCGACTGAAGAGCGGCACGGAGAACATCATGGGCAGCCCCCACAACGCGACTGCCTGCAGGGTGGCCTTGCGGGCACCTGCGCCCCAGACCCGGACCCTCTGGCCAAGGCGAAGCCAGGCGCGGACCAGGAGCATGCCGCCCACGGCCAGCAGCACGATGGACAGTGCAACTCCGACGGCTTCGGTGCGCATCCAGATGAACAGCGGCAGGCGGCGAAGCTCGGAGACGGGGGCGAGCCAGCCAACCCCCAGTGAGCCGATCGCCATGAACATTGAACCTGCGAACCCCGAGAGGAGGGGCGAGAGGGCGTTGTCCACTTCAGCCGCGGCCGGCTCCGGTGACGTACCGGCAGCCACATTTCCCACCGCGGGTACAGGCGCCGTCATCTCAGGATCGTCCAATCTGTTGTGGGGCATATTTCACCCGGTGGCAGCCGGGCAGGCCGGCGGAAGCGGGGCCGCAGCAGTGAAAAAAGGGCACCGCCACGTACCCGAAATCCTAGCATCGGACAGCTCTCGAGCAGTGAAACGGTAGGCTGGGCGGGTGCCTATAACTAACGAACGCATTGTCTGGATCGACTGCGAGATGACCGGCCTCGACCCCAAGAACGACGCCCTCATTGAGGTTGCCGCCCTGGTGACGGACTCCGAACTCAACATTCTTGGCGACGGTGTCGACGTCGTCATCCGTCCCGACGATGCCGCGCTGGCCCAGATGAACGACTTCGTCCGGGACATGCACACGCGCTCCGGCCTGCTCGAGGAGCTCCCGCACGGCAAAACCATGGCCGAAGCGGAAGCCGTCATCATGGAGTACATCGCGAAGTGGGTGCCGGACCCCCGCAAGGCTCCACTGGGAGGCAACTCCGTGGGCACGGACCGCGTGTTCCTTGCCCGGGACATGCCCGCCGTAGTGGAGCACCTGCACTACCGGGTCATTGACGTGAGCACCATCAAGGAACTGTCGCGGCGCTGGTTCGCCCGCGCCTACTTCCAGGCTCCGGCCAAGCGCGGCGGACATCGGGCGCTCGGGGACATCAAGGATTCCATCGATGAGCTGCGGTACTACCGCGAGGCAGTTTTTGTTCCGGCGCCGGGTCCGGACAGTGCCACAGCCCAGCGCATTTCAAAGTCCGTCATGGCCTCTGCCGGGTCCCTCGCGGAGTCTTCGGAAAAGTGATCTGCGCCACGTTTGGCGGAAATTTCCGCTAAACGGACGAAAGTGGCAAAAACACCTCCGCGGAGCAGGTAAGCTATATGACGTTGCCTTTCAAGACAGCCGGATAGCCGGACGGTCTCGCAGGGCACATGGTGGGCGTAGCTCAGTTGGCAGAGCGCCTGGTTGTGGTCCAGGAGGTCGCGGGTTCAACCCCCGTCGCTCACCCTCATGAAGGGCAGGATTTTCCGCCCTTTCGTAAAGGCCGCACCGGTTATCCGGTGCGGCCTTTATTTGTTTCCTGGAAAAGTCCAAGGCTCCGCCGGTCGCTGCGGGCCGGACTGTTCCCGGACCTGATCCCGCACTGCATCAAAGGAACAACCTGACATGACCGTTCTGCCGATCACCATCTGGGGCGAGCCGGTTCTGCACCGCCGGGCCGCCGAAGTGGAAGTCTTCGACGACGAACTCCGCAAACTCATCGCCGACATGTTCGAGACGAATGACGCCGCCAACGGAGTAGGGCTTGCCGCACCCCAGGTGGGCGTGGGCAAGCGCATCTTTGTGTACAAGTTCGCCAATGACGACGATGTTCCTCCTGTGGGCGTCCTGGTGAACCCCGTCCTCACGCTGTCCAAGGTTTCCGGCGCCCTTCCGGACCCGGATGAGGAAGTGGAGGGCTGCCTGTCGTTTCCCGGCGGCCAGTACCCGCTCAAACGCGCCGAGTGGGCGCGCGTCCAGGGGTTTGACGGCGACGGGAACCCGGTGGACTTTGAAGCCACGGACTGGTTCGCCCGGATCATCCAGCATGAGTATGACCACCTGGACGGCAAACTCTATGTGAACCGGCTGATGGACCGCTACGCCCGGAAGGCGATGAAGCAGGCCAAGCGGAGCGGCTGGGGAGTTCCCGGCCTGACCTGGATGCCCGGCGTCGACCCCGACCCGTTCGGGCACTGAGCCCAGCGGCACGCAAACGGCCGCTGCGCCGCTGGACCCAGCGCGCGGCCCCGTTCGGCCCGGCCCGTTATCGCGGAATGACCGTCTGCTGCTGCGGACACGATGCCAGCACGCGCTTCATGGCATCCTTTTCCGCCGGGGTCACCCACAGTGCGTAGGCGGCCTTCACGGAGATCTGGCGGGCTACGTAGTGGCATCTGAAGGCCTTGTTCTTCGGCAACCAGCCGGCGGCGTCTGACGCGCTCTTTTCCTGGTTGGCCGGCCCGTCCGCGGCCACAAGGTTAAGGGGATCGTTGGCGAGGCTCTGGCGCTGTTGCAGCGTCAACTGCTGGGCGCCCTTCTGCCAGGCATCCCCCAGCGCCACCACATGGTCGATCTGGACGGCTTTGCTGCTCTCCGCTCCCCTTGTGAATGTCACCACCGCGCCGGTGTATGGCTCATGGAACTGGCCGGCTGCCACGCGGCAGCGCGATCCCTCAGTGAACTGCGCGGCGGCCATGTCGCGCCGCAGGATGTCGTTGCGGGTGTCGCAGCCGTTGCGGTCCACGTCCAGCCACGCCTGGCCGAATGCCGTGCGCTCGTAGTTGTCGTTGGCGGCCCGGCCCTTCACAGCGAGGGTTTCCAGCGCCGCTGCCGCACTGCCTTCGGGCACAGGCCGGACCGGAGGGACCGCTTTCATCCACGTGGGGTCCAGCACCGGAGCTTCGCTGGGACCGGTGACCGGCGGCTCTGCTGCCGCGAACTGGCCGGCGGTGAAAAACCAGGAAACGGCGGAAACCAGTCCCACGGCCAGCACAATCAGGACGGCCCAGGCCTGGCGGGAGCGGCGCCGGGCGCGGCGGTACGCCGTCCAACTGATGGTCATGGCCGATGGGTCCGGTGAGGATTCCTATGCACGCCAAGAGCCTAGGGCAGGGCACTGACAACCTGGCCGATATCCACAGTGTGGAGGAGGGGTTACTGCTCCTTGATCACACGCTTGAGGTCTTCAGTGGCGATGTCCAGCAGGTCCTCGAGCTGCTTGACCCTGCTTTCCGAAATCTCTCCCGCGGCACGCGCCACGCGCGCGTGGTCAAGGAGACGGGTGGCTTCCTTATGATTCGTCCGCGCTACGTCGAGCGCGTGTTCCAGTGTGGTTTCATGTTCGAGAGTCGATTCCTGTTCCATGACACCATTCTGTGTCGGTTTCCCGGCTGATGCCAGAGCACCCGCCGGGAAACCGCGGACCTGAAACTGCCGGGGCGCTAGACCGCCGCGATCGCTGCCAGCGCGGCGGCCGGCTCCTTGACGGGGAATGACGGCGGGTTGACGCCTGCCATTTCCTCCATCACGCGCACTACCTGGCAGCTGTAGCCGAACTCGTTGTCGTACCAGACGTAGAGGACCAGGTTCTTGTCATTGGAGATGGTGGCCAGGCCATCAACAATTCCGGCGCGGCGTGAGCCGACGAAGTCTGTGGAGACCACCTCGGGCGAATCGATGTAATCGATCTGCTTGCGCAGGTCCGAGTGCAGGGACATCTGCCGCAGGTAGTCGTTGATCTCGTCCTTGGTGGTGCCGTGCTCCAGGCTCAGGTTCAGGATGGCCAGGGACACATCCGGGGTGGGAACGCGGATGGAGCTGCCGGTGAGCTTGCCCAGGAGTTCGGGCAGCGCCTTGGCCACGGCCTTGGCGGCACCCGTTTCGGTGATCACCATGTTCAGCGCGGCAGAGCGCCCGCGGCGGTCACCCTTGTGGAAGTTGTCGATCAGGTTCTGGTCGTTGGTGAAGGAGTGGACCGTCTCGACGTGGCCGTGGACCACGCCGAACTTGTCGTTGATGGCCTTCAGGACCGGAGTGATGGCGTTGGTGGTGCAGGACGCGGCCGTGACGATCTTGTCCGAATCCAGGATGGTGCCGTGGTTGATGCCGTGGACGATGTTCTTCAGCTCGCCCTTGCCCGGTGCCGTGAGCAGGACACGCGAAACGCCCTTGCTCAGGAGGTGCTGGGACAGGCCTTCGGCGTCACGCCAGCGTCCCGTGTTGTCCACCACGAGCGCATCCTTGATGCCGTAAGCCGTGTAATCCACCGTGGAGGGGTTGTCCGAGTAGATGACCTGGACCTGCACGCCGTTGGCCGTGATGGTGTTGTTCTCGGTGTCGAGCTTGATGGTGCCCTCGAATGAACCGTGAACGGAGTCGCGGCGAAGCAGGCTGGCCCGCTTGGCGAGGTCGTTGTCCGAGCCGCGGCGCACCACGATGGCGCGCAGCCGGAGGCCATGGCCGCCGCCGGCCTTTTCGATCAGGAGCCGCGCCAGCAGGCGTCCGATGCGGCCGAAGCCGTAGAGCACGACGTCGGTGCTGGTGCGGTCATCGCCGCCCCGCTTACCGACGATGTCGGCAAGTTCGGCGCGCAGGAATTCATCCAGGCTCGCACCGTTGGCCTCGGTCTTGTACTTCTGGTTCAGGCGGGCAATGTCGATTGCCGCAGCGCCAAGCTCCAGACCGGCGAGGGCATCCAGGAGCGGTGCCGTCTCTTCCAGAAGCAGCTCGTCCTTGCTCATCCGACGCGCGAAACGGTGCGCCTTCAGGATGTTCATGGTGGACTTGTTGATCAGGCTGCGGCCGTGGATGGAGGTCACCACGTTGTTCTCGCGGTACAGCCGGCCGATCACCGGGATCATGGCCTCGGCAAGTGCCTCACGGCCCATCCACGTATCAAGACAAGAATCTGACGTCTGGCTCACAGAACTACCTTCCTTGGGTCAACCACATACGTCTTCGTATGCGGATGTCGGCCACCGGAGGTATTCCGGGGCACAGGCATCAGCGGGGATTCGGTCCACCCCGGACACCTTGGAGAAGCGCAAAGAAAAACCGCCGGCTGCGAACGCAGACCCGGCGGCAGAACTTCTACGTTCGCTATCCATTCTAGGGCGGCAAAGCCCCCTGCACCGCCCCGAAAAGCGTGAAGTCACTCACACGGCCCGGCTCGCGGTTGGCTGGCGGGCCGGCTGAGGGCTTGTGGTGGATGGGTTGACCGATACGCCGGGTTCTGTGTTCCCGCACCGTTGCCGGAGCGGGAATAGCGGCCATCCATCTACGGACGCCGTTGCCGACGCCCTCCAGCGGCCTACCCGGACACTCGGGCGAGCAGCCCTCGAACGTGCCCTGTCTGGCCTTGCTCCGGGTGGGGTTTACCTAGCCTTCCCGGTCACCCGGGAAGCTGGTGGTCTCTTACACCACCGTTTCACCCTTACCTGTTCCCGGCCCGTGCGGACACGGACCGCGGCAGGCGGTCTGTTCTCTGTGGCACTGGCCTGCGGGTTACCCCGAGTGGGCGTTACCCACCACCCTGCTCTGCGGAGCCCGGACGTTCCTCGAGCCACTTGCGTGACGCGCGGCCGCCTGGTCAACCCATCCGCCGTCCATTCTACGGGCAGTAGCGGCTGCCCGGTTCCGCACCGGGCGCCGGGCGCTTTTTGATCCCTTGGTGGGACAATTGAACAAGATCACCCCGGGCAAGAAGGAGGGGATCCTGATGGACCCCACCAATACGTTCGTCGCCATCGCCGTCGCACTGCTGCTGCTTATCTTGCTCAAGATGTCCATCCGGATCGTCCGGCAGTACGAACAGGGCGTGCTCTTCCGGCTGGGAAGGGTCATTGGCGTCAGGATGCCGGGACTGCGGTTCATCATTCCCGTTATTGACCGCCTTCCGCTGGTCAGCCTGCGGATAATAACCATGCCCATCCAGTCGCAGGGCATCATCACCCAGGACAATGTGAGCGTCGACATCTCCGCTGTTGCCTACTACCGCGTGGTGGACGCCGTGAAATCCGTCGTGGCAATTGAGAATGTCGCAGCGGCCATCGACCAGATCGCCCAGACCACCCTCCGGAAGGTGGTGGGCCGCCACAGCCTGGATCAGACGCTGTCCGAAACCGAGCGCATTAACAGCGATATTCGGGAAATTCTGGATCAGCTGACCCTCGCTTGGGGCGTCGAAGTGGTGCTGGTGGAACTGAAGGACATCCAGCTTCCCGACAGCATGAAGCGCGCCATGGCCCGCCAGGCTGAGGCCGAGCGGGAGAAGCGGGCCAAGATCATCGCCGCTGAAGGCGAAGCCATCGCGGCAGCCGCCCTCGGCGACGCTTCGGACACCATGATGGCCCACCCGCTTGCCCTGCAGCTGCGGAATTTGCAGTCCCTGGTGGAAATCGCCGTGGACAAGAATTCCACCGTCGTCTTCCCTGCGCCGCTGATGAGCACCATCGGCGAACTGTCCGCATTCCTCGCCCGCGAGAACCAGGCGGCCACGGCTGCCGCCAAACCGCCGGTCAAGGCGGCCTGAGCCGGCCCTGTATCCGGAGCCTCCGCGTCTATGATCGGCGTATGGATCTTCCGACGCTCGGACGCCGGCGGTTGCTGGAACTCGGAGCCGGCGGCGTGGCTGCCGCCGTGCTGGCCGCCTGCGCCGCCGGGACGACATCCGGGCACGCCACGCCCGTGTCCATGCGCACCGGCAGCTTCAGCTCGCAGTTCCGCCCGCAGACCGCCACGAACTGGGCCCTCGCCGTACCGGAAACGGGCAACTCCCCCGGCTCGCCGGACGGTGCTGCAGCCGGCAAGCCTCCCGTGGCACTTTTCCTGCACGGGACAGGAGCGGACCACCGCGTGATCTTCGACGACCTCCGTGCGGCCGACGTCCTGTCACAACACGTCGCCCGCGGCGGGACGCCGTTCGCACTCGCGGCCGTGGATGGCGGCGAAAGCTGGTGGCACCGCCGCGCAACAGGCACGGACACGCAGGCCATGGTCGTCGAGGAATTCATCCCGCTCCTGGCCGGCCAGGGCCTGGACACCGGCAGGCTCGCCGTTTTCGGCCTGTCGATGGGCGGATTTGGCGCCCTGCTCCTCGCCTCGCAGCACCGGATTCCCGGACTCCGCGCCGTCGCAGCGATGAGCCCGGCAGTCTGGAGCCTGCACGACGCCGCACGGACGGACAACTTTGACAGCGCCGAGGATTTCGCGGCCAACGACATCTTTGCCCTCCGGCCGGAGCTTGGGCCGCTGCCGAAGAGAATCGACTGCGGCACGTCGGACAACCTGCTCTACAGCGTGAAGGACTACGTGAGCGGCCTGCCCGGTGAACATGAGGGCGGATTCCAGGACGGCGGCCATGACGGAGGCTACTGGCGCTCCATCCTCCCGGACGTCTTCTCGTTCCTTGGCCGTAACCTGGCCTGAGGCCGGCTGCGTAGCTTGGCCGCCGGCAGAGTGTCCGCGTTGCGCGCCGGTAAGATCGTACGGTGCTGATTCTGCTGCCGCCGTCCGAAGGCAAGACCCCCGCTCCCAACGGTGACGCCGTCGACTGGACCGCCCTGAGCTTTCCCGCTTTGAACACGTACCGCGCGAAGGTTCTCGAGGCATTGGGAAACGTCAGTGCCCACCAGGACGCCCTCGCGTTGCTGGGCGTCGGCGCCTCGCTGAGTGCCGACGTCGAACGCAATACCCGGCTGCATACGGAACCGGCGGCTCCAGCGCACCAGGTCTATTCCGGGGTCCTGTACGACGCGCTGGGCTACCAGTCGCTGACGGCAGCGCAGCGCCGGAAGGCCGATGAATCGGTACTGGTCATTTCCGCCCTCTGGGGCGCCATCCGCTTTGCCGACCGGGTGCCCGCCTACCGGCTGTCCATGGGGACGTCACTGCCCGACGTCGGCCGCCTCGCTTCGTTCTGGAAGCCGCAGATTTCGGAGGCGCTGGCAGCCGAAACGGGAGGGTCGCTGTTAGTGGACTGCCGCTCCAGCACCTATGCCGCCGCCTGGGCTCCCCCGCTGGCGCAGACCGTTGCCGTCAACGTCTTCACGGAGGTGAACGGCGTCCGCAAGGTGGTCAGCCACTTCGCCAAGCACACCCGCGGCGAGCTGGCACGTCACCTGCTGACGCGTCGGGGTTCGGCCCCCCGCATGCCAGCTCAACTGCTCAAGGCGGCCCGGGAGAAGTGGGATGCCGAACTGGTCGAAGGCACCGCGCGCAAGGCGCACGCCCTCAACATCATCCTGCCCAACTGACTCGCAGTTAACGTCGTCATTCGCGCTTTTCACGACGTTAACTGCCAGCTACTTGGGGGTGGCTTAGGCCCACTCTGCCGAGCGGACCAGGATGCAGCCGGAATCCGGGCAAAATACAACGTCGTCCTCGGCTGCTGCCTTGATCTCGGCAAGGTCACCCGGGCTGAGCTGCATTCCCGAGCCTTCGGACTTGCCGTGGAACAGCCTGGCCGCGCCGACTCCGCGTTTGGCAAGGGTCTTTTCGTAGACAGCCAGCAGGCCCGCGTCGAGGCCCGCGGCGAACTCCGAGCGCTTGCGGCCGACCTCTCCCGCCTCGGCGGCAATCTCGGCCAGGGCCGCGTCCAGCTCGGCGCGGATCACACCAAAGGAGCCCTGGACATCGTCCACGATCTGCTGCTGGGCCGCCTGGCGTTCGCGGAGTCCCTCGAGGCGCTCCATGACTTCGAGTTCAACGTCCTCAAGGGCCGAACGCCGCTTGTTGAGCGAGGCAATGTCGCTTTGCAGGGCGACGAGGTCCTTGGAGAGGCCGGTGCCGCTGTTCAGCCGCGCTTCGTCCCGTTCGATCCGGGAGGCCACCTGCTCAACGTCCGCTTCCGAGCGCTTGAGCTCGGCTTCGGCGTCGTGGACCGCCATTTTTGCGGCTCCGAGCTCGCCGTTGGCCACGGACAGGGCAGCTTCAAGGTCGCTGATCCGGGGATCGCTTTCGATGGTCCGGCGGCGGTTGGACAGCGATTTGAGCCTGGCGTCGAGTCCCTGCAGTTCGAGCAATTTCAACTGTTCCGCCGGTGCTGCCTTGGCCACTATTACCTCCGCTTGTTCCTACCGGCCGCAGCCGGGCACCGGACCGGCGCAGTTTAGACTCTAGTCCCCGCCCGGAGTCAGAATGAAGTCCCAGGGATCGCTGTTGGTGGTGCTGACGCGGATGTCCACGTCGTGGCCCTGGTCGCTGAGGACATTTCCCAGCGCGTCGGCCGCAGCGGGCAGCCACAGCCATTCGCTGGCGAAGTGCGAAACATCGATAAGGTAGGGCCGATCGTTCACGGCATTCTCACGGGCCTCGGACGCCGGGTGGTGGCGAAGGTCCGCCGTCACGAAGATATCGGCGTTGCTTGCCCGGACCTCGTTAAACAGGGAGTCGCCCGCGCCGCCGCAGACGGCCACGCGCCGGACCAGCCCGTCCTTGTCCCCGGACACGCGGACGCCTCCCGCGACGGATGGAAGGATGCCGAACACGCGGGCCGCGAAGTCCCCCAGCGTCATAACGTCCTCAAGGTCCCCCACCCGGCCGATGCCTTCTTCGGGCAGTCCGTTCGGGGAGGGGGTAAGGGGAACCACGTCGTTGAGGCCAAGGGCGTCTGCCAGGACATCCGAGACGCCCCCGACGGCGGAGTCACCGTTGGTGTGAACGGTCAGCAGTCCGGTTCCGGATTCGATGAGGCGGTGGACCGCTTTGCCTTTTGCCGTCGTCGCCGCCACCGACGTGACTCCCTTAAGCAGCAGGGGGTGGTGCGTGATCAGCAGCCCAGCGCCCCATTCGATGGCTTCCTCAATGACGTCGAGGGTGGGATCGACAGCGAACATGATCCTGCTGACTTCTGCCGCCGGATGGCCGGCCACCAGGCCCACCTCGTCCCATTCCTCGGCGAGGGACTCCGGCCAGAGCTCTTCAACAGCAAGCAGGATCTGGCCGAGCGTGGGGGCATCGGAGGACTCGGCTGCTTCAGTGGACTCCGCACCGGCGTGATCGGCAGTGGTAGGGGCGTCGTCTGCAACGTCGGTGTTCACAGGTTCCATACCCTCATTTTTACCCTATCCGCCGGCTTCGTCCGCACGTGTAACAGTCTCGTAAGGTGGTGGGGGAATCATCAGCGCGCTTCAACCATTGAAGAGGACATGAAAACTTTTGTGCTTGGCGGAGGCTGTTTCTGGTGCCTCGACGCCGTCTACCAAAAAACCAAGGGCGTCACGTCGGTTATTTCGGGGTACACCGGCGGCCATGACCGCCATCCGGACTATTACTCGGTCTGCTCGGGCACCACGGGCCATGCCGAAGTAGTGGCAGTGAGTTTCGATGAGGACGTGATCCCCGCCGAGGTCATCCTGGACATGTTCTTCGCCCTCCACGACCCCACGACGCTCAACCGCCAGGGGTACGACGTCGGCACCCAGTACCGCTCGTCCATGTTCTACGAGACCACCGAGGAAAAGATCCTCTTCGAAGAGGCCATCGAACGGAACCAGGAGCTGTGGGCACATCCGATCGTCACCGAGGTAAGCAGGCTGCCCGCGTTCCACGTGGCCGAGGATATCCACCAGGACTACTACGCCAAGCATCCGGAACAGGGCTATTGCCAGGTGATCATCAACCCAAAGCTGGCCAAGGCACGGAAATATTACTCTGCATGGCTTAATGCTTAGCAGCGTTCCGGCCGCCCTCGTTAGGCTGACCTCAGTATTCGCTGTTCAGAGAACTCTTCAGAGATAGGCACAAATACATGGCACGGATCTACGACGACGTCACCCAGCTTGTCGGCGGCACTCCGCTGGTCAGGCTCAACCGCCTGACCGAGGGCCTGGACGCCCAGGTGGCCGTCAAGCTCGAGTTCTACAACCCGGCCAACAGCGTCAAGGACCGTATCGGCGTAGCCATTGTTGACGCCGCGGAGAAGTCCGGCGCGCTCAAGCCCGGCGGAACCATCGTCGAAGGAACGTCCGGCAACACCGGCATCGCCCTGGCCATGGTAGGTGCCGCCCGCGGCTACAAGGTCATCCTGACCATGCCCGAGACCATGTCCACGGAACGCCGTGTCATGCTCCGTGCGTTCGGTGCGGAGATCGTGCTGACCCCGGGATCCGAAGGCATGCGCGGCGCCGTGGAGAAGGCCCAGGAGATCGTGGCCAACACGGAGAACTCCATCTGGGCCCAGCAGTTCGCCAACGAAGCCAACCCCGAGATCCACCGCACCACCACGGCCGAGGAAATCTGGACCGACACCGACGGCAAGGTAGACATCTTTGTCTCCGGCATCGGTACCGGCGGAACCATCACCGGCGTCGGCCAGGTCCTGAAGGAACGCAAGCCGGACGTCCAGATTGTCGCCATCGAACCGAAGGATTCCGCAATCCTTAACGGCGGCGCTCCCGGCCCGCACAAGATCCAGGGCATCGGCGCCAACTTCATCCCTGAAATCCTGGACACCAACGTCTACGACGAAGTCCTGGACGCCACCCTGGAGGATTCAGTCCGCGTGGCCCGCGACCTCGGGGTCAAGGAAGGCATCCTGGGCGGCATTTCCTCCGGCGCAATCGTCTGGGGTGCCCTCGAACTCGCCAAGCGCCCGGAGAACGCCGGCAAGCTCATCGTCGCGGTTGTCTGCGACTTCGGCGAGCGTTACATCTCCACCGTGCTCTATGACGACATCCGAGGCTAAGTCTTAGCCCGCCATTCCCTGTTTCCTGTAGAAAGGTCTTTGTGAGCTTTTTCGCAAGACTTAAGGAAGACCTCGACGCCGCCCGGTCGCATGACCCGGCGGCTCGAGGTTCTTTTGAGAACTTTTTTGCCTACTCCGGCCTGCATGCCATCTGGGCGCACCGCCTGACGCATAAGCTCTGGCAGAATCCCTCGCTACGCTTTCCGGCGCGCCTCATTTCGCAGTTGGCGCGGTTCCTGACCGGGATCGAGATTCATCCGGGCGCCACCATCGGCAAGCGGTTCTTCATCGACCACGGCATGGGTGTGGTCATCGGAGAGACGGCGGAAATCGGCGAGGACGTCATGATCTACCACGGCGTCACGCTCGGTGGAAGGTCACTTGCCAAGGTCAAGAGGCACCCCACCATCGGGGACCGGGTGACCATCGGTGCCGGCGCCAAGATCCTGGGCCCTATCACCATCGGGCGCGACAGTGCCGTCGGGGCCAACGCCGTGGTGGTCAAGGACGCCCCGCCGGAGTCCATCATCACCGGTGTCCCGGCAACGTGGCGCCACCGTGACGCCCAGCGCGAAACCAAGCCTGCCGTGGACCCCGCCGAGTACTACATCGAGTACCGGATCTAGCGGAGTACAGGATCTAACGGCCAATCCGCTGGTAGATGGCCCAGAAAACCGCGTCGAACGCACGGTCCGGCAGGAGCCGACGCAGTGTCACGATGGCCCGGGCACCTTTGCCTACCGGATAACGTGTCTTTGGCCGGGCGGCCGTGGCGGCGTGGACGATTGCGTCGGCGACGACTTCCGGGTGCGTTGACATGCCGGCGCCAGCGGTGGAGGCCAACGCGGCCGCGACGATTTTTGCCTGGTCCCCGTAAGGTCCGTGCCCGGAGGTTGCCAGCAGGCTCTCGCCGGAGATGCCGCCCCATTCCGTCTGGGTGCCTGCCGGTTCGATGATTGACACCTTGATGCCGTGGGGCTTGAGTTCCACGCGAAGAGAGTCGCTGAGCCCTTCGACGGCGAACTTCGTGGCGTGGTACCAGGCGCCCAGGGGCTCGTACATCTTGCCGCCGATGGAGGAGACGTTGATGATCCTCCCCTGCGCCGCTGCCCGCATGGCGGGCAGCACCAGCTGGGTCATGCGTGCCAGGCCGAAGACATTGACGTCGAACTGCCGCCGGCCTTCCGCCGGTTCCACCTCTTCCAGGGACCCGTACGACCCATAGCCGGCGTTGTTGACGAGGACATCGATCCTGCCGTGGGCTTCGAGGATCGTACCCACGGCTGCTGCCATCGATGCATCATCCGTGACATCCAGGTCCAGCACCTTCACGCCGAATGCTTTCAGCGGCTCCATTTTCCCGACCCGCCGGGCCCCCGCGTACACCGTGAAGCCATGTTCGCTGAGCTTTTTGGCGGCCTCGAACCCAATGCCGGTGGACGCACCGGTGACAAACGCGACTGGTTGGGACATGTGCTGCACTCCTTGGTAACGGCAGGCATAGGCAACGCGGGCCCGTTCGGGCCTGTTAACGACAACGGCCGGCGCCTCCCAGAGTATCCGGGAAGCGCCGGCGCTTAATGTCACCGGTGGTGTGAGTGCCGGTGTGGTGTTGAGGCTAGTGGGTGTCCACTGCCTCGATTTCGGACTTGTCCTCGCCCCAGAGGGTGTGGAACGTGCCTTCGGCGTCAACACGGCCGTAGGTGTGTGCACCGAAGAGGTCGCGCTGTCCCTGGATCACGGCGGCGGGCAGGCGCTTGCGGCGCAGGCCGTCGTAGTAGGCCAGCGAGGAGGAGAAGACAGGGACGGGGATACCCAGCTGCACCGCCGTAGCCACAACGCGGCGCCAGGCCGGCAGGACCTCGGCAATGGCCTTGGTGAACGCCGGAGCGAACAGCAGGTTCGCCGGCTTTTCCTCCGCGGCGTAGGCCTTGGTGATTTCCTTCAGCAGTTCCGCACGGATGATGCAGCCGCCGCGCCACAGCGAGGCGATCTCATCAAGCTTCAGGTCCCAACCATATTCCTTGGCGGCCGAGGTCAGCATGTCCAGGCCCTGGGCGTAGGAAACCAGCTTGGAGGCGTACAGGGCCTGGCGGACGTCCTCGACGAACGTTTCCGGGACCTCGACGGCGATTTCCTCGCCGGCGAGCAGTTCCTGGGCCAGCTTGCGCTGTTCGGCCTGGGACGAAAGCGCACGCGCGAACACGGACTCGGCGATGCCCGACGTCGGGGATCCCAGCTCGAGCGCGGAGATGACCGTCCAGCGGCCGGTGCCCTTCTGGCCTGCTGCGTCTACAACGACGTCGACGAACGGCTTGCCCGTGCGGGTGTCGACGTGGCCGAGGACCTCGGCGGAGATTTCGATCAGGAAGGAAGCGAGCTCGCCCTTGTTCCACTCGGCGAAGATCTTGGACTGCTCGGCCGGTTCGATGCCGGCGCCGGAGCGCAGCAGGTCGAAGGCTTCGCCGATGACCTGCATGTCGGCGTATTCGATGCCGTTGTGGACCATCTTGACGAAGTGGCCGGCGCCGTCGGTGCCGATCCAGGCGCAGCAGGGCTGGCCGTCGACGTTAGCGGCGATCTTTTCCAGCAGCGGCCCGAGGGCGTCGTAGGACTCCTTGGAGCCGCCAGGCATGATGGACGGGCCGTTCAGGGCGCCTTCCTCACCGCCGGACACACCGATGCCCACGAAGTGCAGGTCCTTCTTGGCGAGGGCGGCTTCGCGGCGGCGGGTGTCCTCGTAGTGCGAGTTGCCGGCGTCGATGATGATGTCCCCAGCCTCCAGCAGGGGCTCAAGCTGCTCGATCACGGAGTCGACCGGCTTGCCGGCCTTGACCATGATGAGCACGCGGCGGGGCTTTTCCAGGGAATCCACAAGCTCCTGGAGGGTTTCGGTACGCACGAAGTCGCCGTCGTGTCCGTGCTTTTCCAGCAGCGCGTCAGTCTTCTCAACAGACCTGTTGTGCAGGGCCACGGTGAAGCCGTTACGGGCCAGGTTGCGGGCGAGGTTGGCCCCCATCACCGCGAGGCCGGTGACACCGATGTGTGCTGACATCAAAACTCCAATTCATTTCTGTGCAACGTGTGCATTCTGTTCCGCACTTCCTGCGGAACACGCTTTAAGAACCAGTGGCTGTCAATAAACCATATGTATTTCCGCGGACAACGGGAAAGTTGCGCCCACGTTTTGGAAGGCGGCGCGTCATAAAACAGTCTATGATGCCGCCAGCGTGAGGCCGGGGCGGCGGCCGCCCCGGGTCCGTCATGGGTTGGGCCCGCGCCGGACGGCGGCGCCGGCACGATTATGCTTACCACTATGTCAACCAGCCTCCATCATCGCGCCATCGAACACCTGGGAACCCGTATCGTGAGCGGCGCGCTGCCCACGGGCCATGTGATGCTGGCTGAGCAACT
Source organism: Arthrobacter sp. Y81 (assembly GCF_002929335.1). Classification (GTDB taxonomy): domain Bacteria; phylum Actinomycetota; class Actinomycetes; order Actinomycetales; family Micrococcaceae; genus Arthrobacter. Next base: position 360,130 of record NZ_PJIL01000003.1, read on the forward strand.
CGAGGATGAGCTGAAGGTTTCCCGCTCCGTGGTGCGGGAAGCCGTCCGGGTCCTGCAGTCCCTCGGCCTGGTGGAAACCATCAAGCGCGTGGGGATCCGGGTGCTTCCGGCCAGCCGCTGGAATCCGTTCGATCCCCTGGTCATCCGCTGGCGCCTGGCCGGCGAGGGCCGCGGCGCCCAGCTCAGGTCCCTGGCGGAGCTGCGCTCCGCCGTCGAACCCGTCGCCGCCGAACTGGCCGCCGCCAACGCCCCGCAGGACCTCCGGAAGGAACTGCTGGACGTGTCGCTGGCCATGCGCGACGCCGGACGGGCCGGCAACGTGGCGGAGTTCCTGCAGCTGGACATCCGCTTCCATTCCTTGCTCCTCAGCGGCTCGGGTAATGAAATGTTCGCCAACCTGGTAGGCCAGGTGGCGGAAACCCTGACCGGCCGGACCGTCCACGGCCTCATGCCGGACCACCCCCGCGAGGCCGCCCTGCAGTGGCATGTGGACGTGGCGGAGGCCATTGCCGCAGGGGACGCCGCCGGGGCCCGGGAGGCCTCCAGCCGGATCATGCGTGAGACGATCACCGAAATGGAGGCTGGCTGGCGGGACCAGCCCAGGGTCTTCGTCCCCCTGCCGCAGGCCTGACCGCCAGCCTCGCGCCCTGACCGCCAGCCTCGCGCCCTGCTGACGGACCGGCCGCGCCGAGCCGGCCGGGGGAGGCGCAGCCCCGTCCCTACTCCCCCGGCGCCGGGCTGAAGTCCAGCAGTACCTTTCCGGATTCAGCGGAGTTCCTGGCCACTTCAAAGGCCTCGAGTCCGCGGTCCAGCGGGAATTCATGGGTCACCACGGGGTCCACGAACAGTGTGCCGTCCGCAAGCGCCGCAATGACCTCGTCGATTTCGGCGTTGAAGCGGAAGGAACCCAGCAGCTCCAGCTCGCGGGTGATGGCCAGGGAGATCAGCACGGGCTGCGGCCCGGAAGGCAGCAGGCCCACCATCACCACTTTGCCGCCGCGGACGGCGCCCTTGATGGCTGAGGCGAGTCCGTGGTGGCTGCCGGATGACTCGATGACGACGTCCGCCTCCACCGCGGCGATGGCCTCGGCGTCATCGCCTTTCAGGACCTCGTCGGCGCCGACGGCCCGGGCGATTTCCAGCGGCTTGGGGTGCATGTCCACGGCGACGATCCGCCGGGCACCCGCGCGTTTGAGGACGGCCACGGCCAGGGCGCCGATGGGTCCGCTGCCGATCACCAGGGCCGTCTTCCCCTTGACGTCACCGGCGCGGGCCACAGCATGCCAGGCAACAGCAGCCGGCTCGGCCAGGGCAGCTGTCCGCAGGCTGAGGCCTTCCGGCAGCGGACGGAGCATCCGGGCAGGCAGGGTGGCATACCGGCTGAAGGCGCCGTCGGTGTGCGGGAAGCGGGCGGCGCTCCCCAGATAGGTGCAGCCCGGCGACAGGTTGGGGCGGTCTTCGGGGTACCGTGCGGCACCTGGGCCCGGTGTGGCCGGGTGGACGGCGACGGCGGTCCCCGCCGCAGGTCCGGTGCCGTCTGCTGCCGCTTGCAGGACAGTGCCCACAATTTCGTGCCCCAGGACCAGGGGGGCCCGGAGGATCGATTCACCGGCGGCACCGTGGAGCCAGTAGTGGAGGTCAGAGCCGCAGATGCCGCCATAGGCTATTTCCACCACCGCTTCATCGGAACCGGGAACAGAGACATGCACCTCCTCGATCCGGAGGTCGCCGGCTGCATGGGCCACCACCGCGGCCGAGGTGGTGGGGAGTTCGTGGATGCCGGGCATCAGACCACCACCGTCATTCCGCCGTCGATGAAGATGGTCTGTCCGTTCACGAAGTTGGAACCGTCCGAGGCAAGCCAGACCGCCGGGCCGGCCAGGTCCTGGACCGTCCCCCAGCGGTGGGCCGGCGTGCGGCCCAGGATCCAGGAGTTGAACTGCTCGTCGTCCACGAGGTTCTGCGTCATTTCGGTGTGGATATAGCCCGGGGCGATGCCGTTGATCTGCAGCCCCGAAGCCGCCCATTCCGCGGTCATTGCCCTGGTGAGGTTGCGGAGTCCACCCTTGGCCGCGATATAGGGGGCGATGGTGGGCCGCGCGAGGTCGGTCTGCACCGAGCAGATGTTGATGATCTTGCCGTGTCCGCGCGGGATCATGTGCCGCGCCGCTTCCCGTCCCACCAGGAAGGCGCTGGTCAGGTCCGTGGAGATGACGCGTTCCCAGTCGCTGACTTCCAGGTCCAGCATGGGGACGCGGTGCTGGATGCCGGCGTTGTTCACGAGGATCTCGAGCGGTCCCACGTTTTCTTCCACCCAGGCGACGCCGCGGGCGGCCTCGGTGTCTTTGGTGACGTCGAAGGCGCAGCTGTGCACCCGCCCCGGCGGGTAGTCGGCCGCCATGGCGGCTTCGGCGGCTTTGAGCCGTTCGGGGTTGATGCCGTTAAGCACCACAGTGGCGCCGGCGTCGGCCAGGGCCCGCGCCAGGGCATTGCCGATTCCCCGGCTGGAGCCCGTGACCAGCGCGGTCCGGCCTGTCAGGTCAAAAAGTGCGCTCATTGTTTCCTGTTCCTCAATTGGTCTTGACTGCTGCGTCGTTGCTGAGATTCGAGATGGTCTGCCGGACTGCCGCGAGGTCGAGGTCGCCCAGCCCCTGGCGCTTCAGTTCGGCGTAAAGTTCGACGCCGGCCGTCGCCATGGGCACGGCGGCGTTCACGGCCTCGGCGCTTTCCAGGACGAAGGACAGGTCCTTGTGCATGAATTTTGCCGGACCGGTGGGCTCGTAGTCCTTGGCGGCAAGGCGCGGCCCGACGATGTCCAGGACCCTGCTGCTGGCCAGCCCGCCGGACAGCACCTCATACAGTGCCCCGACGTCCATGCCGGAGCGTTCGGCGAGCTCAGCGGCTTCTGCGAGCGCCGCCGTCGTGGTTCCCACGATCAGCTGGTTGCAGGCCTTGGCCAATGAGCCCGAGCCGAGGGGCCCCAGCCGGCGGACTGTGCCGCCCATGGCGTTGAAGAGGGGAAGGAGCCGCTGGAAGTCCGTTTCCTCCGCGCCCGCCATGATGGCCAGGGTTCCGTCCCGGGCACCTTTGGTGCCGCCGCTGACCGGTGCGTCAACGACGACGGCGTTGCCGCGGCTCGCGGCGCACACCCGCGCCCCGAAGTCCCGCACGGCTGCCGGGGAGACACTGCTCATGACCACAACGGCGGTACCGGGGCCGGGCGGGCTTTGGGACCAGCCGGCAAGGAGCCCGGCTGCCGCTTCCTCGATGTAGCCCAGGTCCGGGAGCATAAAAACAATGACCGGTTCGTCGCGCAGCGCGGCAACGTCGGCGGCGCGGGCGCCGCCGCGGGCCGCAAAGTCGTCCAGGGCGGCCGCTGACCTGTTCCAGCCTGTGACGTTCCAGCCTGCCTTCAGCAGGTTGGCTGCCATGTGGCCGCCCATCAGGCCCAGCCCGACGAAACCGGCCCTCTTTTCACACGAATTTTCACTCAAATCGTGGTCTGTCTGCACATCCATCGGCAGCGGTACCTCACTTCATCGTGGTTAATGGAGGGGAATCTGTTCAATATCCTAGCCTCCATTCAGTATGATGAACACTATGACGACTAAAACCACCGTCGCAATCGCCGTCCCGCTCGAAGCTGAGCTGGTTGAGCGCATCCGCGCCGTAGATCCCGCCGTGACCGTCCTCTATGAGCCCGACCTCCTCCCGCCCGAGAGGTTCCCCGCGGACCACTCCGGCGATCCGGACTTCAAACGCACTCCGGAACAGGAGGAACAGTACTGGGACATGCTGAACAAGGCCGACGTCCTGTACGGCTTCCCCAACGAGAATCCCGCCGGGCTTGCCCGCATTGCCGGAAGCAACCCCCGGCTCCAGTGGATCCACGCCATGGCGGCAGGCGCAGGCGGAGCGGTCAAGGCATCCGGCCTGGACCAGGAAACCCTGCAGAAGTTCAAGGTCACCACCTCCGCCGGAGTGCATGCCCTCCCGCTGGCGGAATTCGCCGCCCTGGGTATCCTCAACGGCTTCAAGCGCAGCGCCGAGCTCGCCGTGGACCAGGCCGCCAAGGTCTGGCCTGAACTGCGCACCCCGACGCGCCTGGTGAACGGCTCCACCCTCGTCGTGACGGGCCTCGGCGAGATCGGCCTGGAAACAGCCCGCATCGCCCGCGCCCTCGGCATGAAGGTCAGCGGCACCAAGCGGAACGTTGAGCCGATCGATGGCATCGAAAAAGTTGCCGGCAACGACGGCCTGGCCGGGCTGCTCGCCTCGGCGGACGCCGTCGTGAACACCCTGCCCGGCACGCCGTACACGGAGAGGCTGTTCAACCGTGAGGTGTTCGCCGCCATGAAGCCGGGAACGGTGTTCGTCAACGTTGGCCGCGGCACCGTGGTGGACGAAGACGCCCTCCTGGAGGCGCTCAACAACGGCCAGGTGGGCTTCGCCTGCCTCGACGTATTCGCCGTCGAACCCCTGCCGCAGGACAGCCCGCTCTGGAACCACCCGAAGGTCATGGTGTCCCCGCACACCTCGGCGCTGAGCGCGGCGGAGAACCGGCTGATCGCAGAACGCTTCAGCAGCAACCTGCGCACGTTCCTCGACGGCGGGGAACTCCCCCACCTCGTGGACACCGTGCACTTCTACTAAGCCGCACTACTGCAGGGTCCACCGGCCCGCGCGGCACACCCGCAGGCCAGGGCGGCCCCTCCGGCAACGGAGGGGCCGCCCTTTTGTGGGTTCCCGGGACTATTGCCGTCTTGCCCGCTCCACGTCGGCGGCGCTCTTAGCCTGCCCCCGGGCGGCAAGACCTGCCACCACACCGTCGATGTCCGCATCGGGCCGGTTCTGGCTGAGCTTGGCCTTGGCCTCGATCCGGGTAATAACAAGTTCCAGGCCCACGATGGCGCGCAGCTGCCCCGAAATGTAGCGCTCCGGTGCGTCATCCACGCTCCACGGGTGGTCGAAGTCCGCTTCGTTGACGCCTGTCAGCCGCCTGACCTGGCCAGCGAGCCAGGCTGGATCGTCGTGGACCACCAAGTTGCCGTATACATGCGCCGTTGAGTAGTTCCAGGTGGGGACAACACGCCCGTGCTCGGCCTTCGAGGCGTACCAGGACGGCGAGATGTAGGCGTCCGCGCCCTGGAGGATGGCGAGTGCTTCTCCGGTCACCGGCTCGGACCACTGCGCGTTGTTCCGGGCCACGTGGGTGAGCAGGGCACCGAGTTCGCCGATCGAGGGGTCGTAGACGAACGGAAGCAGCGTTGCGAGCAGGCCCTGCGGTGTCATCGTGACCAGATTGGCTGCGGCGGGCCGGGTGAGGAGGTCCCTGATGGCGTCGGGTCCGGCTTCGAAGTGGGCTGGTGTGTACATGGTGCTAATCCTTTGCAGGCTGGAGGGATCTTGTGGAGTGTGGGACGGCATGCGGAGCGGGGGGCTGCCTGAGTCGGGCCCGGACGGCTGCGCCGGCGCAGAGGATGACGGCGACGCCGCCGATGATGGTGGTCCAGGTCAGGGCCTCGCCCAGCAGGAGGCCGGCCCAGCAGATGCTCAGCACTGGCTGGATGAGCTGGACCTGGCTGACCTGGGCCATGGGGCCGACGGCCAGGCCCCGGTACCAGGCAAAGAAGCCCAGAAACATACTCACCACCCCGAGGTAGGCGAACGCCGCCCACTGGACCGGAGTGGCTGACGCCGGCTGCTGGGCCAGGGAGAGCATCATGAGGAACACCATGAGCGGCGACGCCAGCACCAACGCCCACGACACGGTCTGCCAGGAGCCGAGCTCGCGGGCCAGCAGGCCGCCCTCCGCATAGCCGATCGCCGCCGCCACCACGGCGCCAAGGAGCAGCAGGTCCGCCGAGTGCAGCTGCCCGAATCCGCCGGACTGCATGGAGGCAAAGGCGATGGCCGCCAGCGCGCCCACACCGGTGATGAGCCAGAACGCCAAGGGTGGACGCTCGCGCCCCCTCAGGACAGCCGCCGTCGCCGTCGCAGCCGGGAGCAGGGCGATGACCACCGCGCCGTGACTGGCCGGCGTGGTGGTGAGCGCGAAGGACGTAAGCAAGGGAAATCCAATCACAACGCCGGCCGCCACCACCGCGAGCCTGGCCCACTGCATGCCGCGGGGAAGTTTCTGCCGCGCCAGTGCAAGGGCGGAAGCGGCCAGGACCCCGGCCACCACCGCGCGGCCGGACCCGATGAACAGCGGCGAGAGCCCCGCGACGGCGATCTTGGTGAACGGAACCGTGAACGAGAACGCCGCTACTCCGAGGAGACCCCACCACAGTCCGGAAGGGGTGCGGGACAGTACCACTGGGCGAATTAGCGTAGTAGCGCTACTATTGTCTCTCATGAACAACGATAGCAGTTCCCGGATTGCGGTGCGACTACGGGAATGGATCGCCAAAGCCGCACCCGGATCAAGGCTGCCGTCCACACGGTCCCTGGTGGCTGAGTACCAGGCAAGTCCGGTGACCGTGCAGAAGGCACTGCAGTCCCTCACCGCTCAGGGCCTAATCGAGAGCCGGCCCGGCGTCGGAACATTCGTGCGGGCAGTCCGGAGTGCCCGTCCCTCGGACTATGGCTGGCAGACGGCGGCACTGCGGTCGCCGCTGGCACCGCTTCCGTCAGCCTCCACCACCATGCGCGACGTGGCGAACGACGCCATAGCCTTCCACTCCGGCTACCCGGACCGGGAACTCCTGCCCGAGCGCCTCGTCCGGACGGCACTCACACGGGCAGCCCGGGGCGACGCAGCGTTGTCCCGTCCGCCGGCAGCGGGCCTGCCGGAACTGCAATCGTGGTTCGCGCATGAACTCGGCACCTCGACACCGGCCGGAACCACACCGCCGAACCCGAGCGACGTCGTCGTACTCCCGGGGAGCCAGAGCGGGCTCAGCTCCATCTTCAGCGCGCTCGCGGGCCGCGGGCAGCCGCTGCTGATGGAGTCACCAACCTACTGGGGCGCCATCCTGGCGGCGGCACAGGCCGGCGTCCGCGTTGTCCCGGTGCCCAGCGGACCGGACGGTCCGGACCCGGCCGAACTGGCCCGGGCCTTTGACGAAACCGGTGCCCGCCTGTTCTACGCCCAACCGAACTACGCGAACCCCACCGGTGCGCAGTGGGCGGCAGGTCGGGGTGACGAGGTCCTGGACGTGGTGCGGGCGAAGGGTGCGTTCCTGGTCGAGGACGACTGGGCGCACGACTTCGGCATCACCACGAGCCCCGTGCCCGTCGCCTCCCGCGACGACTCCGGCCACGTGGTGTACCTGCGCTCCCTGACCAAGAGCGTGTCGCCGGCCATCCGCATCGCCGCCGTGATCGCGCGCGGCCCGGCACGTGAGCGCATCCTCGCGGACCGGGCAGCCGAGTCAATGTATGTCAGCGGCCTGCTCCAGGCCGCGGCGCTCGACGTCGTGACCCAGCCCGGGTGGCAGACCCACCTGCGCAGCCTCCGCCACCAGCTCCAGTCCCGCCGCGACCTCCTGGTCACCAGCATGCGCGAGTACGCCCCGCAGGCGCACATCGAGCAGGTGCCCAAGGGAGGCCTGAACCTCTGGGCGCGCCTTCCCGACGGCACAGACCTTGAACGGCTGACCCGCGACTGCGAAAGCGCCGGGGTCATCATTGCCGCCGGGCGGGAGTGGTTCCCGGCCGAACCCGCAGGCGCTTTCATCCGCCTCAACTACTCAGGGGCCAACCCGGGAGCCTTCCCGGAAGGGGCCCGGATCATCGGTCAGGCACTGGAACGCAACAACTCCTAGGGGCAGGCAGGCACGAACGTGCCCCGGCGCAGCAAAGGCTGTGGCCCCCTCCTTGCGGAAGGGGCCACAGCCGTTGTGTTGGAGTGCAGTTCCGGTGCTGCGGGAGTGCTAGCTCGCGTCCTCCGTGAGGACGAGGTCACGGGCCACGGTCTCCGGAGTGAAGAACGTGGTGACGAAGGAGATGAGCGCGAGCACCAGCGAGTAGATGGCAAGCACCAGCCAGGAGTGATCCGTTGCCGCCAGCAGCGACGCGCCAACGAGGGGAACAAGGCCTCCGGCCATAACGGCGGAGAGTTCGCGGCTCATGGCAACACCGGTGAAGCGGTACTGGGAACCGAACAGCTCCGGCAGGAGCGGGCACTGCGGACCGAGCATGGACTGGACGCCGATGGCGATACCCACCACCATGACCACCCAGACCAGGGTCACGTTGCCCAGCGTCACCAGGTAGAACGCCGGAAGCGCAATGACGGCCTGGAACAGTGCTCCGTAGCGGTATACCGGCACACGGCCAAAGCGGTCGGACAGGGCCCCAAATGTGACCACCATAACGGCGGCGAAGCCGGCGGCAATGAGCAGGCCAACGGGTCCGATGAACTTGTCGCCCGGGAAAACCCCGTCCTTGGCTGCCAGGAAGGCGATGAGGAGTGCCGAGTAGATCGACGAGTTGCCGTTCTCACCCATGCGCAGGCCGATGCCGATCAGCACGTTCTTCTTCGAGTGCTTCCAGAGCTGGCCGATGGGGTTCTTGACCACATTCTTGTGCTTTTCCAGCTCCTGGAAAACCGGAGTTTCCTTGAGCCGGAGCCGGATGAAGATCGCCACGGCAATCAGGAGGATGCTGGCCAGGAAAGGCACACGCCACAGCCAGCCTTCCAGGACCGCCTTGTCAGCCATGGCAATCAGGGCGAACGTGCCGGCACCGAGCAGGGTGCCCAGCTGGATGCCGACAAACGGCAGGGAAGCGAAGAATCCACGACGACGGCGCGGCGCGACTTCGGAAATCAAGGTGGTGGCGCCCGCCTGCTCAGCGCCGGCGCCGAGGCCCTGAAGGATTCGCAGCGTGACGAGGAGGACCGCGCCCAGCATTCCCGCCTGCTCGAACGTCGGCAGCAGGCCGATTGCGAAGCTTGCCGTGCCCATCAGGCCGATCGTAAGGATCAGGACCATTTTGCGTCCGAACCTGTCGCCAATGTAACCGAAGATGACTCCCCCGAAGGGGCGGGCCGCAAACCCAACGCCATAGGTGGCGAATGATGCGATCAGGGCGCCGTCTTCGCCGAGCGGCTTGAAGAAGAGCGGCCCGAAAATGAGGGCCGAAGCCAGGCCATAAATGTAGAAATCGTAGTACTCCAGAGCGGAGCCTACGGAGCTGGCAAGAGTTGCCCTCCGCAGTTGTTCCGGTTCGACGACGGCGTCGTCCACATCGGCCAGCGGTGAATTAGTACGAGTTGTCACTAGCACTCCCTTAAGAACACTCCAGACCCCCGTTGGTCTGGTGGGATAGTGACGACACCGGTGGCGTCGATCACTATAGTGAACACAGTACAGCAAGCTGAACGGATAGCCAATGATGAAATCCGTTTTATTTTTCCGTGAGTCAGCGTCCGCCTTTTGCGCCGCTTCAGGGGCGGTTCTAGCCCATGGGATTGCCCAGGGATCGGGCCAGTTCCTTCAGTTCTTTCACCATCATGGCGCCCTGCTCCGCGGAATAGGTGGCCTTCAGGGCAGTGACGGACAGCCCCAGGCTTGGCCCGTGGGCTCCCCTGGTCGGGACCGAGACAGCGAGGCAAACAACTCCGGTGGTGGACTCCTCGTCCTCGAAGGCATACCCCTGTTCCCGAATGACAGGCAGTTGCTTCTTGAAGTCGGCGCCGGTCCGGAGGGATTTCGGCGTGAGCACCGGGAGTTCCGTGTCGTCAGGGAACATCTCCTCGATGTCGTGGTCGTGCAGCCGCGCGATGAGCGCCTTGCCGACAGCGCACAGCGACACCGGCATTTTGTCGCCGATATTCGAGGTGAGCCGGACCGCAGGGTGGCCCTCGTAACGGGCCAGGTAGATGACATTGGTTCCGTCCAGCATGGCGATACGGACCGTTTCACCCGACAAGGTAGGGGCCTGTTCGCAGAAGCGGTAGAACTCCTGGACCTCATCCAGCCGGCTGAGGTAGGCAGCGCCAAGTTCCACAAGTTTGCGCCCGAGCGTGAAGTCCGCCCCCTGGCGGTTGATGAGGCGGGCCTCTTCGAGGGCCAGCAGGAGATTCGAGGTTGACGACTTGGGGATGCCGAGTTCCCTCGAAAGGTCACTCAGCGTGAGCCTGCCCGTCGAAGAGGCGGCCAGCGCCTCCAGCACGGCGGCGGCACGCGTCACGGCCGGCGCGGGGGACGCACTCCCCAGTCCGTCAGAGGAGGTGCGGGGAGCTCGGGAATCGGCCATGATTCTCCTTCAGGTAAAGCGCGTCCATTCAGCGCCGTTCAAAACAAAGGTGTGTTCAATCAGCTGAACAGTAACCATCATAATGTGTGACGGTGGGATCCGCTCCCGGGAGCCCCTGGCATCGACCTTCGGACCCGGCGCGGGCTGGACCGCAGGCACCGAAAACCCGGCGCGCCCCCGCCCGCCTTGTTTCACATTTCGAAAAATTCACTGTATATTCATTTCAAGCCTTCCACCGCGGCATCCCCCAATAGCCGCGGTGGAAGGCTTTTCCAATTCCCCGGCAGAATCGCCGTTCCGGGAATCAGGCAGCGTCGGCCACGGCCTCCCTCAGCCGCCAGCCCCCGCTGAGTCCGTCGCGGATCAGTTCCATAATGGTGAGGGCCGAGTTGGCGTTCCTGCCCAGCCGCGCCTGGACCTGCCAGACCTCAATGTCCACCCGGCCAAGGCCCTTCGGCATCCTCCGCTCGGCCTCCCACCAGCTGACGCGCTCAAACCAGCGGACCGGTTCTGCGCCGATGGTCCATTCCCGGCCGCCGCGAACAACGGACAGCGGCCGGCCGTCCGCGGCCATCCTCATCAAAACGTGTTCCATGCCGGCAACACTATGGACAGGGTCCGACAGTTTTTGTCCGTGGCAGCAAACACAAAAAACCCCGCCCTTGCTGACCTTTCGGCCGGCAATGACGGGGTTCCGTTGGTGGGTCCTACCGGGATCGAACCGATGACATCCACGGTGTAAACGTGGCGCTCTACCAGCTGAGCTAAAGACCCAAACCGTGATTTCCGCGCCTCAGCGCTTCAACCAACGAACAGCAACTGTACCGGATAAATCCCGCAGAACGCCAATCGGCATCCGCGTTCACACCGCAGTGAGCCCTACATCACACATCCGGCAGTTCACTGGCCAGCCAGGTGAGCGATTCGCTGACACCGGCTTCCAGCTTGATCGTGGCCAGGTCATCGCCCCTGGTGACTCCCCTGTTGATGATGACCACGGGCTTCTGCTGCTTGGCGGCATGCCGGACGAAGCGGAGGCCGCTCATGACCGTCAGTGAGGATCCGGCAACAACCAGGGCGCCGGCATCATCGACCATGGCGTACGAGCGTTCGACCCGGTCCCTGGGAACATTCTCGCCAAAGTACACAAAGTCCGGCTTGAGGGTGCCGCCGCATGCCGGGCAGTGCGCAACGACGAAACTGCGGATGAGGACCGAATCCTCCACCGTCGCGTCGGCGTCGGGCGCCATTTCCACAACGCCGTCCGCCAGTGCCCGTTCGAGGAATCCGGGGTTCAGTTCCTCCAGTACCCCCGCCAGCAAGGTTCTGCTGTAGCGCCGCGCGCAGGCAAGGCAGGCCACGCGGTCGAATCGGCCATGGAGGTCCACCACATTAACGCTGCCAGCATCCTCGTGGAGCCGGTCCACATTTTGGGTGATGAGGCCGGTCAGCAGGCCGCGTTTTTCGAGCCTGGCCGCAGCCACATGGCCGTCATTCGGATCGGCCCGGCGCAGGTGTGACCAGCCGATGTGATTGCGCGCCCAGTACCGTTGGCGGTTGTCCGGGTGGCCAATGAACTCCTGATAGGTCATGGGTGCCCGTGGTGCGGCACCGGGTCCCCGGTAGTCCGGGATGCCCGAGTCGGTACTGAGACCGGCTCCGGTGAGGAGTGCGAAGCGTCTTCCCGCCAAGGCGTCCCGGATGCCCCGAAGGACTCCGATGACGTCGGGTGCAGGGGTGGCGGCGCTGACCGGCGGCAGGCTGGCGAACCCAGTCATGCCAAGTCCGGGGCGCCGCTCCCTCATTCCGTCAGCTCCCGCCGAGCTCCGCAAGGGCGGCACGATATCCGGCCAGGTCACGGGCCTGGCCGCGCGGATTCACCACGACGTAGCGGACGATGCCGTCCGCATCGATGATGAACGTTCCCCGCTGCGCCATCCCGCTGTCGGGATCGAACACGCCGTACAGCGACGCAACTCCGCCGTGCGGCCAGAAGTCGGCCAGCAGATCAAATCCGTAGCCTTCCTTCTCTGCGTAGGCACGCAGCGTGAACTTGCTGTCCACGGAAACAGCGAGGACTGTCGCGTTCGCATCCGCAAACACCGACAGATTGTCGCGGATTTCACAGAGCTCGCCGGTACAGATTCCGGAAAAGGCGAACGGATAAAAAACGACGACGACGTTGCGCCCCCGAAGTTCCGACAGCCGGACGGGCTCGCCGTACTGATTGACAAGTTCAAAGTCAGGAGCTGTGCTGCCGATTTCCGGAAGAACGCTGACCGCCGCGGCAGTTTGTACCGGCGGTGGGGTCACTTGTTCTTCCTGGTGACCAGGCGCGTGGCGCTCCAGTCCTTGGATACACCCGGCGATGTCGTGAGGTGGAGCCCCGCCGTGGGCGCAGCTTCCTGGATCTCCGCGGGGGACACGTAACCGGATCTCCCCGACTTTGGCGTCAGTACCCAGACCACACCGTTCTCACTCAGGGTGGTCAGTGAATCCATGAGCGTGTCCACCAGGTCCCCGTCGCCGTCGCGCCACCAGAATATGACGGCATCAACTACGTCGTGGTCGTCTTCATCAAGGAGTTCCGAGCCCGTGAGGTCTTCAATATCGTCACGCAAGTCGAAGTCGACGTCGTCGTCGTAACCGAACTCCTGAATCAGATCCCCGTTTTTGAAACCCAATTTTTCCGCCACATTTACCGAAGTGGCGGCGTCGGCCTCGCTCACGTGTTCCTCCAATGCTTAGTCATTTTCATAAATCTAGTGATTTCCATTACTACAAGCCAACACCCTTTGTGCCTGCTCTTCAAGCTGTTGCCCCCGCGATCCCACTTATTCTGCGTCACACCGGGGGCTGACGTCCGTCCGCCGAGGCGGCCTTCCGTCACACAACCAGTATGACGTCAAATGCGACGGGGTCGTCAGGCAGCGGCTACGCATCGGATAGCTCGCACAGCTAGAGTGGCTGATGACTACTATGCCGGCGGGGCGATCGCCCTGGATTTATACGGTCATAGAAGTGATAGGACCCCCTGCCCGGCGCACATGACCGGGCTGTTGTAACCGATACGTCGCACACGTCGCGTTCACGCCAGGCAGTTACCCTGCCGGACCTGAGGGCGCCGATGCATGCGCGCAAAGAGAGGTTGGACGTGGCTGCAGGAGAAGATACCTCCCATATCCTCAGCGGGTTGACTAACCAGCTGCCTGATCGTGATCCGGAAGAGA
>NZ_PJIL01000040.1 GCF_002929335.1 Arthrobacter sp. Y81
GCAATCCCAAAAGAGATGCTACCGATTGTCGACAAGCCAATGATTCAGTACATTGTTGACGAGATTGTGGCTGCAGGGATCAAAGAAATCCTCTTGGTAACTCACGCGTCCAAGAACGCGGTCGAAAACCACTTCGACACCTCTTATGAATTAGAATCTCTTCTTGAACAGCGCGTGAAGCGTCAACTACTGGCGGAAGTTCAATCCATCTGCCCGCCGGGTGTGACCATTATGAACGTGCGTCAGGGCGAACCTTTGGGTCTGGGCCACTCCATTTTGTGTGCGCGACCGGCCATTGGTGACAACCCATTTGTCGTGGTATTGCCGGACGTTGTTATCGATGACGCCAGCGCCGACCCGCTGCGCTACAATCTTGCCGCTATGATTGCGCGCTTCAATGAAACGGGACGCAGCCAGGTGCTGGCAAAACGTATGCCGGGCGATCTCTCTGAATACTCCGTCATTCAGACCAAAGAACCGCTGGATCGCGAAGGTAAAGTCAGCCGCATTGTTGAATTTATCGAAAAACCGGATCAGCCGCAGACGCTGGACTCAGATATCATGGCCGTAGGTCGTTATGTGCTTTCTGCCGATATTTGGCCGGAACTGGAACGTACTCAGCCTGGTGCATGGGGACGTATTCAACTGACTGATGCCATTGCCGAACTGGCGAAAAAACATGCTGTGGATGCAATGCTGATGACTGGCGACAGTTACGACTGCGGCAAAAAAATGGGCTATATGCAGGCGTTTGTGAAGTATGGTTTGAGAAACATTATGCTAGGCACAAAATTCCGTGGTAAAATAGAAGAAATAATTATAAATGATTTTTAATGAAGATAAAAGGCGGGAGAAAATAGTAATATGAAAGTCGTCAACCGATTATCTAAGCTAATGTTTAAAATATCAGATGATGTTTAGATCTTTTATGGTGATTTTTTGCTTCATGTGATTTAGAAAACGGTCTCTTGTTTTATTAGAGACGAATTTATTAAGATTGCCATGTTATAAGTTTGTGTTAGTGAACTGGTAGCTGTTAAGCCAGGGGCGGTAGCGTTGTTTTTTGCGTCTTGCGGGGTAGTATCTATACCCTCCCCCCTATTATTTGTTGCAAAGAGGTCTTTGGGTAAATAACGAGAAGTTAATGTTTACAATTAAAACTGTATTTGTGTTGAGGATATTCGGCGCTATACTTGCGCTGTCAACGAGTGTGATGATATCAAGAACGCTCAATATGAGTGAGGCTGGTGGGGTTTTCTTCCTATTATCAGTAACTGGAATAATATCGTCCCTATCCTCTTTAGGACAAAATAATTTAATTTTGAAAAAATGTGCCTCAGTTAAATATGCATTAAAAGCACGAGGCGTTTTTTTTCTTAGATGCATAAAACGGAGTGTTATATCCAGTATTATCTTATCTATCATTTTAATACCTATAATTCATTATTTTTCGCCACAATTATTATTACGAAATACATGGTGTTTGGCGATTCTGTTGATAATATCATCGTCAGTAAATATATTGTTATATTCCTTTTTACAGTCTCAAGGTCTTGTCACTTTTAGTGTTGTTCTGCAGTATATATTTCAACCCTTATTGTTTATTTTTTTTGTATTACTTATTGTTCTGATTAAAAATGAAAGTGTTTTACTGGTGTCTTTATCATACTTCTTCTCAATTATTCTTATTGGAGGAGGGGGGGGGGTATACTCGTATTATAAATTTAGGGACGATTTCAATCAGTTAGAAACAGAGTCAATACCGTTTAGACTGAAAGAATTATCAGAGTATTTCATTGGTAACTCATTAGGAATGCTGATTGTTCAATCTTATGTTGTACTTTCCGGTTTGTTGCTCCCAGCTGCTGATGTCGCTATTATTGCTGTGTCTGATAGAATATCCTTGGTTATAAATTTATTTGCAATGTCAATTAGCACAATTCTGGCACCTAAGGTCGCCAGTTTATACAGCCAAAGTAAAATGAATGAAATAAAAGAGCTAACTAAAAAAGCTATGTTCTTCATAATGATACCATGTGTTTTAATGGCTCTTCTGTTTCCCTTTTTTTCAGGGCTGATATTATCTATATTTGGTGTTCAATACAGTAATGCTAGCGAAGTGTTAATTATTTTAGTTATGACGCAGATTATTAATGCAATATTTTGCCCTGTATATGTTTTTTTAAATATGAGTGATCGGCAAGGTTTTATAAGTAAATTGCATATATATATGCTTATACCGTCTCTTGTTATAACATTTTATCTGACTAACATATTTGGTGTTGTTGGAATAGCTGTGTCTAAGTTAATTGTCGTGTCATTGATTAATATAATCCCATTGATTTACTGTATTTTATTGTTTAATCGAGTGATAAAGTGATGAGTTTATATTCTATTTTAAAAAAGTTAATTTTATCTTTTCATTACTATCTTTTTACTATTTCCTTTTTATCTGCGAAAAACGATAAGAAGTACTCCAATCGGTTAGATTTTGATGATTATGTTGCAGCTAAGCTAAGAAAACAGAATGAATATAAGAGGAAAATACCAAGTGTCTCTGTTATATATAGAGTCAAAAACGGATCTGAATATATAGAGGCATCTATATTGTCTATTTCGGGGTTAGCATCACAAATAATTGTTGTAGATAATAATTCTACAGATAATACAAGAGATATTGTAGAAAGATTATCGAATCAATTAGCTGATGTTTGCTCTATACAACTTTACTCTTATGATAAAAATCTCGCTATTGCTGGAGAAGGGTATAAAGATCAGGTGACAAAGGGAGATGGTTCACTGGCCGAATTTTATAATTTTAGTTTTTCTTTAGGTGATTGTGATTATTTAATGAAAGTCGATGCCCATTATATTTTTTCGGCATACGGTGTTGATATTTTGCAAAAGCAGATAGCAAAAAATTATGATGGTGTCGTTTTTCGAGGGTTAGAGTTTTTTGGGAAGTGGATGAGCAATGAGCTGTTTTTATATAAACGTTCACTGGGTCTGAAATATTGTGATGGCGAATTATATGAACAGTTAATGTGGGATAAATCAACCGTCAGGGTAAAAACTATCATTAAACCCCTTTACTTGCATGTTAAACGGTTATCCTATGTTAAAAACCTTTATAACACAAAGAAAGCCATATACGTAAAATACAATAAATAGGCAATAGAATGAATAATAAAAGAATATCAATAATAATACCAACTTATAATTCGAGCATAATATTAGAGGAAAATATTAAAATAATCAGTAGCTATAAGCAGTGTAAGATTTTTGTAATTGATGATGGTTCAGTTTCTGATGAAGCGCGCAAAAATAAAATTATTTGTAATAATTACGGGTGTAATTACACCTATACTCTTAATCAAGGCCCTTCTCACGCAAGATATGTAGGCTTATTGGATTCAGATACAGAATTTTGTTTTTTTCTTGATACTGATGATTATATTGCTGAATTTGCTCTTGATTGGGGTGTTAATTATTTATTAGAAAATAATGAGGTTGATGCCATCGTCTTTAGAAGTGATTATGTGGAAGAGTTTAATTGTAAAAACGAGACAGGTAATATCTTCACAATAAAAAAATATAACAGAGGATTAATACAAGAATGTATAGAGTGTTTAGGGTATCCAAAGCAATTTACTCTTGGTTGGAATCAATCTAATACGTTGTATCGTAGAAATAAAATCATTGATGCTTATAAAATAAGATATTTGACTTGGGGGGAAGATATACCATTAAAACTAAAACTAATTTCTGTTATGTCGCTAATTTCTGTGAGAACTCTGGGAGGGTCTCAAATTAAAATATCCTATGGACGGGGATATAAATATACACCAAAACAAATAGTTGAGCTTGCTCTGGAGGTTTACAGAACGTCCCTAAATAATGCATTTTGTCTTGCATTCATAACAGTTATAAGATATATGCTTTCATATTTTTATAAAAGATTAAAACAACTGTCCAGTAAAAGGAAGTGAGAATGAAAAGAAAACTTGTTGACTTTTGTATAATATCATTACCTCAACATAATGAAAGGAGAGATAAATTAAAAAATGAAATGGCGAAGTATGACATAGAATGTCGTGTTTCTCATGCTATTGATGGACGGAAATTATTGGCAGAAAAATACTTTTCTTTATTTAAAATTAGGTCCTCAAAGATGTTTGGAAGAGGTTTTTTAACTCCGTCGGAATTGGGATGTTTCTTGAGTCATAAAAAAGCTTTAACGGAATTTTTGGCGAGTGGAAGGAAATGGTTGGTGGTTTTGGAAGATGACGTTTTGCCCAAGGAAAATGTTAAATATTTGGACGAAATGATTAATTCATTCTGCTCATCAAGTGTCTATATTTTGGGTGGACAGGATGGTCTAAAAAGCTTTAGTCGTGTCATAATGGGGAGAAAATCAATATGTGGGGTGCGAAAAGTAATATTAGGTACACATCGTTGGTTATATAGGACATGCTGTTATTGTGTGGATATTAAAGGCGCTGAGAGAATTCTGAGGTTAATGGAAGAAAATAGTTTCTTTTGTGATGACTGGAGTTACATTGTAAGAAATGCGAAACTGGATAATGTATTTTATGGTCAATACTTTTCTCATCCTGTAAATTTAAACTCT
Organism: Arthrobacter sp. Y81; assembly: GCF_002929335.1. GTDB lineage: Bacteria > Actinomycetota > Actinomycetes > Actinomycetales > Micrococcaceae > Arthrobacter. Next base: position 4,631 of record NZ_PJIL01000040.1, read on the forward strand.
AGTTCTATCGAAGCTGAACGTCTTTTTATTGCAGAAAAATGATATATATTATAATTAATACTATTGTGCTTTTTTATATGTTTTTGTTTAATGCATATAATCGTATTCCTTATGGGAAAATAATTATCGGGGGCATATGCGTTTTTTTTATGACTCTGTTGCCAGCATTTCAATACGGTGTTGGAACAGATTATTTTAGCTATCAAAATATATATAATAATGCTAATGAACTCGATACCTTTTATCAAAATAAGGAATATCTCTTTTATGGATATATGAGGCTATATCAACTGACTGGATGGGGATTCAAAGGTTTTATTGCGTTAACTGCTTTATTACAATCTTTATTGGTGTTTGTTATTGTTTTTCAGTTATGGAAAAACTATGGTTATTCTCTTGTTTTGGTTTTTTTTCTTTTTTGGGTTGTTACTAATTTATTTCATACCCAGATGAATATAATAAGAGCATCATTTTCAATTTATTTGTTTGCAATATCAATTCTCTATAAGTTTAGAGGGAAATTATTGTTATCTTTCATATTAATGGTTGCTGCTTTAGGTTTTCATCGCTCTGCTTTGATTGGTTTCTGTTTTCTCGTAATTCCAGATAAGACGTATTTTTTTGCGTGTAAACATGCTTTTAAAATTTATGTGTTGACTTTTTTATTGTTTCTTTTCTCTTATCTTCAGCAAATTATTTATTATATAGTGCAAAATTTATTCCCCTATTACTCACATTATTTATCCTCATTCGATGAAAGTTCTGTGAGTATAATGAATGTACTAACTAAAATGTATTGGATTCCATTTAATTTGCTATTCCTTATCTTATTAAAACTAAAGGTTTTTGTTATAAAAGATAATGAGCGAAAGTTAATTGGTATGTGGGCTTTAACGGTGAATGTTTATTTGTTAATGCTCAGTTTTGATTTTATTTCAAGGGTTAACTACTATTTTGTGATATTTTATATAATCCCGATAATTTATGTTATTAAATACACTGTTAAAAATAGATACTTCGTTTGTTTGTATCTCTCATTATTATACTGTTTTATTCCGTATCTATTAAAGGTTATTCTGTTTCCTATCGCAGAATTTTATTATAAATCATACTTGTTCTAATTTTGAATAATGATGGGGCTTTTTATGGGTAATGAAACAGTATCAATAATTATGCCAGCTTATAATGCTGAAGAAACTATTAAAGATAGTATTTTGTCAATTTTAAAACAAACGTATGAGGATTTTAAATTATATATAATCAATGATAATTCGTCGGATTCAACAGAACATATTATTAAGTCTATTATCGATGAACGTATTGTTTATTTACTAAATCGAAATGGTAAGGGAGTATCTTCGGCTAGAAATGTTGGGATTGCTGCTTGTAATGGTAGATATATTGCATTTTGTGATAGTGATGATGTTTGGTTTGAGACTAAACTCGAAGAACAACTGAAAATATTGAGTGCTGGAAATTATAAAGTTGTTTGTTCAAACTATGAGGTTTTTTATGTTGATACAAATGTAATAAAAGAAAGAAGGTTTAAGGAAGTTATTACATATAATAATATGCTGCAATCTAATCATATTGGTAACTTAACTGGTATTTATGACTCAACTCAGATAGGGAAAGTATATCAACAGGAAATTGGTCATGAAGATTACCTAATGTGGTTAACAATAGTAAAAAAAGCAAAGCTGGTTTATTGCATACAGAAAAATCTTGCCAGATATTATATACATAATACGGGGTTGTCCTCAAATAAGTTCACTGCAGCTATGTGGCAATGGAATATTTATAGAAGAGTATTGTCTTTTTCATTATTCAAGTCATTAGTTCTTTTTTTTATTTATTCAGTAAGAGCTCTTGCTAAGAGACTTTAATTAGAATGGTTTTATTAGGTTTTGATATTATAAAATGTATGTCTTTTAGATCTGATAGTCGATGTATCCAAAAGGTTTAGTTTTTGGGACATAGAGAGATAAGCCTTTCCTAAATATATTAGAAGTAAACCCGTTACTCATATTCAGCCGCTTATTTGCAGCGGTGAGCACCTCAGACAGGAGTAAACAATGTCAAAGCAACAGATTGGCGTCGTCGGTATGGCAGTGATGGGGCGCAACCTTGCGCTCAACATCGAAAGCCGTGGTTATACCGTCTCTATTTTCAACCGTTCCCGTGAAAAGACGGAAGAAGTTATTGCCGAAAATCCAGGCAAGAAACTGGTTCCTTACTATACGGTGAAAGAGTTTGTTGAATCTCTGGAAACGCCTCGTCGCATCCTGTTAATGGTGA
>NZ_PJIL01000041.1:0-3527 GCF_002929335.1 Arthrobacter sp. Y81
TGTCCGGCGGTGACCTACTCTCCCACACCCTCCCGGGTGCAGTACCATCGGCGCTGTGGGTCTTAGCTTCCGGGTTCGGAATGGGACCGGGCGTTTCCCCCACGCTATGACCGCCGTAACCCTTCTACCCGGACCCCCGATGTGGCGGGGGGTTGGGAAAACAGTGGTTACAACATGCTCCTGCCGTTTTATGGCAGGTGTGGTGTTGTTATTTAGTTGTGGTTTGTTCCTCAAAGCAACGGGTTTGTTGTTTGGGAACCACATAGTGGACGCAAGCAGTCTTGTTTCTTTTTACCGCCCCCGGGGTGCAAACGCTTTTGAAGGCACGTTTGCGGGGGTGGTGTGTGGTGTAAGTTATCGGCCTATTAGTACCGGTCAGCTTCACGAGTCGTTAGTCCTCGCTTCCACATCCGGCCTATCAACCCAGTGGTCTGGCTGGGGGCCTCTCACACACAAGGTGTATGGAAATCTCATCTCGAAGCGAGCTTCCCGCTTAGATGCTTTCAGCGGTTATCCCATCCGAACGTAGCTAATCAGCGGTGCACTTGGCAGTACAACTGACACACCAGAGGTTCGTCCGTCCCGGTCCTCTCGTACTAAGGACAGCCCTTCTCAAATTTCCTGCGCGCGCAGCGGATAGGGACCGAACTGTCTCACGACGTTCTAAACCCAGCTCGCGTACCGCTTTAATGGGCGAACAGCCCAACCCTTGGGACCTACTCCAGCCCCAGGATGCGACGAGCCGACATCGAGGTGCCAAACCATGCCGTCGATATGGACTCTTGGGCAAGATCAGCCTGTTATCCCCGAGGTACCTTTTATCCGTTGAGCGACGGCCATTCCACAATGTACCGCCGGATCACTAGTCCCGACTTTCGTCCCTGCTCGAGATGTCTCTCTCACAGTCAAGCTCCCTTGTGCACTTACACTCGACACCTGATTGCCAACCAGGCTGAGGGAACCTTTGGGCGCCTCCGTTACTTTTTAGGAGGCAACCGCCCCAGTTAAACTACCCATCAGGCACTGTCCCTGACCCGGATTACGGGCCGAAGTTAGATGTCCAAAGTGACCAGAGTGGTATTTCAACGATGACTCCACCCGAACTGGCGTCCGGGCTTCAACGTCTCCCACCTATCCTACACAAGCCACTCCGAACACCAATACCAAACTATAGTAAAGGTCTCGGGGTCTTTCCGTCCTGCTGCGCGTAACGAGCATCTTTACTCGTACTGCAATTTCGCCGAGTTTATGGTTGAGACAGCGGGGAAGTCGTTACTCCATTCGTGCAGGTCGGAACTTACCCGACAAGGAATTTCGCTACCTTAGGATGGTTATAGTTACCACCGCCGTTTACTGGGGCTTAAATTCTCAGCTTCGCCTTGCGGCTAACCGGTCCTCTTAACCTTCCAGCACCGGGCAGGAGTCAGTCCGTATACATCGTCTTGCGACTTCGCACGGACCTGTGTTTTTAGTAAACAGTCGCTTCCCCCTGGTCTCTGCGGCCCCGATCCCCTCCGGACAGCAAGTGTCCATCAAGGTTGGGGCCCCCCTTCTCCCGAAGTTACGGGGGCATTTTGCCGAGTTCCTTAACCATAATTCTCTCGATCGCCTTAGTATTCTCTACCTGATCACCTGTGTCGGTTTGGGGTACGGGCGGCTAAAACCTCGCGTCGATGCTTTTCTAGGCAGCATAGGATCACCGAATCCCCCCATACGGGGGTCCCGTCAGGTCTCAGGCATCATGAACGGCGGATTTGCCTACCGTTCGCCCTACATCCTTGGACCGGGACAACCATCGCCCGGCTCGGCTACCTTCCTGCGTCACACCTGTTAATACGCTTACCTCCCAGGATCAGGTCCCGCGCTCCACCAAAACCCTTCACCCACAAGGGGTGTCAGGCAGGTCTCGGGCGGTTAGTATCCCCTGTTCAGCATGGGCGGTTTTTCGCCGGTACGGGAATATCAACCCGTTGTCCATCGACTACGCCTGTCGGCCTCGCCTTAGGTCCCGACTTACCCAGGGCAGATTAGCTTGACCCTGGAACCCTTGATCATTCGGCGGACGGGTTTCTCACCCGTCTTTCGCTACTCATGCCTGCATTCTCACTCGTGTAGGCTCCACCGCTGGTTTACACCGCGACTTCACTGCCCACACGACGCTCCCCTACCACTCCACACTCCTGAACCAACCCCACAAGGGAGCGGCTTGGATAAAATGTGAAATCCACAACTTCGGCGGTGTACTTGAGCCCCGCTACATTGTCGGCGCGGAATCACTTGACCAGTGAGCTATTACGCACTCTTTTAAGGATGGCTGCTTCTAAGCCAACCTCCTGGTTGTCTTCGCAACTCCACATCCTTTCCCACTTAGCACACGCTTAGGGGCCTTAGTTGGTGGTCTGGGCTGTTTCCCTCTCGACTATGAAGCTTATCCCCCACAGTCTCACTGCTGCGCTCTCACTTACCGGCATTCGGAGTTTGGCTGACGTCAGTAACCTTGTAGGGCCCATTAGCCATCCAGTAGCTCTACCTCCGGTAAGAAACACGCAACGCTGCACCTAAATGCATTTCGGGGAGAACCAGCTATCACGAAGTTTGATTGGCCTTTCACCCCTACCCACAGCTCATCCCCTCCATTTTCAACTGAAGTGGGTTCGGTCCTCCACGACGTCTTACCGTCGCTTCAACCTGGCCATGGGTAGATCACTTCGCTTCGGGTCTAGATCACGCCACTGCAACGCCCTATTCAGACTCGCTTTCGCTACGGCTGCCCCACACGGGTTAACCTCGCGACGTAACACTAACTCGCAGGCTCATTCTTCAAAAGGCACGCCGTCACCAGAATCAGACTGGCTCCGACGGATTGTAAGCACACGGTTTCAGGTACTGTTTCACTCCCCTCCCGGGGTACTTTTCACCTTTCCCTCACGGTACTGGTCCGCTATCGGTCATTAGGGAGTATTTAGGCTTATCAGGTGGTCCTGACAGATTCACACGGGATTTCTCGGGCCCCGTGCTACTTGGGATACTTCACCGGGCGGTACACAACATTTCAGTTACGGGGCTCACACCCTCTCTGGCCGGCCTTTCAAGACCGTTCACCTATGCCTGTACTACTCACCCCACTGCCCCGGCAGAGACAGAATGGGAAGTCCCACAACCCCGACCATGCAACGCCCGCCGGCTATCACACATGGAACGGTTTAGCCTGATCCGCGTTCGCTCGCCACTACTAACGGAATCACTATTGTTTTCTCTTCCTGCGGGTACTGAGATGTTTCACTTCCCCGCGTTCCCTCCACGCACCCTATGTGTTCAGATGCGGGTCACCAGGCAGCTCGCGCCCCTGGCGGGGTTTCCCCATTCGGACACCCTGGGATCACAGTCCGGTTATCGACTCCCCCAGGCTTATCGCAGATTCCTACGTCCTTCTTCGGCTCCTAATGCCAAGGCATCCACCGTGTGCTCTTAAAAACTTGACCACAAAAGATCAAAAACGCTAATTTTCGAGAGAACCACAGAAACCA
>NZ_PJIL01000041.1:3577-5720 GCF_002929335.1 Arthrobacter sp. Y81
CAGATCCAGGTTCATATTCTTGGAAATTGCTTCTTATAAAAGATGCTCGCGTCCACTATGTAGTTCTCAAACAACAACCCCGTACCACACACCCCACACACAACCCCCAAAGGGATCAACCGTGCAATCGGTGCAGCCAGGAAACCAGAAACAAACAAGTACCAGGGGTAACCCCGGTCCTGTTGCCTCAGGACCCAACAGTGTGCCAAACACTACCCAGCGAACCCGGACCGGCTGCGTTCCAGGACAGGACCCCGAAGGGAACCCATCCGTACTTGCTGCCGGCTCGTGCCGCCAGGCACCTATTTGCTGATATTCCACCCGTGAGCACCCGCCGCAGAACAATCGTCTGCGCAACGGGCGTTACTCCTGACAGAGCCTCCACACTCACATACATGAGGCAAGGTCACTGTAGGTGCTCCTTAGAAAGGAGGTGATCCAGCCGCACCTTCCGGTACGGCTACCTTGTTACGACTTAGTCCCAATCGCCAGTCCCACCTTCGACAGCTCCCTCCCACAAGGGGTTAGGCCACCGGCTTCGGGTGTTACCAACTTTCGTGACTTGACGGGCGGTGTGTACAAGGCCCGGGAACGTATTCACCGCAGCGTTGCTGATCTGCGATTACTAGCGACTCCGACTTCATGGGGTCGAGTTGCAGACCCCAATCCGAACTGAGACCGGCTTTTTGGGATTAGCTCCACCTCACAGTATCGCAACCCTTTGTACCGGCCATTGTAGCATGCGTGAAGCCCAAGACATAAGGGGCATGATGATTTGACGTCGTCCCCACCTTCCTCCGAGTTGACCCCGGCAGTCTCCCATGAGTCCCCGCCATTACGCGCTGGCAACATGGAACGAGGGTTGCGCTCGTTGCGGGACTTAACCCAACATCTCACGACACGAGCTGACGACAACCATGCACCACCTGTGAACCGGCCCCAAAGGGGAAGGACTGTTTCCAGCCCGGTCCGGCCCATGTCAAGCCTTGGTAAGGTTCTTCGCGTTGCATCGAATTAATCCGCATGCTCCGCCGCTTGTGCGGGCCCCCGTCAATTCCTTTGAGTTTTAGCCTTGCGGCCGTACTCCCCAGGCGGGGCACTTAATGCGTTAGCTACGGCGCGGAAAACGTGGAATGTCCCCCACACCTAGTGCCCAACGTTTACGGCATGGACTACCAGGGTATCTAATCCTGTTCGCTCCCCATGCTTTCGCTCCTCAGCGTCAGTTAATGCCCAGAGACCTGCCTTCGCCATCGGTGTTCCTCCTGATATCTGCGCATTTCACCGCTACACCAGGAATTCCAGTCTCCCCTACATCACTCTAGTCTGCCCGTACCCACCGCAGATCCGGAGTTGAGCCCCGGACTTTCACGGCAGACGCGACAAACCGCCTACGAGCTCTTTACGCCCAATAATTCCGGATAACGCTTGCGCCCTACGTATTACCGCGGCTGCTGGCACGTAGTTAGCCGGCGCTTCTTCTGCAGGTACCGTCACTTTCGCTTCTTCCCTACTGAAAGAGGTTTACAACCCGAAGGCCGTCATCCCTCACGCGGCGTCGCTGCATCAGGCTTGCGCCCATTGTGCAATATTCCCCACTGCTGCCTCCCGTAGGAGTCTGGGCCGTGTCTCAGTCCCAGTGTGGCCGGTCACCCTCTCAGGCCGGCTACCCGTCGTCGCCTTGGTGAGCCATTACCTCACCAACAAGCTGATAGGCCGCGAGTCCATCCAAAACCACAAAAAGCTTTCCACCCCCCACCATGCGATGAGGAGTCATATCCGGTATTAGACCCAGTTTCCCAGGCTTATCCCAGAGTTAAGGGCAGGTTACTCACGTGTTACTCACCCGTTCGCCACTAATCCCCCCACAAGTGAGGTTCATCGTTCGACTTGCATGTGTTAAGCACGCCGCCAGCGTTCATCCTGAGCCAGGATCAAACTCTCCGTTGAAGTAAAACAAAAACAGACACAACCAAGCACCACGGGAAAACGCGGAACCAGGCTGCACAAAATTTGAAACCAGCTGAAAAACAACCAGATCACACCACGGGGTGGCACAATCCAGTCAAATCCAACCAATCCATATAAATAAATTGGTATCAACAAACTTGGCACACTATTGAGTTCTCAAACAACAGACACA
>NZ_PJIL01000042.1 GCF_002929335.1 Arthrobacter sp. Y81
CAAATCCAACCAATCCATATAAATAAATTGGTATCAACAAACTTGGCACACTATTGAGTTCTCAAACAACAGACACACCCGGCACCACCACAACCAACAAACAGTCAAGGATCGCTCCGGAGCAACTTTCCAAACTTACCCGGTTCCGGGAAGCTTTGCAAACCGGCGTTTCCGCAGATCCAAGCTCCACCACAAGGGCCCCCACCCGGTTTCCGCACGCCAGTAAAGACGCCGTTTTTCAGGCCATTCAGAAGGGGGTCGGTCGCTATCTTTCCGCATCAGCGGCGGCGACTCGAATTACTTTACACGCCCAGAGGACCCCGCGCAAATGCGCATGCGCGCCGGGAGGGTGGGCCGGAAATCCGCGGAATTCCGCGGATTTCCGGCCCACCCTGGCGTCCACAGGGGCTCCTCAGCGCCGTCCGGTCTTATGTGGACTGAGTCACACCAAATACGAACGAGAAGTCGGCCTCCCGCGGCTCCAGCCGATAGCCTTCCAGGACTCCCGGGCCGCACGCCGCAGTTCCGACTCCATGCACCGCGTGATCGAGGTACACGTAGCTGCGGCCGTCCGGAACCAGGTCGGGGCGGTGGGTGGCAGCGTCCAGTACCTCCAGGCTGTACGGGCGCACGGTGAGTGCAAACGGTTCACCGCTAATGGCGAGCCGGCCGCCGTCGAGCTCCAACGCCGCCCGGTACACGCCTGAACGGGCGCCTGACTCCTGGGGCCGGACGTATTCAACGTCCATGTCCTTCAACGGCAGCTCGTACCAGCCACGTTTGGTGCCCTGGCCTGTATCGGGATAGCTGTGATGCGGTCCCTGGCCGAACCATTCCACGGACTGGGTGGATGACCCCATGACAAGCTCAACCCCTATCCGAGCCCACGGCACCGGCCAGCCGGCATTGACCCACTCGCCGTCGGGCGTGACCTTGGTCCGCAGGCTGACACTGGCCCCGTCGCTGGACCAGGCGTATTCGGCGAGCACTCCAAACTGCTTGCCGGCCGGGGCAACCCGGGTCCGCACCACGAGCTCTTCCCCGCCAGCCACGGGACGGGACGAAAGGCCGATAAGTCGCGTGTGCATCCGGTTGAGCCCGGCGTCCAGCCATTGGGTGGCCACGGGGCGGGGATCCGGGCTCCCCCATTCCGCCCCGACGTCATTGTCCGTGGCTGCACGCCACAACAGGAGCCGCAGCCCCTCCACGGGAATGCCGCCCAGCCGGATGAGCGAGCCCGAGGTCCGGTCGAAGACAGCCGGCCCAAGGCGAAGCAGATCGCCTTCCACCTTCACGTCGGCTTTAGCCTCAGGCGTCGGGGCGACCGGCAGATTGGCCGATTCCTGGCCCCAGGCAAGTTCGTGGCCTGCCGCTGCCCACGCGGCGTCTTGCTGGAGCACTGCCCTGACCGTCAACACCGCCGGCGACTGGGCAGCACTTTCCAACAGGCCGGCTGGCAGGCGCACATGGGCGGACTCGTGCGGCGCCACCGGCGCAACGTCAACCGAACCGCCGTCGACCGTCACGCCGTCGGCCTCCACAACGTACCGGAACTCCAGTCCCGAAGTGTCAGCGAAATCGAAGCGGTTGGTGAGCAAGAAGCCCGACCAGTCGGCCGCCACCTCAATGGATAGCGGCTCGATGACCTTCTTGAAATCCAGCAGGCCGGGGCGGGGGACGCGGTTGGCGTCCACGAGTCCGTCGGTGACGAAGTTGCCGTCGTGGACTTCCTCACCGAAGTCTCCTCCGTAGACGAAATGCTCCTGCCCGTCAGGGCCTGTGCGGGCGATGCCGTGCTCCAGCCACTCCCACACGAAGCCGCCCATCAGCCGCGGGTAGCGATGGAAAAGCTCCTGGTATTCGGACATGCCGCCCGGTCCGGTGCCCATTGCGTGGACGTACTCACACAACACAAAGGGCATGCCCCGCCGCCGTGCGTCCAGGCCGGCGTCATCAAGCGGTGGCTCCACACCTTGGCCGATCAGCCCGGTCTCCGCCTGGCTGGCGTACATCCGTGAGTAGACGTCCACGTAGGCCGAGGTCCAGTCGCCCTCGTAGTGGAGGGGCCTCGAGGGGTCGCGGAGCTTGGTCCAGCGGGACATCGCGGCCAGGTTCTCACCGGTGCCTGCCTCGTTGCCCAGCGACCACATGATGACCGAGGCGTGGTTCTTGTCGCGTTCCACAGTCCTGGACATGCGGTCGACAAGTGCGGGCTGCCACTGCGGATCGGCGCTGGGATTCTGCCGCCAGCCGCCTTCCTCGAAGCCGTGCGTTTCCAGGTCGCATTCGAGGACAACGTAGAAGCCAAGCTGGTCCGCCAGCGCCAGGAAGTCCGGGTGCGGCGGGTAGTGCGACGTCCGGATGGCATTGATGTTGTGCTGCTTCATCAGCCGCAGCTCGCTCTCCATGACGTCCCTCGGCACCACGCGGCCCAGCTTGGGATGGTGTTCGTGGCGGTTGACGCCGCGGAGCAGGATCCGCCGCCCGTTCACCTTGAACTGGGCATCCTCGATGCTGATGGTGCGGAAGCCGATCTGCACCGAGACGGTCTCCCCCGTGGTGCTGACCGTGGCGTCGTAAAGCCGCGGCAACTCTGCGGACCACGGCGTGATCTCCGGGAGACGATGCTCCACGCCTGCGGGCAGTTCCAGCCCCAGTTCCGGGACGCGCACGACGGCGGCAACCGGCTCACCCGCCCGGCTCGCCTCGATGCGCAGGATGCCCTCGCCGGTGCTGTGGTTAAAGTCCGCGTGGACAAAGGCGTCGTCGATGCCCTCTGCCGGACGGGCCTGCAGCGTCACGTCCCGGAAGATGCCGGGCAGCCACCACATGTCCTGGTCCTCAACGTAACTGGCTGCCGAGAACTGGGCCACCTGGACGGCGAGGACATTCATTCCCGGCACCAGCACTCCCGTGACGTCGAATTCGTGCGCGAGCCGGCTGCCGCGCGTGGTGCCGAGCAAAGTTCCATTCAGCCAGACCGTTCCGGCGGACTCGATGCCGTCAAAGCGGAGCAGCGCCGACGGGAAATACTGCGGCCCCGCAGCAAACTCAAAGAGCAGGTCACCCACGGGGTTGGCATCCGGTGCGTGGGGTGGTTCCACAGCGAAGGGGAACTGAACATTCGTGTACCAAGGGGTTCCGTGCCCGTGCATGGCCCAGCTGGACGGCACCGGGAGATCGCCGAAACCGGGACGGTCGCCACCTTCCTGCCAGCCGTCCTGCGGTGCCTGCCGGATACCGGGGTGCAGCCTGAACTTCCAGTCGCCGTTCAGGGACAACCTGGGTGCGGTGCTCTGCAGAAATGCCCGGGGCGGCAAAGTCCCCTGCGGGGGAGCGACGGATGCGAGCCCGGCCACCTGTTCAGCGGCCAGGTCAAGGGTGGATTCCGCTTCGGCAACGGTGTCCCGGCCGGCGATGGTGGGCTGAACTGGCATGGCGCTTCCTCGGGTTGGGGTTTGTTCCGGCACCCGGGCGGCGTTGTATATGCCGCGGCGCCCGGCCAGATTCGTGAACGTTCACGTTCCTTAGGATCCTACGCGAGTACGCAGTTCTTGAACAGGGTGTTGACGGCTTTTGCGACGGCCAGCGTTGCCGCTCGCCTCGGCGCGGCCGGCGGAGATGCCCGCGAACCGGGTCAGGCCGACTTGCGGAGGATCAGTTGATGCGCCAGTGTCAGCCGGGCGGAGTCTGAGCCCGGCGCCACGGCGCCCGTCAGGAGTCCGTCAAGGAGTTCGACGGCGGCCCGCCCCACCTCGCGCAGGTCCAGCGCCAGGGTGCTGAGCTCCGGCGTCAGGAGCTCACCCAAGGGGATGCCGTCCATGCCGACAACTGCACAGTCGTCCGGCACCCGGAGCCCTGCGTCGGATGCCGCCTTCAGGACGCCGGCGGCCATCAGGTCGTTGAAGACCAGGATGCCGTCGATCCCCGGCCGCTCCCGGAGCAAGGCAGCCGCGGCCGCCCTCGCTGCGCCCGCCGTCTCCTCTGCCGCGATCAGTGACCACGGGGACCCGGTCTGGTCCAGCCGGCTGGCGACGGCACGGCCGCGGACCGTGCACGCCCCGATGTCACCCGCAGGTGAGGAGTCCCGGGGGACCTGGCCTTCCGGCGGAAATGCCGATCGACGGGCATCGTACGCGTCCAGATAGGCGATGTTGCGCCGGTTCGCGCCCCAAAGATGGTCCACGGCCAGCTTCGCCGCCTGGGTGTAGTCGAAATTGATACTGCCGGCTGCGCTCCCGGCAATCTCGTCAAGGACAATCAGCGGACGACGGCCCAGCGCGGCCTGGGCCTGGTCGGCGTACCCGCCCAGGTATCCTATGACGGCGTCAACATGGGGGGCCAGGTGCTCCACGGCATCCAGGCCGCTCCGGCCGCCATGACCATAGTCGTCAACCACGATGTGCCAGCCCCGCTGGGTGGCCAGTTCCACCACGCTCGAGGCAAATGCCGGGAAATAGGGATTCGTGAGATCGGGGATGGCGAGCCCTACGGAAGTTCGCGATCCCTGGACGAGGCCCTTTGCGAAACGGCTCGGCGTGTAACCAAGTTCACGCGCCAGCTCCTGCACGCGTTCCCGAGTGGATTCCTTGATTCCCGGCATGCCGTTCATGGCGCGCGTGACCGTCTGGCGTGAAACCCCCGCGGCGGCCGCTACGTCGAGGATTGTTGCCGGCTTGGCCGGGCGTCCGGAGGTTGTGGGGCTCATGGAGTGTAAGTCTAGAGCCGACGCTGCGAGAGGGTTGCCCTGGAGGGTGCAGGATGTGAGAGAGCGTCCTGGCTGTTCGGGTTTTTGGTGGTGTTGGGTGGTTG
>NZ_PJIL01000043.1 GCF_002929335.1 Arthrobacter sp. Y81
AATTGTTCAGGGCTGACTTGGCTGGATTAACTAATGCCCAATGCCAGCTTTTAAATCTTGTATATTTTTTTGCGTTAATTTTTGCGTTAATTATTGCTACCTGGGCACTTTCCCAGTCTTTCGCAAATTCGTTGACCGTCGCTTACTCCTGCTGCTCTCCTGGCGGGGCTACCACCCATACCGGCATGTACACACTCAATGCGAATACCGGGCGATATCCTGAGCCTGCCTGTTTCGACGCTAGTGAGAACGGGCCCTGGTCCTAGGAAATGATGCCGACCAGACGGTCCCCGACGAGCCTCACCTAGAAAAAATAGGTTTTGGGATGGGGGCCAAGCAGTTTCCTTTCCTATCGGTATCGCGGTTTGCTCGCAACGACGCACCGACCAAACTGGGCCGTGGTTACACGGCTTCGACTTGGATCCAGAGTAGAGAAACATTGACAGATGGGGTTGGCTATCGAAGGTTTTTCGAAATTAGACGATATTCATGCAAGGGTTGCAGCGACACCCCCCTGAGAGTCCCCGGGGCGAAAGGAACGTCGGGGCGAGTTCTCGAGTGACCGCGTGAGGCCAGCGATGGTTCCCTTTCCGACCGCCCGGGGCTTTCTCGCGACCATTCCCTTGGGCATCAGCCTTGGTAGCCGATGTGTTCATCGACTAAGCGAGCCCGGACATGGACCGGTTCGAAACACCAGCGCGGTACGTGACCTAGAACCCGGCGGCGAGCACAGGCCGGGCCCAGCGGCCGAAATCAGCATGGCCTGACGGAGCCGCTTACGTTGCTCCCCCGTGGCCCCCGGTCCACACACGAGCGCCTGCCCGGAGAAAACACCGAAATGCCCCCAAATTGACGGCGGAGCCTGCATCGCGCACCTGATCCGCGACACCTTCCGCCATGCCGCCCGCCTGTACTGAGACGAAATGCCCGAGACCTGCGCCGGCTCTACACGGCACCGTCCGAGGCCGACGCGAGGGAACGACCACGTGGGCCGGCAGTACCCGGCAATCACCCGACTGTGGGAGAACGCCTGGGGCGAGTTCGTGCCGTGTCTGGACCCATGCGTGAAAATCCGGCGGGTCAACTGATGCACCAACGCCATCGAATCCGTCAACGCTGGTTACCGGCGCGCGGTCCGAGCCTGGCTCATACCCACCGAGCGGCCCTGAAATGCCTCTGCCTAGCGACCCGGGCACTGGAACCGACCGGCAAAGGCAGGGCACGATGGGCCACAAGGTGGGAGCCAGCACTGCACGCCCTCGCCATCACCTTCGACGGAAGAATCAACTAAATGCCAACGGCCAGTCCACCGCTAAACGGACACTCCCACCATGCGGGAAGGGCCCTCATATCTGTTAGCAGTCGACGTCACCGCCATGAGGAGGGCCTCCCTATGCTTGGCCATCGTGCGGGAGGCGGGGTCGACTGTGACAGGGCTCACCGTTCACGCGGCGACAAACGGTAATGTGATAAGCGGCAAAACGATCTTGCCAACCCACCTTTACTGCGACGAGGGCGCACTGTGATCAGTGACATGAAGTCACTGCCGCGGGGGCACAAAGTAGCGACGGTCTTCGGTGGGACCACGCAAACTGACCAGTGGCGATGCATGGAAGCGAGATAGATGACAAAAGTTGGTAACCCCGGCCAGGCCGCGGGCAGCGCGTACGAGCTGGTAGATGAGCTAGACGAACAGATACTCTGGGAGTTCGTCAGAAATGGGCGGATAACGATATCGGAGCTCGCGGCACTCCTAAACGTGTCCCCGTCGACCGTATCTGTTCGGGCATCGGCTCTAAAACGGGCAGGGGTACTCAAGTCGTCCCACGCTGAAATCGACTTCAAGAGGGTCGGGTTGCCGATACAGGCTATGGTTTTCGTTCGTTTACGCGCACAGGCTCGACCGCACGTTCAGGAGTATGCCAATTTGTTGACTCGGCTTCCGAGCGTGTTGAATCTGTATTTCATGGGCGGAGACGAAGACTTCTTGATCCACTTGGTCTGCACTTCGACGAATCAGCTGAGGGACATTGTTGCCACCCAGGTGAGCATGCATCCGGTCGTTGCTTCCACCCGCACTCACATTATCTATGAACACGCTCTGGGGGCGGACCACATGGACCATCTGTCGGGGTTCGATGAGGTGAGGCGCCCGATAGGCTCCTCCCGCGACTTCCCTGGGGTATTCGACCAATAGTCACAGGTCATCACGTCGTCCCACGATGGTTCAGGCGTTGGCCGACTGAGTGAGGCAGTGTGCTCGGCGTTAGGAGTTGATAGGGAATTTTTCTCATTCAAAGGTGGGATGGTCTGGTGGTTGGCCAGACGCAGACGAACTGCCCTCGGCCAATTCCAAGCGGTGGCAATTCGGCCAAGAACCCCTGGTAGGAGAGTTGTTCCTGCCCCGCGACGGTGAGCGCTTCATCGAGCACGGCATGGATTGGGGGTAAGCTGATCCGCCGGCAGGCCAAATCCATGGCCCGAACCCAGCCTGTTCGGTCAGCCCACCCAACCGGCGCAGCGTCGGGGTGATCGTCGAAGACGGTGTTGCAGTGCTCATGAGATGTTCACCTTCGACGCGGATGATTGTGCGGGTTGCGTGCGTTTGGCCAGCGGTTCGTCACATGCACTGACCGAGCGCATCAGCCTGGAAGCGGCATCGAGTGCTTCACCCTCCGAACCGCGATCATCGACGACCGGCCCACCCGGGGTGTCAGCGGACTCGACTCGAAAACGCGCAGCGGCGCCAGAAGCGGCTGTTCTTATGCGAAGTCCTGCCTCATGGTGCGGAATCCCATGATTGATCCGGCTAGGATCTTCCTTGGTGGATCCGGTCGTCGTGGTGTCCTCGACCAGCATGGCATCGATCGCGGACTTGAACGGCTCCAGCCTCCAGGACACCCCTGCCGTGGCTCGCGTTCCGGTTGAGCAGCCGATTTCGGAGCCTGTTTCGCCGTTCTTCGGCGAACCTCGTGGCAAACGTCCACTGCACGGACCTACAAGCGCTCCCCCGGGCATCCTTTGTGATGCGCGTACAACTTCCCTTGCGACTGCATCCAGTCCAGCCTTCCGCCGCGTTCATCCATCGATGCATCGATCCATCCATCCACTCATGAATCCACCGTTGGGGGCGTCACAAGATGAACCTGAAGGAACGCCGGAAGAGTTCGCCGAATGACAGCTATTATTGCATCCACAGCATATATAAAGTCCCAATTAAGTATTGGACTGCACTAAATCTGGGTCATATTCTGACTATAGACAACG
>NZ_PJIL01000044.1 GCF_002929335.1 Arthrobacter sp. Y81
AGCACTCCACGACATTGACGGCGAGGCCGCCCATGGCGGTTTCCTTGTATTTGGAGCTCATGTCCTTGCCGGTTTCGCGCATGGTCACGATGACTTCGTCGAGGGAGACCCGGTGCGTGCCGTCGCCCCAGAGCGCCATTTTGGCGGCGTTGATGGCCTTCGCGGCGGCGATGGCGTTGCGTTCGATGCAGGGGATCTGCACCAGCCCGCCGATCGGGTCGCAGGTCAGGCCGAGGTTGTGTTCCATCGCGATTTCCGCGGCGTTCTCGACCTGCTGCGGGGTCCCGCCCATGACTTCGGCCAGCCCGGCGGCGGCCATCGAGGACGCCGAGCCGACCTCGCCCTGGCAGCCGACCTCGGCGCCGGAGATCGAGGCCTGTTCCTTGTACAGCACCCCGACCGCGGCCGCGGTCAGCAGGAACTTCACCACCACATCGTCCCGGTCCTGCTGGGTGGCCACATCCATGCCGGGGGCGAAATGCAGCGCGTAGTAGAGCACGGCCGGGATGATGCCGGCGGCACCGTTCGTCGGGGCGGTGACCACCCGGCCGCCGGAGGCGTTCTCCTCGTTCACGGCCAGCGCGATCAGGTTCACCCATTCCTGCCAGTACTTCGGGTCCCGGTACCCGGGATCATGGTCCCGGCTTTCCTTCAGGAGCCGCTCGTGCCAGTCCGGGGCCCGACGGCGGACCTTCAGCCCGCCGGGCAGCAGCCCCTCACGCTTCAGGCTGGTTTCCACGCAGCCTTCCATCACCGAATAGATGTGCAACAGGCCCGCCCGGATCTCCTCCTCCGACCGGGAGTCACGTTCGTTCACGAACATGATCTCCCCGATGGACAGGCCCTTGGACTGGCAGCGGCCCAGCAGCTCCGCGGCCGTGCGGAACGGCAGCGGCAGCTCCTTCTTGGACTCATCGAGTTCCTTCAGCGCCGCGTCCTCCTCGCCCTCGCGGACGATGAAGCCGCCGCCCACCGAGAAGAACGTGGCACGGTGCAGGACCTCCCCGGCCGCGTCGGAGACCGTGAACGTCATGCCGTTGGTATGCCGCGGCAGGATGGTCAGCGGCCGCAGCACCATGTCCTGCACCCCGTAGGGCAGCTGCACGGACCCCGCCAGCTGCAGTTTCCCGGACTCGGCGATGGCAGCCAGCCGCTCCTCCACCTCATCGGGAAGGATCTTCTCCGGGTGGAAGCCCTCCAGGCCCAACAGGATGGCCGTCATCGTGCCGTGGCCCTGCCCGGTCGCGGCGAGCGAACCGTACAGGTCGACACGCAGCGACGCCACCCTGTCCAGCGCGCCGGAGCCCTTGAGCTCCTCGGCGAACACCGCGGCAGCCCGCATCGGACCCACCGTATGTGAACTGGACGGTCCTATCCCGATGGAAAAAAGGTCAAAGACTCCAACGGCCATGATCGGTTCCTAACTAGGTCTAACTGTGGTCCGGCAGATGGTCCTGCCGGAAGGCCGCGTACCGCCGGTCGGCGGGCACACTGCCGGATACGCGGCGCCGGGCGGCAGCTTGTGGCGGCCGCCCGGCGTCGTGATCTGTACTTCTGTCATACGTCCTCTAGCCGAGGTTGGCAACCGAGGGGTAGAGCGGGTGGGCGTCGGCGAGGGCTTCGACCCGGGAACGCAGGCCGGAGAGGTCCGCGCCGGCCTCGGCGATCAGCGCCTCGGCGATGATATCGGCGACCTCGGCGAAGGCCGCCTCGCCGAACCCGCGGGTCGCCAGCGCCGGGGTGCCGATCCGCAGCCCGGAGGTGACCATCGGCGGGCGCGGATCGAACGGCACCGCGTTGCGGTTGACCGTGATGTCGATTTCCGCGAGCCGGTCCTCGGCCTCCTGGCCGTTGAGCTCGCAGTCGCGCAGGTCCACCAGGACCAGGTGCACGTCCGTGCCGCCGGAGATCACGTTGATCCCCTTGGCGGTCACATCCGGCTGGACCAGCCGCGCGGCCAGGATCCGGGCACCGGCCAGAACGCGCTCCTGGCGTTCCCTGAACTCCGCGGACGCCGCGATCTTGAACGCCACCGCCTTGCCCGCGATCACGTGCTCCAGCGGCCCGCCCTGCTGGCCCGGGAACACCGCCGAGTTGATCTTCTTCGCAATCGCGGCGTCGTTGGAGAGGATGATCCCGCCGCGCGGACCGGCCAGGGTCTTGTGCGTCGTGGAGGTCGTCACGTGCGCGTAAGGGACCGGGCTCGGGTGGAGGCCTGCGGCGACGAGCCCGGCGAAATGCGCCATGTCCACCATCAGGTACGCCCCCACCGAGTCCGCGATCCGGCGGAACTCGGCGAAGTCCAGCTGCCGGGCATACGCGGACCAGCCGGCAACGATCAGCTGCGGCTTGTGCTCCTGTGCCAGGCGCTCCACCTCGGCCATGTCGATCCGGTGGTCCTCTTCACGGACCTGGTACGGGATCACGTTGTACAGCCGGCCGGAGAAGTTGATCTTCATCCCGTGCGTCAGGTGCCCGCCGTGCGCGAGGTTCAGGCCCATGATCGTATCGCCCGGCTTGATCAGCGCGTGCATCACCGAAGCGTTCGCCTGCGCGCCCGAGTGCGGCTGCACGTTCGCGAACTCCGCACCGAACAAGGCCTTCACCCGGTCAATCGCCAGCTGCTCGATCACGTCAACGTGCTCACAACCACCGTAGTACCGCTTGCCCGGGTACCCCTCGGCGTACTTGTTCGTCAGCACCGAACCCTGCGCCTGCATCACCGCCACGGCCGTATGGTTCTCCGACGCAATCATCTCCAGGCCCGTGCGCTGGCGGGCCAGTTCGTCGTCGATCTTCGCCGCGATCTCCGGGTCCAGCTCGGACAGCTGCGCGTCCAGGCTCGGCGAGACTACCTGCTCAAACGCCGTTGCGGTGCCTGCGGCACCTGCCCCGCTCACAGTTCGCCACCGTTCTTCGATGCGTACTCCTGCGCCGAGAGCAGCGGCCCCTCGGACTCCGCAGCCACCTTGAACAGCCAGCCGGCACCGTACGGGTCACTGTTGATCAGCGCCGGGTCGTCAACGACGGCGGGGTTGATCTCCGTGACCTCGCCGGTCACCGGGGAGTACAGGTCCGAGACGGACTTCGTGGACTCCACCTCACCGCAGGTCTCCCCCGCGGTCACCGCGGCGCCAACCTCGGGCAGGTCCACGTACACAATGTCGCCCAGGGCATC
>NZ_PJIL01000045.1 GCF_002929335.1 Arthrobacter sp. Y81
TGAGTATTTGAAGGTTTGGAAGCCACCCGATATTGCCTTTCGGGGCCATTGATATTGCCGGTGGGGGCCAGTGGCCGAGGTTGTGGGGGCCACCGGCTCCCACCGACGTTTTCTCACTGCGTCATGGTGGCGTGTTCACGCATGTTGTGGTTGCCGGTATCGACCCAGATGGTGTTGTGCACGATGCGGTCCATGATCGCGTCGGCGTGGACCCCGGAGCCGAGCCGCTGGTGCCAGTCTTTCTTGGCGTACTGGGTGCAGAACACGGTCGAAGCTGTGTCGTACCGGCGCTCCAGCAGCTCCAGCAGCATGCTGCGCATGCCCTCGTCGGGGTGGTCGAGAAGCCATTCGTCGATCACGAGCAGGGTGAAGGCCGCGTACTTCTTCAGGAATTTGGTTTGTCCCTGTGGCTTGTCCTTCGCCAGCGCCCAGGCCTCCTCAAGGTCGGGCATGCGGACGTAGTGGGCCCGGATCCGGTGCTGGCAGGCCTGCTTGGCCAGAGCGCACCCCAGGTACGACTTCCCGGATCCGGTGAATCCTTGAAACACGACGTTCTGCTGCCGTTCAATGAACGAACACGTGCCGAGCTGGGCGATCACGTTCCGGTCCAGACCACGCTCGTCCACGAGGTCGAGCCGGCGCAGATCCGCGCCCGGGTAGCGTAGCCCGGCCCGCCGGATCAGTCCCTCAACCTTGGCGTGGTTGAACCCGGAGTGGGCCTCGTCGACGACCAGCCGCAGCCGTTCCTCGAAGGCCATGCCGAGCACGAGCGTCTCGTCCTGGGCCTCGAGCGCCTCCAGCATCGGGGCGGCACCCATCTCACGGAGCTTGCGCTTGGTTTCGATATCGATCCCGCTCACTTGGCACCACCTGCGTAGTATTCGGCGCCGCGCACGTATCCGCCGTGTTCGGCCGGTTCATCCCGTGGTGGCCTGAGCCCGGCGGCTTTGTCCTGCTCTGTGGCCAGGATCGGCTGCAGATGCGCATACCGCGGGGACCGCACGCGGCCTGCCAACGCAAGCCGGCAGGCTGCCTCGACCCGTTCGGCCGAGTAACGCCGGGAGAGCCGCAACACGGCCAGTGCTGCGTCCAGGCCCTGCTCGTCGACCGGGACGGACTCGAAGATCCGGTTGACCACGGTCACCGCCGCCGGGCCGATCCGTGCGGCCCACTCCCGCACCCGGGACGGATCCCACTGCCGGTACTTCTCGCCGGCGGGCAGGTCGGCGTCGTTGGTGCGGTACTCGTTGGCCGCGCCCTCGGGCAGCAGCAGGTGGCTGGTCAGCCGTTCGGTGCCCCGGTAGGCCTGAATCACCCGATCGGTGATCCGCAGGTCCACCTTGGTGCCGATATTGGCAAAGGGCACCGAGTAGTAGTTCCTCTCCCAGACCACGTGCCCGTTCCGGCCCACCCGGCGCCCGTATACCCACCTGCTGATCTCGTAGGCCGCCGCCGGCAACCCCGTCAGCAGCGGCTGCTCCTCGGCTGCGAACACGCCGGCTCTGGACCCGGGCCGCTTCTGGAACGGCTCCGCATTGTAGGCCGCCACTCGCTCGATGATGGCGGCCCTGAGCTCCGGCAACGAGGTGAATTGTCGCTGGCGCAGCCCGGCGATGATCCAGGTAGCCACGTGGGCGACCGTGTTTTCCACGCTGGCCTTATCCTTCGGTGCTCTGACACGTCCGGGCAGCACCGCCGCCGAATAGTGCGCCGCCATCTCGCGGTAAGCGTCATTGAGCACGACCTCGCCCTCGCGGGGATGCTTGATGACACCGGTCTTCAGATTGTCCGGCACGATCCGCGGCACCGAACCCGTGAAGGCCTCGAACATCGCCAGTGGGCCCGCAACCAGGTGTCCTGCTTCATGTCCAGGGTGGGTTCGACGAACGCATACCGGCTGAAAGGCAGGCATCCCACGAACAGATAAACGGTCCTGGCCTTGCCCGTGACCGGATCGGCCAACTGCATCGTCGGCCCCGACCAGTCGACCTCCACCGTCTGCCCGGCCTTGTGCCCGACCCG
>NZ_PJIL01000046.1 GCF_002929335.1 Arthrobacter sp. Y81
TCTTCAACCTTTAGCCTCAGCTCTCTCGATGTGCCGATTCCACGATGCGACCGCTAAGCCTAAATTGGCGGAAGGCAGTGGGAGTCGAACCCACCCGGGAGCGGCTGCCGCCCCCAACCGGGGTTGAAGCCCGGCCGCACCACCGGGTGCGATTGCCTTCCTTATTGATTTACAAGGAATTTTCCTGCCCCAACTGTAGCTCGGAGGCGGGAGTGTCGAAGAAGTGTCGAAAATCCCTAGCAGGACCAAACGCTAACACGTCTTGCAGATGATCGGGCGCAAGGTGCGCGTAGCGCATTGTCATCGCCAGGGACGAGTGACCGAGGATCTTCTGCAAGGTCAGGATATTGCCACCGTTCGCGATGAAGTGTGAGGCGAAGGTATGCCGCAACACATGCGACTTTTGTCCGGCAGGCAGACCCAGCCCGGCACGCGACACAGCTTCATCGAACCGATCCCGGCAGTTGGTGAACGCACCGTGTTCCCGAAGGTGCTGGCGTATCCGCTCCGCTAGCTTCGGATCGATCGGCACCACACGGCGACGCTTCGACTTCGTGTTCACGAACTGGAGCATGCCATCGCCCACCCGACTAATCGTGAGCCCTTGCGCTTCACCCCATCGGCAACCCGTCACCAAACAGATCGTGGCGATCAGCTCCACGTGTGGGTGGACCATGCTGCGCAGTACCAGGAACAGCCGGTCGATCTGATGGCTGTCGAGGTAGGACAGCTCCCGTTCCTGGACCCGAATCGCCCTGAGCATCGAGAGCGGATTATCGAACTCGATTTCACCGAGTCGCCGTAGCTCATTGAACAGCGCCCGCAGGTAGGACAGCTCATTGTTCATCGTTTTCGGGCTGATACCGGACGCGAGGCGCTTGGCGCGGTATTCCGCAAAATCGGTAGCAGTGAAGGCTATGGCCACAGGGTCTTTCAGGCGTTCGACCATGCGATCCATGATGACGCGGCGACCTTCGTAGTCGGCCAGCGAACCACCATGCAGACGCCCCCAGCATTCCACCAGTTGGGAGAGACGGCGACGATCCTTCGGTTTCGGTGACCATTGCGGACTTTCGATCAGCTTGGATCGACAGGTCGCCTCGAACCGCTGAGCCTCGCCCTTGGTCTTGAAGGTCTTGCGGAAGCGCTTGCCCTTGATCGGCTCGACATCGACTTTCCAACGCCCGTCTGGCAGTTGCTCAATCGCCATGACCATCACCGCCTTGGCCGGGAGCTGCTATGTCAGCGTGTTTGGCTTGTTTGTGTATTTGGCAAACAAACATCAGACGGCACGCCCCCAGCGCACGTGTCGTTCCTGCAATAGATTCTTGATGTGCTTGTAGAGGTCTCGCTCGCTCATGTCCTTGGCGGCGTAGTGGTCGCGGATCACTGGCCAGCATTCCCATTGCTTCAGTCGATCAAATGCGGGCTTAGCGCCCACTCGCTCCCTTCCCAGCTGCCTACCAACGTTCCCCGGGACCGGTCCACGTTCCTGGCCTGGGAGGCGCGGGGGGCCCTGGAGGACCCCCTGTGTTTCGGCTCGTCGGTCA
>NZ_PJIL01000047.1 GCF_002929335.1 Arthrobacter sp. Y81
TCCCCTGTGTGTCAGGCTGTTGTGTGACAGGTTCCCTGTTGCTGGAGCCGGTGCTCGGAGCGGGGGAAGGTCCGTCATGGATTTCGTTATGCCTGTTCGTGTTTCGAACCGGAAGCACTTCACTACCGACCAGAAGCACGCGATTCTGGACGAGTACGACAAATGCCTCGAGTGGGGCTCTAAGGCCGCATTCATCAGGGCTGCTGGCATCACCGAGGGCACCATGAACCGTTGGTGCCGCGAGCGGGAGTCCGGGGAGCTGAGGTCCAGATCCGACAACCTAGAGGAGGACCAGCGATTGAACGCGGGCGATAAGCAGGTGCTCACACGGGTCTTGAAGGAAAACGAAATCCTCAAGGCCAAGCTGGCGCGGTCCGAGGCTGCCGTGGACATTCTGGGAAAAGCTTCCGCGCTCTTGGACGCGATGGCCAAGAGCGCGGCGGCGACGGATCCAAAAGTGGAGGAGCCGGAGCCGGGCCGGCCGGAGTGGCTGACGCCAAAACCTGGAAAGACATCGCCCTGACCTTTGCCGGGAAACTGATCACAGCCGGCTGGTCCGCGGTGAAGGCCTGCGCCCTGGTGGGCGTTCACCGCACGGCCTGGTACCGGCGTCTGAGCCCGGCCACGCCGCCGGGGATCATGGTGCCCCATCCGGACCGCGCCTACCCGAACCGCATCACCGACGCCGAAGCCGAGGCCTTCATGGAGCTGCTGAACTCCAGGGAATACGCCAACCTTTCCGTCACCCAGGCCTACTACCGGATGCTCGACGCCGGGCACTGTTTCTTCTCCATCGCCGCCGCCCACCGCATCGTGGCCCGGAACGGGCAGAACGGCGACCGCCGCGAACAGCGCACGGGAACCGGCCCCAAACGAGCCAAACCCATCCTGCACGCGACCGCCCCGAACCAGCTCTGGAGCTGGGACATCACGATGCTCCACGGCCCGGGCAAACACACCTACCGGCTCTACGCGATCCTGGACGTGTTCTCCCGCAGAGTCGTCGGACACCGCGTCGAACACACCGAAACGGCCGCCCTCGCCGCCGCACTGATCAAAGGCGCGGTCACCGAAAACCGACAGCACCCTGCCGTGCTCCACGCCGACAACGGCGCACCCATGCGCGCCGGCAGCACCATCCAGCTTGCCCAGTCCCTGGGCATCACACTGACCTACTCCCGGCCCCGGGTCTCCGACGACAACCCCTACTCGGAATCCCTGTTCAAGACAGTGAAATACGACCTGGACTTTCCCCGCCGATTCCAGGACCTCCAGCACGCCCGCGACTACATGGCGGCATTCTTCGCTGACTACAACGCCAACCACCGCCACAGCGGCCTGAACTACTACACGCCCGACACCGTCCACGAAGGACGAGTCGACCAGACACGCCGGCGCCGCCAAGCAACCCTCAACGCCTGCCACGCCCGGCATCCTCACCGCTACCGAAACAAACCCACCGCACCAGCCGCCCCGACCCACGCCGGCATCAACTACAAAACCAACCAGCTGTCACAAACAGCTTGATATATACCG
>NZ_PJIL01000004.1 GCF_002929335.1 Arthrobacter sp. Y81
ACGGTGAGCGGCCCCAGGAACCAAAAGCCTGGAGCCGCTCACCTCTGCCCCCTTGACAACCGGACCTACATATCAGCGCTGCGCCGCGTAGCGGTACATAAAAGCGGCCATCTGGTCCCGGAGGATGGACGCGCCCGGCCGGAAGGTGCGCGAGGTGGCCGATTCCGCCCAGCCGTTGCTGATGCCGTTCTTGGCCAGCCACGAAATCTGCTTGTAGAAACCGTGGTCCGTGGGAATGTCCACAAACGGCGACTGGGCTTCGGGCACGTAGTCGGGTGAACCGGCGTGGCGGTAGATGAAGGCTGCCATCTGGTCGCGGTTGACCGTTGCGCCCGGCCGGAAGGTCCTGGTGCCATCCGCTTCCCTCCAGCCCGTGCTGATCTGCTTCTCCGCCAGCCAGGAGATCTCCCGGTAGAAGGCATGGTTGGTCGGGATGTCGGCGAACGGCGAGACAGCAGGCGGGACAAAGTCCGGATTGCCGGCCAGCCGGTACAGGAAAGCGGCCATCTGGTCCCGGTTCACCGGCTCGGCGGAACGGAACGTCCGCGTCCCGTCATATTCGGCCCACCCCTGGGTAATCTCCTCGGTTGCCAGCCAGTTGATCTCCAGGGCAAATGCCGAGTCCTTATTGATGTCTCGGAACACGGCGGAGTCGAACATGTGGGTCCATGAGGCAACGCTGCCGGCTACCAGTGCGTAGCCCGCGGTGGCTCGGGCCATCACCCCCATGTTGCCGGCGCCCGGGTAGGTCCCCGCCGGGACCACGTTGCCGGCCACCAGGTACTCCACCCCTTCGGAAGCGGGCACCGTGTAGGTGTCGTTGGGGGTTCCGAGCTTGTCCGTGAACTGCACGGGCGCCGGAATTGCCCCCGTGGCCACAACGGCCGTTTCTTCGCTGGTCCGTTCGGCCGGAGTGTACCCGGCCTTCGTGCCGTTGATGCGGAGGGCTAGCGGCTTGCCCTTGTCGTCCGCCGTGGGCGTGTAGGTGCTGCCTACGGCGCCGGGAATCGGGGCGCCGGCGCGCAGCCACTGGTAGGACAAGACAACCGGCTGGGGATACCACCCTCCCGGGTATGCCGTCAGTCGGCCGCCGACGATGGCCTGCCCCGAGATGTATACGTGATCCGGCGCGATGACCAGAGCCGCCACCGGCGCCGTCGGCGCAGAAGTGAACGTCACGCTTTTCCCGAAGAACCGGCTCGCGGTGACGGTGGCCGTGAGGGTGGTCCCGGCGTCGTCCGGTTGGATCAAGTACCCCGACGCTTGCGCTCCCGGAATGGGAGCGCCGTTGCGGTTCCACTGATAGGACAAGCTGATGTCGCTGGGTGTCCAAGTGCGGACGTCCGCGTAAATGTTGTATCCGACGGCGGCCTGCCCACTGATGATGGGGGCGCTTCCGGCTATTTCACGGTCGGGCTGAAAGGTGAGTGCCGCCGCCGCGGTCACCGTGCCGCTTCCGCAGCCTTTGGCACAGCTGAAGACATTGTTCCTGGCCGTGTCCTTGAGCCGCGTTTCCACACCGGCCGGAGTGACTTGGTCTCCCAGCCGGGACATCAGGAGGGCGGCGACTCCGGACGCATGCGGGGCGGCCATGGAGGTCCCTTCGGAATACGCATAGGTTTCGGAGGAGGCCGCCTGGGTGCCCTGATTGAACGTCACTACGATTCCGTGCTGCGGAGCATGGGTCATGTCGCCGCCCGGCGCCGCCACATCAACGGCAGCGCCGTAGTTCGAGTAGGGGGCCAGCGTGCCATAAGGGTCCATTGCCGCCACAGAGATGACGCGCTGGCAATTGGAAGGACTTGTGTCCGCAGCCGGCCGGCTCTCGTTTCCCGCCGCGACCACCACTGCAGCTCCGCTGTTGTAGGCGAAGTCGACGGCGTTCTGGAAGGTCGCCGAACAGGGGACGGTGGCGCCGAGGCTGAGGTTGATGACCCGGGCGGGGGTCGGGTTGGCGGGCAGGCCAGCGACGCTTCCTCCGGCGGCCCAGATGATGCCGTCCGTGATGTCGGACATGTAGCCGCCGCACGGGCCCAAGGCACGGACCGGGAGGAGTTTAGCCTCTGGTGCCACTCCGGTGATGCCTGTGGCGTTATTGGCCGTTGCGGCGATGATGCCTGCCACCTGGGTGCCGTGCCACGAGGACGGGCTGGCCGGGCGGCCGTCCCCGCACGCGCCGGCCGCGGTCCAGTCACCTTCGTCGCGCGGGTTCGGGTCGCGGCCGTCGGAATCCCGCGAATAGGCGGGATCGGACATCATGTCGTAGCCCGGGAGGACGTTGGCGTTCAGGTCCGAGTGGCTCGTGATGCCGGTGTCGACCACGGCCACGACGACGCCGGCACCCTTGCTGACGTCCCAGGCGCCAGGCAGGTGGATCGAGCCCAATCCACCATTGGCCTGGAGGCCCCACTGCTGTGGGTAGTACGGGTCGTTCGGAATCGCCGCCGTGGGGTACATCCGGATGTCCGGTTCGGCGTGCTCGACGGCGGGATCCCCCCTCAGCGCCGCCAGCGCCTTTTCGGTTTCACCGGCATCCAGCGTGCGTTCGGCCCGCAGGACGCGGGCACCCGCGGCTGTCCCGCGGACGTCGGTCACGGGGACCCCTACGTCCTTGGCCACTTTGCCGAGGGACTCCGTCCGCAGGCGGGATCCCGCCGCGGCCCTCTCTTTGAACTTCACAATGAACTGGTCGGTCGCAGCGCCGGAACTGACGGCTGGTGTGGCGGGCGCAACCGGAAGCGCCGGCGCATCATCGGCGGCGGCCGGAAGTGAAACCACCGAGCCGCAGACCAGGGCCAGAACACCGGGAATCAGTAAGCGGGCGGACAGACGGGTGCGCAGGGCATGAGACATCGCGAAATCCTTGGGGCCAGGCGTCGACCCCCCCAAGGAGCCGGACCGCGGGAAATAGAGACCGCGGAATCCGCGTCAAGCATGAGTGTAACAACGACTTTACAAATTGCCAGTCCCTTGAAGGCATCTGTTTTTCAGGGCCGGCGCCCGGAAGCAGGTGGCAGCACGCATCAGCTTTGGGCAAGAGAAGAGGCGGGCCGCCTGAGCCACATATTAAGCCAGCTTGGGATGGCCGGACCAGCCTAAGACCGAATGTGACCGGCCGCGTCCCCGTCCCGCACGTTGCCTCGCCTTAGTGCTCCAGCCGCAGCCTTGAGGCCGATTGCAGGGAGCAACACAACGGCGGCAACGACCGACAGAACGGTCCAGCCCAAATCCTCGGGGCTGAATCCGGCTTGGCGCTCCGGGCGCGAGTTCCGCCGGCGCCCGTCATGCATCAGTGTGATCATGGCCCAAGGCTATGTACCGGACACCCGCCTGCACCTCAGTAGCCAGTACCTGTCTTTGGCCTCACGCGACACTTGCCTGTACTGACCAGCAGCCCGAAAGACCGAGTCGTTCCTTTGCTGACCGCACGGTTTCACGTCAGGCGCCACACACAGCGTGGCGAACTGGAACACCCGCTCGACGCTCCACCAGCCGCCATCCGGCGGAAGCGCAGGCATCGCGTCTTACCGCGTGGACAACATGGGTGCATGCGTATCCGGCCAGCTGGTCGAGTGCCCTCCCTACCGAAGTCGCCGAACTCGCAACGCACCTTCTCGCCGAGGCCGCGAATTAGGCGGCGGCCCGCCCAAGCCGCGGGCACAGCGAAGACGGACCACCTGACGCCATCGTAAGCCAGGCTTAGTTCTTGGCTACCGGGTCACCGCAAGAACGAGGACCCATGCCGTAACGCCGGCCAGCAGGATGAGTGACCCGAATTTGAGGTAGGGCCACCCTCGGGTCGAGGTCAGGGAGCGCTTTTCGTGGCGGCTGTAGTTGCTCATGCTTCACTCTTTCACTGCCACCTCCACGCTCGCTGAGTACGGCACGCAAGACCGGCTAGTTCCCTACTTAGGCTCCTCGAGAAGTTCCGAGTTGGGGTCGGTCGAATCCGCAGGGCTTCCTACTCGCGATCGCAGAACTTGCCGAACCAACAGTTGTTGGGATTCGTGACAATGCGATTATCAGCTATGTCTGAAGGTTGCCGTCTTGCGCTCCTCGACGACTCAGTAGCAACCGTTTTGGGCCCGGGTGTTGACAGCCGTCCCGGTGCCTGTTCCTAGGACGTCAGGTCTGATTTGTCGCGCGCAACCATCGCACTTCTTGCCCCCGATGGGCTGTCTCGCGCGTCCTCGCCCTGGACCCTGCCAGGCAATGGCAGGGAACGATGGGCCGCACCGCGGAAGCCGAACCTGAGCGAACAATGACGCGATTCTCGGTGGCGGCGAAATCCTAGTGGTGCGCGCGGGTCTCCTGCAGGCGCTTGATGAACCAGCGGGACTGCTCCGGCCCGTACGGCAGCACCGGGATGGCCTTGGTGGCGTCGCTCGGGGTGTCACGGATGGACTGGATGGCCTGACGCACGGCCGTGCTCATGGTGTTGGCCATGGTCTTCACGAACTGGTCGCTGCAGGGTTCGCCGTGGCCCGGGATGAGGAACTCGTAGCGGTGGCGCAGTGCGGACAGGTGCCGCAGGGCGTCGGCCCATTCCTCCGGGAAGGCGTCTTCGAAGGACGGGTGCGAGCCCTGCTCCACCAGGTCGCCGGCGTACAGGGTGGTGGAGGTTCCCACCAGCAGGTCGCCGTCGGTGTGGCCGCGGCCCAGGTAGAACAGCGTGACGGTCTGGCCGCCGAGGTCCACCAGGACGGGCTGGTCCTTCACGATCGCGTTCGGAACCACGAGTTCGGCGTCGGCGCCTTCGCCGGTAGCCATTTCGGGTTCCAGGACGGCGACCATGCGGCGCTGCCGGTCCCCGTTTTCCTCAATCTCGCGCGCACAGTTCTCGTGCGCATAGAACTCGGTGACGCCGTCGTCCGCGAAAACGGCGTTGCCGAAGAAATGGTCGTAGTGGGCGTGGGTGTTCACCACCACCAGCGGCAGCTGGGTCTTTTCGCGCACGGCGGCCAGGATTTCCCGGCCCTGCCGCGGTCCGCCGCCGGTGTCGATCACCATGGCGCGTTCGGCGCCGACTATGAGTCCGGTATTGAGCTTCGAGCCTTCGGTGGTCAGCACATGGTTGCCCTGGCCGACCTCCATCCATCGCGACATTCTGTTCTCCGTATTCATGCGTTCCGGCGATCTTAGGCCTCGATTCTACCCACGCCTTACTGGTGGAAGCCTGATGAAAGGCACGCGGCGGCGGACCAAAACAGCGGTCATCGCCTTGTTCGGCGCAGGCGAGCAACCTGTGCCGTACTTCAGTTGCCCGGCCGAGGAAGCGGAGGTGCCCGCATGGAATCCGGAACGTCCCTGGAGCGGATGGTGTTTTTCAGTGACGCCGTCTTTGCCATCGCCCTGACCCTGCTGGCCCTGGACCTGAAACTGCCCGAGGGCATGGCGGCGGCACAGCTGGACGGCGCCCTGGTCGACGCCCTTCCGGAACTCTTCGCCTACGCGTTGTCGTTTGTGATCATCGCCAAGACATGGCTGTCCCACCACTCGGATTTCGCCCTGATCCGCCATTTCACTCCGACGCTCGCCTGGCTGAACCTGGCCCTGCTGTTCTTCATCGCCATGCTCCCGGCGCCCACCTCGGTCCTCAGCGAATACGGGGACGACCCCACCCCCTGGCCGAGCATTCTGTACGCCACCAACATCGCCGCGATCTACCTGCTGATGGCCGTGATCTGGAGTTACGCCCGGCATGCGAAACTCATGGATCCGGGGATGACCGCGCACGTGCACCGGCGGGTGTTCACCGCCCGCATGGCCGTGCCGGCGGTCTTCCTGCTCAGCATCCGGCCGCGTTCTTCCTGAACTCCTACACACCGCTGCTGTGGCTGCTGCTCCTGCCGGCATCGCGGCTGTCACGCTGGCAGTCCGCCCGGTCCCTGCCCAGTTCACAGCCCCGGCCGCAGGGCGACGGCTAACGCCGGCTGTCGGCTGCGATACCGGCGAGCAGCTGTTTCAGGGTCCACTCGTAGTGGTCTTCGCTCCCGTAGCGGTTCATGGGACCGGCCGCCGCCGCGGTGAGCGGAAACTCCGGCGGCGCCGGCGGCAGCTGCACCGCTCCCCCGCCGCTGGCGGCCTCGCGGGCGAGGACGAAGGAGGACCAGCCGTAGTTCAGTGCCACTATTCCGCTGAAGGCGGCGACCGCGGCGTCCCCGGTGATGCCTGCACGCTGCAGGATACGCAGCGCGGCTTCACCGATGGGCAGGGCGTTCGCTCCCGGATACGGGTGTCCGATCAGCGGGGTGACGGCCCACGGATGGTCGCGCAGCATCCGGCGGTGGTTCCGTGCGAACGCCGCCAGGTCGTCCGGCCAGCTGGCAGTTTCCGGTGGAGCCGTGAACCGCCCCAGCACCCGGTTGAGCAGTGCGTCCACCAGCTCGTCCTTGGTGGCGAAGTAGCGGTAGAGGGACATGGGCGCGGCCTCCAGCGCCACCGCAACGGCCCGGACAGTCAGCGATTCGAACCCGGTTGCCGCCACCTGCTCCGCGGCGTCCAGGATGGCGTCCACGGTCAGCGAGTTCCGGGCGCGGCGGCTGCGGGGTTCCGTCGAGGTTTTCGAAGGCATGGCACCGTCTTTCAATCGGAAAAGTTGAGTCGCAGGACTCTTGTGTACAGTGTACGTTATGGCGTAGCGTACTTAGTACACAACCACTGCAAGAGGAGATCCTCCAATGTCATTCCTACGCTGGGCACCAACATTCCTCGGCTTCCCGGTGGGAGGCTGGCTGGCCTTCCAGATGGCCGGCTCAGTCACAGGCCCGCTCACGGCGGCACTGGCAGGCGTCATCGCCGGAGCTGTGATTGGCGGCGCACAATGGCTGGCACTGGGACGTGCCGCAGGCTGGCGCTGGCTCGCCGCCACCACAGTCGGAATGGGCGCCGGAAGCGCCCTGGCGGCCGTCGCCACCGGGGCGGGAACCACGACGCCGGCACTCGTTATGTCGGGGCTGGTCACCGGCGCGGTGGTCGGCGCAGCCCAGGGGGTCGTTTTGCGCAGCGGCCTGCGTATCACGGCGGTTTGGGCGGCAACCGTCAGCTTGAGCTGGGCCCTCGGCTGGCTGGCCACCGCGAATGTGATCGTCGACGCCGGGAACGGCTACGTCGCCTTCGGTTCCAGCGGTGCCCTGATGGCCATGGCTGTTACCGGGCTGGTGCTGCGGCGTATCCTCGGCCCCGGTGCCCCGCGTGGGGCCGTGGGAACTCCTGCCGCCGCGGCTGCTGCATCCGAGAAGGCAGTCCGGTGAACGCCACCATCACAGCGGCCGTCCTGCTGATCCTGCTGCCGCTTGCCTTCAACGCAGCCTTCGCGGCTCTGGCAGCCAAGTTCGACTATCCGGACATCCTCCGGCGCCCCACAAGTGAAGTCCTGGAACGCTTCCGGCAGGGCCGCCCGGCGCTGGTGCTGCTCTGGTGGGCGTTCGCCATGACGGCCGTCCTGCTGGCGCCGCTGGCGGTGCTCCTGGCGGGTGTCCTGCACGGCGCCGATCCCCTGCTGCTCAGCCTCGGCTCAACCGTCGGCGTACTGGCTGCCCTGGTGCAGTTCCTCGGTCTGATCCGCTGGCCGTTCCTGGTGCCGTATCTTGCCCGGGTGGCGAGCGAGGGCAACGCCTCCGAGGCGCGGAAGGAGGCGGTGGATGTCGTCTTCCAGTCGTTCAACCGGTACCTGGGGGTGGCTGTGGGCGAGCATCTCGGCTACCTGTTCACCGGGACGTGGAGCGTCCTGGTCGGGGCCGCGATCATGCAAAGCGACGCAGTGCCGGCCTGGCTGGGTCTGGTGGGTATTGTGGTGGGTGCGGTGCTGGCGGTCTGCTCGCTGGAGTTCGTTGGACCGTTCGAGCGCGACGGCTGGAAAGTGGCAGCCGCGCTGACGCCCGTCACGTACATCGCCTGGTCGCTGTGGCTCGTGGCAACCGGCGTGGCAATGCTGCTGTGACCTTGGGGCACCCGATTGGGTTACAACGAACCACGTCACTTCATGTGGATCCCGTGACGGCGGTAGCGGCGTCAGCGTCTAGTGCACCAGGCACTCGGACCTGCTTTCATAGAGCCGTATCCCGCTGTTTGCGCCGACGGACCGAATCGCTCTACCGGGGCAGCCCGCGGGTGGCCTCATGCCAGTCGACACGGCCCCGGACTCGATAACGGGGGCCACGCAGCGGAAAATGCATTGAAGCCGACGCACAGGCGGCGGCCTCGTATGCGTGACCGCCCGGACCGTCGGTTGGTCGTTGACCGCCGACGGCGCACCCTAGGCGAGTACCAACCGATTGAACGCCCACGGACCATCAGACGTACGCATTGGACAATTGGGCGAGGAACAAAGAACCCCTTCCGCGGGCCTGACGGCCTGAGTCCCTCATGTCTCCCCGGTGATTTTGATCGACCGAATGGGGACCGCAATTACTAGCGAACGGTAGGGAGACTTCAACGTGGTGATGGTGGTGCAGCACGTAACCATCGTGACCGAATACGTACCGTGTGAAAGGAAGGGAGTATTTACTATGAAATTAAGCGCGTAGTTCCTACTGTGGTTTGGCTCTCAACGACCAATTAGCGTTTGGGCATGTCGATTTACCTGTAAGAAGATTCCGTCGGTGCATCCTCGAGGCTAGGGCTGTACCGGCCAAACGCATGACTCTTCAGGTCCATCAGCGGGTCTCTTCAAACAGCATTTGGAATTGGGTGTTCAGCCGTGGGCAATGAAGCTGGGGAAAGTACGACGCCATTCGTAAGTGGCGCCAATGTTAAGCGCCGCGGACTGCTGAGGCTTGGAACTTTGGCGAGCGCGATTACTGGGACGTTCGCTTTGTCGGGTCTCAGCGATGGCCGCGCTGAAGCTGCGCCTCCACAGCCAATGTCCGAGAAGGACCTCAGCGCAACTATTGGAACTGAGGTTTCGACCCCCGGGCGGGCGGCACGGACTGCGTTGGACACCATCTTCGGGCGCAATGGCGACATGGCTCTGAATGTAAAGGCGCCACCATACAATGCCAAAGGTGATGGAGTGGCCGTAGACCGGGCAGCGATCCAGAGCGCCATCAATGACGCCAACGCGTCCTACGCGGCTACGGGCCAGCGGCAGTCCGTATTCATCCCGTCTGGGGTATACCTTCTCGACTCCATAAACTACGTCAAGGACGACGCCACAACCTTCGGAGCGACGTCGCTCAAGCTCCTTGACGGTGTGGAACTGTCCGGGACTGGGACACTCAAGGTCAAGAACAACGCATACGGTGCCGGCGCGTTCTACCGCGCCATATCGTCACGCAACGGCGGTGCTTCGAACGCCGGAGTTAGTGGCATCACTATCGACGGCAATAAGGCCAATCAGGTTGGGTCGTCACAGTGCTCCAACATCATGATCGAAGCATTGGCTAACATAACGGTCGACAACGTGAAGTCGGTCAATGCCAACGGCAACGGCATCATGGTTCGAGGAACCAGGACCACAGCCGCTACGAACTTACGTATCACCAGGAACACCGTCACCAACTGCACTTGCGTCGGCATTCAGTGTTCCCAGTTCGACGGACTAGTCATAGCTGACAATTATGTGGCGAATACGGCCGACAACTGCATTGACATATATGGGGAAAACGGCACCATCCTGTCCAACGCTCGGAATTGGTCAATCACCGGAAACACGGTCCGCAATGGCCTAGTCGGCATCTTCCCCGAAACGAGCCGTGACGGCATAGTGTCAGCGAACACAGTGAGCGGATGCACCATCGGCGTTTCCATTAACCGCATCAATGGCCAGCCAATCGGCGTGGTCATCTCAGGCAATGTCATCGTGGCATGCCCGACCGGCGTCAGTGTTAGCGGCGATACTGGGGGTATACAGGTGAGGGGCAACTTCATCCGGGATTTCACTGCCACGGGAGTGCAACTCGGCGGGGGCAGCGGAAATATCTCCTATGTCACGGTCGAAGGCAACGACTTCCAACCCAACGGTGCGACCACATATCTCATCAATGTCGCCGGGTCACTGGCCGCCTTCCTTCGGGCCCGGAACAATAGTACAACCGCCACGAATCGCGCTTACGACTTGATGAACACGGCGACAACCAACGTTATGAATATCTTGGAACCCCCACACTGCCAGACACAGGTGAACCGCGATCAGAACCTCGCTGTGACGGGCATCAGTGTCGCATCGGGTGGAACTTTCACCATCCCAATCCCGGCCAACACCTCAGGAATACTGACCGTAAAGGGCACCATGGGAGGCGGCTGGCAGTCAGCCTACGTCGCTGCGGTTGCCTCGGGCAGTGCTGCTGTCGCCGTCGCCCAGTCAGCAACGACATTCACGACACCGGGGAATTCAATCCGCAACGTCGCGGGATCGACCACGTCGCTGAACGTGACCGTACTTGCGGCTGCATCCGGATCATTTGGGTCTTTCGCATGGTCCTACCGCTACTTATAGACGACCTATTCGCCGGTAAAGCAGCATAGCCTGCGCCATCGAGCCAAGGCATCGTCAATCCATTTCCCTCTGGGTTGACCGTCTCGACGCATATCGGAACAGATCGATAACGCTGACCTCCACTTCCGTCTCCAGGACCAGGTTCGCGTCGGCGGGTACTCTGCGGACGCAACGTCGCGAATTATCAATTCACTGTGCGACCGAATTACTACAAATCAGCCAGAATGGACCCGGGGTTCTCGATCGCGTCAGCCACGTACCTAAGGAATCCGCCGGCCGTTCCTCCGTCGCACACGCGGTGATCAAAAGTTAGCGTCAGCTCAGTGACTTTTCGGACGGCAAGCTGCCCGTCAGCCACCCACGGCTTGTCGATGATCCGGCCAACGCCCAGGATCCCCACTTCCGGGTGGTTGATGATCGCCGCGGAGCCGTCCACTCCGAAGACCCCATAGTTGTTCAGCGTGAAGGTGCCGCTGCCCAGCTCGGACGGCGTCGCTTTGCCCTCCCGTACGACGGCGGTGAGCCGGCGGATTTCGGCATCCAACTCACGGGCGCTCATCTTGTCCGCGTTGCGCACTGACGGCACCATCAGTCCGCGGCCTGTCTGTGCGGCGAAGCCTAGGTTGACGCCGTCGAACGCGACGATCTCTTGGCTCTCCCCGCCGGCCACGTCCTCCGTGGTGACAATCCGGGTGTTCAGTGCCGGGTACTTCTTCAATCCGGCCGTCACAAACCGCGCGATGAATGCCAGGAGGCCTGGGGTATTGTGCGGGTTCACCTTCTTCAGGGCGGCACGCATCTCCACGAGGGCCGTGGCATCAACATCGACCCACACTGTGGCTTCCGGGATCTCGGAGCGGCTGCGGGTCATGTTCGCGGCCACTGCCTTGCGAACGCCGCGTAGCGGCGTCCGGGCGGTGACGCCGAGACCCGTGCGGGAGTCGGTCTCCGCTCCGGTTTCGACAGACTCAACCACGGAACGCGGTTCAACCCTCGGACGTCGCGTTTCGGCAGGCTCAACGACCCGACGCGGCTCAACCGCCGGAGCGGGGGCGATCGCCGCCTCGACGTCCTTGCGCATGATCAGCCCGCTTGCACCCGACCCTTGGAGTCCCCCCAAATCAACTCCATGGTCGCGGGCCATCCTGCGGACCAGCGGCGAAATCACCGCACCGAGTTTGCCCGGCACGCGGGTGCGCAGAAGAAGGAGATCGTCGGCTGCCTTCTCCGCTTCCGGGATTTCGACGGGCTCAATCACCGGGCGGACAGGCTCAATCACCGAGGTCGCGGCCGCAGAGGATTTCCGGGGCCGACTGCGCCGGGCGACGCCGTGTCCGCCTGGTGTTCCATATCCGATCAGGACGTTGCCGGAGCCGGCTTTTTCCTCGTCACGGTAAGTTTCTGCCGCGACAGATGCGGCAGGCTCGGTTTCGACAGGCCCCACCACCGGGGCCTTGGATTCGGCAGGCTCAACAACCGGGGAACCGATGGGCGTGACCGAGATCAGCGGCTTCCCGACGTCAAGGGTCTGGCCCGGCTCCCCGTGAAGCACGGCAACGGTGCCGGCGTACGGCGACGGGACCTCCACCAAGGACTTCGCGGTCTCAACCTCGGCGATGGGCTGGTCGACGCGGATTTCGTCGCCCACGGCCACGAGCCAGTTCACCAGTTCGGCTTCCGTGAGGCCTTCGCCCAGGTCCGGCAGCAGGAACACTTTCGTTTCGCTCATCTGATCAGTCTTCCCACTGGAGGTCGTCAACGGCGTCGAGGATACGGTCCACGCCGGGCAGGTAATAGTGCTCAAGCTTCGGCGCCGGATACGGCACGTCGAAGCCGGTGACGCGGCGGATGGGCGCGGCCAGGTAGTGGAAGCAGCGCTCCTGGACCCTTGCCACGATCTCTGACGACACTGACGCGAAGCCATGTGCTTCGGCGATGACCACGGCACGGCCGGTCTTGCGGACCGACGCGCAGACAGTCTCGTCGTCGAACGGCACGATGGAGCGGACATCGATGACTTCCAGCGAGCGGCCTTCCTCTGCCGCCGCGGCAGCGGCGGCCAGCGCGGTCGGCACGGACGGGCCGTAGGCGATAAGGGTGGCATCGGTCCCGGGGCGGGCGACGGCGGCGCGGCCTTCCGAGGACGTTCCCCGTTCGGCGTTCGCGGCGTGTTCGGCGCGGAGTCCTTCAAGGTCCACCAGGTCCTTGGACCAGTAGAGCTTCTTGGGCTCCATGAACATGACCGGGTCGTCGGAGTCGATGGCTTCTCGGAGCATGCGGTAGCCGTCGGCGACGGTGGCCGGGGTGAAGACCTTCAGGCCGGCGGTGTGGGCGTAGTAGGACTCGGAGGAGTCGCAGTGGTGCTCCACTCCCCCGATGCCGCCGGCGTACGGGACGCGGATGACGATGGGCAGCTTGACCGCGCCCTTGGTGCGGTTGTGCATCTTGGCCACGTGGCTGACGATCTGTTCGAATGCCGGGTAGGCGAAGGCATCGAACTGCATCTCGATCACCGGGCGCATGCCGTTCATGGCCATTCCCACGGCCATGCCGACGATGCCGGATTCGGCCAGCGGGGTGTCGAAGCAGCGGGACTCGCCGAAGGTCTTGGTGAGGCCGTCCGTGATCCGGAAGACGCCGCCGAGCATGCCGACGTCCTCGCCGAACACCAGGACGGAGGAGTCGGCGTGCATGGCGTCCGCCATGGCGGTGTTCAGTGCCTTGGCGAGTGTGATGGTCTGCGGGCCGGTCGATTCGGCGGTGGCTGCGGCCTTGGCGGCGGCGCGGGCTGTTGCCGCACTGACGTTGCCGTTGACTTCGGAGGAGGTGGTGACAGTGGGGCTCATTTTGTGGCCTCCGTATCGGATGATGCGCCGGCGCTGGCGTCGCGGGCCAGTTCGTCGGCGAGCAGGGCGGACTGTTCCTTCAGCTGCGGGGTGGGGGTGGAGAAGACGTACCGGAAGAGATCCTGGGGGTCGACGGGGACGTCCTCGCCCAGGCCTTCGCGTAGCTGTGTTGCTATTGCCTCCGCTTTGTCGGTGATGCGGGCGGCGCCGTCGTCGTCGAGCAGGCCGCGGTCGGTCAGGTAGGTCTGCATCCGCTTCAGCGGATCCCTGGCCACCCACTGGGCCACTTCGCTGTCCTGGCGGTAGCGGGTGGCGTCATCGGCGTTGGTGTGGGCCTGCATGCGGTAGGTGTGTGCCTCCACCAGGAGCGGGCCGGAGCCTTCGCGGGCCAGCTTGACCGCGCGGCCGAGCACGGCGAGGAGGGCGACGACGTCGTTGCCGTCCACGCGTTCGCCGGCCATGCCGTAGCCGACCGCCTTGTGGGCGAGCGACGGCGCCACGGACTGGTGGGCCAGCGGCACAGAGATTGCGTACTGGTTGTTCTGCACGAAGAAGACAACGGGCAGGTGGAAGACGGCCGCGAAGTTCAGGGCCTCGTGGAAGTCGCCTTCGCTGGTGGCGCCGTCTCCGCACATGGCCAGGACCACGGTGTCCTCGCCGCGGAGCTTCGCGGCGTGGGCGACCCCGACGGCGTGGAGCAGCTGGGTGGTCAGCGGCGTGCACTGGATGCCCACCTTGTGCTTGGCGGGGTCGTAGCCGCTGTGCCAGTCGCCGCGGAACAGGGTCATGGTCTGGACCGGGTCCACGCCGCGGGCCATCACGGCCACGGAGTCGCGGTACGTGGGGAAGATCCAGTCGCCGTCGGAGAGGCAGAGGGCGGCCGCAACCTGGCACGCCTCCTGGCCGTGGCTGGACGGGTAGACAGCCATCCGGCCCTGACGGACCAATGCGGAATTCTGGTCATTGACGCGGCGGCCGACAACGAGCTGCTCATAGGCGGCCAGCAGTTCGGCGTCGCCGGGCAGGGAGTATTCGTGGCCGGGCTGGGCGCCCTGCTCGGTGTGGGGGTTCAGGGTGCCGTCCTGGTCCACCATCTGGATCTGGTGGCGGGCCGGCAGCATGTAGTCCTCAACCGTGATGCCGAACTTGCGCACGGCCTCGGCTGCGGCGCCTTCGGTCACGTGGTTCCCGGCCGGCTCTTCCGGCGAGTGCTGCCCGAGGGCGGTGTGGTCCGCGGAGATCGTCATTGGTCAGTCCTTCTGTAGCCACTATTCGTTTCCAGTATCGTCCTGAAGGAACTTTCGTATCCAGTCCCGTAGGAAATCGTGGAGAAGTATGGAATTCTGGCCTAGTCTGAAAGACAAATCGTAAGTGTGAGCTGCGTTACCGGCGGGAGTTGTGGACAAATGGCAGGGACCGAAGGGGACCAAGTGGCGGTGCCGCTGGATGACGTGGACCGGAACATCATCGCGGAGCTGACCCGGGACGGGCGGATGTCCGTCACCCAGGTTGCGGAGAACGTGCACATCTCACGGGCGCACGCTTATACGCGGATCGCCAGGCTGACCGGCGAGGGGGTGCTGACCAAGTTCACGGCCCTTGTTGACCCCATTAAGGCCGGGCTCAAATCCTCCGCCTACGTGACGCTGAAGGTAAGGCAGCATTCGTGGCGCGAACTGCGCGAGCTACTTCGGGCCATCCCGGAGGTGCACCACATTGCCCTGGTAGGCGGCGACTTTGACGTCATCCTGCTCGTGCGGGCAGTAGACAACGTGGACCTGCGCCGCGTCATCTTCGACCAGCTGCAGTCCATGCCGGGGGTGCTGGATACACAGACGTTCCTGGTGTTTGAGGATGTGGATACGCGCTAGGCCTCATGAAACCCGCCAACCTAAGTAGGCCGCGCGATCACACTGGGCCTACGGCGCGCCACCCCCAAATATCTACACAAAAGGGATAGGGGACTCTAGGTACCCTCAACCACGAACACTCGTGAACGCTAATGGCCACTATGCGACAATGCGCGAGGTCACACTAAACACAGTGCTGCACTGTGCCTTAGAATGGCCAAAACTCCAGCTATCGAATGGATCCCCTTTGTCTTCATTATTCGTGGACTGGCCCGCAAACCGCGGCGACATCCGAATTCAACTGGCGCTCCTCCTATTTCGCACAGCTAGGCGACTGCGGACAGGCAGAAGTTACCCGGAGCGGGTCCTCGGCAAAGCCATGTGTCTCGTGTACCTTGTGATCGTTGAGTGGACATGGGGCATAGAAATCCCTTGGACAACAGAAGTTGGCTCCAGGCTAAGGATTTTTCACGGTACAGGAATCGTCGTAAATGGGGGTGCGAAGCTGGGCAATGACGTCACACTCCATCAAGGCGTGTGCATCGGGGCGCGAAGCAGCGAGGGCGGTTCACCGATAATTGGTAATGGCGTTCATCTGGGGGCTGGATCGATGATTCTCGGCGCAATTTCCGTCGGGGATAACGGCCGGATTGGGGCCGGTGCGGTAGTTCTTGCCGATGTTCCCCCCGGCAAAGCGGCTGTAGGCAACCCAGCAAGAATCCTCTAGCCTTAATGGCCAAGACGAACCTTGCGCTCAGCCGCTCTTGTGCGGCCGTCAGCAATCCATAGGACAAATTTCTTCGGCGCAACTTGCCGGCGCGGGCGACCGATCCGGAATCACGGACCATATTCGGTTGCGAACACCAGATCCAGAATCAGAGCGTAACAATAGAAGCTCTGACCAGGCACACCGCAAGAAGTATCCAGTACCCCGCCGAGAGGCTAGAGGCCCTGGAGCCAGCCTCCGAGCGGGTTCTTGAAGAAATGACCGCTGCTGATCAGGCACTAGCGCCCTTCGCGATCCCGACGTCATCAGGGATAGAACGCTCCTGACACAGGATTGTCCAATGCGACGACCTTTGGTGGTGCTCTGCCGCGTATTCGTCTGCCATCGAGGACCTCCCGATGGCGTGGGCCGCTGTCGAAACAATCCACGCACATCCGGAGGTCCCGACGCATCAACGGCAAGAAGTTCCACTATGACGCTGTCATTTGGAGAACTCCAGTCGCCAGTCCCCGACTAATCCCGCTCTTCAAGGAAGTCATTTGGGGGTCGTGGCTATGCCAATAAATTGGAGGTCGGAGGTCCGACTGACTGGCTTTCCGAAGCAGAGTTCAGGCTTGCACGCCAATGGTAGTACTCAGTTCGAGCCGTGCCTTGTCGACCGCAGCTTCAATGGCTCCGGAACGGTTACCGGATGTGATCGTGTCCCACCATTCGCTCATGTAGGTGGCCGTGCAGTCGTCAAACTCCACCCAAGAATCGCCGAACCCCATTCCTTCCATGACTCCGGACGTCTTTCCAGTGAAGTAGGCGATTGCCAGGGCAGGGGTACCTCCCGCCATCGCCAGTATCGCACCATGCAGCCTCACTGCCACCACACCACTTGCTTGGGCATACAAACCACAAAACTCAGAAGGCCCGAACTTACTCGTGTCCAAAACCTCAACACGATTATCTGCAATCTTCGACGCCAACTCTTTCACGACAACCCTGTCGTCTTCCACGACGGATGGGCCGGTCACCTGCGGCACAAGTACTATTGAGTCGACTTCCCCGCGTTCCAGCAGTCCCCGGCCAAACATCGCCAGCTCATCCAGGAGGGTGTCGGTCCGACTACCATCGCCATCAAAAAAGTGCTTCCTCGGAACTATGGCCAAGTAGCGACCGCGACTTTTCTCCGACTGCTCTGAACGTATCGGATTCGGTTGGATTGCAAAACCAAAGTCGGGAGCCAGCTCTACATTTTGGCGCCCAGACAGCCCGAGTGCGACTTGTTCAGATTTTTCGTCTCGGACGAGAATCTGCTCGCTTGAGGCAAACAGGCGCCGGGCAATTGCTTGTCCGAACTTCGTTTCGAACGGGCCCAACGTATGCCCCCACAAATACACTGGCACGCCAACGCTGGCAGCATCAATCGCGGCTTCAGTAATCCGTCGCAGCCTAAATTGGCTTGTGACCGGTCGGCGAACCTCAAATAGGTCACTCCCACCAACGAGAACGACAGCTTCAGCACCTGAGATATGGGAGCGAACAGCTTTTCGGGGCCCCATGCCGATTCCGAAACCAAGGTACAGAGCACGCACGATACCGAGAACAACACTGATTTTCCTGAAGCGTCCTGCAGAACTTGGTTCCGGGTAAAACGCGGGCAAGAAATCAGCCTCTGGAAATCGAACCTTCAGGTGCTTGTTCCACGATTCATACGCTGGGTCATTCCTGCCAAGCATCGTTCGAACTTCAACTTTTGCACCTGCCCACTTTTTCATTGCGGCTTCAATGCAGATCTGTGCTATCGCAGAATCACCGGCGTTGTCATCATGCCAAACATTGAGAAGAATGACCCTTTTCACAAAATCTCCCACTTTGTTATTCGAACCGAAGTCGCAATCGACTTGTGTCTATTTTCTGCCCCTGCATATCGCATTCGTCATTTCAAGGCAGTAAATCCTGCACGCAATGTAAACAGAATTACGTGGATAATTTATAGCTCTGCGTATATCTCGGCCAATTTTTCAGAAGCCATCTCCCACGTGTGAGAGTAATCAGTGGGGCTGGGTTCCACATTCTTCTGCAGCACCTCCGCCGCCTTTGACAAGAGTTGGGATACGTCGTGAGTGTCCACTGCAACAACACTTGCTCCGAGCCACTCGCTGGAGTTGCCTCCCCTTCCGACTACCACCCAACAACCAGCCGCTGCGCCCTCTATGTCGACCAGGCTCTGGACTTCAACCCACGAGCCATTAAGGAGCACGCGGGAGTTGCCCATAAGATCGAGCACTTCCTCGTGTTCGACGCCACCAACCCAGACAAGGTTCGGATCGGCAGCGACGACTGCCTCAAAATCTGCGACGTACCTAGGTGAAGACGGGCTAGGGTGTCCGGCGAACACAACACTTTGGCCCAGAGCAGTGGCAGCTCGGGCTATCTCCAGTTGTCGCTTGCGTGGCTCAATCCGGCCGACAACGCAGATATCGTGAAGACGATGGCTCCAAGTACGTCCGGGTTCCGAACTGTCGCCCGTGGACCGCCCCGCCGGCTTCCCGTTTGGGATCAACTTGCCGTTTCGGCCTTGCCATCTTGTGTCCCGGGTCAAGGAGTTACGTTCTCCTTCGGCCAGCAAAGCCACGGTATGAACCCCGTCCAGGGTGCTTCCGACAGCTCGCCAAACTGTCCCAACCGTCGGCAAGCTTCGGAGCCAAGTCGTTGCCCATTTTTGGCCATCAGACGAGGTGCGGATTTTTCTAGCCGTCCTAACCGAAAAAGCGAGAAGTTCTCTACCCGACTCTGGCAATACGCGGCCCGCCAAGGTTCGAAGGCCTTGGTTCCTTTCCGCCTTGCGCATCTCTCTGACTGACGTCAAGTCATGATGAATGGTTGAAACAACGATCGGCCGGTCACCAGCAATGCGAACAGCAGCAAGAAAATCGAATGGCCTATCGACATTAACAATGTGAACAATGGAGTTTGGGCGCAGAACCATCGAAACGTGAAAAGGAATGCACTGGACGTCAAACCCAGCCTGGGCAAGATTCTTGCGATACTGTTCGATTTGGAAGCCGTCTCCTCCGTTCTTCTCCAAAGCGTCCGACCGGAGTATGAAATCAATTTCATTGCGAGGCATCATTGTCAAACTTCCTACTATTAGCTGAACGCGATGGTGCGTGGGACTCTACAGCGATGTGATCAGGGCTACGTGTTGTAGCCAGGGCAACGGCATCGCCGTACGCAAGCATTGCCCACATTAGAACCATGGGGCGAAGGGAGTACAAAAGATCTATGAATATTGCACCAACTAGTAGGGCAACTATTACGCCCTTCAGTGCTGGGGCCAGCGACCTTCCCCACCTCCTTATTGACCAGGCCCAGACGCCCAAGCCGATAACACCTGTCTCCACCATCATTCGAACAAAGGACCCGTCCACGGATGCACCGGCAAAGGACGGTCCGAGACCAAATAGGAAAGTCCAAGGGCTGTCAATTGAGTCTATAAGTATGTGCCACCTGAAGAAACGAACCATATCGCTCGCCTCGCCTGAACCTGTCGACGCAAATCCGCCCTCGCCAAGCAGATATGGCATGGAACCGTATGCAAGCGTGTAATACTCATTTGCATTGTTTGGCATCTCAAGGCTCGACGCTACCTGCCCTGACAATGTCCATGAGTCAACCGTCGAGGTGTCTTGAAGCCGTCCGATCACGGGATCACCAAGAGCTCCCGACGACGACGGATTCGCGGCGACGAACATCCCGGCGCCGGCAATTAGCAGCATTCCAAGCACCACGTTCACAACGCGCTTCGGCCTCATGGTGCCAGCGGCCGGGGTCTTCCCCTTTGAAAATACGATCGCAATTACGCTGCCGATAACGATGCCAGCAATAGAGATTCGTGAAGCGGTTAGAAACACACCCAACGCCGCGATCCCCGCGAGCGGGTAGTTCCGACGCATTAGCCAAAAGATGGCAAGCATCGAGCAGATGGCCCCAAGTTCGTATGGTCCTGCAGTAAGTCCGGCGCCGCGTTCCACGGAAAACTTTGAGAATCCGATGTTGAAGCCGAAAACCGCTTGAGCTGCAGCTACTCCAACTTGAATCAAGGTCACAGCGCCAAGAACACGGACGAAGTAAGTTCTATGTTTGTCAGTTCCCAAACGGAGGACAAAATATGTAGCGGGAAAAACAGCCCAGTATTCGAGGGGCCGAAGACTATAAAGGATACTCGGGCCGAGGCTCACCCTTTCTCCAATGACAGCAAAGGCCGTTGCGAGAAGACTGACCGCGACGATAGCGGTTACACCGCGACGCGGCAGCCCGCTCGTAGCCTTGCCCCAGCGGGTTAGGACGTACACCCACAGCAAAAGGAGGAGCGCGTCCTCCAGGCGCACGGATGACCCCGCTATATTGGCTAGGGGCAATCGAGGCCCAACTAGGAGCCACGTGACCACCAAGATCACAATATAGGGGGTCGAACGCGTAAATGGCCCTTTGGTCAAAGCCTTTGCGGATCCGATGCGGTGAGCAACTCTATCCATCTGCGGGTTGTGCCTGAACAGGCCGTTGCGTCGAGCCACTCAGTGCTTTTCCGGG
Organism: Arthrobacter sp. Y81; assembly: GCF_002929335.1. Classification (GTDB taxonomy): domain Bacteria; phylum Actinomycetota; class Actinomycetes; order Actinomycetales; family Micrococcaceae; genus Arthrobacter. Next base: position 20,443 of record NZ_PJIL01000004.1, read on the forward strand.
CACTCCAACGATGGTGGAATTGGCAGGAAAACTCTTGGTCACTACGCTCCCCGCCCCCACAACGCAACCGGCGCCCAGAGTCACGCCGTCAACGATGGTCACTCTGTGGCCGATCCATGAACCGTTGCCCACAGTGACTCCCTTACGCATCACCTCAGAGTGGCTTACTCCTTCGGGGCCCATCTGATGGTTCTCAGCAATTACAGTAAATCCGGCACCAATCTGGCAGTCGGCTCCGATTGCGACAGGACCGCCAACGCCAAGAACCGCTCCGGGCCCGATATAGGTATTTTCGCCTATCTCTAGACCCGCCCCTGGATTTGCCGGGCTAGACGAGCATTGAATCCAAGTATTTTCGCGGATTGTGCAACCGCTGCCGATGCTAATCCCATCTTTGGAGAAGGCGTTGATATTCGTATTTGCGCCAATAAACACGGAACTACCCATCCGGATAGACGATGCGTAACTAATGGTGACGCGACGACCCAAGAATACAGGGAACCCTGCGGTGGCAAAACGACCACGGAATAATACGCCTCGAACTAGGGGGAAGAAGCCCTTACGTGCATACCATCCGATGAGGACAGAAGTGGAAACGTTAGGATCGGGCGAATAGTTCGGGCGAATTCTTCGAATTATTATTGTCATCAAATTATCAATCATTGGCCGTCCCATTCGTTGAAAAGTATTGAATCAGAATTATTGCCAGTCCGACGCCCTGAGCCGCAATCAATCCGAAGCTGATCGCAATAACACTTGATCCAAGGAATGTTCCAAGGACGAAGCAACCGAGAATTAGAACAGTCAGAATCGACAGTCCTGGCCATAGGGATGCCTTCCGGCGTTGCGCATTAATCGCTGACAAACACACAAAAGTGAAAGCTAGTCCCCCAGCAGCAGCCAAGAGCGGGAAGGCAAGCGCTGAGGCACTAAAATCGGTTCCGAATACAATCGGCGTAAGATACCATCCGGCAGCCCCGCATAATACTGTCAATAGACTCGCGATTCCCAGAATGATCATCAGAGTCTTGCCTCGCCCGCGTTTGGCAACGAGGCCGATCACTCGACCTTCGAGCACCGTGGCAGCGATTAGCACGGCCGAAAAGCCAAGTTTTGCAACCGCATAATGGCCGAGGACATCCGTGGAGGTTAGCATGCCGAAAATAATTACGTCGAGGTTGCCGCTCAGCAGGGGGATCACCGACGCAGGCCCATTCCTGAAGCTGGCCTTCAGCAGAGCCGATTCCGTGTCAGGGCGTCTCCGGCGATCTCGGCGTCGAACCTTGCTTCTGTCGTTCAGATGCCACTGCCACGCGGTGACTAGGCGTGCCGCCTGCGCTCCGATAGCAGTGAATATCGCCACAGCCAAGCTAAAGCGCTGAAAGAGGAACGCACCCAATGTGACCGCAAATTCCAGAACGGCGGGCATGGAAGCCGCAATCCCAATCCTGGCTCGTAACTGCCCATGATTAGCATTGGCGAACTCAATCTGGTTCATCACAAAACTGGGTGCCAGCAGGACAGTGCCTACGATCGACCAAAATATCAGGGGTGAAAACGAAGTCGCTGCGACCCAGGACAATGGCAAAATTACAATAGTTGCCGCCAGGACGGAGACCAGCCCCATCCTGATGTAGCTCATGGAGAACCGGGAGTCTCCTACGAACCCGACTTGATAGCAGGCATATCTCACGCCGAGCGCCGCAGCCACCCCAATTGTCGTCAGTGAAGACTGAAAATAAGCGAACTCACCGCGGCCAGACGGTCCAAGGATCTGAGCTCTGAGAGGGGCCAGGAGAAAAGGCAACACGGCTGATACGCCTACAACAAGGACGAGCAGCGAGTCACGACCGAGACCTCCACGGCCCCTCCTGATCGTTCTTCGAGAGGCTTCGCTTCTTACGGTCATGACCGCGAAGAAAGCTTCAGCCGACGCGCGAAGTCTCCTGCTGCCTGACTTAGGGTGAACTTTGCCGACACGGCGGCCCGAGCCAGTGCCCTGTCGGCCCAGCTTCGGCTCATGTTTTTCGCGTAGTAAAGGAACAAAGCGTCATGAAAAGCCTTGTTGGACGTACGGCCACGCGGCCAACCACTGGAAACACCCTTCAAATGCAGCGATGCTGGCCAGTCAATAATGACCACCTGATATCCCTCGTCAGCGGCGTCTTTGCAGAGCTGCAAGTCCTCACCGTACATCCAGTATTCCAAGTCGAAGATAGGCTGCGTGGAAGGCCGAAATTGCGGATTCACAAGCATAAGTGCACCTGTGGTCGCCTCAATAACTGAGTGACCCGGGGACTTCTGTCCGGGCAGCCCTGATTCCAGGTCGTCAATTGTCGTGGCGTTGTACCGAAAGCGTTTCGGTACAAGTTTTCCGACAGCCGAGTACAAGAGAGAAGACCCGAAGCGTGGGAGTTTACGTACGCTGGCTGAGTCCAACTGTCCGTCTGCTCGAACCAGAGGCGCCGTTACTACGCCTATCAGCGGGTCCGAGTTGAGAGTGTCGAGCATTTTCTCGACAGTGCCGGCGCTCAACACCGCATCCGGGTTTAGGCAAAGTGTTGGCAACTCCCCGTCACTGAGACCCTGGCACGCCCCAAAAATGCCTTGTCCGAAGCCAACGTTGTCGGCCCTGATTATGGTTACAGTCAAGTCCGGGCATGTGGCCGACACGGCCTCTACCCTCGCCACCGTGTCGTCTCCACTGCCATTGTCATGGACGACTACTTGCTCGATCCATTCGCTCTGCTCCGCCAGATTCCGGAGGAGAGGTTCGACCGTCGCTTCGTTGTTGAACGTAACGCAAACTATGTTTACTTTGGACCAAAACAATTTTGTCGTCATGCGAGTCACCCAAACCTTGTGAGGAGTTTAGTACCCCTCAGATATTTAGGTGCGCCGCTGCAGCAACACCGATGCCTGAGACTGCAGCGACTCATCATCGGGGTACAGATACGATTAAAACACGCTTGACGGCGACCTCGTTCCTTCGGTTTGTAACATGAGCAGCGGACTGGCCGACGCAGCCGAAACCTGCAAATGATCAATCGTCAGTTCACGACGGCATGAACCGCCTCGAGTTTGAAATAACAGAAGCCCTCGGGTTCACTTGCACTCAAAGAACCCAGGACCCCTACAGGATTACTGGCATCCGAGTCCAGCGGAGTCGCCCGACATTTCCGGAAGCTTCCAGTATGTACTCCGGGGACTGATATCTTTGAAAAGTCTAGCGTGTGGAGACCGCACGCATCTGCAGGGGTACTTCCCCGATGTCACAGAAAACTTGAGAGGTATTGATCTTGGAGCTGAGCGGCTATTTGATGGTCCTCCGTCGCAACTGGATTCTGATCACAGCCTCCATGTTGCTCGGACTGTTGGTGGGCGGGGCGGTGTCCCTCTCAATCGGAGCTACGTATACTGCAAAGACGCAACTGTTCGTGGCCATTCAAAGCTCTGGTTCCGTCTCGGAACTTCAGCAGGGAAACACGTTCAGCCAAGCAAGAGTCCAGTCGTACGTGAAGACGGCCAAGACACCCGCTGTGATTCAGCCAGCGCTGGACAGTCTCGGACTAAGCCAGTCGCCCGAAAAAATGGCCGCAAAAATTGAAGCTACTGCTGACCTGAACACGGTGTTAATTAACATATCGGTCGAGGATGAGTCGCCAGTCCAGGCGGCAGCCATTGCGCAGGCCATTGCGGATAGCCTCATCAAAGTCGTGGACAGACTCGAAACGCCGTCTCAAAGCGGTACTTCTCCGGTGCGGCTTTCAGTTATCACACCGGCAACTGCGCCGAACGCCCCGTCCTCGCCAAACATCAAGCTGAATATTCTGCTTGGCCTCGTGGTGGGACTCGGACTCGGCATCGGCGCGTCCATACTCCGAACGGTGCTGGACACAAAGGTTCGGGGAGAAACCGAACTAAGGCGAATCACCGATGCCGCAATTCTCGGCGGTATCGCGTTTGATTCCGATGCCACAAAGAAACCCCTGCTGACGCAGGTCCCCCCGCAAAGCCCACGCGCTGAGTCCTTCCGGCAAATCCGAACGAACCTCCAATTTTCGCATGTAAGTCATCAGTCAAAGACAGTCCTGGTAACTTCATCGCTGCCGGGAGAGGGTAAGAGCACTACTGCGATAAACATGGCTATGGCGCTTGCCCAATCAGGACAACGTGTCGCTTTGGTTGATGCTGACCTGCGGCGGCCAATGGTCGGGGAATACCTGGGCTTGGAGCGCAACTCGGGTCTGACGACCGTCCTAGTTGGGAATGCAAGTCTTGATGAGGTCACCCAGCCGTGGGGGCAGGACGCCCTCTACGTCCTTACATCTGGTCAAATTCCGCCCAATCCCAGTGAGCTGCTTGGATCAGATTCCATGAAAGCGCTCGTTGGAAGACTGGAGGAGCAGTTCGACGCCGTCGTGATCGACGCACCCCCGCTTCTCCCGGTCACCGATGCCGCGGTTCTAGCCCAAATCGTCGGCGGCGTCGTATTGGTCGTAGGTAGTCAGCAGGTTAAGACGACAGACATTGAGAAGTCTCTCTCCGCACTAATGATGGTTGACGCCGATCTAATCGGGATCGTCTTGAACAAGCTGCCTTCCAAGGGGCCGGACGCCTACGCGTATACCACCTATGCGTATGGGCCGACGCCAATCGAACGTGAAAAAAAGACGCGTTCGCGGTCGCTTCCATCAGAGATGACTAGCGATAGCAAGTTCGATCAAGTGATCTTTGGCCAGTTGGATCAGGAGCAAACGCACAAATAGGTCTATGCGACCGTTGCGTCGCTGTTTTCGTCGTGATTGGTAGCTCGAAGTCCGCGAGTTCGAGGATGTCGACAAACCCCAATCGCAGTGAATTGTTACTTCATATGCAACGAAATTCCTGGTCCGGAGTAAAGGCGTCACCTTTACTCGATTGAGACGCGCACACACTAAGATCTCGAATGCCCAGTCGAATATATTAGGGACCCTAAGGGGAAAGGACCCTTCATGACCACCTACGCTGATTGGCGTACAAAGTACCGCGTACGCCTCTGCTGGATTGATGCATTTGTGGTGATCTGGGCGGCAAGCGGCGCCTACTTCATCCGTTTTCGTATGGACGGGACCACAGCGTCGACTCAAGACTCCACGAGCTATGCAGTTCTGACCGTGTTGCTCATTTTGGCGTGGTGGTTGTTTCTGAGTGCGTGGGGCAGTCGTGACCCTAAGATCCTCGGCGCTGGCACAGAGGAATACAAGAGCGTTTTCGCTGCTTCGCTCTGGCTATTCGGACTCGTGGCGATACTCTCGTATGCCTTTCAGTTTGAGACCGCTCGTGGCTACGTTGGGTTGGCACTGCCGGCGGGAGTCCTCGGTCTCCTAATTGCCCGATGGGTGGTTCGGCAACTGCTTTGTGCTGAGCGTTCCCAGGGTCGCAGCAATTCGCGAGTAATGATCATCGGAGGTCCCCTTTCGGCCGAGCATTTGGTCCGATCGTTTGTGAGCCACCCTCAGGCTGGATACCAACCAGTAGCTGGCTACCTCGTTGGAGTCCCCGATGGGGCACTCGCCGAAGACATAACTATTCCCGTAATCGGACATGAACAAGACCTTCAGAAGATTCTGAACGCCATCCAAAAATGCCAAGCCGATACGGTGGCCATCTCATCTGGTGCCCAGCTCGCCCCAGAGCAACTTCGGCTGCTTGGTTGGGAGTTGGCTGCCAAAGGAATAGGGATGATTCTTGCGCCTGCCCTAACAGATGTAGCCGGGCCCAGGATCCACACACAGCCCGTGGCAGGTCTCCCATTGATTCACGTATCCACCCCGAAGCTAACGGGCGGAAAACGCGTCGCAAAACGGCTGTTTGACGTAGTAGGGGCAGTCCTGCTCATCGCTTTCAGCTCGCCAATGCTAATTATTATCGCCGTGCTCGTGAAGGCCACAAGCCCTGGGCCGATATTTTACGCGCAGAGCCGGATTGGGAAGGACGGAACACCTTTCCATATGATCAAATTTAGGTCCATGAAACAAAATGCGGATGCGGAACTTCAGCGTTTACTGGAAGCCCAGGGTACAGCCGGAAAGCCTTTGTTCAAGGTCGAAAACGATCCTCGCATTACAGCGATTGGGAAAATTCTGCGGAAGTACTCGTTGGATGAACTCCCGCAACTGTTCAACGTCCTCATGGGTACCATGAGCTTGGTCGGGCCGCGTCCGCAACGCGAGGGTGAAGTGGCCCTATATGACCATGCCGCCCACCGCAGGCTCTACGTTAGCCCTGGAATGAGTGGCCTCTGGCAGGTTAGCGGTAGATCCAACCTGTCATGGGAACAGTCGATACGCATAGATCTCTACTACGTTGAGAACTGGTCATTGACACAAGACATAGTCATTCTGCTCAAGACCTTTCGAGCAGTATTCGGTAGCCACGGCGCCGTTTAGACACGCAGCAATCCGAAAACTGGCGTAGGAGACCCTTTTGACAAGCGAATTCCCTTCCGGCAATCGAACGAGGATCGCCCGATCAAAAACCCCGGGCGCCAAAAGCGGTCGACGCCCATATATTGCTCGGGCAATTTCCCTCCTCCTTTTGTTTGCGGTGATTATGATCGCTGTCGGACTGTGGCTTGGTAGCAGGGCCCTCATCATCAAGGACAATCTCGAAGCGACCAACACAAATCTCGTCGCGATCGAAACTGAGGTCCTCGCAGGTCCGGACAAAGTGTCACCCGCATCCTTGGCCAAGTTGCAGGATAGTTCATCCGCTGCCAAAGATGCTGCCTCCGACCCATTCTGGAAGGCCGCTGGAATGATCCCTTGGGTAGGAAGTAATTTTTCTGCTGCAACTGAAATGGCCGTTTCCGCCGACGATATCGTGAATAGGGCTGTCGTTCCCCTGCTCTCGGACGCTGGGCTAATCAACTTCGACAAATTTACGCCTGTTAATGGAGCAGTCAATCTCGATTGGCTGCGCGCGGGAGAACCGAAATTGACAGCCGCCGCAAACGTTGTTCACCTGTCCCACGAGAGACTCGCGAGAATTGATGCGTCAGCGCTGATACACGAAATCGCGGAACCCCTGACGGCCGCGACTTCGCGGCTCGACACATTGGATGCAGCGCTTCAAGCCTCAGCCCGCACAGCCCAAGTCCTGCCTTCGATGATGGGGGCTGATGGGCCACGCCGCTATCTCTTGTTGGTTCAAAACAATGCCGAGGTACGGGCCACCGGGGGAATTCCTGGCGCGTTGGCGGTCCTGACTATCGACAATGGCAAACTTACTTTGGACTCACAGACCAGCGCGAGTGCGCTCCGAGCCTTTTCCCCGCCCGTGTCCGTGGACCCGGACCAAACGACCATCTACTCGCGCCGTATCGGCACGTACATACAGGACGTCAATTTAACGCCTGATTTCCCAACGACCGCAGCGACTGCGCAGGCCATGTGGGAGAAGACCAAGGGAGAACGCTTGGACGGCGTTCTTTCACTTGACCCCGTGGCCCTGGCATATATCCTCGACGCCACAGGTGCGGTACGTGTGGAGAGCACCTCTGCCGCGAGCGTCGGTAAGGGCTCTCTTCCTACAGAGCTAACAGGACGAAACGTGGTCAGAACGCTTTTGTCCGATGTCTATGCAGAAATCGCTGATCCTGAGCTCCAGGATGCATACTTTGCAGGCGTAGCCAAAGAGGTTTTTGGTGCACTTTCCGCAGGCAAGAGTGATCCGAAAAGACTGATCGAGAGCTTAGGGCGTGGTGTGGATGAGGGGAGAATCCTCGTGTGGTCCGCCGCGTCAAACGAACAAGAAGTGATCTCAGACTACAAGCTTGGAGGGTCCGTAACGGGTTCGAACATCTCCCCTGCCGAGTTTGGTGTGTATTTCAACGACGGCACAGGCGCAAAGATGGACTACTACGTCAAACGGACGGTTCAGCTTGTTGAGGAATGCACGGGCAGCGACTACGGGCAGGTCAAGGTCCGCATCACAAGTACAAACACGGCTCCCACTGATGCCCCTACTTCCCTGCCCGCATATGTCACAGGCGACGGCATCTTCGGCGTTCCGGCTGGGACTGTACAGACCAACGTGATCGCGTATGGCCCGGCCCAAGCCAACGCTGAGACTGCATTTGTTGACGGAATAAAGACGGACTTCGCTGCCAACAGGCACGGCAACCGGCCCGTTGGATCCGTAACAGTCTCCCTGGCCCCGGGACAAAGCAGCACCGTGGAGCTTACATTTGGAAAGATTGTCCAGCACACCGAACCTAACTTGGTTGTCACGCCCACCGTCCAAGCTGTCAAAGACGTGGTTCTCGCTACGCACCAAGCAAAATGCGTTCCGGAGAAGTAGACATCGCGTTAACAGTATGTAAAGCGACTTGATTCACTTTGGTAACACCCGTCACGGGATGCTAACGTCTACTTGGGCACAGCAAATGAGATTTCAACCTACGGTCACTCGGGGGATCGGAAATCTCCACTAATCACGTGACAGCCATCGTAATTACGGTCTCAGGGGGACTCATGAAGAAAACACTTGCAGCAATCGCACTTGCAGGTTCCATCGCACTTATCGGCGCCGTTCCGGCCGTCGCAGCCACCTACCCGGCACCGCCGGCCAACGCAGCTGTCTCTGACGGCACCGTGGGTCCCGGCGAGCAGTTCGTCTTCCGCGGCAACGGCTTCCTTGCCGGCGAAGGCCTGACCATCACCGTAACTCCGGGCAACCCCCCGGCTGCCAACGGCTCGAGCGTCTCCAACGGTAGCCGCACGGTACCCACCAAGATCACCCTGCCCCTGGCAACCGACACCTTCTCCACGACCGCTGACGCCAACGGCGCCTTCGCCTACACTCTGTCCATTAATGAGCCGGGCGTTTACACCCTAACTGCCACTGGCGCTACGTCCGGTAAGACCGCCAGCGCGACCGTCACCGTCGTCGCCTCAGGCACTGGCCTGGCAAACACCGGCGGTGCCCCGCTGGCAAACACCGGAGCCGGCCTCGCCAACACCGGTGCGGACGCAAGCCTGGTCCTGTGGTCCCTGGTGGGCGCAGGCGCACTGGCTGCCGGCGCAACCTCGGTAGTTGTGGTTCGCCGTCGCGCCAAGGCTGCGGCCACAGCGTAAGGCTAAACCAACAAGCACCAAAGAGGGTGGGTGGTTCTCCGGGGAAACCGGAGAACCACCCACCCTCCGCATTTAACTAGAAACCGCAGGCCAAGCTTCCGACCTTTGTGGTATTCATAAGAGTTATGGGGAGACATTGGCGCAGATCACGTTGGCAGTTCGATTTCACCATGCCGCTCCTTCCTCCGCACTCACTCCCCTACATCCTCTTGACACTTCTCGCGCTCGCCGCGCTGGGCGTGGCAGCGCTCGCCATCCTGAAAGCGTCCTGAGGCCTGCTTGAAGTGCCTGGAGCAGCCCCGCCTTTGGCGGGCAGTCCTCACAGTAATGTCGGTGCCGCTGGCCTTGGTGGCATTCTGGCCCAGCCCGGTGGACCAACCCTTGCAAGGCGAACTTGCGGGCCTCCTCATCGTTATCCATGCCATGGGAATTCCCGGCTGGGTCAATTATTCGTTTATCGAGGCCGCAGCTAACGTCCTACTCTTCGTGCCCGTGGGCATAGTCTCATCACTGGTTTTCCCAAACAAACGAATTTGGCAGCTTGGCGCCTTCGGGCTCCTGGTCTCCGGCTGTATGGAGCTGGGTCAGCAGCTATTTCTTCACGATCGTGTCGCAAGTCCGCTGGATCTTGTCACAAATACGGCTGGGTGCCTCTTAGGGGCATCAGTAGGCCGTGCTGTTGTGCGGGAAATTAAGCGGCGAGAGGCTCAACGCCATCTGGCGTTGAGCCTCTCGACAAGTAACTCCTGAACTGAATTATTTGTTCACGAATTCCTTCATCCATGCTTTCAGGTCTTCGCCAAAGTCCACGCGCTCCGAAGCAATGGAAATAACGGCCTTGATGTAGCTGAGTTTGTCTCCAGTGTCGTAACGACGCCCACGGAACACAACCCCGTAGACACCACTGCCTTCGTCCTCCGAGGTTGCGAGGGTCTGCAACGCATCCGTCAGCTGGATCTCGCCGCCGCGGCCCGGCTCGGTTTCCTCGAGCACGTCAAACACGGCCGGGTGCAGCACGTACCGGCCGATGACGGCCAGGTTCGACGGAGCCTCGTCAGCAGAGGGCTTCTCCACGAGGCGGTTTACCTGGAAGTAGTTCTCCCCGTCCACGGGCGTAATGTCCGCGCACCCGTAGGCACTGATCTGGGACGGGTCCACCTCGATCAGGGCAATGACAGAGCCGCCAGTTTTGGCCTGGACATCGATCATGGTGCTCAGCAGCTCATCGCGTTCGTCGATGAGGTCGTCACCCAACAGGACAGCGAAGGGCTCGTCCCCCACGTGCTGGCGGGCACACAGGACTGCGTGGCCCAGGCCTTTGGGGTCTCCTTGGCGTAGGTAGTGCAACGGCGCGAGGCTGGAGGCGTGCTGGACGGCCTCCAAGCGATCCAGGTCGCCCTTGAGCTCCAAGATGCGCTCCAGGTTCGGTGCGCGGTCAAAGTGGTCCTCCAAGGCGCGTTTCTGACGTCCGGTGATCATGAGGAGATCATCCAGGCCGGCTTTAACGGCTTCTTCCACCACGTACTGGATTGCCGGCTGGTCAACCACCGGCAACATTTCCTTCGGCATTGCCTTGGTGGCTGGCAGGAAGCGAGTTCCCAATCCGGCAGCAGGAATGACGGCTTTTCTTACGGATTTCCCCAAAGTCATAGCTGAACCATATAAATCTATGCAGGAACATCGCAATCCCTGACGCCGGATGACGGTGACGGCCACCGCAGTTTAGACAGTTCAGCCACCGGAGTTAACCACCTCGACGGACAGCATTGTCCTTTTTGGGGTAGAAGAGCAAACTGTTCTGAATGGCGCCAGTCACCCTATGGCAAGGTCCGGTATGGCATGAGCAGCAGTCGATTTGTTCGGTACCGCGTCACCTTCATTTTGTTCAGCTTCCTCTTACTAACGGGCTGCGCGGGACCATCGTCGGGACTTTCCACCGATTCCCCGGCAATGCCCACCGGAACGTCAACTGCAGCGCCCGGCGCAACAATTGCTTCACCGCCTACTCCGACCGTCGCGCCCGCTGACCAGAGCGCCGTTTGCGCCGTGGCAGCTGAACTGACCAGGGCAGGCAAGCCCGAGCAGGCATTGGAAACAATCAAGAAGCTGCGTGAGCTCGGTCCAATCAAGCCTCCCTCAGCAGCGCCCGCTGAAACATCCGCACCGTCAGAAGCAACTGCGGCCCCAACGCAAACAAATGTTGTACCAACGGAGGCGCCAACGCCGGCGATACAACCAACCGCCTGTCAACAAGAACTCGTGGATGCGCTGCGCGCGTCAGGAATTGCCCAAAAACCTCTCCAAACGCGCGTTGACAAACTGCAGAGTCCCCCCGGCGACTGGCTTCCGAATTGGACGGCACCATTTACAAGTGCAGCCCCGGTCTTCGCGGGCATGTTAGTAGGAGCCCTGCTGTTGTCCCGGTTCGTCGCGGGGACCGCCAGATGTTCAAAAGCAGAGCTCGGATTGCGTCCCGAATTGGACCGAGGAGCCGTGTGCCTTGTTGGGATCGTGATGGCCGTCGCGGGCTCATACTTTTTCGTGGCCAAACTGGCTGAACTTCTGGATCCCTTCAGCGCGCCCTTAGACGGCTCGAATGGTTCACAGCCAGCCGTCTTCTGGATGGGACTGTTGCTCGCCGTCCTTTTGTTTACCGCCGTCGCCGGCTCAGTGATGTTCGCCTATTTCCTATCAAGCAGGTTGCGCGTCTCCGTTGTCATTCGCGACAAAACAGGCAAAGTGGACGACGCAGCAGTGGACAAGGCCGTGGCCTACATGACTGAGCTAGGTGGTTCCCGACCCCACGGAATGCAAGTCCCCCGAGCAACCGATGTCACCGCACTGTCCGGTGATGTCCTGGTCGATGCACCGACGAACAAGATCCTTGCGGCGCTCAAAAGAATCGTTCAATCCGCCCTGCTATTCGTCCCTTGGACCGTCACCATCGACGAAACCGGCGATGATCAAATTTCCGTTGTCGTGGCCAGGAACGGCTGGGTCAACAACGCTGCCACATTCAGTACAACAAGCCTGGGCCTTCCTGATGCCGATGCGGCCCCTCCCAAGGGCGGCGAGGCGAGCTCAGCTGTCTCACCTCCTTCCGATCGCCGGCAGAAGATGGCGGCAGCCGTCGTCATCTCCACGCTGGCCACCAAACACAGGGGCTTTGAAAGCCTATGCGGCGCCACCGACTGGCGGAGTATTGGCCTCCACTACATCGCCACCACCGAACTGGATCAAGAGCCTGTGCAAGCTGTCACCCTGTTGGCGCAGGCGTTGAATGCCGACCCATTCAATCTTCCGGCGCAGCTGGCCAGCCAGTATTACCGGTACAAGAAGTCGGACACTGAAGCCGAATTGCTGACGTTCACCAATTGGCTTCATGCCCGGATCGATGATTTCCCGCGCACCAACGGCCGGATGCATGAAGGGCACGAAGGGATCTACAGGCGGCTGCTCCTGAACTACGTCCTGGCAATGCTCAATCTTCACAGCATTCGCAATTTGCTCGTAGCAGAGAGGGATAAGACCCTCGAAGTTGCCAAACTGCTAACGACGAGCCTGGAAAAACGAATTCCGGCCAATGACGTGATGGGCCGCTCCATGCGTGTGGTCGCAGCCATTGCCCAACAGGCCGTTGAGGAAGTGAGTCCGGCACTCGGCCCCTCGCTTCCAGCTGCGGGCTCTACCCCAAGGGACTGGACTAAAGCAGAAAACAGTCCCCTTGCGCCCAGCATCGCCTACAACCTTGCCTGCTACCTCGCTTCGCACACGTCGCCGGACGCCGAACCCAACCCTGTACAGCAACCGCTAACGGTCGCCTGCGCGGACGATCGCCTCCGTGCCTGGGCGAAGGAAGACCCCGTCCTTACCAAATTCCATGGCACAGGGTGGTTCCAGAAGCTGGTGGGCGTCAGCCCGCGAACAACGTTCTTGGAGATAGCGCCGTTCAAAGAACACAAAACCAAACTTGAAGCCATCGGTGCCACCGCCCCAGCCCGGCTATTGGCTGTTTCCCCGTGGCGGCTGAAAGAGTATCTAGAAATTCCCTCGCTGCAGTTCGATCGACTCCGCCGCCTTGCCCAATTAGCGGCGAAGGTGGAGCAGACCGCCGGGTTCCCTAACGTCGAAAAATATCAAGTAGAGCTCCTCGGGCTGCTGGTCAGTGACGGGGTGGAAGACGTCAACGGTATTCAAAACGACCCGGCACACAGAATGATTCTGATCACGACGCTAAAGAAGCAGTACCTCGTCGAGCTGCCCGAGGAGGAACTCCGCGACTGGCTCACCAACCTGAAGCTCTAGCGTGCCCCGCCTTCGACGGGCTCCCCAGAGGGGCCGCTACCGGCCCTTGAACTCCGGCGTCCGCTTCTCCTGGAACGCCTTGAAGCCCTCCGCATAGTCCTCGGACTTGCACAGCCGGGCCTGCTCCGCGTTTTCCTCTTCCATGGCCTCCCAGAGGCCAAGGCGCTGGTCGCGGATGTGGGCCACCAGGTCCTTGCTGGCGTTGAAGGCACCCGTGGCACCCGTGGCAACCTTCGCCACGATGCCGCGGGTGTTTTCCAGCAGCTCGCCCTTGGGCATGGCCCGGCTGAACATCCCCTGTGCCACGGCCTCGGCGCCGGTCATCAGCTCGGCCGTGTAGATCAGGTCCAGCGTCCGGTGCATGCCCAGCCGCTCGGTGAAGTACCAGTGCCCGCCGGAGTCCAGCGTGGCGCCCAGCTTGGCGAACGGCGAGCCGAACTTGGCGTCCTCCGCCACATACACCACGTCCGTGGCCAGCAGCAGGCCCAGCCCCACGCCCAGGCAGGCGCCCTGCGCCGCCGCGAACGTCGGAGCGGGGAAGGCCGTCATCTTCTTCAGCAGCGGCTGCAGCAGCCCGCCCAGGTACCCCTGGACGTCGTCCGTCTCCGGCGTCACGCCGGCGATGTCCCGGCCCGCGCAGAAGGCGCGGCCCTCTCCCCTGAGCAGCAGCGCCCGCACCTCACCGCGCGAGGCGGCGTCAGCGGCGTCGTCGTACGCCTGTGTTAAATCCCTGAGCGCCTGCTCGTCCAGTGAGTTCAGCTTGTGCGGGGCGTTCAGTACAACCTCGGCGATGCCGTCGGCGATGGAGAGGGAGATCATGGGGCTCCTTGCGTTGAAACACTTAGACGTCGAAGTCGACGGTGACTTCGGGGGTGGTGGGGTGGGACTGGCAGGTGAGCACGTAGCCCTTGTCCAGTTCATCCTGCTCCAGGGCGTAGTTTTCGTCCATGGTCACCTTGCCCGTGACCACCTTGGCGCGGCAGGTGCCGCACACTCCCCCGGCGCAGGCGAACGGCACGTCCGGGCGCACGCGCAGGGCGGCGTTGAGGATGGATTCGCGGGCATGGGTGGGGCTGGCCACCTTGCCCTCGAGGCCGTCCAGCTTGAACGTGATCTTGTACGTCTCCTTGGATTCGTCCTCGATCACCGGCCGGCCGATGTTGCCCTCGGGACGGTCCGGCTTGCCGGAGGTGAACAGCTCGAAGCGGATGTGCTCCGGCTTCACGCCGCGGGCGGCCAGGGTGTCGCGGCACAGCTGCACCAGCTCGAACGGCCCGCACAGGAACCACTCGTCCACATCGTCCGCGTGGATGGCGGTGCCCAGCAGCTGCTGGAGCTTCTCGGCGTCGATCCGTCCGCTGAGCAGCGGCGCGATGCGCTGCTCGCGGGAGAGCACGTGGTGCAGGGCCAGGCGCGACGGGTACTTGTCCTTCAGGTCCGCCAGCTCCTCCAGGAACATCACGTCCATGGCGGCCTTGTTGGCGTAGATCAGGTCGAAGCGGGTGTCCGGGTTCGCCGCCAGCAGCGTGCGGGCAATGGCGATCACCGGAGTGATGCCGGAACCGGCGGCGATGGCCACGAAGCTGCCGGGCTCCCCCACCAAATCCTCGGGATGGTTCATGGAGTTCATGACGTTCTGCTCCACGGCCTTGCCGTCCCGGCCGTGCTTGGAGACGAACGCACCCATGGGGCTCATCACGTCCAGCTCGTCGCCGGCTTTCAGCTCGGCATTGGCCCACGTGGAGAACAGCCCGCCCAGGTCCTTCTTGATGGCCACCCGGATCTCGCTGCTGCCATCAGCGAAGCTGCGCGGCTCGGCGCAGATGGAGTAGCTGCGGCGCACCTCGTGCGGCTGGCCGTTCTCATCCGGCATGGTGGTGCGCAGGGCCACGTACTGGCCCGGCAGGTAGTCATACTGCCCGGCCAGCTCGGCCGGGACCCCGAACGTCACCTCGATCGCATCGTCGGTGAGCCGGCGGACTTCATCCACCGTCAGGGTGTGGAAGGACGCACGACGGCGGCCGGTGGCTGCCGCCTGTTCGGCGGCGGTCTGGCGGACAACAGTCATGGGAGCACCTGTTCCTTACAAAACTTTGAAATAGTCGAACGGTTCCTTGCAGTCCTGGCAGACGTACAGCGCCTTGCAGGAGGTGGAACCGAAGCGGGTGAGTTCCTTGGTGTTCAGGCTGGAGCATTGGGGACACTTCACAGCCATTTGCAGGCGGATGGGCCCGGCATGGCGGGCTGCATCCGAGCGGCCGGTGGGCGGCGCGATGCCATACTCCTGCAGCTTGGCCTTGCCGGACTCGGTCATCCAGTCCGTGGTCCACGCCGGCGAGAGCACCAGCTCCACGTGCACGTTGGGGTAGCCCTCCTTGGCGAACGCCGCGCTGAGGTCATCTCGGATGGCGTCCATGGCCGGGCAGCCCGAGTACGTGGGCGTGATGGTGACCTGCACTGCAGGGACCATGCCGCCGTCGTCGAACACCCGGACATCCCTCAGGATGCCCAGGTCAGCGATGGTGAGCACCGGGATCTCCGGATCGCACACCGTGGCGGCGAGGTCCCAGGCCTTCTGCTCCGGGGTTCTCGTGTCCGCGGGGGCGGCGTCCGCGGTGGGGTGGCTGACGTACATGTCCGGCATGGCTACCAGCTCGCCCCGGGGAACTGGCGGGCCAGGACCTGCATCTCGGCCACCATGAAGCCCAGGTGCTCGGAGTGCCTGCCCTGGCGGCCGCCACCGAGGGCGGCCGGAACCTGCGGAATGTCCAGTAACGCCTCGGCCAGGACCTCGCCGGTGAGGCGGTCAAAGTCCGCGCGCAGGCTGGAAGGCTCGACGGCGGCACCCGCCGCCGCGAGGCGGGCGGTGAGTTCGTCGTCGCGGAACAGCTCGTCGACGTAGGGCCAGATGACGTTGAAGCCGTGGATCATCTTGGCACGGGACTCGTCCGTGCCGAGGGCCAGGCGGAGCACCCACTGGGTGCTGTGGTCCCGGTGGTAGTCCACTTCCTTGACGGCCTTGGCGGCGATGCCGGCCAGGGTGGCGTCCGTGGACTCGGTGAGCCGGCGGTAGAGCTCGAACTGGTAGTAGCTCACCACGAACTGCCGGGCGATGGTGACGGCGAAGTCCCCGTTGGGCTGCTCGAAGAGTTCGATCGAGCGGAATTCGTCCTCGTCGCGGAAGTAGGCGAGATCGTCCTCGCTCTTGCCGTTCAGGCCGCCGGCGTAGCTGAGGAAGGAGCGGGCGTGGCCCAGCTGGTCCAGGGCGATGTTGCCCAGGGCGATGTCCTCCTCCAGCTCGGGAGCGCGGGAGATCCAGTGGCCCAGGCGCTGGGCCAGGATCAGGGCGTCGTCGCCAAGGCGGAGCGCGAGCTCGGCCGCGTCCTCGGTGGGCTTGGCGGCGCCGCGGCTGACGGCGAGCGCGATGTCCTCCGGGCGGAGGGCGTTGCCCGGCGTGATGCGGGTGGCGCTGGCGGTGGCGTCTCCGCTGGTGCCGGCGGTGGCGACGCCCACGGAGATGTCTCCGTGGCCGCCGTCGTGCGTTTCAGTCGTGGTCTCAGGTGACGTGCTCACAGGTGCTTCACGCCCTCACTCTTGGTGTAGTACGTGGCGTGCCGGTAGTCCTTGCCCTGGGGCGACTCGAAGAACGAGCCCTTGGCGTCCGGGTCGCTGGAGGCGATGGCCTCCGCGGGGACAACCCAGATGGACACGCCCTCGTTGCGGCGGGTGTACAGGTCACGGGCGTTGCGCAGCGCCATCGCTGCGTCCGGCGCGTGCAGGGATCCCGCGTGCACGTGGGACAGGCCGCGGCTGGAGCGGACAAAGACTTCCCAAATGGGCCAGACGTTGCCGGCGGGGGTTTCAGGGCTCATGCTGCGGATTCCTTCTCTGCTTGCTTGCGGGCGTAGGCGGCTGCTGCTTCGCGCACCCAGGTGCCGTTCTCGTGTGCTTCGCGGCGCCGTTCCAGGCGCTGGGCGTTGCAGGGGCCGCGGCCCTTCAGGACCTCGTGGAACTCGTCCCAGTCCAAGGGGCCGTGTTCCCACTTCTTGGTTTCCTCGTTGAAACGGATGTCCTTGTCGGGGAGGGTGAGCTCCAGGACCTTGACCTGCTCCATCATCATCCCGACGAAGCGGTTGCGCAGTTCGTCGTTGCTGAAGCGCTTGATGTTCCAGGCCATGGACTGCTTGGAGTTGGGTGAATCGTCATCCGGCGGGCCGAACATCATCAGGGCCGGGGCGTACCAGCGGTTCACGGCCTCCTGTGCCATCTGCTTCTGTTCCGGCGTGCCGTGGGAGAGTTCCAGCAGGATCTCGAAGCCCTGGCGCTGGTGGAAGGACTCTTCCTTGCAGACGCGGACCATCGCGCGGCCGTAGGGGCCGAAGGAGGCACGGCACAGCGGCACCTGGTTGGCGATGGCGGCGCCGTCAACCATCCAGCCGATGGCACCCATGTCCGCCCAGGTGCGTGCGGGGTAGTTGAAGATGGAGGAGTACTTGGCCTTGCCGTCCATCAGGTCCTGCATCATCTGGTCGCGCGGCTGGCCCAGGGTCTCGGCGGCCGAGTACAGGTAGAGTCCGTGGCCGGCCTCGTCCTGGACCTTGGCCATGAGGATGGCCTTGCGCTTCAGGCTGGGGGCGCGGGAAATCCAGTTGGCTTCCGGCTGCATGCCGATGATCTCCGAGTGCGCGTGCTGCGAGACCTGGCGGATGAGGGTCTTGCGGTATGCCGGGGGCATCCAGTCGCGGGGTTCGATGCGCGAGTCATCCGCCATGACGCGGTCAAAGTACGCCTGACCTTCTGCCTCGTGCCGGGCTGCCTCTGCGAGCTGTTCAGGTGAAAGCTCAGCGGGCACTGACTGCAGGGTCTGCGATGCCATGGTTGCTCCTATGCATATCCGATAAATAATTACCGACCGTTCGTTCAGGATATGCGGAAGCCGTGAGATGCGTCAAGGAGGCCGGGCGCGCCGCAGCAGAGGGAACTTCCAAGCGGGCGTTCGTTTTTCAGGGGCGGTGGGCGTCCTGCGGCTGGGTTGTGCGGGCGACGGCCTGGATTCGTTCTGTTGCGGCCCAGCTGGCGAGCAGTCTCAGCCGTTCATCGGAGGGGGATCCGGGCACGGCCGGGTAGACGGTGAGGGTGAAGCCCGGATCCTCAGCGAGCTCCATGGCTTCGTAGGGGAGTTCGAGTTCCCCGACCACCGGGTGGCGGAAGACTTTTGTCCCGGCGTAGTGGCGCCGGACGTTGTTGGCCGCCCAGCGGGTCCGGAATTCCTCGCTGCGCACTGACAGTTCGCCGACGAGGTCGGCCAGGCGCTTGTCGAAGGGGTTGCGCCCGCTCTGCGTCCGCAGGATGGCCACGTTCGTGTTGGCCGCCAGCTCCCAGTTGGGGTAAAAGTCCCGGGCTTTGGAATCGAGGAAGATGAAGCGGGAATGGTTGGCGGGCCGCGCCGGACCGCGGTACATCTCCGAGTACAGGGCGTAGCCGAGCTGGTTGGCCGCCACGATGTCCATGTGGTGGTTGCCGATGAAAGCCGGCGCAGCGGTAATGGCGTCCAGCATGAACTGCAGGGCGGGGCGGACGGTTCCGCTTTGGAGCGGACGGCGCTGGCTCCTGCCGGACGGGCTGGCTGCACGGGCCAGGTTGTAGAGGTGGTCCCGTTCGGCCTCGTCCAGCTTCAGTGCCCTGGCGATGGCGTCGAGGACGCTTTCGGACGTGCCGGCGAGGTTCCCGCGTTCAAGCTTTGTGTAGTAGTCCACGCTGACGCCGGCGAGCATGGCCACCTCTTCACGGCGCAGGCCGGCGACCCGGCGTCGTCCGCCATAGAGCTTGAGCCCGGCCATTTCGGGAGTGATCTTTGCTCGTCTTGAGGCGAGGAACTCGCGCACTGCCATCCTGTTGTCCACTCGTCCACGCTACCGCTCAGGAGCTTCCCTAGGGAGGTACTGCCAGAACCCGGATCAGCAGGGCACTCGCTACGGATGACGTGTCCCTGTTGCATTGAACGTGAACGGGTTATCCCCACAATGCGAACGGAGCCAGCGTGACAGCCATCGACACACCGACGTCCACACCTGCACAGACCGTCGGCCGCCCACTGGCGACGGTCCTCGGCCTGCTGACAATCTTCGGTCCGATCTCCATGGACCTTTACCTGCCGGTTCTGCCGGCGCTCACCGCCGAACTCCAAAGCACGACGTCGGTAGCCCAGCTGACCATCACGGCCTGTCTGCTTGGACTCGCGATAGGGCAGCTCATTGCCGGCCCCCTCTCGGACCGTTTCGGCCGCCGGACGCCGCTGCTCATCGGCGTCATCGCCTACACCGTCACCTCGGCCCTGTGTGCGCTCAGCCCGACCGTCGAGACGCTCATCGCCGCCAGGTTCGTCCAGGGACTCGCGGGCGCAGTAGGCATTGTGATCGCGCAAGCGGCCGGACGGGACGTCTACTCGGGCGGCAAGCTGCTCCGCTACTACGGCCGCCTGACCGTCCTCGGTGGAGTAGCCGCCATCATCGGCCCCGTCATCGGAGGCCAGCTGGCAACGGTCACCGACTGGCGCGGGGTCTTCCTCTTCCTCGCAGCCGTGGGCGTAGCCATCCTCGGAGCATCCCTGGTGATCTTCCGGGAGACGCTGCCGGCAAACCGGCGCACCACCGGAGGCCTCTCCCATACGCTGAGCGACTTCCGCCGCCTGCTCGCCGACCGGGTGTTCGTGGGAGCGGTTCTGATCACCGGCTTCACCTACGCCGCCATCTTCGCCTACCTGAGCGGGGCAACGTACATCCTGCAAGGCGTGTACGGGCTCTCACCCCAGGGCTACTCCTTTGCATTCGGCCTGAACTCGCTGGGCTTCGTGATCTTTGGATTCATCGGCGGCCGCCTGTCCGAACGGTGGTCCGAACGGGGAACCCTCGCAGTGGGACTGGTCATGACCGTTTCAGGCGCCCTCGGCCTCCTCGCCACCGCACTCCTGCACCTGCCGCTCATCGCCATCATCCTGTCCCTGTTCACCATGGTCAGTGGTGTGGCCGTGACCAGTCCCCCGGCCACGTCCCTGGCGCTCAAGGACTATCCCGACATCGCGGGCACAGCCTCCTCACTCCTGGGCCTGGCCCGGTTCGCGTTCGGCGGCCTCGCCGCTCCCCTGGTGGGCATCGGCGGAGCCAGCGACCCGGTGCCGTTCGGCATCGTCGCTGCCGTTGCCGCGGGGGCGGCAGCACTCAGCCTGGGGCTGGTGCGGAGGCAGCACGGAAAGGCAAACCCGAACACGACCGTCAAGGAGAAGTAGCTGTCGGTTCGTTCATACAAGTGGGGGCTCGTCCAAAGGGCGGGCCCCCACTTCCGTTTGTTCCCGCCTGGTTTTAGAGGCGGGTGACGCCGATTGTGTGGTCGGTGGTGAACTCCTCGATGGCCCAGTCGCCGTTAAAGCGACCCAATCCGGAGTTGCGTTGCCCGCCGAAGGCAACGTGGGCTTCATCCTGGATTGTCATCTCGTTGATGAAGGTCATACCGGCCTTGACCTTGTGGGCGAACTGCAGGCCGCGGTCGAGGTTCTGGGTAAAGACCGCGCTGGAAAGACCGTAGGCGTGGTTGTTGGCGAGGTCAAGGGCGTGATCCTCGTCCTCGGCTCTCAGGATGGCGACCATGGGGCCGAAGATCTCCTCGCGGGCGATCTCCATGTCAGGGGTGACATCGGCGAAGACGTGCGGGGGCACGACCCGACCGCTGATCTCGCCTTCGACGACGGTGCGGGCGCCGGCCTCCCGGGCCCATGCGATTTTCTGCTTGAGTCCTGCAAGCTGGGAGTCGTTTACCACAGGGCCCACCAGGGTGCCCTCGGCAGTGGGGTCGCCGTACGAAACGGACGAGGCAGCCTCGGCGAAACGGGAGACGAACTCCTCGTAGACCGGGGCTTCGACGATGATTCGGTTGACGGACATGCAGATCTGGCCGGAGTGCAGGAAAGCGCCCGGGACGGCGGCGGCCACGGCCGCTTCGAGGTTGGCGTCGTCGAGAACCACCAAGGGGGCGTTACCGCCAAGCTCCAGGGCCACTTTCTTCAGGTGTTCGCCGCTGGTGGCCACTGCACCCACGTTCTGTCCAACCGGGGTGGAACCGGTGAAGGAAATCAGTCCCGGCACAGGGTGGGCTACGAAGTCGTCACCGATCTCCGAGCCGGCACCGATGACAGTGGAGAGCACTCCTGCCGGCAGGCCTGCTTCCTCGAAGATCCGTGCCAGGATGAGCGCGCCGGTAACAGGAGTGTCACTGGCCGGTTTGATGACAACGGCGTTACCCAGGGCCAGGGCCGGGGCGACAGACCGCTGGGACAGGTGCAGTGGAAAGTTCCAGGGGCTGATCACGCCCACCACACCGATCGGCTTGCGGTAGACGCGCATCTCTCGGTTGGGGGTGTTGGAGTCAAAGATCCTGCCGTGGACCCGAGTGGGAAATGATGCCGACTCCTGCGTGATTCCGACGGCGAGGGAGACCTCGATGTTGGCCTTCAGGAAGGTGGAACCGGACTCGCGTACCAGCCAGTCCACGATTTCTTCGCGGCGCTCCTCGAGGATCTGCGCGGCACGGCGCATCACCTTCTGGCGCTCGGCCGGCGGCAGGGCGGCCCACCCGGTCTGGGCCGCCTCGGCGGCCCGGTAGGCGTCGTCGACGTCTGCGACGGAAGCCTGACGGATGGTGGTCAGTACGCTGTCGTCGTAGGGGTTGGTCACGGTGAGGGTCTTCGCCGACTGGCCCTCACGCCACTTTCCGGCGATGTATTGCAGGGTAGCGGACTGGCCGGCGAATGTAGCCGGGGCTTCGATGGTGGAGATGGTCATGGGGTGTCGCTCCTGTTCAGGTTATGCGGGAAGTATGGCTGGACTAGTTGGTGTGTTCGCTGGCCAGGACCCGGAGGGAGTCTTCGATCTGCTCGCGGTCGGACCAGCTGCCGTGGAAGCCGAAGGGAATGCGTCCGGGCAGCTTCACCCTGGCGAGCGGGGTGCGGCCGAAATCCGCGGTGTCATAGATGCACAGCTCTGATAGCTCCGTCTGGCGGTTCCACCAGATGGAGAGCAGGTAACCGTCGTCCTCATTCACGGCCCCGGCCCGTGGTACGAAAATCGGCTCGGAGGGATTGGTGAGGTCATCCAGCCCCTCGATGACCGTGACGGTTTCCTTGTCCAGGTCGGTCTTGGCCAGGCCGTCACTCATGGTGTCGGCGTCCCGGCCACGGGTGGTGGCGAAGTAGCCGAATTTGTGTTCCAGGCCGACCTTGTTCGGGTTGATGGCCGGGAATTCACCGGCAATGTGACTGGTGGCCTGGTTGGCCACCCGCCCGGTGGCGGTGTTGACGGTCCAGCGCCACGGGATCGCGTTCATGAACCACTCGTGCGAGTCCACGGGCCGGGTGATACGGTCCGCCGGGGTGCCGAAGCGCTCCTTGATGCGCGGGGCCTCGATGACGATCTCATTGCCTCGCTCGTAGGCATTGAAGAAGTGGGTCGGGAAGAACGTCTCATCGACCCGGTAGGTGCGCACTTCGTGGGTCGTCCGGTGCATCGTCACGATCTCGACGCCGTTGTTCGTTGCGGCGGGATCCCACACCAGGCCCGGCTTGCCCCGGCCGATGTTGGGTGCCAGGAACAGTCCCGGGGTGACGAAGAAGATCGCGTAGTTCTTGCTCACGGCGAAGTCGTGGAACATCGAGGGGGCACTCGTGCTGAAGGCGAAGGTGTCGAGGACCTTGCCGTGCCGGTCTGCCTCGTACCAGGTGACGTTGGTACCCATGTAGGAGTAGAAGAGCATATTGCCGGTGTCCGGGTCGAGCTTGTAGTGGGCGGTGCAGGTGAACGGGACATCGCCGTTGAAGTCATATGTCCCGAACGTTTCCAGAGACTGCGGATTCATCTGGTGCGGCAGGCCGCCCTCGAAGAATACGAGCAGCCGGTCGGCGAGGACGCCGACATTGGTGTTGGGCACGTTCTTCATGGGCGGGGCGCCGGCCGGCAGCGATGGGGCGGTACCGCCGTTGACGAACCCGGAGTAGACCGCCTCCCCCGCCTCCATCTCGACTTTGAGCGCGTCGGTCATGACCCATTTGTTCCGGTAGGCGGCCTTGCCGTCACGCAGATACGTTGCGTAAACCATGCCGTCACCTTCGAACCAGTGGTAGCGGTCCGTGTTGCGCGGCTTGAACTTGGGGTTGGACCCGGTGCGGAACAAGGCTCCGTCCAGGTCATCGGGAATCTTGCCGATGACCTCCAGGTCGAAGGCTTCGGTCTCCTCATGCCAGGGGGTGAAGGGGCCGTTGAGGAACTTGTTGTCTGTCTCCCACATGGTGGTGCCTTTCGGTCTCTGAGTTCTTGGGGTTCTTGGAGTTCTAGGAGTTCTTGGCCGACGAGGGCCAGATGCCGTGGTTGCCCGGCGAGAGCGTTCCGGCGGGGTCCAGCGCGTCCTTGAGGGAGGTGTAGAGCCGGTTCAGGGCGTGGTCGTTGAAGTCGAAGTTCCCTGCCACGTGCTCGATCAGCGAGGGGTGGGCGCGGTATTCGCTCCAGCCCCATTCGGCGGCCTTTTCACACATGAGGTCGACGGCGGCGTGCGCGGCTGCCGCTTCGGAGGGGTCGTTCACGTCGAAGAAGACCATGCAGGCGCCCACGAGACTGCGCGTGTTGGCGATCCAGCCGAAGCCCGCCACCAGTCCGGCTGCTTCGAGGATGGTGCGGACCATGAGCTCGTGCTTGGCCGCGGATTCGCCGTCGAACGGGATCGCGGGCGAGAAGTCGATGTGGCCCACGTTTTCGCCGATGTGCTTCTTCATCATGTCCAGCAGGAACATGTTAGGGATGCCGGCCGGGACCAGGTCCAGCGGGTGCACTTCTTCCGGGCTGACATCGCCGCGGTAGGACCGTAGGTCCACGGTGACGCCGGGAAGGTGGGCGACGGCGTCGGTGACAATGCGGCGCCGTGCCTCCACAATGGCTTCGTGGCCGTAGAAGGCGATGCGGGCGTGCCAGCGTCCCGGGGGCAGCGTCGCGGACAGCTTCGCCGCCTTCGACATCCCGGCGGTGTCCTGCATCGGGTTGGCCCGGCCGTCCTCGGGTTCCGGTGAGCTGGTGATCAGCGGCAGGCCTTGGATGGTGCCGTCCAGCACCAGAGGGCGGAGCGCGTCGATCAGCGGAGCGATGTCCTCGTCGTTGTGGCAGATGACCGCCCCGGTGGTGAACACCTCGGGTTCAGGCATGAGCCAGACGCCCATCTTGGACACGATGCCGAAGTTGGACTGCATGAACAGGCTGTCCAGGGACGGGCCAAAGCCGCGCTTGTGCCGCTGCCACATGGGGCTATTGCTCATTGCGCCGAGGCCGGTACGGACCACTTCGCCGGAGGCGAGGACCACCTCCATGCCGCAGACGGCACTTGCGTGGTCGCCGTTGACGGTGTAGCCGTAGCCGTGGTCCAGGGTGTTGCCGACGATGCTGCCCCAGCCGAGGTCCGGGACCGAAATCCAGAGCTTCAGCCCGCGGGCCTTGATCTCGTTGTAGAGGTCGAAGAAGCTGACTCCGGGCTCGAGCAGGGCGTAGCCGGCGGCTTCATTGATTTCCAGAATCCTGTTCATCCGGCGCAGGCTCAGCACGACGGAGCCGTTGACCACCGGTGCGGAGCCGCCGTAGCCGTAGTTGCGTCCGGTGGAGGAGGTCCAGAGCTGTATCTGCAGTTCGTTGGCGATCCGGACCACGGCCTGTATTTCTTCAACGGTGGAGGGCTGGACCACAAATGAGGGCTGGTAGTCCGTGGCGTCGTCGCCCTCGTAGGGGTCGCGGAAGTCCTTGACCTGGCTTTCATCCAGCAGGACGGCGTCGGCCCCGAGGACCTCGGTCATCCGTGCAATGGCCTCAGTCAGGACCGACGATGAGTCTTTGAGTTCAGCGGTGGTTGTCATGTGCTGTGTCACGCTCCGTTGCTTGACGGGTGTTCAACTCCGAACACCGATTGGTTCAAGTGTGGTGTGGGGCACAGGGTTGGTTCTTGGTGCCGGACGGCAAGAAAAGCCGTTCCGTATGGCGCCCGGGAGCAAAGACCGTGCGAGCATCCCTATACTTGGCTTCCGGTAGGCAAGACCAAAGGGGGTTTATAGCAGTGATGAACTGGCTGGAGAGCCTCCACCCGCCGGCGGACCGCGCCGGCGACGGTCCGGCGTCGGATCCAGAGATCATTGCCAGCGCCGAGGCGGAAATCGGCGCGCCAGCCACGGCCTGGGCTGTCGAGACTGCCGCGGAGATAGTCCGCCAGGTGGATGAGGACTTCAGCCTCGCCGGGACGCCCGGCATGATGACAGGCACCGAGCGGGAGGGCTGTGAAGCGTCCCTCCTCACGACCTTGATCGGTTTGCACCGCGGCACCGCGGCGGCGGACATTGTGGCCCCTCGCGGTGCACAGGAGAACGTCCGGTTGTCCGTGCGGCAGGGCGTCCCGATCGGTTCCGTGCTGCGCACCGTCTGGGCCTGCCACACCCGAGTCCAGGATGCGCTGCTCGCCGTCATCGAGCAGGAAGTCCCTCCCGATCGCATGGTCGCTGAAGTGCGCGAGCTCAACGCGGCGCTTTTTGCATACGTGAATTCCTACGTCGTCGACCTCATGCACGGTTACGAGGACGAGCTCACCCTGTGGCATGGCAGGCTGCCCGCCGAGCGGCTGAGGGTCATCACCGCAATCCTCGACGGCGAAGAGCCGGGCGAAGACGCCGAACGCATTCTGGGGCTCAGGCTCGGCAGGCACCATCTGGTCGCCCTGGCGTGGCCCGCCACCACCGGGCACATCCCGGACCGTGAGGCGGCGCGTCAGCGATTCGGCACGGACGCGGCAAAGGCGCTCGGCGCCGCCGGCTTTTTGACCTTCGACTACCAGGGCACCACGCTCTTCTGGTGGGCGTTCAACACCCGCCCGGACCCTTCTGTGGCAGGTGGGCTACGTGCTGTGCCACGTGCCGACTGGATCCACGTCGCTGCCGGACGGCCCGGTTCCGGGCTAGCCGGTCTACGGTACAGCTACTTAGAGGCCCAGCAGGCTGCCCGGGTCGCACGCCTTTCGCCACGGCAGAAATTCTGGGACTACGACGAAGCCGGCATGCTGGCGCTGCTCCTTGCCGACCCGGAGGGAGCTGCCAGGTTCGTCCAGGTCCAGCTCGATGGGCTGCTGGGTCCGGACCAGAAACTGACCGACATCCGCGACACCCTCCGGCACTTCCTGCTGGCCGGAAGCAGCCGCCTCGCCGCAGCCCAAGCCCTGCATCTGGCCACCAACACCGTGGCGTACCGGGTCAAACGCGCCGTCGAGCTCCTCGGCCGGCCCATCAACGAGAACCAGGCGGGGACCCTGGCGGCACTGGAGATGGCGCACACCTTCCCACATCTCACGGACGCGCAGGCCCCTTATGCGAGGCGGAACTTCACCCGTCAACACCAGAAGGAATCTCACTGACGTTGGGGGCTAGCCCAGGCGTGCCTTGAGATTATCGTCCAGTGCTGCGAGGAACTCCTCTGTGGTGAGCCATTCCTGGTCCGGTCCCACCAAAAGGGCCAGATCCTTGGTCATCTGGCCGGCTTCGACCGTCTTGATGACGACGTCTTCGAGAGTGACGGCAAAGTCAATGACGGCAGGCGTGTTGTCCAATTTGCCGCGGTGCATGATTCCCCTGGTCCACGCGAAAATCGAGGCTATCGGGTTGGTGGAGGTCGGCTTGCCCTGCTGGTGCTGGCGGTAGTGGCGCGTCACGGTACCGTGGGCGGCTTCAGCCTCGACGGTTTTGCCGTCCGGGGTCATCAGCACGGAGGTCATGAGGCCGAGCGAGCCGTAGCCCTGGGCGATGGTGTCGGACTGGACGTCGCCGTCGTAGTTTTTGCAGGCCCAGACGTAGCCGCCTTCCCACTTCATCGCCGATGCCACCATGTCATCGATCAGCCGGTGCTCGTAGGTCAGGCCTGCCGCTTCGAACCGGTCCTTGAACTCGGCGTCGAATACTTCCTGGAAGAGGTCCTTGAACTGGCCATCGTAGGCCTTCAGGATGGTGTTCTTGGTGGAGAGGTACACCGGGTAGTTCCGCTGCAGCCCGTACGCGAAGGAAGCGCGGGCGAAATCCCGGATGGAGTCGTTGAAGTTGTACATGCCCATGGCCACCCCTCCCCCGTCCGGGTAGGTCACCACCGTCTGTTTGATCTCTTCGCCTCCGTCGGAGGGGGTGAAGGTCATGGTCAGCGTGCCAGGACCCGGGACCTTGAAGTTGGTCGCCATGTACTGGTCGCCGAAGGCGTGGCGGCCGATGATGATCGGCTTGTTCCAGCCCGGAACCAGGCGCGGGATGTTGGAAATGATGATGGGCTCGCGGAAGACGACGCCGCCCAGGATGTTGCGGACGGTTCCGTTCGGGGACGGCCACATCTTTTTCAGGCCGAATTCCTCGACCCGGGCCTCGTCAGGGGTTATCGTGGCGCACTTTACGCCGACGTTGAATTCCTTGATCGCGTTCGCGGCGTCGATCGTGACCCGGTCATCGGTAGCGTCACGGTTCTGGAGGGACAAATCGAAGTACCTCAGGTCCACATCCAGATACGGGACGATCAGGCGGTCCTTGATGAACTGCCAGATGATGCGGGTCATCTCGTCGCCGTCAAGCTCCACAATGGAGCCAACGACCTTGATCTTTTCGTTCATGCGGTCTCCTTGATTTCATGGGCACAATGACCCACCGAAGGTGGTCTGATATTCGAACCCTGGGCGGCGCCCGGTGGACGGAGGCTTTCGCGAGCCGGGCGCCGCCCCTGGCACCTATCGGGAGCTGACGCGCGGCGTGCCCCGGCGGGCAGCGAAGCGGTTTTTGAGATGTTGCAGCTCGGCCGCCAGTTCGCGGGGCAGCGAATCACCGAACCGGGCGTACCACTGATCGATGCTGTCGATTTCCTGGGCCCATTCCTGTGAATCGACCGCCAGGGCGGCACTGAGGTGTCCGGGGGTGACGTCGAGGCCTTCGATGTCGAGGGACTCCGGCGCGGGGACGAAGCCGATGGGGGTTTCGATGGCAGCCGCTGTCCCCTCGAGGCGTTCGATGGCCCATTTCAGGACGCGGGAGTTGTCTCCGAACCCGGGCCAGAGGAAACTCCCGTCGCTGCCGCGGCGGAACCAGTTGACCAGGAAGATCCGGGGCAGTCGGGCAGGGTTGGCCGTCCGGCCGGTCTCCAGCCAGTGGTTGAGGTAGTCCCCTGCGTCGTAGCCGATGAAGGGAAGCATGGCCATCGGATCGCGGCGGACGACCCCGACCTGGCCGGCGGCTGCCGCCGTCGTCTCGGAAGACAGCGTTGATCCCATGAAGACACCGCCCGCCCAGTCCCTGGACTCGGTGACCAGAGGGATGGTTGTCTTCCTGCGGCCACCGAAGAATATGGCCGAGAGCGGCACACCCTCGGGCTGGTAGTATTCCTCGGCCAGGATGCCGACCTGGCTGATGGGCGTACAGAAGCGTGAGTTGGGATGGGCCGCGGGCCGGCCGGAGGCCGGGGTC
Organism: Arthrobacter sp. Y81; assembly: GCF_002929335.1. Lineage (GTDB taxonomy): Bacteria > Actinomycetota > Actinomycetes > Actinomycetales > Micrococcaceae > Arthrobacter. Next base: position 49,414 of record NZ_PJIL01000004.1, read on the forward strand.
CAGTCCTGGCCTGTCCAGTCGGTCAGGTGCTCGGGGATGTCCTGGGTCATCCCTTCCCACCAGACGCCGCCGTCATCGGTGAGGGCCACGTTGGTGAAAATGGTGTTGCCCTTGGCGATAGCGTCCATGGCGTTGGGGTTGGTCTGCCATCCGGTGCCGGGTGCCACGCCGAAGAGGCCCGCCTCCGGGTTGGTGGCCCGCAGTTCCCCGTCCTTGCCCGGACGTATCCAGGCGATGTCATCCCCGAGGGTTTCCACCGTCCAGCCCTCCACGGTGGGGTTCAGCAGGGCGAGGTTGGTTTTACCGCAGGCCGAAGGGAACGCCGCGCTGACGTAGTAGGTCTTTTGTTCCGGGCTGGTGAGTTTGAGGATGAGCATGTGTTCCGCGAGCCAGCCCTCCTGCCGGGACATCGCGGACGCAATGCGCAGTGAGTAGCACTTCTTGCCCAGCAGCGCGTTGCCTCCGTACCCGGAGCCGTAGGACCAGATGGATTTCTCCTCCGGGAAGTGCACGATCCATTTCTCGTCGTTGCAGGGCCAAGTGACGTCCTGCTGGCCTGGTTCCAGCGGTGCACCGACGGAGTGCAGCGCAGGGACGAAGTCCGCGTCCAGCTCCACCATTTTGGCCAGGACGTCGGACCCGGTGTGGGCCATGATGCGCATCGACGCCACGACGTAGGCGCTGTCAGTGATCTCAACCCCGAATTTGGGGTCCTCCGCGTCGAGGTGGCCCATCACGAACGGGATTACGTACATGGTGCGCCCGCGCATGGCGCCGGCGAAGAGCCCCTGCAGCTTCTCCTTCATCTGCGCGGGCTCCATCCAGTTGTTGGTGAAGCCCGAGTCCCGTTCGTCTTCGGAGCAGATGAAGGTCCGCTCTTCGACGCGGGCGACGTCCTTGGGGTCGGAGAAAGCGGCAAAGGAGTTCGGGAACTTGGCCTCGGCCAGGCGCGTCAGCGTGCCGGCTGCGACGAGTCCGTCGGTGAGCGCACGGTATTCGGCCTCGGATCCGTCGACCCAGTGGATACGGGCCGGTCCGGTCAGGGCGGCTACCTCCCCGACCCAGTCCAGAAGCCGATCAGAAGCAACGGGGGCAGTGTCCAGGAGGCTGGAGTGTGTGGTGTTGTGCACGGTTTTCTTCCTTCCCCCGCACTGACGGCGGGCGGGGCGGTCCTAGAAAAGTCATGGAAATTGTTCGCAAAGCCTCGGCCAGGGCTGACAGGAATCAGCAGCGGCCGTCCGCGCACCAATAGAGGAATCGGGCGGATGCTTTACTATTTGATGGATACATCATCTAATATAACAGTCAATCAATGATGCGGGTCGCCCTGCCGTCACCGCGACCCCCTTGGACCAACAACTTTGCGAGGATGCCACATGACCGCCCTGCACTCGATTCCACTCACCCTCATCGACGGAACGGACACTGACTTCGGCCGCTTCAAGGGGGAGGTGGTGCTGGTGGTGAACGTCGCGTCCCAGTGCGGGTTCACGCCGCAGTACGCGGGGCTTGAGGCGCTGCACAACAAGTTCCGCGAGCAGGGCTTCGCGGTGCTGGGCGTCCCGTGCAACCAGTTTGCCGGGCAGGAGCCGGGGGCCGACGCCGAGATCGCCGAGTTCTGCGAACGAAACTTCGGCGTGACGTTCCCGCTGACCACCAAGGCAGACGTCCAGGGTGAGAACCAGCACCCGCTCTATGCGGAACTGACCAAGTTCAAGACCGGCGAACTTCCGGACCTGGTGCAGTGGAATTTCGAGAAGTTCCTGGTGGACCGCGACGGCGCGGTCATGGCGCGTTTTTCCCCCGGTTTGGCGCCGGACTCGCCCGAGATCATCGAGGCCGTCCAGTCAGCCCTTGCCTGATCCTGACGCAGGGCCAAGGGCGGGCCGTCACCGGCAGGGATGCTGCCGGCAGGTAATTAGGGCCTCGCTGTCAGGCTTTCGGCATAGGGCAGGACGGTCCTCAAGTCCGGGGCGCCGGTTTCCAGGCGCGCCCGGGCGAGGGCGATGACGTCCAGGTCGGTGTTTTCGGCAAGGCGGACGACGGGGTGACCGTTGGGCAGCAGGCGCCACCGCGCCACGGGGAGGTTCCGGACCAGGACGGTGCCGACGAAAAGCCCGGTTTCAACCCTGAGCCGCCATGGCGCCGGCCGGTTCCTGTCCGGCCCGGCGAGGAGTCCTTCGAGTACCTCGATCCCCGACGCGGCGTCAGCGAGCGTTGCGCCGCGGGCTGCGGTCCATTGACGGAGGCTGCTGCACTGCCCCAGATGGGCAGTGAGCTGTTTCTCCGCGGCAGCGGTGCCGAGCGCCGGTTCCCTGGTGAAGAAGATTGCATAGTCCCGGGGGGTGCCGGTACCAGGGTTGTGCCGGGAAAAATCCGCGGGCTGTCCGCTCATATCCTGAGGCCTCCCGTTACCACCCGGGTGAGGGGAATCCCCGCCTGGAGTTCCTGTCCGTTGAGGGAGCTGTAGGCGGTGATGCGGCGATCCTCCCCCAGACCGGCCAGGGAAGCCCGAGGGAAGAGGGCCGTGACGGAGGCCCCCGCGCAGGACGCGCCGCCGCGGGGATGCACTGTGCGGGTGGCGGTCCCGAAATCGTAGGTGGACAGGCCGGTGACGCGCCCGTCCCGGAGGCTGACTGTGAGGTGCCGGATCGTGGTCCGGTCCGCGTCGCCGGCACGGAGCCCGACCAGGTAGCTTCCCCTGCCTGGCGGCCTGTTCAGTTCGAATTCCACGCGCACGTCCGGGCCGGAGGAGTCCACCGAGACCCCGGCAATGAGCGGAGCCGGAGGCACGGGGGCGGGAACGGGCGCTGGCCGCTCGACCCGCGACTCCGTCCGCGGGTCCCTCATGGCCGGGCCTTTGCGGTCCGGCGGGCCGTGGCCGCCGCCGTGGTCATTGTCGCGCAGGGCATGCGGTGCCCCTTTCCCCGGTCGGGCAAAGTGGCTGCCGATGCCCTTGGCCGGTGTGGAGTGTCCGTCCGGTCCGCGGAAACCCGGGCCTGACAGGGACGGAATGTTCCGGCCCCTGTTATATTGGATGATGGATCTATAAAATAGTCAAGCAAGTGCAGATTGTGATTGGCCGGGAGGCAGGCATGGAAGAGTTCTCGGATTTCCGGGCGCCGTTGTACGAGGTGAAGGCCAACCTTTTCAAAGGCCTGGCGCATCCCGTGCGGATCAGGGTGCTGGAGCTGTTGTGCGAGGCGCCGGAGGTGTCCGTGACGGATCTTCTCGCCGCCACAGGCCTGGAGGCCTCGCATCTGTCCCAGCACCTGTCGGTGCTGCGCCGCTACCACCTGGTGAAGGGCGAACGCAGGGCACTGCAGATGTTCTATTCGCTGGCGTACCCGCAGGTCGCTGACCTGCTGTCCGTGGCACGTCTGCTGCTCAACGACATTCTGCACACCACGCGCGAGCACCTCGAACATTCGGCGGCCACGTCCCCCCTGGCTGCGGCCGCAGACAGCTCACAATGAAGGCCCTGACCGCGGCCCGGGCGCTCCTGCCCGGCCGGAGGGACTATGCAGACCTGCCCCGCACCTGGAAAGGGGACCTCATCGCCGGGGTCACCGTCGGCATCGTCGCCCTCCCGCTGGCCCTGGCCTTCGGGGTCAGCTCCGGCGCCGGAGCGGCCAGCGGACTGATTACCGCCGTCATCGCCGGCATCGTAGCCGCTGTCTTCGGCGGCTCCAACATCCAGGTTTCCGGCCCGACCGGGGCGATGGTGGTCGTCCTGGGTCCCGTCATCGCCGCACACGGCCCCGGGGCCCTGGCCGCGGTGGCCGTCCTCGCCGGGGTCATCGTCGTCGCCGCCGGTGTCCTCAAGCTCGGCCGGGTCGTGACCCTGCTTCCCTGGCCGGTGATCGAGGGATTCACCCTCGGGATCGCCCTGATCATCTTCCTCCAGCAGGTCCCGGCCGCCTTCGGCGTCAAAGCCGGACCGAACAGCAACGCCGCCGTCTCTGCCGTGCAGGGACTCGCCACGGCGTCCCCCGCCGCCCTCCTGGCCCCGCTGGCACTGGTGGCACTGGTCGCCGTCATCATGATCGCCGCACCCCGGATACACCCACAGATCCCCGGTTCCCTCATCGCCATCATCATCGCCAGCATCGCAGCCCAGGTGCTGGACCTGCCGGTGGCCCGGATCGGCGCCCTGCCCGACTCCCTGCCGGCCCCGGTCATCCCCTCCCTGGACTGGGGCACCGTTGCTGCCCTGGCCGCGCCGGCCGCGACCATCGCCGCCCTCGCCGCGATCGAGTCACTGCTTTCGGCCCGGGTTGCCGCGTCAATCTCCGACACCGGCCCCTACGACGCCGACCGTGAACTCCTGGGCCAGGGCCTGGCCTCCGTCTGCTCCGGGTTCTTCGGCGGCATGCCTGCCACCGGCGCCATCGCCCGCACCGCCGTGAACATCCGCTCCGGCGGCCGGACCCGGCTCGCCGCCGTCACGCACGCCCTGGTGCTGCTGGGCGTCGTGTACCTGGCCACCGGCCCGGTCTCCCGGATCCCGCTCGCCGCCCTCGCCGGTGTCCTGATGGTCACCGCCACCCGTATGGTCTCCCTGGCCACCCTGCGCAGCGTCATCGGCTCGACCCGGGCCGACACGGTCGTTTTCTTCGTCACGGCCCTGATCACCGTATCCTTCGACCTGATCCAGGCCGTCGCCATCGGCATCGCCGTCGCGTCCTTCTTCGCCCTGCGCACCCTGGTCAAGTCCAGCGGGGTGCACCGCGAAGAGATCCCCGGCCCGATTCAGGAAGGCGACGAACACATCGCCGTGTTCCGGCTCGACGGGGCCCTGTTCTTCGCCGCGGCCGAACGCGTCCTGGACCGGGTCAGCGCGATCCGCAACGTCGATGTGGTCATCATCCGCATGTCCCAGCTCCAGGTGCTCGACGCAACCGGTGCCCGGGTCATCACCGACATCGTCAACGCCCTCGAACGCCGCGGTATCACCGTGCTGATCAAAGGCATCCAGGAACGCCACCTGGCCCTGGTCACCAAGGTAGGTGTGCTGGAATCCCTGCGCCACCACAAACACCTGTTCGATGATCTGCCGCCCGCCGTGGAACACGCCCGCAGCCACGTCGCCCGCGCCAGGGCTGCCCGTAGCGCAGAAAATCCCGCACAGGACAAGGCGCCCGACGCCGGCCAAGACCCCGCCCGTGGCCGGGGCGCGGCAGCCACTCCCGGCCGCACCACGGACCGATGAATGATCAGGAGCATCCTTTGCCGCCAACAGCGCCCCTGGAATCCCGGACCGAACCGGACCGCATGCCGCTCTACCTCCTGGGTTTCGGCCTCGCGGCCCTTCTGCTGTTCGACCTCCCGGCACTTTTTGCGGGGCCCACGAACCCGGCCTGGCTGGCCGCTGTGGTAATGACCGGCCCGACCGTCGGCATCCCCGCCGGGATCGTCGCATGAGCGTGGACGGCATGCCGCTGCCGGCGTGGAAGCACGCAAGGGGACGGCCCGGCTACCCCGCCGACGCCGCGGCCTGGAACCGCTGGTACGCCGAAACGGACTACGGCTGGGCCCCTGCCAGCTCGTCCGTGCGCTCGGAACTCAACGGGCTGGTCCCTGGACGGGCGCTGGACCTCGGGGCCGGGGACGGCCGCCACGCGGTGTGGCTGGCCGGCCGCGGCTGGCACGTGCAGGCCATCGATTTTTCCACCGAAGCCCTGCTGATCGGACGCGAACGCGCCTTCGCCGAGGGCGTCACGGACCTGATCACCTGGTCGGTGGCCGACGTCACCGCCCACACCCCGGGACCGGGGAGCCTGGACCTGGTCCTGGCCGCGTTCCTTCACCTGCCCGGCACGGATCTTGGGGGCACCATAGCCCGCACCGCCCCGGGTCTGGCCCCCGGCGGGCTCTTCCTGTACATCGGCCACGACCCGGCGGACCCCCGCGAAAGCGCCCTCGGACCAAGGACCGCAGCAGTGCTGCACGACAGCGCCCGGGTGGCCGCCTGGGCCAGACGGTCCGGACTGCAGGTTGAATCAGCCGAAACCCGGTCCCGGCCAGTTCCCGGTTCCCGCATCCCCGCGCTGGACTGCGTCGTTCTCGCCCGCAGTCCGGTCCCTCCCGCCCCGTCTCCGTCCGCAATTCCCGGCCCGCCCCGTGTACAGGAAGACAGTCATGGACAAACACCTTAGAAACATCTGGTCTGCTTCGGCGGAGCTGGAGATGATCCAGTTCCAGACCGACCAGGCCCACGAGCACCTCGTCCAGGCCCTGTGCGAGGCAATGGCGGCACAGATATCCCCTGCCGCCGTCGCAACGGCTGCCAACATGAGCCTCAGTGAACTCTTCGACACGCTCCGCAGGCCCAGAACCACCATGCCAGACCGCGCCCAGACCAGGAGCCACCCATGAACCCGTCCCCGCCCCGCAGCATGCCGGACGCGCCCGTCCGCGGATCCCGCGTCGTCGGCGTCGGATCCTACCAACCCGGCAGGATCCTCACGAACAGTGAACTGAGCCAGCTTGTGGACACCAGTGACGAATGGATCCGCAGCAGGGTGGGCATCGAAACGCGCCGCATCGCGGACGCCGAATCCGTGGCCGACATGGCCATCCGGGCCGGACTGGACGCCCTTCAGGACGCCGGGATGGACGCCGTAGACGTGGACCTGATCATCGTTGCCACGGTCACGGCCAAGGACCGCTCCCCCAGCACCGCTGGCCGGGTCTCGGCCAGCATCGGCGCCGCGTCCCCCGCCGTTTTCGACGTCAACGCCGCCTGTTCCGGTTTCACCCATGCGATGGCCATCGCCGATCAGGCGATCCGGGCCGGGTCCGCGACCACGGCTCTGGTCATCGGAGCGGAAAAACTCAGCGACTTCACCGACTGGGCCGACCGGAGCACCTGCGTCCTGGTCGGAGACGGTGCCGGCGCCGCCATCCTGACGGCCAGCGACGAACCCGGGGTCGGGCCGGTCCACTGGGGCTCAGTACCGGCCCTCGCACAGGCAGTCAGAATAGAAGAGCCCTCCCTGCATCTGGAGCAGGAGGGCCTCACCGTCTACCGCTGGGCCATCACACAGGCAGCGCAACTGGCACGCCGGACCTGCGAACTGGCGGGAATCCGCCCCGAGGATCTCGCCGCGTTCATTCCGCACCAGGCGAACCTGCGCATCATCGAACCCCTCGCGGACCAGCTCGGCATCCCCCGGGCAATCACCGCCCGCGACGTGATCCACTCCGGGAACACCTCATCAGCCAGCATCCCGATCGCCCTGGCCAAACTCGTCCGCACCGGAGAAGTACCCCCGGACAGCCCCGCCCTGCTCTTCGGGTTCGGCGGCGGGTTCGCCTTCGCCGGCCAGGTCATCCGCACACCCCGGAACACATAAGGCCTCGAGTGGTCCCCCACGCGGTTGGCGGCTAGTTGCCGCCCTGTTCCAAAACTGATTCGGCTGTGAGCTGTCCCGCGGCCGCCGCGACGGCGGCCCGGTAGCCTTCCGGCTGGCCGTGCCGGGCACCGACCTCATCGGCCAGCTGGTCCAGCGGGACCGCACTTGCCGTGGCTTCCCAGATGGCCGGTCCGATCCCGCTCAGCCGCACGATCTCCGACTCCAGCATCACCAGCAGATCGTCGCCGACAGCAACGGCGTCCTTGGGTTCGACCCGCCTGAACCACCCGTCCGGGATGGCCCCGGACTCGGTTTCCGTTCCGGCGGCTGTCCACTCAGGCTTGGAGCGGCGCCGCTTCCGGAAGAGCGGTTCGAGGGCCTGCGGCAGGTCCGCGGCCTCCGAGTACGTCACCTGCCAGACTCCCCCGACGCGGTCGATCAGCCGGCACAACGACTGGAGCGGCTCGTCGATTTCACCCTGCGAGGATGAATCCGGGATCAAAGCCAACAACGCGTCCGCCAACGGCAGTTGGCGCAGGACGGGGGCTGGGCGGTCCTGCTGGTCAGCGCTGAGGTCCGCCCTTGGGGCCGCGTCAACCCGGTCCAACAACACGATGGACTGGATGAACGGCTTGGCCGGCGCCGGCTGAAGTCCCAGTTCATCCGGGCCCACCTGGTGCTTGGGCTCCCCGGGCCCCTGCTTCACGGACAGCGGCTTGGGGTAGGGGACCACCGAGCCGTCCGGACCGATGGCCACGGTTTCGTCCGAAACGTAGCCGTACGTCCCTGCCAGCACCGAGGCTGCCGTGGTTTTGCCCGTTCCTAACTTGGCCACGAGGGCCACCACAGCCCCGGTCACGGGTGAGGCCACCGCGCAGGCGTGCAGCATCATGAGCTCCCCGGCGTTCTCCAGGATGGCGGCAACAGTAACCCGGGAGGTGACGTTCTCGGCCAGCTCCTCAAAGGAGGCGGCCTGCAGGGCGAACGTCCCGCCGTCGTACATCGACAAATACGAGACGGAAGCGGAGAACGGCAAGGCCTCCGTGGGTTCTTTGGGCAGCGGCGGAATCAGGGGCGCCCCGCTGCCGGCACATCTCGCCCAGGCAGAGCGCATGTTTTGCTGCTGCTCCTCCGTGACCGAGCGGCCCCAACGCACAGCGAACTGCGTGCCCAGGACGTCGATCCAGAGCAGTTCCCCGCCGCTGAGCAGATCCTCAAAGAGCCGCGCATCCCACCCGTTCGGGAAATCCCAGTCAAACCGGGGCTCCCCGCCGGGTGCCCGGTCCTCACCGCTCATGGCTACCCCCTCAAGTTTCAGCTGGAGCCGGAAGCCTTCGCCGCATTTTCGCCGGCTTCGCCCACTCTCCCCAACGGCCCCAAAGGTTCGCACAAGCGATGTGAAAGATTCGCTCAAGATTTCTTGAACGTTCAATTGTCAGCACGCGCAGGATCTTCAGGCGGCCCTGGCTGACGGCGGGTTTCGCCGAGCGGATATCGGGCAGGGGCGATTCGCCCCCGGGCCGCGGGTGCCCTGCGTGTTAAGTTGAATATCCGGGATCGCACCGATCTGCCAGCAACTCCGGAAAGAGCCCTCACCGTGGAATCGCCAACGCCCGTACGGATCCTGACAGTCTGCACGGGAAACATCTGCCGCTCCCCCGTGGCCGAACGCCTGCTGCAGGCCGGCCTGGACCAGGTCCTGCCCGGCGGCTTCGAAGTGCGCAGCGCCGGCACCCGCGCCATGGTGGGCAGCCCCATCCAGCCGCTCTCCGCGGACATCGTCCGGATGTACGGCGGCACGGACAAGGCGTTCGCCGCCCGGCAGCTGACGGCCAAGATCCTCCGCGACACGGACATCGTGCTGACCATGACGTCCAAGCACCGCGGCGAAGTGCTGCAGCTGGACGCCTCCCTGCTCAAGCGCACGTTCACCATCCGGGAGTTCGCCCGCATGCTGGAGGCACTCGAGGAACGCGACGCCGCCGCCTCCGATTCGTCCGCTGAAAAGGCGTACGACGCCGGCACGCTGTGGCGCGGGCTGTCCGCCCGCCTCGCCTCCGTCCGGCACCTCGCCCTCGCGGCCGACAGCGCCGACAACGAAGTGATCGACCCCTACAAACGGGGCCCCGAGGTCTACCGCCAGATGGAAGACGAACTGGCCCCGGCCATCCTCACCATCCTCCGCTACGCCCGGCTCAACACGCCCACATAAACAGGACCTTCGGCGTCGTTCTTTTCGGTGTCCGCGGTGGTACCGTCCGGTTATGGACAACCAGTCTGATCCGGAAGGGGCGGCTGAGAACAAGCCGCCGCGGGGAAATTCCGCATGGCTTCCCGCCTGGCTGCGCCGGCAGCCCACGTGGCTCAAAGCGGTTCTGGCGATGGTCCTGGTGATCGCCTTGGGCAGCACCGCCTACGCATTCTCGCAAGTGGGACGCCTCGGAGCACCCACCCCCACCGCCAGCGCGGTACCGACGGCGGAAGGTGCCACGGCGCCGCCGTCCACGGAGGCTCCTACCCCCACACCGACGCCGACGCCCACGCCCACTCCGGAACCGCCGCCCGTCGCGCTGAACATCCTGCTGATCGGCAGTGACAGCCGCGGGGACTTCCGGGCCGAGGAAGCCCAGGCCGCCGCCGGAACGCCCGCCGACCAGCGCGGCGACGTGCTGATGCTGATCCACATCCCCGCCGACCGGCAGAGGGTCTACGGCATTTCCATCATGCGCGACATGTGGGTGAACATCCCCGGCTACGGCGAGTCGAAGGTCAACGCCGGGCTGGAGCTGGGCGGCACGCCGCTGATGGTCCGGACCGTGGAAACGCTGTTCAACACCCACATCGACCACGCCGTGATGGTGGATTTCAAGGGACTCTGGGACGCCACCAACGCCCTGGGCGGGGTGGACGTGAACGTCACCGTTCCCTTCACCTCCACGCACGACACCCGCCATAACTTCCCCGCCGGCATCAACCACCTCGACGGCGGGGCGGCCCTGGAGTTCGTCCGTGAGCGCTACGCGTTTGCGGACGGCGACTTCCAGCGGATCCGCAACCAGCAAACGTTCCTCAAGGCGTTCATCGGCAAGTTCATGAGCGAGGGCACGCTCAGCAACCCGGCCACGGTGATGTTGCTGGTCAACACCCTCCGGCCCTTTGTGCTGGTGGACCCGGGACTCACCCCGGAGACGCTGGTGCGGCTCGGCTTCAGCATGCGCGGGGTGGGGGCCGAGGACGCCATGTTCTTCCGGCTGCCCGACGGCGGTTTCGGCACCAGCACCACCGGCCAGTCGATCGTTCTCCAGAACCCCGCCGCGGTGGCCGCCGTGTCCGCGGCACTCGCAAACGGCACCCTGGCGGACTATGTGGCGGCCAACGGATTCGAGGGCGGTAATTGAGCGTTCACAATCGGCTGCCACACGCGAGCAGGGCGTAAAGTAAGGGCTAACTGCAGGGGCTGGGGAGCTGATGGGGATGCACGCACACTGCGTGGTGATAGAGGAGGATCCGGACATCCGGAGCCTCCTTTCCCTTGCCCTGTCCCGGGCCGGCTTCAACGTGAAAACCGAGTCGACCGGAGCTGCCGGCATCAATGCCGTGGCCGAGGACAAGAACCTTGGGCTGGTCACCGTGGACGTGGCCCTGCACGACCTTGAGGGCAATGACGTACTGCACGCCCTCCGCGGAGTCTCGCGTGCGCCCATCCTGGTGATTTCTGCACGCGCCGAACCCGTGGACCGCCTCGCCGCCCTGGAATCGGGCGCGAGCGCCTACCTCACCAAGCCCTTCCGGCTGCGGGACCTGCAGGATCTGGTCCACACCCTCGCCCCGGCGAATGTAGCGCCCGGCAGCAAACTGCCCCGGAGTAGGCTGAACGCGGAATCGTCGGACTATGCGCGGAGGCGGGACACCTCATGGAGCAAGGCACCAAAGAGGACCCCTGGACCCTAGTGACTGCCCCGGGCACGTCGGAGTACTCCACGTACCGTGACGAAGCCTCGGACCCGCCGGCCCTGGTCTGCCAAGTGGGATCCACCACGCTCAAGTACCAGCTGCAGGCGATTGAGGACCTACACAGCTGGCTGGTGGAGCAGGGTGACTGGGTTCCACTCGGCGGTGCCGCCGTCGTAAGTGCCGCCGTCGTACGTGCTGCCGGTTGCCCGCCGCTTAGGCGGCGAGGCTCATGGCCCGGCTCCTGACTCCGGTTGCCGTTTCGGAGCCCAGTGACGCGGGAGCCAGGACGCTGATGTTGCATTCCGACTGGAGCGGGTCAATCGACGCCGGGAGGTGGTGCGATTCCGAACATGCCTGCAGCTGCTCCATTGCAGCCGGTTCAACACGTGCGTGGCTGACATCCACAACGAGGTGGAGTCCTTCTTTCAGGTGGTTGGCCCGCTTTACGACTACATACAGGGCCTGGAGGCTTTGAGCCGTCACATGCCCCTGGGCTGCTACTTCTGCTTCTCCACAATCGAGGTCGAGCCGGACTAATACCTTGAGCTTGTCGTTCAAGTGAATCCCCTATTCATGCATGGCCGCGACGCTGCGACCGCATTCAGCCTATGGGCAGGATGTGACCTACGCAACACTTGGCGTCACATCGGGACAGAGTGGCGTTACGAACGGCGCGGGCTGTTGAACCTGGCTGCGCCGTGGGGTAACGGGTCGCCGCATTCGCCACTAAGGCGCGGGCTGAGGCAATTCACGTGAGCTAAGGGCCGGCGGCGCCTGGGGAAGCCTCGGTCTCAGAAGGCTTGTCACCACCGGCCCAGCTCAACGTGATCCGGAACATTATCCGGGCCAAGTATCGATCTGGCGGGGCCTTCCCAGGGGGACCGGGATGTCCGTCGACCGACTCCTAAAGACTATTTAGAGCCGTCATTCCGATCTTGAGTGACGGCTACTTGTCTTTAAGTTGCAGAAGTGACGCCGTGTGCAGGACGCTACGCACGGCGAAAGCGGACCACTCTATCCCCCGGTAGCGAACGCGGGTGCCCGCAGCCGAATAGCTTTATATATTGAGTCAATGACCGAGACCTCAGTGCAGCACCCAGCCGACAACACCCCAGCGGCCGCCGCCCCCGTAGCCCGGAAGGTCCCCACGGAACGGATCCACCACGGCGACACGTTCGTGGACAACTACGAATGGCTGCGCGCCAAGGACTCCGCGGAAGTGGTGGAGCACCTCAAGGCCGAAAACGCCTACCAGGAGACCGTCACCGCCCACCAGGGACCGCTCCGCGAAGCGATCTTCCAGGAAATCAAGGGACGCACGCAGGAGACCGACTTGTCTGTCCCGAACCGCAAGGACGGCTGGTGGTACTACACCCGCTCCGTGGCGGGCAAGGAATACGGCATCCAGTGCCGGGTCAAGGCCCAGGACACCGGGGACCCGGTGGCCGACTGGACGCCCCCGGCGGTGGAGGCCGGCGTCGAACTTTCCGGTGAAGAAGTCCTGCTGGACTGCAACGTGGAGGCCGAAGGCAAGCCATTCTTCGCGGTGGGCGGGACCGCCGTGACCGTGGACGGCAACCTCTACGCCTACGCCGTGGACAACGCGGGCGACGAACGCTTCACGCTGCGCTTCAAGGACCTGCGCACCGGGGAGATGCTGCCGGACGTCATCGAGAACATCTTCTACGGGGTCTCCTTCTCCCCCGACGGCACCCGCCTGTTCTACACCGTGGTGGACGACGCCTGGCGCCCCTACCAGGTGAAGTCCCACGTGCTGGGCACGCCGGTCACCGACGATGAGGTGATTTACCAGGAGGACGACGTCGCCATGTGGCTGGGCTTCGACCTCTCCTCCGACCGGCGCCACCTCGTGCTGAGCATCGGCTGCTCCGAGTACAGCGAGACGCGGCTGCTCCGCTTTGACGATTACGACGCCGGACTCGCCACGGTGATCTCCCGCGACGAACACGTCCTGTACGAGGCCGAACCGTTCCTCCTGGATGGCGCTGAAAAGATCCTCGTGACGCACAACCGGGACGCCATCAACTCCATGGTCTCGCTGGTGGACCCGGCCGAGCTCACCAAGCCGCTGGCCGAGCAGGAGTGGACCACCGTCGTCGGGCATTCCGACCAGGTGCGCGTCAACGGCGCGGGCGTCACCTCCACGCACGTGATTGTGTCCGTCCGCAAGGACACCATTGAGCGCGTCCAGGTGCTGGCGCTGGCCGGCCTGGGCACGCCCGCGCAGGGCGATCCGGTGGAGCCGGCGTTTGACGAGGAGCTGTACACGGCCGGTGTGGCGGGCTCCGACTATGAGGCGCCGGTGATCCGGATGGGCTACACGTCCTACTTCACGCCGTCGCGCGTGTACGACTTTGTGCTGCCCACGCCTGCTTTGCCGGCGGGCGAACTGCTGCTCCGCAAGGAGAGTCCGGTGCTGGGCGGCTACTCCTCCGCCGACTACGTGGCCACCCGTGAATGGGCGACGGCGGCCGACGGCACCAAGGTCCCGCTGTCCGTGCTGCGGCATGCCTCGGTGGCCCGGGATTCCTCCGCGGCGGGCCTGGTGTACGGGTACGGCTCCTACGAGCTGAGCATGGACCCGGGCTTCGGCATCCCGCGGCTCTCGCTGCTGGACCGCGGCATCGTGTTCGTGATCGCGCACATCCGCGGCGGCGGCGAGCTGGGCCGGCACTGGTACGAAGACGGCAAGAAGCTCCACAAGAAGAACACCTTCACGGACTTCGTGGCCGCCACGGACTGGCTGGCTGACTCAGGGTGGGTTGCACCGACGCGGATCGCGGCCATGGGTGGCTCCGCCGGCGGGCTGCTGATGGGCGCCGTGGCCAACCTGGCACCGGAGAAGTACGCCGCCATTGTGGCCGCCGTGCCGTTCGTGGACGCGCTGACCACCATCCTGGATCCGGAGCTGCCGCTGTCCGCGCTCGAATGGGAGGAATGGGGCAACCCGATCACGGACCCCGAGGTCTACGCGTACATGAAGTCCTACACGCCGTACGAGAACGTTGGCCCCCTGGCGTATCCGAAGATCGCCGCGGTGACCTCGTTCAACGACACACGCGTGCTGTACGTGGAGCCGGCCAAGTGGGTGCAGGCCCTGCGTGCTGTTTCCACCGGGGCTGAGCCGATCGTGATGAAGATCGAGATGGACGGTGGCCACGGCGGAGCCTCCGGCCGGTACGTCCAGTGGCGCGAGCGGGCCTGGGACTACGCCTTCGTGGCCGACTCCGTGGGTGCCGTGGAGCTGCTGCCGGGGGCCGGGGTGAAGTAGATTCTGTCGGGCTCCGCTGCGCCAGGCTCGGCGCGCCGGGTTGGGCCGGGCGCGGGCTGGGTAGGCCGCGATTCGCCAGAAATGGCCGCTATACGCCTCGTATAGCGGCCATTTTTGGCAAACGGATGAGGGCTGGATCCAGCGAGGGAGCCCCCAGCCTGCTAGCTCTGCGCCGGGTCCAGTGGCTTGGGCACGATGGGCTGGTCATTGGCCGTGAGGTCGATGCCGAGATCCTTGGCGAAGACCAGGCGGGTGTCCTTGTAGATTCCCGGGTGGCCCTCGTCCAGTTCGAAGACGCGTGCGCCGCGGAGCCGGTTCCGCTCAGCGCCGGACAGTCCGTAGGCGCCGAATCCCGTTCCTGGCGCGTAGCCCAACTGAACACCGTAGTAGTTGCCCATGTAGGTGTTGACGTGGTCGTGCCCCACGAAGTACCCGAGAACATCCCCGCGTTCCAGGAAAGCGCTGAACAGGCCGGAGTTGATGGGTCCGGGGCACTCGTCTTCGTTGCGTTCGCCCACGATGTTGTGCTTGGTCAGCGCCCGGGCGTGGTCTGCCTCGGTCCGCGAGTCCAGGCTGGCGAACCACATATTGCGGTGCTCATGGAGCGCGATGTGGCCCCACATGAGGGACGGGATCTTCTTGCCGTACTTCGTCTCGGTGGCGATGGACTGGTTCCGGTACCAGGCCACCTGGTCCATGCGCACCCAGTCCCAGTCCGGGTAGCCGGCGAAGTCCTGGCCGTTGATGGCATCCGGCGCGTAGCGGCCGGTGTCAATGAGCCACAGGCCAAAAGCCGGCGCCTTGGTGCGGGAGGACTGCACCAGCAGTTGCGAGTTGGAGGTACCGGTCAGGCCAGGCGTGGAGTCGGCATTCAGGTTGCACTCGTAGCTCTGCAGGAACTGAAGCATCTTGGCTTCGGTCATGCCTGTCTTCTGCACGGAATCTTCGTCATGGTTGCCAAAGGTCACGGCCCACGGGATCTGCCGGCTTTCCATCGGCTGGACTACGTGGTTGAGCGCCTGTTTGACCTCCAGTTCGGAGTCGCATCCTCCGTTGATCACATCGCCGTTGATGACCACAAAGTCCGGCTTTTCCGCGTCCAGGGTCCGTTCCATGAGTTCGATCGTGCGGCGGTCCGTCTGTTCGTCGTCCTGGGTGTCATTGAACTGAACGATCTTGAATTTGCCGTCAGGGCGGAAGGCGAGGCTCGTCTTTGGCGCCTTGGCTCCGGGCGCTGCCTGGCTCCCGGTTGCAGCGGCCACGGTGATTCCCAATGCCCCGAGCGTCCCGGCCGCGGCCAACGCCGCGCGCCTGCTGAGTTTGGGCTGGTGGATACTCGCGTTCATCGTTCCCTCTCGGTACTGAAACGGCCTCACAGACGGGCCGAACTTCAGCACCTGACACTAGGAGAGGGAAGCATCCGGCCCTGAAACACGCGGTGAACGCCCAGTTGCCGCCGGTTCCGTCAATTGCGTCGGACTTGATCGCTCGCGGGTAAGGGATGGGGCGCGGTTGGTCCGGCGATTTGCCAGAAAGGGCCGCAATTCCCCTCTGATAGCGGCCATTTCCGGCAAACGGATGCTGGAGCTACGGGCTCGACCACCGGGCAGCGGGCCCCATCACCTGAATTAGCGCCGGCGGGCCGTCCATTCGTCGCGGAGCATGGCGTAGATAACTTCCGTGGCCCATTCGCCCTTGTACCGCCATTTGTCCACGTGTTTGGCCTCGAGGCGCATGCCCAGGCGTTCGCAGATGGCGGCTGACGCCGTGTTCAGCGCATCCAGCTTGGCGTCGATCCGGTGGAAGTCCAGGCCCTCGAACCCAAGCCTCAGCACGGCCTCCGCAGCCTCGGTGGCATAGCCGTGGCCCCGCGCACCGGGGGCCAGGCTCCAGCCCACCTCGCCCTGGCCGTGCCCGGGAAGCCATTTGAGCACCACTTCGCCGATCAGGCCGGGCGAATCCGCTGCCTCAATCGCCAGCGCCACCCAGTCGCCCTCCTTGTCGAACACAAAGTTGGCGTAGTGGCCCACCCGTTCCATGCACTGCGTATAGGTCTTGGCCGCTCCGGGCAGGAACCGTGCCGTCCCGGGCAGCGAGTGGTACGCATGGAAGGCATCGAGGTCGGCGGCCTCGAAGCGGCGCAGGACCAGGCGTTCGGTGCGGATCGGCAGTCTGATATCCGGCATGGTTCGAGCGTACCGTCTCCTGCGGTCCGCCCATTTGGGGGTGACTGATAGACACTGCCACTGGATTACCGGCCTGCGCAGCGTGGTGGATGTGGACAGAAAAGAAGAAATCCGTGAGTTCCTGATCTCGCGACGCGCGAAGGTCAGCCCGGAGCAGGCCGGGATTCCCAGCTATGGGGAGCTGCGCCGTGTGCCGGGCCTGCGCCGTGAGGAAGTGGCGCAGCTCGCCGGGGTGAGCACGGATTACTACACACGGCTGGAACGCGGCAGCATCCGCGGTGTCTCAGACTCGGTGCTGGAGGCGGTGGCCTCCGCCCTCCAGCTGGACGAGGCCGAGCGGGCACACCTGATGGACCTGGCCCGGACGGCCAACACGCCCTCGCGCCGGGCACCGCGCCGGCCGCCGCAGCAGCGGGTCCGTCCCGGCGTGCTGCGCCTGCTGGACGGCATGACCGGGGTGGTCGCCATGGTGCAGAACGGCCGTTCCGACGTGCTGGCCGCCAACCTGCTGGGCCGTGCACTGTACGCCGAGGTGTTCGACTCCCCCGCATCATCCGGTCCGGACACTCCGGGCCGGTTGCCGAACCAGGCCCGCTACATCTTCCTCGATCCGCGCGCAGCAGACCTGTACCCGGATTGGCGGGCCATCGCGGCCACCACAGTCGCGATGCTGCGCACGGAAACAGGACGCAAACCCCACGACCGGGAGCTGAACGAGCTCGTCGGTGAACTGACCACGCGCAGCGGCCTGTTCGCCGCATTATGGGCCGGGCACGATGTGCGGATCCACACCACGGGAACCAAGCGGTTCCACCACCCCGTGGCCGGGGACTTGTCCCTGCAGTACGAGACGCTGGACCTCCCCGGCGATGAAGGACAGACCCTGTTCACCTTCACCGCTGAGCCCGGCTCGGCGTCCGCTAACGCGCTGGCGTTCCTCGCCAGCTGGGCGGCATCGCCACCCGAAGAAACAACCCAACCAACCACCGCCAGCGATCCTGCCAGCGGACCCGCCCTCCCGGACACGCGCTCCCACGCGCATCCCGGAACACCTAAGGGAAAGACAGAACCATCCCATGACTGACCAAAACACCACCACCGAGCAGACCAACAACACGGCCGGCAAGAAGGTCTGGTTCATCACCGGCACCGGCCGCGGCATGGGCACCGACATCGCGAAGGCAGCCCTCGCCGCCGGCCACGCCGTGGTCGCCACCGGCCGCAACCCGGAAAAAGTCACCCAGGCCGTTGGTGACAACGAGGACCTCCTCGCAGATCGAAACCACAATGTTCGGTCCCATGAACGTCACCCGCGCGGCCCTGCCGGTCCTGCGGGCCCAGCGCTCCGGCCTGGTGGTCACCATCTCCTCCACCGCGGGCATCGCGGGCGGGGAGTTCCTCACGGCGTACGCCGCGTCGAAGTTCGGCGTGGAGGGCTGGGCCGAATCCCTGGCCCCGGAAGTCGCCCCGTTCGGCATCCGCACCATGATTGTGGAACCCGGGTTCTTCCGCACCGAACTGCTCACCCCGGAATCCACCCAGTACGCCGAATCCACCATTGAGGACTACGCCGGGCGGACCGGGCAGACCGTCGCCGCCTGGCAAAGCATGAACGGCCTGCAGGGCGGGGACCCGGCCAAGCTCGCCGACGCCCTGATCCAGCTGGCCGAACTGGACGAGCCCCCGCTGCGGTTCGCCGCCGGAGCGGACGCTGTGGGCACGTTCGAGACCAGGTCCGCCGAGCTCCAGGTCCAGGCCGACGCCCACCGCGAACTCTCCAGCAACCTCGCCCACAGCGACGCCTGACACCGACGCCTGACACCAAACCCAAGCGGACGACGGCGGGAGATCCCGCCGTCGTCCATCACCCACCGCCTCAACGCCCCACCACCACAGACCCGCCGGACGCCGCTGGCTTCCGGCTGCCCAAAACCGGCACCAACACTTTGAGGAGAGCCCAGCCATGACATCGAAACTGACCGGCACCGCCGCCCTGGTCACCGGCTCGTCGCCCGACGCCGGGACCGCCTGGAAGCCCTCGCCGCCGAAATCGAACAAACCGGCGGCACCGCGCTGGCCATCGAAGCCGACATCACCGAGCGCGCCCAGGCCCGGGCCGCCGTGGACCAGACCGTGGAACGCTTCGGGCACCTGGACATCCTGGTCAACAACGCCGGGGTGATGCTCCTGGGCTCGGTGGTGGGCGCCGACCCCGAGGAGTAGGACCGCATGATCGCCGTCAACGTCCAGGGGCTGCTCCACACCACCCACGCCGCCCTGCCGCACCTGCTCAAAGCCGCCGAGGACAGCCAGCGCCGGGTCGCAGACATCGTCAACATCAGCTCGGTCGCCGGCCGCGTCGCCTGGAACGGCTACGGCGTCTACAGCCTCACCAAATTCGGCGTCAACGGTTTCACTGAATCCCTCCGCCAGGAAGTCACCCAGCGGCACGTGCGCGTCGGTGTCCTGGAACCCGGCGGCGTCGCCTACATGGTCACCCGCCCCCGCCACGCCTCCATCGGCGAGCTCTGGATCATGCCCACCGACCAGGCCTGACTCGCACCAGCAGCGGCGTCTGGCACCACGATTTGCCAATAGTGGCCGCTATTCCAGATTCATAGCGACCATTATTGGCAAACGGGCGGCCGTAGCTCCTTGGTCCGCTCACTGTTCAGCCCGGCGTCGAGCTCTATGCCCAGCGCACCGCATTACTTCTTCACAACGTGGAATCCATGGACGGGCTTAAGGAGCGCCATCATGACGGCAGTCGCTTCCATTGCACTGAACACCGGCAACAGGACAACCTGGACTGCGGTCCACGCGCTTCGAGCGAGCCAGCCAGTGATCCCGTGCTCGTCGAGATTCGCCTTCAACCCCGTGAGATACAGGGTCACAAAAGAAGCGAAGGAGAAGTTGGCCAGGGCCCGCACCCATGGCTGAATCTCGAAGCCATAGAAGAAGTGACAGATAGTGTACAAAACGGCGAACGGAGCGAGCGTCCACAGCATAGTGTTGGCGCCGATGGCCACGCGCCACCTCAGCTTCACGGGGGCATGGATCGCAACCTTCATCAGGCCCTGGTACCAGCGCCGCCGCTGCCTGAGAAAGTCACCTAGGCTTTGTGTTGACTGCTCTTCAAGGTACCCGTCAACCCACCGCGCCCGCCCGCCTGCTTCCATGAGTTTGAGGGCCCAGAAGGCATCCTCGGTGATGGAACCGTGGGGTCCAAAATCGAACCCGACGGACTTCTCCACGTCGTTGCGCACCACTATGTAGCTGCCGTGCAGGCCAAAGACCGTCCGGCCCAGCTTGTGCTGGAAGTGGAAGCGGGCAAAGTCGTCGCCGGTGCGCACATTGTCCGCCAGAGTCAGGAACGGGTGCTTCGTCCAGTCCCGGTGGTAGAGGAGGGCTCCCTGGCCCGCGCGCAGCCGGCCGCTTTCCTCTTCTTCCCGGATCATCTGGGCTATGCCCTTTATGCCGGAGGACGTGGGTTGCGTTTCCTCGTCGAGGTGAACCAGCCAGGCGTCGTCCGGAATACGGGAATTTTCGAGGGCGAACTGCAGTGCGCGGGCTTTATAGAGCGAAGTATTTGCCGTTGCGTAATTGCGGGGGATGACCAGATACCTGATGGTGTCGCCCTGTGGAAGATCACCGACCCCGGGGTCATCCTCGATGACGATTTCAACGAGGTGGCGGAAGAGCGGGGTTCTTTCCATTTCGGCAGCGCACCTCCGGATGGTGCTGGCCACCGCCTCCCGGTTGGTGCCCCGGGTGACTATGCGGAACACCACCAGCTGACTGATTGGTGCCACCGCATCCAGGTGGGCCGGGTGCCGGAACGACAGTGCCCCCAACAGTCCCAGCAACCCGGGGATGACGGCACCGAGCCACACAACACTGGCGGATCCCCACAGACTGTCTGCGAAGGACACAGGTTTCACCGCCACCGGCCACAGAAAATCCTGGAGCAAGTAGAGGCCAACGATCGCCAGGGTCATGCACAGGACAATCCTGGTGCGGTGCCCAGTGACGAATCCCAGGCTCCAGTCGCGGACAGGCTCAAGGACCTTCCCCGGACGGTCAAAATGAAATCTCGTTCGGAATCCAGACCCTACTGCGATCCGCGGGGCCGAAATCCCCTCTTCGAGTGTTGACATAGCTCTTCCTTCAGATGGCTGGTTTTGGTCCGGCGCGGCGCCGGCGGAGTTCTGGTGTTGTGCGCCTGCCAGCCCGATTTTGGGCAGGACAAATCAGCGCGGCGTGATGCCGGGACATGGCCGCATCAGGCGGGGGGGTAATCAGGAGCGGTGCGTTTTTAGGCTTTGAAGGCGTTTAGCCGCGGAGTAGCGGCACGGCCGTCCACCGTGCGCGGTGCCTGTGGAGGCTTAGCCAGCGCTGCGCCCACGTTGAAGTGAGCCGGGCTCCCGGATGCCTGCCCGGCGGTGCGAGGGGCAAGGACATTTTGATACGCAAAGAGTTAGACACGGTGAGACCCCCCTTAGGTTCCGCGTCGCTGACCAAAATTGACGGTTAAGAAACGACGGCGAGCCCCCTCAGTTGGGACCGCCGTCGCGTGAACGAAACCGCTTGCTTAGAGGGTAGGGACAGCGGCGGGGCAGGGTCCAGCGTGAGCGCTACCCGACATTTTTGGCAGAAACACTGGTAAATCGGGCGGGACTACTCGCTTAAATGGGGCGGACTACTTGTTTCGGCCGTTACGAAACAGCCGATGAATCGACGACGGCGGCAGTCGCCTCCGCGATCGCACGCTCCTCGTCCGTGGGCACCACCAGGACGGGGATGAGCGACTCCGCGGTGGAAATCACGCGAGGTTCCCTGGACCGCTCACCGTTCAGCCCGGCGTCGAGCTCTATGCCCAGCGCACCCAGCTTCTCCCCGACCAAAGCGCGGAACTGGTGCGAGTTCTCGCCGATGCCCGCGGTGAAAACCAGGGCCTTGGCCCCTCCCACGGCCACGTGGTACCCGCCGATGTACTTGGCCAGCCGGTAGGACGCGACGGCGAGCGCGGTGGCGGCCCGGGCGTCGCCGGCTTCGGAGGCCTCCACGACGGTGCGCATGTCGTTGTTTCCCGCGAGCCCCTTGAGTCCGGATTCGCGGTTGAGCAGGGAGTCGATGTCCTCCGTGGACCAGCCGGCCCGGCCGAGGAACACCAGGATGGACGGGTCCAGGTCGCCGGAGCGGGTGCCCATCACCAGACCTTCCAGCGGGGTGAAGCCCATGGACGTGTCCACCGATTTTCCGCCGCGGATGGCCGTGACCGAGGCGCCGTTCCCCAGGTGGGCGATCACGCCGTCGAAGTCTTCCACCGGAAGATCCAGCAGCGCCGCCGCCTGGTGCGACACGTACTCGTGCGAGGTGCCGTGGAAACCGTAGCGGCGGATGCCGTGGTTCGTGTAGAGCGAATCCGGCACAGCGTAGCGCCAGGCGTGCTCCGGCAGGGTGCGGTGGAAGGCGGTGTCGAACACGGCGACCTGCGGCATGTCCGGCCACTTCCTGGCGATGGCGCGGATGCCCAGCACGTTGGCGGGGTTGTGCAGCGGGGCCAGCGGGTTGAGCCGCTCGATGGCGCGGGTGATCTCGTTGTCGATCAGCACGGGCTCGCCGAATCGTTCGCCGCCGTGCACCACGCGGTGGCCGACGGCGTCCAGCTTCCGGTCGCCCAGCACCTCGTGGATGGCGGCATCCACCTGCTCCAGCGCCTCGGCGTGGTCGCGCGGGCCCTCGATCTCGCCGTCGCCCTCGCCGCCGTTGCCCATGCCGATCTTTTCGATCAGCCCCTCGGTGAGGACGCTGTGGGATTCCACATCGCGTACCTGGTATTTGAGCGAGGACGAGCCGGAGTTGATGACGAGGACGAGCACTGGGCCTCCTAAGCCTTGGCTGCTGCGGTGGTCGGTGGAAGTTCGATCGTAGCGTGGCGGTTTCCAGCAGTCGTCGCAACACCGGCTGAAGTGATGTTGATTTATGGGACGTTCGGCACGCCGAAGACGGGAGATGAGGCCTCCGAAGCACGCATCGGCCGGAACAAGTCGGCGGGGTTGCTGTAACGTCTCTGGGGCCGGGCCCTTCGCGTTGTGCTCCCAGGACGGGACAGGGCTTTCTCCCGCTGCAGGCGGAGACTGGCCAACCCCAACCCTTAAGGACACATGACTACGACCAAACCAGCCGACAACGCAGGCCACGGTCTGCCTCCTGCAGATACCCCAACCGCCGGGACAGCGGGGATGCCGTTGGGAGCCAGGCGCCTTGCCCTCATCGGGGGCCTCTGCATTCCGGTGGGTTTGGTCGCTGGCCCGTATCTGTTCGGTCTTCAGCTTGTGGCCGTGGCCGGGGCGGTGGCGGTGGCCATCGCGTTGTCCTACAGGCTCGGCGAGCGCTGGTTCTCGCCGTGGTCGTGGCTGACCGCAGCTGCCGGCGCCCTCTGGATCGCCTCAACGCTCGGATACTGGGAGACCATCGTGACTGCTGCCGAAGCGTCGGCTGCCTTGTCTGCCTGGTCCCCTGTGCTGTTCAATGTCGGCGTCGGCGCGATGGTGCTTATGGCCGCCGGTGCCCTCGCTGGAGCGATCGCACGGTACCGCTCCGGACGGCTCCCCGGCGCACCGTCGGCCTGAAGACTTCGAACCCGGCCCCGTCTCTTACGGGCGGGCTCTGCCGCGGCGGCGGAGACCAACAGCCATCGCCCGGGTATTGCCGTTGGGCGGGCTCGGACTATTTTGCGGCGTCATCAAGCAACTGCCGGAATTGTTCCTCCGAATTCAGTGTCAGTTTTTCGCCGTTGAGGAAGAACGTGGGAGTGCCGGTGACGCCCAAGGCGGTACCGTCGGCAACGTCTTTGCGGATCCGGTCCTTGGTTGCCTCATCGGCGACGGCGGCATCGTATTTGTCCAGGTCCAGACCGAGCTCTTGCGCGAAGGTGCGGAACAGGGCCGCCTGGGAGTCCTGTTTTTCGCCCCACTGCGGCTGGGTTTCGAACATCTTGGTGTACATCTGTTCGTATTTTCCCTGCTGGGCGGCGGCCTCGACGGCGAGGGCGGAGGTGCCGGAGTTCCGGTGCCCAGGTAGGGGAAAGTAGCGGTTCACGAAGGTGACCCGGTCACCGTAGTCCTTCTTCAGTTCCTCCACCAGCGGCACGGCCACTCGGCAGGACTCACACTCAAAGTCCAGGAATTCAACGAGCTGCGCCTTTTCGGTGGCCGGCTTCGTGACCCGGTGGCTGTCCTCCCTGACGAGCTGTGCATTGACGGCAGGCTGCACGGCCTCCGGGGTCGGTTTGGTGGCCGTGAAGACCGCGTACCAGATCAGGCCGCCGCCGACCACAACTGCCATCAGGATCCAGAGGACCATGCGGACTTTCCGGGCGGGGTCGGTGGTGTTCGCGGGCGTGGATGGTGCTGGTGTCATTAGTGGGGCATGCTTTCCTGGTCGCGGTGGGCGGCGGGTTCTATCTGGAAAGTGGAGTGTTCGACGCTGACGTCGAAGTGTTCCGCGACGCAGTGCTGCAGGTCCGCCAGGATGGTCGCGGCGTGGCCGTCCCTCATGCACGGGTCCTGGACGGTGACGTGGGCGGAGAGCACCGGTGTTCCGGAGCCGACGAGGGAGGCGTGCAGGTCGTGGACGTCGATGACGTGCGGCAGGGCCAGGATGTGTTCGCGGACCTTGCCCAGGTCCAGGCCCCGGGGCACGCTTTCCATTAGCACGTCGGTGGTGTCGCGGAGCAGCTTCAGGGTGCGGGGAATGATCAGCGCGCCGATCAGCAGGGACACGAGGGCATCGGCCCGTGTCCAGCCGGTGAGCGCGATGACGACCGCGGCGACTATGACGGCGACCGATCCGAGGGCGTCGTTGAGTACCTCGAGGAAGGCTGCCTTCATATTGAAGTTGTGGTTCCGGCCCGAGGCCAGGACGATCAGGCCGATGGCGTTGCCCGCCAGGCCGATGATGCCGAACCACAGCATGGTGGACCCGCCGACTTCCGGGGGTTCGAAGAGCCGCCGGATGCCTTCGATGATGACGAATCCGCCCACGCCCAGCAGAAGGGCTGCCTGCCCGGCGGCGGCGATGATTTCCGCGCGCCTGTACCCCCACGTCCGTTTCAAGGTGGCAGGCTTCAAAGCCAGCGATGCCGCGATCAGTGCGATTAGCAGCCCGGCCGAGTCGGTGAACATGTGCCCTGCGTCCGCCAGCAGCGCCAGGCTTCCGGTCAGGACGGAGCCGATGATTTCGGCGACCATCACCGCGAAGGTGATGCCGAAGACGATGACCAGTTTGCCGCGCTGATTGGCGGCACCGGCGGCACCGTGTGAGTGGTCGTGCCCGCTGCCCATGGGTCAGACCTTCCTGCGGGTGTTCAGCGTCAGGGCCTGCGGCTGCTCCTCGGATTCACACCCGGCACAGCAGCCGTCCGTGTCGGCGCTGTGGTCAGTGCCGGCGGTGTTGGGGACCGTGCAGCAGACATCGCCGCGCCAGGCGTTGATGCCTTCCCGGATGGCGACCGCCGCGATCACCAGTGCGGCGCCGGCATCCGCCCACCACCACCCCAGCGTGCTATTCAGCACAAGCCCCGCCAGCAACACTGCAGAGAGGTATGTGCACAGCAATGTCTGCTTTGAGTCCGCGACCGCCGTCTTGGAGCCAAGTTCCCGGCCCGCGCGGCGCTGCGCCCAGGACAGGACCGGCATGACGGCCAGGCTCAGGGCCGCAATCACGATCCCGGGCGTGGAGTGCTGGGCCTCTCCTCCTCCGGTGAGGGACCTGACCGCGTCGACGGTGACGAACGCCGCGAGGGCGAAGAAGGATACCGCGATGATCCGCAGCGTCAGATGCTCACGCCGTTCCGGGTCCTTGGCGGAAAACTGCCAGGACAACGCCAGCGCGGACGCGACCTCAATGACCGAATCCAGTCCGAAGCCGATCAGAGCGGAGGAGTCCGCGACGCCGCCGGCCCACAGGGCCACCACCGCCTCGACGAGGTTGTAGGTGATGGTCGCGGCAGCGAACAGCCGGATCCTGCGGCTCAGTACCGCACGGCGTTCCGGGCTCGGTGTATGAACCCGGACCGTCATGCGAAGCACTCCCCGTTCGGGGCGCAGCAGGACGGATCCACCGCGAGGACGACACCGATCAGGTCCCTGATCGCGTGGCCCAGCCGGGCGTCCGCGAGTTCATACCGACTGCGGCGGCCGTCCTGGACGGCGACCACGAGTCCGCAGCCGCGCAGGCACGTCAGGTGGTTGGACATGCTCTGCCGCGACACCCCCAGGGAGTCGGCCAGATCCGAAGGATAGGACGGGGCATCTGATAGGGCCAAGAGGATCCGGGCCCGGGTGGCGTCCGAGACCGCATACCCGAACCGGGCCAGCACGGGGGCCTTGGTGAGCGTTTCCATTCCACCAAAGTACATCCGTGGATGTACTCACACAAACCTGTATTAGCGAACAGGGCACCGGCTTTCCGCCTCAGACGTTGGTGAGAAACCCCCGTCGTTGCGAAAGGTCCGGCGGGAGCCTAGAGTCGGCGGACCAGTTGGACAACGCACGGAGGACTCTGCCATGACTGATAGCACTTCCCAAGCGGACAGCAACGAGCCGGACGCCACCAAGCCGGGCACCGGGGCCAAGAAGAAGGATCCCACCGGCGTCGAAGGTGCCAACCCTGCCCTGGACGACACGGGAGATCTCAAGGCCGCCGAGGTGGGCGAGGCCCCGGAGCCTCCTGAGAATCTGGAAGACCTGGATCTCACGCCCGGGGGCCTGGCCGACGAGCCGGCCAAGCAGGAAGATCCCGACAGCCCGGTGGAGCCCGAAAACAGCTGACCGGACAGGAGACCGGCGACGGTACCGGCGCCGGCTGCCGCCGGGACCGGCCGCCGGAACCCCGCAGCTACGCGTGTGCAGCCGCGGGTTCCGGCTCCGCGGCGGGCTCCACGGACTGCGCCTGCACGGCGGTGATGGCCACCGTGTTCACGATGTCCTCCACGGTGCAGCCGCGGGACAGGTCGTTCACCGGCTTGCGGAGCCCCTGCAGGACGGGCCCGACGGCGACCGCTCCCGAGGACTGCTGCACCGCCTTGTAGGTGTTGTTGCCCGTGTTGAGGTCCGGGAAGATGAACACCGTGGCCTGCCCGGCGACGGACGAGCCCGGCATCTTGGACTGGGCGATGGCGGCGTCCACGGCGGCGTCGTACTGGATGGGGCCCTCGACGGCGAGATCCGGGCGGCGCGTCTTCACCAGTTCAGTGGCCTGCCGGACTTTGTCCACCGCCTCGCCGGTCCCGGACCCGCCGGTGGAGTAGGACAGCATGGCCACCCGCGGGTCCACGCCGAACTGCGTGGCAGTCTCGGCCGAGGCCAGCGCGATGTCCGCCAGCTGCTCGGCGTTGGGGTCCGGGTTGACCGCGCAGTCGCCGTACACCAGCACCCGGTCCGGCATCAGCATCAGGAACACCGAGGAGACGATCTTCACGCCGTCGCGGGTCTTCACGAACTCCAGCGCAGGGCGGATGGTGTGGGCCGTGGTGTGCGCGGCACCTGACACCATGCCGTCCACCACGCCCAGCTGCACCATCATGGTGCCGAAGTAGCTGCCGTCCAGCATGACCTCCAGAGCCCGGGCCAGGTCCACGCCCTTGTGCGAGCGAAGCTCCGCGTATTTCTCGGCAAACTGCTGGCGCAGCTCCGACGTGGCCGGGTCCACGATGCTCATGCCGGAAAGGTCGATCCCCTGGGTGGAGGCCAGCTCACGGACATCCGACTCGTTGCCCAGGATGGTGAGGTCGCAGACGTCCCGCCGGTGCAGGATTTCCGCGGCGCGCAGGATCCGCACGTCGTTCCCCTCGGGCAGCACGATGTGCCGTCGCTGCAGCCTGGCCCGCTCAATGAGGTCGTGCAGGAACCGCAGCGGCGTCATCCGCTCCAGCCGCGGCAGGTGCAGGCGCTCCACCAGCTCAGCCTCGTCCACGCACCTGGCCCAGAGCCCCACGGCCGAGGCCACCTTGCGGCGGTGCCCGGACCAGATTTCGCTGCGGACCTCGGACACCCGCTTGGCCGTGGTGTAGGTATCGTCCGGGCTGGCGAAGACCGGGAACGGCGCTTGCGCCAGCAGCGAGTAGATGTTGGGGTCCGGGGCCAGGCCGCCGGTAAGGATCAGCGCTGACGGCACCGGGAACTCCGGCGAGAAGGATGATGCGAGGCACGCGACCATCACGTCCGCACGGTCACCCGGGACGATCACCAGCGCGCCGTCGTCGAGCACGTGCAGGAAGTTGGCCACACTCATGGCCGCCACCTTGATGGAGTGGACGTCGCGTTCCATGTCCGGCCGGCCGGCCACCTGGCGGATCCCCAGGGCCGTGGCCACCTCGCCGGTGGTGGGCCGGGCGATGTCCTCCAACTCCGGGAAAACATACACGGGCCGGCCCGACGCACCGGGCTTCACGGCGGCGGTGATGCCGTCCACGTCCTCCGGGTCGGCGCGGTTCACCATGATGGCCAGCAGGCTGCAGCGTTCCGCCGCCAGTTCCTTGCGGGCAACCTCGACGGCGTCAGCCGCCTCCGCGACGGTAAGCCCCTTCGCGCCCACCACGGCCACGATGGGGGCGGCCAGGTTGTTCGCGAGGCGTGCGTTGAGGTCGAATTCGACGGCGGCGTCCTGGCCGGTGAGGTCCGTTCCCTCCACAATCACCACATCGCAGTGGCGTGACATCTCGGCGAAGATCTCCACGCAGCGGGCGTCGATCTCCGCCCGGTTTCCCTCGGCCAGCAGGCCTCGGACCTCGGCAAACGTCAGGCCGCCGCGGCAGCGCTGATCGTCGAGATCGAACCGGGCCTTCATCAGGGCCACCATGGGGTCCGCCGCGGCATCGCTGCCGTGGACCACCGGTTTGAAGAAGCCGATGCGGTCCGCGTGCCGGTGCAGCGTGTCAGCCAGACCCAGCGCTATGAGCGACTTCCCGGATCCCGGTGTGGTCGCGCTGACGTATATCCCCTTGGCCATGATCCGCCCTTAGGTTGTGACGTGGTGGTGCTCCGTCCTTCCATACTTTCATTTGTTGGCGCCGGGGGCGATCCGGCCCGCTTTCTCCGCGGGGCTTGGCGGTATCGGCGCAGCGTGCTGCTCAGAACTGCCAAACCGTAAACTATTGCGGCGGGGGTTGCGACGGCCGCCAGGGCGACGCCAAGCGGCGACATCTGCCCATCATGTGCCAACAGAAGTCCGGTGGGACCTTGCAATGCCGTTGTGGCGCAACCAACCCACGTCACCAGCGCTGCGGGCCGTGCGCGGGATGCCGAACCCCGAGCCAGGAGCGGAGCAAGGAACCCTCCCGCCGCGGCGAGCGCGGTGACGATAAGGACCGTTCGCTGCGCGACCGAGCTCATTGCGGCCGGCCCGGTAGTTCCCGGTCCGAAAACGCCCCAGTAGGCCATCGCCGCAGCAAACCAAAGCATTCCAATTCCGCAGAAGACCGTCACGACGGCGTGCGCAGGAGGTCGCGGCCCGGTAGCGATGAGGTCACCCCAGCGGTCGTCTGCGTACAGGGCCAGCAATATCGCCAGTGCGATAGCCATTAGGCCAAAACCGCCATAAATGATCGCAAACATCCAGCCCTCGAGGTTTCCTTCACCTCCGGACGTCACGCTGCCTTCGATTGCCAACTGAAGCGCGCTGCCCAGGGGAACGCCGATGAGGATGGGTGCGAGCAAGCCAGTGGCAGCACCGGCGACGACGATGACGGACCACGCGGGCAGGC
The DNA here is from genome assembly GCF_002929335.1 of Arthrobacter sp. Y81. Taxonomy (GTDB): domain Bacteria; phylum Actinomycetota; class Actinomycetes; order Actinomycetales; family Micrococcaceae; genus Arthrobacter. Next base: position 78,973 of record NZ_PJIL01000004.1, read on the forward strand.
GCCGTCCCCACGGTTGAATCAGCGCCAGGGCCAGCACCACAGCGGACAGGTCCATGCTGGTTGTGAGGATGTTTCCGATGACGAAGCGTGGCGTATCCATCTCGCCCACGCCGGTGCCCGGCCGCATGCCAACCTGAGATCCGGCCAGCCACGCAATCTTCACCACAGCATAAGGAGCGACCGAGGCTACTACGCCCCAGAAGGCCGCGATCCGCCAGCTTTGTTTTGACAGCACCATTTCTTTCCCCCCAAAGGCTAGAGACGGTTCTCTAGATGCTGATCTCCAAGGTGCCATAGAATGACGGAAATGCCAACGCCCACTTCATATACCCGAGAGCAAATCCTCGATGCGGCCATGCACGCCGTGCACGAGCACTGGCGCTCAGCGACGGTCGCTCACGTCACCGCCAGGCTCGGTGCTCCGTCCGGTTCGATCTATCACCGCTTCCGCTCCCGAGATGCACTCTTCACCTCGGCCTGGATTCGCTCTATTAGGCGTTTCCACCGGGAATTGGAGCGCGTTAGTGCTGGCGATCCGGTTGAAGCAATCGTCGAGACTGCCCTGCTCATCCCGCGCTTCTGCCGCGAGAACCCCTTGGACGCCCGGATGATGACCGCGTATCGGTACAACGACCTCATGCAGAACCCCCCGGCCGGCTTGCTGGCGGACTTGGAAAACCTCAACGCCCCTGTCGGCGTAACCCTGAATCGGCTTACCCTTGCGCGCTACGGCCGGGCGACGCCGCGCGGGCTCAGCATCGTTGCTCTCGCCTGCCGCGAGGCACCCATCGGCCTGATCCGCCCGATGATTGGGGAAGCGATCCCGCTGTGGATCGACGATGCCGTCCGCGCTGCGAGTACCGGAATCGCAGGCCTGCGGGACGAGCCGTAGTCCAGCGGGATGATCCGCCCTTAGGGCGCGACGCGGGGTGGCTCATCCCGCCAGTCAGCGCCGGAATCAGCTCCGGATAAGCCCCGAATGCATCGACGGCCCTTGACAGCATGCCCCAAAATGGGATTACCTAATGAACATTCGGTAAATAAAGCTGGAGGCAATGACGCATGGCTGAACTAACCATTCCCGGGGCAACCCATCAGATCCTGAAGGACGACTACGCCTCCGAATGGATGGGCATCGAAGTCCTCAAGCTGGAAGACGGGCACGCCACCATCCGCATGACGCTCCGGCAGGAAATGCTCAACGGCTTCGGCATGGCCCATGGCGGAATGATCTTCGCCTTCGGCGATACCGCCTTCGCCCTCGCCTGCAACCCCGCCAGCCCGCCACCCGGCGCAGCAGGGACCGAGACCGACACCATCACCGTGGCCGCCGGCGTCGACATCAACTTCCTCAAGCCGGCCTTCCGGGGCCAGGTGATCACCGCCGTCGCCAACCGCCGCGCCCATTCGGGCCGCAGCGGACTGTACGACATCCAGATCTACGCCGCAGACCCGCACGTCGCCGCGGGCGACCACACCGCCGACACCAACACAGGCGGCTCCCCTGCGGACGCTGCCGCTACCGACACCCCGGGCGAGCTCATCGCCGAGTTCCGCGGCCGCAGCCGCACCATCTCCAAGAAATAGAAACAGGGAACCCAGATGACCCTCCACGCCACTGAACCAGCCTCCGCCACCGGCGCCGTACTGGACCCCGAAGAAACCATGTCCCGCGACGAACTGGAGACCCTGCAGCTCAGCCGGCTCCAGCACACCCTCGCCTACGCCTACGACCGCGTCCCGCTCTACAAGCGCAAGTTCGACGAAGCCGGCGTGCACCCCACGGACCTCCGCGAACTGGCGGACCTGGGCAACTTCCCGTTCACCACCAAGGACGACCTGCGCCAGGAATACCCGTTCGGGATGTTCGCCGTGCCGCAGAACGAGGTGGCCCGGATCCACGCCAGCTCCGGCACCACCGGACGCCCCACCGTGGTGGGCTACACCAAGAAGGACCTGGCCGACTGGGCCAAGCTCGTGGCCCGCTGCCTCCGCGCCTCCGGCGTCCGGCCCGGCATGAAGGTCCACAACGCCTACGGATACGGCCTCTTCACCGGCGGACTGGGTGCCCACGCCGGCGCCGAAGCGCTGGGCTGCACCGTGATCCCCATGTCCGGCGGGCAGACCGAACGCCAGATCCAGATGATCCAGGACTTCGAACCGGACGTCATCCTGGCCACCCCCACGTACCTGCTCACCATCGCCGACGCGATGGCCCACATGGGCATCGACCCCACGTCCACGTCGCTCAAGTACGCCGTGCTCGGGGCCGAACCGTGGACCCAGGAAATGCGCCACGAGCTCGAAGTGACCATGAACATCAAGGCCTGCGACATCTACGGCCTGTCCGAGGTCATGGGGCCCGGCGTGGCCGGCGAAGCCGTGGAGACCCAGGACGGCAGCCACATCTGGGAGGACCATTTCCGCCCGGAGATCATCGACGCCTTCAACCCGGCGCCCGGCAAGGAGAACGTCCTGGGCGACGGCGAGCACGGCGAACTGGTGTTCACCTCGCTCACCAAGGAGGCGCTGCCGATCATCCGCTACCGCACCAAGGACCTCACCCGCCTGCTCCCGGGCACCGCGCGTCCGGCACACCGCCGGATGGGCCGCATCACCGGCCGCAGCGACGACATGATCATCCTCCGCGGCGTGAACCTGTTTCCCTCCCAGATCGAGGAAATCGCCCTCCGCATCCCCGAGCTCAGCCCGCACTTCCAGCTGGTGCTCACCCGGCCTGAAGGCCAGCGCATGGACCAGCTGACCGTGAAGATTGAGCGCCGCGACAACGTCACCGAAGGGCAAAGCACGACGGCGGCCCGCACCCTGCGCGAGCAGATCAAGATCCACGTGGGTTCTTCGTGCACGGTGGAGGTGGCGGAGCCCGGGTCGCTCGAGCGTTCCAGCGGCAAGCTGCGCCGGATCTACGACATGCGCCCCAAAGGATAGTCCGCGGGGAAAGTTCCAAACACGGGGATGGTCCCCGGCTACGGCAGCCGGGGACCATCTTTTCGGGAGGCATTCAGTGCACTGCTGCCAATGCGCGACAGCGCTGTGACGTGCCGATGGCTAACCGTCTACCGGGCAACCCAATGTGCCTGATCCCGTCCCGGTCTGTGAAGTCCCGGACTTTGAAGCTGTTCCATTGTTTGGACCGGTCCCCGCGCCGGTAAGTTCCTAATACAAAGTTTCTAGCACCGGCGAATCCCCCAGGCAAGGGGTTTTTGCGGGCACTTACAGCCGGTTACGCCGGTTGACCGAACGTTCATGAGAAAATAGCCGGTATGTCCACAACTGATGCACCCACCAAGCGCGGCCGCCCGGGATACGACCAGCAGTCGGTGCTGCAGATCGCCGTCGAAGTCTTCAACCGCCACGGCTACGACGCCACGTCCATGGGCATTCTTGCCGAAAATCTGGGCATCTCCAAGTCGGCCATCTACCACCACGTGCCGTCCAAGGGGGACCTCCTCAAGCTCGCCCTTGACCACGCCCTGGGCGGCCTCGAGGCGATCCTGGACCAGCCGGAGGCCCAGACCGGAAGCGCCGACGCACGGCTCGAATTCGTCCTCCGCCAGACCATCTCCGTACTGGTGGAACGCCTGCCGTTCGTCACCCTGCTGCTGCGCCTGCGCGGCAACACGGACATTGAGCGTAACGCGATGGAACGCCGACGCACCTTCGACCACACGGTGGCGGCCCTGATCTCCGCCGCCCGCGATGAAGGCTCCCTCCGCGAGGACATCGACCCCCGCACGGTCACCCGCCTGCTGTTCGGCACCATCAACTCAATCGTGGAATGGTACAAGCCCGGCGGCACGCTGTCGCCGGAGAAACTGGCCGACGACGTCATCACAATGGCCTTCAAGGGGCTCAGCGCGCCACGCTGACGCTGTTCTCCCCCACGTTCGCCCCGCGGCTGCGAGGGCAGTCATTGACGCCGGGAATGGCGGCGACCACCCTGTAGTCATGGCCACGAAGTTATCCGAAGTCATCTTCGGCACGTTCCCCCAATTGCGTTACCAGCCCACCGCCAAACGGGTCCGTGCCATGGTGGGCGGGAACGCCGTCGTCGACACTTTATATGCATTCCTGGTGTGGGAGCCCAAGCGCGTCACCCCCATCTATGCCGTCCCCGAAGTGGATCTGCAGGCCGAACTCGAGCCGCCGCGGCAGGAGCCGGGCGAGGTCACGGAACACGGTTTCAAGCTCGGCTCGGACGGGCCGCCGGCGCTGGATCCGCGCACCGGTTTCGGCCGGCACACGGCGCCCGGTGAGGAGTTCGACGTCGTAACCTCCGAGGCGAGGCTGCCCCGGGCGGCCTTCCGGCCGGAGGACCCCGACCTCGCCGGCTATGTGGTGCTGGATTTCAAGGCCTTCGACTGGCTGGAGGACGATGAGGAAATCATCGGCCACCCCCGTGACCCGTTCCACCGGGTGGACATCCGGGCATCGTCGCTCACCGTTGAGGTCAGGCTCGACGACGTCACGCTGGCCACCACGAACGGCGCCCAGCTGCTGTACGAAACCATGCTGCCGGTGCGCTACTACATTCCTCCGGCGGACGTCCGGCTGGATCTCATGGAGGCCAGCCCCAAGAAGACGGTGTGCCCGTACAAGGGAACGGCGAGCTACTGGACCTACCCGCAGTCCGAAATCGGGCGGAACATCGCGTGGGTGTACGACCCGCGGTTCCGCGACGCCGCCCAGATACATGGGCTGGTGAGCTTCTTCAACGAGCGGGCGGACATCACGGTAGACGGCGTCAGGCAGGAGCGGCCGGTCACGCCATGGTCCACGCCGCCGGAGTCGCCGTGAGGGCAGAGTGATCTTTGATCACTCTGAGGCAGGCAAAAGATAAGGCGTCCCGCTGAGCCGGAACGCCCGTCTTCTTCGCCCTGGCCGGCCTGGTCACCGGCAGGGCCACAGCCGCTAGAGCTGGTACTCGGCCTGCTGAATGCCGAGGGTTTCGTGAACGCAGAGAATATTGTTCTCGGTGTCCATGAACCATGCGCATTTTTCGGAATCGGTAGTACAAATGTGGTGTTCGCCAGTCTTCAGATCAGGGCGATCGTAATCCTGGAACCGGACGCCGCGGGCTTCCATTTCATCAACGGTCCGCTCGATGTCCCTGACCTCAAAGCTCAGCGTGGTGTGCTCTGAGTGCCTGCCATCCTTTACGGGCATCAGCTGCAGCATGGGGCCGTCGCCGCTGCCAAACAATTCGCTTCCGTCATCTGCCACGCCGCGATGAGGCAGTCCGAGTGTTTCCGCGTAAAAACGACGGGCGCGCTCTTTGTCATCCACGGGCAGGACGGTTGTGGCTGTGTTCAATACTAGGGTCATTTCGCCACCTCCTACGCTGAAAATTTTACGCCGGGGCAGGGCGGAAAGATCTTACGAAACCCTCTCTCACATCCTGCCGCCCAAACCCCGACGCTCTCTCACATCCTGCCGCCCAAACCCCAACGCTCTCTCACCGGGGTGAGAGAGCGTCGGCGGAAAGGGCGCAAGAAGTGAGAGAGCGTCGGGAAAAAACCCACCGAAAATGAGAGAGCGTCGGGTTGGGGGCTACTTTTCCACGAGGGTGAGGACGTCGTAGGTGGCCACGATTTCGTCGTTCTGGTTGGTCAGGACGGCGTCCCAGGCCACCTCGCCGTACTCGTCGGTCTCGCGCGGGGTGATCTTCTTCGCCGTCAGGGTGACGCGGATGGAGTCCCCCGCGGCCACCGGAGTGATGAAGCGCAGGCTCTCCAGGCCGTAGTTGGCCAGGACGGGGCCCGGAGCCGGCTCGACGAACAGCCCGGCACCCCAGGCCAGCAGCAGGTAGCCATGCGCCACGATGCCCGGGAAGAACGGGTTGGCTTCGGCGGCCGCCTGGTTGGTGTGCGCGTAGAAGGTGTCGCCCGTGGAGTTGGCGAACGCGGTGATGTCCTCCAGGGTGACCTGGCGCAGCTCGGACCGGACAGCGTCTCCGATCTGCAGGGTCGCCAGCGACTTCCGGAACGGGTGGGTGCCTTCGGTCTCAACCGTGAAGTTGCGGTCCGCGCCCGTGTGCCAGACGCCGGTGACGGCGGTGAGCATGTTGGGCGAGCCCTGGATTGCGGTGCGCTGCATGTGGTGCATCACCGAGCGGATGCCGCCCAGTTCCTCGCCGCCGCCGGCACGTCCCGGCCCGCCGTGGACCAGGTGCGGGACCGGTGAACCGTGGCCGGTGGAGCTGCGGGCGTCCTCGCGGTTGAGCATCAGCACGCGGCCGTGGTGGGCGGCGATCCCGGTGACCAGTTCCCGCGCCACGGCGGGATCGTTGGTGCACACCGAGGCCACCAGGGAACCGCCACCGCGGGCGGCGAGGCGGACGGCGTCGGCCAGGTCCGTGTAGCCGATCACCGAGGAAACCGGTCCAAAGGCCTCCAGCGAGTGGACTGCCTCGGCCTCGGCGTCGGCCCAGCTGAGCAGCACCGGGGACATAAAGGCACCGCTTTCGACGACGCCCACTCCCCCGTCCGCCTTGGTCACCTTCGGCGAATCGAGCGTGCCGTACGCGAGCTCGCCGCCGGCGTCGAGCATGGCCTGCACGGCCGCGCGGACATCGGCCAGCTGCTCGAGGGAGGCCAGGGCACCCATGGTGACACCCTCGGCGCGGGGATCGCCCACCACAACGCGTTCCTCGATGCGGGCACCCACGGCGGCAACGACGTCGGACACCAGCTCCCGGGGCACGATGGTGCGCCGGATGGAGGTGCACTTCTGGCCGGCCTTGACGGTCATTTCGGTGACCACGGACTTGATGAAGGCGTCGAACTCCGGCGTGCCCTTGACCGCGTCCGGGCCGAGGATGGCGGCGTTGAGCGAGTCCGTCTCCGAGGTGAAGCGGACGCCGCCCTGCACAACGTTCGGGTGCGACTTCAGCGAGTTGGCCGTCGACGCGGAGCCGGTGAAGGCCACCAGGTCGCGGTAGTCGAGGTGGTCCAGGATGGTGCGGGCCGAGCCGGAGATGAGCTGCAGGGACCCCTTCGGCAGGATGTTGGACTCGATCATGGCCTTGACCACGGCGGCCGCCACGTAGCCGGTGGGGGTAGCAGGCTTGACGATGGTGGGAACGCCGGCAATGAACGCGGGCGCAAACTTCTCCAGCATGCCCCACACCGGGAAGTTGAAGGCGTTGATCTGCACGGCCACCCCGGGGATGCGCGTGTAGATGTGCTCACCGGCGAAGGAGCCGTCGCGGGACAGCACCTCCATGGGACCGTCCACCACCACCTGGGAGTTGGGCAGCTCGCGCCGGCCCTTGGAGCCGAACGTGAAGAGCACGCCGATGCCGCCGTCGATATCCACCATCGAGTCGATCTTGGTGGCGCCGGTCTGCGCGGACAGCTCGTAGAAGTGGTCGCGGCGCGCGTTCAGGTACTGCGCCAGTTCCTTCAGCTTGAGGGCGCGCTGGTGGAAGGTCAGCGTGCCGAGTTCCGTCTGGCCGGTGGTGCGGCCGTAATCCACGACGTCGGCAAGGTCCAGTCCCTCGGTGCTCACCTTCGCGAGGAGTTCTCCGGTGCTGGCGTCCAGGACCGGAACAGCGGAAGCCGCGGCTCCGGCGTCGGGCGTCCACCAGGAGTCCCGGACGAAACTGGGGACTGTCTCAACAGTGTCCAGTGAGGATTTCGGAGCAGTTGCTGTGGTGGTCATCGTTGACGGGTCCTTCCAACGGGGGGCAAGATCTTCACGGCCAGAGCATTACTGACCGTCCGTTCGGTAATATGTCTACAGTACATGAATGTGCCTTGCTGCACACTAGAGGAAGACCAAGGAAAGATAGGTGGCCATGCAGCCCGAAACAGGCAGCCCCGAACTGTGGAAAATCACGCTGGGCGAACTCGACGAGAAGATGGGCGTGAAAATCGTCGAGGAATCGGTGGAGCGCGTCGTCGCCACGATGCCCGTGGAAGGCAACCGGCAGTCGTTCGGGCTGCTCCACGGCGGTGCGTCACTGGCCGTGGGCGAGGCCGTGGGATCCTGGGCCGCCGTGATCCACGCCAGCACCCTGGGCAAGACCGCGGTGGGTGTGGACGTGTCCGCCACCCACCACAAGTCCGCGCGCGAAGGCCGGATCACCATTACGGCCACGCCCATCCACCTGGGCGGAACGCTGACCACGCACGAGGTCCTGCTCACCAACGAGGCCGGCCAGCGCCTGTGTACCCTGCGGATCACCAACCTGCTTTTGGACAGGACGAACTGACGCGACGCGGGGGAAGCCCGCCCGTGTCGGGACTTATGGCACGTTCGAACCGGCTCAGTTTCCATGAGACTGAGAAGGGAAGGAGGCCCCGTTATGACTGTTCTTGTTGCCTATGCAAGCGAGCTGGGTTCCACCGGGGAGATAGCTCAACATATGGCCTCCCGTATTGCGGTTGCACTGGGCGCGGTCGAGTGCCGGTCCGTGGAGGAGGTTGATTCTGTCTCCGGTTACGAAGCTGTCATAGTCGGTAGCGCCATCCACAACCAGGCGTGGCTGCCCCCGGCCGCACTGTTCTTCACCCGCCTTGCACCCGAGCTGGCTAAACGACCCGTCTGGGCCTTCAACGTAGGGATGGCCGACGCCTTGCCAAAGCCGTTTCGCAAGCGCGGTGCGGCACTGCAGCAGAAACGCCTAAGAGGATTTCTGCCCCAGGAAGTTCCGCTTCGCGACCACAAAATCTTCTCCGGTGTCTACCAGTCCGACCAGATGCCAGCACCGCTCCGGGTCTTGTTCCGGCTTACCGGTGGCCGATTCGGGGACTTGCGGGACTGGGCGGCTGTCGACGCCTGGACGGATCAGATTACAGCCCAACTCGCTAAACCTGCTTCCACGTCTTCAGACAGCATCACGCCCTAGCTTTTCCTCACGGCCTGGCAGGACCGGCTGCTACCCTTTTTGCATGCGCCCGGCGACACACCGGCTCGCCGCGGTCGACGAGGCGAACTTGGTGCTTGACCACGCCGGTCAGGTCAACGTGTTCCTAGTCGCGGGTCTGCTGACGGCTGGCGGCTTCGTCGGTCCCGATGGCATGCCTGACCTGGCCGCCCTGCGCGCCTCCCTTCGCGAGCGGATCGCGACGCTGCCACAGCTCCGGAAGATAGCTGTCGCCACGGGTCGCCGGCACCGCTGGGTCGAGGCGGCGCCCGACCTCGAGCACCACATCCGGCTCATTGAGGCCGTCGATGGGCTCGCTGGCTTCGAGCAGACGTGCGGGGAACTGATGAGTGCGACGCTGGGACTGGATCGCCCATACTGGGAGATTCTGGTGGTGCCGGGTGCGACCGTGGGTGGGATCGGGGTCGTGCTGCGCATCCACCATGCTGTCGCCGACGGGATGGCGGCGTCAGCGATCGTACAGCAGCTCTTCGACCCCGTGGAATCGCGGGGGACGTCGGCGCACGTGCCTCGTGCCCTGGTGCCGCGGCAGGCACCGCGGCGCGACCTACGGCATGTCCTCGGGCGGCTCGGCTTCGGTCTGCGCCGCATGCGGATGACCCTGAGCGGCCGTGAGGTCGGTCCCACGGTGTTGCTCGGTGAGCGTAGTCCGCGTCGCGGGGTTGTGTTCCTGGACGCCGACCTCGCTGCGCTCGAGACGCATGTTCGGCCGGTCGGTGCCACCGTCAATGACGCCCTGCTCGCTGCAGTGGCGTTGGGCTACCGGGCGGTGCTGCCCGCCGCCGGGGAGCCGATCCCTGCCCGGCTACCAGTCTCAGTGCCGGTCGCGCTGCAGCGCCGCGGGACAGCGGGGAACCAAGTCGGGGTCATGCTCGTGCGGCTGCCGCTCGGCGACGTCGAACCCGACGAACGCGTCCGGCTCATCGCGGAACAGACCCGGGAGGAGAAGGCGCGGGCGAGGGAGCAGGGAACGCTCGAGTTCATGCGCGGCCCGATCGGCGCACGCATCATGGACCGCGTGGCTCGAAGGCAGCATCTCGTCGCAGGGTTCGTCACCAACGTGCCAGGCCCGGTCGGCACCTTTCGCCTCGCGGGTGCCCCGGTCGTCGCGATCTGGCCGGTTGCCGTGCTCGCTGCCAACGTCCGGCTCGGCGTCGCGGCTGTCTCCTACGCCGGCCGGCTCCACTGCGGCATCCATTTCGACGCGGAAAACGTGCCCGGAGCAGCCTTCGCGCGCGCTATGGGCGAGGGACTGGCGCGGCTGGGCGCGTGAACCCCCGCCGGGAGGCAGGAGCCTGCGGAGCAGCTCCCTCAGGTGTCGTTTTTCGAAGTCGTCTGCACTGGAATCCGTGGTAGCCCGGGGGTTGTGCAGGCGGGTTTGAACAGCCGCGTGTTCAAACCCGCCTGCACAACAGGCATTCTGTCTCGAAGCCGTCTGCACTACCTTCAACTATGGCTTTGAGGCGCCTGTACCGTCGTTGCCGGCATGACTGACGAGGAACCGCCGATCGTTGAGCGGGGCCTGCTGGCCATGTCCGATGCGGAGTGGGATGAGGCAGTGCGACAGGCTGCGGTGATTGCTCCCTTGGCTGCGTTGGATGTTGTCGGGCAGGGGGCTGTCAACGATGCTGCCGCGCTGTTTGATGTGTCCCGTCGGCAGGTTTATGTGCTGATCGACCGGTTCAGGCGCGGCACCGCCCGGGACATCGAAGCACTGCTGGCCCAGCGCCCGGACGGCTAGCCGGACGGGTCACAGCCCCGCCGCACAAGCGCCGGCGGGGGCTGGATCCGCGTCAGGCCGGCAGGGAGCTGAGGGCGGTCAAGGCCGACAACTTTTCCTCGCCGATGGGTTCCTCGGGCAGCAGCGGAATGAGCGCGACCCGGTCCGTCAGGGTGTGCACTCTCGTGATTTGTTCGATTTCGTTCGCGGCGCGTGCCCGCAGGAACGGCGTCTGCGGGTGTGCGGCGGCGATCGAGTTGTTGATGACCCAGGCCCACGGGTGAATTCCGGCCCGTTCCAGGTCACTCTTCAACTCTTCGGCTTCCAGTACCGGTGTTGTTTCGGCCAGCGTGACGAGAACGACCTTGGTCTGCGAAGGATCCTGCAGGCGCATGAGTGGCGTCACGAATCCCATGGTGTCACCGACCTGGCGCGCGATCTCCCGGTGGTAGGAACCGGTGGCGTCCAGGAGCAGCAGGGTGTGGCCGGTCGGTGCCGTGTCGATCACCACGAAGTGCCGGCGGGATTCCTGGACCACCCTGGAGAACTGCCGGAACACCGCCACCTCGTCGGTGCACGGAGACATCAGGTCCTCGGCGAGGGCCGCGCGTCCGTCATCGTCCAGGTTCCGGCCCTTGGTGTCCATCACGTGATCGCGGTACTCCTGGATGGCTGCTTCCGGGTCGATGCGCGAAACCGTGAGGCCTGGGATGGAACCATGGAGTGTTTCGGTGAGGTGAGCTGCGGGATCGGTCGTGGTGAGGTGGACCGCATGTCCGCGTCTTGCCAAGGCGACCGCGATGGCGGCAGCGACGGTGGTCTTCCCGACACCGCCCTTGCCCATGCACATCACCAGGCCATGACCGTCGAGCTCCACTTCGTTCACCAGGGCAGCCAGCGGGGCGTCCTCGACCTCGGGGATCAGTGCGGCGTCATCAGCGATATCGACGCCCGAAGTGGGCGCGAACAAGGACTCAAGCGCCGGAATGCCGACCATATTGCCCGGCTTCAGATCCAATATGTCGCGTGGAAGTCCGGCGACCGCGTCGGGAATGGCCGCGATGGCCGCAGCCTCCCGGGCGCGCAGTGCCTGCGCCAGATCCTCGTCCCCTGCGGCTTCCGGCAGGACGCCGTTGACGACGACGTAGCCTCCCCCGATCCCGATCTGGTTGAGTTCGAGGTAAGTCCGCTCAATTTCGCTCAGTGACGAGGTCTGCGCGCGGCTGACCAGGACTAGCCGGGTCCTCGCCGGGTCGGTGAGGGCTTGGACCGCCTTGGCGTACACCTGCTTGTGCTTCTCCAGTCCTGAGAGAGGGCCCAGGCACGAGGGGTCCCCCAGGCCTGCCGCCAGGAAATCGGTCCAGGAGCCCGGCAGCTGAAGAAGCCGGATCGTGTGGCCCGTCGGGGCGGTATCGAAGACGACGTGGTCATACTCGGCGTAGGAGCTGTCGTCGGTGAGCAGGTTGGTGAATTCGTCGAAGGAGGCGATCTCGGTGGTGCAGGAACCGGAGAGGCTCTCGGCGATGCCGGCCAGCTCCGTTTCGGGCAGGAGCCCGCGGACGGGCGCGATGATCCGTTCACGGTACGCCTCCGCCGCCTGCTCCGGGTCAATCTCCAAGGCTGAAAGTCCTGGCACATCCTGGATGGGCGTGACGGTGTTCCCTATAGTCAGGCCGAAGACCTGTCCGACGTTGGATGCGGGATCGGTGCTGACCAGCAGGACCTTCTGACCGGACTTGGCGAGGGTGAGCGCTGTTGCGCACGCTACGGAGGTCTTGCCCACACCGCCCTTGCCGGTGAAGAACAGGAACCGGGGAGTGTTCTCGAGAAACTTCACGCCGGGACCTAGCTGCGGCTCGCTGAGCCGCAGCAGCCGCCGGATTTTTCAGTCAGACCCAGTTCCGGGCGGGCGTGCGGTTCAGCGTTGGCTTCGTCCAGTCCGGCGAATGCCAGCAGTTGCCCCCTGCTGGGGTAGGTGCCGGTGGCGACCGTAACGCCGTCGACGATAGTGAGCGGGAGACCCTTGGATCCGACCAGGTGCATGAATCCACGGACCGTTTCGTCCTCCGCGAAGGCGGTCGGTTCGCTGGCGAGGTTGTGGCGGGCAATGTCGGCACCGAGGCCCTGGAGATGACGCACGTCCGCGGTCACATCCACTAGGGACTGGTCCACGTCGGGGCCACAAACACCGGTGTCACAGCAGAGAGCGGATTCGTAGATTCGGATAGCAGGCATGTGGTTCTCCTAGGCTGTCGTGGTGCATCGATTTTGATACCGAAACACAAAGCCCCACTCATTCAGGTCGTCGCCTCAGAGGGGACATAACCAGCATGTTGCGGCTCCCTTCTGATTGTATCGATAGTTATCGATGCATGAAAGTGGAGACGACTTCGGACATTCCGTGCAGACGACTTCGAAAACTGACATCAGGTGAGAGTAGCGAGTGCCGCGAACGGCACCGCGAAACCCGTCTGCGAAAATAGCCCCGCGAAAAACTTCATGACTTTGCATCCAAAGAGGGCCGCCGGCCGGTAGTAAGGGCGTAAGCACAAACACAGCCCGTCACCGGGCATCCCTCTGAGGAGTTTGAAATGCGCAAAACAACCTACGCCGCCGGAGCACTGTCGCTCCTGGCTGCACTGACCTTCGCGAGCCCGGCCCAGGCCGGCGGCTGGCACCACGACGATGCCCCCGCGAAGCTCTCGGTCCTGCACGGCGTGCCCGGCCTGACCGTTGACGTGTGGGTGGACGGCGACCTCACCCTGGATGACTTCACTCCCGGCACCCTGGCCGGTCCGCTGGAGCTCGCGGCCGGCGACTACGAAATCGCCATCACCGCCGCGGACGCCACCAGCGCCGACAATCCCGTCATCGGGCCGGTGGACGTTGAACTCGACGGCGGCGGAGACTACACCGCAGTGGCCCATCTCGACGCCGACGGCGCCCCGACGGCCACGCTCTTCGCCAACGACACGAAAGCCCCGCGCAACGACAGCAAAGGCAAGCTGACGGTCCGGCACGTAGCCGCGGCTCCCGCCGTCGACGTCCTGGCCGGCGGAACGGCCGTGATCGAGGGACTCAGCAATCCGGACGAGGCGACCCTGAAGCTGGAGGCCGGGACCGTCTCGGCGTCTGTTGCCGCGGCCGGAACCACAGCTCCGGTGATCGGGCCGGCTGACATTACCGTCGAGGCCGGCAAGAACACGATTGTCTACGCCTGGGGAAGCCTGGCCGACGGCACGCTGGCTGTGGCTGTCCAGGTTGTTGACTCCTCCGAGCGGTGGTGCGGACGCCACTGACGCCGGTTCCGGGAACGTCGTGCGCCATCACTGAATACCGCTGCCGGCGGGGCCGCCTGACAGGTGGCCCCGCCGTCGTGCCGCCGCCCCTGCGTCAGAGTGCCCCGCCCGCCGCTTCCGGTGTTGCGGAGTCGTGGCTGTCGCCGCCATGGCCGCCGCCGTGATGGTGACCGCCGTGACCGTGGCCTCCTCCATGACCGCCGCCCCCGCCGCCCCCGGAGTCGCCCACCCTTTCGCGGGCAAGGAACATTTCGACGTCGAAGAGGTTGTCCGCGCGGCGCGCCACATTCAGGAGCGTGGACATGGATGCCACCTCTTCCACCTGCTCCTTGAGGAACCAGAGCATGAACTGCTCACCCAGGGGGTCGTTTTCCGCCCGCGCCGTCGCGAACAGCTCCTTGATGCGGTCCGTGACTTCGACCTCCTGGGCCAAAGCCAGGACGAGGGGTTCCTCCGCCGACGTGAAGTCGTTCCGGACCGGCTCGATTCCGGGGATAGTGATCCTGATGCCGCGGTCCAGGATGTACCGCACCATCATCATGGCGTGGTTCCGTTCCTCCAGCGACTGCCGGTAGAAGTGCTTGGCCAGCCGGGGCAAATCCTGCCCGTCGAACCAGGCGGCTATGGCGATGTACTGCTGCGACGCTGCGAATTCGTTGCCCACCTGTTTGGCAAGCAGGTCATTGAATGTGGTGCTCATGGGGCACTCCTCGAGTCGGGGTTCAAGGCGGAGGACCTGCGGCGCAAAGGCTCGTCTGGGCCCGGGGTTGCCGGAGGGCCTGAAATGAGCTTGCTCCGGTGCGGCGGCGGCGGTCAAGACCCTCCCGGCAGCTGCCCTTGGGTGCGCCTATGCGTGCGCCCTTGGCCGCATCTATGGCGGACCGTTGGGCGGCACGGCATAATGTGGTTCCACAGGTCTCACTGCCGCTCGAAGGAGCCAACGATGACGCCTGCCGGCCCGCATGCTTGGGACGCTGCTCTCGATCGTGCGTTCGCAGCCGGCCAGGAAGCCGCACTCGCCGAGGCCTACAGGCGGCTGAGCCCGCTGGTGTACACCTTGGCGCTGCGATCGCTGGGGGAACGTGCCGCCGCCGATGACGTCACCCAGGAAGTGTTTATCCGGGCCTGGAAATCACGCGCCAGCTACCGGCCCGAGGCCGCCCGCCTGCCGGCCTGGCTGGTGGGGATCACCCGCAACGCCATTGCCGATGCGCTGTCCGCCCGCTCGCGCCGGCAGGAGCTGGAGCACGCGGCCGGCCAGTTCGCAGGTGATGGCCTCGCCGCAGCTCCGCCGGCAGCTGACGTGGAAGCCGTGGCCGACCGCATAACCTTGGAGGAAGAGCTGGAGCGGTTGGGCGATCCACAGAAGGCGATCATGAAACTGGCGTTCTACGAGGACCTCACGCACGATGAGATCTCGTCGCGCCTGCAGCTGCCGCTCGGTACCGTCAAGAGCCATATACGGCGCAGCCTCACCCGGATGCGGACCCGCCTGGAGGTGGGCCATGAAGCATCTTGACGATGAGCAGCTGAGCCTGATGGCCCTTGGCGAACCAGCTCTGACGCCGGCCGAGGCTGACCATCTGGCGTTCTGCAGTGACTGTGCCGGCACTCTCGCGGCCCTGGAACGCACCGTCCATGCCGCCACCATCGATCCCGCCGAAGTGGAACTGGCGACGCCCGGACCGCACAACTGGGCAGCCATCCACCAGGCTTTGGGGCTCTCCCCCGACCAGGCGCAGGACCCGTTGGGCCGGCAGTCGTCGTGGGGCAGTTCGACGACGACGACGGCGGGCTCCGCGGCGCCGGCGGGCACCGCGCCTGAGGCACCGGAGCCGGCGGCGACGCCACCGACCCCCCTCCGCAAACGCGTCCGCGAGCGGCGTCCCGGTTCGACCGTACGCCGGTGGGTGGCGATGGCCGCAGCGGCCGGGATTATGCTCGGCGCCGCCGCGGTGTGGGCAGCCTACAACTTCCTCGGGCAGGGCCCGGAAGCGGTGCCTTCACCCACCCCGACCGCATCCCAGGCCGTGGTCGTTGCCCAGGCACCGCTGCAGCCGTTGGAGTCCTACACAGCCAACGGCACGGCCCTGGTGGAGAAGCTCCCCGACGGATCCCGCCGGCTGGTGGTCCAGCTGTCCGACGGCCAGGTCAGCGGCTTCCGCGAAGTCTGGGTGATCTCGCCGGACCTGACCAAACTCGTGAGCCTCGGCGTGCTGGACGGCGAACCCGGCGTTTTCGCCATCCCCGAAGGACTCGATCTGGCTGAGTACCCCATCGTGGACGTCTCCAACGAGCCGTTCGACGGCAACCCCGGGCACTCCTCGGACAGCATTGCCCGCGGCGAGCTGGCCGCTGAAAACTGAGCGGTTGCCGGCCGAGTACACCCAGGTTCCGGTGCGATGAAGTGCCAATCGGCCCAGAAGTGGGCGGGCCCCGACTGCTAGGGTTGCTGTGCTGAGCAACGAAACACCACCTGCGTAAAACCGGTATCACCGGAAGGGACCCATCATGCTCTCAGACACCTCTTCTCCAGTCATCAAGGCAACGCTGCCTGTCGTAGGCGAGCACATCGAAGAGATTGCCAAACGGTTCTATAAGCACATGTTCGAGGCGCGTCCCGACCTCCTGGACGGCCTCTTCAACCGGGGTAACCAGGCGGACGGGAGACAGCAGCAGGCGTTGGCGGGGTCCATCGCCGCATTCGCCGGATTCCTCGTGGACAAACCCGATCAGCTGCCGGACCATCTGCTCTCCCGGATAGCCCACAAGCACGTCTCACTCGGCCTGAGCCCGGACCAGTACCAAGTGGTCCATGACCATCTGATGTGGTCCATTGTGGACGTGCTCGGAGACGCCGTCACACCCGAAGTCGCGGCTGCCTGGGACGAGGTCTACTGGCTCATGGCCAACATGCTCATCAACAAGGAGCGGGGACTCTACAACGCCGTGCACCTCTCGCCCGAGACGATCTGGCGGACCTGGCGCGTTGCCCGGCGGATCCAGGAAACCGACGACGTGGTCACGTTCATCGTGGAACGGACCGACGAGCGCGACGTCAAACCGTCCCTGCCCGGCCAATACGTCACCATCAAGATGGCCATGCATGACGGCGTCCACCAGCCCAGGCAATACAGCCTCACCAAGGCCGACGATGGGCATCACCGGCAGTTCGCGGTGAAGCGGGTTCATGGACTCCCGACACCCGACGGCGAGATGTCCAACCTGCTCCACGACGAGGTCCAGGTGGGCGACGAGGTGGTGCTTTCGGTACCTTTCGGCGACGTGGTCCTGGAATACACGGACAGGCCGGCGGTCCTGGCCAGCGCGGGCATCGGCATCACGCCCATGGCCGGCATGCTTTCCCATCTGGTGAAGTCCGGTTCCCGACGCCAGGTCATGCTCCTCCACGCGGATGACACGGCTGAATCTTTCCCGCTGCGGGCCCAGGTGACCGAGGACCTGGCGAAACTGCCAGACGCCTCGCTGAGCACGTGGTTCCTTGAGCCGGCAGTCCCTGCGACGGGCGGAACGGGCGGGGCCGGGGGTGCGCCGGAATTCGAAGGTTTTATGGACGTCAACGCGGTCGATCTGCCTGACGATGCCGAATATTATCTCTGCGGCCCCCTGCCCTTCCTCAAGTCAGTCCGAAGCGCGCTTATAGCAAAGGGCGTCCCGGCCAAGGACATCCAGTACGAAGTGTTCGGCCCGGACCTCTGGCTGGCAGACTTCCAATAGCGGGACCGGCTCCTCGGCGGTTCAGCGGCGGGACCGGCTCCTCGGCGGTTCAGCGGCGGGAACGGCGCCTGGCCAGGACCACCGCGACACCGCCGAGAAGCAGCACACCGGCCCCTACCCCCGCAGCGGTGAGGAGGCCATCGGCACCGGTGGCCGGCAACTGGCCTGACACACCGACAGGGGTAATGGCCGCGGGGGCAACCACGGGGGCGGGGTCAACCACAAAGGTGACGGTCACCGGAACCGAGGCCACGCCGTCGACCGTTTGGCTGGCTGCCACCGTATGCGTACCGGCCGCGAGTCCCGCAGGAAACGGCGAGCTCCAGGTGCCGTTCGACGGGGCCTGCGCCGGTGCGGCGCCGTCGACGGTTACGGTCACCGCCGCGCCGTTGAGCGCGGTACCGGTGACCTGACCTGGAACCGCGTCATGGGCAAAATGCTGGCCGTCCTGGATGTTGGTGACCGAGGGCGCCGGCGGTGCAACCATGAAGGTCCGGCTTGCCGCCGGGCTGTCGGCGATGCCCCGGGCGGTCTGGACTGCCGTGACGCTGAAGGAGCCGAACCTCGCGTTGCCGGTGACAGGCACCGTCCAGTTACCGTCGAGGCCAACCACGGCCTGCCCGGTGGCGTCCCCGGAGAGATGCACGGTGGCGCGGGGCGTACCGGTGCCCTGGATGCCTTCGAGCGCCGTGAGGAGTTCCCCGTCAGCCGGGCTGGCAATGGTAGGTGCCGGCAGGTCGGACGGCAGCACAGTGACATCGAACGAGCCCGCGCCGGAGTGGCTGAAGCCGTTGATGGTTTCGGCGGTAAACCGCAGCCGGCCGGCCGGAGACGGAGCGGTGAACTGCCACTGTCCGGCGGCGTCCACGGGCACCTCCACGGGAGCCTGGCCGGGCACCGTGATGCGAACGGTTGAGCCCGCCGCAACGGCGGAGGCCGGAGCCGCCGGGACCTGTCCGGTGATGGCCTGCCCGAGCGCCACTCCGCCGCCGTCGGCCGGTTCCGTGAGTACGGGTTTGTTGAGGAACAGCTGAAGCTGAACGCCGGGAATCCGCGTCATGGCGTCCTCGAGCGTGGTGGCCACGGCGAAATTCGACGCGGAACCTGGCGCGTCACCTGCAGAGTGCGTGCCGACCGCGAAGTTTCCGCTGATCCACGGGCCGCCGGAGTCGCCGCCGCTGGACTGGACCGAGTTGGACAGGAAGCCGTGGAACGCCCGGAGATCCGAGGGGTCCGGGGTGATGCCGCCCACGACGTAGATTCCCACCTCATCCACCGTGCCGCAGGACCAGCCGGCGGTGCGGCCGGAGCGGCAGACGGCCTGCCCGGGTGACGGCGACGCGGTTCCGATGATCTTCACGGCCGTGGAACCGGGGTTTGTGGGAGCATCCCAGCGGGAGGCCGCAGGCTGAATATCCAGCCCGGAGCGGATGGACTCGATCACTGCGATGTCCGTGCCGATGTTTCCGGGGTTGGCCTCGTCACCGGTGATCCACGAGTTTCCCGGCCCGCCGAACTGGCTGAAGCCCAGGGTGCCGAGCAGGTTGCTGGCGGGCGATTCGGGACGTTCCACGTTGGCCGTTGAAAGGGTTCCGTCGTCAGTGCAGTGGCCGGCGGTGAGCACTATGGGCTCCCCTGCCGGGCTGTAGGCGCCATACCCCGCGGAGCAGATGATTCCGTTGTTGAGGACAAACCCCTGCCCGCCGAAGAAATCCTCCTCCGGGGCGAGCGGTTCGCCCTGCTCCAGCCGGACGTTCGAATAGCGCGCCACGAACTCGGACGGCGAGGCCGCGGGGGCTGACTGTGCGGTGGCGGCACCGGCCGGGGTTGCCGGAGCGATGCCGGCCTCCGCCTGGTTGGTGCCGCCGGTGCGGATCACAAAGCTGCCGTTGGCGTAGGCGACGGACTGAAGGCCGGCGGCGCCAACTTCGCGGACGTAGTCCGTGAACAGCTGGTCCGTGCTGGCCGCGACCCGGTCCGGCGTTTCCGCACCGGACGGCGTTTCCGGTGTTCCCGGCGTGGAAGGTATGCCGGGGGTGGTGGCACTAGCGCTGGCCGTCGGCGCCGCGGCTGATGGCTTAGGGGCCGGTGCCACCACGACGAATTCACCGGACGCACCTGCATGACCCGCCGCGCCGGAACCTGCAGCATTGAGTTCAGCCACCCGGGCCGCAAGCTCCGGGCCGATGCCCTCGACCACAATCCGGCCGTCTTTCAGGCTGATTCCCACATAGCCGGGCAGTGCGCGCAAGGAGGCAACGGCGTCGGCCGCGCGTTTGCCCTGGTCACCGGCGGCGTTGAACTGTTCGAGCGTCATTCCCAGGTCGCGGAGGACGGCCTCCGTCAGCCCGGCATCGCTGATCGCGGGCGCGGAATCGCCCGCTTCGGGGGCCGGCGTGGACACGGCCGGCGCCGCGGGAGAGGCAGCAGGCGGACCGGACTCTGCGACGGCGGGGCCCGCAAGGAAGGTGGAGCCGAGGGCCAGGGCGGCTGCGGCGGCCAGTCCCAAGGCGCGGTTGAAGCGGTTACGTCCGGAATGATGCGTCAAAGCGTCCCCCAAGTTTCGTTCACGTCGCCACCCTTGTTGCCAGCCGGGACCGGATCGCAGCCAGCTCGGCCACGGTGACCCCGTGCCGCAAAAGATAATTTGTGGTGTCCAGCCGCCGGACGAACTCGAGGGCTCCCCCGCCGCGCTTCTCCAGCAGGGGCAGCAGGGCGTGTTCTTCCAGGTAGCGCTCGTGCTTGTGGGGCACCGCGGCCGTGCGGTGGCGTTCGTTGATTCCCCGCATGGCGGCCTGGTAGCCCGAAACAATCTCGTGGTCACCGGCGCCCGTGAGGTCCTGGAGCATGGCAGCGATCATTCCGCTGCGGTCCCGCCCGGCCGAACAGTGGATCACCACACCGGCAGGCGCAGCGGCGACGGCCCGGAAAACGGCCACGAGCTTGTCCGGAAACAGCCGGGCGTTGGCCGCGTAGCAGTCCGGATCGTTCAGGTACGGGGAACACAGTTCCTTGAACTCCGGGTGCTCCGGGTCTTCGGTGGGAGCATGCACCACGCCGAACACCGCCAGCACGTCCGCGCCCACCTCGGGGTCGGTGTCCCGGCGGCCGTGTTCCGCAGCGTTCCGAAGGTCGATCACCGTGCGGACGCCGTCGTCGTACGCCTGTTTCCAGCCCGCTGCGGTGACCCATTCCCGGCGCCCCATCCGGAACACGCTGCCGGAAATGCGCCACGCATTCACGGCTCCGTCCCAGTGCACGGGCTGTCCAGGCTGTTCCATCCAGACAGCTAACCACAGACCCCCGGCATCCGGCACCGGTACTTGCCGAAAAATGGGGTGGCTGCCGGCAAACAAACGGGTACTCCAAACGGTGTTCGCAGGGCCGGCGCAAGCGTACTCTTGGGCGTACTTGCGGCTTTGCCGCCTGCCCGCGGCCACGCAGCCCGGCGCACAATTCAGAACAAAGGGGAAACTGATGGGTGACCGGATATTACGACGGCGGCGCGCGGCATTCGCGGCAGGCCTGGCGACGCTCGCACTGGCGTTGGGAACCGCGGCGGGTCCGGCGACAGCCGCTCCGGCCCTGGCCTACGTCGCACTGGGTGACTCCTACGCCGCAGGCCAGGGAGCCGGCTCGTATTTGGATGAGTGCCTTCGAAGCGCGAACAGCTACCCGGCCGACGCCGTGGAAAAGAAGACGGTGCGCCTGGCCATCAACGCCGCGTGCCAGGGATCCACCACGGAAGTAGTTGTGGCCACGCAGCTCGAACGGCTGAACAAGAGCATTGCGGTGGTGACCATTACGGCCGGAGGCAACAACCTCGACACCACCGGTTTGCTGGCCGTGTGCACGGCACCGGGCCAGGAGGCCGCCTGCCTGCAGGGCCTGCAGGCCCGTTCGATCGCGCTTGCCGAGGCACAGACCGGTTCCGGTCCCCTGTTCCAGGGCCTGGTGACCATGATCAACGCAGTGAAGGCCACGGCACCCGATGCCCGGGTCTATGTGACCGGATATCCGCTGCTGTTCCATTCACCCGAGCCCGGTTCGCTCCAGGAAACCGTGAACGGACTCACCCTGGGGCTCAATGCCGTGATTGCAGGGGCAGCCGGTGCCGACGGTCCCGGAGGCGCACAGTACGTGGACGTAGCCGGAGCCTTCCTGGGCCACGGGATCGGCTCCGCGGATCCCTGGATCAACTACAACCCGTTTGTGCCTGGGCCGGACAACTTCCATCCCAACGCGGCCGGGTACCGGGCCTACTACGCAGCCCTTACCGCGGCCGGCGCCTACTCGACTCCGTAGCGCCCGCTCCGGTTGCCTACGCAGCGGTCAGTTTCAGAAGTCGTCTGCACTGGACCCTGCGGAAGTACTGGACCGGGGCAGGTGACTCCTGACACGGAAGCGCTCGAAGACCTCTGCACCAGTCGTCGTTTTGTTTGAAGTCGCGTGCACCTATCGCCGCCGCGTGGCTGTGACAAGTTTGGATGGCCCCGGTAGGAACCGTTATCTCTGGCCCCACCTCGCGACTCGCCCGGCACGTTGTGACGGTTTGTGTGGCCCCCGTGGGAGAAGGCGCAGAGCGGAAGTATCGTAGACCCAGCAAAGGTATCGGATTTCGATATCTGTATTCGACATTGGGAGCTGGAGAACTCAGCGGCGGCCGCGGGCAACAGATGCGCGAAGAAACTGCTGTCGTAGTGCGGTCAACGGCGCTGAGATCGCCAGGCACAGCCTTATGTGCGGCCTGACGATGAAAGTGCGGCGCCTCAGTTCCTAGGAAGTGAGACGCCGCACTCTCACACTGGGCCAGCCATTTTGCCGCCCTGGCACTCCTCTAACGGGCGTTCTTACGGGCGGACTCTATGCCCGAATTACGGCCGTGCGGTGCCGGGCGCCGCAAGGACTCTTTGGGCGTCCTGCGAACCGATCCTAGGTAGCGCGGAACCCTTTCCGCGTACTCGAGGTAAGACTGGCCGAAGAGCTCGGTCAGTTTGACCTCTTCATCCGCAACACCGCGGTGTTCCACAAGCAGTTCGGCCGGCAATGTCGCGAGGACCCAGGGTGAACCTGCCAGGGTTCCCGCGCCCAGTTGAATAAGCCACCAGCCGACGTACATGGGATGACGGGTGATTGTGTAGGGGCCGGTGGTGACCAGGTCCTCCGGCCGCTCCAGCGCGAATGGGCCAGCCGTGCGGTGCCGCCGTTCAGCCAGAGCCCAAACATTCAGGCCGACGCCGGCGAGAAGCAGGCCCGCCCCCGCCACCCTATGGAAGGAGCGGGAACCGGGAAGCGGCACCGGACGGAGCCGGGCGAGGAGGAGATCCAGGACAATCGCGGCGACAACAGGTAGCGGCAGAGGGAGGTTGTCATAGACCTCCTTCCCCCGCCGGACCAGGGAACCTCCGGTCAAGGCCGTCACCTTATCTCCATTGTCGTACGGGCAGCGCCGGTCGCCCCAGCCGGGCGGGATGGTCCTGTGCTCGACCTGGCCGGGAGATGCGCGGCCGGCGGCTGGACCGCCAAGAATTTAGTCATCATGCAGAACCATCCACCCAAAACCGGCCGTTGATCGCGACGAGGAACATGACGTGCGCCAGGCGCCGGGCCGTGGGAAGTGCGGGCGTGCACGGTCGCCGAATTCCTTGCACCTCACGCGCCGTGCGTTCCTGGCCCAGGTTTGAGCCGACCAAGGCATTTACGGCGACGAGGAGCATCGACTGGGCCAGGTTCTGTCGCAAGCCCAGCCGCACGGCGGCTTCGCGACCGTGGTTGCCCGGTGGCTTCATGACTGTCAGGATGTCCGGCTGTGGGATCAGGCAGCCGCCAGCGTCCCGGACCTGGTTCGGGCCCAGAAGATGACGGGGATCAGCAGCAGGGCCAGAACTCCGCCGGCGATCGAGAGCACGGCGTAGCTGGTTTGGGCCACGACGAGCCCGGACATCGCGCCGCCGCCGGCGCCGGCGACGGCGATGAGAACGTCGACGGTTCCCTGGGTGCGGGCACGGTTTGAGGGTACGGTGGCGTCCACGACCAGTGCGGTTCCGGAGATAAGGCCCATGTTCCAGCCCAGGCCCAGCAGAGCGAGGGCCAGGATCAGCAGGCCGAGGTTGTCTGCGGGTGCCATGGCTGCGGTGAGGCCGGCCGCGAGCAGGGTCAGGCCGGAGGCGATGGCCATCGGGGTGCGGCCGATGCGGTCCACGAGGATGCCGGTGAACAGGGAGGGCAGGTACATCGAGCCTATGTGGATGCCGATGACGAGGCCGACTTCGGAGAGGTGGTGGCCGTGGGCGCGCATGTGGACCGGTGTCATGGTCATGATGGCGACCATCGCGATCTGGGTAAGGACCATGACCGCGGCGCCCACATATACCCCGGTGCCCGCCCGCGCGGGTGCGGGTGGCGTGTCGGCGGCTCCGGCTGCTGGTGTGGCAGCCTCAAGTTCCTTAGCGAGCAGGAACGGGTCCGGCCGCAGCAGGACGAACAGCACCCCGCCCGCGGAGGCGTACGCGGCGGCCGCGAGCAGGAACGGGCCGGCGAGAGCAGGAATGCCGAGGCTTTCGGCCAACCGGCCCAGCACATCGACCAGGTTCGGGCCGAGGACGGCGCCGAGAGTCGTGAAGACCATGGCGATGCTGACTGCCGTGCCCCGGCGGGACGCCGGAGCCAGATCGGTGCCGGCGTAGCGTGCCTGCAGGTTCGTCGCGGTGCCCGCCCCGTAGATGAACAAAGACAGAAACAACAGCGGGATGCTGCCCAGGACCGCGGCGGCAACGACGCCCAGCGCCCCGAGGGCCCCTGCCGCGAAGCCCAGGCCCAGCCCGGTCCGGCGGCCCAGACGCTGGGTGACGGCGCCGACCAGGAAGGCTGCCAGTGCGGAGCCGAGGGTGAACAGGGCTGCGGGAAGTCCCGCGGCGGCGTTCCCGCCGAGCATGTCCTGGGCCAGCAATGCCCCGACGGTGACGCCGGCGGCAAGGCCTGCCCCGCCCAGGACCTGGCCGACGGCCACCACCGTCAGCGTCCGGCGGTGAAGGGCTTCCTTAATGGCTGCGTCGGCGCGGATCCGCTCCCTCAGCAGCACCATCGGCTCACGCGGTTGCATCGAGATCCACCAGGCGTGTGGCCCGCCATTCGATGACGCCTTCGTCCATGGCCATCGCCGGGATGCCGCGGGCAGAAAGCCATGCCGCGGCGTCCCGGGCGAGTTTGCAGAACTCGCCACGGCAGTACACGACGACGGGATTCCCTGACGGGATCTCATCGTAGCGTTCCTCCAGCTCCGCCAGCGGGAGTGAGATCGCACCGGGGAAATGGGCACTCTCGTACTCGGACCGGGGCCTTACATCGATGACCGTCATGTCGGAGGTGACAGCTGCCGGATCGATGGTGCGGGCCGGCTCCGAGCCCCCGGTGGAGAGGTAGGCCGCCAGGGCCTCCCGCAGGGCCGGGGAGCGCAGCATGCCCACACGCTTGATTGCCAGATACATCGCCGCGACGTCATCGCCGGCGAGCTGGTACAGGATGCTGGTCCGCACACGGCGGGTGCGCACCAGGCCGGCCTGCTTCAGCTGCTGCAGGTGGGCCGAGACGGTGGTCACCCCCATCCCCAGCATGACTGAGAGCGCTTCGACCGGATGCTCGCCCTGGGCGAGCAGTTCGATCAGTTCCAGCCGCTTGCCGTTGGACATCGCCTTCGCTACCTGGGCGAGCTGATCGAAGACTTCCAGCTTCTCCCCACCCGCCGGTCTCTTATTCCATGACTCCATGGAATAAGAGAATACTGGACGTTCAGCGTTTCGGGAGCGGTCCCGGTGCAGACGACTTCTGACATTCGGTGCAGACGACTTCTGAAACTGACAGCCATTCCCTGAAGTTTGCCAGGCCTTCGAAGCGTTCGCCCGACTGCGGAAACTCCAGGACGGCGTCGCCGTGGTAGATCTCGTGTGGTAGGCGCGGGTTCAGTGCCGTTCCATGCCCTAGCGCTGTTTCGCGAGCCTGAACTCCAGGCCGGTGCGGACCATGGGCCATTCGTGCTCGAGGATCGAGAACACCACGGTGTCCCGGAGCGTGCCGTCCGCGGTCCGGCTGTGGTTGCGCAGCACGCCGTCCTGCTTGGCTCCCAGCCGGGCGATGGCTTCCCGGGACTGGTGGTTGAGCCAGTGCGTCCGGAACTCGACGGCCGGGCATCCCAGCGTTTCAAAGGCATGCCGGAGCAGCTGCAGCTTCGAATCCGGGTTGCTGCCGCTGCCGTGCGAAGAAGCCGCGTTCCAGGTGGAGCCGATCTCCACGCGGGGTGTGGCGGCGTCGATGTTCATGTAGGTGGTCATCCCGATGACCCGGCCGGGACCGCCCGTGGCGGGGTCGATCAGGCTCGTGGTGAACGGCAGCATGGAGCCCTGTTCCTGGAGCCCCAGCCGGCGGTCGATCTCCGCGGCCATGCCTTCAGGGGTGGGAACACTCGTGTACCAGAGTTTCCAGAGTTCGCCGTCGCGGGCCGCGTCCACCAGGCCGTCATGGTGCGCGTGGCTCAGCGGTTCGAGGACGACGTATTGCCCGGTCAGCGTGATGGGTTCGATGGAAGTCACGGCACCATCCTAGGGGGCACCGGCTAGGCTTCTCGGATGATCACTGTTGCAGGAACCGTCCGCTCTCCCCTCGCCGCAGAACAAGCCTTCGCCTACCTCTCAGCCTTCGAGCACACCGCCGAATGGGACCCGGGTACGCCCGTGGTGAAGAAGCTCTCCGAAGGGCCCGTTGCCGTGGGCCACCGGTACCACGCCGAAGCGGAATTCCGGGGCAAACGGCAGGCCCTGGTCTACGAGGTGGTGGAGCTGACCGGCAGCCACATCAAGCTCCGCGGCGAAAACAAGACGGTTATTTCCGAAGACTCGATCGACGTCTCGCCGGACGGCACCGGCTGCGCGGTGAAGTACACAGCGGAGTTCCAGCTCAAGGGCTTGCTCAAGATCGCCGAACCCTTCATGAAACCGGCGTTTATGTCCCTGCGGGATCCCGCCATGAACGGCCTGAAAACGGCCCTCGACGCGCAGGCAGCACACTAAGCCGGGCCGAGCGCTCACGCCGGCCCGGCGGCGCTAGGCCGCGAAGGTTACGCCGGCCAGTCGAAGAATCCCTTGCCGGTCTTCCGGCCCAGTTCCCCGCGGGCCACCTTGTCGCGCAGGATCTGTGGCGGCGCGAAGCGCTCCCCCAGCGTTGACTGCAGGTACTCCGCGATGCCCAGCCGGACATCCAGGCCCACGATGTCCGTGGTCCGCAGCGGCCCGGTGGGGTGCTTGTAGCCCAGCACCATGGCGTTGTCGATGTCCTCCGCGGACGCGACGCCCTCCTCCACCATGCGCATGGCCTCCAAGGCGATGGCCACGCCGAGACGCGACGAGGCAAAGCCGGGCGCGTCATTGACGACGACGGCTGTCTTGCCGAGTGCCTCGACCCACCTTTTCGCCGCAGCGGCAAGCTCCTCGGAGGTCTGCTCACCGAGCACCACTTCGATAAGCGTGGACGCCGGCACCGGGTTGAAGAAGTGCAGGCCCAGGAAGTTCTGCGGCCGCTTCAGTTCGCGGGCCAGGCCGTTGACGGACAGCGAGGACGTGTTGGACGCGAGGTAGGCGTCGTCGGAAAGGCGCGCCTCGATTCCGCGGAGCGAGGTGACCTTCAGGTCCCAGTCCTCCGGGACGGCCTCCACCACCAGTTGGCGGTCCTTGAAGTCGTCGTAGTCCACGGTCACGGACAAGCGGGAGGCCATCTCGTCCAGGTTGGCGTCCGTGGCGCCTCGTTCGATGCTCTTGGCTGCCGCGGATTCGACGCGTTCCCGGGCGGCTTCGGCGGAGGCTTCGTCCCGTTCTACAACCAGGACGTTGGCACCGTTGATCAGGAAGGCGTGGGCGATGCCGGCTCCCATGCGGCCTCCGCCGAGAACGCCTACGAAGTCGGGAAAGTTGGCGCCGCGAAGGTTTGCCGGAAGTGCGGAGTTGCTCATGGTTACTGCTTCCCGTCGGACTGGTCTGAATTCTTGGCTGACTTCTTATTTGAGAAAGCCTGCATGCGGTCGAACTTCGCCTGGGATTCGAAGAGGATCCCCTGCGCCAACTGGTCGATCAGCGGGTGTGCCTCGGCCGGTGCATGGAACACGGATTTGGTGATCCGCACGGCCAGCGGGTCCTGCCGGGCGATGCGGTCGGCGAGGCTGTGGGCTCCGTCCATCAGCGCGGGGGCCTCGTGGATCTCCGTGATGAGGTTGACGGCGAGAGCCTGTTCGGCGCGCAGCACCAGCCCGGCCAGCAGGATCTGTTTGGCAACGGGCTCGCCCACCAGTTCCTTCAGCCGCCAGCTGGCACCGGCAGCTGCGAGGATGCCCAGGCCCGTCTCGGGGTTGCCGATGCGGACGCTGGGCGTTCCGATCCGGAAGTCCGCTGCGTAGGCAAGCTCGGCGCCGCCGCCCAGGCAGTAGCCGTCCAGTGCCGCAATGACCGGCATGGGCAGCTTGGCGATCCGGACGAAGATCGTGGAGTTGATGCCCTGCAGCGCATCGTCCCGGCGCCGTTCACGCAGCTGGGCGATGTCCGCGCCGGACGCAAAGACGCCGTCGACGCCCGCGATGATCAGCACCTTGGGGTTCTGCTCCAGCGCGGCACACACGAGGTGGAGTTCGTCCACCATCTGCTGGTCGATGGCGTTGCGGACCTCGGGGCGGTTGAGGAGCACCACGACGCGGTCGTCACGCTCCTCGACCAGGAGGGTGCGGAAGTCGTGGGTGCTCAAGTGTCCGTTCGCGCTGTCC
This sequence comes from Arthrobacter sp. Y81, assembly GCF_002929335.1. Taxonomy (GTDB): domain Bacteria; phylum Actinomycetota; class Actinomycetes; order Actinomycetales; family Micrococcaceae; genus Arthrobacter. The sequence goes on from NZ_PJIL01000004.1 coordinate 107,439, forward strand.
GGGGCCGGCATTACACGCGCTCCAGCAGCATGGCAGTGCCCTGGCCGACGCCGATGCACATGGTGGCGAGACCCATTTTGGCGTCTTCGCGTTCCATCCGGCCCAGCAGGGTGATGGCGATCCGTGAGCCGCTGGAACCGAGCGGGTGCCCCAGGCTGATGGCGCCGCCGTCGTTGTTCACAATGTCCGGGTCCAGGCCCAACCGCCGCATGCTGGCGAGCGACTGGGTGGCAAACGCTTCGTTGAGTTCGACGGCGCCGAGGTCGCCCACGCTGTAGCCGCTGCGGGCCAGCACTTTCTGGGTGGCGGGGACGGGGCCGATGCCCATGATCTCGGGTTCGCACCCGGCCGAGGCGCCGTCGATGATGCGGGCGCGGGGGGTGAGGCCCAGCTTCTGGATGGCCGCCTCGGACGCCACGATGATGGCTGACGCGCCGTCGTTGAGGGTGGAGGAGTTGCCGGCGGTGACGATCGAGCCGCCCTTGACCACGGGGCGGAGCCCGGCCAGCACGTCCATGGTGGTCCCGGCGCGGGGTCCTTCGTCGGTGTCCACGACGGATTCGCCCTTGCGGGTCTTGACCGTCACCGGGACGATTTCCTCGGCGAAGCGTCCGCCAGCGATGGCCGCGAGGGACCGTTCGTGCGAGCGGACGGCAAAGGCGTCGGCGTCTTCGCGGGAAATGCCGTCGACGCGGCCCACTTCCTCGGCCGTCTCCGGCATGGAGTACGTCATCTTGCCGTCCCGGGAGAGTTCGCCCTTCTGGAACAGCGGGTTGGCGAACCGCCAGCCGATGGACGTGTCGAAGATGGCGCCGGGCTTGGCGAAGGCCGTCTGCGGCTTCTCCTGCACCCAGGGTGCCCGGCTCATGGATTCCACGCCGCCGGCAATCACGATGTCCGCGGCTCCGGACTTGATCATGTGGCTCGCCATGATGATGGCGCTCAGCCCGGATGCACACAGCCGGTTCACCGTGATTCCGGAGATATGGAGGGGAAGACCCGCCAGCAGCGTGGCCATGCGGGCCACGTTGCGGTTTTCCTCGCCGGCGCCGTTGGCGTTGCCCAGGATCACTTCGTCGATGGAGTCGGGGTCAAGCCCGGCCCGTGAAACGGCCTCGCGGACCACGAGGGCGGCGAGGTCATCCGGTCGGACAGCGGAGAGCGCGCCTCCGTACCGGCCCACCGGCGTCCGGGCACCGCCCACCAAAAATGCCTGCGGTCCTGCTACTGCTGAGGCCATGGAAACACCCTTCACGCGATAAACGGCACTGTCATCTGCGGCGGCAATAGCCCTGCGACTAATTTACCGACCGTTCGTTCTATAAAGATTACACGGCGGCCGCAAGGGGTCAACCGGGCTCCCGGCGCTTAGAGGACAGTAATGCCGAGATGGGCAGCCAGGAGCGGGGCGAGCAGGCGCAGCTGATAGTCATCAATTACGACGCCCGCCAGGCTTTCGAGCCCGCTGATGGTGCGGAAGTCCGTGCCGCGGAGATCGAAATCCTTGAACTTGGCGCCGGCCAGGTCGAGGGTGCCGATGGTGCAGTTCTTCAGGGCCACCCGCGTCCCCGTCACGGAGCCGAGGTCCAGCTCGTTGATGATGCAGTCGCTGATCTGCACGTCCGTCAGCCGCGATCCGCGCAGGTTGACGTAGTCCAGCTTGCCGCCGTCGATCCGCACCGACGTCCAGCCGCTCTCGTACAGCTCCGCCGATCCCCACCGCGGATTGCTGATCTCGACATCCCGCAGCGTGGCCCGCGCCGCCGTAAACACCGGAGCGTAGACCTCCGCCAGGACGCAGTCCCGGAACGTGGCACCGCGCAGCTGGGTTTCATTGAAGGAAACCCCTCCGAATTCACACTCGGCGAAATCCGTGCCGCTCAGCTCCAGGCCGTCGGCATCAGCGCGGCTGAATCTCAGGCCGTCGTACCGTTCTCCACGCTGGAAATCAGGCGACGGCTCATCGCGGAGCTCCTCGAGCCGGACCGGAGAGAGCCTGGGTGCTGTCACCTTTGCTACCTTGCCTGACGGCGCCCTGCCGGCCGCAGCCCTGCCCGCCATCAGAGGGACTCGGCCTTCGCAGCAATCTCGGCCAGGTCCTTGGCCAGCGCCTTCCTGGTCATGCTCATGCCGATCTTGCCGAAAAGGGCCATGGCGATCTTGCTCAGCAGGGTGGGCTTGACTTCCTCGGCGCCGAAGGTCAGCGAGAGGTCCGTCCCGCCGTCGCGCCCGGAAAGCGTGAACCGCGTGGTGTAGTCCGCGCCGCCCTGGAGCGCTTTGACCGTGGTGCTGCCGGCCCGGGTCGGCGACGGCGGTTCGGCCTGGGACACCCACATTTCCACGGTCTCGGCACGGCCCATAATGGTGCGGGTTTCCTTCCACCGGGTGCCTTCGCCGTATCCGCCCTCGCTGAGCATCTGGATGGAATCTATTCCGGAAAGGGTGGCGGCCGAACCCGGAATGTCCGAGATCACGGCCCAGACCTTGTCCGGGCTGGCATTGACGTGCTGCGTGAGGGTGGTCTTGTGGTCCATGCAATCGAGCCTAGCCGGGAGCACCGACAACCGTCACGGACGACGCCGGGCGCCCTTGGAATTCCCTTGGAACCGCAGCAAAACTTCCCTTGAATTAGTAAGCATGCTTTGTGTTATTGTAATAATGCTTAGTTTTTTTACCGGCAACGAGAGGTGGAATACACCATGGGAATCGGCGACAAAATTCAGAACGAAGCAGAGCACCTCGGCGGCAAGGCCAAGGAAGCGGCCGGCAACGCCACGGACAATGACCAGCTGCGTGCAGAGGGCCAGAAGGACCAGGTTGTTGCCGACGCCAAGAAAGTTGGCGAAAACGTGAAGGACGAGTTCAAAAGAGACTAGAGCAACCTAGGCAGCGGCCACGGCAGCTGCCTGGAAACGGCGGCGGGCATTCCTTTGGGGGATGCCCGCCGTCTTTTTTGTGAGATTCTCTGGTAACAGCAACCGCCCTACGGAAGGTCCGCACGATGACGATCATCGACCTCAGCGGGGCCGGCACTGCCCCGAAGAACGCGGGGAACCTGCGCGGCTACCTCGCGGAACCTGCGGGGACGGGTCCGTTTCCCGCCGTCCTGATGATTCACGAGGCGTTCGGCCTCAACGACATTGCCCGGCGCCAGGCGGACCGGCTGGCAGCGGCCGGCTACCTCACCCTGGCTGTGGACCTCTTCAGCGACGGCGGCTCCCGCCGCTGCCTGGTGTCCACCATGAGGTCGATGCTGTCCGGCTCCGGCAAGGCGTTCACGGACCTGGCCACCGCGCAGGCCTGGCTGGAGGGCTCGGGACGCACCAACGGCAGGATCGGTGTGATCGGCTTTTGCATGGGCGGCGGCTTCGCCCTGCTGGTCGCCAGGAACGGCTTCGACGCCGCGGCCGTCAACTACGGCAGGCTGCCCAAGCACCCGGAAGAAGCCCTGCTGGGCGCGTGCCCGGTGGTGGGCAACTTCGGCAAGAAGGACCGCACCCTGCCCGGCGCCGCGGCCAAACTCGAAGCCACGCTGGACACGCTGGGCATCGAGCATGACGTCAAGGAATTCGAAAACGCCGGCCACGCTTTTATGAACGACGCCGAGGAAGGGCCCCGGCCGCTGCGGCCCCTGTTCCGGGTGATGGGCATCAAGCCGGACCCCGAAGCGGCCCCCGAAGCCTGGCAAAGGATCGAGGACCACTTCGCCCGGCACCTGAAGAACTAAGCGCGAACAGGCAGCTAATGCCCTCAAACCCGGGATTTGAGGGCATTAGCTGCCTGTTCACGCTCCTCCCGGGGAACGACGACGGCGGCGGCCACCTGGGAAGGTGACCGCCGCCGTCGTCGTACTGCTTGGGTGGAAGCCCTAGCTGAAGAGTTCGCTCTTCGGTTCGTTGTTCCTGACCTTCTGCCAGCCGAGCCACAGCACCAGGGCGAAGAACGGGATGGTGGCCAGGGTCCAGAGGCCGAGGTGGAAGACCTCGCCGGTCTTGCTGGTCATGGTGTCGAAGCCGATCAGCACCGTGATGGCCAGCAGGGCGACCAGGCCGGCCCAGCTGCTCCAGGTTCCGCCGGGCGCGGGCAGGGAGGAGACCTTGCCCTTCTTCTTGCGCAGCGCGATCTGGCTGGCGAAGATGGCGCCCCAGGTGAAGATCACGCCGATCGACGCGGAGTTGAGCGCGAGGTCGAAGGCGTGCGAGCCGCCAAGCCAGATGTTGAGCAGGATGCCCACCAGGTAGACAGCACCGATGGCCAGGATGGCGGCGTACGGCACGTGGCTCTTGGACATCCGGGTCAGCCACTCCGGAGCGTGTCCGTTGTTGGCCATGGTGCGGAAGATCCGGCCGATCGAGTACAGGCCCGAGTTGCAGGAGGACAGCGCGGCGGTGATGACGATCATGTTCATGACATCGCCCATCCAGCCGAGGCCCATCTGGCCGAACACGGTGACGAACGGCGAGGTGCCGGCCACGTACTGGTCCGAGGGAAGCAGCATGGCCAGGAGGGTCACGGAACCGACATAGAACACCACGATGCGGAAGACGACGGCGCGGATTGCCTTGGGCACTTCCTTGGCCGGGTCCTGCATTTCGCCGGCCGTGATGCCGACGAGCTCAATACCGTTGTAGGCGAAGATCACGGCGTTCAGGACCAGGATCATGACCAGCGCACCCTTGGGGAACATCCCGCCTTCGGCCGCGAAGAGGTTGCTGACCGAGGCGTGGCCGTCGCCCACCTGGGCGTTGGTGACCACCATGAAGGTGCCCACGGCCAGGAAGATCAGGATGGCGCCCACCTTGAGGCAGGAGGCCCAGAATTCGAATTCGCCGAACGCCTTGACGCTCAGGAGGTTGACGCCCACGAGCAGCAGCAGCGCTGCGATGGCGGACAGTTCAACAGGCACGTTGGGGAAGAAGAACTGGAAGTACAGTCCGATCGCGATGAGCTCGGCGATGCCGGTCATGGCCCAGTTGATGAAGTACATCCAGCCGGACAGGTACGCGCCCTTCTTGCCGAACATTTCGCCGGCATAGCTGACGAAGGAGCCCGAGGTCTGGCGGTACATGATGAGTTCGCCCAGGGCGCGCATCAGCAGGTAGGCGATGACGCCGGCAATGGCGTAGGAGAAGATCAGCGCGGGGCCCGTGGAGGCCAGGCGTCCGCCGGCACCCATGAAGAGGCCGACGCCGATGGCGCCGCCCATGGCGATCATGGTGACCTGGCGGCCGCTCAGGGACTTCTTGTAGCCCTCGGCGCTGAGGGTGGAGTCGACGACGGCGGATTGCGCCGTCGGGCTCACGAGTTCTGTGGGGGTACTTTGTGGCACAACTGTTCCTTGTGGGTCGGGGGATGGCCGGCACCGGAACGCAAGGCTCTTGTCCACATAATTCGGGTTTATCCCGCGTTTTGGGGAATTATCTGGACGAAAACCCTCAGGGCGTCGAAGGTTCGCGCGGCCTACCTAGCTTACAAGGCCAGCGGAACCGCCAGTGACGCAGACAACAGCTAGCAGGAGTTATGCCGAATTAATTTCCCTACCTAGCCGCCGTTCTCAGAATAATATTCTGGTGATTATCGATTTGGACGTCATAGCTGATCAAAGGTTCGGCGCCGGTGGTGGAGCAGCCGGTGTCCAGCCTGAAGGCGTTCTGATGCAGCGGGCACAGGACCAGGTCCTGGTCGATGGTGCCGTCCGCGATCGGGCCGCCCTTGTGCGGGCAGACAGCGGACAGCGCCCGCAGGCTGCCGTCGCGGAGCCGGAACACCGCCACCTGTTCGCCGGCCACGCCGAACGCCCGGCCCTCCCCGAACGGGATCTGCTCCACGGAACCTAGGTTGTGACCGGCGTTCATCGGACCGGCACCTGGGGAAGCACCGTGAGCGGCAGCGACGTGCGGAACTGCCCGGGTGTGAGCGGATCGTCGCGCTCGGTCCACGGATCCACATAGCTGTCCACGGAGGCCTGCATGGCCGCGTCCAGGCCGGCCGCGATGCCCTCGGCGTCGTCCACCACCACGGCGCGGATGTGGTCGATGCCCACCCTAGGCACAAACGCGTAGGTCCGCTCCAGCCAGTTGGCGTTCTCCCGGTAGTACTGCATGAACCGGCCGGTCAGCACCTTCACTTGCTCGGGGTCGTCGACGGTGGCCAGCAGGTCACCCTTGCGGATGTGGGCGCCTGCCGCTCCCCCGACGTAGAGTTCCCAGCGGCCGCCTTCCACGGCCACCACGCCCACGTCCTTGACCAGCGACTCGGCGCAGTTGCGCGGGCAGCCCGAGACAGCCAGCTTCAGTTTGGCCGGCGCCTCGATGCCCTGGAACCGTGACTCGATCTCGATCCCCAGCTTGGTGGAGTCGCCGGTGCCGTAGCGGCAAAAGTCCTTGCCCACACAGGTCTTGACCGTGCGGAAGCTCTTCCCGTAGGCGTAGCCGGACGGCATGTCCAGGTCGGCCCAGACCTGCGGCAGGTCCTCCTTGGGCACGCCCAGCAGGTCGATGCGCTGGCCGCCGGTCAGCTTGATCAGGGGGATGTTGTGCTTTTCGGCGACGTCGGCGATCCGGCGCAGCTGCTGCACGGACGTCACGCCGCCCTTCATCTGCGGAACCACGGAGAAGGTGCCGTCCCGCTGGATGTTGGCGTGCACGCGGTCGTTGATGAACCGGGCGTCCCGCTCGTCGATGTACTGGTCCGCGAGCATCATCTTCATCAGGGACGCAAGGCCCATCTTGGATTTCGCGTCCTCAACACTGCCGGGTGCGAGCGCGGCGAACACCGAGGACACCGAACGCAGGCCCTGTTTGCGGATGGCTGCCATCAGTGACGCCTTGTCGAGCGGAATTCCCGGCACGTAGTAGCTGGCGGCGGGGTCCTCCTCCACGGCGCCGCCGGCGGCCCATTCCACCACCTGTTTCACCAGCAGCTTGCAGGAACCGCAGCCCTTGCCGGCCCGGGTGGCGTCCATGGCTCCGGCCACGGTGTTGCACCCGCCTTTGACCGTATCCACGAGGGATCTTTTGCTGACGCCGTTGCAGTTGCAGACCTGCGCGTCGTCGTCGAGCTCGGCCACGCCCTGTTCCTCGGCCGGGGCACCAAGGTCGAACAACAGCGAGATCCGCTCCTCGGGCAGGGGAAGCCCCTTGTCGAAGGCCTGGGTCAGGTAGGCCACTTTCCGGCTGTCGCCGAGCAGGGTGGCGCCCACCATCTTGTTGTCCCGGATGACGATGGACTTGAATACGCCGCGGCTGGGCTCGGAGAACACGATGTGTTCGTCCGTCTCCCGTTCCGGGCCCTGCAGGCCCATGGACGCCACCTCGACGCCGGCAACCTTGAGTTTGGTGGCGATCCGGGAGCCGAGGTAGGCCGCAGTGGAGTCCGCGCCGGTGACGTGGTTGGCAAGCACCACTGCCTGCTCCCACAGCGGCGCCACCAGTCCGTAGACCTCGCCGCGGTGCTGGACGCATTCGCCCACGGCATAGATGTCGTCCTCGTCCACCACCCGCAGCTGGTCATCCACCACGATGGCGCGTTCCACGTGCAGTCCGCTGAGCACGGCGACGTCCACGTTGGGGCGGATCCCGGCGGCCACCACCACCATGTCGCAGCCGATGTCCGGCCGGTCCCGGAGCCGGACGCCGGTGACCTTGTCCGTGCCCAGGACGGCGGTGGTGCGGCTCCCCGTGTGCACCCGGATGCCCAGGGCCTCCACGCTCCGGCGGAGGATGGCTCCGCCGTCGGGTCCCATCTGGGCGTTCATGAGGTGCCCGCCGGAGTGCACCACGTCGACGTCGATACCGTGGCTCTGGAGCCCGCGCGCCGCTTCCAGTCCCAGCAGGCCGCCCCCGATGACTACGGCCCGGTGATGGTGGTCGTGCTGCGCGTGCTGGACCATGCTCCGGGTGTCGTCGATGGTGCGGAACGTGAAGACCCCGGGCTTGATCGAACCGCTGGGCGTGTACAGTCCGTCCATCGGCGGCATGAAGGACTGGCTGCCCGTGGCGATGATCAGTACGTCGTAGGGAACAACGTGGCCGTTGTTGGCGAAGACGTATTTGGTGAACCGGTCGATCCGTTCCACCCGGACGCCCGCGTGCAGGGTGATGTTGTTGTCCTGGTACCAGTGCAGGGAGTTCAGGAAGATGTCCGCGTCGCTTTCCTCGCCGGAGAGGACGTGGCTGAGCATGATCCGGTTGTAGTTGCCGTAGGGCTCGTCGCCGAACATGGTGATGGTGAACTGCTCGGCGCCGCCGCGGGCCAGGATCTCCTCGACGGCACGGGCGCCGGCCATGCCGTTGCCGATCACCACCAGCCGACGCCGGGCGGCCGGCTTGGCCTGGCTGAGCTGGTGCTTGGGCCGGAGCTTGCCCGTCCCAAGCGGGTTGGGCGGACCGGGCGGGCCGGGCTGTGGCCTGCGCTGGGTCTTGAGCTGCGTCTTGAGCTGCGTATTGTCTGCGACGGACGTCATCAGTGTTCCACCATGCCCAGGTCGATGACCACGTACCCCGCAACGCCGTCGGCCGCCAGGAGGAACACCTCGATGACGGACCCGCCCTCGATGTCCTCCACCACCCGGAGCGGCACATGGACGTCGCTCTTGGCGCCGATGGGGAAATACCGCATGGGCACGCCGTCGCGCATCAGGACCACGGTGACCAGTTCGGAACTGGAGTTGCCGCCCCGGAAGTAGAGGGTCTGGTTGATGATTCCGTCCGGTACGAAGTGCGCGAGCTCCCGGTGGATGGGGACGGGCTTCTCGAGTCCCGCTCCCTCGAAGGGGAAGACGCCCTGCAGGAAAAGGTTCTTGGTGATCACGGGAGATCCTTTCGGCCGGCTGAGTACGTCCCGGCGGCGGACCGCAGGGACGCTACTTGAGCGTGGGAATCACTGACTCCCCTCCATCCTGCTCCGCGGTTGTTTCGGCCCTGCAGGCAGGGCGTAACGATCCCTTAACGCAAATCTCACCGTTTTTCGAAGCTGCGTCCCGCGCCGCTTCCCGTGCGGCTCAGAGTTCCCGAAACTAGGCCAGCGCGCCTTCCGCCATCGCGTAGCGGAGCCAGCCTGCGCCGCCGGTGCTCCCGGCAGCGCTCCCGGCGGCGGACCGCGCGGCGCATTTATTGAACCACTCACCCAATGCGCGGTCGTGGCTGACCATGATCAGCGTTCCGCCGAATTCCGAAAGGGCCGCTTCCAACTGCTCCACCAGCACGGGTGCCAGGTGGTTGGTGGGTTCGTCCACGAGCATCGTCTGGAATCCACCGAGCAGGAGCCGGGCAAGGGCCAGCCTGCGCTGCTGTCCGGCGGAAAGGCTTCCGACCGGAACATGGAATTCGGTGGTCCGGAAGAGGCCCAGCCGCAGCAGCGCCTCCGCATGCTCGTCGATGTTGCCGCCCAGGCCGGCGACGAAGGCCGGGAGAAGGCGCATCCCCGGACGGACCGGCGGTTCCAGCTCCTGCTGCAAATAGCCGATCCGGCCATGCCGCACCACAGTGCCCTCCTCCGGTTCGAGGGTGCCGGCCAGCACGGACAGCAGCGTTGACTTCCCTGCCCCGTTGGGACCGGTGATCAGGATCTTCTGGCCGGCCTCCACCCGGAAATCGGTCGGTGCCAGGCGACCGGGCACCTGCACACCGCGCGCTTCCAGGGCCGGTCCCGCAGCGTCGGCGCCGGCAGCACCCTCGCCAGTCTCCCCCTGAAGGTCCACCGCCAGTTTCAGGGGAACCGGCGGCCGGTCAACGGGATTGGCCTCGAGCCGGCGCAGCCGCTCCTGGGCGTTGCGGACCTTGCTGGTGACGGCCTGCTGCCAGGTGCCTGCCTTGAAGTCGAAGCCCATTTTGTCGCCGTCGCGGCGGCGGGCGTAGCCCATTTTCCCGGCCACGGTGTCCGCCTGAAGGCGCTCGGCAGCCATCGCGTCCAGCCAGCCGCGGTACTGCTGCACCCAGCGTTCACGCTCGGCGGCCTTCTCCCGCAGATACCCGTCGTAGCCGTTCCCGTAGCGGTTGACCGCGCACCGCTCGGCGTCCACTTCGATGACGGAAGCGGCCACCTTGCGCAGCAGCGCGCGGTCGTGGGAAACCACGACGACGGTCCCCCGGTGGGCGGCAAGCCGCGCCTCGAGCCAGGCCGTGCCGCTGGCGTCCAAATGGTTGGTGGGCTCGTCCAGCAGGAGGACGTCCGCAGGATCAGCCAGCACGCAGGCCAAGGCGACGCGGTGCTGCTCCCCGCCCGAGAGCGAACCCAGCGCCCGCTGCCGGTCCAGCCCGCCGAGGCCCAGGCGGTCCAGGGCCGCCTCCACCCGGGACTCGGCGGCATAGCCTTCCCGGAGCTGGTACTGGGTCTGCAAGTCGCCGTAGCGTTCCAGCTGTTCCTCGTCAGCATCGGCCAGGCCGGATTCCAGGCGGTCCAGTTCGGCCTCGATGGCGCGGAGCGACTCGAGTGCGTGGTCGATGGCGTTGCCCACGGTGAACGACGCCGGCAGGCCGGTGGTCTGGGCCAGGTAGCCGACGCGGCCGTGGTTCGCGGCCGTGCCCTCGTCCGGAGATTCAAGCCCGGCAAGGATCCGCAGCAGCGTTGATTTGCCGGCGCCGTTTTCGCCGACGACGGCCACGTGTTCACCGGCACCGATGGTGAGGTCGACGGCAGTGAAGAGCCGGCGGTCCCCATAGCCATGAGTGACGCCGGTCAGGGAAAGATGTTCAGTCAAGAGGAGTCCTCGCAGGTCCGCAGTGAATGGCGATAACGCCGATATGTGTACTGGGAATGCAGCCGGAAAGAAGGGCTGCGCTTAGGACTTCATCGCTCCAGACTGCCCGGCGGAGGCGGGTGAGTCAAGCCGCGACACCACGGTGACACCACCAACCACCAAAATGTATTGACATGACACCACAATGGCGTCATAGTGGTGTCATGCAACTCAACCAATACGTAACCTCCGTCCAGCACCAGCTGGACGTGGCCGCCGAAGCCGGCGGCCCCGACGCCCGGGAACTCAGCGAACGCCTCACGGCTGCGCTCGAGTCCACCGTCCGGCTCGTCCTCCTCGAAGCCCTGTCCGACGCCGCCAGTGAGATCACCCTGGAGCTGGCACCGGCTTCGGTGGAGGTCAGGCTGCGGGGCCGCGATCCCGAGTTCGTGGTCACCAACCCGCCCGCCGCCAGCGAGTACGAGGCCGTGGTGGAGCGGTCCAGCCAGCCTGCCCGGCAGGTCACGGAAGAGCTCGACGGCGCCAGCACCTCCCGCACCACGCTCCGGCTGCCGGATCACCTCAAGCAGCAGGTTGAAGAGGCCGCCGGCCTTGAAGGCCTGTCCGTGAATTCCTGGCTGATCCGGGCCGTGGCCGATGCCCTCAACGGCAGCCAAACATCACACCGAACCGCGCGTCGGGATCCCGGCGAGCAGACCTTCACAGGATGGGCACACTGATGGAAACCTTCGAGACACCCCAGCCAATCGCCGTCGTCGTGGACGTTTCGGTCCGCGCGGATATCTGGATCGTCGCCGGCAACCGCACCGACACCGTGGTCAACGTCCAGCCCCGCACCGCAACCCGCGCCTTGGACGTCAAGGTGGCCGAGCAGACCACCGTGGACTATTCGGACGGACGCCTGCAGGTCAGGCTGCGTCCCCAGCGCCGCCACACCTGGTTCAGCGACGGGGGCGCCGTGGACATCACCGTTGAAGTGCCCATCGGCTGCAGCCTGGAGCTGAAGTCCGGCATGGGCGACCTCCGTTGCGAGGGCGAGTTCAGTTCGGCCGAGCTGAAGACGGAAATGGGCCACGTCCGCCTCGACCACTGCACGGACCTCAAGGTCCACACGGGCATGGGCGATGTGACGGTGGAACGCGTCGCGGGCCGGGCAGAAATCAAAACAGGCTCCGGCAAGATCCGCATCCGGGAGATCGACGGAATTGCCAGCGTCAAGAACGGAAACGGCGGCACGCACATCGTGGATGCCGCCGGCGAACTCCGCGTCAGTGCCGCCAACGGAGACGTCGCACTGGAACGGGCCGGCGCATCAACAACCATCAAGGCCTCCAACGGCGACATCACTGTCGGCGAGGTCTCGCGCGGAACCCTCACCCTCCAGACCGCCGCCGGCTCCCTGGCCATCGGCGTCCGCGAAGGCAGCGCCGCGTGGCTGGACCTCAGCACCAAGTACGGGCGCGTCCGAAACGGACTCGACGCCACCACCGGACCCGGCGAGTCGGACGCCAAAGTGGAGGTCCGTGCCCGCAGCGCCTACGGCGACATCACCGTGCGGCGCTCCCCCGTTCCAACCAGGTAACCCAAACGGGCAAGAACCCAGCAAAGGAAGAGTCATGGCAAGCACCACCTCTTCGGCCATCACTGTGGCCGGGCTGCGCAAGGCATACGGCAGCAAACAGGTACTCGACGGCGTGGACCTCACCGTTCCGGCGGGAACCGTCTTTGCCCTCCTCGGCCCCAACGGCGCCGGCAAGACCACCATCGTCCACATCCTGTCCACCCTGATCTCCGCCGATGGCGGGGAGGTCGCCGTAGGAGGTTTCGACGTCGTACGCCAGGCAGATGAGGTGCGCGGCAAAATCGGCCTCACGGGGCAGTTCTCGGCCGTGGACAGCCTGCTCACTGGCGAGGAAAACCTGGCCCTGATGGGCAGGCTCCGGCACCTCCCTGCGGCTGAGGTCAGGCGCCGCACGGCAGGGCTTCTGGAAAAGTTCGACCTGGTCGAGGCGGCCAGGCAGCCCCTTGCCACGTACTCGGGCGGCATGCGGCGGCGGCTCGATCTCGCCATGACCCTGATGGGCGATCCGGAGATCATCTTCCTGGATGAGCCAACGACGGGCCTGGATCCGCGGAGCCGCCGCACCATGTGGGAGATCATCCAGGGCCTTGTGGCCCGCGGCGTCACCATCTTCCTGACCACCCAGTACCTGGACGAAGCCGACCAGCTCGCGGACAGGATCGCGGTGTTGGACCAGGGCCGGATCGTGGCCGAGGGAACCCCTGCCGAGCTCAAGCGGCTGGTCCCCGGCGGGCACATCCGCCTCACGTTCGGTGACCTGGCCGCGTTGGAGCGGGCCGCCGTCGTGCTCGAACCGGACAACCGCGACGACGATTCCCTCACCTTGGAAGTCTCCGGCGACGACGGCGTCCGGTCCTTGAAGGACGTGCTGGACCGCCTGGAGCGCGCCTCCGTGGAGGTGGCCGACCTGTCCGTCCACACACCCAACCTGGACGACGTCTTCCTCGCCCTCACCAGCCAGAAGGAGAACGCACGATGAGCACCCTCAGTTATGCAGCGTCCGACGCGACCACCATGCTGCGCCGGAACCTCAAGCACGTGGTCCGCTACCCCTCGATCCCGCTGTTCGTCGCGGGGACCCCGATCATTTTCCTGCTGCTCTTTGTGTATGTGCTCGGCGGGACGCTGGGTTCGGGACTGGGCGGCGGCAGGGATGACTACCTCGCGTACATCGTGCCTGGCGTCCTGATGCTCACCCTTACCGGGAGTGCGACGGGAACCGCAATCTCGGTGTCCACGGACATGACGGAAGGCATCGTTGCACGCTTCCGCACCATGGCGATCTCCAGGGGCGCCGTGCTCACAGGCCACGTCCTGGGCAGCCTCATCCAGACCATGGCCGCCATGCTGCTGGTGGCCGCCGTTGCCCTGCTGATCGGATTCCGGCCCACCGGGTCGCCGGCAGGCTGGCTCGGAGCCCTGGGCGTGCTGACGCTGATCGGCTTCTCCGTGACGTGGCTGTCCGTGGCCATGGGCATCAACGCCAAGAGCGTGGAAACAGCCAGCAACCAGCCCATGATCCTGTTGCTGATGCCATTCCTTGGCAGCGGGTTCGTGCCCACGGATTCCATGCCCGAGGTCCTGCGCTGGTTCGCCGACGTGCAGCCGTTCACGCCGTTCATCGAAGCTGTCCGCGGGCTCCTGATGGGCACCCCCGTGGAGGCCGGCACCATGCTTGCGACGCTTGTCTGGTGCGCAGTCTTCAGCGTGGGCGGGTACGTGTGGGCGCTGTGGCTCTACAACCGCAAGTCCGTCCGGGCGTAGCCAGCAAAATGCGGGCCCGGGGCGTAACGCCCCGGGCCCGCACCGCCGTCGTTCGGTCCGTCGCCGGACACAAACCTAGGCGGCGAGCGCCACCGCTTTCTTGCGGCGCGCCTTCGCCAGCCGGGTGCCGATCAGCCCCTGGCGGGGGCTGAACAGGTAGACGACGGCGAAGATGGCACTCTGGGTGAGCACCACCATAGCGCCGGAGGCGGTGTCCAGGTAGTAGCTGAGGTAGATGCCGGCAATGGAGCACAGCGCCGAAATCACCGGGGCGATCACCAGCATGCGGGAGAACCGGTCGGTCAGCAGGTAGGCCGTGGCGCCGGGGATGATCAGCATGGCCACCACGAGCACCACGCCCACGGTCTGCAGCGCCACCACCGAGGTGAGCGCCAGAAGGCCCAGCAGCAGCGCCCCCAGCCTTTTCGGGGACAGCCCGATGGCGTGGGCGTGCGTGGGATCGAAGGCGTAGAGCGTGAGGTCCCGCCGCTTGAGGATGAGGATGGCGAACGCCACCACTCCCAGCACCAGTACCTGGATGAGGTCCGGAATGCTGACGCCCAGCAGATTGCCGAAGATGATGTGGTTGAGGTCGGTCTGGCTCGGTGTGACGGAGATGAGCACCAGGCCCAGGGCGAACAGCGAGGTGAACACGATGCCGATGGCCGCGTCCTCCTTCACCCGGCTGGTGTTCCGGACCACCCCGATCAGGGTAACGGCGATCAGCGCGAAGACCAGCGCCCCCAGCGCGAACGGCGCCCCCACGATGTAGGCGAGGACCACGCCCGGGAGCACGGCGTGGGAGACGGCGTCGCCCATGAGCGACCAGCCGATCAGCACCAGCCAGCAGCTCAGCACGGCGCAGACAATGGCGGCGAGCGCTGTGGTGATGATGGCGCGGACCATGAAGTCGTAGCTCAGCGGTTCAAGCAGGAGGTCAAAGAGATCCATGGTCAGTTCCTGCCCTGGTGGTTCGAGAAGTCCTGCACCTGGCGGCCCGCGCCGGATGGATCCGGGGCATCCTCATCGGGGAGATCCTCGTCCGGGAGGTCCCGGTTGAGGACGTCCAGGCCGAAGGCCATGGCCAGGTTCTCGGGCTGCAGGACCAGCTCGGGCGGGCCGTGCATCAGGACCTTGCGCATCAGCAGCACCGCTTCGTCGCACAGCTGGGGCAGGGCGTGAAGGTCGTGGGTGGAAATGAGGATGGTGCAGCCGTCCGAGGCGAGTTCACGCAGCAGGCGGGTAATGGTGGCTTCGGAGCGTTTGTCCACTCCGGCGAACGGCTCGTCCAGGAGCATCATGGTGGCGCCCTGGGCGATGCCCCGGGCCACGAATGCGCGCTTCTTCTGGCCGCCGGAGAGCTGGCCGATCTGCCGGTTCGCGAACTCGGAGAGTTCCACCCGGTCAAGGGCGAGCTCGACGGCGGCACGGTCCGCCTTGGAGGGGCGGCGGGTGAAGCCCTGGTGCCCGTAGCGGCCCATCATCACCACGTCGCG
This sequence comes from Arthrobacter sp. Y81, assembly GCF_002929335.1. Taxonomy (GTDB): domain Bacteria; phylum Actinomycetota; class Actinomycetes; order Actinomycetales; family Micrococcaceae; genus Arthrobacter. The sequence continues at coordinate 122,980 of NZ_PJIL01000004.1, forward strand.
GACAGACAGCGGGAACTGCCAGTCCACGTCCTCGCTCTGCGGGACGTAGCCGATGCCGCCCTCCTTGCGCGCCTTGGCCGGTGACTCACCGTTGATGAGGACGCGGCCGGCGTCGGGCTTGATCATTCCCATGATCACTTTGAACAGGGTGGACTTTCCGGAGCCGTTCATGCCGATCAGGCCGCAGATCCGTGCGGTGTCCAGGGTCAGTGACGCGGCGTCCAGGGCAAGGACCTCGCCGTAGTGGACGGTGACGTTTTCAACCAGGATGGCCGGGCTGCTCATGATGCCGCTCCTGTCAGTGCTTCGGTGATGATCTTGGAGTCGTGCCGGATGAGGTCCAGGTACGTGGGGACGGGGCCGTCCGCTTCGGACAGCGAGTCCACGTAGAGCACGCCGCCGAATTTCGCGCCCGTGGCTCCCTCCACTTGGCGCATGGGAGCATCGGAGACCGTGGACTCGCAGAACACGGCAGGGACCTTGTTGGCCTTGACGAATTCGATGGCCCGGGCGATCTGCTGCGGCGTGGCCTGCTGCTCGGCGTTGACGGCCCAGATGTAGACCTCGCGGAGGCCGGCGTCGCGCGCCAGGTAGGAGAAGGCCCCTTCACAGGTCACCAGCGCCCGCTGCGCCTCCGGAACGGAGGCGAGCTTCTGCACCATTTCGTCCTTCACGGTCTGCAGCTTGGCCTTGTAGGCCGCACCGTTCGCCTCGAAGGTGGACGCGTTGTCCGGGTCGAGCTTCGAGAACGCCTTCACCATGTTGTCCACGTAGATCTGGACGTTGACCGGCGACATCCACGCGTGCGGGTTCGGCTTGCCCTGGTAGGAGTCTTCGCTGATGGACATCACTTCCACGCCTTCGCTCACCACGGCGTGCGGAACATCCAGGCCCTCGACGAACTGGGCGAACCAGGCTTCGAGGTTCAGGCCGTTGTCCAGGATCAGGTCCGCCTTGGACGCCTTGCGGATGTCCCCTGGAGTGGGCTCATAGCCGTGGATTTCGGCGCCGGCCTTGGTGATGGACTCGACCTGCAGCTTGTCCCCGGCCACGTTCTGCGCGACATCCGCCAGCACGGTGAAGGTGGTCAGCACCACGGGCTTCTCGCTCCCTGACCCTTGGCCGGGGGCGGCACCCCCGCACGCGGCTAGGGACAGGCAGAGGAAAACGGCGACGACGGCGGCTCCGGCAGTGCGAAGGCCCCCGGTTCGGCGGACTACTTTGGCGCACCGAAACAGAAATTTAGGCATACCGAATATTGTACGGGGTGCCTCATCGCGGCTGCAACGTCGCTGCTTCACACGCCGACCCAACTGACTCGCATTTAACGTCGTCATTCACCGTTTTCACGACGCCAACTGCCAGTCAGTTGGGAAGCTAGGCTGGAGATATGGGAACAGCTCTCCGCAATTCCCCGGCGCCACAGCCGGATCTCTACCGTTTCTCCGCGCTCGACTACACCACCGTGGGGCTCTACGTGGCTGTGGCGGCACTCTTTGCCGTGGCAGGATCGCCGCTGCAACCGCTGCTGCTGCAGCTCTCCCCGGACCCCACTATTGCCGTGTACTCGGTGAACCTGCTGTTCTACGGCGGCGTCGGTGTCCTGGCCTTGGCTGCCGCCCGCCGGGTTGTCTCCCGGGACCTCCGCGTCCTGGCCACCAGGCCCTGGTTCACGCTGATCATGATTCCCGTCGCGGTGGTGGCCATGCTGATCCTGACGGCCCTGCTGGTGGCCCTCACCGGACCGGTGCAGGGCTCCGCCAACCAGGCCAATGTCCAGGCGCTCGTTCAACAGGTGTCGCCGTGGCTGATTGTGCCGCTGCTTGTCATCGTGGGTCCGTTTGTGGAGGAGTACATCTTCCGCCACCTGCTGATCGGCAAGCTCAGCCGCCGCGTCAACATCTGGGTGTGCTGCGTCCTGTCCACGGTCCTCTTCGCGGCGCTGCACATCGTGGGCCAGGAAACCCTCACGCTGCCGGTGCTGATGCCGTACCTGGCCATGGGCGCCACGCTGGTGTTCGTGTATGTGTGGACCGGGAAGAACGTGATGTTCTCCTACTTCGTCCATGCCGCCAAGAACCTGCTGGCCGTGGTGTTCATCTACGCGATCCCGCCCGAACTGATGGAGCAGCTGCAGCAGGTCCAGCCCTAGTGGCTCAGGGACAGGCCGCGGCGACCCTCTGAACCCGGACCGGAACTGTCCGCAAAACACTTCCGGCGGGAACACCGCCGTCGTAGTTTTGACCCATGGGACTCAACATTCAGATAGCGATCGACTGCAGTAATCCGCATGAACTTGCCGACTGGTGGGCGGAAACCCTGGACTGGGCGGTGGAACCGCAGGATGAAGCGTTCATCCGGTCCATGATCGAGCAGGGGTTTGCCACCGAAGCCGAAACAAAGACCCACAACGGCAGGCTGGTGTGGGCTGCCGGCGCAGCGATCCGGCCGGTCGAGGAACTCGAAGCCAAGGCACCCGCCCGCCGACTGCTGTTCCAGACCGTGCCGGAAGCGAAGACCATAAAAAACCGGGTGCATTGGGATGTCCGCCTTGACGGCAGGGACAAGGATGAGGTCCGCGCGGAGCTTGAGGCACGCGGCGCAAAATTCCTGTGGACCGCCAGCCAGGGGCCGCACGAATGGCACACCATGGCGGACCCCGAAGGCAACGAGTTCTGTATCAGCTGAGGCGATTACTAGACTCGGTCTGTGAGCAACGAATTCCCAGCCAAGGTATCCGACGTCTTTGACCCCTCCCGGTGGCGCACCGTGGCCGGCTTCGACGACTTCCAGGACATGACCTACCACCGGCAGGTTGAGCGGGACTCGGACGGCGCCGTGCTGCGGGACCTGCCCACGGTCCGCATCGCCTTCAACCGCCCGGAGGTCCGGAACGCATTCCGCCCGGGCACCGTGGACGAGCTCTACCGCGCCATGGACCATGCCCGCATGACCCCCAACGTGGCCACGGTGCTGCTCACGGGCAACGGGCCGTCACCCAAGGACGGCGGCCACTCGTTCTGCTCCGGCGGGGACCAGCGGATCCGCGGCCGTGACGGGTACCGCTATGCCGAGGGCGAGACCGAGGAGACCATCGATCCCGCCCGCGCCGGCCGGCTGCACATCCTGGAAGTACAGCGGCTCATGCGCACCATGCCCAAGGTGGTCATCGCCGTCGTCAACGGCTGGGCGGCCGGCGGCGGGCACTCGCTGCACGTCGTTTCCGACCTCACCATCGCCTCGCGCCAGCATGGCAAGTTCAAGCAGACGGACGCCACCGTGGGAAGTTTCGACGCCGGGTACGGCTCGGCGCTGCTGGCGCGCCAGATCGGCCAGAAGGCCGCCCGCGAAATCTTCTTCCTGGCCCGCGAATACTCCGCCGAGGACATGGTCCGGATGGGCGCCGTAAATGAGGCCGTGGACCACGAACGGCTTGAGGAAGTGGCATTGGAGTACGCGGCGGACATCGCCCGGCAGTCGCCGCAGGCCATCCGCATGCTCAAGTTCGCCTTCAACCTTGCCGACGACGGCCTGGCCGGGCAGCAGGTGTTCGCCGGCGAAGCCACCCGGCTGGCGTACATGACGGACGAGGCCGTGGAGGGCAAGGAAGCCTTCCTCGAGAAGCGCGATCCCGACTGGTCCCAGTTCCCGTACTACTTCTAAGCCCGCACTACTCCTAAGGCAGCCCCTGTGACTTCCCAGCCCCCGAACATCGAACCGGCGAACCTCGATTCTGCCCTGCGGGCCTTGGCGGACGCCCTCCACGGCGAGGGCCCCGCCGTCGAACTTTCCGCCGACGCTGACGGCAACATTGTGGTTTCCGCTGTGGAGACGCCGGGCTTCGAGGACGCCGCGGTGGTGGTGCGCACCTCCGGTTCCACCGGCGCGCCCAAAGCGACGGTCCTTACCGTGGAAGCCCTGGCGGCGTCGTCCGTGGCCACCGCGTTCGCACTCAAGGGCGAGGGCCAGTGGCTCCTCGCACTCCCCCTGCAGTACGTTGCCGGGGTGCAGGTCCTGGTGCGCTCCCTCTTCGCCGGAACCCGGCCGTGGGCCATGGACCTCTCCATAGGGTTCACGCCGGAAGCGTTCACCGCGGCCGCCCAGGAGCTCACGGACAAGATCCGCTTCACGTCCTTGGTGCCCACCCAACTGCAGCGGCTGCTGGACGCGCCGTCGGCCGAAACGCTTGCCGTTCTGCGCCGGTTCAACGGGATCCTGCTCGGCGGCGGCCCCGCGTCTCCGGAACTGCTTGATGCAGCCCGTGACGCCGGCGTTCGCGTGATCACCACCTACGGTTCCGCGGAGACCTGCGGCGGCTGCGTGTACGACGGCTTACCGCTCGAGGACGTCTTGGCACGGGTCGACGGGGACGGCAGGATCCTGCTGGGCGGCGCCACCCTGGCCGCCGGCTACCTCGGCGAGGCCGGACCGGCAGCCGACGACTTCTTCGAGGAGGACGGCGTCCGCTGGTACCGCACCGGCGACCTCGGCTCCATCGACGCCACCGGGAAGCTCACCGTGCTGGGCCGCGCCGACGACGTCATCATCACCGGAGGCGTGAAAGTTTCCGCCACGCACGTGCAGGCCGAGCTGGAAAAGCTCGACGGCGTGACGGCGGCCTTCGTGGCAGGCGTCCCCTCGGAAGAGTGGGGCCAGGCCGTGGCCGCATACGTTGCAGTGGAGGACAGCTCCCCCGCCGGCATCGAGGGTTTCACCGCGAAGCGGCACGATGGCCTGGGCCGGCTGGCTCCGAAAACCGTCCTCGCTGCCGGCGAGCTGATGATGCTGCCCAACGGCAAACCGGACCGGCTGGGCATGACTGTTCTGCTGGACGCGCTGCATCAGGGAAAATAGAGAAGCCCCGCCCCGGCCGAAGGGCCGGAGCGGCAGGATTTCGGCGGGTTTAACCCTCCGGCCGCACTGAAATGAACAACGAAGCAATCGGAGTACTGACCGTGGCCACAGCCGCACAATGGATCCAAGGCGCCCGACCGCGCACCCTGCCGGCTGCCATCGCACCGGTCCTGATCGGCACCGCCGCGGCCTTCGAGATGGACGCCTTCAAGCCGCTCAACGCCGTCCTGGCCGCGTTTGTGGCCTTATTGCTCCAGGTCGGCGTGAACTACGCCAACGACTACTCGGACGGGATCCGCGGCACCGACGAGGACCGCGTGGGACCCCTTCGCCTGGTGGGCTCGGGCGCCGCGAAGCCTGAGATGGTGAAGCGGGCGGCGTTCGCCGCGTTCGGGCTGGCCATGCTGTTCGGCCTGGTCCTGGTGGTCATTACCCAGGCGTGGTGGCTAATTCTGGTGGGCCTCGGCTGTGTCCTGGCCGCCTGGGGGTACACCGGCGGCAAGAACCCGTACGGCTACATGGGCCTGGGCGACGTGTTCGTGTTTGTGTTCTTCGGCCTCGTGGCCACCCTGGGCACCACGTACACGCAGGCGGGGCAGCTCAGCCTGGCCGCCATCATCGGGGCCATCGGCACCGGCCTGATCGCGTGTGCGCTCCTGATGGCCAACAACGTCCGGGACATCCCCACGGATATCCAGGCCGGCAAGAAGACGCTGGCCGTGCGGCTCGGCGACAAGCACGCCCGCGAAAGCTACGTCCTGATGCTGGCCGTCGCCATCCTGCTGGTGGTGGTCCTGGCACCCGCACGCCCGTGGATGCTCATTGTGCTGCTGCTGATCCCGGCCAGCCTGATGCCGTCATGGCTGATGATCAACGGCCGGAAGCGCAAGAGCCTCATCCCCGTCCTCAAGCAGACGGGCCTGATCAACCTGGGCTACAGCGTGCTGTTCTCCCTGGGCCTCGTCCTGAGCCACGGGCTGTAGGGATACAGCCGGGCGGGCTCAGGCGTCCTTGCGGGGAGTTTCTTCTTTGCTGGGAGCTTCGGTGCGGGGAATTTCCGAACGGACCGTGATGTCCGGGTTGGCGTCCACCAGGGTGTCTTCGGCGTCGGCGTCTTCAACCTCGCCGGCGGTGCGGATGGGCTTGGCCCGGCCGGAGAAGCGCTCATGCAGGCTGGCCGTCGCGGCGTCGCGCTGCTTCTGGAAGAACAGGTAGCTGATGGCGAAGGCAATCAGGCCGGCAAAGACTGCGGCCAGCAAAATTCCCACCTCGAGGAAGCTGAACAGCACGAGCAACGGCACGAACAGCGCCAGACGGATCAGGGAGTATTTCATAAAGGCCACGGTTCAAGTTTAGCCGTCCGGCGTCGAGGGCCATGCCAGTTGTGCCGTGGAGCCCCGCCTGGGAGCGAGCCCGCCAGTATGCGGTCTGGCCCAGCATGCCCCGGATTCCCCAGCATGCGAAAGAAGGGAGGGCAGTGCTGCAGGCGTCCGGACGGTAGACTGATGGTATGCCCCGTGTATTGGTCGCCGTTGCCGTTCTTGCCATATTCGTCTATGGCCTCGTGGACGTGATCCGGACTGATAAAAACCTCACCAGGGGTATCTCCAAGACGGCCTGGATCGTGGTGATGGTTGTCCTCCCCGTGGTGGGAGCGGCACTCTGGTTCATCATCGGCCGGCCTCGCGGAAGCCGCCCCGCCCCGCAGTCCTACAGCCACACCGTCGCGCCGGATGACGACCCCGATTTCCTGCGCAACCTCGAAGTCCGCCGCCGCAACCAGGCCGAGGCGGACCGCCTCAAGAAGCTCAAGGACGAACTCCAGGCCAAGGAGCACAAGCTCAACGGCGGCGCCTCCGGCACGGCCGGATCAGGCGAGGGCAAAGGCAAGGGCAGCCAGAACGGCAGCCACCGGGGGGACAAGCACACCGAGGAATCACACCACCCCGAGACCGACTCCCACGGCACGGACGAGGTCAAGTAAGCCTGTTCAAGTAAGCCCGCTTCGGCGGCAGCAGGTTCCGCCGTGCCCGGCGCTGAACCTGCCGGCGCCCTGAACCTGCCGGCGCTAAGACTCCATGGCACTAAGACTCCATGGCGTTAAGAATCCATCAAGAATGCGGGAACAACGCACCGCACTGCAGTCTGCGGATGTTTGATGAATTTAGGGGCTACTCCTCATGCAGAGAGCCGAGTGCAGAGGGACCAGTACCGAGAGCCCCCGAGCCAGGCGTAAGGAGCCCTGCCATGACCAACGACACTGCCGAGGCGGTCCTGTTCTTCGTGGGCATGGCCGTGCTGCTGATTGTCCTCGTGGTCACCCTCATCCGGTCCACAAAGTAGAGCCGGCCTCGTTCCCCATTTGCCAGTAGTGGCCGCTATTCTCCACTCATAGCGGCCATTACTGGCTAATCGGCGGCGCCCGGAGAGTCGCCACCGTCCGCCGGCCGCTGCAGTCCGGAACCTCCACCTGTCCTCCACATTGGCGCGGGGCTGTGGATAAGGGAGTGGCCGTCCTGCTACGGGGTCAAAATGCTCCTATGCACCTTCCCTCCGAGCTTCCGCAGGACCTTCTCCACGGTCCGTTCACTGTGGCGCAGGCCCGGTCAGCGGGCCTGACGAGGCGGCGCCTGAGGGCAAGCGACCTGGTTCAGCCCTGTCGCGGGGCACGCTTTTCAGCACTGGCCGAGGATACGTTGCTGCTTCGTGCCACCGCCCTCGTCGCTGTCACTGGAGCGGTGGTCAGCCATCTTTCAGCGGCCGCGCTGTGGGGTTTCCCGCTGCCGCTGGAACTGCAGAACATCGACGTCGTCCATCTCACGTGCAGTCCGGGCCAGCGAGCCGTCCGGCGGAAGGGTGTGGTGGGCCACCAGCTGATACTGGAGCCCGCGGAAATCACCAGCGGACGGCACGTGCAATGCACCTCTCCCCTGCGGACGTGGTTCGACCTTGCGGGAATCCTTGGCCTCGATGACCTTGTCATAGCCGGCGATTTCCTGTTCCGACGGAGGAATCCGCTCGCCACTCTTGCCGAGCTGGACGACTTCCTGTCCGGCAAGACCGGTAAGCCCGGCTATCGCAGGGCCATGCGGGCCTGTGCCCTGCTGCGCACACGGACGGATTCCCCCAAGGAGACGGAAGTCAGGCTGCTACTGCGCCGCCATGGCCTTCCCGAGCCGGCCATCAACGTGCCTATGGTTGACGCCTCCGGCAGGTGGATCCAGGACCCGGATATGTCCTATGAGCGGGAAAAGATCGCCATCCAGTACGACGGCGGCCACCATGCCTCGCCTGCACAACGCCGCAGCGACATCTTCCGTGACGAGGATGCCAAGGAAGCGGGATGGCGGGTAGTGGTGCTGACCCAGAGCGACCTCGATCCCTTCGCACCCGGCGCGGAGCCCAGGGCCGTGACCCGTGTACGCAAAGCGCTCGTGGAGCGTGGCTGGGCACCGGAACCGTCCCGGCGTCGTCGGCCATCTGACGCCAATGGCCGCTAAGCGGGTGGCTTAGCGGCCATGAGTGGCAAATCGCGCGGGCGGGAGCGCAGAAGGCGCCCGGGAAAGGCGCCCCCTGCCTACAGCCCCGAGTAGGAGTGCAGGCCGTTGAAGAACTGGTTCACGATGGTGAAGTTGAAGATCACGCAGAGGTAGCCCACGATCGACAGCCATGCGGCGCGCGTGCCGGTCCAGCCGCGCGTGGCCCGGGCGTGCAGGTAGCCGGCGTAAACCACCCAGATTACGAACGTCCAGACTTCCTTGGTGTCCCATCCCCAGAATCGGCCCCAGGCCTTCTCGGCCCAGATGGCACCGAACATCAGCGTGAAGGTCCAGCCGACAAACGCGACAGCGTTGATGCGGTAGGACAGGTTCTCGAGGCTCAGCGCCGAGGGCACCAGGCGCATGAAGCCCAGCTTGTCCCCGCCGCCGGCAGCGATGGTCTTCTGCCGATGGGCCTGAACCAGCTGCAGGGCGGACATCGCGAAAGTCAGGGTGAAGAGCGCGGAGGAAATGACGGCGATGGAGACGTGGATGATCAGCCAGTAGCTCTGCAGCGCCGGCACCAGGTGCCCCACGGGCGTCCAGTAAGCCACGGACGCGGCCACGAGCATGATGATGGCCAGGCCGATCACGAACGTGCCCAGGAAGCGCAGGTCGCGGCGGATCAGCACCAGCAGGAAGACCGCAACCGCTACGAAAGCGCCGGTGGTCAGGAATTCGTACATGTTGCCCCACGGCACCCGGCCCGAACCGATGGCACGGGTGACCACGCCGGCACAATGGATCAGTGCGCCCAGCACGGTCAGGGCAACTGCAACGCGGGCGGGTACGCGGCGTTCCGCGGCGTAACGCATGCCGGCGTCGGCCGTCTGCCCGGCACCGCCCGCGGCGCCCTTGGACGCACCACCCGTTGCCGACGACGGCCGCTCGGCGCGGCCCATCGGCCCGCTGACGTCCGAATCGGCCCGGTCAACTACGGGACGGTCAACACCTGCACGGTCGACGGCGGCGGCCCCCACCCCTGCACCGACCGGGACCTTGGCCGTTGCGGAGCCTGACGCACCCGCCGCGGCAGCAGCCTTGAGGTCCACTGCGCGCAGCGCCTTGCTGCTCTTGGCCAGGTCCCACGCGAAGGCGATAAAGGCCACCGTGTACGTGCCGGCCGCCAGCAGCATAAAGAGCTCGCTGTACTGGCCCATGGTTTCGTTGATGGGGAACATTACTGGTCCTTCTTCGACTCGGGTGAGCCGGCTGTTGACTGGATGAAGTCTTCTGTGGGCGTGTCCGTGGCGGCCTCGTTCTTGCCGCTGCCGGCCTTGCCGCTGTCCGTGGGGACGCCGCCGGCCGGGACACTCCCCGCCGGGCCATTATCCATCTGCCCGCTGGGAGCATTCTGGGAGTCCAGATCCCATTCGTCCGTGAGGAGTCCGCGGATCGCCGCGGCCTCTGCGGCGAGGCGGTGGTCCTCACCGCGGGCCAGGAGCCCGTACTCCACCATGGTGCGGCCGTCCTCGTGCGTGCCGGTGCGGACCCAGACCCGGCGGCGGTTCACGTACAGCGAGGTCACCAGCCCGGCCACGGCCAGCAGTGCGAAGATCAGGGCGTACAGCTGGCCCGGGTTGTGGTGGATGTCCACGCCGATGTAGCGCTTCACGCCGTCGAAACTGATGGATCCTTTGCCGTCCGGGAGCGTGTACGTGCTGCCGGGAGCCAGGGTGATGCCGCCGGCGTCGAGGTTCCGGGCATTGAGCGGCGTCAGCTTCTTCACATCGAGCTCGAAGACGTTCTGCGGCGAGCCCGCGTCCAGGCCGAGGTCGCCGAAGTACGAATTCAGGGTGAGTTGCGGGTTGATCAGTTCCGGGTCCCCGCTGAAGGACACGCCCTCCTCGGTGACGAAGGCGGTGGGCAGGAAGAAGCCGGCAAACCCGAGCTGATCCGGCTTGGCATCGGGAACCTTGATCACCACGGAGGAGTAGTAGTTGTCCCCCTGCAGCTTGGCGACCACCGGGCCTTCCATGGCAACGTTGCCGTCGCCATCGCGGATGGTCACCACGGGGGCGTAGCCGTTGCCGGTGAGGTAGATGCTGGTGCCGCCCAGGCTGACGGGATCGTTGACCTTCAGCACCTGCTTCTCCGCAGGCGCGTCCGGGGTATCCCGGGTGGTCACGTCCGCTTTGAAGTCGATGGGCTGGCCGAACTTGCCCTTCGATTCACGGTCGAACGTGATCTGGAACTTGTCCAGCTGGATGGAGTACGGCTGGAGCTGGCTGCTTTGGAAATTGGAGCCCGGGGTGAACTGGTCGTAGCCCACCAGCGTGTTCACGAACGTGTCGCCCTCCACCAGGATCCGCTGCCCGCTGTACCCGAACAGGCCGCCGGCTGCCACGGACACCAGGACGCCGATCAGCGAGGTGTGGAACACCAGGTTCCCCACTTCCCTCAGGAAGCCGCGCTCGGCCCCCAAAGAGGGCCGCGCGCCGTCGTCGTCCCTCACGTCAACGCGGTAACCGCGCTTCTTCAGCTTCGCGGCAGCGTCCGCAATAGCGGCGGACGCCGGGATCCCGGCGTCCGCGGGGATCACCAGCGTGCCGTACTCGGGCAGGCGGGACAGCCTCGCCGGAGTACGCGGAGGCTGGGAGCGCATGGCCCTGTAGTGGGCGATCGCGCGGGGAACCACGCAGCCGATCAGCGAGATGAAGAGCAGGATGTAGATGGCGGAGAACCACGCCGAGGAGTAGACGTCGTAGAGCTGGAGGGAGTCCAGGATCTTGCCGTAGTCCGGGTGGTCCGCGATGTACTGCGTGACGATCGACGGGTTCGCGGGGCGCTGCGGGAACAGCGATCCGGGCACCGCGGCAACGGCCAGCAGGAGGAGCAGGAACAGCGCTGTGCGCATGCTGGTGAGCTGGGTCCAGGCCCAGCGGAGCATGCCCAGGGGTCCCAGCGCAGGAAGGGCAGCTTCGGCCTTGGCCTTGGCCACGGGAGTCGCTGCTCCGGTCTTGCCCCGTTCCGGTGCTGTTTCCTCCGGGGCAGGGGACTTCTTCTGTTTGTTCACTCGCTCGCTCATCAGATCGGCAATTTCACATCGGTTTGGAACCAGTACTGCAACCCGGAAACCCAGGCGCCCCACACTCCGCTGGCCATCAGCAGGCCGAGCACCACCAGGATGCCGCCGCCGATCCGCTGGATCGCGAGCCGGTGCTTGCGGAAGAAGGACATCACGCCGACGCCACGGCGCACGGCCAGGGCGATCAGCAGGAACGGGATGCCCAGCCCGAGGCTATAGACGAAGGCCAGGAAGGCGCCCTTGGCGGCCGAGGACCCTCCGGACATGCTCAGGAGCTGGACGGCGGAGTAGGTGGGACCGATGCACGGCGCCCACCCCAGGCCGAAGGTGATGCCCAGCAGCGGCGCACCCCACAGCCCGGCGGGCGGCTTGGCATGGATCTTGGCGTCCCGCTGCAGCCAGCTGAATCCGCCCATGAACACCACGCCCATGATGATCACCAGGACGCCCAGCACCTGCGTGATCCAGGCATTCTGACCGCCGCTGATCATGGACCCCAGCTGGCCGAACGCACCGCCCAGCAGGACGAAAATCACGGAGAAGCCGAGCACGAACAGGCCGATTCCGGCCAGCATCCGGCCCCGCTTTTGCTTCTCCAGGTCCACGCCGGTCAGTCCGGTGACGTAGCCCAGGTACCCCGGCACCAGCGGCAGGACGCACGGGGAGAGGAAGGACACGAGTCCGGCCAGCAGCGCCACCGGGATGGCAAGCAGCAGCGAACCGTTGAGGATGGCTTCGGCGAAGGGGCTGTTCACGGTGAGGGCGCCGCCGTCACTCTGCCACGGCGGCGGTTATAAGGGCCTTGAGCGTGCCCTTTTGGATTTCGCCCAGGACGCGGGACGCAACCCGGCCCTGCTTGTCCAGCACCAGCGTGGTGGGCACAGCACCGGGAGGTACCAGCCCGGATACGGCCAGGAGCACGCCGCCGTCCTTGTCATGGAAGCTGGGGTAGGTCAGGTTGAAGGTCTTGTCGAACGCCTCGGCGGCAGCCTTTTCGTCGCGGAGGTTCACGCCGTAGAACTGCACGCCCTGCTCCTTGAACTCCTGGTGCAGCGCTTCCAGCGACGGCGCTTCGACGCGGCACGGCGCACAGGCAGCGAACCAGAAGTTGAGGACGGTGACTTTTCCGACGAAGTCCGCGGGCTCCACGGTGGTTCCGTCGAACAGGGTGCCTTTGATGCTGACGGCGGATTTGCGGTCCGCGGCGGCGAATTCGGTCACGGACCCGTCGCCCGCCACATAATTCTTGTTGTCCCCCGCCTTGGCCTGCTTTGCCAGGGCGTCTTCCTGCGCACACGCGGAAAGGCCCAGTGTCAGGGCGGCCAGACCCAGGCCGCCGGCGGCGAGGACGCTGCGGCGGGAGGCCGGGCGCATCGCTTCGCTGCCTGCGTTGCCTGCGTTGTTGATCTTGGATCCGGCCACGCTCAGGCCCCCGGGGTGCTGGAGGCGCCGGGCAGAAGGGCGGCAGCAGGCTCGCTGTAATCCACGCGCAGGAGGGTGCCGTCGTCGTCGAACACCAGCGAGGTGAGGGAAGTGAGCGTGCATTCGCGCTTGCGCGGATCGTGCCAGAGGGGCCTGCCCTCGGCACTCAGCCGCGTGGACCAGATGGGGAGCTGATGGCTGACAAGGACGGCCTCGGCGCCGTCGCCACCCAGTTCGATGGCACGCAGGCGTGCGTCCTGGACCGCGGCGATGACGCGGGCGGCCTGGTCTTTGTAGGGCTCGCCCCACGACGGAACGAACGGGTTGCGCAAGTGCGGCCAGTGCCTGGGCTTGAGGAGTTCGGCCTTGTTGACCCTGAGGCCTTCGAAGTGGTTGCCGGCCTCGATGATGCGGTCCTCGGTGTTGATTTCGAGGTGCAGCGCTTCAGAGATGGGGAGGGCTGTTTCCTGTGCCCGGGTCAGCGGCGATGCCACCAGATGCACGATTTTGGCCCCCTGCGCGGCGCGGTCGCTGAAGTGCGCGGCGAGCGTCTTGGCCATCTGCTGTCCGAGTGCGGAGAGGTGGAATTCCGGCAGCCGTCCGTAGAGGACGCCGTCCGGATTGTGGACCTCGCCGTGGCGAAGGAGATGAACAGTGGCTTGGGGCATGTTTACCAGTTTCTCAAAGATGTCGGGTGATCTGAAATCTTCTACAAGAAGTAGAACTGGGAAGTTTGAAGAAATGTTCAAAGGAGTTGGAATAAAAGATGCAAATGCATGTTTATACTTGGTGAAGCAGTTAGTTGAGACTTCAACCAAAGAAGTTTCGGCTGGCGATCAGACATCCTTCCGCAAGAGATTCCGACCACAGATCACAAGGAGCAACACCATGGCACTGCCCACCAACATCACCACCGGCACCTGGACCCTCGACAACTCGCACAGCGAAATCGCCTTCACCGTGCGCCACGCAGGCATCAGCAAGGTCCGCGGCCAGTTCAAGGACGCCGCAGCAACCCTGGACCTGTCAGAGAACGTTGCCGACTCCAAGGTCAACGCCACCATCCAGACCGCCAGCTTTGACTCGGGCGACGTCAACCGCGACGGCCACGTCCGCGGCGAAGACTTCTTCGACGTCGAGAAATTCCCGGAGATCTCCTTCGTTTCCAACACGATCGTTCCCAAGGGCGACGCCTACGAACTCCAGGGCGATCTCACCATCAAGGGCGTCACCCGCCCGGTGGCCCTCGAGACCGAATTCAACGGCGTTGCTGTGGACCCGTTCGGCATGACCCGCGCCGGCCTCACCGCTGAAACCACCATCAGCCGCAAGGACTTCGGCCTGACCTGGAACGCCGTACTGGAAGCCGGCGGCGTGCTGGTCAGCGACAAGGTTGCCATCAACCTTGAGCTCGCGTTCATCGCCCCGGCCGCATAGTTACCCGCGCCCGAGAAGAACCGCACGCCAACACAACGCCCCGCTCCGTCAATGCGACGGAGCGGGGCGTTGTGTTTAATGCGCTGTCGCCAATTCGGAATACCTCTCCGGAATGATCCACCGCGCGGCCGGAGAGGGGTACGGTGGAAGCAAACCATGCTGGGGGCAGGGCACCGTTACTGATCCCGGTACCCGTTTAATCAGTAGTCGACCCGCAAAGGACCAACTATGAGCACGCCTCCAGCCCAGCCGGCCAACCCGAACGAACCTGAGAACGGCAAGCCTGACGCGCCCCAGTACGGCCAGAACGCGCCGCAGTCGCCGGCTGCACCGCAGTACGGCCAGCAGTCCCCAGCCGCTCCCCAGTACGGGCAGAACGCGCCAGAGTCCCCCGCAGCCCCGCAGTACGGGCAGAACGCGCCGCAGTCCCCTGCCGCTCCGCAATACGGGCAGAACGCGCCGCAGTCCCCTGCGGCCCCGCAGTACGGGCAGCAGTCCCCTGCCGCTCCGCAATACGGGCAGCAGCCGCAGCAGTTCGGACAGCAGGGCACCCCGCCCCAGTACGGCCAGCAGCCGCAGCAGCCCTACGGCCAGGCCCCGCAGCAGTACGGCCAGTCACCGTACGCCCAGTACCCGTCCGAGCATCCCCAGGGTGCTGCCGCCGGCGGTGTTCCGAAGATGGTCAACAACGCTTTCTGGATGATTGTTGCGGCAGGCGCCCTGTGGCTCATCTCCCTTCTGGTTGCCATTCCCGCGCTCGATGATCCCGCCATGCGGAGTACGTTCGAAGAGCAGATGCGGGCCGGCGGAGCCGACGTCGACTTTGAGTCGATCAAGGGTGTTGTAGTCGGCATGATGGTTGTGGTGGGCCTGATCGGCGCGGGACTGTACGCACTGGTGGCCCTCAACGTCCGCAAGGGCAAGAACTGGGCCCGCATCCTGGGCACCGTCCTGGCCGCCCTTTCGATCTTCAGCCTCCTCCCGCTCAGCATCGGAACGGTGGCAGTCTTGCTTGGCATCGCAGCCATCGTGATGCTTTACCTCCCGGCCTCCGCGCCGTACTTCCAGAAGCAGCAGCCTTTCGGGAGCCCCTACTCCCAGCCGGGCAACCCCTACGGCCGCTAACTTCGGCCCGGCTGCCTGACGGCCGCCACAGCAGCACCACAACGCAACACCTCAGTTCCACAGCCAGCGGGCGTGGGCTTCGGAAGGTCAGCGGCTTCAGCCGCCAGACTCCGAAGTCCGCGCCCGCTGTGTTTTGGCGGGTCGCTCCTTGAGCCGAAATTGAGGCGCAAACTATCCACAGATCGCTCCTGCGCGCGGTACCGTGTAACCAAAGTGACGCTGGGGGCAGAAAGACGTGGCTGATCCCGGCAGGTGTTTAGTCAGTAGCCGACTAGCAAAGGATCAACATGAGCACTCCGCCCGTCCCGCCGTCGTATCCCTACGATCCCCAATCCGGCGGTCAGTACGACCAGCAGCCTCCGCAGTACGGGCAGAGCCCTCAGTACGGCCAGAGCCCTCAGTTCGGCCAGCCCCAGCAGTACGGCCAGCCCCAGCAGTTCGGGCAGCAACAATTCCTCGTCTACCCTTCGGAGATGCCGCAGCAGCGCACCGCGGGTTCCAGCGCCGCTCCCCCGCTCGTGAACACGTCCTTCTGGCTGCTGATCGGCGCGTGCGTCGTGTGGGTCAGCTCGGTCTTCCTGTCGATGGGTTCAATCGACGACCCCGCAATGCGCAGCCAGTTCGATGCCAGGCTGGCAACCAGCGGAGCTGACGTGGATTTCGAGGCCCTCAAGGGCGTCATCGTGGGAATGGTGGCGCTGATGGCCGCCATCGGTGTTCTGATGTATGCGCTGGTCGCATTCAATATCAGGAAGGGCCGCAACTGGGCGCGGATTCTCGGCACCATCCTTGCGGCGTTCTCCCTGCTTGGCGTCCTCGAAATGGGACTGGGCACGCTGTCCATCCTGGCCGGCGTGGCCGGCATGGTGCTCCTGTACCTCCCCGCGTCCGCGCCGTTCTTCAGGAAGTACCAGCCGTTCGGGAGCCCCTACGCGCAGCCGGGCTACCCCTACGGCCGCTGAGCGCTGGTAGGCCCGGAGGCCGCACCCCAGTGAACGGCCCGGGCTGACCGGGCAGGCTGGAAGCTATTCGGCGTCGTCCGGGCCCTGGGTCCTCTGTGCGTGATAGGCAAGGATCTGCAGTTCGGTGGCCATGTCCACCTTGCGCAGGTTTACGCCGGCCGGCACCTGGAGCATCACCGGCGCGAAGCTGAGGATGCTGCGCACTCCGGCTGCGATAACGCGGTCGCACACACCCTGAGCCACGGCCGCGGGCAGGGCCAGCACCACCATGTTGGTTCCGGTGCGCTGGAGGACAGGCTCGAGGTCCGCTACGTCGCTGACCCGCAGCCAGCCAACTTCGTTGCCCACCACCATCTGGTCGGCGTCGAAAATCGCCACAACGTCGAACCCCCGGGACTCAAAGCCGCCGTACCGCGCCAGGGCCTTGCCCAGGTTACCGGCGCCCACGATTGCCACTTTCCAGTCGCGGGTCAGGCCCAGCGCTGCTGAGATATGGCGGCTGAGGTACTGCACTTCATAGCCGACGCCGCGTGTGCCGTAGGACCCGACGTGCGAGAGATCCTTCCGGAGCGTGGACGAGCTCACGCCGGAGGCTTCGGCCAGCGATTCGGAGGAGACGCGTTCAACACCCTCGGCCAGCATTGTGGTGA
Organism: Arthrobacter sp. Y81; assembly: GCF_002929335.1. Classification (GTDB taxonomy): domain Bacteria; phylum Actinomycetota; class Actinomycetes; order Actinomycetales; family Micrococcaceae; genus Arthrobacter. Next base: position 139,997 of record NZ_PJIL01000004.1, read on the forward strand.
GGGCGCGCAAATAGATGGTCAGCCGGGCCACGGCCGCGGGCGGAATCTGCTTGGCCGCAGTTCCGCTATCCCCGTGGACAGCCTCGGGGGAAGAATCCAGCGAAGTCACTATCTGCTCCATTGCGTCGCGTTGTGAGTCCACTCTAGAGCCCAGTCTGCACTGCCAACAAAGCAGGAGTCACGGCGCGCCACGGCTTCCGGCGCATAATGCCGCCATGCTCCGGCGTCACCCGGCCGCGTCCCATACAACTCCCCGCCATCCCTACTTGGCCATGGCCTGGCGCAGGACCCGGTCCAGGCGGGTTTCGTCGATCTTCCAGAAGTCACGCTGGATCCCGTCGACGAGGACCACGGGGATTTCTTCGGCATACCGCTCACGCAGTTCCGGCCGGTTGTCCACCAACTGTTCCGTCCACTCCAGTCCCAACGCGGCGGTGACGCGTCCGACGGCGTCGCGCGCCGCCTCACAGAGGTGGCAGTCAGCTTTGGTGATCAGGACGACGTCGGGTTTTGCCATGCCTCAACCGTAGCCCGGGCCGCCGTCCCGCCGCGACGTCACCAAGGCCGGGCGGGCATTGACTAGACTCAAGGCATGCCCGAGGAGAAGTACGTCGCCGTAGTCCGGCAGCCCGCCGGTGCGTCTCATCACGGCGAGGCCGCCTTCTTCGACGTCGACAACACCCTTATGAAGGGCGCCAGCCTCTTCCACGTGGCCCGCAAAATGCACCAGCGCGGCGCGTTCACCCTGCCGCAGGCGGCCGGTATGGCGTGGAAACAGTTCAAGTTCGTCCTCCGCGGCGAGAACATGGACGATGTCCATGCGGTCCGCGATTCGGCACTGACGCTGGCAGCCGGCATCACAGTGGAGGACATCAAGGCACTCGGCGAAGAAGTCTTTGACGAAATGATCGAGTCCAGGATCTGGCCCGGCGCCAAGGCCCTGGCCCAGCAACACTTACGGGTGGGCCGCATGGTGTGGCTGGTGACGGCGACGCCCATCGAGGTGGCCACCGTGATTTCCACCCGGTTGGGCCTGACCGGAGCCCTGGGCACCGTGGGCGAGATCGAGAACGGCGCGTACACCGGCCGGCTGGTGGGCGACATCCTGCACGGGCAGGCCAAGGCCGTGGCTGTCCAGGGCATCGCGGACGCCGAGGACCTGGACCTCAACCGCTGCTGGGCCTACAGCGATTCACACAATGACATTCCGCTGCTGAGCATGGTGGGCCATCCGGTGGCCATCAACCCCGACTCCCGGCTTCGCCGCCATGCCCGCGACAACAACTGGCCTGTCTACGACTTCCGCTCAGGCCGCCGCGCCGCCACGCTGGGATTGAAGGCGGCCACGATTGGCGGGGCAATCTACGGCCTCTGGCGGGGCTTCACCCGCTTCCGCGGCCCCACGGTCTAACCGGCAGGGGGACGGCGTGCGTGCCGGCGTAATGGGTCGTCAACCGGCAGCAGCGCTTCGCGTAGGAGCGCATCGCGACGGAACGCGCGACAGAGGTCGCCCAGGACTGAACGCTAAGCGACGGCGAAGCGCTGTTGCCGGGGAACCTAACACAAAGAAAAATGCCCGCTGCCAAAGGCAACGGGCATCTCACGCTGTATGAAGTATCTCTACTTCTTGTTACGGCGCTGGTGGCGGGTCTTACGAAGCAACTTGCGGTGCTTCTTCTTGGCCATACGCTTGCGACGCTTCTTAATAACTGAACCCACGAAAGTTCCTTACAAACTAGATGGAGTACCTGTCTGATGGAAGAGGTCCGTGGACTAGGCAACAGACTAAACAACAAACAGATTCTTACAATAACGAAAAACGTTCCCTAACAGGGTACCGCTTATCCGGCGCACCCACTGACCGCCTGCCTAGAGGCACATACGGCGGCGGCCGCGAAGGAGCTAGGCGGTGTCCGATTGGGCTTCCACAACAGCACCCTTGACGTACTGTTCGACGGCGCTCTCCGGCACCCGGAAGGACCGGCCGAAGCGGACGGCCGGCATCTCTCCGGAATGGACAAGGCGATACACGGTCATTTTGGAAACGCGCATGAGCTCGGCCACTTCGGCCACAGTCAGGAACTGAGCGTTCGAGAAGTTCGACTCTGCGGACATTTCCCTTATTCCTTTTGTTAACAGCTGATAAAGGCAACCCCATTGAAACCCCATTGCGGTGTGCCGATGCTGAGCCATCAACCTACCCTGTGCTAGTTACTCTAGTGGCTGATGGTGCCATAGTGAAAGTCATTCCGCGTAACCAGTTTCCGGGCCCGCGCCCGGTCAAACCCGGAAAATTCAGCCCTGCAGAGCACCCCTGCGCTTGCGCGCGGACGCTGCAAGCTGGCCCAGCACCGACGCCGTGACCTCCCACTCCATGCAGGCATCAGTGACGCTCTGGCCGTAGACCAGCTCGTCAGTGCCGGCAGCGTGCTCGGCCACATCCAGGTTCTGCGCACCGCCCATCAGGAAGCTCTCCAGCATGACGCCGGCGATGGCCGAGGCGGCGGTTCCGCCATCCTCCAGCTGCGCTCCGATTTCGAATGCCACCTCGGCCTGGCGGTGGTGGCTCTTGCCGCTGTTGGCGTGGCTGGCGTCCACAATCAGCCTGGGGTTGAGCTGCTTGGCGGCCAGTTTCGCCGACGCCGCCTCGACGTCCGCTGCGGAGTAGTTCGGGCCCTTGCGCCCGCCGCGCAGGATCACGTGCGTGTCCGGGTTGCCGGCCGTGGCCACGAGCGCGGCCCTGCCGTCACCGTCGATTCCCAGGAACGCCTGGGACGCCGCCGCGGCGCTGCAGGCATCAACGGCAACCTGCAGGTCGCCGTCGGTCCCGTTCTTGAACCCGATCGGCATGGACAGCCCGGACGCGAGCTGGCGGTGGATCTGGCTTTCGGTGGTGCGTGCCCCGATGGCGCCCCAGGAGACGAGGTCCGCCATGTACTGCGGGCTGATGGGTTCCAGGAACTCCGTGGCCGTGGGAAGGCCCAGCGAGGTGACCTGCTTCAGGAACTGGCGGGCTGCCCGCAGTCCAGTGGCGATGTCGTGGCTGCCATCAAGGTGGGGATCGTTGATGAGGCCCTTCCAGCCCACGGTGGTGCGCGGCTTCTCGAAGTAGGTCCGCATGACGATCAGCAGGTCTTCCCTGTGCTTCTCCGCCTGGCTCACCAGCCGGCGGGCGTATTCCAGGCCGGCCTTGGGGTCATGGATGGAGCAGGGGCCCACGATCACCAGCAGGCGGTCGTCCACGCCGTCCATGATGGCGCGGACTTCGTCCCGGCCGCGTTCGACGACGTCAGCCACCCGGGCGTCCAGCGGCAGCTCCACGATCATGTCCTGCGGTGACGGCAGCGCCTGGAATTCGCTGACGCGCAGGTTGGAGGTGGATTTCTGCGCGGACGCAGTACCTTCCTGGGAAACAGTGTTCTCCAGTGAATTGGAAGGATGCGTTTCGGTGGCTGCTGCGGTGCTCATGTGTGCGGGTCCTGTTCCGGATGGTGCGGAGCGGGCCCAGATCAGAACCCGCCGGAGAAATGGCGAAGGGCAGAGAATGATCTCTGCCCTGTTGGCTCTGAAGGAAAGTTGGATGCGTGTCAGTTAGACGCGGGCCCCTCCAGAGCCAACGAAAAATACGCATACCAACGGTTAGTCATAGCCAAGACCATAACGGCCGAACGCACGGACCGCAAATTCGCCCGTCATTTCGCGACCTTGTGTTGCGGGGCCCAGGCGCGGGACCCTCCCCCAACTGACTCGCAGTTAACGCTCCGAAATCGCGATTTCGGAGCGTTAACTGCTAGCTAGTTGGGAGGGGGAAGCCTTAGCCGAGCAGCTTGCGCAGGTACTGCAGCTGGCGGTTCCACTGGTGTTCCTGGCCGCCCTCATGGTTGTTGAACCGGTACACCTCGATGTCCTTGGCCGGAACGCCTCCGGTTCCTGCTGCTGCCGTTCCGTAGGCGTTGTAGCTGGCAAAGACCGTGGAAGGCGGGCAGATATCGTCCATCTGCGCGGCCGAGAACAGCGCCGGCGCCGTTGCCGCCCGGCCCAGGTTGACGCCGTCGAAGTAGTTCAGCACGGCGAGGATGGGTTCGTAGCGCTCCCGGTGGCGGGCCAGGAAGGCGGCGATTTCGGGGTACGGCCCGCGCGGTGCGATGTCGATGGAACGGGGGAAGTCCTGCAGGAAAGGCACATCCGGCAGTGCGGCGATCACGCCGTCGAGCCTTCCGGCCGCGAGCCCGGCCACCGCAACGGTGATGCCGCCGCCCTGGCTGACGCCCGCCACCACAACCTGCGAGGCGTCGACGGCGGGGTGTGCCTGGGCGGCCTCCACCGCGCGGATGGCATCCACGTAGACCCGCCGGTAGTAGTAGTCCTCGCGGCTTCCGACACCGCGGGTCATCAGCCCCGCATGCGCCACGTCGCCAGCTGAGGGGTGCGGGTCGGCGGTGTGCCCCAGAATTCCGCCGTAACCCTGCCCGCGGGTGTCCATGATGAAGTGCGCGTAACCGGCCTGCGCCCACTTGGTGTCCTGGTTGGACAGCCCGCGCCCACCGGAATAGCCCACGTACTGCACGACGACGGGAAGCGGCCCGTCCGCCGGCCGGTTCGCCGGCAGGTGCAGCCAGCCTTTCACCGGGGAACCGCCGAAGCCGGCAAATGTGACATCGAAGGTGTCGATTACCGTCAGGTAGTTGTCCACCGGTTCGAAAACGGCGTCCAGCGGGTACTCCCGGGCCTCGCTGATGGTGCGGTCCCAGAAGGCATCAAGGTCCGCCGGGGCGGTGACGCCGGACGTGTAGTTTCGGAGCTGCTCAAGCGGTAGGTCGAAGAGGGGCATGGGGATTCCGGTTCTGTGAAGCGGCCAATAGGTAGGATGTTGTATCTTCTCAGGCGCGCACGGCAGGTTCAACCGTCACGACGCCACGTTGAGGACTGTGTACCAGCGCGACTGGAGATGACGTTGTTGGACGCGCTACCCCACCACTCAGACCAGCGCTGCCTGGTAGCTTTCCAAGGCCTGCGAGCCGCGCACGAGTGCCCGCAGTTCCGCGAGGCCGCCGGAGACCACGCCGGCGGCCCGGGCCTGGACCAGCACGTTGCCAAGCGCTGTGGCCTCGACCGGTCCGGCGATGACGCGCTTTTCGGTGGCGTCGGCGGTGAGCTGGCAGAGGAGCCGGTTCTGCGAGCCGCCGCCCACGATGTGCACCACGTCCACGGGCGCGTCCGCGAGGCGTTCGGCGTCGGCGATGGTCCGGGCGTAGCCTGCTGCCAGGCTGTCCAGGATGCACCTTGTGATGCCGGCCGGGTCGTCGGTGAGGACGGCTCCGGTGTTCCGGACGGCTGCCCGGATCCGTTCCGGCATGTTGTCCGGGGCGATGAAGTACGGATCGTCGGCGTTGATCTGGGGCCCGCCGAACGGCAGCGCGGCGGCGGCCGTGAGCAGTTCGTCCAGTGTTGCCGTGTATCCCCGCTGAGCCCAGGTGCGCTGGCATTCGCTGAGCAGCCAGAGCCCGCCGACGTTGCGGAGGTACCGGATGGTGCCGTCCACGCCGCGTTCGTTGGTGAAGTTCGCCTGCCGGCTGGCCTCCGTGAGCACGGGTTGCGGGAGCTCGACGCCGACGAGGGACCAGGTGCCTGACGAGATGTACGCGAAGTTCCCGTGTTCGGCGGGTACGGCGGCGACGGCGGAGGCGGTGTCGTGCGAGCCGACGGCCACCACCTTCGTTGCCCGGGCCAGTCCGGTGCGGGCGGCGATGCCGGGCAGCAGGGTGCCGACTGTTTCGCCGGGCTGGATCAGCGGCGGGAACAGCTTTTTGGGCAGGCCCAGCGCGGCGAGGAACTCGGTGGCCCACTCCCCCGCGACAGCGTCAAAGAGCCCGGTGGTGGAGGCGTTGGTGGCTTCGGTGCGGCGGACCCCGGTGAGCAGGAACGCGATCAGGTCCGGGATGAGCAGGGCCTGCAGCCCGGCCAGGTCCGGTTCGCTGGCCAGCTGGTAGATCGTGTTGAACTGCAGGAACTGCAGCCCGGTGGTGGCGTAGAGCCGGGCCGGGTCCAGTTTTTGGTGGACCTGGGCGACGGCGCCGCGGCTGCGGTCATCCCGGTAGCTGAACGGCTGCGCGGTGGGGTCCCCGGCAGCGTTCACCAGGCCGTAGTCCACCGCCCAGGTGTCGATCCCGATGCTGCTGATCGTTTCGCCGCGCTCCCCGGCGACGCGGGCCGCGGCAGCGAGGCCGGCGAGGACCTCGGCGAACAGGGCGTCGAAGTCCCAGCGGAGGCCGCCGTCGGACTCCACCACACCGTTGGGAAAGCGGTGCACCGTTTCCAGCGTCGCTTTGCCCTCAGAACCGGCGCCGCCTTCTGCGACGCGTCCCAGGATGACCCGTCCGGAGGAGGCACCAATATCGACAGCGGCGAACACACTGCCGGCGAACAGGCCGCCGTCGAACACCGTCCCGGCAGTGGCCGGGGCAGTGTCCACAGATGCACCGTCCGGCGCTGCGGGCACGGTGTTCACCGCAGGAAGGCGGCGGCGACGCCGGCGTCCACGGGGATATGGAGGCCGGTGGTGTGGGACAGTTCGGCGCTGGTGAGCACGGCGGCGGCGTTGGCCACGTGCTCGGGCAGGACCTCGCGCTTGAGCAGGGTGCGCTGGGCGTAGTACTTGCCCAGTTCCTGCTCGTCCACGCCGTAGACGGCGGCGCGCTTGGCGCCCCAGCCGCCGGCGAAGATGCCGGAGCCGCGGACCACGCCGTCGGGGTTGATGCCGTTGACGCGGATGCCGTACTCGCCCAGTTCAGCCGCGAGCAGCCGGACCTGGTGGGCCTGGTCAGCCTTGGTGGCGGAGTACGCGATGTTGTTCGGGCCGGCGAACACGGAGTTCTTGGACGAGATGTAGATGATGTCCCCGCCCATGTCCTGGTCAATCATGACCTTCGCCGCGGCCTTGGCCACCAGGAAGGAGCCCTTGGCCATGACGTTGTGCTGGAGGTCCCAGTCCTTTTCGGTGGTTTCCAGCAGCGGCTTGGAGATGGACAGCCCCGCGTTGTTGACCACCAGGTCCAGGCCGCCGAATGCCAGCACCGCTTCCTGGATGGCCTTGGCGATCTGCGCTTCGTCGGTCACGTCCGCCTGCACGCCGATGGCGACGTCCGGCCCGCCGAGCTCGGCAGCGACGGCCCGGGCGTTCGCCAGGTTCAGGTCCGCGATCACCACGCAGGCGCCTTCCGCGGCGAGGCGGGTGGCGATGGCCTTGCCGATGCCCGACGCCGCGCCGGTCACCAGCGCGATGCGGGTGGCGTGCGACTTGGGCTTGGGCAGGCGGGCCAGCTTGGCTTCCTCCAGCGACCAGTACTCGATCCGGAACTTCTCGGATTCCTCGATCGGGGCGTAGGTGGAGACCGCCTCGGCGCCGCGCATCACGTTGATGGCGTTCAGGTAGAACTCACCGGCGACACGGGCGGTCTGCTTGTTAGCGCCGAACGAGAACATGCCCACGCCCGGGACCAGCACAATGGCCGGGTCCGCGCCGCGCAGCGCCGGGGACTCCGGAGTAGCGTGCCGGTCGTAGTACCCCTGGTAGTCCTCGCGGTAGTCGGCGTGGAGTTCCTGCAGCCGGGCGATCGAGTCCTCGACGGACGCGTCCGCCGGCAGGTCCAGGATCAGCGGCTTGACCTTGGTGCGCAGGAAGTGGTCCGGGCAGGACGTGCCCAGCGCGCCGAGCCTGGGGTGCTCCGCGGCTTCCAGGAACTCCAGGACGACGGCGTCATCGCTGAAGTGCCCCAGCTGCGGTTTGTCCGTGGACGCCAGCCCGCGGATTACCGGTGCCAGCGCGGCGGCCTTGGCGCGGCGCTCGGCCTCCGGCAGCGCACCGTAACCGGGCAGCTTCGGCCCGAACGGCTCGGACCGGCCGTTTTCGGCGATGAACTTCTCGGCCTGGTCGATGATCCACAGCGAGTTGGCCTCGGCCTCTTCGGACGTGGCGCCCCAGGCGGTGATGCCGTGCCCGCCCAGGATGGTGCCGACGGCCTGCGGGTTGGCGTCCTTGATCGCGGCGATGTCCAGGCCCAGCTGGAACCCGGGACGGCGCCACGGAACCCAGACCACCTTGTCGCCGAAGATCTTGGCGGTCAGCGCCTCCCCGTCCACCGCGGTGGCAATAGCGATGCCCGAATCCGGGTGCAGGTGGTCCACGTGCGCGGCATCCACGAGACCGTGCATGGCGGTGTCGATCGAGGGGGCAGCGCCGCCCTTGCCGTGCAGGCAGTAATCAAAAGCGGCCACCATCTCGTCTTCACGGTCCACCCCGGGGTAGACGTTCTTCAGTGCGTTCAGCCGGTCAAGGCGGAGCACGGCAAGGTTTCCCGGCTTCAGCGTGCCGAGGTCCCCGCCGGAACCCTTCACCCAGAGCAGCTGGACGTCCTCGCCCGTGACCGGGTCCTTCTCCGTGCCCTTGGCCGAGGTGTTGCCGCCGGCGAAGTTGGTGTTCCGCTTGTCCGCCCCCAGGCGGTTGGAACGTGCAATCAGGTCTTCAACAGTCTTGTTGGCTGTGTTCTGCATGTTCATGCCTTATGCGCCCCATCCGGCTTGCTGGCCGCCCACGCGGTCCTCATTGATCTGTTTCTGGTAGCCGCTGGCCTTGAACGCGGCCATCGGGTCCGCGGGCAGGCCGCGGGATTCGCGCCATGCGGCCAGGGCCGGGCGGACGTCCGTGTAGAAGGCGTCATTGAAGACCGCGTTCGCGGCCAGCACGTCGCCGGACCGCTGGGCCTCGCCCAGCGCCGCGGTGTCCACCATGAGGGCACGCGCGGTCATCTCCTGGACGTTGAGCACCGAACGGATCTGGCCCGGGATCTTCTCCTCCAGGTTGTGGCACTGGTCCAGCATGAGCGCCACACCGGAACCCGTGCCGAACCCGCCGCCGCGGATCACCTCGTACATGATCCGGAACAGCTGGAACGGATCAGCCGCTCCCACGATCAGGTCATCATCGGCATAGAAGCGCGAGTTGAAGTCGAAGGAACCCAGCTTGCCCAGACGCAGCAGCTGCATCACGATGAACTCAATGTTGGTGCCCGGGGCATGATGGCCGGTGTCCAGGCACACAAACGCCTTCTCACCCAGCGCCAGGGTCTGCGCATAGGACGTGCCCCAGTCCGGAACATCGGTGTGGTAAAAAGCCGGCTCGAAGAACTTGTACTCCAGCACCAGGCGCTGCTCATCACCCAACCGGGCGTAAATCTCCTGCAGCGACTCCGCCAGACGGTCCTGCCGGCCGCGGAGATCATCCTGGCCCGGATAGTTGGTGCCGTCCGCCAGCCAGATCTTCAGGTCCTGCGAACCCGTGGCGTGCATGATCTCGATGCACTCGAAATGGTGCTCCACCGCCCGGCGCCGCACAGACTCGTTCGAGGACGTCAGCGAACCGAACTTGTACTCATCATCCTGGAACGTGTTCGAGTTGATCGTGCCCAGGCCCACACCCAGACCCGCCGCGAACTCCTTCAGCGCGGCGTAGTCATCCACCTTGTCCCACGGAATATGCAGCGCCACCGTCGGAGCCAGGCCGGTCAGCTCGTGCACCTTCGCGGCGTCCGCCAGCTTCTCCTGCACCGTCCGCGGGGTGCCCGGCGTGCCGAATACCTTGAAACGGGTGCCCGAATTTCCATAAGCCCAGGAGGGTACTTCAATGGCAAGCTCCCCGAGCCTGCCCAGCGCCGTTGCTACGTCATTCATGATGGTTCTTCCGGTCTCTCGTAGTGCGTTTGTCAGTTGTGCGCCGACTCCCGTGTCGGCGGCATGCGTTGTGTCCCGCGGCCCGTGACGCCTTGCCGTCCGCGGCGCCTTGCCGTCCGCGGCGTTGGCTAGTCCGGGGCGTTGGCCGCGGCCAGCTGGTCCTCCAGGTTGAAGATCTCCTCGAGCGCCACAAATCCTGTATCTGGGGGCTGCTCCGTGTCTTCGAAGAGCGTGGCCATCTCCGCCTGCCAGCGGGCGTTGACCTCGGTCAGTGCCATCCGTGCCCGCACTGCATCGAAGTCGTCGCACTCCACGTAACCCACCAGCAGCCCGTCCCCGCCCAGGAAGAGCGAATAGTTGTGCCAGCCCGCGTCCTTGAGCGCACGGAGCATCTCCGGCCAGACGGCGGCGTGCCGGCGCCTGTACTCATCGATCAGTCCCGGTTGGACTGAGGAGCGAAAACACACCCTCATCTGCGACTCTCCTGAATTTCCGATTCTTTGAATCGTTTCATTGTTACGATTCAAAGTACTCTTGAAGTCAAGTAGGTGTCAAGCATTTGTCAGCGGATGAAAACCATTTATCTGCTGGCCGGGCCGTTTCGTCGCCCCCGAACGCCGCTCTGGCGAGGACAATTGGTCAGGGGTCTGGTCCAGGCGGTTGCCCGCCGTCCCGCATGAGAGAGCTTGGAGAAAGATGTCACGGTCAGCCAGCATCAAGGATGTTGCGAACCATGCCCGCGTGGCAGTGGGAACAGTTTCCAACGTCCTGAACTATCCGGACCGGGTTTCGCAGCGCACCAAGGACCGGGTGCTGCTGGCCATCGACGAGCTCGGTTTTGTCCGCAACGATGCGGCCCGCCAGCTCCGGGCCGGGCACAGCCGCACCATCGGCCTGATCGTCCTGGACGTGGGCAACCCCTTCTTCACCTCCGTGGTCCGCGCCGCCGAGGACGCCGCCGCCCTGCAAGGCAGCGCCGTCCTGCTCGGGGACAGCGGGCACGATGCCAGCCGCGAATCGAACTACATCGACCTCTTCCAGGAGCAGCGGGTCCAGGGCCTGCTCATCTCGCCGGTGGGCGATGTCACCGAGCGCCTGGACCAGCTGCGTGAACGCGGGGTGCCCACCGTCCTGGTGGACCGGTTGGCCGACGAGGCGAAGTACAGTTCCGTCTCCGTTGACGACGACGCCGGTGGTTACCTTGCGGCGCGGCACCTGCTGGACATCGGCCGCCGTCGGCTGGCCTTCGTGGGAGGCCCGACGTCGATACGCCAGGTGGCGGACCGCCTCCAGGGGGCGCAGCGCGCCGTCGCCGAGGTTCCGGATGCCTCCCTGGAAGTACTGGATTCCGCCGGACAGACGGTCCTGGCCGGCCGCGGCGTGGGCGACCAGCTGGTCCGCCGCAGCGCCGACGACCTTCCGGACGGCGTGTTCTGCGCCAACGACCTGCTGGCCCTGGGCGTTATGCAGTCCCTGGCCATGCTGCACACGCTGCGGATCCCCGAAGACATTGCACTGATCGGCTACGACGACATCGACTTTGCCGTGTCCGCCGTGGTGCCGCTTTCCTCCATCCGGCAGCCCACGGAAGCGCTCGGGCGGACCGCCATCGAGCTGCTGGCCGAGGAGCTGGACGCCATGGGACCCACGTCCGTGCGGCCCCATCATCGCGCGGTGATCTTCACTCCCGAGCTGGTGGTACGGCAGAGCACGGCGGGGGCTTCCGCCGGCTAAAGCTACCGGAGGCCGCGGAAGAACGCACGCACATCGCCGACCAGGAGATCGGGAACCTCCATGGCCGGGAAATGGCCGCCGCGCTCGAACTCCGACCAGTGGACGACGTTGTTGTCGCGCTCAGCGATGGCACGGACCCCGAAGTCGCCGGGGAACACCGCCACCCCGGAAGGCACTTCGGACCGTTTCGCCTTCTGCCCCCAGCTGGCGCGCCCCTCCCAGTAGAGCCGCGCCGACGAAGTGGCAGTACCCGTGAGCCAGTACACGCTGACATTTGGTAAGCATCGGGTCGCGGTCGACGGCATCCTCCGGAAGCTCGAAGGCAGGATCTGTCCACTCCTTGAACTTCTCGACGATCCAGGCGAGCTGCCCGGCAGGCGAGTCGGCGAGCCCGAACCCCAGCGTCTGCGGCCGCGTCGACTGAATGATCGCGTACCCCGCGCCATCCTCCATCTGCCGTTGCATGCCCGCGAGGCGCCCCTGTTCGGCCTCGCTCAGACCGGCCAGCTCCGCCGGGTCCCCTGTGGCAAATCCGAGGCTGCCATTGACGTGGACCCCCACGACGTGTTCGGAATCGATGCCGCCCAGCATGGGTGAGACCACAGAGCCGGTGTCACCGCCCTGGGCGCCGTAGCGCTCGTAGCCGAGCCGGCTCATCAGCTCCGCCCAGGCACGGGCGACCCGCGCCAGGTCCCATCCTGCCTCTCGTGTCGGCCCGGAGAATCCGAATCCGGGGATGGATGGTGCGATGACGTGGAATGCGTCGGCCGGGTCGGAGCCCGCCATGGACCATCAGCGGAAAAACCGCTATGTTATCGATATTCGTTACTATCGATCATCGATAACATTTGGGGGAACAATGAAATGGACCAAGAACCGCCAGCGGCCCGGAGAAAAGAAGGTCGTGTCCAGGGCTGATGCCGTGGCGATCATGATCACCGCGGGTGCGGCAGCCGCGGTCACGACATTCCTGACCGTCTCCGGAATCATCGAAACACTTACCGGGCCGGTGACGTTGACCCTCCCGCTGCACTCTTCGCATCAGAGCCCGACGGGACTCGGCCTGGATTCGGTGGCACGGTTTACGTCCATGGAAGCAAGCATCCCTGCCCTGCCGGCGGGCGAAGCCGTTCTCTTGGCCTGGGCCGGCGCCCTGAACCAGGTCAGTTTCCTGGCTGTGATGGCGTTGCTGTTCCTGCTCGCTTTCCGGCTCCGCGGAGAGAACCTGTTCACGCCGTCGTCGGCTTGGATTGTGGGGACCTGCGGAGCGGTCCTTGCCCTGGCCGGAACCGTTGCACAGGCTCTCGGTGCGGCGGCCCGAAACCGCATCGCCGAGCTGATCGGCGCGAACCAGCGGACCCCCGGCGAAAGCATTGGGTTCGTGGCGGAGTTCAACTTTCTACCCCTGCTGGCCGGCGTTGTCCTGGTACTCGTCGCCGGGGTCTTCCAGTTTGGCCGCCGGTTGCAGAGGGACACCGAGGGACTTATCTGATGCCAGCCGAGGACTACTCCGCCATTCACTGCCGGCTCGACGAACTGCTGGCAGAACGCGGCATGAGCCTGACGGAGCTGAGCCGCCAGGTCGGCGTGAGCCTGGTGAACCTGTCCGTGTTGAAAAACAACCGTGCCAGGGCGATTCGCTTCTCCACGCTGACGGCACTGTGTGAAGTCCTGGAATGCCAGGTCGGCGACCTCTTCCGTCATGAACCCGCACAGGACTAGCGCGGCACGGGCTGCCCGTCCCACCATGCCAGCACGCGCGTGCCGTAGAAGGTGAGCCATTTGGACGGCTCTCCGGGCGCCACATCGACGTCGAACCACACCCGCCCGGGGTGGCGAAGCTCCTGCAGCCAGGTGCCGTCCGGACGGCGCGCGGCGCGTATCGCTTCGATCGCGTCGGCAAGCCGCGGATCCGGCGCCGCACCGTCGTGCAGGGCAGCTGCCCGGAAGTAGTCTGCCGCGTTGAGCGCACTGTAGAACCAGCGGAACGGGTACGCGAAGCGGGTGGCCCACGGCCCCACGGGCTCGCCTTCGGACAAGGTGCGGAGCAAATGGCGCTGAAGCAGGTACTCCTCGGCGGCCCGCCGAACCGCCCGCTGCGCGCGGCTGCCGCCGGTGGCGTCCTCGTAGTACAACAGGCCCTTGAGGGAATTGAGGGTGGAATGGAACGACGAGCGCGTGGAGCCCTCCACCCACTCGCAGTTCCAGCCGCCGTCGGCCATGCGGTGCTTGAGGAACCACCGGGCAATTCCGGAGACGTCCGCTCCAAGCCACGCGCCGTTGGCGAGGGTGTATGCATTGATGCAGCAGTCGACTTCGCCGCCCCAATACGGCAGGCTGCCGTACTCCCAGCGGCTGTTCCGGGCGAGCAGTTCGGCGGTGCCGGCGAGGGCGGCAGCATCGAGGCCCCAGTCACGGAGGGTGTTGAGCGTCCACGTCGTCGCGGTCCAGGGCTGTCCGGCGTCCTCGGCTGCCTCGGGGCCGCGGAAGTCGAAGTCTTTCGGGAAGAACGCCCCGCCCGCCCACTGGCCGTCGGGATCCTGCAGCGCGAGCAGCTGCGCCCCGAACCCTTCTGTCGCGATGCGTGCCCGGGTCGCAACCCACACGTCCGGCGGGGCGCCCGCGAGGTCGCGCTCGACCTGCCAGCGCAAGGCCGGGTCGGCGTCAAGCAACCAGTCGAGCAGGGCGGGGTCGAAGGCCATGGTCCGAATACTACGGCTACTACGGCCCGGTCTACGGGTGCGGAGGCTAAGCGCGAACGGACAGATAATGACCTGTTTTTTCACTTTTTGGGGTCATTATCTGCCCGTTCGCGCTCAGTGAGGGCCTACAACGACTGCACCACCAGGTTCCGGTAGGCAGCCCGCAGCGGGGCCATCTGCCGGAAGCCGAGATAGCCGCCGCCCAGCACGTTGCCGCTCCCATCCCGCCAAGCCAGCACGGGCAGGCCGTTGATGGAGAAGGCAACATCCGGCCCGTCCTTGACGAGTTCCATGCGATAGAAATCCAGGGCGTCCTCCGCGGGCGGCAGCGGGTCCGCTGCCTGCGCCACCAGCTCGAAGCCTGCGCTCTTGCGCAGGTTGCAGGTCCGGAAGGCCCGCTCCTCCGCGTACTTGTGCCGGAAATAGGAGACGTGCAGGGCATCGATGTCGCCCGAGTGGTACTGCGGGTAGAAGCCGGTTCGCGGCGCCAGGCCGCCCGAGAACAGGTCCCGTCCGCCGTGGCCCGCTGCCGCAAAGAACACCATGGCCAGCCCCGGCTCCGCGAGCGGCAGGAACTCCCAGCTCACCCTGACGCGGTCCGGGAATTCCACCGGGCACCAGAACGTCCAGTGGGCGTGGTCGCCGAACTCTTCCTCGTCCCTTGCCCCGGACAGCAGCAGCGCCCCCGGCCGCGGGTCAGCGGCGGGTGGCGTCCCGCCGTCGTCGTGCGTTTCCCGACGCCGGCCCAGTGCGACCGGGCCCTCGGCAATCCAGTCCGCCACGTCCTCCGGCCCGGTGAGCGGGTTGCTGTACAGCACGCCGCCGGAGTTTACCCCAGGCGTTCCCATCAGGCGGACGCCGCCGTGGAGTGCTGACGGATTCCCCCGGGGACCGCGAGGCCCAGCGATGTCAGCTGCGATGAGACGTGCTCCGCCACCAGCCGGGCACCGTCCACGTGGAAGTGCGTGTTGTCCGCCAGCCCGTCCTGCCAGTGGGCGTGCTCCCCCGGACCAAAATGGCAGAACAGGGATTTTGATCCTTCCACGCCGAGCCGGGTGTACAGGCCGCGCGTCCAGCTGTTGAGGTCGATCAGCGGGACGTGAAGCTCCGCCGCGAGCTCCCGGACCACCTCGGGGTAATCCTCCAGGCTCTGTTCCAGCCTTGCACCAGCCGCGGCAGCTGCCCCGGCCAGGAAGTGGCGCCGCTCCACCGACGTGCACAGAACGGCGCGGGCACCTGTGGCCCCGACCTCGGCGGCCATGGTCCGCAGGTTCGCCGCGTAGCCGGTCCTGGCCGCAAGGTGCCGGCGCTTTTGGTCGTTGTGGCCGAACTGGATCAGCACCAGGTCGCCCTCGCCGGCCAGTTCCAGCAGCGCGTCCCACAGCCCTTCGGCCCGGAAGGACTCGGTGCTGGCCCCGCCCTTGGCGAAATTGTGGACGGAACCCCACGTGTGCACGTGCGGGGCAAGCTGCGCGCCCCAGCCGCTCATCGGGTACTCGTGGGTGGGGCACGTGGCGACCGTCGAGTCGCCGGCCAGGAGGATCTTCATCTTCGGCCTTTCGGTCAGGTGACGGTTTGGGATGAGGGGTTTGCGGCGCGGCTGGAGGGCGCGGCTGGAGCGGCGCGGCTGGAGCGGCGCGGCTGGAGCGGCGCGGCTGGAGCGGCGCGGCTCAGCCCTTGACGGATCCGATCAGCATTCCCTTGGCGAAGTGCTTTTGCAGGAACGGGTAGAAGATCAGGATGGGCAGGGTGGCCACCACAATCACGGCGAACTTGATGCCCTGTTCCGGCGGGATGTAGTTCGGGTCCACGTTGCCGGTGCCGAGCAGGTCGGACGAAGCGGTGACCTGGCGCAGGTACATCTGCAGGGTCCATTTGGAGTTGTCGGAGAGGTAGAGCAGCGGTGACATGAAGTCATTCCAGATGCCCACGGCGTAGAACAGCGCGAACGTTGCGAGCACCGGTTTGGACAGCGGGAGCAGGATCCGCCAGAGGATCCCGACTTCGGTGGCGCCGTCCATTTTGGCGGACTCCTCCAGCTCCGCGGGGAGTTCCTGGAAGAAGTTTTTGATGATGATCAGGCTGAACGGGTTGATCGCGGCCGGCAGGATCAGCGCCCAGTAGGAGTTGAGGAGGCCGAGGTCCTTGATCAGCAGGAACGTGGGGATCATGCCGCCGGAGAACACCATGGCGAAGACCACCAGGGACAGGATGAGCTGGCGGCCCCGGAGGTTCCGTTTGGCCAGCGGGTAGGCCATGGTGACGGTCAGGATCAGCTGCACCACGGTACCCACCACGGTGACGAGCACCGTGGTGACCAGGGCACGGATGAACGCGGGGGTGGAGAAGATGTATTCGTAGGCGCCCAGGCTGAACTGTTCGGGCCAGACGAAGAAGGCCCGGCGGGTGATTTCGGCTTCGGTGGCGAAGGAGCCGGCGAACACGTACACGAACGGCAGCAGCGTCAGGACGCCGATCCCGGTCAGGAAGACGTAGTTGGCGGCATCGAAGATCCGGCCGCCGGTGGTGTTGTGGATCTTCATTAGAACAGTCCGCTCTGGTTGAACCGCTTGGCCAGGGCGTTGGTGCCGAAGATCAGCACGATGCCCACCAATGACTTGAACAGACCCACGGCGGTGGAATAGGAGTAGGCGCCCTGGGTGATGCCCACGAAGTACACGTAGGTGTCAAAGACCTCTGCCACTGACCGGTTGAGGGCGTTGGTCATCAGGTAGATCTGTTCGAAGCCGGTGTTCAGCATCTGCCCGATCGCCAGGATGAGCATCACGATGATGGTGGAGCGGATCCCGGGCAGGGTGATGTGCCAGACCCGGCGGAACCGGCCGGCGCCGTCGATGATGGCGGCCTCGTACTGGTCCTGGTCCACAGTGGCCAGGGCGGCGAGGAAGATGATGGTCCCCCAGCCGGTGTTCTTCCAGATCTCCTGCAGCACAATGAGCGGCCGGAACCAGGCCGGATCCGACAGGAAATCGATGTCCGTGCCCAGCACGTTGTTGATGAACAGGAACAAAGGCCCGAAATCCAGGGCGAACAGCAGGAAGCTCAACGACGCCACAATGGTCCAGGACAGGAAGTGCGGGATATACACGAGCGTCTGGACCGTGCGTTTGAGGATCGACAGCCGGACCTCGTTCAGCAGCAACGCCAGGACGATGGTCAGCGGGAACACGATCCCCAGGCTCAGGAATGCCAGGATCAGCGTATTGCCCAGCAGCCGGCCGAAATCCGGGTTGGCGAAGAAATCCTCGAAATGCTGGAAGCCAACCCACGGGCTGCCGTTCACGCCCAGGAAAGGAACGTAGTCCTTAAACGCGATGGACACCCCGTACATGGGGGCGTAGCGGAACACCGCGAAGTAGACAACGCCCGGCAATAGCAACAGATAGAGCCACTTGTAATGCGCGAAATGGACGGCGAAGCGGCGTCGCCGCCCCGGGGCAGGCGCGGGTGGCGGCGCCTGCTCCGGGGCTTTGACGTCAACTGCGGACGCTGTCACTTGCTGTCCTGCCAGAGCTTGTTGATCTCTTCCTGGACCTTGTCCCCGCCGCTGGACTTCCACAGCTTGATGGCGTCCTTCAGGCCCTGCTCATCGATCTGGCCAGCCAGGTATTTGATCCTGGCGTCGGCCACGATGTTGTCCAGCTGCGCACCCTTGGCAACGTAGGTCGGTGATACGAAGGCCGCAGCCGGGTTGTAGACGGCACTCTTCAGGTCCTCCGCCATGACCTCAACGCGCTTGTCGAAGACTTTCTGTTCGTAGTCGGAGGCCTGCTTGACGGGGTAGAAGTTGTTGCCGGTGACGTTGGTGCCCAGCTGCGCGTAGCTCTTGATGTCCGTGGCCACAGCTTTGCCCTCGGCCGTCTCGGGCTTGATGGTGGCGGCCTTTCCGTCCTCGACAGTGAAGTTCACGCCCTCGATTCCGTTGTTCAGCAGGGCGGCCACTTCCTTGCCGTTCATGGTGTTCAGGAACTCAAGGACGTTCTTCAGCTCAGCCTCGGTCCGGACGCTGGTCTTGGGAATGGCCAGGAAGCCGGAGTAGCCGTCCGTCGGGTGTGCGTGGAGTTCGCCGTCGGGCCCCTTGAGGTTACCGACGAAGCCCACCTTGTTTTCGAAGTCATTGGGGTTGGCCTGCTTGAACAGGTTGATGAGGACACTCACGCGGGAGTCGACGTCGACGATGATGCCGCCCTTGCCGTTGAAGAACGGCTCGTTCCACTTGGTGCCGTCGAAGGTGGCGAAGTCAGGGTTGATGAGCTTCTCGTCCACCATCTTCTTGACGAAGCGGTTGGCTTCGAGGAACTCCTCGGTTTCGAAGCTCGGGATCAGCTTCCCGTCTTTTTCGGTCCAGCGGTTGCCGGCGCCGTACCACTCTTCGATGATGTCGTAGGGGCTGTTGGAGCCCAGGGCGCCCCACTTGGGGATGGTGATGCCCCAGGTGTCGTCCTGGCCGTTGCCGTCCGGGTCCTGTTCAGTAAAGGCCTTGGCTACGTTGTACAGGTCCTCGGTGGTCTCGGGTGCCTTCAGCCCAAGCTTGTCCAGCCAGTCCTGCCGGAACATCACGGCCGCACGGATGGGGTTGCGGGCGCGGAAGACGCCATAGACCTTGCCGTTGATGCTGGCGTTCTGCTCAACCTCCGGGAAGGTGGTCTTCAGGTTCGGGTACTCGTCCAGTTTGTCGGTGAGGTCCCAGAAGGCGCCGGCCTCGGCGTTCTTGACGAACCCGGGCGACTTGCTCTGGACCACCATGACCTGGGGAATTTCGGCGGACGCCAGCGTGATGTTCATTTTGTCCTCGTAGGACGCGTTCGGCGTCCACGTGATGTTGATGTCCTTGCCGGTGAGCTCCTCGAGCTTCTGCTGCACGGCGCCGTCGGCCGACGGCGGCTGCGCCTCGAGGAATGGCGCCATGAGGCTGATCTTCGAGGTGTCCGCAGCCGGGGCTTCACCGCCGCTGCAGGCCGTGAGGGTCAGTGCGGTGGCGGTCACGACGGCGGCCGCCAGGCTGAGTTTTCTGCGGATCATGGTGTTTTCCTTTTCCACTTCTTCGGGGTTGGCTGGGTCAGTTTGTTGATGGTTTGGTGTGTGCGGTTTTGGTTCGCGGCCTCGGATCTCCGCATCTTTGATACGTTTCATTCAATGGCCGCGCAAAGGCACTTTCTGCCCATTGCGGAGACCTTCGGGCAGCAGCGCGCGACCGGATAAGCCGCACGTCCGCAGGGCGGGCCGCCACCCCGCAGCTCAGGCAATCGGAGCACCCACCGTTGCGGCCGCTGCCCGGGATCCCGCCATCTCGCGTCCGGCGCCGACGCCGGAGCCTGCCGTCACGGAGTCGTCATTGGCGGTGAAGAAGCGGTCGCACAGCCAGCCGGTGACGTACAGCCATGCGCCGATGCTGAAGAACGGGATAAGTCCCGGCAAGGCCTGGCTGGCGAACAGGGCAGCCGCGGTCACAAAAAGCAGGATCGCGGTGCCCGCGAGGTGGCGGAGGGCAAACCGCGAGGACATCAAAAGGTACTGCGGGAGCGGCAGCTCATACCGGGCAAACATGGGGAAGATATGGCAAACCACGGCCACCAGGACGATGGCAGCGACGAACACGCCGGCAGCCATCAACTGGGACAGGAGGTCGCCGGAGCCGGAGAAGTAGTTCCAGTTCAGGGAGAGGGCTGCGCCGGCGAGCATAACCGGCAGCGCCAGGGCGTTTCCGCGGCCAAAGTTGCGCCCAAATTCCTTCGTGAACGCACGAAACAGCGGGGCAGCCTCGCCCCGGACCCTACGGCGCACCAGGATCTGCGCGGCCGCGGTCGCAGGGCCAACGCCAAATACCCCCAGGCCGGCCAGTGAGAACACGATCCAAAACAGGTTCAGGCATGCAATCCACAGCAGGGTGTCGAAGAATGAATATGCCTTCGCGCTAAAACTTCCAGTCAGCACGTCTAGCCTCCGATCTCTCCATCGTTGCAGGAACGGGGGCCTCAGTGGTCCACGTCACGTAAGTAAGCGGTTTCTCGAAAATCTAGACGCTTTTGGAGTGGCGGTCAAGGTGCAATTTGAATCGTTACATAATCCGTCCGGCCGGGTTATGCTGTTGTCATCAGCATTTTGGAAAGCGCTTACCATAGGTTATGCCTGGCCGGCCCGGCCTAGGCTGATGTCAGCCGTCCAGGGCCCCGGCCCGGCGATTTCCTGAACAGACACCGACGTCAACACCCCGTCCCGGGGACAGAAGAGGAGAGCCATGGGCACCCTGTCCGAGCCCGTCCCGGAAGAACGCAAACTCCCCACTACGTCAGCGGCCAGGGTGGCACTCGTCGGGGTCCACGGCTTCGGGACGCACCACCTCCGCAACCTTGAACGGCTGCAGGCAAGCGGCGCCGTCACCCTCGTGGCTGTTGCGGATCCAAATCCTCCTGCGCCGGGCGCTCTTCCTTCCGAGACTGCGGTCTTTAGCAACCTTGACGAACTCCTGGCGGCAACCCCGGCGCTGGACCTCGTCATCGTGGCCACGCCCATCCAGACGCACGCACCCCTGGCGCTGACCGCCCTCCCTCACGCCGACCTATATCTGGAGAAGCCTCCCGTCGCTTCACTGGCCGACTTTAACCGGCTGCAGGAGGCCGCCGCCGAAGCCGGACGCAGTGTCCAGATCGGCTTCCAAAGCCTCGGCTCCCACGCGCTGCAGGCCATTGAGGACCTGCTCGCGGCGGGCGAGATCGGCACGCTCCTGGGGATCTCCGCCACCGGGCGCTGGGTGCGGGACCGTGCCTACTACAAGCGTTCGCGCTGGGCGGGCAAGCGCAGCCTGAACGGCGTCGACGTCGTGGACGGTGTGGCCACCAATCCGCTGGCGCATGCCATCGCCACGGCCTTGAGGATCGCCGGCGCGCGGACCCTGGATGATCTCGAATCCGTGGAAACGGACCTCTACCGGGCCAACGACAATGAATCGGACGACACCTCCGTGATCCGGGTGCGAACCACATCGGGGCTGCCCATCACCTGCGCGCTCACGCTGTGCGCCACCGAATCCGTGGAACCGTACATCACGCTGCAAGGCAGCGAAGGAACCGCGGTGTTCCACTACACCGAAGACCGCCTCAGCATCAGAGGCATCGACGGCGAGCGCAGCCAGGTCTTCGGCCGGGACGACCTCACCGAGAACCTGCTGGAACACCTGCGCCAGCACCACTCGCCGGACAGCCCACCCCACGCTGCGCCGCTCATCAGCCCGCTCGCCGACAGCGGCGCGTTCATGGGCGTGCTTGAAGCCATCCGCACCGCCGACGCTCCGGCACTGATCCCTGCGCAGTACATCAACTGGACGGGCGACGGCGATTCCGCCCACGCCGTGATCGCCGGCATCGAGGACGCGCTGGAACGCGCGACGGCGGCACACGCCACCTTCAGCGAGCTTGGCCTGCCGTGGGCACGGTCCGCGGCCGACAACCCGGAGAATCCTTCGCTCACCGTTCAGGACCTCGCCGTTCAGGCTGGCGGCCAGCACGACGGCGGTCCTGCGGCCGGCGAGCTAAGCGGTGCCACCACGGTGGCCACCCTGCAGGACGGCACCGCCATCGCGGCAAGGCTCTCACCCCGGCCATACCTGCACCCGGTGCGCACGCTCGGTGGTGTCACGGTCACGGACCACCTCCCGTCGGACCACCCCTGGCACCTCGGTGCGGGCGTGGCCCTGCAGGACGTCAACGGCATCAATTTCTGGGGCGGTAAGACCTACACCCGCACAGCCGGACGGTACGAAGAACTCCCGGACCACGGCAGGATCGTGCAGCTCTCCGCCGCTTCAGTGCCGGGGTCGCGTGACGGTAATTCCGTGCAGCAGGAACTGAGCTGGCAGGCTCCGGATGGCAGCGAACTCCTCCGCGAGCGCCGCAGCATCCGGCCGATTCAGGTGGACGCACGAACTTGGCGGCTGGACCTGGCGACGGAACTGACCGCCGTCGTCGACGCCTCACTGGGAGGCCCCGGCTCCAACGGTGCCGCTGGCAGCGGCTACGGCGGATTCTTCTGGCGGCTGCCCGCGTGCTCCGCGGCTGAAGTCTTTACAGCCGCGGAGCACGGGGAAACTGACGTCCACGGCTCTGTCTCGCCCTGGCTGGCGTGGACCGCGGAGTTCCGGGAGGGCCCGGCGAGCCTGGTGTTCGCCGGGCCTGCGGAGGCGCCGGATCCGTGGTTCGTCCGGCTGTCCGGCTACCCCGGGGTGGGCTCGGCCCTCGCCTGGAACAGGCCCGTGAAGCTCGCCGCCGGGGAAGCCGTCTCGCGCTCCTTCACAGTGTGGATCGCGGACGGCACGCTGACTCCGGAGGACGCTGCCGGCCTGGCCGCCGGTTTGTCTGCCGGCTAGCGGATGGAGCAACGTGAAGTTCCGGATCCACCCGAGGACCTGGCACTTCCGGCCGGCTAGCTCAACCCGCTCTTGAGTTCCTCGATGGCCTTCTTCGCGGCCTCCTCCGGACTGAGGCGGCCGAAGTGCACGTCGCTGGAGAAACGGGTGAGGATTTCCCCGGCCGGGCTTGCACCTGCCGGGGGCACTGCCGGCGAGTCGCCCACTTCGTCCGCAATGTCGTCAATGAAGGATGCTGTGGCTGCGTCCACTGCGCTGAGCTTGGGCGTGATGGCGGCGCGGACCTCAGAGTTGCCGGGAATGCCGCGGTCCGCCAGCGCGATCTCTCCCGCTTCGACGCTGTTGGCCAGGAAGTCGATGAACTGCTGGGCTTCCTTGGGGTGCTTGGTCCGGGAGCTTGCCGACCAGAACTGGGATGCCTTGTAGTACTGCTGGGCCGACTTTGCGTTCCCGTCGGTGCTCGGCGGGCGCTTGATTTCCAGCGGCTGTCCGGAGGCCTTGGTCAGGGCACCCAGTTGGTTGGACCACATCCATCCCAGGGCAAACTTGTTAGTTGCCATGCCCGTCTGGTCCAGCGGCGCGCTGGCCTCTTCGGTGAGGATGGAAGCCGGCGGGACGGACTTCGCGTCACGGAGGTCGGCCTGGAACTCGAAGAAGCCCTTGGCGTCCGCTTCGTCGAATCCGAGCTTTCCGTCCGAGGTAAACAGTGACTTGCCGTGCTGGCGCAGCCACAGGTTGAAGGAGGCGTCACCGGTCACGGGCCCGGAACCGTAGGTGCCCGCCTTTCCCTTGGCTGTGATGTCCGCGGCCGTCTGCTCGTAGTCCTTCCAGGTCCAGGACTGGTCGTCCGGCAGGGTCACGCCGCTGGCGGAGATCAGCGAGGGGTTGGCCAGCACCACCAGCGCATTCATCCCTGCCGTCACCGCAAACTGCCCGTCCGGAGTCTTGCCGGCGTCAGCCGCGGCCTTGTCGAACTTGGACAGGTCCACGTCCTTCAGGTCCAGCAGCGCACCGCGCTTGGAGTACTCCCCCAGGTACTGGAGGTCCATCTGGATGACGTCCGGGGCCTGTTGCGAAGCCACCTGGGTAGCGAGTTTGTCCCAGTAGCCCGACCAGTCCCCGTATTCGCCTTCAATCTTGATATTGGGGTTCTTGGCCTCAAATGCGTCGATCAGCTCCTGCGTCATCTTGTGCCTGACGTCCGAACCCCACCAGGTGACGCGTAATGTGACCGGTCCGCCGGCATCTGGCTGGGCACCACCACCGCAGCCCGAAAGGGTCAGGGCGAGGGCGGCTGCCACGGCTGCGATCTTGGGAGTTCGGGATTTCAGGGCGCGCAAAATCATTCGATGTCCTCTTGACGGCTTGGTTTAATTGAAGCGAGAAAACGCTTTCTCACCCACACTAGGTGTGTGTCACATCACAGTCAAGGGCGACTTGGGTCCGGCCCGGGACTGCCTGGACACGGGACTGCCGGCGCCCGGCGTTTGGCCATTCGCCATCTATGGCCGCTATGCCCGGCGTTTGGCGGCCCTTTTCGTCAGATCGCGGGGTCGGTGCCGACTCTCGGCACTGCTCCCTCAGGAAGCCTCGGTCCGCCGTCGGGCGTTCAGCCAAAGCAGCAGGCCGATGACCGCAGCGGACAGCATGCCCAGCGCCCCCGTCACCACCAGGCCGGTGCGGACGCCAAACTCCTCCGTGAGCCAGCCGGCCAGCAGCCCGCCCAGCGCGTGCCCGCCCAGCAGGAGCGGCAGGTAGAGCGCCAGCACACGGCCGCGGACTCCCGCGCCGGCCTCCAATTGGACAGTGGTGGCAGCGCTGGTCAGGAAGAGCAGCGTCATCACGCCCACCAGCACCAGCATGGCCACGAACAGCTCCTGCGTGGGCATCAGCGCAGCGATCAGCTGGGTCAGCCCGAACAGCCCGGCGCTCGCCACGATCCCCTTTCGGCCCAGGGTCCGCAGCCGCGCCGCCAGCAGGGCTCCGGCCAGCGCGCCCAGGGCGCTGAAGGTGTTGAACATGCCGAACCCGGCGGCGCCGCTGTGCCACACGTCCTCGGCGAAGGCGGCGAGCACCACGGGCCCGTTCATGCCGAAGGCGCCCAGGAGCCCGGCGAGCAGCATGACCAGGGCCAGGGAGGGCCGATGGCGGACGTAGCGGAAGCCGGCGAGGACCTGCCCGCGGCCACGAAGGGGCGGCGCACTGGGGTAAAGCTGCGACGTCCGGATGGCGGCGATCAGGCCCAGCACAGCCAGGCACACCAGGGCGTTCGCAGCGAAGGCGGCGGCGGAACCGATCCTGGCGATCAGCAGGCCACCGAGCGCGGGACCCAGCATCGCGCCAAGCTGGCCGATGGCGCTGTTCAGTCCGATCGCGGGACGCAGGGCGGCGTCGCCCACCACCTCGTTGACGAATACCTGGCGCGCCGGACCGTCCACCGCCGACGTGATGCCCAGGGCAACGCAGCAGGCGTAGACCGCCCAGACGGTGATCCCGCCGCCGGCATCCAGGACCGCAAGGGCCAAGGCGAGCAGGGCAGTGATCGCCTGGCATACGAGGAGGATCCGGCGCTTCGGGTAAAGGTCCACGAGGATGCCGCTCAGCGGGCCCACCACCAGCATGGGCAGGAACTGGAGGGCCACGGCCACACCCACTGCCGCGGGGCTTCCCGTCAGCTGCAGGACCAGCCAGTCCTGGGCGAGCCGCTGCATCCAGATTCCGGTGCTCCCGGCGAGCTGGATGGCGACGAAGAGTCGGTAGTTGCGCTGGGCCAGCGGGTGGTACCAGCGCGGCGGACGGTCAGTGGCGGCTCGGAGGGACTCTGCGGACTGGGGGCGCTCGGAAGACACGTCTGGCTCAGTTCGATAGTGAAATGGACCTACTGGGGGACCTGCAAAAAGGAGGACCTGCCGGGGCAGTTTGGCGCGGGTGGAACTAGGCGCGGGTGGAACGCATTTTGACCGAAGCGGAGGCCAGGATCAGGGTGCCGGGAACCACCACGAAGAGCGCGGCCAGCATCCAGACGAACACCACGGCGGCAAAGAGCGCGGCGGCCAGCAGCAGGGAACCTGTCCAGTCGCGAAGCGACAGCGCCTTGCCGGCGGCAAGGGCGGCGGGCCAGGCACCGGTTGCCTTGGTGCCGGTTGCCTTGGTTGATTGGTCGGCGCCAACGGCGGGGCCGGCGAAGTCGGACCATGCCGCCGCGGTGCGCAGCAGCAGGATCGCTCCGGCAGCCGCCAGGATCAGGGTGGCGGGCAGGACCACCGCCTGGCCGGGCAACTGCCCCACCATGGTGAGCAGGAGGTTCAGGACAATCACGACGGCGGCTGCCGCCGTCGTGATGCCCAGCTTCCAGCTGCCCGGCAGCGCTGAGCGGAACGTGCCCCAGAGGGCACGGATGGAATCGTCCCGGCCGGAGAGGTGGCGCTCGAGGTGGGTGATGCCCGCGGCATAGGCGGCGGGGATGGTGACCAGCGGAAGGGACAGCACCAGCACCAGTAGTCCGGCCAGCAGGGTCTCGGAAAACAGTGCAAAGCGGTTGACCGGGATCCGGTCGTCGCGGCCTGACGCGGGCGTGGTGCTGTCCATGAAGCTCATTTTCTGTTAGCCCTTGAGGCCTTGGGTGGAGACGCCTTCAACGATGTAGCGCTGGAAGACGAGGAAGAAGATCAGTACCGGGAGGAGGGCAAGGACGGACATGGCGATCATGGCTCCGTAGTCCGAGCTTTGGGTCTGGTCCACGAAGAGGCGCAGGGCCAGCGGCAGCGGGTACTTCTCCGGGGTGTTCAGGTAGAGCAGCGGTCCGAGGAAGTCGTTCCAGCTCCAGATGAAGGAGAAGATCGAGGTGGAGATCAGGGCCGGTTTCATCAGGGGCAGCATGATGGCGGTGAAGATCCGGACGTGGCCGGCGCCGTCGATGCGGGCTGCCTCGTCCAGTTCGGCCGGGAGGTTCCGCATGAACTGGACCATCAGGAAGACGAAGAACGCGTCCGCGGCCAGGAACTTGCCGATGAGCAGCGGGATGTAGGTGTCCACGAGGCCCAGCTGCTGGAAGACGATGTACTGCGGAATGATCACCACGTGGAAGGGCAGGAGCAGGGTGGCGATCATCATGCCGAAGAACACGCTGCGGCCCGGGAACTTGATCCGCGCGAACGCATAGGCCGAGACGCTGGCGGAGAGGATGGTGCCCACCACGGCGCCGATGGCCAGGATCAGGGAGTTGGTGAAGAACTGCAGGGTGGACACCCCGCCGATCCCGTCCATGGCGGTGACGAAGTTGTCGAAGCTGAAATTGTTGGACCACAGGGAGGTGTTGGCCCCGCCGATTTCGGAGTTCGGCTTGAAGGACGACGCGACCATCCACAGTGCGGGGTAGAGCACCACACCGGTCAGGGCAAGCGCCACGACGTGGAAAATGGCGCTCTTGATGCGCTTGGCCCCCACGGACTCGGACTTCGGGTTGTACACGGGTGCCGGCGCTTCTGTTGCCGGTTTGGTGGGGGTTGCCATGGTTGTCATTTCGAATCACCGCTGTAGTGGACCCAGGACTTGGAGGTTTTGAAGAAGATGAGGGTGATGATGCCGACGACGATCACCAGGAGCCAGGCCATGGCCGAGGCGTAGCCCATCCGGAAGTCGCTGAAGCCGCGCAGGTAGAGGTAGAGGGTGTAGAAGAGGGTGGAGCCGGCCGGGCCGCCTTCACCGTTGGAGATGATGTAGGCCGAGGCGAAGATCTGGAATGCGTGGATGGTTTCCATCAGCAGGTTGAAGAAGATCACCGGGGAGAGCATCGGCCAGGTGATGTTGAAGAACTTCCGGACCGGGCCCGCACCGTCCATGGACGCTGCTTCGTAGAGATCGGCGGGGATCTGCTTGAGGCCGGCGAGGAAGATCACCATCGGGGCGCCGAACTGCCAGACGGTCAGCAGGATCATCATGGGCATGGTCATGGAGGGGTTGCCCACCCAGCCGCCGAGGTTGATGCCGAAGAAGGACAGGCCCTGGTCCACCGGGCCGGAATCGCCGAACATGGCCTTCCAGACGATCGCGATGGAAACGGACGCGCCGATCAGGGATGGGGCATAGAACGCCGAGCGGTAGAACCCCTGGCCCTTGCGCGCGCTGTTCAGGAGCATGGCCACGGCCAGTGCCGCGGCGAGCTTGAGCGGGGTACCGAAGACCACGTAGGACAGGGTCACGCCGACGGACCCCAGGAACCGTTCGTCCTGGAACAGGGTGGCGTAGTTATCCAGCCCGATCCACTTGGGCGGGTCGAAGAGGTTGTAGTTGGTGAAGGACAGGTAGAGCGAGGAAATCATCGGGCCCACGGTCAGGGCGATGAATCCCAGCAGCCAGGGCAGCAGGAAGGTGTAGCCGGCGCGGGCATCCGCCCCCCGCTGCCGCGACTTGCGCGGCTGCGAGGGAGCGGACGGCGTCGAACGCCTGCTCAGGGTTGGGCTTTGAGTCACGAGTTCAATCCGTCAGTTGTGAACGTCGGGCAGACAATACGCTGCTCAGGCGTTCTGCTTGATGAGGTCTTCGGCTTCCTTGAACCATGCGTCGGCGGCGCCGTCCACGGTGAGTTTGCCGAAGTTCAGGTCCGAGCTGATGCGCTTGAAGGAGGTTTCCAGCGTGCCGAAACCGACGATGGGCGGCTCGGGGGCGTCCTTGAGGTACTTCTCGATGGACTTCTCGTAATCCACAACCAGCTTGTCGGTGCCCTCGAACGTGGTGCCGTCGCGCTGGGTCTTCGACGCCGGAACGCCGCGGGAGGTCTTGAAGATCTGGCCCACCTCGGGGTCATTGACCATGAAGTCGATGAACCGTGCAGCGGCGTCCTTGAACTTGGTCTTGGCGCTGGCAACCATCAGCATGGAGGGCTTGAGGAACAGGCCCAGGTTGTCCTTGTCATCGGAGGGAACCGGAACGAGCTTGAGTTCCTTGGCGCCGCTGTCCCCAAGGTAGGCGGCCATGAAGTTGTCCCAGGTGGATTCGGTGGCTGAGACGTTTGAGCCGAACGGCGACTTCGGGGCGAGCTGGGTGACGCGCTCTTCGGAAACGATGGCGGGAGTGCCGCGGAGGGCCGCTGTCTGGTTCCACCACTTCTTCAGGTCATCCTTGGCGAAGCCGAGCTTGCCGTCCTCGGTGAAGGCTTCGATGTTGTTCTGGCGCAGCCAGATGTTGAACATCCACCAGATGCCGGTGTAGTCCGTGCCGCCGAAAAGAGCGCCGTTGCTCTTTGCTCCGACCTCGGCCAGGAAGGCGTTGTATTCCTTGTAGGTCCAGGTGCCGTCCGGTTCCGCGATTCCGAGTGAGGCGAGTTTGGCGGGGTCGTAGTAAACGGCGAAGGCGTTGGTGCTGGTGGGGATGCCGTAGGTCTTGCCGCGGATCTGGCCGGAGGGCAGGAGGGACTTGTCGAAGGCGTCCGTGTTGATCTTGACCGTGCCGAGGTCCAGGAGCTGGTTGCGCTGGCCATAGTCCCGCAGGTAGGACAGGTCCCACTGCATCACGTCGGGAAGTCCGCCACCGGCTGCCTCCGTGGCACGCTTCTGCCAATAGCCTGCGAAGTCGGTGAAGTTGCCGTTGACCTTAATGTCCGGGTTCTTCGACTCGAACAGGGCGATGGCCTTGCGGGTGCGCTCCGCGCGATCGTCGTTGCCCCACCAGGTGTAGTTGATGGTGACCGGATTCTCCGCCGAACCCGTCTGGGCGGGGGCCGGGGAGCCACACGCCGCCAGCACGGCGGCAGATGCGGTGCCCAGTGCCACGGTGGTGAGGAAATTCCTTCTGTTGATCATAAGAGCCTCCTTGCTCGGTTGTGTAAGCGCGATTCTTTGTGATTCCCTACAACGAGAGTAGTGACTTGGCTTACACACGCTTTCTGAAACGATACAATATCGTCATTCCCACATTTGGGCAAGCGTTTTCCAAACATCTGCTTTCTTGCCGGCAGCTTGCATCAGCAACGACGAAGGAGTCCCATGTCACCCCAGGAAAAATCACCTGCGCCCGCGGTGTGGACCAGCCTCGAAGGCATCGCCTACGGAGGCGACTATAACCCTGAACAGTGGCCGGTCAGTGTCCGGATGGAGGACCTGGAACTGATGAAGGAAGCCGGGGTCACCTTCCTCAGCGTGGGCATCTTCTCCTGGGGGCTGCTGGAGCCTTCGGAAGGCGAATATGACTTCGGCTGGCTGGACGATGTCCTGGACAACCTGGCGGCGGCAGGCATCAAGGTGGCCCTCGCAACCGCTACTGCCGCTCCCCCGGCCTGGCTCGTGCGCAAGCACCCCGAAATCCTTCCGGTTACGGCTGACGGAACCGTGCTGGGGCCGGGCTCACGGCGGCACTACACGCCGTCGTCGGCCGTTTACCGGCGGTACGCCACCGGCATCACGCGGGTCCTGGCAGAGCGTTACAAGGACCACCCGGCACTGGCGTTGTGGCACGTGGACAACGAACTCGGCTGCCACGTTTCGGAGTTCTACGGCGACGAGGACGCGGCTGCCTTCCGCGCATGGCTCGAACGGCGCTACGGGAGCATCGACGCCCTGAACGCGGCGTGGGGGACGGCATTCTGGTCCCAGCATTACGCTTCGTTTGAGGAAATCCTGCCGCCGCGGGTAGCGCCTTCCACGCTGAATCCGGGCCAGCAGCTGGACTTCCAGCGTTTCAATTCCTGGGCGCTCATGGACTACTACGGTGCGCTGCTTGAGGTGCTGCGCGAGGTGACTCCGGGGGTGCCTGCCACCACCAACCTCATGGTTTCGAGCGCCACGAAGTCCATGGACTATTTCGAGTGGGCCCAGGACCTGGACGTGATCGCCAACGACCACTATCTGGTGGCCGCCGATCCGGAACGGCAGATCGAGCTCGCGTTCAGCGCGGATCTCACGCGCGGCGTTGCAGGCGGTGACCCGTGGATCCTGATGGAACACTCGACGTCGGCGGTGAACTGGCAGCCGCGCAACCAGCCCAAGATGCCGGGCGAAATGCTGCGCAATTCCCTGGCGCACGTGGCCCGCGGGGCCGACGCCGTGATGTTCTTCCAGTGGCGGCAGAGCTTCGCCGGTTCGGAGAAATTCCACTCCGCCATGGTCCCCCACGGCGGGCGCGACACCCGTGTCTGGCGCGAGGTGGTGGAGCTGGGTGCCTCCCTGAAGCGGCTGGCGCCCGTGCGCGGGTCGCGGGTTGAGTCCCGGGCGGCCATCGTGTTCGACTACGAGGCCTGGTGGGCCAGCGAAATCGACTCCCACCCGAGCCAGGACGTCAAATACCTGGACCTGATGCGGGCTTTCCACCGTTCGTTGTTCCTGCGCGGGATCTCGGCGGATTTTGTGCACCCCACCGCGTCGCTGGAAGGCTACGGCCTGGTGCTCGTATGCACCCTTTACAACGTCACAGATGCCGCCGCTGCCAACATCGCTTCGGCGGCCCGGGCCGGGGCCACCGTCCTGGTCAGCTACTTCAGCGGGATCGTCGACGAACGGGACCACATCCGGCTCGGCGGTTACCCCGGCGCGTTCCGTGACCTGCTGGGAGTCACCGTGGAGGAATTCCATCCGCTGCTGGCCGGGTCGACCGTGAAGCTCAGCAACGGCCTCAGCGACGGCACCGGCGAAAGTCCCGGCGACGGCTGGGTGGGCTCGGTGTGGAGCGAGCACGTTCGCGTGGTGGGTGCTTCTACGGACGGGCCGGCTGAGGTCCTCGCGACGTTCACTGAATATCCGCTCGACGGCGTTCCCGCCCTGACCCGTCGCCCCGCGGGAGCGGGTTCGGCCTGGTATTTGGCCACGTTCCCGGACCAGGACGGCATCGAAGCACTGGTGGACCGCCTGCTCGCCGAGTCCGGAGTTGCTGCAGCGGCCGAAGCTGACCAGGGGGTCGAATTGACGCGACGCCGCGACGCCGACGGGAGGGGCTTCGTGTTCGCCATCAACCACTCGCGCGCCGATGCCACGGTCCGTGTGGCAGGGGAAGAACTGCTGTCCGGCGAGCGGTTCGCAGGTACGGTTCCGGCCGGAGGCGTGGCGGTAATCGCGGAGGACTAACTACGTCGCCGGACGCTCCACCGCACACGACCGAGGGTTGTCCGCAGATCCTGCCCTACAAGGTCAGGATCTGCGGACAAGCCTAGGATCCGCGGGCTGCTTAGCTTCGAGGGCAGGGCTAGCTGATGGCCGACTTCATTTCATCAACGGCCTTCTTGCCGGCTTCCTCAGTGGACAGCCGGTCGAAGAGCACCTCCGAGGTGTAGCGCTTGACGATCTCCTGGATGGCACCAGCGCCCTTCGGCGGCGGTGCCGGAGCCTCGCCGAGCTCGCCCTTGATCTGGTCAATGAACTTGACCACCTTGATGTCGGCGGGGGTCAGCTTGGGCTCGATTGCTGCCCGGACATCGGAGTTGGGGTACACACCGCGGTCGGCCAGGAGCGCTTCGCCGGCCTTGGTGTTGTTGGCCAGGAAGTCGATGAACTTAGCGGTTTCTTCAGGGTGCTTGGTGCGGGAAGACGCGGACCAGAACTGGGAAGCCTTGTACCAAAGATTGGCGTCGGCCGAGCTACCGGTCTTGGACGGGAACCGCAGTATCTGCAGCTCGCCGCCGGCAGCCTTCTCCAGGGCCGGCAACTGGTTGGACCACCAGAAGGCGAGCCCGTTCTTGCCCGTGGCGAGGCCACTCTGGTCCAGCGGTGCAGCCTCGGCCTCAACCACCTCGGAGGCAGACGGGACAGCCTTCTTCTCGCTGAGCTCCTTCAGGAACGCCCACCACTCGGCGATGTCGCTCGGCTCGAAGCCCAGCTTCCCGTCGTTGGTGTACAGCGACTTGCCGTTCTGCCGGAGCCATACACCGAGCGAGGCTTCATCGGTTCCATAGGCAGCGGCGCCGTACGTACCCTTCGGCGACTTTGCCGTGACCTCGGCGGAGATGCGTTCGAAGTCCTCCCACGTCCATGTGCTGTCATCAGGCATCTCAACGCCTGCAGCCTTGAAGACAGCCGGGTTGGCCAGAATGGTGGCCGCGTTGATCCCGGCGGCAATGCCGGTCAAACCGTCCTCGTTCTTGCCGGCATTGAGGGCGGCTTCATCAAACTTGGACGTGTCGATGTCGTACTTGGAAAGATCCAGGAGGGCGCCGCGGCTGGAGTACTCCGTGATGTACTTTTCGTCCATCTGGATGATGTCCGGGGCGTCGTTGGCCGCAACCTGGGTGGCCAACTTGTCCCAGTAACCGCTCCAGTCGCCAAACTCGGGCTTGATCTTGATGTTCGGATTCTCGGCTTCGAAGGCAGCAATCGCGGCCTGTGTCAGCTGTGCACGCTTGTCGCCTCCCCACCAGGAGAAGCGGAGTTCAACTTTGCCGTCGGCACTCTGCGGAGCGGCTCCCCCACCGCAGGCACTGAGGGCCAGGACGACGGCGGCAGCTGCGGCGACCGCGCCGATGCGGCGCAGCCCCCGCCGGGACTGGGCGGACTTTGCCCCTGCTGCGCCACGACTGGCGGCTGAGGCAGGGCGGGAAAATAGCGGCACTGGATTCTCCGATCTTCTTTGATCTTGAAAGCTGATTGGGTTCGAAGGCTGAAAGACTTGAAAGCTGGTGAGAAAACGCTTTCTCATATCTGAGAATACAAGCAAGGAACTTGTAATACAAGATGTTTCACATGCCAATTTCGGCACCTGGCCCAAGGGGTTGGGGCGGAGGGGCAACGAACACCCATCCACCCCAGGAACAGCCAGAAACTGCTAAGGACTGCTAAGAACTGCCGGGCTGTCAGGCATGAGCCCCGCCCAAGCACCCGGCCCGTCCCGCTGCGGAACAGCAGCGCCTATTTGATGCCCGTGGTCGCGATGCCCTTGATGAGGAAGCGCTGGCCGAAGAGGAACACCAGGAACACCGGCAGCAGCGACACAATGGACATCGCGAAGAGCGAGCCCCAGCTTGTCGCGGACTGCGAGTCCACAAACGCTCGCAGTGCCACCGGGACGGTGAACATCTCGGGATCCGTCAGGTAGATCAGGGCCCCGAAGAAGTCGTTCCAGGTCCAGATGAACGTGAAGATGGTGGTGGTGGCCAGGGCCGGGACCATCAGCGGCAGGATGACCTGCAGGAAGATGCGCGGGTGGCCGGCGCCGTCGATCCGTGCGGCTTCATCCAGTTCCTTCGGAATGCCGCGGATGAACTGCACCATGAGGAACACGAAGAACGCATCCGTTGCCAGGAGCTTGGGCACAATCAGCGGCCAGAAGGTGTTCACCCAGCCGATCTGCGAGAACAGGATGTACTGCGGCACGATGATCACGTGGAACGGCAGCATGATGGTCAGCAGCATGATGCCGAAGAACAGCCTCTTGCCGCTGAACTGCAGCCGCGCGAAGGCGTAGGCGGCCATGGAGCAGGAGATCAGGTTGCCCAGGATGGAGCCGATCACCACCACCGCGGAGTTGAGCATGTAGTGCCCGAAGGGGTGGGTCAGCGCGGACCAGCCGTCGACATAATTGCCCATCTCCAGGCTGTTCAGCCAGAGCCCGGGTTCGCGGAAGATCAGGTCGTTGGGCCGCAGCGATGAAACCACCATCCACAGCAGCGGGTAGATCATGACGCCGCCGGCAATGATCAGCACCGCATGCTTGGCCAACGCCTTGATCCGCGCGCCGCGGCTGAAGGCCAGCGTTCCCCGGGATTCGCGTTTCCTGCTGCCGCCCCTGGGGCTCTTGCCCCTCGTTTTCCCTTCGGAGGACGGCAGTTTCTCCGGAGCCGGCAAGGTCTTTAGTTCAGTCATCGTAGAACACCCAATACTTTGAAGCGATGAAGTTGATGGCCGTGAAAGCGCCGATGATCACCAACAGGAACCAGGCCATCGCCGAGGCGTACCCCATGTCGAACTGGCCGAATCCCTTCTGGTAGAGGTAAAGCGTGAAGAACATCGTGGAGTCGGACGGTCCGCCGTTGCCTCCCGAGACGATGAACGCCTGGGTGAAGGACTGGAAGGATCCGATGATCTGCAGGACGAGGTTGAAGAAGATGATCGGGCTCAGCATCGGCAAGGTGATCCGCCAGAACTTCTGCAGGGTGGTGGCTCCGTCAACCTCGGCCGCCTCGTAATACATGTTGGGAATCTGGCGCAGGCCCGCAAGGAAGATGATCATGGGGCTGCCGAACGTCCAGACATGGAGCAGGATGATGGAGCCAAGCGAGGTGGACGGGTCCGAGATCCAGCCCGGTCCGGTGACCCCGAACATGGCCAGCACCTGGTTCACCAGGCCGGAGGTTCCGAAGATCTGCTTCCAGAGGATGGCGACGGCAACCGAGCCGCCGAGCAGGGACGGCAAGTAGAAGATGGACCGGTAGAACGGCAGGCCGCGGAGGCCTTTGTCCAGCACCAGCGCAATCAGCAGCGCGACCGCCAGCTGCATCGGAACCCCGACCAGCACGTACGTGAAGGTCACGCGCAGTGAATTGTGCAGCCGTGCATCGCCCAGCATGCGGGTGAAGTTATCCAGCCCCACCCATTCCGGCGGCTGCAGCAGGTTGTAGTCCGTGAAGGACAGGTA
Organism: Arthrobacter sp. Y81; assembly: GCF_002929335.1. Lineage (GTDB taxonomy): Bacteria > Actinomycetota > Actinomycetes > Actinomycetales > Micrococcaceae > Arthrobacter. Next base: position 175,094 of record NZ_PJIL01000004.1, read on the forward strand.
GAGGGACATGATCATGGGGCCAACAGTGATGGCCACGAGACCGATCAGCCATGGCAACAGGAAGATGTAGGCTGCCTTGTTGTCACGGCGGTTAGCGCGTTTCTCCTCGGGAGTAGCCGGCCCTTTGCGCCGGCCTATGGAGGACAGTTCGCTGATGGCGCTCATTGCGTCCCCCTCGGTTGACGGGCGCCTGCCGGCGTCCCCGGGTAATGCTGTGCGGCCATGTGGTCTCCTTTGGTCATCGTGGCCTTCCACGGCGTGCTGGTGTGAAGTGCTCTAGCCCTCCCGGGCCGTGCCAAACAGTTCCGGCACCACCCGCCTGCCTGGCTTCCGGACTGACCGGGCCAACAGCGGCTTTGTACCAAAGTAAACGCTTTCTTGACCGCTGTACAGCCTTTTGCTAATTTTTGAGAAAGCGTTTTCTGAAATTCGGCCAATTCCGGATCAGAGCAGCTGCGAGAGGCAGGACGATGATGTTTGCACCCGGCAGGACGCGCCGATGAATCCGGGCACCATGGATGCTGCGCCTCGGCCCAGCGCAATTGGCGGTTTCGAAAACTGGCCTTCCTACCTGTGGTCGCATCCGCGCCACATCGCGGAGACTCCCGCGGGGCAGGCGCTGGCAGACGCCCTCGGTGTCCCGTCCGCTCCGGCGAACTCCGGCGCCGGCGCTGCGCCGGAGTCAGCTGCGCCGGAGTCAGTTGCCTTCGAGTCGGAGGAGACGCACGACGGCGTCACTACTTCACGGGTCAGCTGGCAGTTGGGGTTCGGTCCCCGCACGCGTGCCTGGTTCCTGCGCCCGGCTGGCGCGTCCGGTCCGTTGCCGGGAGTCCTGGCCCTCCACTGCCATGCCGGCATCAAGTCCGGCGGCGCCGAACGCCTCGTGGATGCACAGCTCGTGAACCGATACTCCGCCAATCGCGGCCTGCAAACATCGACCCTCCAGCAGAAGCTCTACGGCGGCCGCCCCTTTGCCACCTGGCTGGCATCCCAGGGCTTCGCGGTCCTGGCCCACGACGCCTTCTCCTGGGGCAGCCGCCGCTTCGACCTGGGCACGCCCCCGTGGCGGACAGCCGCCGTCGTCGAGGGCCGCAAGGCACTCTGGCGGGAGGCCGGCGTCGTACCTTCTGAAGCGGACCTCTACGACGCCGCCGCGGCGGCGCACGAGGACACTGTTGCAAAAGCAGCCGGCCTCCTGGGCACGAGCTTCGCCGGAATGGTGGCGCACGACGACCTCGCGGCCCTCCGCGTCCTTGCGGGGCTTCCGGGCGTGGACGCCGGCCGGCTGGGCAGCATCGGTTTCTCCGGAGGAGGCGGCCGCTCGCTGATGCTGGCCGCGCTCAGCCCGCTCGTCCGCAGTTTCGTGGTCACGTGCATGATGACCACGTACCGCTCGCTGGTCCCGTCGTACCTGGATGCCCACTCCTGGCTCCTCCAGACCCCCGGCCTATCGCGGCTGGGCGACTATCCCGAGCTCGCGGCGCGCTCGACGGCGGACCGCTTCCTGGTGCAGTACGCACTCGCCGACGAGCTGTTCCCAGAAAACGGAATGCGCGACGCCGATGCCCTGCTGGGCGCGCAGCATGCGTCCGGCCGCTACACCGGCAGCTTCTGGCCGGGCGGACACGCTTTCACCACGGACATGCAGGAGGAAGCCGCCGGTTTCCTCCTCGCATCCCTTTCCCCAGCTCACCGGGTCTTCGCCCGCCAGAACGGACACTCATGACAGCCGACATTTTCAGCTCCGCCGCGACCAGCCAGCGGCCGGGGCCATCCACCGGGGCCCCGGATGCCGCCCTCCCGCCGCGGGTCGCCCTCGTGGGCGCCCACGGCTATGGGGCCCGCCACCTGGACAACCTGGCCCGGCTTGCCGCGCTCAACCTCGTGGAGCTCGTCTCAGTGGCGGACCCCCGGCCGCCGGTGAAGGACACCCTGCCTGACGGCGTGGCGACGTTCCCGTCCCTGGAGGAACTCCTGGCCGCCGGACCGGCGCCGGAGGTCGTCATCCTGGCCACTCCCATCCAGACCCACGCGCCGCTGGCCCTCGCCGCACTCGCCGCCGGGGCTGACGTCTACGTTGAGAAACCGCCCATGGCGTCCCTGGCCCAGTTCGACACCGTGCTCGCCGCCGCCCAACATGCGGGCCGGCTGGTCCAGGTGGGCTTCCAAAGCCTCGGGTCCCATGCCCTGCCGGCCCTGGACCGGTTCGTGGCGTCCGGTGAGATCGGCGAGGTCCGCGGTGTCAGCGCCGTCGGCACGTGGGTGCGCACCAAGGGATACTTCAAACGCTCGCGCTGGGCGGGCAAACGCAGCCTGGACGGGACCGACGTCGTGGACGGTGTCGCCACCAATGCACTGGCGCATGCCGTTGCCACCGGGCTGCGGATCGCCGGTGCGGCACTGGCCGCCGACGTCGTATCCGTTGAAACGGACCTTTACCGGGCCAACGCGACCGAAAGCGACGACACGTCGGTGATCCGCGTGCGGACTGCCGGCGGCACCGTCCTGCTGTGCGCCCTGACGCTGTGCGCCGACGAACAGACGGCGCCGTCAGTCACGGTCCACGGCACCCTCGGGCGGGCCGAATTCTTCTACACCGAGGACCGGCTGGCAGTCACCACGCCCGACGGCGAGCGCACCGAGGTGTTCGGCCGCGCCGACCTGCTCGAAAACCTGCTCGTTGCCCGCCGGCCCCCTGGCCCGGAACACGGACTGCTGAGTCCGCTGGCCGGCAACGGGGCCTTCATGAAGGTGCTGGAAGCCATCCGGACGGCGGAGCCGCCGCGCGCGATTGGCGCCGGGCACGTGACCTGGGAAGGCGAGGGCGACGACGCCCATCCCGTGGTCGCCGGCATCCGCCAGCTGGTGCGCAGGGCGGCGGCGGCGCAGGCCACGTTCGCCGAACTCGGCGTGCCCTGGGCCCGTGACCTGCCCCGTGAACTGCCCGATGACCTGCCCGCGGCCGGGGCAGCGGCTGCCGGCGCCCAAGCTCCGTTCACGGTGAACGGGAAAGTGGTGGCGAGGCCTGCAGACGGCAGCCGGATAGCACCCACGTCATCGCCCCGACCGTACCTCCATCCGGTCAGCACCCTGGCCGGCACCGTGGTGACGGACCACCTGCCCGAGGACCATGTGTGGCACCTTGGCGCGGGGGTGGCAATCCAGGACGTGGGCGGCGTCAATTTCTGGGGCGGACGCACGTACACCCGCGATTCCGGCGCCTACGTCTGGCGGAAGGATCACGGACGGATCGTCACGCTTGCGGTGGAACACGAGGGCAGTTGGCGGACCGAATTCCTGGGCTGGCTGGCACCGGACGGGTCTGCCCTCCTCAATGAACGGCGGACCTGGAGCTGGGCCGCCATCGATGCCTGCACATGGCGGCTCACCCTCGACTTCGAACTCACCCCATCCGGCCCGGACCCGGTCAAACTCGGCAGCCCGGGCTCGAACGGCCGGCCGCAGGGCGGCTACGGCGGCTTCTTCTGGCGCCTGCCCGCCGTCGGCGGGGCCGCGGTGTGGACCGCGTCCGCGGACGGGGAGGACGCCGTGCACGGCACGGCCCCCTCCCCGGCGGCGCCCTGGCTGGCCTGGTCCGGAACCTTCAGGAGCGGAGAGTCCGACGGCGGCCCGGCCACTTTGGTCTTCCTGTCCGGGACTGGCGCAGGGCAGCCCCGCGATCCCTGGTTCGTCCGCGCGGCCGGGTATCCCGGCGTCGGACTGTCCCTGGCGTGGGAGCAGGCAGCAACAGCCAGCCACGCCAGCCCGCTTCATCGAACCGTCACGGTCCTCGTGGCCGATGGCCTCCTGTCCACCGGCGATATCGAACAGCTCATCACTACATTGGGGGAATCCAAATGAACACCGCTACCCAGCAGACACAGCAGGATCCGGGCGGCACCAACGCCGCAGCAGCAGAAGGAGCCGCCCCGGGGAACCCGGCCGACCGCGCCGTGAAACGGCGGCGCGTCCTGGACATCCTGGATGCCGCGGGCGCGGATTCGCTCCTGCTCACCACCAACACGGCACTGACCTGGTACCTGGACGGCAGCCGGGTCCACATCAGCCTCGCCGGCGACCCCATCGCGGCCATGCTGGTTGACCGCGACGGCGACCAGCTGGTCACGTTCAACAACGAGGCGGCCCGGATCGCCGCGGAGGAGCTGCCCGATGGCGTCGCCCTCCACACCGTGCCCTGGCACGGACAGCTGCATGCCGCCGCAGCAATGCTCGCCCCCGGCGGGAAACCGCTGGCGGAAGCCGATGTCGCCGCCGAGCTCAGGGCTGCCCGCCAGGAGTTCCTGCCGGGCGAAAGCGCCCGGTACGCCAGACTCTGCGCCGAGGCGGCTGCTGCGATGACCGACGTCCTGTCCGAGGCCACGCCGGAGAGCACGGAGTTCGATGTGGCCTCGGCCCTGGCCGCACGGATCGTGGCGATGGGAGCCGAACCGCTGGTCCTTCTTTGCAACGGCGCCAGCCGCAGCGACTTCCGGCATCCGCTGCCTACCCACGCCCCGCTCGGACGGCGGGCCATGGCCGTGATGTGCGCGCGGCGCAACGGGCTGGTGGCCAACGTGACCCGCTGGGTGCGGTTCGACGCCGGGACGCCGGCGGAACGCGACGCCGAAGCCCGGATTGCCGCCGTGGAGGCGGACATCTTTGACGCCACGGTTCCCGGTGCCCGGCTGGACGGCATCTTCGCGGAAATCCAGGAAGCGTACTCCCGGCACGGCTTCGGCGCAGGCCAGTGGACCCTCCACCACCAGGGCGGCCCGGCCGGGTATGCAGGCCGCGATCCCCGGGCCACGCCCGCCACCGACGACACCGTGGTCCGCAACCAGACGTTCACCTGGAACCCCTCGGGTCCGAAGGTGAAGATCGAGGACACGGTGCAGCTGACGGAGTCGGGGATCACCGCCCTCACGGTGGATCATCGCTGGCCAGCCGCCGTCGTGAATGGCATCGCGCGGCCGCTGACGCTTCAGCTGTGAGCGCTCGCTTCCCAGCACCCGCACAGCATTGCACAGGCCCAAACTCCTGCCGCAATACGGAGTCACTGGTATAGACCGGTAGGTGCTTTCGGGAGGAATCCACAGAAAGTTTTCCGCCTTGGATGCCGATTCGATGCCCCATCGATTGGATTTGACTTGAAACCCAAGTCGGATTCGGTGGGGCCCCGCCCGGCTCCCGGCCATGGGGAAATTGATGGCATCGCGTTCCCCTGCAACCGGTTTGTTGAGCCTCCGTTACGTTGCCTGGAGCGGTTTTTTCGCGTGTTTTTTCTCACCATCAGTTCCCTTGCGGGCTGAACCGGGGCGTCAATAGCGTGGCACGGGACCGCGACGAACCAGCGAAGGACAGCAATGCCATCAGCACCCGCCAAGACGGACCCGCCTGCCCCGACTGACCAGAAGCCTGCCGAACAGGAGCCTGCAAATGTCCGGCAAGGCACGCCTGCACCGCCTGGCCCCAAGAGCCTCCGGACATTCCTGACAGCGGGACTCCGTTGGGACCTGCCGGCATCACTGGTGGTGTTCCTGGTGGCGGTCCCGCTTTCGCTAGGTATTGCGGCCGCCTCCGGCGCGCCGGTCATGGCCGGCCTGATTGCGGCTGCCGTGGGCGGGATCATTGCCGGCAGCCTTGGCGGTTCACCGCTGCAGGTCAGCGGGCCGGCCGCCGGCCTGACGGTCATCGTTGCCGGCCTGATCGAACAGTTCGGCTGGCCGGCCACCTGCGCCATCACCGCCGCGGCCGGCGTGCTCCAGGCGCTGCTTGGCCTGGCCAGGGTAGGCCGCGTTGCGCTGGCCATCGCACCCGTTGTGGTTCATGCCATGCTCGCCGGCATCGGCATCACCATCGTGCTGCAGCAGCTGCACGTGATGCTCGGCTCGGACTCCGCCAGCTCCGCCTGGGAAAACATCACGGCCTTCCCGGCCAGCATTTTCGCCGCCGACATCGCAGCGGCAGTCCTTGGCGCTGTGGTCATTGCCCTGCTGCTCGGGTGGAAGCATCTTCCCGCCGCTGTCCGCAAGGTTCCCGCGCCCCTCGTTGCAGTCATCGCCGCCACGGCTCTCTCCCTGCCGTTCAACGTGGACCGGATCAGCTTCGACGGTTCCTTGCTTGGCGCCCTGTCGTTTCCGGAGCTCCCTGACGGGAACTGGACGGCGGTTGTCATTGGCGTGGTGACCATCGCACTGATTGCCAGTGTTGAATCCCTGCTCTCGGCTGTGGCAGTGGACAAGATGCACCACGGCCAGCGGACGGACTTCAACCGCGAGCTCCTGGGCCAGGGCGCAGCAAATGTGACTTCCGGGATGCTGGGCGGCCTGCCCGTCACCGGAGTGATTGTCCGCAGCGCCACCAACCTTGAGGCGGGTGCCCGGACGCGCAAGTCGGCCGTGCTGCACGGCGTCTGGGTGCTGGTCTTCTCGCTGCTGCTGGCCGGCCTGATCCAGCTCATTCCCCAGGCTGTCCTCGCAGGCCTGCTGATCGTGATCGGCTCCCGTCTGGTCAGGACGGCCGACATCAAGACTGCCCGCCGGACCGGAGACCTGACCGTCTACGGTGTGACGTTGTTCTGCGTGGTGTTCGTCAACCTGCTCGCCGGCGTCCTGACCGGCCTGGTCCTTGCCATAGCCCTGGTTGTCTGGCGTGTGGCGCGGGCCAGCATCCATGCGGAGCACGTCGGGACCGACGGCGGGAACCGCTGGCGCGTTGTCATCGACGGATCGTGCAGCTTCCTCTCGCTCCCGCGCTTGAGCGCCGTGCTGGCCTCGGTCCCGGCCGGTGCGCACGTCACGGTTGAACTGGAGGTGGATTTCCTCGACCATCCTGTCCACGACACCATTGATTCCTGGCGCAACAGGCATGTGGGCAACGGTGGCACGGTGGTCATCGAGGAAAGCGGCACCGCCACGCTGCACGATGCCCAGGCCGGTCCGCCGAGCCGCGGCAGTTCCCGTTCTGCCCTTCGGAGCGGATTCGCCCCGTGGCGCAGCTGGCAGCGCCGCCTCCTGCCGGGGCACACGGCCGCGGGGCCGGAAGTACCCGCGCCGCTACGCTCGGTGCTCACCGGGGTGGACAACTACCACCGGCGGAACGCCCACCTGGTGCGTCCGCACGTGCAGGAGCTGTCCTCGTTCCAGGACCCGGGCACCCTGTTCGTTGCCTGCTCGGATTCCCGCGTGGTGCCGAACCTGATCACCAGCAGCGGTCCCGGCGACCTCTTCACCGTCCGGAACGTGGGCAACGTGGTGGGCGACACAGGCCGCGACGCGTCCATTGAGGCGGCCCTGGAATTTGCCCTCAGCGAGCTGTCCGTGGAGTCGATCGTGGTCTGCGGGCACTCTGGCTGCGGTGCCATGACGGCGCTGTGGGCCGATCCGGACAGTGCCGGCGCCGCGGCTGCGTCCGATTGTAGTGCTGCGTCCGGTTCCGGCGTGGCACCCGGGCCGCGGGGCGCCATCGACGTCTGGCTCGACCACGCACGGCCAAGCCTGGCCGCCTTCCGCGACGGGCATCCGGTCCAGGCGGCCGCAGCCGATGCGGGATACGGCGCCGTCGACCAGTTGGCGATGGTGAACGTTGCAGTCCAGCTGGACAGGCTCGGGCGCCACCCCGGCCTTCAGGAAGCCTTGCAGGCCGAACGCGTGCACGTCGTGGGTCTCTTCTATGACATCTCCACGGCGCGGGTCCTGCAGATCACGCCGGAGGGCATCACCCACCTCGACCCCGCCACACTCAAGCACTAGGCAGTCAACCGCCCGGCGGGCAACAGCCCGGCGGGCAACAGCCCGGCGGTCACCCGCAAGGCGGAGCCGCTCAGCGGCCCCTTCTCCTCGGCCTGTCGCAGCCTCACGGCACGCCTCAGGCCGAGGAGAACCACACGACGTGCGGTTCCCGTCGGGACACCCGGGTAACCGGGGCAGCCCGCTCACCGCGGACCGCCCGCTCAGTCCGGGCGGCTTCAACGTGGGCGGTTTCAGCCCGCACAGTGTCAGCCCGGACATTTTCAGCCCGCACGGCCTCAGCCGGGATGATCTTTTCCACCCTGACGATCTCCAGGGCCTCCACGTCCAGCAGCTTGCGCGCCCCCGTCCGTGAGTCCACGATCCAGAACAGGTCCATGGACGGAATCGTCTCTGTCACGCGTCCCCGGTGGAACAGCCGGCCCTTGTGCCAGGCCTCAATTTCCTCCCCGGCCGACAACTCCGAACATGTCCGGACGTTTGATTTCCCGCCTGCATCCACAACGAGCCCCTCCCCTGGCGCTGAATGTGCTGCGACCAGCGCTTCAACTACGGCTGGTCATCAACTGAGATCAGCATCCTCCAGCAAGATTGCAGCAACGTTTCCGAAGGGTGATTTTCCTGTGTCGCTTGCGCGCAGCCAGATCAGGGCAGCACCAGAACGCCGTCAACGCGGCGCGGGATGCCCAGCGGGTTGGCTTCCCGCAGGGCAGGATGCAGCACAGACTCCGGGGCGTCCTGGTAGGCCACCGGACGCTGGAAGCGGCGGACCGCCGTCGCCCCCACCGAGGTGAACAGCGACGTGGTGGCCGGGTACGGGCCTCCGTGCTGCTGGGCCCAGTTCACCGCCACGCCGGTGGGCCAGCCGTCGAACAGCACGCGTCCGGCGAGGCCGGCAAGCTGCTCCACCAGCCCCGAAACGTCCTCGCCTGGCTGCGCATGGACGGTGGCGGTCAGGCTGCCGGGCACCAGGGCCAGGACGGCTGAGAGTTCCTCCTGGTCCGCGTATTCGATAAGCAGCGTGGTGGGGCCGAAGCACTCCTCCAGCAGTTTCTCCGGGGTTTCCAGGACGTTGGCTGCGGAGGTGGAAAACACCACCGGTGCGGCGCCGTCGCGGGTGGCGTCCTGGTCCGCCGTGCCGCTGACGATGGTCACGTCGGGCAGCGAAGCCACGCTCCGCAGGCCGTCGGGGTAGGCGTCCGCAATGCGCTCCGTCAGCATGGGCGCGGCGCCCTTGCCCTTGGCCGCCTCCGCAAGTTCGGCTGCAAAGCCGGTGCCTGCCGGAATGAAGACCAGGCCCGGCTTGGTGCAGAACTGGCCGGCGCCGAGCGTGAAGGAACCTGCGAGGCCAGCGGCCAGCTCACCGGTACGGGCCTGCAACGCCTCTGCAGTGATCACCACGGGGTTGAGGCTGCCGAGCTCGCCGTAGAACGGGATGGGTTCGGGCCGGGAGACTGCAAGGTCGAACAGCGCGCGGCCGCCGGGAATGGACCCGGTGAAGCCCACGGCCTTGATGGCCGGGTCCTGGACCAGGGCGGTGCCGGCCTCACGGCCGCTGATCAGGGCAAACAGGCCTTCGGGGGCGCCGGCCGCGGCCAGTGCCTCGGTGACGATTTCCGCCGTCCGCTCGGAGAGCCTGAGGTGGCCGGAGTGAGCCTTCACTATGACGGAACAGCCCACCGCGAGCGCCGACGCTGTATCGCCGCCGGCTACGGAGAAGGCGAACGGGAAGTTGGAAGCCGAGAAGACAGCCACGGGCCCGATCGGCTTCAGCAGCCGCCGCAGGTCCGGCTTGGGCGGCATGGCCGATGGATCGGCGTGGTCGATCACCGCTTCGAGGTAGGAACCTTCGGTGATCACCGTGGCGAAGAGCCGCAGCTGTCCGGTGGTGCGCGCCACCTCACCGGTGAGCCGTGCCGTACCCAGCCGGGTTTCCGAATCGGCGATGGCCACCAGTTCTGTCACGTTGGCGTCCAGCGCGTCGGCGACGGCGTGGAGCCAGCCTGCACGGTCGGCGTCCGACGCGGCCGCGGCGGCTTTTGCCGCCCGGGTGGCGGCTGCCGTCAGGGCGGTGAGTTCGAGGGTTGCTGTTGTCACAGTGACTTCCTGTTCTGGTTGTCGGCGGATGGCCCGCTGAAGGCGAATCCCAGTCCTGCCCGGCCGGCGAGGGTGAGCCTGCTGTTGCAGACCCGCACGGGCGACGGCGCATCGAGCACACCCAGCTGTTCGAAGGAGGCGTCTTCGACGTCTTCGACGAGGGTGGGTTCGGCCATGGTCAGCGCGAGCTGGCCGGAGAGCTCCGGCAGCAGGTGCGGCATGACCCTGATGCTGTGGGTGCGGGCGAGTTCCACGATGCGGCGGAAGGGTGTGATGCCGCCGACGCGGATGATGTTGGGCTGGATGATGTCCACCGCTCCCGCCTCGATGAAATCGCGGAAGCGGTAGATGTTGTGCAGGTTTTCGCCCAGTGCGATGGGCACGGGTGAGTGCTGACTCAGCCTGCGGTAGGCCCAGAGGTCGTCCGCCCGGAGGGGTTCCTCGAGCCAGTCCAGGCCGAACTCCGCCAGCACGTCCAAGGCACGGAATGTGGTGGGCAGGTCCCAGCGCTGGTTGGCGTCGATCATGAGCTTCCGGTCCGGCCCCAAAACCTGCCGGACGGCGGCAACACGTTCCGCGTCTTCCCGGATGTCCGGCTTGCCCACCTTGATCTTGACGGCGTTGTGCCCGGCCGCCACCCAGCGTTCCACCTGCGCCACCAGCTCCTCGAGGGAATAGTGCAGGTTCACGCCGGAGCCGTACACCTCCACCGAATCCTGGCGCTGGCCCAGCAGCCCCGTCACCGAAGTGCCTGCCCGGCGGGCCTGCAGGTCCCACAGCGCAAGGTCCACGCCGGCCATGGCAATGGTGGTCAGTCCCCCGCCGCCGGCCTCGTGCAGCCGCTTCCACAGCTGGTCCCACACCGTTTCGGGGTTCGCTGCGAGCCCGGGGATGAAGGGCGCGATGTCGAAGTCCAGGAGGGCCTTGACCGCCTGCGGGCCGATGGTGGGGGTCCAGGAGAACCCGTACCCCGTGCCGCCGTCGTCCGTGTGGATCTCGGTGGCGATCACGTGGTTTTCCGGTGCCTCCGCGCCCCAGCTGCGCAGCAGCGGAACCGTCAGGAGGCGGGCGGACAGACCCGTGATGAGCGGCGCCGTCCGGACCGCTTCGGCGACGGGCGCACTCATTAGCGGCCGGCCAGCTCGTAGCCCTTGGCCAGGATGGCCTTGAGCTGGACCAGCTGCTCTTCGGTGGGGTCGACCAGCGGTGCGCGGACCGGGCCCACCGGCAGGCCGCCCAGCCGGAGTCCGGCCTTGATCAGGGAGACGCCGAACCCCGGGGTCTGGTCGCGGAGCCGGACCAGCGGGGCGTAGAAGCCGTCCAGCAGGGCGTGCCGGCGGTCCTCGTCACCGCTGGTGTAGGCGTCGTAGTAGGCCTTGGCGATTTCGGGCGCCATGGCGAAGGCCGCCGAGGAGTAGAGCGGGATGCCCAGGCCGCGGTAGGCGCCCTGGGTCAGTTCCGCGGTGAGCAGGCCGTTGAAGAGCAGGAAGTCCTCGCGGCCGGTGGCGTTGATGGCGCTGACGATTTCCTGAGCGAGGCCCACGTCGCCCAGGCCGTCCTTGAAGCCGATCACCTTGGGGTTGGCGGCCAGGCGGGTCATGGAGGCGGCCGTGTATTTGGCGTTCCCGCGGTGGTAGACGATCACGGGCAGGCTGCTGGCCGCGGCCACGGCCTCGATGTACGCCACCAGGCCGTCGGTGGGGCCGGTGACGAGGTACGGCGGGAGGACCAGCAGGGCGTCGGCTCCGGCTTCCTCGGCCACCCGGGCAGCGGCAAGCGCATGGCCCAGCGGCCCGCCGGCACCGGCAACCACCGGCACCTGGCCCGCTACCGCCTCGACGGCGGCAGTCACCACTGTGCGCACCTCGTCAATGCTCAGGGCATGGAATTCGCCGGTGCCGCAGGCCGGGAACACTCCGCCCGGACCGTGCGGCAGGCGGGACGTGATGTGCTCTTTGAGGACTTGCACATCCACGTCCCCTTGCGGTGTGAAGGGTGTGACGGGGAAGAACAGTACGCCGTCGAATTTCATGGGGTCTCCTGGGATCCTGTGCCGGCCGCGACCAGCGCGGCGGGGTTCTCATCGTTGAGGGGCAGTACATCGTTCGGCCCGGACAGCTCGGTACGCCAGCTCCGCGTGGGTTCCCAGCCGAGCAGTTCGCGGGCCTTGGTGATCGAAAATGCCGGGCTGGTGCCTGTGAGTCCGGCGGCAAGCTCCGCACTGCCGGGCAGGAATTGCGGCATCAGTTCGGCAAGGGGTGCTGTGGCCAGTGCGTCGGCGGCTCCCACGAAGAAGGTCTGGCCGTTGGGAATGGTGTCCATCTTGGCCAGCAGCAGGTCCAGGAAGTCCGCCACGTCGCGCGCATCCACGTAGTTGAAGAGTGCCGGTGCGGACAGGGCCGGATCGGCCAGCCGTTCGCGGACGGTGTGGCCCTGCTGGGTGGGCGCGCCCGCCCATTCCTCCGGAGAGATCACGTAGCAGGGACGGAAGGCCGCGTACCGGATGGCGTCCCCCTGGGCGGCGGCGAACATCTGCACGGTCTGTTCGGCGATGAGCTTGGACAGTGCATAGGCGTTCCAGGGCCGGGGTGTGGTTTCCTCGTCCACCGGGAAGCTATCCGGCAGCCAGCCCGCAGGCGAACCGTAGCCCAGCACCGTTGGGCTGCTTGCCGTGATGATCTTGCCGATGCGCAGTTCCGTCGCCGCGCTGATGACGGCGTACGCCAGCCTCGTGTTGGTGCTGAGGATGACGTCTTCCGGGGCGCTGAACGGTACGGCGATCGCCGCAAGGTGGACGACGGCGTCGGGCGCTGTATCCCGAAGGAGGCGTACCGCCTCTCCCGGCGCCAGGAGGTCGGCAGTGCGCTGCTCGACGCCGTCGGGCAGCTGGGCGGCGGGAACGGCGTCACGGTCCACGGAGATGACCTGGTGGCCTGCGCCGGCGAGGCCGGCAACAACGCTGCGTCCCAGCCGGCCGGAGCCGCCGGTGACAAAAATCCTGCTCATATTGGTTCCTTTAGGATTCAGGCCGCAGGCTAGGCGCCGCGGCGAAGATCGACGCCGAGTCCCAGGTCCGCGGTGCGGACCGGCAGCCCGGATTCCAGGGAGGCGTTGCCCGCGATGCCGACGGACACGGAGCGAAGCCCGTCCAGGTAGCCGGAGGGCCGGCCCAGGGGATCGTCGCCGGGGCCGTTGAACAGATCGGACAGGAGGAGTTCGTCGCCGCCGCCGTGGCCGCCTTCGCCGTTGACGATGGGCACCTCGTAGGCCGGCTCCCAGTGCCGCTGGACCACCAGGCGTTCGCCGTTGCGGCGGACCGCGTCCTCTTCTTCGACCGGCGTCGCAGAAGGGTCAACCACGGTCTTCTTGTCGGTGCTGTTCAGGACGGCGGCGCGCTCCACGACTTCAAGCTCCGCCCGGCCTTCGGTGCCGTTGACAGCTACGCGGTAGCCTTCCCACGGGCTGTGGGCGTTGAGTGAGTAGCTAAGGCGCGGCCCGCCCTGGTACTCCACCACCAGCGCCAGGTTGTCCTCGATGGTGATACCGGCCGTGAAGACGTCCTGGTCGCGGCGGTAGCCGTCGAAGTGTTCGTTGTCCAGGAAGAGTGCCTTGAGGCGTTCGTCGTCGCGGAGGTCAAGGGTGAAGGGATCCTTCTCCGCGCCGGCGGGGGCATCGGCGCTGGGCGTGCCGCGCTCGGGGCGGGGACCCAGGCCGCGTTCGGCGGCGTTTTTGTCGCCATAGAACTTCAGGCCACCGGAGGCGAAGACGCGCTCGGGGACGTCGTTGATCCACCAGTTGACCAGGTCGAAGTGATGGGATGCCTTGTGGATCATCAAACCGCCGGAGTTCTTCTTTTCGCGGTGCCAGCGGCGGAAGTAGTCCGCGCCGTGGACGGTGTCCAGGACCCAGCTGAAGTCGATCGAGGTGACCTTCCCGATCACGCCGCTCTGGATGATTTCCTTCAGGGCGCTGTTGCGCGGGGAGTACCGGTAATTGAAGGTGACCACCACGTTCCGGCCGGTCTCTTCCACGGCCTTGGTGATGCGGCGGCAGCCTTCGGCGTCGATGGTCAGCGGCTTTTCAACGACGACGTCGGCCCCCGCCTCGAGCGCCTCCACGATGTAGTCGGCGTGCGTGTAGTCGGGCGTGGTCACCACGACGCGGTCAATATCGTTGTCGCGGATGAAGGCGGTGAGACCGGCGGGGTCAAACGCCGCAACGGGACCGGGTGCCCCCAGTTCCTGGATGAGCCTCTGGTAGAACTCCACCCGGCCGGGGTTGACGTCGGAGAAGGCCACGAGTTCGGCGGTGTCCGAGTGCTTGCCGAAGATTGCCCGGATGTACATTTCGGAACGGCCACCCGTGCCGATCAGGACGATCCGCGCCTTGCGGACAGGGCTGGCGGAGCGAGCGGCTGCGTCGGCAGTAGCGTCGTCGGCTGCGACGGCGCTGCCTGGATTGACGGTGTTGGCTGTGTTGCCCATTGCGGTGTAACCCTTTCGGAAGGCAGGAACCCTGGCCGCTTGACGGCCGGTAGCGGTGCGGTGAGAATAATGAGAAAGCGTTTTCTCAGAGCGTTATAAGCTTTGTATCAAGACTCTGGCGGTCACGTCAACCATCACCCGGACTGGGGAGGAGTCGGAGAAGCCCGGAAAGGGGCCACATGGGCAGGAGAGCCACCACCCGGCGAATCGGCATTGCCGACGTCGCACTCAAGGCTGGCGTTTCACACGCGACGGTGTCGCGTGTGATGAACGGCAACTTCACCGTTGACGCCACCATCGCCGCCCGGGTCCGGGCAGCAGCCACCGAGCTGAACTACCAGCCGAACCCGGTGGGCCGCAGCCTGGCGCTGGGCAAGACCGACACCATCGGCATTGTGGTGCCGGACCTCTCCAACCCCACGTTCCAGGCGATCCTCCGCGGCCTCAGCATGGCCGCCGCCCAGGACGGCTACCGCGTCCTGATCGCCGATTCCTCCGAGGTTTCCAGCGAGGAGGCCATCCTCGCCGGCGAGGCGCGCCGCCGGTGCGACGGCCTGGTGCTGTGCGCGCCGCGCATGAGCGATGCCGAACTGGAAGAGCTGGCGCCGTCACTGCAGCCCATGGTGCTGATCAACCGCACCACCGACGCCCACGCCCCCAGCCTGATGGTGGACTACGGCCAGGGCATCCAGGAACTCGCGGAACACCTCGTGGGCCTGGGCCACACGCGGCTCGCCTTTCTGGCCGGTCCCGAGCGGAGCGCGTCGAACGGCCTGCGCCTCCTGGGGCTGGAAAAGTTCAAGGCCGGGCACCCGGAGATTGACCTGCAGATGCTCGAGGGCGGCTCCAACTTCGAGGTGGGGCACCAGTCAGTGGATGCGGTCCTTGCGAGCGGAGCCACCGGCGTCCTGGCCTTCAACGACCTTGTGGCCATGGGCCTGCTGAGCGGACTCCACGAGCGCGGCATCCGGGTCCCGGAGGACATCTCAGTGACCGGCTTCGACGATATCCCGTTCGCCCGCTACACCACGCCCACGCTCACCACGGCAGCGGTCCCCATCACCGAACTGGGCCAGCAGGCGTGGCACCGGATGCGGGACCTGATTCGCAACGTCCCCTCCGACGCAGCCCCCGAAGGTCCCACGGTATTCCAGCCACGCCTGGAAGGCCGCAGCAGCACGGGACCGGCCAGCGCGGAGCGCCGCGGAGGCTAGCCGGCGGGCGGAGCCAGCAAGACGTCGACGATCGTCGTCAGGCCATCCGCCATGTCCACACTCTTGTCATAGAGCCACTGCAGCTGCAGGCCGTCGAAGGCCGCCACCACCAGCCTGGCGAGCATCGTGGCGGACACGTCCGTGCGCACTTCGCCCGCGTCCTGGCGCCGGGCGATGTCCTGGGCAAGCTCCTCCACCACCTGGGCATAGCGCTCCTGGAAATAGGGGTGGGAATCATGCCCCGGGTCATTTGCGGTGGCTGACGCCACGGCGTAGAGCGTAGTAAGCCCCGGCTCCTGGCGGTTCCGCTCGGCGATCGGCGCCAAAAGCCGGAGGCCCACTCCCGCCTCGTCACTGGTGGCCAGGCCGCGCCGGTCCCGCTCGGCAAGGACC
The DNA here is from genome assembly GCF_002929335.1 of Arthrobacter sp. Y81. Lineage (GTDB taxonomy): Bacteria > Actinomycetota > Actinomycetes > Actinomycetales > Micrococcaceae > Arthrobacter. The sequence goes on from NZ_PJIL01000004.1 coordinate 191,030, forward strand.
GCCGTCAACAGCTCCTGCTTGCCCCGGAAATAGTGGAACAGTGTTGCTTCCTTCACGCCGACCAGCTCGGCAACCCGTTTGAGCGCCGTTCCCTCGAAGCCTTCCGTGGCAAAAACGTCAGTGGCCGTCTGGATTATCTGCTCGCGGCGCTCCGCCCCTTTTGCATAAGGGCCGCGGGTCTTGGTCGGTGACATTGAGCCAGTGTATTTCACTTTGTTCTTTAAAAATCTAGTCAGACTTGGTTTTTGTCGCTACCATCATTGTCAGGACCCAACGGAGGGTCACTTTTCGTCAGGAGGCAATGTGGCCGTCAAGACCATTACCCAGGATTCCGCTGCTTCTCCGGCCAGCGGAACTCCACACAGCAGTAACTCAAAGAGCAGCACTCCCCGCGCCTATGTCATCGGCATGCCCATCGCGAGTGCAGGCCTGTGGATGGCCGTACTGGCACCGGCCCTCGTGGTGCTGGCCATCAAGGTCTCCGAGATCACCACGCCGGACACCCGGGCAGGGGCACTGAGCCTCGTGGCCGGCGTCGGCGCCATGGTGGCCCTGCTTGCCAACCCGTTCTTTGGCAGGCTCAGCGACCGCACCACGTCGCGGTTCGGCATGCGCAAGCCCTGGATCGTCGGCGGCTCCCTGGTGGGGCTGGCATCGCTCTTCCTGCTGGGCTCCGCCACCGACGTCGCCACCGTGCTCATTGCGTGGGTGATCGCCCAGCTCGGCTTCAACGCCGCGCTCGCGGCACTCGTGGCAACGCTCCCCGACCAGGCCGCTCCGGCCGAGCGCGGGCGCCTGTCCGGGCTGATCGGCATGACCCTGCCCGTGGGCCTGGTCGCAGCGGCCTTCTTCGCGCAACTGTTCGACAACGCCCTGCAGATGGCTGTGGTCCCCGGCGTTGTGGGAACCGCCGTCGCGATTGCCTTTGCCTTCACCTTCAAGGACCGGGTCCTGACGGAAAAGCCAGCCCCGCTGAACCTCAAGGAGATCCTGGGTTCGTTCTACTTCAACCCCCGCACCTATCCCGGACTGGGCTGGGCCTGGCTCACCAAATTCATGGTCTACATCGGCTACTGCGCAGGGCTGCTCTACCTCCCGTACTTCTTCACGGACCACCTTCACGTAGCGGAAACTGACGTCACCAGCCTGGTGTTCCAGGCCACCCTGGTCAGCTCCGCCGGCACGGTCGCCACCAGCCTTGCCGGCGGCTGGATCAGCGACCGCATCGGCAAGCGCAAAGGAATGGTCATCGCCTCGGCGCTGATCATGATGGTGGGCCTGATCGTCATTGCCACCAGCAGCACCACCGACCAGGTCCTCGTGGGCCAGGCGATCGCCGGACTCGGCCTCGGCTGCTTCGGTGCCGTGGACGTCGCCCTCATCGCAGACCTCCTGCCTGGCAGCCAGTCAGAGAACGCCAAGACCTTCGGCGTCTTCAACATCGCCCAGGCGCTGCCCCAGTCCCTGGTGCCCGCCGTTGCCTTCCCGGTCATCGCCTTCGGCGGTTACCCCGCCCTGTTCCTCGGCGGCGCAGCCGTCGGCATCATCGGCGCTGTCCTCGTCATCCGCATCAAAGGAGTCAAGTAAATGAACCCCGCACTGTCACCGGCCGTTTCGGTCCCGGCCTCGGATTCCCCCGACGCCGAGGCACGGATCCGCGAACTCGCCCGAAGCCTTACCCTCGAGCAGCAGGTCCAGATGCTGACCGGCGCGGACGTCTGGGCCACGCACTCCATTCCTGAAATCGGGCTGAGCCGCGTGGTGATGTCAGACGGACCTTCCGGCGTCCGCGGCGAAGACTTCGACGAGCGCCACGACTCCATCTCCCTGCCGTCGTCGTCCGCCCTGTCCGCCACCTGGAGCGTCGAAACGGCGCGCCGGTACGGCCAGGTCCTGGGACAGGAAGCGCGCCGCAAGGGCGTGCACGCCGTCCTGGGCCCCACCATCAACCTGCACCGCTCCCCGCTGGGCGGCCGCCACTTCGAATGCATGAGCGAGGACCCGCGGCTCACGGCAACCATGGCCGCCGGGTACGTCGCCGGCGTGCAGTCCATGGGCGTCGGCGCCACGCCCAAGCACTACCTGGCCAACGAGGCCGAAACGGACCGGTTCACCGCGGACTCCGTGGTGGCCGAGCGTCCCCTGCGCGAGCTCTACCTGGCGGCCTTCGAGGACGCCATCACGGAGTCCCGCGCGTGGCTGGTGATGAGCTCCTACAACTCCATCAACGGCACCACGGCCAGTGAGAACAAGCTGCTCGAAACCCCGCTGTCCACGGAATGGGGCTTTGACGGCGTGGTGGTTTCGGACTGGACCGGAGTCAGGTCCGTGGACGCGGCCAACGCACACCAGGACCTTGAAATGCCCGGCCCGGTGGGCCACTGGGGCCCCAAGCTGCTGGCCGCCGTGAACGACGGCCGGGTCAGCCGGGACGCCATCCTCGAGAAGGTCACGCGCATCCTGCGGCTGGCAGCCCGCGTGGGTTCCCTCGAGGGATTCACGCCTGCCGTGACGGAACTTCCCGCCCAACTGAACGGTGCCGCCGTCGCCCGTGAAGTGGCTGTCCGCGGCGCAGTGCTCGTCCGCAACGAAGGCGGCCTCCTGCCGCTGGACGCCACCAGGCTCAGCAGCGTAGCGGTGATCGGCCACAACGCCGAGGAAGCGCGCACCCAGGGCGGCGGCAGCGCCACCGTGATGCCCAAATACACCGTCTCGCCGCTCGAAGGGCTGCGGAAGGCACTGCCCGACGACGTCGACGTCGCCTATGTGCGTGGCGCCAAGGTGGCCGAGGGGCTGCAGGCGTTTCCCCGCAACTCGCTCCGCAACCCGGTGTCCGGCGTCGCCGGCATCCGGGTCACGTTCCTCGCCGGGGACGGCTCGGAGATTTCCGGCGAGGACCGGCTTGCGTCGCACCTGATCTGGTTCGGCGTGGGGATTCCCGACGGCGCCGCAGCCATCCGGATGCAGGCCGACTGGACTGCCGGGACGGCGGGCGTCCACCACTTGGGCGTCGGGACTGTGGGGCAGATCCGGCTCGCTCTCGACGGCGCGGAGGTGTTCAACAGCGAGCTCGAGGACGACACAGACGTCCTCGGCGCCGCCCTGTTCGATCCGCCCAAGACGGTCCACGCCATTGAAACCGCGGCTGGCCAGAGCGTGCGGATCGAGGCCGAATACCAGCTGCCGAAGGAGCAGGTCATCCCGTTTACCGCCATCCTGCTGGGTGAGGAAACCGTGGTGGCCGATCCGCAGGCGGAGATCGACGCCGCCGTCGAAGCCGCCCGGGCAGCCGACGTGGCAGTGGTCGTGGTGGGCACCAATGCGGCCATCGAGTCCGAAGGATTCGACCGCAAGGACCTGGACCTTCCCGGCCGGCAGAACCAGCTGGTGGAGGCTGTGGCCGCGGTGAACCCGCGCACGGTGGTGGTGGTGAACTCCGGTTCGCCGGTGCTCATGCCGTGGCTGGACAAGGTGGGCGCCGTGCTGCTCGGCTGGTTCGGCGGCCAGGAATTCGGCACCGCTATCGCCGACATCCTGCTGGGCGCCGAGGAACCGGGCGGCCGCCTGCCCACCACCTGGCCGGCCGCGCTGGCGGATGTGCCCATCCTCAACACCACGCCGGTTGACGGCAAGGTGGTCTATTCCGAGGGAATCCACGTCGGCTACCGGGCCTGGCTCAAGCAGCAGGCTGCCGGCGGAGCCGCCCCGGCCCTGCCGTTCGGTTTCGGACTGAGCTACACCACCTTCGAGCTGGGCACCGCCCACGCACCGCAGTCGGTTCCGGCCGGGCAGGACGCTGTGGTGCATGTTCCGGTCCGCAACACCGGCACGCGCACAGGCCGCGAAGTGGTCCAGGTGTACCTTGACCGCCCGGAGTCGGCTGTGGAGCGCCCGGTCCGCTGGCTCGCCGGCTATGCCGGAACGCACCTTGCACCGGCCGGAACGGACAGCGTTGAGGTGCGCATACCGGCGAAGGCCTTCGGGCATTACGACGGCGGGTGGCAGGTCGAGCAGGGCACGTTCCGCCTGCTGGTGGGCCGGCACGCGGCTGACGATTTCCAGGTGCTGGAGATCGAACTGCGCTGACTTTCCTTGCGCTGACTCCCCTTCCCAGGGGCTAAGGCCGGGTTGGGTCCGATTCCTTCGGGCCCAGCCCGGCTTCTTTGTAGTACCCCTCGATGTGGGCTGCCACAAGCCCGGCTGCCGTGCCGCCGTCGTGCTGGTGGATGGCTGCCAGGATTTCGCGGTGTTCCACGCGGAGGCGGGCGGCGGTGGCCTCCCAGTCGGGAAGGTTGGCCGTGAGCTTGCCGGCATAGCTTTGGATGGCCTCCCGCAGCGAGCCCATCATGGCACTGACCACGGCGTTCCCGGCGGCTTCGGCGAGGGCCAGGTGGAAGCGGACGTCGAGCGCCAGGAATTCGTCCGTGTCCGGGCACGCCTCCATTTTTTCCAGCAGCGCGGCGGCCTCCGCCAGCGCCGGGGAGTCCGTGCGCGCCCGGGCCACTGCCCAGGATTCCAGCAGTACGCGCGTCTGGACGATGTCCGCCACCGGGAGGTGCGAGGTGGCCACATGCAGGCGCAGCGCCGAGCCGAGCGCCGCCGTCGGGTCCGCGATGACCACGGTGCCGGCTTCGGGACCGGACCCCACGCCCGCGCGCACGACTCCCATGGCCTCCAGGATCCGGATCGCTTCGCGCACGGAGGTGCGCGAGACCTGCAGTTGTTCGGCGAGCGTCCGCTCCGCCGGGAGCCGTCCGCCCAGGGCCAACTCGCCGCTGGACAGCTGGTTCTCGATCCATTGCAGGACCAATTGATGGGTACGCATGCGCCAATGGTACTTGATGTGGTTGGACCACATCCTTTAGAGTGTGGTTAGACCACAGAAACCATCCTGTCCAGCACCATCCTGTCCAGAGCTACCAAGCCCGATGCCCCGGAGGCAGCAATGACGCACACCATCCAGCCCAGCAACCCGGAAACCACGTCGGCCCCCGACGCGACCGACGTGCCCGGCACCGGCTCAGCCCCCGCTGGCCCCGGCGCCTCCGTAGCCGGCGCCTCTGTAACGGGCGCAGTGAACCGGGCGGAAGCGGCGGTCCCCGCCGCGCTCAAGCGGCGCGTGCCGAAGTACTCGGACCTCGCCCCGCTGATGCAGTTCAAGAAGCCGGAGTTCAGCCGCGCCGCAAAGCTCCAGCGTGCCAGCACCATCTGGGAGCTGCGGGACATGGCCAAGCGCCGCACCCCGCAGGCGCCCTTCGACTACACCGACGGCGCTGCGGAAGCCGAAATCACCCTTCGCCGTGCCCGCGAGGCCTTTCTGGACATCGAGTTCCGGCCGGGGATCCTCCGGAACGTCTCCAGTATCGACCTGAGCACCGACATCCTGGGCAAGCCGTCGCGGCTGCCCGTCGGCATTGCACCCACCGGTTTCACCCGCATGATGCAGTCCGAAGGTGAGTACGCCGGCTCCCAGGCCGCCGAGGCCGCCGGGATTCCGTACACGCTCTCCACCATGGGCACGGCGTCCATCGAGGACGTCGCCGAGGCCGCGCCCAACGGACGCAACTGGTTCCAGCTGTACCTGTGGACAGACCGTGACCGCTCCCTCGAACTGATCGAGCGCGCCGCCAGGGCAGGCAACGACACCCTGATGGTCACGGTGGACACCGCCGTCGCCGGTGCCCGCCTCCGGGACGTCCGCAATGGCATGACCATCCCGCCGGCACTGACCCTGAAGACCGTGCTGGACGCGTCCTACCGTCCGGCCTGGTGGTTCAACTTCCTCACCCACGAGCCGCTGACGTTCGCGTCGCTCTCGCGGTACACCGGCACGGTGGCGGACCTGATCAACTCCATGTTCGATCCCACACTCACGTTCGAGGACCTGGACTGGCTGCGTGAAACGTGGAAGGGCAAGCTGGTGGTCAAGGGCATCCAGACAGTTGACGACGCCCGCAAGGTGGTGGACCACGGCGCCGACGGCGTGGTGCTCTCCAACCACGGCGGACGCCAGCTGGACCGCGCCCCCATCCCGTTCCACCTGCTGCCCGAGGTCAAGGAAGCCTTCACCAAGGACAACTCCGGCGCCGCGATCATGCTGGACACCGGCATCATGAGCGGTGCTGACATCATCGCAGCCCTTGCCCTGGGCGCCGACTTCACACTGATCGGCCGTGCCTACCTGTACGGCCTCATGGCCGGCGGCCGGGCCGGTGTGGACCGCGCCATCCAGATCCTGGAGAAGGACATGGCCCGCACCATGGCCCTGCTGGGCGTCAGCAAGCTGTCCGAGCTCACCCCGGACCACGTGCGGATCCTCGGCAAGTAGGCCGGCCCCGCCGCCGCACGCCCATCCCAACTAAGTAGCAGCAGGTGTCGTTTTGAGCGCTCAGAACGACACCTGCTGCTACTTACTTGGGGATCGGGGCCGTGGCTGTTCACCGGGAACCAGCCGAGCTCGTTCGAAGGATGTGGCCTACGCTATAAATATCTAGATCTTTACAGCGCTATCTGCATCGGCAGCATCGGCGGATGTCGTGCCTGAAAACGGGGCGCTGTCGAATCACACGGAGCAGCGGAGGCCAGCGATGGGCGTGAACCGACCAGAAGTAAGCAATACCAGGCAAGGAAACGGCCGTGTCAGCTCCGAGCTGGCTGCCCAGCTCAGTGACCTCGCACGGGAGCTGCAGCAGGACGATGATGTCCACGCCGTCCTGTCCGGCATCGTCCAGGCTGCACTTGACCTGATCCCGGGTACCGCGTACGCCTCCATTAGCCTCGTTACGGGCCGGAAAAAAGTTGATTCCGAAGTCGCCTCGGGAGACCTGGCCCGCCAAGTCGATGCCCTGCAAAGCTCCACCGGGCAAGGGCCCTGCCTGGACGCGGCTTACCGGGACCGCGTGGTTCGTGTTCCAGACCTCAGCCGGGAGGACCGCTGGCCCGAATTCTCCCGGGGCGCCGTGAAGCTCGGGGCACGGAGCATGCTTTCGTTCCAGTTGTTCGTTGAAGGTGATCGGCTCGGCGCGCTGAACCTCTACGGCGCCGACCCGAATGCCTTCGACGACGAATCCGAGCAGATCGGCCTACTGGTTGCCGCGCACGCGGCCGTTGCTTTCGCGGACTCCCAGAAAATCAATCAGCTTGGCGAAGCGCTGCTTTCCCGGCAACTGATCGGCCAGGCTGAAGGCATCCTGATGGAGCGATACAAGCTCACAGCGGAACAGGCCTTCCTCCTCCTTACCCGTGCCAGCTCCAGATCCAACATCAAACTCCGCGATATTGCCGAACACCTTGCCAGCAGCGGGGAACTTATCGCGCCGAGGTTCTCTGCTGCCGAGAGCTGAGCGGCCGCGACGGCGCAGCCATCTTCTGTCGCCTGGTAAATCCAGGCGCTGTCTTGTGGCGTATAGTCAGACAAGGTCAAGACGCGGCCATTGGAACCTCATTGTGGAGCTACCATGCCGAAGTTTTCCCAGGGCCTGCCTGCCGCCGCCAAAGGCGCACACGTGTATCGGGGCCGGCCACTTGTCCCGGCGCCAGCAGGGCCCGACGCCGTTCCCGTCGATGAAATTCCTTGGCGCTCAACGCCCGGTACGTTTGAGATTGTCCGCGCCAACGGAGGAGGGTTCCTCTTACGGCTCGTTGATGGGAACGGGACGGTGCTTGCCTTCTCCCGAACTTATCCCGACATTTCCGCCGCGGTGAAAGGTGTCGAGGCGGTGCGGGAAGGCGCTGCCACGTCCTACATTTCGGACCAGACAGCCCGGTCTCCGGTGCCGACCCGATTCGGATGACGCCGGGTCCGTGAGCGGGGGGCAAGCCCAACTTCGTATAACCACGACGTCTGCCTGCCTAAGACACCAATCCCCCGACGCCTTGCGTAGCGCTAGCTGACATAACCGCCGACACGGGATCCCGTGTCCGGTGGCTGCCGATCACCATTGGGGGGACCGGCAGTCAATCGGAGACTCGCAGCCGCCCCACCCAACTAGGTAGCAGCAGATGTCGTTTTGAGCGCTCAGAACGACACCTGCTGCTACCTACTTGGGTATTGGGCTACTTCTTGCGTCCGAACTTTGGCAGGTTCGCAATGAGGTCGGCGGCCTTCGTGGCGGCACGGCCCACGGTGCGGCCGATCTGCTGCGGCACAGAGTCATCCCCGGCCGTGGCCACCGGAATCGCAACGGCCGGGCTCAGCTGCCCGCCCGCGGAGGCTCCGGACACTTCCGCGGCGGCGGGGCGGGCCGTCCCTGCGCTGGCCGGCACCGGCGACGGCGCCGCGGCCACGGGTTCGGCGGCCTGCTCCGTTTTTTCCTCCAGGATCCGCGCGGACGGTGAGCTTGCGGCCGGTGCGCTTGCGACGGCGGCCCGCGGCCCGACGTCGAACGTCTCCAGCCAGCTGGCCACACCGGCAAGCGGTTTGGGATTCAGCGCGTAGTAGCGCTTCTGGCCCTGGGCACGCATGCTGACGAGGTCGGCCTCGCGGAGTACTTTCAAATGCTTGGAAATGGTGGGCTGGCTGGCGTCCAGTTCCTCAACCAGCTCGCCCACTGCTTTGTCCCCCGAGCGGAGGGATACCAGAATGTCACGCCGGGTTGCCTCAGCAATGACGGCAAATACGTCGTCTGTCACCATGTGATCCACCCTAGCGACATATACGCCGGATGGCATCCACTATTTCGCCCCGCGCACGGGCCATTGCCCCGTACCGGCCACGGTGCTAGAACGGACTCACGGTTGCCCCGGGCTGTCCGGCTGCGGCCGCACAAACATGAGGGGTGGGTGGCCATGGATTTCCTGCGCCAGCAGCTGTTCAACATCATCGCTTTTGTGTTTTTGGGCCTGTTCGTGGCGGTCTGGACCTCCGTGCTGCTGCGCGTCGGGTTCTGGGTTCCGGACGGCAGGACTGTGGCGCCGCCGTTGAACGGCGCCCTGGTCACCGCCGCAGGTGTGCTGGCCACATCACTGAGCTCACTGACGGCGTCGGCCCTGGGGTTCACCATCGCCGAGGTCCGCCGCGACGAGGAAGTCCGCCGTGATCTCCAGCCCGGCGACGCCGACGCCGGCGTTGCCTTCAACCCGGCCGAAGTCACGGCCCGGCTGTCCCCGCGGATCGTGGCGGCGGTAGTGGTTTACCTGGCGGTGGGGCTGCTGGTCCTGCTGCTGTGGCTGGTCAAGGGAACCGCGTCCACGGACCTGATCGGCGCCTTCGCGCTGTCCCTGCTGGGCTGGCTCATCGGAGCCGCCGGAGTGGTGTTCCAGACGGAAAAGCCGGTCACCTAGCCGGCGCAGCCGAAGCACACGCTAGTCGAACCAGGGATCCAGGCCGTAGAGCGGGAACAGTTCCTTGCGCGTGGCCATCACCGTACGGTCCACCTCGTCATTGGGATCGAAGCCGACCTCCCACGAACGCCACCACAGATCCACGTCGTCGCCCATGAGCTCGGGCGCGGACACACCGTATTTGGCTCCGTACTTGTCCTGGACGTACTCCCGCCAATCCTCGGGAACCGGAGTGCGGAGCGGGACCGGCCGGCCGGCGGCGATTGCAATCAGGTGGCTCCAGGAGCGCGGCACCACGGTGATCACGTTGTAGCCGCCTCCGCCCGTGGCAATCCACCGGTTGCCGCAGTAGCGGGCAGCAAGGTTCCCGACGGCGGTGGCGGCTTCGCGCTGGCCGTCCACGCTGATGTTGAGGTGCGTGAGGGGATCCAGCCGGTGCGAGTCGCAGCCGTGCTGGCTCACGATGACCTCGGGTTCAAAGGCACCGATCAGCTGCGGCACCACGGCATGGAAGGCCCGCAGCCAGCCGGCGTCGCCCGTCCCTGAAGGAAGGGCCACGTTGACTGCGCTGCCTTGGGCGTTGGGGCCGCCGATCTCGTTGGCGAAGCCCGTGCCGGGGAACAGCGTCAGCCCGGTCTCGTGCAGGGAAATGGTGAGGACCCGGGGATCATCCCAGAAGATGCTCTGCGTCCCGTCGCCGTGGTGGGCGTCGACGTCGATATATGCCACACGCTGCACACCGCCGTCGAGCAGCTTCTGGATCGCCAGGGCGGCGTCGTTGTAGATGCAAAAGCCGCTGGCGCGGTCCCGGGCCGCGTGATGCATGCCCCCGCCGAAATTGACTGCCCGCACGGCACTGCCGTCCAGGATCGCACCGGCCGCCAGCAGCGAACCGCCGGCAAGCCGGGCACTGGCCTCGTGCATCCCGGCGAAAGCGGGGTCGTCCTCCGTGCCGAGGCCGCGCTCCAGGTCGGGGACGTCCGGGTTCAAGCTGACGCGCCGGACCGCCGCCACGAACTCGGGGCTGTGAACGGTGCACAGTTCGTCGTCGCCAGCCACGTCCGGGGCCGCCACGGTGACGTGCGCCAGGTCCAGCAGGCCCAGGCTTTGGGCCAGACGGGCGGTGAGCTCCATGCGTTCGGGGGCCATCGGGTGTCCGTGGCCGAAGTTGTAGGCGGTCATGGCCATGTCCCACACCACCGTCGTTGGCAGTGCGGGCTGAGCGAGTCCGGGCAGGAATGTCATCAAGGACAGGCTACCTGAGCCCGGTGGCAGAAATTCCCGGTCATCGCGCGGAATATAGTGGTTTACTACTGAAGGAAGCAGTTTCAACCGAGGAAAAGCCGCACATGACGCAAAGCCAGCCGAGGTCCAAGAGCCCGGCTAACTGGCATCCCGGCATGCCGGAGCGGGAGGGCCTGTGGATCTTCACAGGCATCCGCGACTTCATCGACAACATCGCCAACACCTCACCCGCGCGGCTGGCACTGACTGCGTTCGGAGTTGTCATCCTTGTGTTCACGGGACTCCTGTCCCTGCCGGCGTCGTCCGCCACGGGCGACTTCACTCCCCTGCACCAGGCCCTGTTCACCGCGGTGTCCGCTGTCTGCGTCACCGGCCTGACTGTGGTGTCCACCGCCGTGCACTGGTCCTTCTTCGGTCAGCTGGTCATCCTGATCGGCATTTTCGTGGGCGGCCTGGGCACCCTGACCCTGGCCTCGCTGCTGGCGCTGATGGTCAGCAAGAAGCTCGGCGTGCGCGGCAAGCTGATCGCCCAGGAAGCCATGAACAACGCCGGCCGGCTCGGCGAGGTGGGTACCCTGCTGCGGATCGTCATCACCACGTCCGTGGTCATTGAGGCAGTCCTGGCGCTGGCTCTGGTCCCCCGGTTCCTGACGCTGGGCGAAAGCTTCGGGCAGTCTGTGTGGCACGGCGTCTTTTACGCCATCTCGTCCTTCAACAACGCCGGATTCACGCCGCACTCGGACGGAATTGTCCCCTACGAAACCGACCTGTGGATCCTCATTCCGCTGATGCTCGGCGTGTTCTTCGGCAGCCTGGGCTTCCCCGTGGTGATGGTGCTGCAGCAGAACGGGCTGAACTGGAAGAAATGGAACCTGCACACCAAGCTGACCATCCAGGTATCATTCATCCTGCTGGCTGCCGGAACCGTGCTGTGGGGGCTGATGGAGTGGGAAAACATGCGGACCATCGGTTCCATGGACGTCGGCGACAAAATCACGCACTCGCTCTTCGCCTCCGTCATGACCCGGTCCGGCGGCTTCAACCTGGTGGACCAGAACCACATGGAATCCACCACCATGCTCCTCACGGATGCGCTGATGTTCGCCGGCGGCGGTTCGGCGTCAACTGCCGGCGGCATCAAGGTGACCACCATCGCCGTGATGTTCCTGGCCATCGTGGCCGAAGCCCGCGGCGACGCCGACGTGAAGGTCTACGGCCGCACCATCCCGCAGGGAACCATGCGGGTTGCCATCTCGGTGATCGTCGCCGGCGCAACCCTGGTTTCCGTTTCAGCCTTCACGCTCCTGCACATCAGTGGCGCGCCCCTGGACCGGGTGCTGTTCGAGACCATCTCAGCCTTCGCCACCGTGGGCCTCAGCACCAACCTCAGTGCCGAGCTGCCGCCGTCGGGCGTTTATGTCCTGTCCGCGCTGATGTTTGCGGGCCGCGTCGGCACCGTAACCCTTGCCGCTGCCCTGGCGTTGCGCCAGCGCAGCCAGCTGTACCACTACCCGGAAGAGAGGCCCATCATTGGCTGATCCGTCAGGCGCCACCCATCGCCCCGCCCACAATGCCCCCGTTCTGGTGATCGGGCTGGGCCGTTTCGGCTCATCGACCGCCGAACAGCTGGTCAAGCAGGGCCGTGAGGTGCTGGCCATCGAGCGTGACCGCAACCTGGTGCAGAAGTGGGCCCCGGTGCTCACCCACGTGGTCGAGGCCGATGCCACCAACATCGATGCCCTGCGCCAGCTCGGCGCGCAGGAGTTCAGCTCCGCCGTCTGCGGCGTGGGCACCTCGATCGAGTCCTCGGTGCTGATCACCGTGAACCTGGTGGACCTCGGCATCGAACACCTCTGGGTCAAGGCGATCACGCCATCGCACGGCAAGATCCTGACCAGGATCGGCGCCAACCACGTGATCTATCCGGAGGCCGACGCCGGCGTCCGGGCCGCGCACCTGGTCTCCGGCCGGATGCTGGACTTCATCGAGTTCGACGACGACTTTGCGATCGTCAAGATGTACCCGCCGCGCGAAACCGTGGGCTTCACCCTGGACGAGTCCAAGGTCCGGTCCAAGTACGGCGTCACCATTGTTGGCGTGAAATCGCCCGGCGAGGACTTCACCTACGCCCGGCCGGAAACCAAGGTGTCCTCCCGGGACATGCTGATCGTGTCCGGCCACGTGGACCTGCTCGAGAGGTTCGCCGCCCGGCCGTAGCCGGCCCCGCTTACCCGAGCTGGGTCGTGATCTCGGCCGCGCGGGCCGCTGCGGCGCGGGCGCCGTCGGCGATGATCGCGGGCATGCCGCGGTCGTCAAACGTGGCAATGGCGCGTTCAGTGGTGCCGTTCGGGCTGGTCACGGCCTTGCGCAGCGCGGAAGGGTCCGCCCCGGGCTCTGCCAGCATGAAGCCGGCGCCCGCCACTGTTTCGCGTGCCAGCAGCAGGGACAAGTCGGGATCCAATCCGAGTTCGACTCCCGCGGCAGCCATCGCCTCAGCAAGGTAGAACGCGTAGGCCGGGCCCGAGCCGCTGATGGCGGACAAGGCATCCACCTGGTCCTCTGGCACCTCCACCACAGTCCCGGCGCCCTTGAGGACGTCCTTGGCCAGCTGCAGCTGTTCGGCCGAGCAGTTGGTTCCGGGCGATACGGACACGACGCCGCGGCCCAGTTTGGCGGGAGTGTTCGGCATGGCTCGGATCACCGGCTGGCCGGCGGGCAGCGCGGCCTCCAGTTGCGCGATGGACACCGCAGCTGCCACGCTGATCACGATGGTCTTCGGGGACAGCGAATCGCTGATCTCCCGGGCCAGGTCGGTGATGCCCACGGGCTTAACGCCAAGAATCACGACGGCGGAGCCGGTGGCGGCCTGCTTGTTGTTGTCCGGCTCCTCTTCGCCTGCGATGGCGGTAATGCCATGGTGGCGCTGGGCAAGTTCGGCAGCACGCTCCGCGCGCCGGACAGTCGCCACGACGTCCGCCGGGTCCGTTCCGGCCTCCAGCATGCCGCTCATGACGGCCTCGTTCATGGATCCACAGCCAAGGAATGCGATTCGGTTGCTCATTGGTCCATCATTGCAGTTCGGTGCTGGTTGTCGCATCCGGAGTCTATGGGCCGGACCCCTGGCCGCAGCCGGCGGGGCCGCGGGAAACTCATTCACAGGTGGCTCACATGCTCGCCGCAGCTTCCTCACAAAGTGGGCCCCTAACGTAGTGCTTACCTCATTGAGGGTGCGAGTGATGAGGCAAGCATGGGGATGTTTGCCCGGCACCGGTGGTCCACAGCAGGTTTCCCCCATTTTCCTGCCAGGGCCGCCGGTGCTTTCTCTTTTAACCGCCGCATACTCGCCTGACCGGCGTCCCCGCTATCATCAGGGTTCTTCCCTGGCTACCGGCGCTGTCGCGCATTGCCAGCCTACGCACAGGGAAAATTGCTGAAACACCCATTCTGCGTCTGTAACTTGGAAAGTGCCTCATAGGTGCGAGTGATGACAGCCGGTTCCACGGAACCGGCGCGGCGCCGGGCGGTTGCGGAAGGGTTCCCCCAATTCCTTCGGCAGGACCGCCCGGTGTTTTCGCTTTAACCGGCGATTCCGCTCCAAACCAAGGTTTCAGTCCCCTTCGGGCAGCCCCAGGAGCCGGCCCTCAAGGAACCTGCGCTCAGCGGCATTTCCTGCCAGCCCCAGGGCGTCACGGTACGCCGCGCCGGCTTCCCGGAAGCGGCCCAGGCGCCGGAGCAGGTCCGCCCGCACGGCGTGGAAAAGCCCGTAGCCGGCCAAATCCAGCCCGTCCACCAGCCCGAGTGCCGCCGCGGGGCCGCGCACTTCGGCAACGGCCACCGCGCGGTTGAGGGCCACCACGGGACCGGGTGCCAACTGCAGCAGCTGATCGTACAGCGTCAGGATCTGGCCCCAGTCCGTCGCTTCGGCTGACGGGGAGTCACTGTGGACCGCGTTGATGGCGGCCTGGACCTGGTACGGTCCCGGCCGGTTCCGGCGCAGGCACTGCCGCACAATGTCCTGGCCTTCGGTGATGAGCTCCTTGTCCCACAGCGTCCGGTTCTGGTCCGGCAACAGCACCAGGCCGCCGTCGGCCGTCATCCTGGCCGCGCGCCGCGACTCAATCAGCAGCATCAGCGCTAGAAGCCCCTGGGCTTCGGGTTCATCCGGCATGAGCGAAACAAGGAGCCGGGCCAGGCGGACAGCCTCCGCGCAGAGATCGTCCCGGATCAGCGCCTCGCCGGAGCTCGCGCTGTAGCCCTCATTGAAGATGAGGTAGACGACGGCGAGCACGGCCGTCAGCCGCTCCGGCAGTTCCGCGCCGCGGGGCACCCGGTACGGAATCCGGGCGTCGCGGATTTTCGCCTTCGCCCGGACCAGCCGCTGGGCCATGGTTGCTTCGGGAACCATAAAGGACCGGGCAATCTCAGCGGTGGTCAGTCCGCCAAGGAGCCTCAGCGTCAGTGCCACGCGGGCCGGCATTCCGAGGGCCGGGTGGCAGCACGTGAAGATCAGCCGCAGTGTGTCATCGCGCATCTCCGCCTCCTCCGCCAACTCATCCAGCAGCAGGTCCTGGGGCGCCATGCCGGAGGCCTCCCCTGTCCGGGAGTGCAGGAGGGCGGCCTGGGCATACTTGTCCTCACCGGCAGCGTCCCTGCGCAGCCGGTCGATGGCCCGGTTCCGGGCAGTGGTGATGATCCACCCTGCCGTGCTGGGCGGGATGCCGGCGGACGGCCAGCGCTGCACGGCCGCGGTGAAGGCCTCCTGGACGGCGTCCTCGGCGATGTCGATGCTGCCGAAAACCCGGACCAGGACTGCCACGGCGCGGCCGTACTCCCTTCGGTAGATACGGGCTATCGACTCCGTAGTATCCCCCGCAGCAGAATCCCCCGACGCGGAACCGGGCCCGGTCATCCGGATGCGTCCGAATCCCTAGTGCTGGAAGGGGCGCACTTCGACGGGCAAGGTGAGGGCCTTGGCCAGTCTGCGTCCCCAGTCCAGCGCGGCGTCCAGGTCCTCGACGTCAATGATGGTGAATCCCCCGAGGTGCTCCTTGCCTTCGGTGAACGGGCCATCCGTGATGAGCACTTCGTCGCCCTTCGGCCGCAGCACTGTGGCGGTATCCGCGGGATGGAGCCCGGCGGCGAACACCCAGGCACCGGTTGCCTTCATTTCCTGGTTCAGGGTATCCAGGTCGCGCATGATCGGCTCCAGGAACTCCGCCGAGGGAGCGGGACCGTCGGGCTGGTAGATGCTGAGCAGGTACTGTGACATTTGGTTTTCCTCCTTGAGGATTCGGCCGGCCCTTTACCGGCCTCTCACCTTCTATACGAACGGCTCCCGTCCGTATCGACACCGCCCGTGGCACCCGTGCATATTTTCTTTCGAAGGCCTGCCTAGGCGTCCCTTGCACCGACCAGCGGAAGGCTCAGGTGCTGCCGGGCAAACCTCAGGGTTTCGTTCAGCCACTGTTCCCGCTCCCCCGCGAACTTCGCCCGTCGGGTGGAGATCTCGGCCACCACCACGCCGTCGAAACCGCTGCCGGCCAGGTGCTGCAGCGCCTCGGCGCAGCCCTGGTTGCCGCGTCCGGGAATGAGGTGCTCGTCCCGGCCGGAGCCGGATCCGTCCGTCAGGTGGATGTGCCGGAGCTTGCTGCCAAGGGCCTTGATCGCCTCAACACTGTTGGCCCCCGCAGTGGCGGCGTGCGAGAAGTCCCACGTGACGTCGTCGTAATCCTGGCCCAAGGGGTCCCAGTGCGGCAGGTAGGCAACCGTCTCCCGGCCCCGCACACGCCACGGGTACATGTTTTCCACGGCGATCCGCACCTGGTACATGTCGGCGAGCTGGCGTATGCCGGCGGGGAAATTCTCCGCGTAGTTGCTCTGCCAGCGGAACGGTGGATGAACCACCACGGTGCCGCAGCCCACTTCACGGGCCATCCGGCAGGACATCTCGATCTTGTTCCAGGCCGATCCCCACACCTTCTGCGTCAGCAGCAGTGTCGGCGCGTGGATGGAGACGATCGGCTGCCGGTAGCGGTGGCTGAGCTCCAGGAGGGAATGCGGGCTCTGGCTGGTGGCATTGTTGGTGACCATCACTTCCACGCCGTCAAAGCTTAGGTCCTGCGCCACGGCGAAAGCATCGTGCACGCTCAGCGGGTAGACGGAGGCGCTGGACAGCGCCACCGGGATCACGCGGTTTTCTTCAGCGGAAAGTTCGACGCCGTTGCTCATCTCAGTCGGCCCTCCCGCCGGAGGCTGCAGCGGAGGCTGCGGCGGGAGCGGGGGCGGGGGCGGTGGCCGCCGCAACCGGCGGCAGCGCGACGTGGGCCGCCGGCTCCAGCGGTCCCTCAAAAATCAACTGGTCCAGCCTGCGCAGGATGAGTCCTTCCCGCAGCGCCCACGGGCAGATCTTGACCTTCTTGAATTCGAAGAGTTCCAGGGCCGCCTCAGCCACGAGCGCTCCGGCGAGGAGCTGGTTGGCGCGGGCTTCGGAAACGCCCGGGAGGTGCAGCCTGTCCTCCGTCTTCATGGCCGAAATCCGCTGAGCCCAGAGGCCAAGGTCCGTGGCGCCCAGTTCGCGCTTGACGTACGGTCCGGCCGCGCTCGGGGCTGCACCGGCGATCCGGGCCAGCGAACGGAAGGTCTTGGACGTCCCCGCCACCACGTTCGCCCTACCCAGCTCGTTGAAGCTTCGGACTGCAGGCTTGAGGGTTGCGCGGATGTAGCGCCGGAGTTCCTTGACGCTCTTCGCGGAAGGCGGGTCCTCGTGCAGCCAGTCCCGGGTCAGGCGGCTCGCTCCCAGCGGTACGGACGTCGCCAGCTCCGGCAGCTCGTCCTGGCCAAACGCCATTTCGAAGGAGCCGCCGCCGATGTCAAGGTTCAGGATGGGTCCGGCACCCCAGCCGTACCAGCGCCGGACGGCAAAGAAGGTCATGGACGCTTCCTCGCTGCCGGTGAGCTCCTGGAGCGTCACGGTGGTTTCGTGCTTGACCCGGGCCAGAACGGCGGGCCCGTTGGTGGCCTCGCGGATGGCGGATGTACAGAACGCCAGCAGGTCCTGGGCTTTGTGTTTGGCCGCAAACTCCCACGCTTCGAGGACGAATTCGATGAGCTCGTGCTGGCCGGCGTCGTTGATGTTTCCCTCGGCGTCGAGGAACTGCACCAGTGAGAGCGGACGTTTATGCGAGGCGAAGGGCACCGGGCGCGCGCCGGGATGCGCATCAACCAGGAGCAGGTGGACAGTGTTCGAACCGATGTCGAGGACGCCTAGACGCATTCTGCCATTATTCACCGATAGCAAGCCGCCGGCGCAAATGCGTCGGCGGCTTGCTTGTCCGGGTCGGGATTACAGCGGCTGTTACTCGGCTGCTGCTTCGGCGGTACCGTCGGAAGGCTGGTCCGCGCGCTTGAAGTCGCGGCGGATGTTCGCCACGCCCTCGGGATCGATTTCAAAGCCGAAGGCGCTGCCGGGGTTGATGACCATACCGAGCTCTTCGCCAAGGTTGCCGATGATGGCGGCTCCCTGGGTGCCCAGGACGTTGGGGGCTGCGTCGAGGAACTGCTGGTCAACACGGCTCGGGTGCGAGAACACGGCCAGTACGGGCTTTCCCTCGGCGTTGGACAGTACCAGCGGCTCGACCTGCGCGTCTTCGCCTTCGAGCGCATCGGAGCTGATGATGTAGACCTCGTTGTTGAGGAAGGACAGGATGACGTCCACCGGGTTGGCATCCGGGTGGTCACCTGTGGCGAGCTTCTCCTCGAGGTCGTTCAGGGGCTGGATTTCCGCGGGTGCAGGCTGTTCAGTCATGCATCTACTCGACCACGTTTGCCGGGCGCGGCGCAAACGCGAATTCGCCGGTCAGCTGCGGATTCGCCGGAACTCCGGCGAATCCGCACCCTTCCGGCGAATTCAGCGAGCAGGGGAATTGCTACTTCTTGGCGGCGGCCTTCTTTTTTGCCGGTGCCTTGCGGGCCGTGGCGGGACGCTTGGCCGGGCCCTTGGCGCGCTTCTCCGCCAGGAGTTCCACGGCCTGTTCCCGGGTCAGTTCCTCGAGCGACGTGGCACGGGGAACGGTGATGTTGGTGATGCCGTCGGTGATGTACGGGCCGAAGCGGCCTTCCTTCACCACGATGTTCTTCTCCGAAACAGGGTCCGGACCGAACTCGGCCAGCGGCGGGACGGAGGCGCGGGCACCACGCTGCTTGGGCTGCGAGTAGATCTCCAGCGCCTGCTCCAGCGTGATCGTGAAGATCTCCTCTTCGGAACCGATGGAGCGTGAGTCCGTGCCCTTCTTCAGGTACGGGCCAAAGCGGCCGTTCTGGACCGTGATCGGGTTCCCCTCGGCATCCTGTCCCAGGACCCGCGGAAGGCTCATGAGCTGCATCGCCTCATCGAGGGTGATGGAGTCAACGGTCATGGATGCGAACAGCGAACCGGTACGTGGCTTGACCTTGACGGGCTTCTTCGCCGGTTTCGGCTTGCCGTTCTTGTAGTACTCCACCGGCTGGTTGGCCAGCTGCTCCTCCGTCATCTCCGGAATGATCTCCGTGACGTAGGCGCCGTAGCGGCCGTTCTTGGCCACAACGGTGTGCCCGGTATGCGGATCCTCGCCAAGAACGCGTTCTTCGGGAGCCGCGGTTTCCATCAGCTCTTTGGCTTTGGCGGCCGTCAGCTCATCCGGGGCCAGGTCCTCGGGGACGTTGGCGCGGGCGGATTCAACAACCTCACCGGTCTTCGGGTCCACCGTGGGGATAGAGCTTTCGAGGTACGGTCCGAACTTGCCGACGCGCAGCGTGATTCCCTCGGCAATGGGCACCGAGTTGATCTCCCGGGCGTCGATTTCGCCGAGATTGTTCACGATGCTCAACAGCCCGGGATCGGCGTCCTCGCCGTAGTAGAAGTGCTTGAGCCAGGCGGCGCCCACGGCCTGGCCGTTGGCGATCTTGTCGAGGTCGCCTTCCATGTCGGCCGTGAACTCGTAGTCCACGTAATCATGGAAGTGCTGTTCGAGCAGCCGGATCACGGAGAACGCGATCCAGCTGGGGACCAGCGCGGAGCCCTGCTTACGCACATAGCCGCGGTCCTGGATGGTGGAGATGGTGGAGGCATACGTGGACGGGCGTCCGATGCCCTTCTTTTCCAGCTCCGCTGTCAGGGAGGCTTCCGTGTAACGCGGCGGCGGCGAAGTCTCGTGGCCCACGGCGATGATGTCCGCGGCGGTGACGGAATCGCCCTTGGCCACGTTGGGCAGGCGGCGGGCTTCTTCGGAGTCGTCATCCCCGCGGCTTTCGTCCTTGCCTTCTTCGTAGGCGGCGAGGAAGCCGGGGAAGGTGATGACGGTACCGGAGGCCGAGAACTCAGCGTCCCGGCCGTCCACAGCCACCGCGCCGAGGCGGATGGTGGCGGTGGAACCCTTGGCGTCACCCATCTGGGAGGCGACGGTGCGCTTCCAGATGAGCTCGTACAGGCGGAACTCGTCGCCGGAGAGCTGCTTGGCGACCTGGGCGGGGGTGCGGAAGGAGTCACCGGCGGGGCGGATGGCCTCGTGGGCTTCCTGTGCGTTCGCAGCCTTGCCGGTGTACACGCGGGGCGACGCCGGGATGTACTCCGGGCCGTACAGCTCGGAGGCCTGGCGGCGGGCTGCCGTCACGGCTTCGTCACTCAGCGCGGACGAGTCCGTACGCATATAGGTGATGTAGCCGTTTTCGTAGAGGCGCTGGGCCACCTGCATGGTGCTCTTGGAGGAGAACCGCAGCTTGCGGCCTGCTTCCTGCTGCAGCGTGGAGGTGGTGAACGGAGCGGCCGGCCGGCGGGTGTACGGCTTGGTGTCGACGGAGCGGACACGGAATTCTGCATCCTGCAGTCCCGACGCCAGGGACGTGGCGAGTTCCTCGTTCAGGTGCGCAACATTGCGCGAGGTGAGTTCGCCGTCGTCGTTGAAGTCACGGCCGCTGGCCACCTTGGCGCCGTCAACGGCAGCCAGCTTCGCTTTGAAGGAGCCGGACTCGGCGCCGAACTGGCCGGTGAGGTCCCAGTAGGACGCGGACTTGAACGCCATGCGTTCCCGTTCGCGGTCCACCACCATGCGGGTGACCACGGACTGGACCCGGCCGGCGGACAGGCCGCGGGCCACCTTGCGCCAGAGAACGGGGGAAATTTCGTAACCGTACAGGCGGTCCAGCACGCGGCGGGTTTCCTGGGCGTCCACGAGGTCCTGGTCGACATCGCGCAGGTTGCCCATGGCGCGCTGGATGGCTTCCTTGGTGATTTCGCCGAACGTCATCCGGTACACGGGGACCTTGGGCTTGAGCACTTCCAGCAGGTGCCACGCGATGGCCTCGCCCTCGCGGTCCCCATCGGTTGCGAGATAAAGAGCGTCAGCGTCTTTGAGCTGGGCCTTGAGTTCGGCAACCTTTTTCTTCTTGTCCGGGGACACCACGTAGTACGGCTTGAAGTCGTTTTCGATGTCGACGGCGAACTTGCCGATGGAGGTTTTCTTGAGCTCGGCGGGGAGTTCCGAAGGCTGCGGCAGATCGCGGATGTGACCGATGGAGGCCTCAACGATGAAGCCCTCGCCCAAGTACTTGGCGATGGTCTTGCTCTTGGCCGGAGACTCCACAATCACGAGTTTCTTGCCGGTTTTGGCCTTGCTTGGCACGGTGCTCCTACAGAAAAAGGTTGGCTCGGGCAGATGAGCCCATACTCGCCTAGTTCACCATATTTTGCAGGATGATGCGCATTCAGGTGGAAAACGGGTGCCGGGAATCACTTACGGTCGTCCGGAATCAGGGACCACATTGTGGCCATGCGTTCGGCCCCTTCGGGGACCCGGTCCGGATCGTCAAGCTCGTATTCCTTGAGCAATCCAAAGACCTTCGCCGTCAGTTCCGAGCGCTGCGCCGGGGTCAGGTACAGGAGGTCGGTGGACAGCACCACGAGGCCCGGGGATTCGGCCGGTTCACTCTTTTGCCGGCGCTCGTCCCTGACCTTGGCGTAGGCGTTGACCCTGCGCCGGAAGGCGTCCAGTTCCAGATCCAGGACGGCAAACTCCGGGCTGGCTACTCCCCCGCCGGAATTGATCGTGAAATCCGTCCCGGCAGCCCGCCACCGCCGTTCGCGCGCATCGCCTGCGGTGGCGGCGGGCTCCACGATCCCCCACTTCAATAGCGCTCGCAGGTGGTAGCTCATGGCGCTCGGCGTCAGGCCCGTCTGGGCGGCAAGCTCCGTGGCCGTCCGGCTGACCTGCGTGGAATACAGCTCCGAGATCACTTCCAGCCGTGCCGCGTGGGCAAGCGCGCGGATGGCCTTGGGATCGGTGATCTCCACCTTCTTCTCCGGCCGTACCCTGCGTTTGGCGCCCTCTTGCGCGGCTGGCTCCGCCGCCGCTGGAGTTTCTGCATTCACACCTCCATTCTACCGAGCATGCGGCAACTCTGAAAGAAACGCTTGACATTCCCACGCGGCGGGGAGTAGCTTCGCGGACATGGGGGACTCGTCCGGGCCATCGCCTGCCTTATTACGCGCAAATTCACCGCTCTGGCGAAACCGGGATTTCCTGTTGGCAAGCAGCGCCCGCTTCATGGCTGCCGCCGGTATGGGGGCCGTCGTTGTCAGCGTAATGCTGCACCTACAGGCGACTGACGCGTCCGGCACCATTCCCCTGGCTGGTTCCTGGCTGGTGGCCGCCTACCTGCTGTGTTCGGCCCTCCCGCTGGTGGTCCTCGCCCCGTGGGCCGGCAGGCTGGCGGACACACGGGATTCCCGGACACTCGCGACGGCGACATCCGCCGGCAGCGCCGCCGCCGTGGCAGGCATGGGCCTGAGCATGCACTACCTGGAGAATTACATTCCCGCGGTCTTCGCGCTCACTCTCGTGCTCAACGTCTGCCAGGCGGTGGCCGGCCCCACGTGGCAGGCGCTGTTGCCCCGGATCGTCGGTGAGGAGCGGACACCCCGCGCCGTCGGCACCATGCAGGCCACCATCATGATCGCGGGGATGGCCGGACCCGCGGCGGGAGGGCTGCTGAGCGGATGGGGCGGCTCGGTACTGGTCTTTTCCGTGGCGAGCGCCTGCTACGTCGCCATGGGGCTGGGCGCCGTCCTGATCCGGACGCGCAGGGGGACCGCAGCGGACCTCGCTGGCCGGAACCGGCCCGCTTTGCTGGACGGGCTCCGGCTTATCCGACGGGACAGCCTGGTGTGGGCCCTGGTGATCGGTGCGCTGTTTTTCATTGCCGTAGGGGAAGCGACCAACGTCCTTGAAGTGTTCCTGGTCCGGGGCGAGATGGGCGCCTCCGAAACGCAGTACGGCCTGCTCGTTGCCGCTTTTGCCCTGGGAATGTCTGCCGGGGCCGCCCTCGCCGGCCTGATCAAAACGCCTCCGGTGCGGCTCCGCGTCCTGCTGGGGTCCATGGCGCTGACGTCCGCGGTGCTGGCCTGCATCGGGCTGGTGCCGAACGTGGGCATTATGTTTGTTGCCTACACCGGGATGGGGGTTTCCTGCGGTGTCCTCAACGCGTGCTTCGGGGCGATCGTAATCCTCCGTATCCCCGAGGAGGGCCGGGGGCAGGCGATGTCCATGATCGGAGGACTGACCCGGGCCGTCACCATTGCGGCTTTGGCTCTCGGCGGGCTCCTGGGCGCGCTGCTGCCGGTCCGGTCCGGCTTCCTGCTGATCGGCGGAACCGGCGCAGTTGTTTCCCTGGTCATCGCCATAACCGTGCTGTGGCGTTTCGGTTCAGAGGACCTGGCAGCGGCCCGCCCGGATGCTGCCGACCAGCGTGCTGCGGACCAAACTGGTGCCGGCACGGATGACCCGGACGGCCCCGCCCCCACCGGCGCTGCCCCCACGGGCCGGGCGGTTTCCGGCCAGGCGGCCGGCCCAGCCGTGTCCGCCCGGGCGGCCGGCCCCGCCGTGTCCGGCCGGGCGGGCCATGGTTCAGGCCGGCAGCAGGAATCCGTCGCGGACCAGGTTCCGCACCTCGGCGAGAAGCCCGTCCCGGAACGCGTCGCCGTCAAACCCTTCTCCCCCGCCCAGCAGCGCTTCAAGGGCGCCGATGATCTGCCCGACGGACAGATCGCCGTCGCACGCTGAAACGAAGCCTGCGAGCGCGGTGCTCAACAGGTTGGTGCGGCGGAGCCCGGCGCCTTGGCGCAGCAGGATCACACCGGGGTGTTCGGCTCCGGGGCGCTGGTGGCGCTCCTCAGTGACGTCCTCTGCCACCAGCAGGTGCGCGGCAGCCACTTCGTTGACTGCCAGCCAGTCGGCCCGCTCCACAGCTGCGCCCAGGTGGGGGCCGACGGGCTGTTCGATGGGATAGGTAATCTCCTCGAAGCGGCTGATGACCGGCCGGGCGCCGGCAGCTGGTCGCCGCAGGTAGATCATGCCGAACCCGATCCCCTCCACGTTCCGCGAGGCGAAGTCGTCCAGGTAGGCGGCGTAGGCGTCCTGGTAGTGCTGGCGGTCCCGGGCTTCGGAGGCATCCTGCAGCCAGGTCTCGGCGTACTGTTCCGGCCCCACCAGTTCGCGCTGGATGAACCATGCATCCACGTCCGGGCCGGCCCAGCTTTGCGGCCGTTCCTGCCACGATGTTCCCGCTACCGCCTCCCAGTTGCCCAAAAGCTGGGCTGTTCCGGCCGGGGCGAGGACCGACGGCAGTGCCCTGACCAGCGACGCTACGATGTCGTCCCCCGGCATGCCGCCGTCGCGGTAGGTGAACTGGTCCGCGGCAGCCTCGCCGAGGCTCCGGGGCGTGATGACGAACGGCGGGTTGGAGACCACGAGGTCGAAGGTTTCGCCGGCCACCGGTTCCAGCAACGAACCCAGCCGGAGGCTGACCCGCGATTCCGGGCTGGCCGGGTCGATTCGCAGCGCCTCGGCGTTCAGGAGCAGGTTGAAACGGGTAAAGGCCAGTGCCCGGGCAGAGATGTCCGTGGCTGTGACGTGCTCCGCGTGGTGCAGCAGGTGGAAGGACTGGATGCCGCAGCCGGTGCCCAGGTCCAGGGCCCTCACCACCGGCCGGCGGATCGTGGTCCGCACCAGGGTGGTGGACGCCTGCCCGATCCCCAGCACATGGTCGTGCCGGAGGACGCCGGGCTGCTGGTGCGCCGCGAGGTCGCTGGCCACCCAGAGATCCGCGCCGCCGCCGTCGGTGTGCGTGGCGGCATCGCCGCTCCAGCCGTACGGCCGCAGATCTGCCTTCGCCCGGACAGCTCCCGTGCCGGGACCCGGGCCGACCTCCGCTGTCGCGGAAGGTTCAACGAGCCCCAGCGCCAGGAGACCCTCCGTCCGGATCCCCGGGAGGGCGGCGTCGAGCACTTCCGCGTCCTGGGGCACCGCCAGCAGCCACAGGCGTACGACGGCGGCAAGCGCCGCGGCGTGCCGGTCACCCTTCCCGGCGGCTTCGGTGACAATCAACGCCGGAATGAGCTGATCGCGGCCGAGGGCGGCATTGGCTGACTCGCCGAGCAGTCCTGCCACACCATCCACGGTGTACCCGGCGCCGCGCAGGTCCGTGGCGAGGGCCGACAGCAGCTCCGGGAGGTCGCTGCGCGGGGCGTCGGGTGTGTTGCCGGCCGTGAAGTGCATAGCTGTTTCAGTCACCGTGCAAGTCTATGGTTCCGGCGGCCTCCTCCGGCCTGCGGCCGGATTGTGGGCAGCACCACTTATGCTTCTGAGCATGAGCCGCAAAAGTGTGATCTTCGTTGACGCAGGATTCCTCCTGGCCACAGGCGGGCTGCGGGTCACCGGGAACTCACTGCGCTCTGCGTTTTCCGTCCAATACAAGAGCCTGGTGGACGGAATCCAGGGTTTCGTGAGCGAGCGCGATAGCCGGGACCTGCTGAGGATGTACTGGTATGACGCCGCCAAGGACGGCCTGTTCAGCGACGAACACAAGAGGATCGGCCTGCTTCCGGGCGTCAAGGTTCGGCTGGGGCGCATGTCCTACAACGGCGAGCAAAAAGGCGTGGACCTCAAGCTCGGGCTGGATCTGGTGGGTGTCGCCCGGAACCGCTCGGCCGACGTCGCCTACCTGCTGTCCGGCGACGACGACCTGGCCGAAGCCGTGGAAGCAGCCCAGGACCTCGGCATGAAGGTGGTGCTGCTGGGAATCGAGAACCAGGGCCACCGCCTGGGAGTCACCGCGGTGGCAGAGCACCTGGCGTTGCAGGTTGACGACATCGCCACGCTGCCGCAGTCACTCCTGGACCGCTGCTTTGCGAAGTCCGCGCCGATGACGGCTTGGGCCATCGCGGAACCGTCCGAGGCAACGGCCGACGCCGCTGACCGGGTCGGGGCTGTTGCGGCGGCTGCTGAAGTTCCCGCGGAGGCGGACGTGGCGGCGTACGCGGCCGCCCCGGTTGCTGGCAGCGCCTCAGTCAACGGACAGCGTTCAGTTCCGGGGCCCCGCCCGGTTCCGCGTCCGGGAGCCCTTCCCGGTACGGCAGGCGCAGGTGGGGGTTCGGGTACGTCCGTGGCGGCCTCCGGCCAGGCAAGTCCGGGCCCTGCTGGTCCGTCCGGCAGGCCGGTGCCCACGCCGGGTCCACGGCGCGTGCTGCCTGATGCGCGGCCGGCGCCGGCGGCCGGTGCTGTTCGCCGTGAACCGGTGTATTCGACCGAAACCGGCGCCCCCGCGGCCCAAAGCCCCTGGTTCGATCTCGTGGAAAGCGCCGAAGCTGTCGCTGTCAGCCTTGCGGACAACTGGCACGGCAGCGTCACCCAGCGCGAACTCAACGAACTCCTCGCCGAGCGTCCACTGCTGCCGCCGACCATTGACCGGGTGCTGATCAAGGACTGCGCCGCGAAGATCGGTGAAGCCAAGACGGACCTCCAGGACATCCGCAAGGCCATCAGGGCGGCATTCTGGCGCCGCCTGGATGAGCTCGTGTAGTAGCACCGTCATGGCCGGCCCGTACGGCCGGAGGTTGCGGATCCGGTGTGTGCGGGGGCACCATGGTCCCATGCATCTGCAGCAACGATTTATCAGCCCTCGGCCGCTTTCCGGCCGCACGGGCTTCTTGTTGCGCGCATAATTGCGGTTGCCGGGGTCCGTCCGGTGCAGCGGCTGAGGGTGATTACTCCCCTACCGCAAGCTGCCAGCAAAGGATCCCCCCGTGAAGAACTATCTCTCCCTGACTGAACTCAATTCCGCCCTCACCTTGCGTGACCTTACGGAACCCACCGCCGGTGCCCACGCCATGCAACTGCTGCTGGCAGACGTGGTGTCAGCACTCGAACGGCTCTGGAGCATCCCCTCGGAAGCCCACCGGCTGAACCCGCTCGTGGCCACCGCCGACAACTACGACAGGCTGGGCTACTCGCCTGCCGACGTCACCCGGGACTCACGGCATTCGCGCCATGTCAGTCCCACAGTGATGCTCCGCAGCCACACTTCGGCGGGAATCCCGGCACTCCTCGACTCCCTCCGCGGCGAGCAGGGCCATTACGACAGGCTGCACGTGCTGCCCGGACTGGTTTACCGCCGGGACGCCGTGGACCGGACGCACGTCGGTGCGCCGCACCAGGTTGACCTGTGGCGCCTCAAAGCGCGCGGGCTGCTGGGGCCGGCCGATCTCCAGTCGATGATGGCGGCGGTCGTCGAGGCCGTGCTGCCCGCGGCGGACCATCCGGGGGTGCAGTGGCGGTCAACGCCGTCCACGCACAGCTATACGGCCGCCGGCCGGCAGCTGGACGTGCTGGTCACGCTGCCGGACGGCAGGAACGAATGGCTGGAACTCGCCGAGTGCGGCCTGGTGGCTGCACCGGTCCTGCGCAGCTCCGGGCTTGATCCGCGGAGGTGGGCCGGCCTTGCCCTGGGGATGGGACTGGACAGGGCAGTCATGCTGCGCAAAGGCATCGACGACATCCGGCTGCTCCGCTCGGAGAACCCGGAGATCCGGGCGCAGCTGCTGGACCTTGCCCGCTACCGGCCGGTTTCACTCATGCCTGCCGTCCGCCGGGACCTTTCCCTGGTGCTGGCCGACCCTGCCGAGGCCGACGTCGAGCTGCTCGGCGACCGGGCCCGCGGCGCCCTCGGGACGGACGCCAACGTCCTTGCAGCCCTGGAGATCAAAGCGGTGACGACGACGGCGGAGCTGCCGCCGGCCGCCGTCGACCGCCTCCGCATGGCCCCGGGAGACGTTAACGTCCTGCTCCGGCTGGTGCTCCAGCCGCTCGACCGGACGCTGACCGGTGGGGAGGCCAACCGGCTGCGGGACCGCGTCTATGTTGCCCTGCACCGGGGAAAAGTGCAGGAACTGATCGCCGGCTAAGCAATGCTCGAATGGCGTCCAGAGCCTCGGTAGGCGTCCGCACCGGCCCGTTTCAACGGGTAAGTTGGAGGTATGCTTTCACGTTCATCCGGGCCGCAACGGCTGACTGCACTAAGGCGCGTCGCCGGCACGGCGGTTGCCGGCGCCTGCATCGTGGCAGCCGCCTCGGCCTGCTCCCCGGCCGTCTCCATCGAGAACGCCGACGTCCCGGCGTGGAAGTCCACGGCGCTGCCGGCGGCCAGCGGAACCGTGCTTGAGGATGCCGGCAAGATCCTCAACCGCGAGCCGCTGGTCAAGGACGCGGCCGACGTTCCGGCAGGGGCGTACACCCTGACAATGACGTGCGACGGCGGGGGCAAGGCCTTCTTTACCGTGACGTCGGGCGGCACCAAGATTGCCGACGCCGGGGCCGCCTGCAACGGCAGCCGCGAGCGGGCCAAAATCACCGTGCCCGCTGCCGGGACCGTGCAGATCAGCACGTCCAGCGTGGATGCTCCGCTCCTCTACGCGTACCATCTGGCGGCAGGAAGCTAGCTGTGACTTGCGCCGCCGGCGACGGTGCGTATGCTCAGGGACATGTCAGCTCTTTGGGGGAAGCCGATAATACGCGTCGCCGCGGTGCTGCCGGCTCTGTGCCTGCTCGCCGGCGGCATAAGCAGCTGCGAATACAACACTGACGCTGATGTGCCCAGGGACGCAGCGTCCGGCCCGCCGTCAAACGCCAGCCCGGACAACCGGGTCACGCCGCCCAGCCCGCAGGACCCGCAGGACAATATCGACGCGCTGGCTGAAGTTCTGGGACCCCCGGACGGGAGCGGGCTGCCCTACGCCTCAGGGGGTGCGGCCTCGTGGACCGAGGAAGTCCCCACCGGCGAATACTTCCTGACGGCGGCCTGCGTCGCGGCGCCGGGCGCCGAACTGGTGGTGCGCGTGGGGAACGCCGAGCCGGAACGCACGTCTTTCCGGTGCGGAATGGGCAAAGTGATCTACCTGGACCACAAGGGCGGCAGGATCAGCGCTGAAGTTGTGCCGCCGGCCGACTCGCCGTACGTCTTCACGGGCGTCAAGCTGGATCCGGATCAGGCGCCCCGCGACCCCTCTGCCGCCGAAACAACGGCCTGGGCGGCCGGGGAACTCGGACCTGAGCAGGCCGGTGAGTTCCGGGGCTATCCGTGGGACGGCAAGTGGCATCACTCCGGTCCCGTTGACGTGCCCGGCATGCTGACGTTCACGTTCGTCTGCGAGGGCCCGGCCACCGTCGACGTCACCGTTCTCCGGCCTAGGGGTGAGGATCTGTTCCAGGGCAGCGGCCTTCCCTGCGGCAGACCGGTTCCCGCAGATATTCAGGTGGGTCCGGAGGGTGTCATGGTGATGGTGGACTCGAACAACTACCCCGTCCAGGCCGCGTACAGCCTGCTGCCGGCTGCCGGAAGCGGGCAGTAGTGGCGGTCCGGGCGCCAAAACGCGCGGTGTTCCTGGTCGCCGCCCTGCTCGCCGCGGGCCTGGCCGGGTGCGAATACGCGGACGACGTCGGGCCGGCCCCTTCAGCCGGCGGCCGGACAGGCAGCGGCGTGGCTCCTACGGTGCCGCTGTCGTCCGCGGGCCCGGCACTTATGGCTGAAATGGACCGCAATATGGCGGCCGTCGAACTGCTGCTGGCGGACGTTCCGGTGGGCGCGGGCGGAGCCGCCGGAGGTATCAGCGGCCGATCCGGCGCCGGCGGCGGTTTCGCGTACAACGGGGTTCTGACCAGGGCGGGCACGTATACCGTCGTTGCCGTCTGCGTGGGGGCAGCCGAGGCCCAGCTTGCGGTGCTGTCCCGCGGAACCTCCGAAGGCTCGTACGCCATCGACGTCCCGTGCGGTGAGCCTGTCACCCAGCAGCTGGAACTGGGAACTGGACCGGTCACCGCCCACCTTGTGAGTCCGGACGAGGAGCGGATATACAAAGCAGCAGTGGGAGCCGTACGAATTTCGGACCCTGCACCCTGACGCCCGCAAAGGGCCGGAAGGGCAGGATCCACCGCCTCGATGTGGCACTGCGACGGCGTCCGGCAGGCTCTGGCTTGAGTGTGGCGGCAGGCCTAGAGTCAGAGTATGCACACCGTGCAGGCACCCCGGGTGCCACGGCGGACGGCCGCGGCGGCCGCCGTCGTGCTTTCCGGTGTGCTGGCCACCGGGACGGCGCTGAGCGGCTGCGAGTACGTGTACGACGACGGCCGCGGGCCGTTGCCGAGCGCGACGGCGCCGCCGTTCACGGACGCGGCGCTCCCGCAGGACCCCCGGCGGAACCTGCCGGTGTCCGGGGCGGAACTTGACGCCTGGGTGGAGCAGGTCCTCCCCGATACGGCCGGGCAGGTTTTCCACACGGGTTTCGGCCTGCTGCGGGCGGCCACCACACGCCAGGAGAGCACCGGGCATCTGCCAAGCGGGACGTACGCGCTGACGCTGGCCTGCAAGAGCCCGCGAAGGGTGTCCTTCACCGTGCGCGACGGTGAGTTTGCGCTGGTGGACCTGAGCCTGCGCTGCGGAACATCAAGGGTGAACGTGATCCACGTGTCCGAGGACTCCGTCCTCAGCGTGGAAGTGGCCGCGCAGTCTGCCGCGAACTTCGCCTACCGGGTGAGCCGGATCTGAAATCCGGCATCAGGGCTAAGCTGCACAGCCCTCAGGGCAGCGCAGGGTCTCCGGGCTGGAGGCGCAATCCGCGCAGTAAAGCGTGAGTGTGCGGCAGCTGAGGTTGGAGCAGTTCTCGAATTTGCTGGTGGGGGCTGAACAGCGCACACACTCACCGATGGTCTTGGCGTCCTCGCTGAATTCGAGGTGCATGCGCTTGTCGAAGACGTAGAGCGAGCCCTCCCAGAGGCCCTGGTCCTTGAACGTCTCGCCGTAGCGGACAATCCCGCCGTCGAGTTGGTAGACCTCCTTGAACCCGCGGTTCACCATGAGGCTGGACAGCACTTCGCAGCGGATCCCGCCGGTGCAGTATGTGACCACCGGTTTGTCCTTGAGGGAGTCGTACTTGCCGGAATCGAGTTCCCTGATGAAGTCGTGCGTCGTGGCCACGTCCGGAACAATCGCATCCTTGAACTTGCCGATCTGCGCTTCGAACGCGTTGCGGCCGTCGAAGAACACCACGTCCTCGCCGCTCTCCTTCTTGGCGTCCACGAGCTGGTGGAGCTCTTCGGGCTTGAGATGCGTTCCTCCGCCCACAACGCCGCCGGCGTCCACCTTGAGTTCGCCGGGGGCGCCGAAGGAGACGATCTCGTCACGCACCTTGACGCTGAGCCGCGGGAAGTCCTCCGCGCCGCCGTCGGACCACTTGATGTCGATGCCGTGAAAGCCTTTGTACTCGCGTGTGGTCTTCACGTACTGCTTGACGGCGTTCAGCTCGCCGCCAACGGTCGCGTTGATGCCGTCCTTGGAGATGAGGATGCGTCCGGTCAGGCCCAGCTTCTCGCAAAGGGCGCGCTGCCACAGGCGCACGGCATCGGGGTCGGCGATCGGGGTAAAGCCGTAAAAGAGGACAATTCTGTTTAGAGCCACGTTTTAAGGGTACTTGCTGCCCTCAAACCCGGAACCGGCACCGTTCCGCAACCGGTGCGTCCCTCCGGTCACAATTCCATAAGCAAGCCCAGTTCCCGGACCCTACCCCTGTTGCTGGCGGCAGGGCTGGAATACTCTCATCACATGAGTCCAGACGCCATGGTTGAAGACATCACCCGTCTCGTGGAAATCTGGGTGACCGGATGGGCCGGTTGCCGGGGCTACGAGACGCGAACGGAAGGCCGCTTCCCGGCCGCGCTGCGCGCTGACACCACCAAGGAATGGGAATACTTCGCCCACGATCCCTCGGACACCGAATTCGCCGAGCTTGCGGCAAAGACGGCTGAAGCGCCGGCCAGGATCCTCACCATCCTCACCAATGACGTCGCCCGGTACACCTACCTGGCCGAGCAACAGGGCCTGAACGTCACCTCCGCATCCCAGACCATGATGATCGTGGACATGGAGACGCAGGACTCCGAAGATCCCTGGCTGTCGGACGATGATCTGAAGCTGACCACGTTCAGGGAGGACGGCGTCCATCATGCCGTGGTGCACGCCGGCGAATCGGTGGCTGTCAGCGGCCGCGTATTCGTGGTGGGTCACACGGCCGTTTTCGACAAGATCGTCACCGACCCGGCCTATCAGCGGCGCGGGCTGGGGAGCTTCATCATGAAGGCCCTGGCGGCGCAGGCATTCGAGCACGATGTGGAAAACGGCCTGTTGCTGGCGTCGCTGGACGGGCAAAAGCTGTACTCGCACCTGGGCTGGAAGACCCTTTGCCACGTACTGATGCTGTCCGCGTCGGACGAAGGCTCTGACCTCTCGGTCGGCTGACACCCCTTCACCATCGGCATTGTTGATGCCGGGCGATTTGAGCCCGGATGAAACAATATTGAGGTGAACCCCCATGACTCCCTGATTCCGCTGCTGGGCCGTGGCCCGGACCCGGAACAGCTGCGTCATGTACGCATCATTCCCGCCCGCCCGGCCGTGAACGAGCCGTGGCCGGAATGGACCCACCCCGATCTCATCAAGGCCTACGGTTCCCTGGGAATCCATGAGCCGTACCGTCACCAAATCCAGGCGGCGAACTTTGCCCACGGTGGCGAGCACGTAGTCATCGCCACGGGTACCGCCTCCGGTAAGTCCCTGGCCTACCAGCTGCCTGCGCTGGACGCGATCCACCGTTCGGAGCTGCGCGTACTTTCCGAGCCGGGAAAGATCCACGACGACGGCGCCGTGGCCCTTTACCTCTCCCCCACCAAGGCCCTGGCCGCCGATCAGCTCGCTGCCATCCGCTCACTGAAGCTCCCGACGGTCCGGGCGGAAACGTACGACGGCGACACCGACCCGGCGTCACGGCGCTGGATCCGGGACCACGCCAACGTGATCCTGGCCAACCCCGACATGCTGCACTTCGGCATCCTGCCCAACCACGCCTGGTGGGCCAGCTTCTTCCGCCGGCTCAAGTACGTCATTGTGGACGAGGCCCACAGCTACCGCGGCGTATTTGGCTCCCACGTGGCCAACCTGATGCGTCGCCTGCGGCGCATCTGCGCGTATTACAGCGCCAACACCTCCCAGCCGGGCCCGGTGTTCATCGCGGCCTCGGCAACGGCCTCCGAACCCGACACGTCCTTCGGCCGGCTCATCGGCGCGCCGGTCCGGGCCGTGTCCGAGGATTCCTCGCCGCACGGCTCCACCACCGTGGCCTTCTGGGAGCCGGCCCTCACGGAACTGCGGGGTGAAAACGGGGCGAAGGAGCGCAGGACCGCCGTTGCTGAAACTGCGGACCTGCTGGCCAACCTGGTTTCCTCCCGCATCCGGACCATTGCGTTCATCAAGTCCCGCCGCGGGGCCGAAACCATCTCCGCCATCACCAAGCGGCTCCTGGACGAGGTGGATCCGAGTCTCCCCCAGCGCGTCGCGGCGTACCGGTCCGGTTACCTGCCAGAAGAGCGGCGGGCGCTGGAGAAAGCCCTTCGGTCAGGGGAACTCCTGGGCGTCTCCAGCACCTCCGCCCTCGAACTTGGCATCGACATCTCCGGCCTCGACGCTGTCCTGGTCGCCGGCTGGCCCGGCACGCGGGCATCCCTCTTCCAGCAGATCGGCCGGGCGGGGCGCGCGGGCCAGGACGCCATCGCCGCGTTCGTGGCCAGCGATGATCCGCTGGACACCTACCTGGTGAACCACCCGGAGGCCATTTTTGACGTCTCCGTGGAAGCCACGGTGTTCGATCCCTCCAATCCCTACGTGCTGGGTCCGCACCTGTGTGCCGCCGCGGCGGAGCTGCCGCTGGGCTACGCAGAGCTGGAGCTGTTCGGACCCACAGCGGAGAAACTCCTGGACCAGCTCGTGTCCCAGGGCTACCTGCGCAAGCGTCCGGCCGGCTGGTTCTGGACCCACCCGCAGAGCGCGGCTGCCATGGTGAACCTGAGGGCAGACGGCGGCGGTCCGGTAAGCATCGTCGACGCCGAGACGGGTTCCCTGCTCGGAACGATGGACTCCCCGCAAACGCATTACCAGGCCCACACGGGTGCCGTGTACGTGCATCAGGGCGACAGCTATGTGGTGGAAGACCTGAACGAGGGAGACCACTGCGTGATGGTGCGCCGCGCCAACCCCGACTACTACACCACTGCCCGCGACGTGACCCAGATCGAAGTCCTGGAGACTCAGCGCACGGCCCAGTGGGGCGACGTTGCCGTGCATTTCGGGGACGTGAAAGTGACAACACAGGTGGTCTCCTTCCAGCGCAAGGCGCTGATTTCGAATGAGATCCTGGGCGAGGAACCGCTGGAGCTCGGTGCCCGGGACCTGTTCACGAAGGCTGTCTGGTTTGTGGTGGACAACCGTTCGCTGACCGGGGCCGGGCTGATCGAAGCCCAGTTCCCCGGCGCACTGCATGCAGCCGAACACGCCGCCATCGGGCTGCTCCCGCTCGTGGCGTCCAGCGACCGCTGGGACATCGGCGGGGTCTCCACTGCCATTCACGCCGACACCGGGGTGCCCACGATCTTTGTGTACGACGGGCACCCGGGCGGCGCCGGTTTTGCCGAACGCGGCTTCGATAAGGCCAAGGTGTGGCTGTCGGCCACCCGTGACGCGATCGCCGCCTGCGAGTGCGACACCGGCTGCCCGTCCTGTGTTCAGTCGCCCAAGTGCGGCAACAAGAACAACCCGCTGGACAAGGCCGCCGCGATCACCTTGATCGACGTGCTGCTGAAAGACGCCACTGAGCAGCAGGGCGGTCCTCAGCCGGCTCCTGCAGGGCAGACGAGGCAGACGGAGGAGCACGCGGCCCCGTTCTGAGCCCCGGTTCTGAGCCCGGTCGGCTGACTACCCGCGGACTGCCTGGCATATGCGACCGCAGGGCTGCCTGGAACGCGCACGTCATGGGGGCGGCCCTGCCCTGGCGTGGCCGGTAGCAGCGCCGAACATGCTGCGGTTCACGAGCTCCGTCCGAATCTCCACAGTTTCACCTCCCCCTTCCGTGCAGCCGACTATCCTTGCCCCCTGCCTGCCCGCAACATCGGCCGCAACCGAGCACGGCGCACCCGGGCTGATTCCCCGCAGGGCGTCGGCGGCCGCCAATGCTGCAAGGTCGGCGGCCGCTGCGGCCCTGGACGCCATCACTGCGGATTGGGCGAGCAGGAGCATCAACGCCATGGCTACCATCACCAGCATCCCGAGCCCGGCGGCAAGTACTGTTCCGGATCCGCGCTCATCCGAACGCTTCGGACGGCTCTCCACCGGATTCAGCGGATACGCAATCCGCTGCCGTGCAGTCCGAGGTTCCGGATTCCGCTGTTTGGTCATGAGGCCGAAGCTTCCGGGCGATGCTCCCCCGCGGGTGCGGACCATGGCACTGACTGACGGATGCCTGCTGATTCGGCGGTTTCGCCCCGCGCCATAGCCCGGGCGGACAGGGTCCAGGGGACCATGGACCCGATGGGACCGGAGACCCTGCCGGAAACCGTGACGCTTAGCCATTCGCCATCGGCCACGATCGACGACGACGCGGAGGCGCCAGCGAGTTGCCGGACAATTCCGTCCACCGCTCCGGCGTCCTCCCCCCGGGCCAGCGCCCGCGCCCCGGCCCGTGCCGCTTCTTCGAGCCGCAACTGGGTAATCCCGGCCGCCGAGCCCGCGAGCAGCAGGGCCAGGAGGAGCAGGACCGCCGGCAGCGCCACCGCAAATTCGGCGGTGACAGCTCCGCGGTCCTTCCCCGGACCCGGGAGTTCCTTCCCGCCCGGCGTCCTACGGCGCACGACGGGCGTCATGGCAACGCCAGTGCTGTCCGGATCAGGTTCAGCAGGAAGCCACGGACTTCATCGCTGCGGAGAATGAACACCAGAATCCCGGCAAAGCCCACTGCCGCCAGGGTGGCGATGGCATATTCTGCGGTGGCCATTCCCATCTCCGATCCCATCAGGCGTCCGCGCGCCCGGGCGGGGACCGGTGCTGCGGCCCTTGCACCGGGGTAGATTTCCCGGACCTCCGCTTCTTCCGCTGTCGCGAGGCCTGAAGGCTCCGGCTGAGTGTACGGACGGTGGTTGGACGTGGTTGACATGGCAGTTCCTTTCATTGGTTTCCGGCTGAATTGCCGGCTGACTCGACTCTCCCTGCTCCGGCAAACGCGGATAAGGCAGAAATTCGGCTAAGTGGAAAAGCCTGTGAAGTCTTGGCTGTGGAGGAACACTCGAACGCCGTCACAGCCGCGCACAAAGACCTCGGGCTCAGGCTCAGGCTCAGGACGGGAGCATGGCGAGCAACACCGGCACAACGCCCAGACAAATGAAGGCGGGCAGCGAACACAGGCCGAGCGGGATAACCAGCCTGACGCCGAGCGCGGCGGCACGCTTTTCCGCCGCGCGGAAGCGCTCCCGGCGCAGCCGGGCGGCCTGGGCGTAGAGAATGGCCGACGACGGCGCCCCCGTCAGGGCGGCAAACCCCAGCGCCTGGCGCAGGATCAGCAGCTCGGGCGTCCGGACCTCGGAACTTCGCCAGGCTGTTTCCCAGTCGGCTCCAATGGCCAGGGCCGACACAACAGGGCGCAGCGACCCGTGATACTCGGGTGAGGCTGAGTCTGCGACCAGCTCCAGGGCCCGACCGATCCCCGAACCGGCATCCAGCATCGCTCCGATCAGCTCCAGCATCATGGCCGTGTCACGCAGGCCCTCATCGGCCCGCAGATCCGGCCCGTCCGTTGTGCCGCCGTCGCCGTTTCTGCCTTCTCCCACGTGCACCTGATGCTGCCTGAGGAGCCTTCTGTGCGCGCCTCCACGGCCGGTCAAAGCCAGCGTCACGGCGGCGGCCAGCGCCAGCGCGAAGAACACGGACGGCAACCATTCCGCCGTCATGGTGTTCCAATGGCAGAGCGGACCAGCCTGGCGGACCACATCCGGCCGGCGGCTGTCAGCACCACGCCCGCGGCGAGCGCAGCCACGCCAAACGGTGTGCCGAGCAGGATGGACAACGGATCCACGCCAAGGGCAACCCCTAACCCCAGACCCAACAGCGGCAGCCAGGTGAGGAGCGTGACGGTAGCCTTCGGCCCTGCCAAGGCAGTCTGCCGGGCGGCTTCGGCGTCATCCTCCACTTCAAGCTGGGCGGCCAAGCGGGTCAGGACGTCCGCAAGCGGGCATCCGCTCGCGGCCGCAATATCGAAGCAGGCGGCTAGCTCGCCCCAGATTCTCCGTTCCCGATTTTGTCCCCCGGAGAAGGCAGCGGCAGACGCTGCCCGAATGGCGTCCGCTACCGGAGAACCCCTCATGGCGGCTGCCCGGGCCACCGACAGCAACGACAATGACGCAGGCGTGAGCGCCGGTCCATCTTCGGCCCCGTGGTGCTCTTCCGCGGCATAGACCAGCCACAGTTCATCCCACAGCCGGGCTGCCGTGCGTCCGCCCTTGAGCAGTGCGGCCAACTGCTGGACAAGAACCGTCATCGGCACAGAGGCGGAGCGTCGGCCGGACTTTCCTGGCCAGATTGCACGCCGGCTCCCGGGTGTTTCCCGCCGGCCGACGCTTCCTGTGCCACGACCTCTGCCAGTACCCAGGCCCCGGCCGCTGCCCCTCCCCTGAGGCGCTGCGCGCCCCGGATCCAGTGCCTTGCGGATCCTGCCTGACCGGCCGCCGGGAGGCCGCAGCGCCAGCCACGCAGCAAGTGCCAACGCGGCGATCAGCAGAACCATCATTCGCTTGCCCCGGGCATTGATCCCCGCGGCACGGATCCCCGGTCCGCCGGCCCGCCTTCCCCGTCCACCATTGCGGAATCGTCAAGGCCAAGCCTCCGGGCCAGCCCTGGCCATGCCGGTCCCAGACTGACGGTTCCCGACTGCACCGCTACGGCCGCGGAAACTTCCAGCCCGTGGGCGGCATCGTCGACGACGCCGATGCATGCAACGTGACGTCCCCCGCGGGACCGTTCAACATGCACCACGACGTCGAGAGCGCTGGCGGCCTGCAGCCGCATGGCGTCCTGGCCCAGCCCGGCGAGGGCGCCCAGGGCCGTGAGCCGCGCAGGCACGGCGGCCGCTGTGTTGGCGTGGATGGTGCCTCCTCCTCCGGTGTGTCCGGTGTTCATGGCGGTCAGCAGTTCACGGACTTCGGCTCCGCGACACTCCCCCACCACCAGCCGGTCAGGCCTCATCCGGAGGGCCTGGCGGACCAGTTCGGCAAGGTCCACGCCACCGCCTCCTTCGAGGTTTCCGTGCCTCGATTCAAGCGACACCACGTGCGGATGGACAGGGTTAAGTTCGGAGGCATCTTCTATGAGGACCAGCCGTTCGCCAGGATGGCTCAGCCCCAGCAACGTGGAGAGAAGGGTGGTCTTGCCTGATCCGGTCGCCCCGCTGATCAGGAAGCTCAGCCGGCGGGAAACCATGCGCTCCAATACGTCCTGGACCAGGCCACCAAACATGCCGCCCTCCCTCAGTTCGTCCAGCGTGAACACCTCGTGCCGGCGGATACGGACGCTCAGCAGGGTTCCTGCGGTCGAAATGGGCGGCAGGACGGCGTGGATGCGGTAGCCGGCCCGGAGCCTGACGTCCACGCACGGGGAACCATCGTCGAGGCGCCGCCCACCGGCCGCCACAAGCCTGGACGCCAGTGCGCGGACCTCCGCTTCGGAGGAAAACGATACCCCCGCACTCTCCAGGCCGTTTCCTCGGTCCAGCCAGACGGAGTCCGGGGCGTTGACGAAGATGTCCGTGACTGACGGGTCCCGGGTCAACACCTGGAGTGGTCCCAGGCCGTTGAGCTCCGCACTGATTCGCTCCACCGCGGCCAGCGACCCCGCCGTCCCGAGGAGTTTGCCGGTGGCCTGCACCGCAGCGGCCACCCGGGACGGTGTCACCGGGCCGGAATCGGCCATTACTGACTCCCGGACGGATTCGAGCAGGCCCGCATCCAGGGCACGGTTCGGGCGCCCCCTGGAGCCCCCGCCAGAACCGGGAAACCGGGACAGCCCCGGCGGCTGCGGGGGTGTGCTCATGGAAGCTCACCGCCCAGCAATTCCAGGACCGACGCCGCGAACCGGCGTACGGTGCGCCGGCGGCCCATTTCCAGCAGACGGCCGAGTTCTGTGGCACTGGCGGTGCCTTTTACCTCCGGGACGAGTCCCTGCAGCGGCAGGCCCACGGATTCGGCGATCAGCGGCCCGTCGAGGACTGCCCCGGCCTTGCCCCTGATGACCAGCGCCGTCTCCACCGGAGGAAGCTCCTGCAGCAGCCTGGCCGAGGCAACGGCTGCTTTCAGCTGTGCAGGAGCCACCACGAGGATGCGGTCACAGTCCCACGCGAACGTCCGCAGCGGCTCCGTTCCGCGCCCGATGTCCACGAGGACCAGTTCGTACCCCCGCCGGGCGGCATCGAGAACCCCGCCGACAG
Organism: Arthrobacter sp. Y81; assembly: GCF_002929335.1. GTDB lineage: Bacteria > Actinomycetota > Actinomycetes > Actinomycetales > Micrococcaceae > Arthrobacter. Next base: position 230,265 of record NZ_PJIL01000004.1, read on the forward strand.
TGGCAGCTTCCACGCCGGACTGGCGTTCGCGGCCGCCCGGCCAGGACAGGAAGGAGAACCCGCCCGCCACGGGCAGTGCATCGGATAGCTGTTCCGGATCAATGCTTCCGCTGGCATCCGAAAGGTCAGTCCAGCGAAGCCCGGGAGATCCCTCGGCAGCGAGCGCAAGCTCGAGGCCGCCACCCCAGGGATCGCCGTCGATCAACAGGACCCTGGCTCCCCATTCCGCGGCTGCCTGCGCGATCCAGATGGCAGCGGTAGTGGCACCGGCACCCCCGCACCCGCCGGTCACGCCCAGAACAAGTCCTCCGGCTTCCGGAGACCGGGAGCGGCTCAGGTATTCGGCCAGCCACGCGGCAGCATCGGGGAGCACCGCCACGCGTTCGGCTCCCAAGGCCGCGGCAAGATGCCAGAGGCTGTCGCCCTCCCCGCCCAGACCCACGAGAACGGCAGGGGCCCGGCGCCGTGGCGGCAGCTCCCGGATATCGCTGCCCACCAGCACGACGGCCGCGGTGTCCCAGAAGGGAGCCGCTTCGGTGGCGTCGGCCACCACGCGGAGCTGGCCGCCGGCAGCGGCCACGATCCGTTCAACCTCGCCGCGCAGGAAGTCGAAGCCCGTCACCAGGAGCGTTTCCGCGGACTCGGCCGGAAGCCATGCTCCCGGAGCCCGTGCACCCGCCGGTGCATTCCTTGCCGGCGGAAAGGCGCGGCCAGGCGCAGTGCCCGGGCCAGGCAGCTTTGCCGCCGCCGGTTGCCGGGCGGGCGTTTGCCGTCCCCACGCTGACCGGCCGGTCGCGGCTCGTGCAGCACGGCGTGCCGCCGGGGCCGGCTCCGGGGGTCCTGCGGCTCCGCCGGCAACTCCACGGGAAGGTGCTCCGGAAGCTGTCGCCGGTCCGGGGCCGGTAGATTCCGGCGAAGGTTTCTGAAGATGCTGCCTGCTCATCCTGACACTGTGCCCAGTAGCCCGCCGGCGCAAAAGACCGCCGGCGCCCCATGTGGACAACGCTCGCAACCGGTGCCTGTGGAGGGAGAGTGCGCCAACACAAACCCCCACGCGGACACACGCTGTCCGCAATTGGCCCGCCCACGGCGCAAACCATGACGCACCACAGGGCAGAATTAGGGCTATGTATCTGCTGCTGTCCGCCCACACCGACGGCGCAGCCCTCCAGGAACTCACAGCGGATGGCACGCCCGCGCCGGCGAACCCGGAACCCCGCCTGACCAGCGCCGGTGAGCTGGCCGGCGTCGTGCTCGGACTCGAAAAGCGGCGCCCGCGCTGGATCTGGCACCGCACGCAGGACTGGTACCCGGCGCTCCTGAACGCCGGCGTCGAGCTGGAACGCTGCTATGACCTCACGCTCTGCGGCGCCATCCTGGCACATTCGGAGTTCACCGCCCACACTGCCTACGCCCGGAACGCGGAAAAGCTCACGCAGGACGACGACCTGCAGCAACCGCCCCGAAGCCTCCAGCCACCGCCCCAGCCGGAACACCAGGGGGCATTGTTCGAGGACTCCGGACTCGGCCCTGCGCGCAGGCACTCACCGGAGGAACTGCGCACCGAGTACGCCGCCCAGCAGGAAGCGCTGAGCCAAGTGGGCACGGACGCGAACCGCAGGCAGCGGCTCCAGCTGCTTCTCGCCGCGGAATCCGCCGGAGCCATGATCGCCGCGGAAATGCAGCACACCGGAGTCCCCTGGCGGGAAGAACTGCACGAACAGATCCTTGCGGACTACCTGGGCCCGCGCCCGCCGCTGGGCCACCGGCCCGCCAAGCTGGAGGCGCTGAACACCGAGCTCCGCAGGCTCCTGAACTCGCCAAGCCTGAACCCGGATTCGCCGCAGGAACTCATGCGTGCCCTGCACCGGAACGGCATCGAGGTGAAGACCACCCGGCAATGGGAGCTGAAGGAATCCAGCCATCCGGCCATCGAGCCGCTCCTTGCCTATAAGAAACTTTCCCGGCTGCATGCGGCCAACGGCTGGGCCTGGCTGGACGCCTGGGTGAAGAACGGCCGCTTCCAGCCCGAGTATGTGGTTGGCGGAGTGGTCTCCGGGCGATGGGCCTCCCGCGGTGGCGGCGCCCTGCAGATTCCGCGCCAGATCCGCGGTGCCGTGCACGCCGATCCGGGCCACAAACTCATCGTGGCTGACGCCTCGCAACTTGAACCGCGGGTCCTGGTGGCCCTGGCCCAGGACTCCAAAATGGCCGAAGCCGCCCGGGACAAGGACCTCTACGCAGGCATCGCAGCGCAGGGCTTCGGCGGTGACCGCGCCAAGGCCAAGATCGCCCTGCTCGGTGCCATCTACGGCGCCACCACGGGCGAATCCGGGCGCCTCATGCCGCAGTTGACCCGCACGTATCCGCGGGCCGTCGGCTTCGTGGAACAGGCCGCGCGCGACGGCGAAGCGGGCGGAACCGTCACCTCACGGCTGGGCCGCAGCAGTCCGCCGCCGTCGGACCGCTGGCTGCAGAGCCAGAAATCCACCACGGCCGAGGAACAGCGGCGGGCAGATGCGATTGCCCGCTCCCGCGGCCGGTTCACGCGCAACTTTGTGGTCCAGGGGTCCGCGGCTGACTGGGCCGCCTGCTGGCTGGCGGAATTACGACGGCGGCTCCGCGCCATGCGGTCAGCCGGCGAACCAGCCGGGGAGCTGGTGTTCTTCCTGCACGACGAAGTCATGGTCCACTGCCCCGACGGTTCAGTGGACGACTGCATCAAGGCCATAGAGGCAGCAGCCGCTGCCGCAAAGGAACTGCTGTTCGGCCGGATTCCGGTCGAGTTTCCGGTGAGCGTGGCCGTCGTGGACTCCTACGACAATGCAAAATAGGCGCTGTAAGACCGCGCCCTGTAATGTACCCGCGGGTAGCTTTGTGAACTGTCTCACCTCCCGGTTAAGCTGGATTAGCCGGTTTGCAGCAGTGGCAGTGCAGCACCGATAAAGGACCGGCCGATGCAATGACGCATGGAATTTTTGGGGAGGCAGCACAGAGTGGCTGGAACATTTGAAATTGTTAGCACGGAAGAAGAAGCTTTCTACTTCCGGCTCACGGCCGACGACGGCACGCTAGTGGCGGTTTCGCCACGGTTCAAGACGCTCAAAGGCGTTGTAGCAGGCATCAACGCCGTCCGTGAGAACGCGGCGACAGGTCTGGTGGTGAACCGTTCCCGGCGGGAACTGGCGCCCGGGTAACCGATTGCCCGCAAGCCCAGCCAACCGGGCAATCACAGATCGATCTGGTGCAGACGGTTACGGTCCCAAGGAACCGACCAGCCCAGGTGGTCGAAGAGTTCGTTCAGGATCATTCCAGTGAAACCCCAGACCACCACCTTGTTCACCACAAAGGCCGGGCTGAGGAATGTCTGGCTGGTGCGGCTGACTTTGGCCATGACCCGGTTGTCGGGATCCAGAAGGTCCCGCACCGGGATCCGGAACACCTGGGCGGATTCGCCGTAGTCCACAACGCGGACCGGCGACGGCGAACGCCACCAGGCCAGGACCGGCGTCACCAGGAAGTTCCCGCGAGGCAGGGCCAGTTGCGGCATGGCCCCCAGAACCTCCACGCCGGCCGAGTCCAGCCCTGTTTCCTCCTCCGCCTCACGGAGGGCCGCTTCGATGGGCGATTCGCCGGGATCGATTCCGCCGCCGGGGAACGCCACCTGGCCGGGGTGATCGTCCAGGGTGTGGGCACGTTCCAACAGGAGAACGTCGAGATCGGCCGGGGCGAGCTGCTTTCCGGAAGCCGCGGGCACGTTATCCAGTGCACCGAACAGCATCAGCACGGCGGCCTTGCGGGCCACGGAGTTGTCGACAGTCAGCTCGCGCCAATATGGATTACGGGCCGGGCCGCTCCCGGCGTCGATGGCGGCAATGAGCTCGGCGAGATCCTGGCGGGCGGTCATGGCTCCCGCTTTTGTGATTCCATCCGGATTTCGGCAGCCCGGTGTGTTTCCGCCAGCAGTTGCGCCAGGAGGGCTTCCTGTCCCGGGGCCAGCTCGTACTTGAGCAGCTTCCGCGCCTTCTCCGGGTCCGTCTCACCGGCCCCGTAGCTGGGGCACCACGTGGCCACCGCGCACGCACCGCAGGCGGGCTTGCGTGAATGGCAGACACGGCGCCCGTGGAACACCACGCGGTGCGAAAGCATGGTCCAGTCCCTCGGCTCGAACAGCTCGGCCACGTCCGCTTCGACGCGCACGGGATCATCCGACTCTGTCCAGCCGAAGCGCCGCGACAGCCGGCCGAAGTGCGTGTCCACTGTGATTCCGGGAATGCCGAAGGCATTGCCCAGCACCACGTTGGCGGTCTTGCGCCCCACACCCGGAAGCGTCACCAGGTCCTGCAGCCGGGGCGGCACCACCCCGTCGTACTCGTCCACAAGCCGGTTGCACAGCGCCATGACGTTCCTTGCCTTGGCGCGGAAGAACCCCGTGGGCTTGAGGATCACCTCGAGGTCGGCCGGGTCGGCCTCGGCCATGCTCCGGGCATCGGGATACCGGGCAAACAGCAGCGGCGTGATCTGGTTGACTACCACGTCGGTGGTCTGCGCCGAGAGCACCGTTGCCACCAGCAGCTCGAACGGGCTGCGGAAGTCCAGCTCGGCGTGCGCGTACGGGTACAGTTCCGCAAGCGCCCGGTTGATCCTGCGGGCGCGGCGCTTCAGCGCCAGCAGTGATTCCCCGGACGCCTGCGGTGTGATGCTGCCCGGCTTCGGTGTGCCGGAGTGGGTGGCCATCGGGGGCCGGCTAGCCGCGCTCGATGTTGCTGAGGTCGCGCAGCACGCCCACCCGTCCATCAGTGTGCTGGACCAGGAATTCGTGTCCGCGGTCTTCCAGGGCAAGAACCCAGCCGCCGGGTTCGATCACGAACGCCGGCGTGCCCGTCCGTTCCTCGACTGCCGTGCGGGGCTGGGCTACGGCGAACCAGAACGCCTCGTGAACCGACTCCTCATCATGCTCTTCGGGGCGGCTGGACGGGTCCACTGTGGCACCGATGGGCTCCTGCGAACTCACCTGCGGGTGCAGCATCGTCTCGGCCGGCGCCGATGCTGCGGGCACCGCGCCCGTGGCGGGGCCGCTTGCGGACCCGTGGCCGGCCGCGGCGGCGGGAACTTCCGCCGCCTGGGTCGCTTTCGGTGCGGACGGTACGACGGCGGCCGCCTGCGTCTGCTCCGCTGCTGAAGGCACGACGTCGGAGGCCGGGGTTGCGGGCGACGCGTCGGCGCCGCGGCTTGCGGCGGCGGCACCTGCCGCTGCAGCGGCCCCCGCGGAGGCAGCGGCTGCGGTGCCGGATCCGGATCCGGCAGCAGCAGCCGGTGTGGCGCCACCCTGCGGGGTGGACCGCTGGTGTGCCGAATCGGGCTGAGCCCAGCTCTGCGAGGCAGAACCCTGCTGACCCGTCCCCTGCTGGGCAGCACCGAACTGCGTTGCCCCGTCGTGCGTTGCCCCATTCTGCGTTGTCCCATACGGGGCCTGGCCAGCCGAAGCCCCCGCATGGGGGCGGTCGCCGTTCACTGCCGCGCCGCCAGCCGCGGCTGCACCACCAGCTGCACCGCCCGGCGTGAGGCGCTTCGCCCACCCGGCCAGCGCACCGGAGCCCGGTTCCTTGGCCGGCTTGGGCTCCTTCGGGGCGCTGGGCTTGCGGAACGGCACGGCGGATTCACGGGCCACTACGTGTGCGGGCGCCTCGGCGCGGTCCAGGAAGTCGCCGGCGAAGAAAGGAATGAAGCGCGCAAGGACAGTGGCGGCAAAAAGCCCCAGGGATCCGATCAGCGACACCAGCACGGCAGGTGCATAGGTCTCGGCACCGGCCAGGAAGAAGAAGCCGAGGGCAAAGGACGCAACCACGGACGCGAACTGGTCGATGGAAAGGGACCCGACACGGAGCTTTGACTCCGGAGTGAGGCGGCGTGCCACGAAGAGTGCGGTCACGATCAGCGGCAGGAGGACTCCCAGCCCCAGGAAGAAGAGACTGCCCAGGTTCCACAGGTTGTACCGCGAAGCGAACATCGGGATCAGCGACCCCACAAACAGAATCAGCGTTGATCCGAAGACGGTGAGGTCCCGGATGGTGAATGGGCCGAGGACCGTTTCATTCTTCCTGGCCGTCAGCCGGCTTCCCGCAGGCTTTGGCCCTTCTGCGTTGGCCGGCTTGCCGGCACTCGCCGGGCTGGACGCCTGACCGGGATGCGGATGGGCGGCCTTATGCTGTCCATGGCTTTGCTGGTTCATTCTGTTCTCCTTAGCATGGTGGCGCCCTGGACAGCGCCTCCTAACGGCAGGCAAGAACAGGACCGCAAGCGGTCCTGTCGCCTCCATCGGATGTCACAACTTCATCTCAGCCTAGCCAAGTGCTTGGCTGATCACTAGCTGACGGGCCGGAGGCGGGCGCGCCGGAATCAGGCGGATTTCGCTTAGCACACGCGCCTGTTTGCGCGGTGAAGGTTTTCGTTAGGACGGGCGGGTCCAGGAATCCAGCGCCTGCGTGTAGCTCGCAGGATCATTGCGCGTCTCCGCCGACACGGCAAGGTGGCGGTTGGTGATCCGGCGGGCAAAGAACCCCGCATACGGAAGCACAACCACAGTATCCAGGCCGTTCTTCCACGCGGCAACCAGGGCGGGCAGGCTTTGTGGTTCCGGGGAATCTGCGGCCTTCCGCCGCGGCTGCCCGTGGGCCGGCGGGCTGCATCGCCGCTGCCAGTCGCCGTACGCGTCGCCGTCGATGCCGTCCCAGCCATATTCAGCCTGCCAGAACGGCGGTATCAAAGGGTTGAGGTCCCGGCCTGGTTGCGAGAACTCGCGGATGTAGCCCGGCGCCGGCCGGACTGTGGGGTCCGGTTCCTGCACCGCGTACCAGTCCCAGGCGCGTCCCCAGGCACGGTGCCAGCGCGCTTCCCATTCGTTCCGGTCCGGTACTGCCGGCAGCCGCGAGGCGCCGCCCTCCGGGACCGGGGAAAGCGGGGGAACGTCGGCGCTGGCCGCTATCCCCCAGGCCTGCCGGATGAACAGCAGGACGGTCAGGTGCTGCGGGTTGTCATCCACCCGGATGACCATGTCCTGCGACCAAGGATTGTGCGGCATCGGTTCCGTGAATCTCATGATTCCCCCAAGTCATCACGTGTCGTGGAGCCAGTCTGACGGATGCGCAGCCGTCGCACCAGAAGCCGCGGTACGCCCCGTCCGGGAACCATTCGGCGCTTAATCCGCGCCGTTCACGGTTCACTATGTGACCGGGCACACGTGCGGTGCCGGGCAGGCGTTAGTGTGTATTTCGGAACAGCTCTTTGCGGTACAGCCGTGATCAGCCGCTGCCCGATGCCGCGCAAGCGGCACGGCTGCGGCACGGTGACGGCGGGTGCCGCCAAGCAAAGATCGATGAATGATGAGGTTCACCATGTCCCAGGACACAACCAGCTCCACGGCCACTGCTGCCCACCCCGAACTGCCAGCCAACAAGTCCTCCGCCGGAGGAGCCGCAAATGCCTCGGCCAACGGGGGCCAGGCCGGGAACGGCGACGCCTTCGAGAACCTCTCCCACGAGAACCGGAAGTTCGCCCCCTCGGAAGACTTCGCCGCGAACGCGGTGGTCACCGCCGAGGATTACGCGGAGGCCGACGCCGATCGGCCCGCTTTCTGGGCCCGTCAGGCCCGTGAAATGCTCACTTGGAGCAAGGACTTCACCCAAGCCCTGGACTGGTCCAACCCTCCCTTCGCCAAGTGGTTCGTCGGCGGCGAGGTCAACGCCGCCTACAACGCCCTGGATCGTCACGTGGAGAACGGGCTCGGCGACCGGGTGGCCATCTATTTCGAGGGCGAACCCGGAGACAGCCGCAGCTACACGTACGCGCAGCTCACCGACGAGGTCAAGAAGGCTGCCAACGCCTTCGAGTCCCTCGGCGTGGCCAAGGGTGACCGAGTGGCCGTCTACCTGCCCATGATTCCCGAGGCCGTCATCACGCTGCTGGCCTGCGCCCGGATCGGCGCCGTCCACTCGGTGGTGTTCGGCGGCTTCTCCGCCGATGCCCTCCGCTCCCGGATCGAGGACGCGGAAGCCAAACTGGTGGTCACCGCCGACGGCACCTACCGCCGCGGCAAGCCCAGCGCCCTGAAGCCCGCGGTCGACGAGGCCCTTGCCAAGTCCGGCCACACCGTCCAGAACGTGGTGGTGGTCAAGCGCAACGGCCAGGACGTCGACTGGCACGAGGGCCGGGACCACTGGTGGGCCGACACTGTTGACGCCGCCTCCCCGGAGCACACAGCCGTGGGCCACGACTCCGAACACCCGCTGTTCATCCTCTACACCTCCGGGACCACCGGCAAGCCCAAGGGGATCCTGCACACCACCGGCGGCTACCTGGCCCAGGGCGCCTACACCCACAAGGCCGTGTTCGACCTGCACCCCGAAACGGACGTGTACTGGTGCACCGCCGACGTCGGCTGGATCACCGGCCACTCCTACGTCGCCTACGCCCCGCTGATCAACGGCGCCACCCAGGTCATGTACGAGGGCACCCCGGACTCCCCGCACCAGGGCCGCTGGTGGGAAATCATCGAGAAGTACAAGGTCTCCATCCTCTACACGGCGCCCACTGCGATCCGCACGTTCATGAAGTGGGGCAAGGACATCCCGGCCAAGTTCGACCTCTCCTCCATCCGCGTCCTGGGCTCCGTGGGCGAACCCATCAACCCCGAAGCCTGGATGTGGTACCGCGACGTCATCGGCGCCAACGCCGGCAAGAACGGCGAGAAGAAGGACAACCCGGCACCGATCGTGGACACCTGGTGGCAGACCGAAACCGGCGCCCAGATGATCGCCCCGCTGCCCGGCGTCACCGCCACGAAGCCCGGCTCGGCCCAGGTCCCGCTGCCCGGCATCGCCGTGGACGTGGTGGATGAAGTCGGCGAGTCCGTGCCCAACGGCCACGGCGGCTTCCTGGTGATCCGCGAACCCTGGCCCGCGATGCTGCGCGGCATCTGGGGCGACCCGGAACGGTTCAAGGAAACCTACTGGTCACGCTTCGAGACCATGTACTTCGCCGGCGACGGCGCCAAGAAGGACGAGGACGGCGACGTCTGGCTCCTGGGCCGCGTGGACGACGTCATGAACATCTCCGGCCACCGCTTGTCCACCGCGGAGATCGAATCGGCCCTGGTCAGCCACCCGGCTGTGGCCGAGGCCGCCGTCGTGGGCGCCGCGGACGAAACCACGGGCCAGGCCGTCGTCGCGTTCGTGATCCTCCGCGAGGACGCCACGGATACCGGCGACGCGATCGTCCAAGAGCTCCGCAACCACGTGGGCAAGGAGATCGGACCCATCGCCAAGCCCAAAACCATCCTCGTGGTCCCGGAACTGCCCAAGACCCGCTCCGGCAAGATCATGCGCCGCCTACTCAAGGACGTCGCCGAAGGCCGCGAAGTGGGCGACGCCACCACCCTGGCAGACAACACCGTCATGGCCCAGATCGCGGCCTCACTCAAGAAGTAACCGCCACTCACGAAAAGCCTGCCGTCAAGGGCAGCATACGGCTCCGTTTACCCCGCCGGGCGCGTGTAAACGGGGCCGTTGTGCTTTGTGACGATTCAAACACGAACTGCGGCCAAAATGTTGTTTCCCGTTCTTTCCTGTTCTCTTTTGAGAGGTTATAGTCATGAGCATGTGAGGTGCCTCACATGCAGCTATTTTTCAAGGGAGAGAACATGGCAGCACAGTTTGATGCGTCGGCAGCTGGTTATCCGAGCCGGCGGACAATCCTCAAGACCGTCGGCGTCGGGGCGGCAGGACTGGCCGGCATCCCGTTCCTCGCAGCCTGCACCGGCGGCAGCGGGCCGTCAGCCACAGGCTCCGACTCCCCCGGACTGACGTTCGGTTCGGGATCCTCGGATGATGTCCCCAAGCGGGCGTACCAGGCAGTCACCGATGCATTTACCGCCAAGACCGGCAAGAAAGTCACCACCAACGTGGTGCCGCACAACGATTTCCAGAACAAGATCAACTCCTACCTGCAGGGCTCACCGGACGACACCTTCACGTGGTTCGCCGGCTACCGCATGCAGTATTACGCGGAGAAAGGACTGCTGGCCCCCATCGACGACGTCTGGGAGAGCATCGGGGGCAACTACTCGGAGGCGCTGAAGAAAGCCTCCACCGGCCCCGACGGCAAGCTGTACTTCGTACCCAACTACAACTACCCGTGGGGGTTCTTCTACCGGAAGAGCCTCTGGACTGAGAAGGGCTACGAAGTTCCCGAGACCTTCGACGCCCTCAAGTCCCTGGCCACGAAGATGAAGGCCGACGGCATCATTCCCATCGGCTTTGCGGACAAGGACGGCTGGCCGGCCATGGGCACCTTCGACTACATCAACATGCGGCTGAACGGCTACCAGTTCCACGTGGACCTGTGCGCCCACAAGGAGTCCTGGGACCAGCAAAAGGTCAGCGCCGTTTTTGACACGTGGGCCGAGCTGCTCCCCTTCCAGGACCCGGCGGCCCTCGGCCAGACCTGGCAGGATGCCGCCAAGGCCCTCGAAGCAAAGAAGACCGGAATGTACCTGCTGGGCTCCTTCGTGACCCAGCAATTCACTGATCCTGCAGTCCTGGCTGATATCGGATTCTTCGCCTTCCCGGAAATCGCCATGGAAGGCCGGGACGCCGTCGAGGCCCCCATCGACGGCCTTCTCCTGTCCAAGAAGGGCGGCGAGAACAAGGCTGCCCGCGACTTCATGGCGTTCCTCGGAACCGCCGAGGCGCAGGACGCGTACGCGGCGGTGGATGCGTCGAACATCGCCACCGCCAAGGGTACGGACACGTCCAAGTTCACCCCGCTCAACAAGACGTGCGCGGATACCATCGCGAACGCCAAATACATCAGCCAGTTCTTCGACCGCGACGCCCTGCCGGCCATGGCCAACAACGTGATGATCCCGGCGCTGCAGACCTTCATCAAGGACGGCAAGATGGACGTCAAAAACCTCGAAACCCAGGCCAAGACACTCTACGCAGCCCAGTAGCGAGGGAAGACTTCCATGAGCAGCACCGCAAGAGACCTGGTTCCGCCCGAAGCCAGGGCGCCCGAGGGCGCTCCCGTCAGGCGGGCCAAGGGCGGGCGGGTCCGCCGCCTGTCCGGACGCGACAAGCTTGTCTTGTCGCTGATGGTGGGCATTCCCACCCTGATCGAGCTGACGCTCGTATGGCTGCCGACGCTGATGTCGGTGGGCCTCAGTTTCACCCGGTGGAACGGCCTGGACCTGGGCGCCATCCGCCCGGCTGGCCTGGACAACTACCAGTACGTCACCCAGGATTACCCGCCGTTCTGGCCCGCCGTGCAGCACAACCTGCTGTGGCTCTTGTTCCTGGCCCTCGTGGCCACCCCGCTGGGGTTGCTGCTGGCCGTGCTTCTGGACCAGAACATCCGCGGCAGCAAGATCTACCAGAGCATTTTCTTTGCGCCGGTCATGCTCTCGCTGGCCCTCATCGGCATCATCTGGCAGCTCTTCTACCAGCGGGACAACGGGCTGCTGAACTTCCTCCTGGGCACCGCCGGGACGCCGCAGGCCGTGGACTGGTTCGGGGACTCCTCCGTCAATATCTGGGCCGCGATGATAGCGGCCACGTGGCGGCATGCCGGGTATGTCATGCTCCTCTACCTGGCCGGGCTCAAGGGGGTTGACCCCAGCCTCAAGGAGGCCGCGGCCATTGACGGGGCCAACGGCTTCCAGACCTTTTTCCGTGTGGTCTTTCCCGCCATGCGGCCCATCAACATCGTGATTGTGGTCATCACCATCATCGAATCGCTGCGCGCCTTTGACGTCGTCTACGTCATCAACCGCGGCACCAACGGCCTGGAAATGCTCAGCGCCCTGGTGATCCAGAACCTCGTGGGTGAAGGACAGGTGATCGGCGTGGGCTCGGCGCTGGCCGTGGTGCTGCTGGTCATTTCCCTCGTCCCCATCGTCTTCTACCTCAGCCGCACCTTCGGCAAGGAGGGCAAAGCATGAGCACCACCACACGGACCGGCAGAACCGATACCGCGGCCGGGCTCCGCTCCGGCAGCCGGCCGAAGCGCCACTACGGCACCCATATCTTCCTCACCGTCATGGCCGTTATGTGGCTGGTCCCGCTGGGCTGGTCTCTCTTCACGGCCCTCCGCCCGGTGGCGTCGACCAACGAGCACGGCTATTTCAGCCTGGCCGGCGACTTCAACTTCAACAACTTCACCCAGGCCTGGACGCAGGGCGGGTTTTCCACCTACTTTTGGAACTCCGTCATCATCACGGTCCCGGCCGTGCTGCTGACACTCTTCCTGGCGTCCCTGATGGCGTTCGCCGTGAGCCGCGTGAGCTGGAAGTTCAACATCACGCTGCTGATCATGTTCACCGCCGGCAACCTGCTGCCGCCGCAGGTCCTCGCCGCGCCGCTGTTCGAAATGGCAAAGCATTTCGAGGTGCCGTACTCCTTCAGCGATTCCGGCAACATGCTGAATACGTACATCGTGGTGATCGCCGTCAACACGGCTTTCCAGATGGGCTTCTGCACCTTCGTGCTGTCCAACTACATGAAAGCTCTCTCCGCCGACCTGACCGAAGCCGCGCTGGTGGACGGCGCCGGTATCTGGCGGCAGTACCGGGAGATCATCATGCCGCTGTGCCGGCCGGCGTTTGCCGCCCTCGGCACGCTGCAGGTCATCTTCATTTACAACGACTATTTCTGGCCGCTGATTTTCATCCAGAGCGGCAACCGGCTCCCGATCACCACGGCCATCAACAACCTCCAGGGCCAGTTCCTGAACAACTACAACCTCCTGGCCGCCGGTGCCGTCATCACAGTCATTCCTACCCTGGTGATCTACCTGCTCCTGCAACGGCAGTTTGTTGCAGGGCTGACTCTTGGTTCCAGCAAGGGGTAGACCATGATGGACTCTGACGGGGACCGCGTTCCCCCAGCCGCAGCCCGAAAGGAACTCCATGCTCCCCGCAGCACGCCACCAGGCAATCGTGGACGCCGTCCAGCGCGAACGGGTGGTCCGCGTCTCGGACCTCGCCCAGCAGCTGGGTGTGTCGCTCATGACCGTCCGGCGGGACATCGAGCTGCTCGAGGAAGGCGGCCGGGTGGAGCGGATCCATGGCGGTGCCAAGCTGCCGGGCGATGCCAGCACCCATGAACCCGGTTTCGAGCAGAAGTCCACGCAGCTAACGGCGGAGAAAAGGGCCATCGCAGTTGAAGCGGCTTCCTTAGTCCACGAGGGCATGGCCGTGGGGCTGGGGGCCGGAACAACCACGTGGGCGCTGGCGAAGGAACTTGTCAACGGCCCGCGCATCACCGTGGTGACCAACTCCATCCGCATTGCCGACCTCTTCCATCACGGCTCGTCGTCCGGCGCGGGACGCTACGGCTCCACGGTGATCCTGATCGGCGGCGAGCGAACGCCGTCGGACGCGCTGGTGGGACCCATTGCGACGGCGGCGCTCAAGCAGCTGCATCTGGACCTGCTGTTCCTGGGCGTGCACGGCATGGATCCCGATGCCGGGTTCACCACCCCCAACCTGCTGGAGGCCGAGACCGACCGTGCGTTCGTGGCGGCCTCACGCAAGGTGGTGGTGGTTGCCGACCACACCAAGTGGGGCACGCAGGGAATGAGCACCATCGCGGGGTTCGAGGAAGCCGACGAAGTCATCAGCGACGCCGGCCTCAGCGGGGAAGCGCGGCGCCTCCTCCAGGAAAGCGTCAGCCGGCTGCGGATCGTCAGCGCGGGGTAGCCCGGCCACGCGACCGCGCGGGTCGGCCGCCCGACTGCCCGGTGGCAGCCTAGGGGCAGCCGCAGGACTGCCTGATGCGCAGTTTCGTGGGGAACAGCCTGTGTTCTGGCGGGCTGCCCTTCGTCTCCCCCACCAACGCACTGACGGCCGCCTCGGCCATGGCGCGCACGGGCTGCTCCACCGTGGTCAGCGCGGGCCAGCTGAATTCCGCCTCTGCCGAACCGTCGAAGGACGTCAGCGCCATGTCCTGCGGCACGGAGATGCCGGCTTCGTGCAGGGCCCGGAGGATCCCGATGGCCTGCATGTCCGAGCTCGCAAAAACAGCCGTGGGGCGGCCTGCCGAAGCGACCAGGCGCTGCCCCGCCTTGTAGCCGCCCTCGCGGGTGAATTCTCCGCGGACAACGGGGCCCTCCGGCAACCCAGCGCCGGCCAGGGCCTGAAGCCAGCCCTGCTCACGTCCGTCGAACTCGTTGGAGACGTTGGAACCCATGGCCAGTGCGATGTTGGTGTGGCCGTGGCCGATCAGGTGCTCCACCCCGATCTTGGCTCCGGCGGCCAGATCCACGCCCACGCTGTTGAAACCGGGCGATTCGCCGCCGTGGTTGAGCAGGACCGAGGGGATCTCCGCCGATTCGAGGTCCGCCAGGTCAGGTTCAAAAAGGACACTGGCCAGCACCACTCCGTCCACCTGGCGGGCTGCCAGGTTGCGGATGTTCCGGCGTTCCTTCGCCACACTGCCGTCTGAGTTCGTCAGGAACAGCGCGAATCCGCGGTCAGCGGCGGCGTCCTCCACAGCGTGGGCCAGCAATGAAAAGAATGGGTTGCTGTTGTCCGGAATGATCAGGCCGATGGTCTCACTGGACCCTAGTTTCAGCGCGCGTGCGGCGGCGTTGGGGCGGTAGCCCAGGACGCGGATTGCGTCCTGGACCTTCGCCTCAGTGGCCGGCGCAACCCGTTTGGGCCCGCCGTTCACGACGTAACTGACCACAGCCGTGCTCACGCCTGCATAGCGGGCAACATCCTTGCGGGTTACCGGGCTTCGGGGCGGGTGGGTTGCGGAAGTGGTCATGGAGTACATGCTAGCTATCCACCCTGCGGTGCGTCGCCAAAGTCGCGGATGGGAAGGCGTTCGCCGTTCCGTTGGGCCGAGGCGTGCGCCACGATCCCGGGAAGGGTGAACCGCGCGGCAACCCAGGCATTGATGGGCGGGAGCGTCCCTTCGTTGACCGCGGTCACAAAGTCGTCCACCAGGAACTGGTGGCTTCCCTCGTGCCCGTTCGGGGCGCCACGGAATTCCTCCGGCAGGCGGCTGCGGTCGTGTACGGGAGCAAGGCCGGAGATGAAGGCGTCCCGCAGTTCGGGTGCGACGTCCGCCAACGACGGGTCATCGAGCGGGATGCTGGGCTTGGTCTCCACCTGTTCAGAGATGTCGTGGACATTCTCCTTGTCCTGCCACACCGTGACCTTGGCGAGCTGCTCGAAGCTGGCTTCGGTGCCGAAGAAACGGAACCGCGACTCCCGGATGTGGGACGGGTAGCCGACGCGGCGCATCTCGTTGGTGCGCATGGCACCGCCGTCGTTCAGTTCAAAAAGCGCCGTGGCGTTGGAGAAGTCGTTGTCGAACATGCTCACGTCCCTGTCGAAGACACCGTCCCCCCGGTCGTCCTTGACGCCGATGCAGCTGACACTGACCGCGTGGGCGGGCAGGGCACCCAGGACACCGCCGATTGCGTGGGTGGGGTACAGCATCGGCGGGTAGCTCGCCGTCGCCTTCCATGCGTCTCCGCCGCTGTACTGGTAGGCGTCATAGAAGCCGAGGTCCATGTCGTGGACGTAGTCGCCCTCGCTATAGAAGATCCGGCCGAACTTGCCGGCGGCGTGCTGGTTGCGCGCGTAGACCGTGGCCGGGTTGTAGTAGCTTGTCTCGCCCATGGCGTAGACGAGCCCGGTTTCCTTCACGGCCTCGATGATGCGTTCGATCTCGTCTTCCGAAACAGCCATGGGGACAGCGGAGTAGACATGCTTGCCGGCGCGCAGCGCCTGCTCCACCAGCGGCCCGTGGGTCCAGCGCTGCGTAAAAATGGCGACGGCGTCGACGTCGGACGCCAGCAGCTCCTCGAAGCTCGCCTTGGTGCCGTCGAGCCCCCAGTGCTCCAGCGCGGCGGCGGCGCGTTCCGGCCGCTCGTCAACGACATAAACCTCGCTCACGCCCGGGTGGAGCTTGAAGAGGTGGGCAAAGTGGCCGCCGAACTGTCCGACGCCGACGACTCCGATAGAAAACGTCATTGATTACCTTTCCTGGTTGCCCGCAGGTCCGGGCATGAAGAGCCCCGTGCGGGCCTGCCGAAAGTCTTTCACCGCAATCTACTCGAGTCAACAGATTGAGAACGTTTCAAAGGTAACTTTCAATGTTTTCAAGAGATAAGGCTTGCTCTACCAAATCTACTCGTGTAGATTTCTATCCAGTTGTTACCCACATCACAGTCAGGAAAGGGTCGAAGATGACCACCCTTACCAAGCAGCAACAGGACCCGGCAGCACGGGCCCGCCGCCCCAAGGCAGCGAAACCTGTCCAGAAGAGCCTCATCCACCGCCTCGGCGACTTGAAGGTGGCACTGTTCTTCATCTTCCCGGCGATGATCGGGTTTGTTCTCTTTTATTTGATCCCCACCATCCGGGGCGTCTACCTCAGCTTTACCGAGTACAGCATCCTGGGTGAGCCCACCTGGATCGGTATGAAGAACTACACCGCCATGCTCGGCGATGAACTGTTCTGGAACGCCATGGCAGTCACCGTCCAGTACGTCGGGCTGAACATCGGATTCCAGACCCTGATCGCCCTCGGACTGGCACTCCTGATGCACCGGGTGGCAAAGTCCACCTTTATCCGGGGCGCGCTGCTGCTTCCCTTCCTCGTGGCGAACGTGATCGTCGCCCTCCTGTGGTTCTGGATGCTCGACTACCAGATGGGCATCGTCAACGAAATCATCAACTGGATGGGCCTGCCGCGCATCGCCTTCTTCGGCAGCGAGCAGTGGGCCATTCCCACCATCGCCGCCGTCAACGTCTGGCGCCACATGGGCTACACCGCCCTGCTGATCTTCGCCGGGCTCCAGTCGATCCCCAACCACGTCTACGAGGTTGCATCGCTCGACGGCTCATCCGCCACCCGGACCTTCTGGAGCATCACCATGCCGCTCCTGCGCCCTGTCATGGTGCTCGTGCTGGTGGTCACCGTGATCGGGTCCTTCCAGGTGTTCGACACGGTGGCCGTCACCACCGCCGGCGGCCCCATCAACGCCTCCCGCGTCATCCAGATGTACATCTACCAAAAGGCCTTCGGCGAATCGGACTTCGGCTACGCCTCGGCACTGTCCGTCATTCTCTTCCTCATTCTTGCCCTGGTGGCCTTCGTGCAAATGAAGTTCCTCAAGGGCAACGAATCGGATCTGGACTAAGGAACCCCAGCCATGAGCACCTCAACACTTACCCGCAAGAAGTCCGTCAACATCGTTCCCGTCAAGAAGCCGGTCAACTGGCGCCGCGTCGGAGCCTGGGCCCTCGTGGCCGTCGCCGTAGCTGTCACCGTGGCGCCCTTCCTCTGGATGCTGCGGACGGCGCTGTCGAGCAACCATTCCCTGGCAGCCAACGCGGGCAACCTGCTCCCCGCGGACTTCAGCCTCGGCGCCTTCAAACGGGTCCTCGGGATGCAGACCCCGGAAGAGGCCATCGCGGAAGGAGGCTCGGGAGCAGCGATCAACTTCTGGCTCTACCTGCGGAACTCGGTCATCTTCGCCACCGTCACCACCGCCGGACAGGTCTTCTTCAGTGCGATGGCCGCCTACGCCTTCTCCCGGCTCCGCTGGCCCGGACGGAACGTGGTGTTCAGCCTCTTCCTGGCCACGATGATGGTCCCGCCGATCTTCACCGCGCTGCCCAACTTCCTCATGATCAAGAACCTGGGGCTGCTCAACACGTTCGCCGGCATGACGCTGCCGTTCCTGTTCATGACCCCGTTCGCCATCTTCTTCCTGCGACAGTTCTTCCTCAGCATGTCCCGGGAAGTCGAGGAAGCCGCCATGCTCGACGGCGCCAAGCACCTCCGTATCTTCTTCCAGATCGTCCTCCCCAACGCCGCCGCACCCCTGGCCACCCTGGCCCTGCTGACGTTCATCGGCCAGTGGAACGAGTACTTCTGGCCGCTGCTGGTGGGCCAGGACGAAAGCGTCCGTGTCCTCACCGTCGGCCTGGGCGTCTTCAAGTCCCAGTCCCCGCAGGGCGCCCCTGACTGGACCGGACTGATGGCCGCAACCCTGGTGGCCGCCATCCCGGTGCTGCTGCTGTTCATCGCCTTCGGCAAGAAGGTAGTGAACTCCATCGGCTTCTCCGGCATCAAGTAATCCCCTTCACTTTCACCCCCTCCCCTGAAACACCCTCGAAAGGTCCATCATGAAGAAAACCATCGGCGCCGCAGCTGTCGCCGCAGCCATCGCGCTCTCCCTCTCGGCCTGCGGCGGCGGAAGTCCCGCCTCCAGCGAAGCCAAGGGCGAGATCAACTACTGGCTGTGGGACGCCAACCAGCTCCCCGCCTACCAGCAGTGTGCAGACGACTTCACCAAGGCCAACCCGGACATCAAGGTCAAGATCACCCAGCGCGGCTGGGACGACTACTGGACCACGCTCACCAACGGCTTCGTCGCCGGCACCGCCCCTGATGTCTTCACCAACCACCTCTCGAAGTACCCCGAATACGCCGCAAAGAAGCAGCTTCTCTCCCTCGATGACGCCGTCTCCAAGGATGGCATCAAGCTGGACAGCTACACCAAGGGCCTCCCCGAGCTCTGGGTCGGCCAGGACGGCAAGCGCTACGGCCTGCCCAAGGACTGGGACACCGTAGGCCTGTTCTACAACACGGCCCTGACCGACTCTGCCGGCATCAGCGCCGAAGACATGGCCAGCCTGGACTGGAACCCCTCCGACGGCGGCAGCTACGAGAAGACCATCGCCCACCTGACCGTGGACAAGAACGGCGTGCGCGGCGACGAAGCGGGCTTCGACAAGAACAACGTGGCCACCTACGGCCTGGGCCTGGCAGGCAGCGGCTCCGGCCAGGGCCAGACCGAGTGGAGCTTCCTGAGTGCCACCACGGGATGGACCCACACGGACAAGAACCCCTGGGGCACCAAGTTCAACTACGACGACCCCAAGTTCCAGGAAACCATCGCCTGGTGGGCCGGCCTCGTCGAGAAGGGCTACATGCCCAAGCTGGAAACCACTGTCGGCGCCAGCCTTGCCGACAACTTTGGTGCCGGCAAGGCCGCCATCAACACCACCGGCGACTGGCTGATCGGCCAGTACCAGAGCTACAAGGGCGTGAAAACCGCGTTCGCCCCCACCCCCAAGGGCCCCGACGGCAAGCGCGCCAGCATGTTCAACGGCCTGGCCGACTCCATCTGGGCCGGCACCAAGAACCCGGCTGCATCCGTCAAGTGGGTTGAATACCTCGCCTCCACCGATTGCCAGGACGTTGTGGCCTCCAAGGCCGTAGTCTTCCCCGCCATCACCAGCTCCTCCGAGAAGGCAGCCGAGGCGTTCAAGGCCAAGGGCACCGATGTCTCGGCCTTCACCACGCACGTCAAGGAAGGCACCACCTTCCTCTTCCCCATCGCGGACAAAGCGGCCAAAGTTGATGGCATCATGAAGCCTGCGATGGACGCCGTGCTCTCCGGCAAGAAGCCTGCCAGCTCCTTGACCGAAGCCAACAACCAGGTGAACGCCCTCTTCAAGTAGGCCGAACCTGACGTGGCTGCGTAAGTGGTCGCAGCCACACCCCCGGGTGCCGCTGTTTCTTCCTCGCGAAGCAGCGGCACCCGGGGGAACCCAACACCACATTCAGAAGAATCCGACGGAGCAGCGTCACATACGCTGACCGTCACAACGAAAGAGAACGCCCTATGAATCCCCTGCACCTCCGCTCCGCCGGCACCAGCCTGGTGATCAGCTTCGACAGCGGGGAGGCCGAGGTCATTCACTGGGGCGCCGATCTGGGCGCTTCACTCCCTGATCTGGCCATCCTCGGCGAAGCTATCCCCAATTCAGCCATCGACGCCACCGTCCCTGCCGGGCTGCTGCCGCAGGCATCCTCCAGCTGGCGCGGACGCCCGGCACTGCGCGGGCACCGGATCGCCGACGGCGTTCCCGGCTACGACTTCTCCGTCCGCCTCCGCGCTTCGGCCGTCGAATTCGGCGAAAATTCCGCCGTCATTCTTCAGTCCGATCCTGATGCCGGCATCACCGTGGAGTCCACCCTGGAACTGCACGACGGCGGCCTGCTGGAAATGCGCCACACCGTCACCAACACCGGCACATCACCCTTTCAGCTCGACGAACTGGCCACCGTGCTGCCGGTGGCTCCTGACGCCGTCGAACTCCTTGACCTGACCGGCCGCTGGTGCCGTGAACGCCACCCGCAGCGCCGGGCCATCCAGCAGGGCACCTGGGTGCGGACCGGCCGGCACGGACGCACCGGCCACGACTCCTCCCTGCTGCTGGCCGCTGGCACGGCAGGCTTCGGCAACCGCCACGGCAAGGTCTGGGCCACCCACCTTGCCTGGAGCGGCAACCACGAACAGTTCGCGGATAGCATCGCGGACGGACGTACAATGATCGGCGGCTCCGAATTGCTGGGCCCGGCCGAAGTCGTCCTCCAGCCGAACGGCAGCTACACCACTCCCGCGCTCTTCGCGGCGTACTCGGACCGCGGCCTGGACGGCATCAGCGAAGCCTTCTACAGCTGGTTCAGGAACCGGCCGCACCATGTGTTACCTGCAGCTACCGCCAAGGCCGGATCCGGCAAGGCCCGCCCGGTGGTGCTGAATGTATGGGAAGCCGTCTACTTCAACCACGACCTCGACACGCTGATCGAACTGGCAGATTCCGCGGCGGACCTGGGCGTGGAGCGCTTCGTCCTCGACGACGGCTGGTTCCGCGGCCGCCGGAACGATCAGGCCGGACTGGGCGACTGGTACGTCGACGAAGGCCTGTGGCCCGCCGGCCTGACCCCGCTGATCGATGCCGTCACCTCCCGGGGCATGGAGTTCGGCCTCTGGGTCGAGCCGGAGATGATCAACCTTGACTCCGACATCGCGCGCGCCCATCCGGAGTGGATCGTCGGCCCCTCCGCGCTGTCGCACAAGGACGGCGGCCGGCTGCCGCTGGCGTGGCGCCACCAGCACATCATTGACCTGGTCAACCCCGAGGCCTGGCAGTACATCTTCGACCGCATCGACGCCCTGCTCCGCGAAAACAACATCAGCTACCTGAAGTGGGACCAGAACCGGGACCTGACCGAGCACGGCCACGCCGGGCGATCCTCCGTCCATGAACAGACCCTCGCGGCCTACCGGCTGTTCGACGAACTCAAGAAGGCCCACCCGGGCATCGAGATTGAAAGTTGCTCCTCCGGCGGCGCACGCGTGGACCTGGGCATCCTGGAACGGACCGACCGGATCTGGGGCTCGGACTGCAACGATGCCCTGGAACGCCAGACCATCCAGCGCTGGACCGGGCTCGTGGTACCGCCGGAACTGGTGGGCGGCCACATCGGCCCCACCACGTCCCACACCACGGCCCGCACGCACGACGTTTCGTTCCGCGCACTCACTGCCCTGTTCGGCCACTTCGGCCTGGAATGGGACGTCCGCCAGGTCCACGGCGCCGAGCGGGAAGAGCTCAAGCGCTTCATCGGCATCTACAAGGAGCACCGCGGCCTCATCCACTCAGGCCGGATGGTCCACGCGGACGTGGCCGAGGATTCGCTGATGTTCCATGGTGTGGTTTCGCAGCGTCCCGCCGCACCGGGTGAAACTGCCGCCCTGTTCACCTTGGTTAGCACCAAGACCGCTTTTGCCGAGCAGCCGGGACGCATCGCCGTGCCGGGACTCGAACCGGAGGGCAACTACCGCGTGGAGGCCATCTTCCCGACGCCGGGCGACGCCGACTATGCGCACAACTTCACGCAGGTGCAGCCGCCGGCGTGGCTGGCCGCCGGAGCAGAAGCCAGCGGCCGGTTCCTGGCCGAGGTGGGCCTGCCGATGCCCGTCCTCAACCCGGAGCACGCGCTGCTCCTGCGCTTCACCGCCGCGTAAGTCACCGCCGCGCAGGTCACGGCTTCGCCGTTTCCACAAAAGCCTGCCGGCCGGGTAACCACCCGGCCGGCAGGCTTTTCTGCCCTCAGGCTCACTTAGCGGGCATCGACGAGGACCACTTCGTACTTGCTGGCCCCGGGAACTCCGAACTTCGCGTTGACCGCGGCGAGCGTATCGCCAAACACTGCCGCCGTCGTCGGGATCTGGAAGTCGGGGCTGGTGATGACGTCCCTGACCTCGAAGGAGTCCAGCCGGGAGTCCAGGCGGACGCGGCTGACCTGGTTGATCATGTTCTGTACCGCCCAGAGGGTGTTCCCCTTCACCACAATGCCGTCCACGTACGGCAGGCTGTCACCGGTGATGTCAGCACTGGCACCCGAGTCCGGGTCCACCGTGTACAGGGCCTGGTTGGCGGTGTGTGCCACGATCAGTGTCCGTACGCCACGGACGGCCGCGATGCCGTTGAGGTTGAAGGCCTCGGGAGTCTCTGCCGCCGGGCCGGTCAGCGTGAGTGTTTTGACGGCGTCGCCCGGTTTGCCGTGGCGATCCACCGGGACAAAGTACAGCTCGCCCTTCGTGGAGTTGGTGAACCAGGCCCCGTCGTCCGTGACCGCGACGTCGTTGATGAAGGCAGGATCCCCGGTCAGCTGGTAGGTGGCCACGGTCTTTCGCGTGTCAGTGTCGTAGACATAGGCCTGTCCGGTGGCGCCCCCGGCCACGAAGAGCAGGTCGTTCTCCACATCCACTTTCATGCCCACTGCCATCCGGCCATCGGGTACGTCTATGTAGAGCCTGGCGGTGCCCCTGCGGATATCGCCGCGGAAAATGTCCCCCTTGAAGAGGTCCCCGGCGAAGAAGGTTGTGCCTTTCCCCTCGGCAATGCCTTCGGCGGATGAGGCCCCCGGAAGTTCAATCACCTTGTCATGGCCGTTTGCTGACGGCGGCCCGGCAGACGCCACGGGCGCCGGGATTAAGAGTGCCGCAAGGGCCACGAGTCCCACGGCGGCACGGCGAATTGTTTGTCCTGAATCCTCATTTTTCCGGCGCATGATGACGCTCTCTCCAGATCGGGCTTTCCGCGCGAGCTGACCGGTACGGGAGCTCCGCACGATGGTCCTTCAAGTGTAGGCACCGCCACAACGGGTGGCCAGAGGCGCAGGCTGGCCTACGCCCGCGTGCTGTGGCCCGCCCGCTCAGGCAGCCGTAAAGAACAACGCGCACAGCACGCAAAGCGATAGATTGGCACACATGACTGAAGCCTCCCCCGCCACCGATGCCGGCCGCGGCACCATCCTGGTCCTCAACGGGCCCAACCTGAACCTGCTGGGAACCCGAGAGCCGGAGAAGTACGGCACGGCAACCCTGGCCGACGTCGAACAGCTCGCCAAGGACGCCGGTGCGGCCCACGGCGTGGAGGTTGAATGCTTCCAGTCCAACCACGAGGGTGCGCTGGTTGATGCGATCCACGCCGCGCGGGGCAAGGCCATCGGCATCGTCCTCAACGCCGGAGCGTACACGCACACGTCCGTAGCCATCCGCGATGCCATCTCCGCAGTGCAGGTGCCGGCCGTGGAGGTTCACATCACCAACGTGCACGCCCGCGAGGAGTTCCGGCACCACTCCTACCTCTCGGACATCAGCGAGGCCGTGATCGCCGGCGCCGGCGTCATGGGCTACCGCTTCGCCGTCGAATACCTCGCAGAGCTGCATGCCGGCAAGGCCTGAGATGCCATCCGCCGGTGCGGGGAAGGCGGGCACGGCGGACTGGTACCGGAACTTCGGCACTGTTGACGCGCCGGGTTCCTCCCCTTGCTACGCCGAATGGTCGCTGGGAATCGCCGGCGATCCCGGACTGATCCGCCGCATCGATGAATGGCCGCACAACAAGCGTCAGCCCCTGCTGATCCTGGCCGCCGCGCGCTTCCTCGGCGCCGGAATCACTCCGTACCCCGAATTCCGCGAGTTCCTGCTGGCCCGCTGGGACGAGGTCACCAGGATTGTGCTCTCCCGCGCCACCCAGACCAACGAGGCAGGCCGCTGCGCCACCCTGCTGCCGTCCCTCGCCGGCATCGCCGCGGCCGAAGGCCGTCCGCTCGCCCTGATCGAGGTGGGAGCGTCGGCCGGCCTGGCGCTGTTTCCGGACAAATATGCCTACGAGTACGACGACGGCACGTCCGTCACGCGGCTGGCTCCGGGCCCGGATGCCCGGCCAGCGGCGGACGGACCGCCCGTCCTGCGGTGCACGGTGTCAGGTGCCGTCCCGCTCCCCACGGAACTCCCCGAGGTGGTGTGGCGGGCCGGAATCGACCTGAGCCCCCTCGACATCAGCAATCCCGACGACGTCGCCTGGCTGGAGGCCCTCATCTGGCCCGAGCAGGACTTCCGCCGCGACCGGCTCCGCCGGGCCATCGCCGTAGCGCAGCAGGACCCGCCGCTCCTGGTGGCAGGTGACCTGAACGAACAGCTCGTTGCCCTGGCGGCCCAAGCACCCTCCGATGCAGCCCTGGTGGTGTTCCACAGTGCCGTGATGGCCTACCTGGACGCCTCGGAGCGGCAAGCGTTCAGGGCGACGATCGGCAGGCTGGCGGCAGAGCGCGGTTGCCACTGGTTGTCCAATGAAGGCCACACGGTGATCGCCCAGGCGGACGGCTCGGTAGTGGTGCCGGAGATGGATGAGGCCCGGCTGCGGGGCCGCTTCCTGCTGCTCCAGGACGGAGTTCCGGCGGCCATCGCCGGACCGCACGGCCAAAGCCTGGAGTGGCTCTAGGCGCAGCGGCGGCAGCGCTGCCATATCCGGTGGCCCAGCTACTTCTGGACGCGCTGCTACTTCTGGATGCACTGCCCGGACGACACGGCACTGCTCAGACCCGCTGCCTGGGCAGCGACCGGTCCAAGATCGTCCATGGTGATGGCGAAGCCCATGTCGGCATCCGAGGTGGCCTTGGCGAATATCACACCGGCGACCAAGCCGTCGGTGGTCAGGAGCGGCCCGCCCGAGTTGCCCGGCTGGACATCGCCGGCAAGCCGGTAGACGTCTTCGGATGCCGCATTGTTGCCGTAGATGTCCGGCACGAGGACAGTGGCGATGTCCTGCACTGTGGCCGGTTTGGACTGGAACGGCCCGCCGTGCGGGTAGCCGGCGAAAGCGGCCGGGCTGCCGGCTGGCAGGTCGGCGCTCAGCTGGAGCGGGGACGACGGCAGGCCGTCAACGGCAAGGATGGCAAGGTCGTGCTGGCTGTCGAAGTAGACCACCCTGCCTGGCATGGCTCCTCCGCCGGGGATCTCGACCACGGGCTGCGACACGCCCGCCACCACATGGGCGTTGGTCACAACGCGCCCCGGCGACACCACGAAGCCGCTCCCGGTCTGGTTCTGGCCGCACTGGTAGGCAGTACCGGCGATTTTCAGGACCGACTCCCCCGCCCGGTTCAGGGCCGGCGTGTCGGTGTTCGCGTTGGGAACGGCCACCTGCTGGCCCTGGCCGAGACCCTCGATGAGCGTGGGAATGCCGTCACCGATCACCGTGGAGCGCAGCTGCGCCACGGCCGTTTTCACCGGCACGGGGGTGAGGCCGTCGATGAAGCGGATGACCTTGGACTCCGCCAACTGCTGGGACACAAACGGAACGCCCAGCGCGCTGATGCTGAAGGACAGCATGGACATGACCAGTGCGGCCACCACCACGTTGACGCCGCCGCCCACCACGCGGTCCATGGCCCGCAGCGGCTGGATCCGCACGGCACTGCGGATTTTGCGGCCGATCATGGTTCCCAGCGCATGCCCCAGGACCATCAGCACGACGGCGGTAGCCACAATCGCGGTGAGCCTCCAGCCGCTGTCCTCCACGAGGTTGCTGACGATCGGCACGGACACGAAGGCGGCCACGGCGCCGACAACAAACCCGGCGATGCCGCCAAGCGTCACCAGGAAGCCATTGCGAAGGCCATAGATCAGGTAGGACAGCAGCGTCAGGATCAAGGCCAGGTCCAAGATGGTCAAGCCGAACACACGGGCTCCTCACGAAACAGGTAAGCCCCAATTCTAGTGGCGAAGCCTGACAGTTTGCCGACGACGGGCGGACCCGGGCGCAACCCGCAAGACGCTCCCAAACGCTGTGCAAAACCCTCCCAAAGCCAGCTCCGGTAGGCCCGGTTCAGCCCGGGAAGGGCCTCCAGGGCCCCGTTTCAGGCGTTTCGCGTGCCAAGTACGTCACAGAAGCTTCAAAATTCTGAAACAATGGCTGAAGCGCCCCAGCCGACACATTTACTCAGGAGATTTCATGGACATCGAGGTATTGCGCCGCGCACCCTTATTTGCCACGCTCGACGACGAAGCATTCCGACTGCTCACGGACGAACTCACAGAGGTGGACCTGTCACGCGGAGCATCGGTTTTCCGTGAAGGCGACCAGGGTGATCAGCTCTACTTCATCGTCTCCGGCAAGGTGAAGCTTGGCCGCACGTCCCCGGACGGACGCGAGTCCCTGCTGGCCATCCTTGGCCCGGGCGAGCTCTTCGGCGAAATGGCACTGTTTGACCCGAGCCCGCGCACCGCCACGGCAACTGCCGTCTCGGAGACCCGCCTCGCCGGCCTGAAGAACGAAAGCCTCAACGCCCTGCTGCGCACCCGCCCGGAAGTTTCGGCCCAGCTGCTGCAGGCCCTGGCCCGCCGTCTGCGCCGCACCAACGATTCCCTTTCGGACCTCGTGTTCTCCGACGTTCCGGGCCGCGTGGCCAAGGCACTGCTGGACCTGGCCGACCGCTTCGGCCGCCCGGCAACCGACGGCGTCCTGGTGGCCCACGAGCTCACCCAGGAAGAACTCGCCCAGCTGGTGGGTGCGTCCCGCGAAACCGTGAACAAGGCCCTGGCCGAGTTCGTGCAGCGCGGCTGGCTCCGCCTCGAAGCCCGCGCCGTCGTGATCCTGGACATGCAGCGCCTCCGCCAGCGCTCCCGCTAGTTCCGGACGCGCAAAATACGCTGCGAACCATAAAGAGAATGGCGGCACCCGGATCCGGGTGTCGCCATTCTCTTTGCGTGTCTTCAGGAAAATAGCGCGTCGTTAACGCTCCCGCTGGGGCTCGCCGGCAACCGTCTTGGCGGCCTCGACTTCGAGCATCAGGGTGCCGTTTTCTTCGACCAGCTTCGGCTGGTACACGTGGGCCTTGCGCTTATAGCTCAGGTAGGCGATGCAGCCGTTGGCGGCGGCCATTTTCTCGAGCATGATTTCGGAACCGGGCACCAGCAGCTGGCCGAGCTTCAGGCCGGTGGTGTTTTCCTGGCCCACTTCGTCGCCCAGGGCAGTGGTGTCGCGTTCGGCGATGACCTTGCTGGCGCAGACCCAGCGGCCCCACACGCCCTTGCTTCCCAGCAGGGTGGGCTGCTGGTTCACGGGCACGGTGGCGGCGAAGTAGCGGGTGTTGAAGCGGCGGTGGGTGAAGTCCGGGCTGAGCCAGTTGACCAGCGGTTTGAGCAGGTCGGAGCGGATGGACAGGCCGCGCTTGGCCAGGACGTCCGTGAAGGATTTCTCCTGGTTGGCCACGGCTTCGCGGGCGCGCATCCATTCCGGGGTGGAGGTGGCTTCCACCGTGGTGGAAAAGTCCGGGCCGGCCAGCAGGACGCCGGTCTCCTCGAAGAGTTCGCGGATGGCGCCCACCACGTAGCGGCGCGCCAGCCCGACGTCGTCCGTTCCCATCTGCTCCGCCCAATGCTGCGCTGTGGGGCCAAGCCAGCCCACGGCGTCGTCGTCGGACGCCTCGAGGGAGCCGCCGGGAAAGGCGAGCACACCGAGCGGGGAAGAACCAGGGCGGTAGCCCAGCCAGGTTTCCAGTCCTGTGGGCGCATCGCGCAGCAGGACAACGGAGGAAGCGGGACGGGCGGCACGTGGTGTCCGCTCGCCGTGTTCGAGCCAGCTTTGTGCTGCCCCCTCGAGATCGGGAGGCAGCACAAACAGGCGACGGGCTAACTGGGGCAAGGGAAGTGACCGGCCCTTAGCTAAATTCGGCGATCAGTTCGACTTCCACCGGCGAGTCCAGCGGCAGGACCGACACGCCGACGGCGGAGCGGGCGTGCTGGCCGGCGTCGCCCAGGACTTTGCCCAGGAGTTCCGACGCGCCGTTGATGACTCCCGGCTGACCCGTAAAGGACGGATCGGAGGCCACAAAGCCAACAACCTTGACGATCCGGGTGATGCGGTCGAGGTCGCCGATCACGCTCTTGACGGCCGCAAGCGCATTGACGGCACAGACTGCGGCAAAGCGCTTGGCGTCTTCGGGAGACACCGTGGGCTCGTCCGCGAAGCCTTCAGTGCCCGTGGACACCTTGCCCGTAGCTTCGAGTTTGCCGTTAATAAAGGGCAGCTGTCCGGAGGTGTAAACGTGGTTCCCGGAGATGATGGCCGGCACGTAGGCAGCCACCGGGGCCGCGACCTCCGGAAGGGCCAGTCCCAGCTCGGCCAGCCGCTGTTCGACGGCGGATGCCGGCGCTCCGTTTTCCGCGCCGGGGGCCGGATTTTCGGCGTGGGCCGGGGTTTCCGGAGCCGTGCCTGCAGGGCTTGTCATAACTACTGCTTCTCCCTCTTGAGGTAGGCAACGAGGCCGTTGCCGTCAGGACCGGTGACGACCTGGACGAGCTCCCAGCCGTCCTCTCCCCACTGGTCCAGGATCTGCTTCGTGGCGTGAATAATGAGCGGAATCGTGGCGTACTCCCATTTGGTCATGAGCTAAAGACTAGTCCTTGCCGGTAAAGTGGAAAACATGGCGACTGGTAAGAACCCTTTATTCGACACGGCCACCACCCTCGGAAAGATCCTTGCTTTCCTTGGCGTGAGCGCGATTTGTGGTGTCCTGGTGGCAGGCCTGCTGGTCCCGGCGGCGGCTGTTTCCGGCAGCACAGCCAGCGGTTCCATCGAGTTCTTCGACACTCTCCCGGCAGAGCTGCAGGTAGATCCGCCCAGCCAGTCCACCAAGATCCTTGCCGCTGACGGCAGCCTGATCGCCAACCTTTATGCCGAAAACCGCACGCGTGTTTCTCTGGACCAGATGTCGCCATACATCAAGGACGCTGTGATCGCCATCGAGGACAGCCGCTTCTATGAGCACGGCGGCGTGGACACCACGGGCATCATGCGTGCGCTGGTCAGCACGGCCCGAGGCAACAAGCAGGGCGCGTCCACCATCACGCAGCAGTACGTGAACAACGTCATCAACGCGTCGCTCGAGGCCGAAGGCAACACCGAGGACATCAAGCTCAACGGCGTCAACAAGGGCGTGGGAGACAAGCTCCGCGAGATGAAGCTGGCCATCGCCCTGGAGAAGAAGTTCACCAAGGAGCAGATCCTCGAGGGCTACCTCAACATCGTGTTCTTCAACCGGGACGCCTACGGCATCGAAGCCGCGTCCAAGTTCTTCTTCAGCACCGCAGCCAAGGACCTCACGCTCCCCCAGGCCGCACTGCTGGCCGGTGTGGTCAACAGCCCGTCGTTCTACGACCCCATCACCAACCCGGACAACGCGAAGAACCGCCGCGACCAGGTGCTGAACGCCATGTACACCCAGGGCAAGATCAACCAGGCCGACTATGAGGCGGCTGTGGCCACACCGGTGGAAACCAAGGTCACGCCCGCCCGCCAGGGTTGCGCCTACGCCTCCACGGCCCCGTACTTCTGTGACTACGTCCTGCACCTGCTGCTGAACGACCCCGCCTACGGCGCCGATGCCACCGAGCGCGAGCGTAAGATCTTCCGCGGCGGCCTGACCATCACCACCACCCTTGACCCGAACGCCCAGAACGCGGCGCAGGCCCAGGTGGATGGTGCTGCCGGCGCCAACCCGGACAAGTGGGGCGCTTCCATGGTGTCGGTCCAGCCGAACACCGGCAAGATCACCAATATGGCCCAGAACACGGTATGGCTGCCCTCGGACGGCAAATTCCAGGCCGAACAGAACTTCAACGTGGACACCCTCGATGCAGACGGCAACGACCTAAACGGTCTAGGCGGGTTCCAGCCCGGTTCCACCATGAAGCCGTTCACGTTTGCGGAGTGGCTCAACGAGGGCAAGTCCATGAACACCGTGGTCAACGGCGCCGTGCGGAAGTACCCGCTGAGCTACCAGTTCCGGAACAGCTGCGGCGTGACCACAGGCGCCTACAACTCTGCGGAAGCGGGCCTCGGTGCGGCGGATGACCTGCAAAACGCCGAGGATGGCTACTACCGTTCGATGTCGGTGCTGCAGGGCCTTTACAACTCCATCAACACCATCACGTTCGCCTCGGCCGCGCAGCTGGACTTCTGCGGTATCCAGAAGATTGTTGACGCCGTGGGACTGCACTCCGGGCTGCCCCAGCGGGACGACACCGGCAAGGTGGTCGAGGCACAGCCGAAGATCAACATGTTCACCCTGGCCAACCTGCTCGGCTCCACGCAGACTTCGCCGCTGACCATGGCCAGCGCATTCGCCACGTTCTCCAATGACGGCAAGTACTGCGCTCCGATCGCCATCACCTCCGTTACGGACCAGACCGGCGCCCAGCTGCCGGCCCAGTCCACCAACTGCCGGGACGCCCTCAAACCCGAAGTCGCGCGCGGCGTGAACTATGCGCTCCAGGAAGTGCTCAACCAGGGATCCGGTTCACTTATCCAGCCCCGGATTTCGACCAAGACCAGCTTCCCCATCGCGGCGAAGACCGGTACCTCCAACAACAACGGCTCCACCTGGGTGGTGGGCCACACCACCGGCCTTGCCACAGCGGCCTGGTTCGGCGATCCCCTGGGTGACCAGAAGCGTGCCGGCCAGAACGTCACCATCAACGGCAAGTTCTACAAGGGCATCGACGGCTACATGATCGCCGGCCCGATGTTCTCCAACTTCATGTCCCAGGTGGCTCCGGCGTACGGAACCAACCCGTTCACCGCACCGCCGTCCAACATGATCGGCGGGGCGCCCACGCGGCAGACCACACCGTCGACGCAGAGCACGGCGCCGGCACCCTCCAGTCCTTCGCCGGCGCCCAGCAAGGACAACGGCAAGGGCAACGGGTAGCGCTCGGATGGGGGACGCAACGTCGCTGGCAAGCCGCGCCCGAAGCATCGGGCGCGGCTTTGCCGTCACCGCCGCGGCCGGCGCGGCTGTAGGACTGGCAACGGCGGGCTACGGACTGTGGGAAAAGAACCAGTTCGTCCTCCGTGAGGAAGCCCTGCCCATCCTTCCCGCCGGATTCGGACCGTTCCGGATCCTGCACCTGAGTGACATCCACTTTGTCCCGGGGCAGGACCGGAAGGCCCAATGGCTGTCCTCGCTGGCGGAACTGGAACCGGACCTGGTGGTCAACACCGGCGACAACCTCAGCCATGTCAAGGCGATTGACCCGCTGCTGAAGGCACTGGCGCCGCTGCTGGAGTATCCGGGCGTGTTCGTGCCGGGCTCCAACGACTACTTCGCGCCCGCCCTCAAGAACCCTGCGTCCTACTTCCTGGGTCCCTCAAAGGCCCAGACGAATCGGGTGGAGCTTGACTGGCCGCGGCTGCGCTCCTACTTCGGGATGTCCGGCTGGGTGGACCTGACCAACCGCAACCAGTCCGTGGTGCTGAACGGCCTGCGCTTCGATTTCTCCGGGGTGGACGACCCCCACCTGAAGCTGGAGCGCTACGCCGGCTGGCCCCGCGGGACCAAGGGCCAGGACACCACGCCCCATCTTCGGGTGGCGG
This sequence comes from Arthrobacter sp. Y81, assembly GCF_002929335.1. Taxonomy (GTDB): domain Bacteria; phylum Actinomycetota; class Actinomycetes; order Actinomycetales; family Micrococcaceae; genus Arthrobacter. The sequence goes on from NZ_PJIL01000004.1 coordinate 261,868, forward strand.
TCATCCACGCCCCGTACCAGCGCGTGCTGGACCACTTCACCGAGGACGGCGCGGACCTGCTACTGGCCGGCCACACCCACGGCGGCCAGATCTGCGTGCCCGGATACGGCGCCCTGGTGGCCAACTGCGACATCCCCACATGGCGGGCCAAGGGCCTCAACGACTGGGAAAGCAACGGAAGCACGACGCCGGTCAACGTCTCCGGCGGGATCGGCACCTCACGCTTCGCACCCGTGCGCATCGCCTGCCGGCCTGAGGCCGTGCTGCTGACGCTGACCGCGGCCTGACGGGTTTCGACCAGCCCAACCACCGGGCGGACCAGCTCAACCGCGGCCGGGGCATATTGCGAAACGCAATGACTGGCCAAGATTCCCGCGCCGCCCGGAATCCTGTGAACCGTGTCACTGCATGGCCTAAGGTAGTTGCTAAAGGAAACTACATTCGCAGTTGAGCTTTAAGAAGCGGGCATGGCCAAGCAGACTCCATTCTTCACGTCAATCAGCCGACTCTATCCCCATGTGAAGCCGATCATCCCGCGGCTTTTTATGGGGCTTCTGTGCGCACTCCTGGCCAGCATCGTGGCGTTGGCCATCCCGCAGGTGCTGCGGGTGCTCATCAATGACTCCCTCCAGCCGGGCGGCGCAACGGACGCAGTCTGGATTGCCTCGCTCATCATCCTGGGCCTGGGCATCGCCGAAGCCGGGCTTGTTGCCCTCCGACGCCAGTTCGTCATCAACCCGGCAACCACGGTGGAAACGCGGATGCGCGTATCGCTCTACGGCCACCTCCAGGACCTGACGGTGTCCTTCCACGACCGCTGGGGCTCCGGGCAGCTGCTGTCCCGGGCGATGACGGACCTGAACTTCCTGCGGCGCTGGATGGCGTTCGGCGCCATCATGCTGGTGGTGACCACCCTGACGGTGGTGATCGGCGTCGTCGTGATGTTTTCCATGAGCTGGCAGCTGGCGCTGATCTTCCTGGCCGCGGCCGCGCCCATCATGATCTACGGTTTCCGGTTCCGGACGCGCTTCAGCAAGGTGGCCCGCCGGAGCCAAGACCAGGCCGGCGACCTCGCCACCACCGTGGAGGAATCGGTGCACGGCATCCGGGTGCTGAAGGCGTTCGGCCGCAGCCGCGAGGCCCTGGAAAACTTCAACGAGCAGGCCGAGGAACTGCGGCAGACCGAGATCGCGAAGGCCAAGCACCTCGCGACCTTCAGCATGGTGGTCACCCTCCTCCCGGAACTCGCGCTGGGCGCCGGGCTGGTGGTGGGCGTCATGCTGGCCGCGGACGGCCAGCTCAGCATCGGCGCCCTGGTGGCGTTCTTCGCCACCGCTGCCGTCATCGCCGCTCCGGTGGAATTCTGCGGCATGCTGCTGGCCATGGCGCTGACAGCCAAGACGGCCATTGACCGGCATTTTGAGGTCATGGACGCGGCCAACACCATCACCAGCCCGGAGCAGCCCCGGAATCCCGCCCGGCTCACGGGGGCCCTCAGTTTCAACTCCGCCACATTCGCGTTCGAGGACGCCCCGGACAAGCCCATCCTCAAGGAAGTCAGCCTGGCCATCCGGCCTGGCGAAACCATGGCGCTGGTGGGCATCACCGGCAGCGGCAAGAGCGCGCTGCTCCAGCTGGTCCCCCGGCTCTATGACGTCACCGCGGGCTCCATCACCATCGACGGCGTGGACCTGCGCGAGTTCTCCGTGGAGGAACTGCGCACGGTGGTGGGCGTGGCTTTCGAAGACACCACGCTGTTTTCCAATTCCGTCCGGGACAACGTCCTGCTTGGCGCAAGGGAGCGGAGCCAGGAAACGCTGGAGGAAGCCCTCGACGTTGCACAGGCACATTTTGCCTACTCCCTCCCCGAGGGCCTGGACACCCTGATCGGCGAGGAAGGACTCAGCCTTTCCGGCGGCCAGCGGCAGCGCATCGCCCTGGCCCGCGCCATCGCCGCGAAGCCCAAGGTGCTGGTTTTGGACGATCCCCTGTCCGCCCTGGACGTCAACACCGAGGAACTCGTCGAAGCGAGGCTGCGCGAAGTCCTGGCGGACACCACCACTCTGATCGTCGCCCACCGGCCGTCCACCGTGGCGCTGGCCGACCGGGTGGCGCTGCTCGAGGAAGGGCGGATCGCCGCCGTCGGCACCCATGCGGAACTGCTGGCGCACAACGAGCACTACCGCTACGTGATTGCCAGCCTGGAAACCGGGCCCAGGGACCTGGATTCCGAACTGTCGGACCTCTCAGAATTAAGCGACGAGTCCGAGGAGATTTCCCGATGAGCACCGCAACGTTCGGCACCGCCAACGAGGACAACGCCCACCTGACCAAAAGCGAAAGCAAGACCGTCCGACGGCGGTCGCTCGCCTTACTCGGGTCCCTGATCCGTCCGGTCCGGCTGAGGTTCTGGCTCACCATCGCCATGGTGGTCCTCTCGCAGGCCGCCCGGGTGGCCGGACCGGCGCTGATCGCCTTCGGCATCGACCACGCCCTACCGGCGCTCCGGACCGGGGACAACGTGCCGCTGGTGCTCACCGGTGTCGCGTACCTGGCCGCTGCGATCGCCACCGCCGGCCTCACCGCCCTGTACGTGACCTCGACGGCCAAACTGAGCCAGGCGATGCTGCTGGACCTGCGGGTCCGCGTCTTCCGGCACACACAGCGGCTCAGCCTTGAATTCCATGAGAAGTACACATCCGGCCGCATCATTGCCCGGCAGACCTCGGACCTCGAAGCACTGCGTGAGCTCCTGGACTCCGGCGTCAGTTCGCTCGCCTCGGGGATGCTCTTTATGGTGTTCACCGCCGTCACGGTGTTCGCCCTGGACTGGCGCAGCGGCCTCATTGTGCTGGCCGCCGGCGTTCCCATGTTCTTCCTGGCCCGCTGGTACCAGAAGCACTCCCAGATCGCTTTCCGCGAATCCCGCGTGGTGTCCGCGCGCCTGATCGTGCACTTCGTGGAAACCATGACCGGCATCCGGGCAGTCAAGGCCTTCCGCAAGGAGCGCGAAAACGCAGCCCGCTACGGCGAACTGTCCGAGGACTACCGAAAGGTCACCGTCCGGTCGATCAACCTCAACGGCGTCTTCCAGCCGGGGCTGGTGCTGATCGGCAACGTCTGCGTCGCTGTGGTGCTGCTCTTCGGCGGTTTCCGGGTGCTGGGCGGGGAGCTCGCCGTCGGCGTGCTGTTGGCCCTGATCCTGTCCACCAAGCGCTTTTTCCAGCCCGTCGACCAGATGGCCATGTTCTATAACTCCTTCCAGAGCGCCCAGGCGGCCTTGGAGAAGGTCTCCGGCCTCCTGGAGGAGGTACCCACTGTAAGGCCTCCGAAGAACCCCGTAGCGCTCCGCGATGCCCGCGGGACCATCGCCTTCAACGGCGTGGAATTCCGGTACGGCGACGGGCCCGTAATCATTCCGACTCTTGACCTGCACATCCCGGCCGGGCAGATCGTTGCCCTGGTGGGTCAGACCGGCGCCGGCAAGTCCACGCTGGCCAAGCTGATCGCCCGCTTCTACGACGTGTCCGAGGGGTCGGTGACACTGGACGGCGTGGACCTCCGGAGCCTCACCACGCCGGACCTGCGGCGGAACGTCGTGATGGTCACCCAGGAGGCCTTCCTGTTCAGCGGGTCCGTGGCAGACAACATTGCCCTCGGCCGTCCGGAGGCGTCCCGGGAGGAAATCGAGGAAGCCGCGCGGGCGGTGGGCGCCCACGAATTCATCATGGAACTGCCGGAAGGCTTCGACACTGACGTGAACAAGCGCGGCGGGCGTGTCTCGGCCGGCCAGCGCCAGCTCATCAGCTTTGCCCGGGCCTTCCTGGCCCGCCCGGCGGTGCTCATCCTCGACGAGGCCACGTCCTCACTGGACATCCCCTCGGAGCGCCTGGTCCAGCACGGTCTCGCCAGCCTCCTGGCGGGCGTGGCGGGGCACGACGCCGGGCGCACGGCGTTGATCATCGCCCACCGCCTGTCCACGGTGGAGACCGCGGACCGTGTCCTGGTGGTCCATGACGGACAGGTGGTAGAGGACGGCACACCGGAGGAGCTGATCGGCGGGGGCGGGCGGTTCGCGCAACTGCACGGGGCGTGGAAGGACTCGCTCGTCTAGAACTGAATTCGGCGCCGATTTCACATCCGGGGCAACCATCCGCTATTCTTGTAAAGTTGCTTTTGCAGCGGATCGGGATGTAGCGCAGCTTGGTAGCGCGCTTCGTTCGGGACGAAGAGGTCGCAGGTTCAAATCCTGTCATCCCGACCAAAAGTAAGAGGGTCTTCCATTCGGAAGGCCCTCTTTGCTTTGTCCTGCCGCCCCGCCGGGCCCGGCGTCAGAGGCTGTCGAAAGTGGTCCTCTGGTTGGCCTGGCCGTCCCCCAGCAGGGGAATCCTGGGCCGGTTGGAACCGTCGTCCTCCCGGTAGTCCCCTCGCGTTTCGTAGGTCCGTACCTGGTTCACGTACCGGTGCCGAAGCCGGAGTCCATAGCCAAAGAGCACCAGCGCCTCCAACGCGATGCGATGCCTACGATCCCCCACGCCAGCGTTCCGGCGTCGGCCGTCCCGGTGAGCACGGCGAAGATCGGGAACCCGGCCACAGCGGCCACGATCAGAGAGGTCCCAGCTATGGTCCACACCGCGTAGGCGCGCTTCAAGTCATTCGATGCCCTGCGCTTCATGACACTCCCCTTGCGTCGTTTGAGTAAAAAAATGGCTCCGGGACATGGTTCGCGCATGTCCCGGAGCCTGTGTTCCCTTGCGGGAGGTACGTCAACCGTCTACATCGGGTCCGGCCAGTTGCCGATGGAAGCCTGGAACATGGGATCCGGCCAGTTGCCGATGGCCTGTGAAGCCTGCATAGGATCGGGCCAGTTGCCGATAGTGGTGGTGCTTCCCAGCTGATCCGCCCAGTTACCGACAGGACCTGCAGACAACACTGCGGGGGCTGCGGCTGAAAATGCCAGTGCGCCTGCCAAAACGGCGGCGGCTGCGATCTTCTTCAACATTAGGTTTCCTCAATACGAGTCGGATTCGTTACAAAGTCAGCACTGCCCTTGTTGACATACATTGTAAAATGTTTTCCACAGAGACTGTCAAGCATTTGGTATAAAGACTGTCCGGAATAAGGAGGAAACCCGTGGGGAACGGATTCGGGGAGAAGCTCCGCGCCGAACGACTCGAACGTGGGTTGACGCAAGCAGAACTGGGAAAGGACCTCTATTCTCCCAGCTACATCTCCCTCTTGGAAACAGGTCGGCGCGAACCAACCGCCGATGTTATAGAAGAGTTAGCCCGCAGGCTCGAGCTGGCCCCCAAAGCGTTGGAAGCCTGGAGCCAGCCTATCTCGGTCAGCGACGCCGAGTACGTACTGGCCGGGCTCTACGCACGCCAGGCCTGGGATCTCCGGGACTACCCCCTCGCGGCGGCGCACGCCGCCACCGCCGCCCAGATAGCCCTCGAGGGCAAGAACACCAGTGCCTGGTGGAACATGACCTACATGCAGGCGGAATGCCTCATGAAGCAGGGCCAGCTGCAGGAATGCCAGAACATCATGCTGCACCTCCTCGAACACCCCATGGCCACTGAGTCCGCCGGCCTGGGGGTGCGCGCCCGGCAGATGCTCGCCGCGGTGTGCCACGGGCAGGGCCAGCTGGCCACGGCCGTCGAGCACGCCCAAAAGGCCGTGGAACTGTGCTCCCAGCTGCCGAAGGGGTCAACGCTGATCATCGGTGCCCTGCGCGCACTGATCGGCGCCCTGGCCGAAAGCGGCCGGCTGGACGAGGCCTGGACCTACTGCCAGGCCATGAACGACCAGATGGACGACCAGTCCATCTCGCAGCTCGCAGGCGAAGTGGCCTGGGTGATTGGCAACGTGGCCTTTATGCGGCATGACTACCCCGAGGGCATTAAGTACCACGAACGGGCCGCCAAGCTGCTCTCGCCGGCCAATGACATCGAACTCTGGGCCCGCTTCAACAAAGCCTCCGCTGCAGTCCGGCTCTCGTCCGGCATCGTGGAACCGGAAACCCTCTCAGCGATCGAGCGCGCCGAACTGGCACTGTCCATCGTGGGCGGCAACAAAACGGACCAGCTCGAGGTGGCGTTCATCCGCGCACGCTGGCTGTACCTCACCGGTGACATCCCTGCCGCGGTAGCGAAGCTGCGTGAGATCCATGCCGAGCGCAAGGCCCTGGCCCGCCACACCGCAGGCGAAGTGTCGCTGCTGCTGGGGAAGTCGCTTAAGGCCGCCGGGGAATCCGACGAGGCGCTGGTGCTCCTCGAGGAAGCCCAGAAGGAGTTCAGTGCCGCCGGCGCCTCCGACAGGGTGCAGCAGGCCATGGACGCCGTGCTGGAGATCAAGCTGGCCCAGCGGCGCGCTGCCGCGGCCGAAGCCGCGGCAGAGGCCAGCTAGGCAGGTCCTTTAGGCGAACCGGCTAGGCGAATTTGAGCCCGGTGAGTTTTTCGTACGCCTCAACGTAGCGGCCGCGCGTCCGGGTCACCACGTCCTCCGGCAGGGCCGGCGGCGGCGCATCCGAGGCCCGGTCCCAGCCGGACTCGGCGGACGTCAGCCAGTCGCGGACGTACTGCTTGTCGTAGGAGGGCTGTGACTTGCCCGGTTCGTAGGTGGCCGCATCCCAGAACCGCGACGAGTCCGGGGTCAGGACCTCATCACCCAGGGTAATGACGCCGCTGGCCACGTCGAAGCCGAACTCCACCTTGGTGTCTGCGAGGATGATGCCGCGTTCACGGGCGATTTCCTCGGCCCTGGTGTAGATCTTCAGTGTCAGCTCACGCAGGCGCGCGGCAACGTCGTCGCCAACGAGCCCCACTACGGCGTCGTAGGTGATGTTTTCGTCGTGCTCCCCCACCTCCGCCTTCGCGGACGGCGTGAAGATGGCCTCATCAAGGCGTGAACCGTCCACCAGGCCCTCCGGCAGCGGAATGCTGCACACGGTGCGGGACTGCTGGTACTCCAGGAGCCCGGAGCCGGTGAGGTAGCCGCGGGCGATGCATTCCACCGGGAACATATCCAGTTTCTTGCAGATCATGGCGCGGCCTTCGACGGCAGCGGGAACTCCGTCCTGCACGGTCGATGCGAGCACGTGGTGCTCCACGCCCAGCTGCCCGAACCACCACAGGCTGAGCTGGGTGAGGATGCGGCCCTTGTCCGGGATCTCGCTCGAAAGCACGTGGTCGTAGGCGCTGATGCGGTCGCTGGCCACTACCAGGACGCAGTCCTGGCCGAACTGCGCCGTGAGGGAATCGTCCGCCGGAACGTAAAGGTCCCGGACTTTCCCGGAGTACACGTGGCGCCAGCCCGGCAGGTCCAGCGTTTCGGTGTCGAGGCCCGTCTTGGGGGCTGCGTCCGGCTGGGAATTCTCAGTCATGCTATGCCTTTGCCTTCGTCACGGGCAGCGTTCCGGTGGCGGATCCGTTGGTGGACGCCACCTTGATTTCGCCGCGCGCCGCCTTCCGACCGATATCGGTGCGGAACTGTCCGCCTTCAAGCTGCACCAGCTCCACGCCGTCGTACGCCCGTTCCCGGGCCTCCACGAGGTCGGTTCCCAGCGCCACAACGGCGAGCACGCGGCCGCCCGCGGAGACTACCTTGCCTTCCTCGTCCAGCTTGGTGCCGGCGTGGATCACGTGCACGCCCTCCAGCTCATCAACCTTCTTGAGCCCGCGGATGCGGTCCCCGGTCCGCGGGGTGTCCGGGTAGTTTTCGGAGGCCACCACGACGGCGACTGCGGTGTCCTTGGACCAGCGCAGCTCTTCCGCCTTGTCCAGTTCGCCCTTGGCGGCCGCCAGCAGCAGCGAGCCAAGCGGGGTCTTGAGCCGGGCCAGGACGGCCTGGGTTTCGGGATCGCCGAAGCGGACGTTGAACTCGATGACGCGGGTGCCGCGCTTGGTCAGGGCAAGGCCAACGAACAGCACGCCTACGAACGGGGTGCCTCGGCGCGCCATCTCATTGACCGTGGGCTGAGCTACGCGGTCAATGACCTCCTGGACCAGGCCTTCCGGAGCCCACTCCAGCGGGGTGTACGCGCCCATGCCGCCGGTGTTGGGGCCCTCGTCGTTGTCGAAGATGCGCTTGAAGTCCTGCGCCGGGGAGAGCGCCACCGTGTTGCGGCCGTCGCACAGGACGAACACGGAAACCTCGGGGCCGTCCAGGAACTCCTCAATAACCACGGAGCCGCCCACGTCAAAACAGGTCTGGGCGTGGGCCAGGGCTTCGTCCCGGTTCTTGGTGACCACAACGCCCTTGCCCGCCGCCAGGCCGTCGTCCTTCACCACGTAGGGGGCGCCGAAGGTGTCCAGCGCATCGGCGGCTTCCTCGGCGTTACTGGCAACGCGCGCCATGGCGGTCGGAACGCCGGCCTCGGCCATGACCTGCTTGGCGAAGGCCTTGGACGCCTCGAGCTGGGCGGCGGCCTTGCTGGGCCCGAACACCGGGATCCCTGCTGCACGGACGGCGTCGGACACTCCAGCCGCCAGGGGCGCCTCGGGACCAACCACCACCAGGTCCACCGTCAGCTTGGTGGCCAGGGCGGCAACAGCGTCCGGGTCATTGGCGTCGATGGCGTGCGTGGGGACCAGTTTGCCGATGCCCGCGTTGCCCGGAGCCGCATGGACTTCCGAAACGTTGGGGTCTGCAAGCAGGGAACGGACAATGGCGTGTTCGCGGCCACCAGGGCCAATGACTAGTACCTTCACAGTCTCCAAGGGTACTTTGTGCACCCGGTCCGGTCCTAAGCCGTGACCTGCCCCATCAATCCTTAAGGCCGGCAGCTACGAACCCCCGGCATGAAGAAGCTCACGAACTGGCTCCAGGGCCCCACCGCGCTGGCCGCCCTGGCAGGCGTGGCCGCGGCCGCCGTCGTCCTTTCCGTTGCGGAACTGATCGGCGCCTTCTTCACGGCGCGGGCAACGCCGCTCATTGCCCTCGGCTCCACCTTTATCGACTTCACGCCGCCATGGCTGAAGGATTTTGCCATCGCCACGTTCGGCACCAATGACAAGGCAGCACTGTTCGCGGGAATGGGCCTGACCATCCTCCTGCTGGCCTGTGTGCTGGGCGTTGTGGCCTACCGGAAGTGGGCGCTGGGCGTGGCCGGCGTCCTGCTGATGGGCGCGGTCATTGTCGCCAGCGTGGTCACCCGGGCCAGCGTGAAGCCGCTGGACGCCATCCCGTCGCTGATCGGCACCGTGGCCGGGCTGGTGGTGCTGCGCCTGCTGATGACGCGGCTGTGGCGGATGCGCCCGTGGCGCGGTGTCGCAGCCGATGTGGCAGCCGATGTGGCAGCCGATGTGGCAGCCAAGGACACCGAACGTCCGGCCACAACGCGCCGTGCCTTCTTCGCCGCGTCCGGGATTACTGCTGCGGCGGCCGCCATCGCGGCCACCGGAGGCCGCTTGCTCAGCGCGGCACGCAGCAACGTGGCCCAGGCCCGTGAATCCCTGCAGCTCCCTGCGCCGGCCAGGGCCGCCCCCGCCGTCCCGGCCGGCGTGCAGTCAGCCGCCCGGGGCGTCACGCCGTGGGTCACTCCAAACAATGAGTTCTACCGGATCGACACCGCCCTGAGCGTGCCGGAGATCAACGTCCAGGACTGGGAGCTCCGCGTCCACGGCCTGGTGGAGCAGGAAGTCACGCTGACATTCCAGGACCTGCTCGACGCCGAGCTGATCGAGTCGCACGTGACGCTCACCTGTGTGTCGAATCCCGTCGGCGGAAACCTCGCCGGAAACGCCAAATGGCTGGGGCTTCCCCTGCGCGAGGTCCTCAAAATGGCGCGCCCCAAGGACGGTGCCGACATGGTGCTGTCCACGTCCGAGGACGGTTTCAGCGCGTCGACTCCGCTCGAAGTGCTGCAGGACGACCGGGACGCCATGCTGGCGATCGGCATGAACGGCGAGCCCCTGCCGCTTGAACACGGATACCCCGTGCGCATGGTGGTCCCCGGCCTGTACGGCTTTGTCTCCGCCACCAAATGGGTTGTGGACCTGGAAGTCACCCGCTTCGCGGACAGCAAGGCGTACTGGACAGACCGCGGCTGGTCCGAGCGCGGCCCCATCAAGACCATGGCCCGGGTGGAGGTGCCCAAGTCCTTCGCGCAGGTCCCGGCCGGCAAGGTGGCCATCGGCGGCACGGCCTGGGCCCAGACCCGCGGGATCACCAAGGTCGAAGTGCAGATCGACAACGGCCCCTGGACCGAGGCCGTGCTGTCCGCGGAAGCCTCCGTGGTGACGTGGCGGCAGTGGTCGTTCGAATGGGACGCCACGCCCGGGCCGCACTACATCAAGGCCCGCGCCACCGACGGCACCGGCCAGGTCCAGACGGACAAGCGCGCCGATCCCGTGCCCGACGGCGCCTCCGGCTGGCAGTCGGTCATGGTGACGGTGCAATAGCCCGGCCATGGCCCCGGATTTCCCGGGTTTCCAGCACCTGCACCATAGACTTTAGCCATGCCAGAAAATCCGCATGCCACATTCACAGTGGAGTCCGCCGTCGAACTGGCAGTCGTGGAACGAAGCGGTTTCGTCGAATCCCGGCACATCGGCTCAGCCGTGGTTCTTGCCGCCGACGGAACGGTGGTCACGCAGCTCGGCGACATCACCACCCCCATCTACGCCCGCTCTGCGCTGAAGCCGCTGCAGGCCCTCGCCGCCATGCAGGCCGGCGTCCCACTGCGCGGCGCCCAGGTTGCCCTAGCCTGTGCCAGCCACACCGGGTCGCTGGACCACATGGATGTGGTGGAGGGGATGCTCAAGGCAGCCGGCGTCAAGGAAGAGCAGCTGCAGTGTCCCACCGCCTGGCCGCAGGACGAGAACGCCCGCCACTGGCTCATCCGGTCGGAGCAGGGCAAGTCCAAGCTTGCGTTCAACTGCTCGGGAAAGCACGCCGCCTTCCTGTGGGCCTGCACGGAGAACGGCTGGGACACCCACAGCTACCTTGAGCCCAACCATCCGCTGCAGCAGCGCGTCCGGTCCGCCATCGAGGAGTATTCCGGCGAGCGGATTGCGCACCTGGGCATCGACGGCTGCGGCGCTCCCGTGGCGGCCATTTCCCTGACGGGGCTGGCACGGGCCTACTCCCGGCTGGCCAAGGCTCCGGGGGACAAGAATTCGAACGCGCGTGCCGCCACCATCGCCACGTCCATGCTTGACTACCCGTGGGCCGTCCAGGGCAAGGGCGAGCCCAACACCATCGTGATGGACGAACTGGAGATCATCGCCAAGATCGGCGCGGAAGGCGTGCTGGCCATGGCCACCAGCACGGGCGTTTCCGTGGCCATCAAGGTCCTGGACGGAAACCTGCGCGCCACCACCCTGGTGGGCCTCACCCTGCTGGCCGCCTCCGGCGCGGTGGACATCCCGGGCGTCTCCAGCGTGCTGGAAAAAGTCGTGGAGCCCGTGCTCGGCGGAGGACGGCCCGTGGGCAAGATCCGGCTCGGCCACGCCGTCTCGGCGCTGCTGGACTGACATGGCAATTTCACGCCGCCGCATCGATATCGACGAGGGCCGCGCCGCGCTGGCCGCCTGGCGGGAAGCGGGCGTTCCGGCGTCGGGCGTTCCGGCGTCGGGGGTTCCGCGTGCGGTGACCGCGACGGCGGTGCGCTACTCGCTGGAAGAGGTCACCGCGAGGGCGCCGGGCAACTCCGTCGAGGTGCGCGTTCCGCCGTTCGGCGTCACGCAGTGTGTGGAGGGCCCGCGCCATACGCGCGGTACTCCCCCGAACGTCATAGAGTGCGACGCCGCCACCTGGCTGGCGATGGTCACCGGCCAGTTGAACTGGTCGGACGCCGTGGCGTCCGGGAAGGTAGCCGCGTCGGGGCTGCGGGCGGACCTGTCGGAACTGCTCCCGCTGTAGTCCCCGGCAGGACGCTTCAGCGGACCTTGGCCGGAACCTCAGCAGCCGGGTGCGGGACGGTGTTCTGGAGCCTGGTGGACAGCGCAATCACCACGGCCAGGACAAACGCCAGCACCGCGATCAGCAGGGACATGATTGCCACGTGTCCGTAGCCGTCGATCCGCGGATCAAGGAACGGGTAGGGGTACCAGTCCGCGAAAGGACCGCGGAGCAGGCTGTACACCAGGTATGCCAGCGGGTAAGCCAGCCAGATCAGGGATTCCCTGAGCGAGATCCGCTTCCGGGGAAGGTCCACGAGCCAGTCGATCACGATCACGGTGGGCATGGTGTAGTGCAGCACCACGTTGATCCAGGGGACCGCCGTGTCCACTTCGATATTGCTCAGCAGCAGGCTGTAGGTAATCCCGGTGATGGTCATGTACATGGTGGCCGCGCCGCGCAGCAGCTCCAGCCACCGGGTGGTCCGGCCCTGCCAGGCGTACCAGCCCGCGATCCCGAACGTTGCGGTGGCGATGATGTTCGACTCGACAGTGAAGAAGCTGAAGAAGTTCAGCGGCCGGTAGTTGGCGATGTTCTGGACGTTGTACGTGAACTGACCCACGAGTGCGGCCAGGCAGAGCGCCGCGAAGAAAAACCTGAATAGTGCAAGTCCCCTGTTTGCCGTCATGAGGAAATCCTAGGCGACGCGCCCGGCTCCGGCTCAGCAACGCGCAGCCCCGCCCCGGTGGCTTCCGGGGCGGGGCTGCGTTTGTGCCGGTGCTGAAGTTTTCCGGTTGCGGGTGCGCTGTTTTGGGCGTCCCGCTATTCGTGGTTGATGGCTGCCGAGCTGCGCTCCGGCGGACCTGCATGGGCGCCGGCGGGCTGGCTCATCTGGAATCCGGGGATGTCCTCAGGGTTGGGACCGCCGCGGAATTTGGGCGACGGCGTCTCTCCGCCGCTGATCCGGGCAAGTTCCTGGTCCTCGAAGTCATCCTCGACGCCGAGCATGATGGCCGAGTCGTGGTTGGTGATTTCACCTCGGAAGGCACGGACCATGACGCTGCGGTCGAACTGGCCCTCCCATTTGGAGACCACGAAGGTTGCCACGCAGTTGCCCAGCAGGTTGACCACAACCCGCATGGAGTCCATCAGGCGGTCCGCGCCAAGGAGCAGTGCGACCCCGGCAACCGGGAAGATCCCGAGGGCGGCCGCGGTGGCGGACAGCGCAAGGAACGAGGAGCCGGGAACACCGGCCATGCCCTTGGAGGTCAGGAGCAGGACACCGAGCGCAGCCAGCTGCTGGCCGAGGTCCAGGTGATGGCCGAAGGCCTGCGCCAGGAAGAGCAGCGAGATCGAAAGGTAGATCGCGGCGCCGTCGAGGTTGAACGAATAGCCGGTGGGAACCACCAGGCCGGTGGTGGCGCGTGAGCAGCCGGCGTTGGTCAGCTTGGTCATGATGCGCGGCATGACGGCCTCGGTGGAGGCGGTGCCGAGCGCCAGCAGGAACTCCTCGCGGGTGTACTTCAGGAAGTGCCAGAGCGGGACGCGGGCAAAGCCCCAGGCCACGAGGAACAGCAGTCCGATGAAGACAATGGCCGCGCCGTAGCAGGCGGCAATGAGCAACGCGTAGGTGCTGAGCGTGTCGAGTCCGTACTGGCCGATGATGAAGGCCATGGCGCCGAAAGCACCGATCGGTGCCACCTTCATGATCCAGGACATGATCTTGAAGATGAGCTCCAGGACCGTCTCCATGAGGCTGATGACCGGCATGCAGCGCTCGCGTCCGATGACCACGATGGCCGCGCCGAAGAACACCGAGAAGAAGAGGACCTGCAGGAGGCTGTTGTTCGCGAAGGCGCCGATGACGCTCGTGGGAATGATGTCCAGGATGAAGTGTGCCGCGTCTTTGGGCGGTGTGGTGCCGGTTTTTGCCGTCAGGGCTTCCTGGGACAAGGTGCTGGGGTCGATGTTCAGCCCGGCGCCGGGCTGGACGATGTTGCCTACGACCAGTCCGAAGACCAACGCAAACAGCGTGGCCGCGGTGAAGTAGAGAAGGGCTTTGACTCCGACCCTTCCGACCGCCTTGACGTCGCCTACGGCCGAGATGCCGGTGACAATCACCAAGAAAATCAGCGGCGCGATGATCATCTTAATGAGCTGGATGAATCCATCACCGAGAGGCCTCAGCTGCGAGCCGAGGTCCGGCCAGAAATGTCCGATAAGAACACCTGCCACGACGGCGATCAGAATTTGGAAGAAGAGCGACCTATACAGGGGCTTCTTCTTCGACGGCGCCGAACTCGCCTTCAGCGCCGCGGAATCTGGGATCTTCATTGATCTGTACCTATCAATCGGGAACAGCCCCGGAGATCGGGGTCTGTTTCCAAAGTAACCCCGCTCACATTATTCCGCAAGGGGAAAATGAGTTTTCACAATGCGGAAATGACTGGAAATTTCCGGGCATGAAAAAACCGCCACGCAAACGGACGCCCGCCCGGGGAATCCCCGGTGCGGACGTCCGCTTCCGAAACGGAAAGGTGTGGATTCTTCTTTGTCAGCCCCGGCCGATGAACGGCATGCCGGCAGCCGTGATCACCACCGAGCCAACGCTGGCCGACGGCGGCATGCCTGCCATCAGGAGCACCGCACGGGCGGCATCCTGCACCGGGAACGTGGGCTCCACCCTGCGGCTGCCGTCAGCCTGCAGGGCGCCGGAGTCCACGCCGATGGCGCCCATGATGTCCGTGGCCGTATTGCCGATGTCGATCTGGCCGCAGGTGATGCCGAAGCCCCTGCCGTCCAGCTCGATGCTCTTGGTCAGGCCTGTCATGGCGTGCTTGGTGACCGTATAGGCCACTGTCCGGGGCCGCGGCGAATGCGCGGAAATGGACCCGTTGTTGATGATCCGGCCGCCCTGCGGCTCCTGGGCTTTCATGGCCCGCACGGCCGCCGCGGCGCACAGCATGGAGCCGGTGAGGTTCACCGCCACCACTGCGTCCCAGTCGGCCACGCTGATTTCATCCACTGACGCGGCCGGGCCGAACACGCCCGCGTTATTGAACAGGACGTCGACCCTCCCCCACTTCCCGAGGGCCGCAGCGAAAAGGCGCTCGACGTCGTCGGACACCGTGACGTCGCAGGGCACGGTCAGTGCCTGGCGGTGGCCGGCCGCGGACTCCAGCAGCGGAGCCTCGCGGCGGCCGGCCAACACCACACGGTAGCCCTCGGCCAGCATCAGCCTCGCCACCGCCCTGCCAATCCCGGAACCTGCACCGGTCACGACGGCGACCGGCCCCGGCCGGTGGGGTGGTACGGGCCGGTGGGTTGCAGTCATTCGTCGCTCCTTGCGTTGAGGGCCGGGCTGCCGACGCCCGTGCTACCGTGCAGCGGGCACTTCCGCTGCTGTTATGGGCCAGCCTATGACTGTCTTGGGCCGCGGGGTGGCGTAGGTCCGGACTTTGGACGTGGACAGCCCCAGCCGCACGAGGGATTCCGCGATGGTGACGGCCGCCGCCACTCCGTCCACCACCGGAACCCCGGCACGCTTGCGGATCTCCTCGTCCAGCCCGGCCATGCCGCCGCAGCCCAGGACAATGACCTCGGCCTTGTCCTCGCGGACGGCAATCAGCGCCTGTTCGATGATCGCTTCGACGGCCCGCTCGGGCTCCTCTTCCAGCTCCAGGACGGCCATGCCACTGGCCCGCACCGAGGCGCACCGCGCATCGAGGCCGGCCAGCTTGAGCCGGTCCTCGATGAGCGGAACCGCCCGGTCAAGGGTGGTGACCACGGAGTATTTGTGGCCCAGGAACATGGCCGTGGAGGCGGCAGCCTCGGTGATGTCGACGACGGGGACGTCCAGGAGCTCCTGCAGCCCTTCGCGGCCGTGCTCGCCGTAACCGGCCTGGATGACGGCGTCGAACGGTTCGGGGTAGTTGACCACGGCATCCATGACGGCGATCGCCGCCAGGTAGCTTTCGAAGTTGCCCTCGCAGGAGTCCGCCCCGAACCGCGGCGTGATTCCGATGATCTCAGTGCCCGGGGCTGCGGCGGACCGCGCCTGGGCGGCGATGGAATCGGTCATGGACTGTGTGGTGTTCACATTGGCGACAAGTATGCGCATGGTTGTCTCTTCCGTCTCGGGGCGGGATTGTCAGTGGGTGCTCGCCACGGCGATGGCTTCGCCGTCGACGTCTTCCAGCCGCTGCGAGCGGTCGGCGATGAAGTAGTACACCACCGCGGCGATGCCGGCCGCGAAGAACCACGCGAACGGGGCTGCAGCCTCCAGCGCGGGAACGAACGCGATCAGGAGCGCGACGGCGGCCGCCGGGACCAGTGCGATGATCGCCCGGGGGTTGAAGCCCTTCTTGTAGTAGTACGCCCCGGAGGGGTCTTCCGAGTACAGCTCGACGACGTTGACGCGGCCGCGGCGCAGCAGCCAGTAGTCGGCCATGACGACGCCGAACAGCGGGCCGAGGAGTGCCCCGAGTCCGCCCAGGAAGTACACGATCACGAGCGGATTGTTGTACAGGTTCCACGGCAGGATGATGAGCCCGATGGTGCCGCTGACCCAGGCCGCCTTGCGGAAGTTCAGGTGCTTCGGGAAGAGGTTGGTCAGGGCGTAGACGGGGGCCACGAAGTTGGCCATCAGGTTCACGGCGATGGTCAGGATGAGCAGCGCGAGGCAGGCCAGGACCAGGAACAGCGTGTTCGGAATGGTCTGGACAATGTCGGACGGGCTCTGGATGACCGTGCCGTTGATCTTGAACTGGCCGCCTGCCATGACCACCACGATGGCGCCGAAGAGGAGCATGTTGATGGGGATGCCCCAGAAGTTGCCGCGCACCACCGCCTTCTTGGAGACGGCCGAGCGGGTGAAGTCGCAGAAGTTCAGGACGAAGGTTCCGTAGATGGCCACCCAGAGGGCGCCGCCGGCGAAGATGGTGCGCCACATGTCCGCGCCTTCGAGGGCGTTGTCCGATGCCCAGGCGATGGAGCCGCCGGCCTCAACGAAGATCCAGATGGCGATGGACGCCATGGTCACCAGGATGATGGGGCCGGCAAAGGCCTCGTACTTGCGGATCATTTCCATGCCGAAGCTGACGATGACCAGCTGGACGATCCAGAGGAACGCAAAGGCGGCCCAGCCCAGCGTGGACAGGCCAAGGATGGAGTTGGTGTCCATTTCGTGGAGCGAAGGGACCATGGCCACCAGCATGACGCGGAGAACCACGGATGCCAGGTAGGTCTGGATGCCGAACCAGGCCACGGCCACGGCGCCGCGGAGGAGGCTGGCGATCTGGGCGCCCCTGATGCCGAAGCTGATCCGGCTCATGACGGGAAACGGCACACCGGTCTTGACGCCCATGAACCCTGAGAAGCTCAGGAGGGCGAACAGCAGGATGGCACCGACGCCCAGGGCCAGGAGAATCTGCCAGCCGCCGAGACCAAGTGCGAAGAGCCCGATGGCGAAGGCATAGTTTCCAAGGCTGTGGACGTCATTGGCCCAGAGGGTGAAGATGCTGTAGCTGGTCCAGCGTCGGCCTTCCCGCTTCGTCGGGGCAAGGTCGATGTTGTAGAGGCTGGGGCTGATGGTGCGCCCGGCTGCGGCGCTTGCTGTTTCGCACAGGGCGTCGACGCCCGTTGCGGGATGGACCGGCTGGCCCGACAACTCTGTCGGGACGGGAGCCGTTTCGACGCCGACTGATGGGGTCGTCTGCATCTGGATCTCCAGTTCTAAGGGATGGGTGGAGGAGGGAAGTCTGAGCTTCCGACGACTAATTCCACAAAGCGGAAATTAGGTTTTGAAGAGTGGAATAACTGTATGACCTGGATCACCTCCGGGTCAAGGAGTTTCCGCGGGTGGCGGCGGTCACAATCGGTCCGCAGGGCCTGCCCGGTACGCCCGGCGGGCCAACCGCGCGTCATCACCTTGACCATGCGCACTCTTCTGCATAATCTCGAATGGCAAGAATGTTTTCTCACAATATGAAAACTTAGAGCCCAGACATTCAAAGATGAAAAGAGGCTGCCGTGGCTGCAGGAGAAGATACCTCCCATATCCTCAGCGGGTTGACTAACCAGCTGCCTGATCGTGATCCGGAAGAGA